>NZ_SMKV01000025.1 GCF_004348445.1 Saccharopolyspora aridisoli | reverse complement strand
GCGCACCCGCCCGCGCCGCCACGAATTCGCCCGATCCCGCCAGGTGAGCACCGCGGGCACCACCTTGCGCAGCTTCACCGGTGCGCTGGCGATGGGGTTGTTGATGCTGGCGCTGGTCCTGATCGGCGTCCAGTTCTGGGCCACCTCGCACGGGCAGCAGGGGCCGGGTGTCGCCGCGGTGCTCTCGCAGGTCGTCGCGGGCCTCGTCGCCGTCGCGCTGCAGACCTACGCCGACCGCAACCGCGACCGCAACGGCGGTCTTGCCGTGGTCGGCGTGCTGGTCGTGGTGCTGGGATCGCTCTGGTTCTGGTGGTGGTGACGGTCTGAGGACCGCCCGCGCTTCGAAGAAGGGCCTTCCGCGCGGCGGCCCCACTTCCACGGTCAGCGCAGTGCGACCAGGGTGTCGCCGCGTTGTTCCAGCACGACCGGTCCGACCGAGTTGAGCCGGACCGGGCCGGTGTGGTCGCCGCGGTCGACGGGGATGACGCGTTCCCGGACACCGGTGGCCGGGTCGAGGACGGCCATGCCGCCTTGGACCGGCATCACCAGCCGGTTCGCCAACGAGGTCCCCGCTCCGAGCGTGTCCGGGACGGTCCACAGCGGGTCGAGCGTCTTCGGGTCCAGCGCGATCGTGTCCGCCCCGGTGTGCCAGTAGATGCGGCGACCGATGGCGGTGCTCTCCACCCGCACGTTGTCATCGCTCGCGAGGGGACCGGTGCGGACCGGGTGGGTGGCGACCACGCGGCCGGTGTTGTCGAACAGCACCAGCTGCTGGTCGTGGCGCATGACCACGGCGACGCGCTCGTCGGTCACCGCCACCACCGAGGCGTCCCGGCTGCCGAGGGAGACGCTGAAGACCTCCTCGGGCTTCTCGTCGTCCTCCGGGTGCGTCTTGATCGCGGTGACCCGGCCCGTCTCGCCGGGGCAGTTCTCGATCGCACCCGCTCGCTCGTGCCCGACCGCGATCGAGGTGTAGGTGCAATCCGGGCGCTCGATGTTGTTCTTCGGGTTCTTCAGCTGCGGCGGGATGCCGAACTGCTGGGTGCGCACCAAGTCGGAGCGCCAGGTCTCGAAGGAGCGCCGACCGGTGGCGGTCAGGTAGGTGCCGTCGCCGAGCAACCGGGTGCCGAACTCGGCGTCGGTGTTGCGCTGCGGGCCGCGCTCACCCGTCGCTCCGCGCAGCGAGGTCACCTCGCTGCAGTTCCGCGACTTGGCGAAGACAGCGACGGCCCGGTCCCACTCGGTGCCGATCGTGCACAGCGGGATGTCGCGCGCGTAGCGCCAGGCGACCCGGCCGGTCAGCGGGTCGTGGCCGATGACCTCGTTGCCGTTGCCGGTGACCACGGCCGGCGATGCGATCACCGGCACCGGGGTCGCCGCGCTGGGCGCCCTCCAGATCTCGTGCAGGGCGCCCGGAACCGACGTCGGCACGGGCGGTTTCGGCAACGGCTCGGCCGCGGTCTCCGAGATCGTCGCCCGCGCGTCGCTGTTGAACCACAGCACGCCCGAGCCGATGAGCACGGCCACCACGATCACCGCGACTGCGACCAGGTCACCCCGAGTGCGCCGCTCCGGCCGGACCAAAACAACTCCCCCAAAGACATCGACGGGCTCCCGGCCCGGAGCTTACCCGCGCTCGGAGAAGGGCCTGGCACGAAGAAATCTCGACTCCCTGAGGAGGTCGAGATTTCCGGGTGTTCGCAGGTCAGGCGTTGTCCGTGGACTCCGAGGAGCCCTCGCCGCCACGACGGCGACGACGACGGCGGCGCGGACGGTCGCCCGCGTCGGCCGAACCGGACTCGGCGGTGGCCGGGGCTTCCGACTGGTGCGCGGCGACCTCGGCGTTGACGTCGTCACCGCTGCGGGTGCGACGACGGTTGCGGCGCCGGGTCGGGCGGGTCTCGGCGTCGGAGTCCTGCCGGGCACCGCTGGTCGGCTCGCCACCGCCCTCGGACTTGCCGCCGCGGGTGCGGCGCCGGTTGCGGCGCGGGCGCTTGGCCTCGCCCGACTCGCCCGACTCACCCTCCGGCTCGGCGTCCAGCCCGGCACGCGTGCGCTTGGCCAGCGGCAGCCGCCCGGTGACGTCGGTCGGGATGCTGAGGTCGGTGAACAGGTGCGCCGAGGTGGAGTAGGTCTCCACCGGCTCCGGCTTGCCCAGGCCGAGGGTGTCGCTGATCATCTTCCAGCGCGGCTCATCGTCCCAGTCGACCAGCGTGATCGCCACGCCCTCGCGACCCGCGCGGCCGGTGCGGCCGATGCGGTGCACGTAGGTCTTCTCGTCGTCCGGGCACTGCAGGTTGATCACGTGCGTCACGCCGGCCACGTCGATGCCGCGAGCCGCGACGTCGGTGGCGACGAGGATGTCGACCTTGCCGGAGCGGAACGCGCGCAGCGCCTTCTCCCGGGCTCCCTGGCCCAGGTCGCCGTGCACGGCGCCGGCGGCGAAGCCGCGCTCGGTGAGCTCGTCGGCCAGCTTCTGCGCCTGTCGCTTGGTGCGGCTGAAGACCATCGCGAGACCGCGGTCCTCGGCCTGCAGGGCCTTGGCGATCAGCTCGGACTTGTCCATCGAGTGCGCGCGGTAGATGAACTGCCGGGTGCGCTCGTGCACCGCTCCCTCGTCGGCCTGCTCGGCGCGGATGTGCGTCGGGCGGGTCATGAAGGTGCGGGCCAGGGTCAGGATCGGTCCGGGCATGGTCGCCGAGAACAGCATGGTCTGCCGCTGCTCGGGAACCATCCGCAGGATCCGCTCGATGTCGGGCAGGAAGCCCAGGTCGAGCATCTCGTCGGCCTCGTCGAGCACGAGCGTGGAGACCTTGCCCAGCACCAGGTGGCGCTGCTCGGCCAGGTCCAGCAGGCGGCCCGGGGTGCCGATGACCACGTCGACGCCGTTGCGCAGCGCGGAGATCTGCTCCTCGTACGGGCGGCCGCCGTAGACGGCGAGGGTCCGCACGCCCAGGTGATTGCTCGCGTCGGTGAGGTCGCGGGTGACCTGCAAGCACAGCTCGCGGGTCGGGACCACGATCAGGGCCTGCGGGGTGCCGTCGCCGGCACCGCCCACGCGGTGCAGCAGCGGAACGCCGAAGCCCAGGGTCTTGCCGGTTCCGGTGCGGGCCTGACCGATGAGGTCTTCGCCGCGCATCGCCAGCGGGAGCGTCAGCTCCTGGATCGCGAAGGTCCGCTCGATGCCGCCGTCGTTGAGCGCCTTGACGATGTCCGGGTGGACGTCGAGCTCGGCGAACGTCGGCGGGAGGTGCTCTTCGGTGACCTCGTCCGCGGGACTGTCGGAGATGTCGGGGGCTCCGCCCCCGGTTTGATCTTCGAGGCCGCCAGGGGCCTGGGTGTTCGTGAACGTCAGAATGATCGCCTCTCTCGGTACCTGCGCGCGTTCCTCCCGGTTCGGGCCGATCCCGTGGCGACGTCCTCCCGGCACACGGCGGCCGCCGTTTCGCGGCTGCTCGGAGTGCTCGTGGTCACCGACGTAATGGTGCGCGCCTTCGTTTCGCTACAGCGGTGAGTACCCCGCTGGCTGGTTCGTTGTCTCATCGGCATCGCATGCGCGCCAAGGTCGTCGAGCCGTTCGCTCGAGCCGCGTCGCGCCGACATGTCCAGGGTCGTCTCGCTCGGGCGCCTGTCGCCCGGACCGTGACGTTTCGGGGAGCCGACCCCACGGTGTTCGACCGCGTCGTCTGGACGCCGATTGCTCCTCCGAGGTCGACGATACCTGTTCTTCAGCCAAAACTGACGTGGCGCGTATAACTCGGGCGTGCCGACGGTTACGCTCGCAGCCATGAACGAGGCTGACCAGCGGGCCACCATGCCGGGTGAAAGTGACGAACGTTACCAGGAAGGCGTCGTGGACCTGCTCGCGGCGCTGGCCTACGGCGAGCTCTCGGCGTTCGACCGCCTCGCCGAGGACGCGCGCACCGCGCCGACGCTGACCGGCCGAGCGGCCCTGTCGAGCATGGCGGCTGCCGAGATCGGCCACTACCGGATGCTGGAGCAGGCGCTGGCCGCGCGCGGGGTCGCGGTCGACGAGGCCATGCAGCCCTTCGCACAGCCCTTCGAGGCGTTCAACTCCTCCACGGCACCGCACTCCTGGCTGGAGTCGCTGGTCAAGGCCTACGTCGGTGACGGTCTGGCCGCGGACTTCTACCGCGAGGTCGCCGAGTGGCTGGAGGCCGACACGCGCGAGCTGGTGCTGACGGTGCTGGCCGACACCGGCCACTCCGCGTTCGCCGAGCGCGAGGTCCAGGCGGCCTGCGCCGACGACCGCTCGCTGCGCGACAAGCTGACGCTGTGGGGACGCCGCCTGCTGGGCGAGGCGATCACCCAGGCCCAGTACGTGGTCGCCGAGCGCGACGCGCTGGCCGAGTTGATCATCACGGGCTCGGGGGACCTCACCGGCATAGGGGCGATGTTCCGCCGCCTGCAGAGCAACCACACCAAGCGCATGGGCCAGCTCGGCCTGGGCTGATCATCAGTCGGTTGAGGAGTGCGGCACGGCCGCTGCTCCAGGTGTGGCACTCAGCTGGCACCGCCACGGGTCCCGCTCGACTCGGAACGCACCGCCTTCGAGTCAAGCGCCTCATCGTCGGCCGCGGACGGCGAGCGAGGTGATGGCCGTGGAGATCCGATTCGCTCTGAGCGAATGGGCAGATCCGGTGCCTTGCGGGGTGGCTGGGATAGCCTTGCGCAGTCACATCGTTTCTAGTGCCCTACGGAGGTTCGGCGTGGAGGTCAAGATCGGCGTCGTGGACAGTCCGCGCGAGCTGACGGTCGACAGCGGGCAGTCCCCGCAGGAGATCGAGTCGCTGGTCTCCGAAGCGCTGAAGAACGAGGCGAGCGTGCTGGCGCTGGACGACAGCAAGGGGCGGCGCATCATCATCCCGTCGACCAAGATCGCCTACATCGAGATCGGACCGGCGGACGTGCCGCGCGTGGGCTTCGGGGTCGGCTGACACCCGATTCGAGCTGGCCGAGGGGCATCCCGAGCTTCCGGGGGTGCCCCTCGTCGCTTTCAACCGAGCTCTTCGTCGGGAACGGCTTCCAGGTAGGTCTCGTCGAGGAGGTCGAGGTTCTCGTCCGGGTCCAGGACCAGGCCGGCCGAACGGAGCACGCCGTCGATGCCCGACCAGATGACCTGCGCCAGGTAGGTGGTGAGGTCTTCGCGGCTCATCGTCTGCCGGTCCAGCCACCAGTCACCGCTGGCCTGCACGAGACCGACCAGGCCGTGGCTCCACACCTCGACACCACCGGAATCCAGCCCCAGCGCGCGCAAGTACCGGCCGAGCAGTCTGGCCAGCGAGTTGGCGATGACGGTCTTCTCGTTGGACACCGGGTCGCTGGCGACGGGCCGGTCGGTGAAGTTGCGCTGCACGACGAACCGGTAGAGGTCCGGGTACTCCTCGATGAGACCCAGGTAGGCGTCGAGCAGCCGCCCGATGAGCTCGTTGGCGGAGCCGTTGATCTGGAACAGCGGCCGGAGCCGTTGCATCAGCAGGTCGGTGCCCCATTCGCCGACGGCGACGTAGAGGTCGCTCTTGTCGCTGAAGTGCCGGTAGAGCACGGGCTTGCTGACGCCGGCCTCGGCGGCGATGTCGTCCATGCCGACTTCCGCGCCGTGCTCACCGATCGCGCGAACGGCCGCCTCGACGAGCTCGGCGCGCCGCGCGCGCCGGTGCTCGCGCCACCGCTCCTTGCGGGCGTCGCCCTTGTGCTCGTCGTTTCGGGCAGCCTTGACATGCCGGGCACTGTGACTCACGCTACCTGAGGTTACTGTTACCGCCGGTAACGCGCAATCTTGATGGGAGCGGAATTGCAGACGGTTACTCCCGCCGAGTTCACCACCAGCGACGGCACCCGGCTGCGGCTGATCGATGAGGGCCCCTCGGACGCCCCGGTCACCGTGGTGTTCGTGCACGGCTGGACGCTGAGCAAGCACACCTGGGACCGCGTCGCCGCCGGGCTGCCCGCTGCGGCCGGACGCAACGCGCGCACGCTGCGCTACGACCTGCGCGGCCACGGCGATAGCCGCCCGGCCGAACCCGGTGACGCCACCATCCGCTGTTGCGCGGACGACCTCGCCGAGCTCATCGCCGACCGAGTGCCCGAGGGCGAGCTCGTGCTGGCCGGTCATTCGATGGGCGGCATGACGATCATGGCGCTCGCCGAGCAGCACCCGCAGGTGTTCGACCGCGTGCGCGGGGTCGCGCTCGTGGCGACCTCCTCGGGCGACCTCGCCGAGCCCAGCTTCGGCCTGCCCAAGCCCGGTGCGGACGTCTTCAACGCCGGTGAGCGGGCGCTGCGCCGCTTCCTGGCGGGTGCCAAGGGTGAGCGGGTCAGCGGTGCTTCGGGCTGGCTGCGACCGGGTGTCCGGTGGTTGCTGTTCGGCAAGCGGCCCCAGCCCGACGACGTGGCTGCCACGGCGTCCTGGCTGGCCGGGTGCCACCCGGTGAGCATGGCCGGCTATCGCGAGTCGCTCGCCGCCCACGAGCGGGCCGAGGCCCTGGCGCGGCTCGAGGACATCCCAACCCTGATCTTCGCGGGCCTCTCGGACCGCCTCACCCCGCGCGACCACGCGGAGAAGATCGCCGAGGCCCTGCCGAAGGCCGAGCTCTACCTCTACCCGGGAGCGGGTCACATGCTCCCGCTTGAGCGCACGGAGGAGCTCACCGCGCGCCTGGCCACACTGCTGTGACGTCGGGCCGCGCGAAGTTCGAGTCCGCGCTCAGGACGTCGGGCTTCGCGCGAAGCGGTCAGGACGTCTGGAGGGGGAAGCCCGCCAGGCCCTTCCAGGCGAGGGTGGACATCAGGTTGACGGCCTCGTCGCGGGGGATCTTCTGCTGCTCGTCGAGCCAGTCCCGGGCGGTGACCTGGGCGAGGCCCACGAGACCAACCGCGAGGAGGCGGGCTCGGGCGGCGTCGAGCCCGGCGTCGGCGGTGACGGCCTCGGTGATCGCGTCGATGCAGCCGGAGAGCGAGTTCTCGACGGCCTTCTCCACGGCGGGCTCACCGCGCAGATCAGATTCGAACACGAGCCGGAACGCCTGGTCCTCGCTGGCGACGAACTCGTAGAACGCGCCGATGGCCGCGCGCACCCGGAGCTTGTTGTCGGCAGTCGATCCTATCGCCGTGCGGACGCGGCGGACGAGCTCGTTGCCGTGGGTCTCCAGCAGCGCCAGGTACAGCTCCAGCTTGCCGGGGAAGTGCTGGTAGAGAACCGGTTTGCTGACTCCCGCGCGCTCGGCGATGTCGTCCATCGCCGCAGCGTGGTAACCGTTGTGCACGAACACGTGCTGCGCAGCTTCGAGCAGCTGCGCCCGGCGCGCGTCGCGCGGCAACCGGATGCCCTTGTTCGGCTGCGCGGTCCCGGTCATCCTCGCCTCTTCCTTCCGCCGCGATCGGTGGCCATGCAGCCCCCAAACTTCCCCGACTCTACTCGCCAGTAGAGGCGCTTACCGCAATCCGTCCGGTTCGGACTGCATCCTGTACCGATGACGACGCGTGCGACCGACGTGAACCTGTACCGGCCTGCGAGGCGGAACCGGCTGGATCGCGACGCCCTGACGAGGGTGCCGCTGGTCGACGGCCTCCCCGCGCTTGATCCCCACCTGCGTCCGCCGGAGGGCCGCAGGGTCGACCTGCCCGCGGCCGATGAGTCCGGCTCGGCCTGGTTGCACGTGCGCGAGACGGAGGGGCCGCCCGGCGCGGAGACCGCCGTTCACCTGCACGGACTCGCCGGGTCGTCGACGAACTGGACCGACCTGTCCGCTCAGATGTCAGGCCACCTGCGCAGCGTCGCGGTGGACCTGCCCGGTTTCGGCCGTTCGCAACCGCCGGCGGGCTTCGGCTACACGCGGCAGGAGAACGCCGACCTGATCATCCGGCTGTTGACCGAGCTGGGCGCCGGAGCGGTGCACCTGACCGGGAACTCCTTCGGCGCGGCCGTGGCCATCGAGGTCGCCGTGCGCCGTCCGGACCTGGTCAGCACGCTGACGGTGATCTCCCCGGCGATGCCGGACCTGCGGCCGAGCCCGAGCCGGATCTCCGATCCGCGGCTGGCCCTGGCGCTGCTGCCGGTCGTCGGCCCGCCCACTCGCCGCAGGCTCGCGGAGGTCACACCGAGGGAGCGCGCCGAGCAGCTGGTCCGGGTGTGCTTCGCCGAGCCGGACCGCATCCCGCCGCACCGCCTGGACGAGGCGGCGGAGGAGTTCGCCGAGCGCGCGAGCCTGCCGTGGGCCACCGCCGCGCTGGCCCGCACGACCGTGGAGCTGATGCGCTCCTGGTTCTCGCCGCCCCCGCGCTCGCTGTGGCGGTTGCTGCCCAGGGTCGACGCGCCCGCCCTGGTGATCTGGGGTGACAACGATCGGGTGGTTTCAGTGCGCAAGGCACCACGCACGGCGACGCTGCTCCCGCGTGGACGGCTGCTCGTGCTGCCGCGCACCGGTCACGTCGCCCAGTTGGAGCGCCCTGCGGTGGTGGCGCGCGCGATCTTGGGTCTCGCGCTGTCCGACACCTGGTGAAACGCGCTCTTACGCAACAAGGGTGATCTTTTCGGCGACGCTCACCCCCAGTGGTCGGTGTGACGGAGTTGGCTGGTCGGGCTGTGGCACGCTAATGGGGTGAACCGCCCGCCGCAGCCCTCCAGCGACTCCGTGGAAGACCGCCATCCGGCGGACCGTTCCGCGCGTCAGTCGCGTGGTCTGGCGGACCGGACGCGGCGGCGAGGCGAAGCACCCAGGGACGAGCCGCTGGCCGCTTCCTGGGCGCCCGAGCAGTCAGAGGGCCACTACCGCGCGACGCACCGCAAGAGCGTCCTGGGCCGCTACGGCTGGCGGGTCTACGCGCTGCCGCTGCTGGTGGTCATCACCGCGCTCGCCGTGCTGCAGACTGCGCGCCCCGGCGACGTCGACGCCGCGCTGACCGCTCCGCCGCCGATCGCCGAGCAGGGGCCGGGCGAGCCGATCGTCCGCGAGGCGCCGCCGAGCCAGACCTACCCGGTCAACATGTTCTCCGCCGACCTGCCTCCCGGCGGCCCGATCCCGGAGACCGGTGCCCGCACGTTCCAGGTGCTGCCCGGCACGTCGCCGGTCGTGGGCTCCGGCCAGCTCTACCGCTACAGCGTGGAGCTGGAGGTCGGCGTGCAGCTGCCCGACCCCAACGCCGAGTTCGGCAACCTGGTGCAGACGACCCTGTCGGACCCGCGCAGCTGGACGAACCCGGAGGCGGGTGGCATCTCGCTGCAGAGGGTCGACTCCAGCGGTCCGCGCCCGGACTTCCGGGTGATCCTGGTCAGCCAGCAGACGGCCCGCGAAGCCTGCGACTACACCGACGGCGTGCCCTACGACAGCTCGTGCCGAAAGGGCGACATGGTCTACCTCAACGCGGCCCGGTGGGTGCGCGGCGCGGTGTCCTTCGAAGGTGACATCGGCAACTACCGCCGCTACGCGATCAACCATGAGGTCGGCCACGTCTTCGCCAACAAGCACGTCGGTTGCCCGGGTCAGGGAGCGCTGGCGCCGGTGATGATGCAGCAGACCTTCAGCGTCGCCAACAACGAGCTGCACGACCTCAACCAGGTCGCCGACCAGGGCACGACGATCGACGCGAACGGTTTCGTCTGCCGCCCGAACGCCTGGCCGTTCCCGGTCGCGCCCGGCTTCTAGGTGAGGTTTCCCGCTAACGGGTCGCCGTCCCGGATGCTGGGAGTAGTTTGGGTTGGGGAATCGGATCGTTCAGGCTTGCGTTGCAGATTCCGTGTTGACTTCGAGCCAACACGTGGACGCTTTATGAGGCACCGGCCGCTGTCGCAGCGAGCGGTGCCGCCACCGGAGGAGGAGCTGGGAATGTCCGGCGCAACGTCGCTACCGCCGCTGGTCGAGCCGGCGTCGGAGCTGACCAAGGAAGAGGTCGCGCGCTACAGCCGCCACCTGATCATCCCGGACGTCGGGATGGAGGGGCAGAAGCGGCTGAAGAACGCCAAGGTCCTGGTGGTCGGCGCCGGCGGGCTCGGTAGCCCGGCGCTTCTGTACCTGGCCGCGGCCGGGGTCGGCACGCTCGGCATCGTCGAGTTCGACGAGGTCGACGAGTCGAACCTGCACCGCCAGGTCATCCACGGGCAGTCCGACCTGGGCCGCCCGAAGGCTGAGTCCGCGAAGGACTCCATCGCCGAGGTCAACCCCTACGTCCAGGTCAACCTGCACCAGACGCACCTGACCTCGGACAACGCCCTCGACATCTTCCGCGACTACGACCTGATCCTGGACGGCACGGACAACTTCGCCACCCGGTACCTGGTCAACGACGCCGCCGTGCTGCTGGGCAAGCCGTACGTGTGGGGTTCGATCTTCCGCTTCGAGGGCCAGGCCAGCGTGTTCTGGGCCGAGCACGGGCCGCAGTACCGCGACCTCTACCCCGAGCCGCCGCCGCCCGGCATGGTGCCGTCGTGCGCCGAGGGTGGCGTGCTGGGCGTCCTGTGCGCCTCCATCGGCTCGATCATGGTCAACGAGGCCATCAAGCTGATCACCGGCATCGGTGAGACGCTGCTGGGCCGGCTGATGATCTACGACGCGCTGGAGATGAGCTACCGCACCGTCAAGATCCGCAAGGACCCGAACGCCGACCCGATCAACGAGCTGATCGACTACGAGGCGTTCTGCGGCGTGGTCTCCGACGACGCCCAGCAGGCCGCGGCGAACAGCACCATCACGCCGCAGGAGCTCAAGGACATGTTCGATCGGGGCGAGAAGTTCGAGCTGATCGACGTCCGGGAGCCGCACGAGTACGAGATCGTCAAGATCGACGGCTCGAAGCTGATCCCCAAGGACCGCATCCTGTCCGGCGAGGTGCTGTCCGAGCTGCCGCAGGACCGCAAGATCGTCCTGCACTGCAAGTCCGGTGGCCGTTCCGCCGAGGCGCTGGCGGCGCTGCACAAGGCTGGCTTCGCCGATGCCGTGCACGTCGGCGGCGGTGTGTTGGGCTGGGCCAACCAGGTCGACAAGAGCTTGCCGACCTACTGATCGAAGTAGCGTCAGAGTGGTGCACCGCTTCTTCGGAACTGGTGCACCACTCTTGCGTTCTCCGGAGCGCCTGCTGCCCAACGCACGATCTCCGAGGTAGCGTCTGGCGCGTGAGTGCTACGCCGGAGCCGCCACCGCCGCACGTGTGCGCGGCGTTCGGGGCGCGAGTCGAAGAGCCCGAGGCGCTGGAGGGCGCGGTCGCGTGGCGTTGCGGCGAGATCGTGCTCAAGCCGGCCGCCAACACCGCCGAAGCCGCGTGGGTCGCGCAGACCCTCGACGTGCTGGAACCCGACGACGTCCGGATCTCGCGTCCGGTCCGCTCGACCGACGGCCGCTGGGTGGTGTCGGGCTGGTCCGCCAGCCGCGACGTCGGGGGCCGTCCCGAACCGCGGCACGACGAGGTCGTGGCCATGTCGCTGCGGCTGCACGCGGCGAGCAGGTTCCTGTCCCGGCCGCGGTTCCTGCAGCTGCGCCAGGACATCTACGCGCTGTCCGACCGGATGGCGTGGGGTGAGGTGGACTACGCGCTGCCGCAGGAGAAGGGCGGCAGGCTCTACGACGTGCTGGCCGGTTCGCGGCGCCCGGTGCAGCTGCAGGCGCAGGTCGTGCACGGTGACCTGTTCGGCAACGTGCTCTTCGCCGGCGACGCCTCGCCCGGAGTGATCGACTTCAACGCCTACTGGCGGCCCGCCGAGTGGGCCGCGGCCGTGGTGGTCGTGGACTCGCTGGCCTGGGGCGGAGCCGATCCGGCGATCGTGGAGCGCTGGTCGCACCTGACCGACTGGCCGCAGGCGTTGCTGCGCGGCCTGCTGTTCCGGCTCGCGGTGCACGCGCTGCACCCGCGCTCTTCCGCGAAGACGCTGACGGGCTTGGAGCGCGCGTCGAAGGTCGTGCTCGAAGTCCTGTGACGGGCTTCGCCTCGGTTCGCGCGGGTGGTTGTGTGACGATGGGCGCGTGCAGGACGTTCTGAGCGGTTTCACGGTCGGGATCACGGCGGAGCGCAAGGCCGAGGAGATCGGCAACTTGCTGGCCCGCCGGGGTGCTCGCGTGCTGTTCGGGGCCGCGATGCACACGGTTCCGCTGCCGGAGGACGGGGAGCTCGCCGCCGCCACCGAGCGGGTGCTCTCGGCTCCGGTGGACTTCGCCGTGGCGATCACCGGCATGGGTTTCCGGGGTTGGTCCGAGGCCTCGGGTGATGCACTGCTGGCGCACCTCGGCGATGCCCGGGTGGTGGCGCGGGGCGCGAAGGCCAAGGGCGCGGTGCGCGGGGCCGGACTGCGCGAGGAGTGGACCTCGCCGTCCGAGGAGTCCGCCGAGATCCTCGCCTACCTGCTGGAGCAGGGCGTTGCAGGCAAGCGGGTCGTGCTGCAGGTCCACGGCGACCCGATGCTCGAATTCCGCCGCGCACTCACCGAAGCGGGAGCCGAGGTCGTCCCGGTCGCGGTCTACCGCTGGACCGACCCCGTCGAGTTGGACCCGCTGGACCGCCTCATCGACGCGGTCATCGCGGGCGAGGTGGACGCCCTGCCGTTCACCAGCGCTCCCGCCGCGACCAACTTCCTGGCCCGCGCCGACCGCACCGACCGGGGCGAGGCGCTCCGAAAGGCGCTGCGCGAGAACGTCCTCATCGCCTGCGTCGGCCCGGTCACGGCAGCGCCCATCGCCGAAGCCGGCCTGCCCCATGCGATCCCGGACCGAGCCCGCACCGCGGCCCTGGTCCGCCTCGTCACCGAGGAGCTGCCCACCCGGGGTGCCTGACGTCGGTCAGCTGGTCCAGCGGTGTTGGCGCATGTCGACCCGCCCGTCTCGGGCCAGGACGCCTTCGGCTCGGAGGAGTTCGAGCTGCCGGTGGCGGATGTGGTCGGCGACGGTCCCGTTGGAGCGCAGCACGCGGTGCCAGGGCAGGTCGGCGGTGTCCTCGGACATGATCCGCCCGACGAGCCGCGCGGACCGGAGCCCTGCGAGCTCGGCGACGTCGCCGTAGGAGAGCACTCGCCCAGGGGGGATCGACGCGACCACGGCTCGGACCCGCTCGAACGTCTCCTCGTCCACGCACCGGAAACTACCGCACCGCTGAGCGCTCCCGGTCGCCTCGCGGGCAGTTCTGGTCGGAACCGTCCAGGATCGACGTCGCTCGTGTCGGGTCAGTTCGGACCAGGACGGGAACGGCCCGCCCCGGGTGGAGGGGGCGGGCCGTTGATGAGGGATCGAGCGTCAGCCCTGGAAGCCGGCGACGATCTTGGAGAAGTCCCAGTCCTGCTGGTCGATGCCGCTGCAGGAGTCCACGGCACCGCCGCTGCACGGGCGGTCGCGGTTGACCGACCAGAAGGTGAAGCGGCCGAGGCCCTTCTCCTTGGCGTAGTCCGCCATCTCCTGGAACGCTGCCTGGTCGACGAGCTCGCCCTCGACGTCGGTCTTGCCGTTCATCGACGAGATGCCGGAGTGCGCGTAGGCGTCGGCGTCGTCGTAGCCGAAGCTGGCCTTCAGCGCCTCCTTGAGGCCCTCGGTCGCGGAGATGGTGTCCGCGGCCATGTCGGAGCCGTTGAAGTCGAACGGCATCTGCGTCCACACGTCGATGTTCGCGCCGATCTCGGCGGCCTTGGCGAACATCGCCTTGCCGTTCTCGTTCGGGCCGGTGGTGGTGGTCGGGAAGGTGACCACGGTCAGCAGGCCGGGATTGGCCTCCTTGACGATCTTCAGCGCCTCGACGACCTTGTCCCGGGACGCCTGGCCCTCGAACTCGGTGGCCTCGATGTCGATGTCGATGGCCTTGAGGCCGTAGGCATCGATCAGCTTCTGGTAGGCCGCGGCCAGCTGCTGGGCGTCGGCGCACACCTCGCCGAGCTTGGTGCCGGAGTAGCCGCCGATGGACGGGATCACGTCACCGCCGGCGCCGCGGATCGCGTCGATGGTGGCCTTGTCCTGGCCGTCGAGCGGGCGCTGACCGTCCCAAGCGGGGTTGCACCCGCCGTCAGAGTTGATGAACGCGAGGGTGAAGTCCTTGATGCCGGTCGCGTTCATGACGTCGGCCGGCGCGGGCGGGCTTCCCCAGCCGTTGTACAGGTACGGCGAGGCGGCGACCGGGCTCGTGGCGGCGCTGGGCTCCTCGGCGCCGAGCGCCGGGGCCGCGCCGATGGCCAACGTGCCGAGAACGGCGGCGCCGGCGAGCAGGCTCGTGCGGATCTTGCTCACTCTTCCTCCTTCTTCGGGGTTGCGTCGCGCGGTCGGGGGTGCGCGAATCCGCAGGTCACGGGCGGGGGAGGCCCGCGATGGGAGGAAATTTGCCAGACCGCGAAATTGGTTTGCACCACCAAACGTCGGAGCGCGATCCCAGCATTCACAGTTGGAAATCCCGGAGAACTCGGGCACATTCCGGCGTGCCCGGAGCCGATCTTGTCGCTTCGACGTGGTTCCATTCGGTGCGTGCCTCCCGCGACCTCGCCCGTGCTCGTGCGCCGCGCCAGGACCGCGCGCCGCGCCACGACCTGGGACGAAGCGGGCCGCCGCGCGCTGGAGCACTCCTTCGGATTCCTCCGCGTGCTGGGCGGTCCGGGAACGGGGAAGTCGACGCTGATCGCTGAGGTCGCGGCCGACCGGATCCGAAACCGGGGCGTGTCACCGGAGAACGTCCTCGTGCTCACCTCCAGCCGCCGCGCGGCGTCGTGGATGCGCACCGAGATCACCCGCTTGCTCACCGGATCCGGCGAGGACGTGCGCACCGCCCCGGAGCCGCTGGTGCGCACCGTGCACTCCTACGCCTTCGCCGTCCTGCGGCTGCAGGCGGTGCGCGACGAGCTCCCGCCGCCGCAGCTGCTCAACGGCCCTGACCAGGACGCCCTGGTCCGCGAACTGCTGGAAGGCGACGTCGAGCAGGGCGCCCCCGACTGGCCGGAGCCGCTGCGACCGGCCCTGACCGTCCCCGGTTTCGCTGAAGAGCTGCGGGACCTGCTGCTGCGCGCGGCCGAACGCGGCGTCGACCCGGACCGGCTGATCGCCCTCGGGCGCGAGCACGGACGTCCGGAATGGGTTGCCGCAGGGCGGTTCGGCCGCCAGTACGAGCAGGTCACGCTGCTGCGCGGCGCCGGAGGCTCGCAGGCTCCGGCCCTCGACGCCGCCGAGCTCGTCGGCTCCGCGCGCCTGGCCTTCGCCACCGACTCCGGCCTGCTCATGGCCGAGCAGGACCGGGTCCGGTACGTGCTGGTCGACGACGCGCAGCACCTGGACCCCCAGCAGTACCGGCTGATCCGCACGCTCGGCGACACCGCCACCGAGTTCATCCTCGCCGGTGACCCGGACCAGTCCGTCTACACCTTCCGCGGCGCCGACCCGCGTTGCCTGCTCGACGCCGATCCCGGCGGCACCGACACCACCGTGCTCACGGTCGATCACCGCATGTCGAAGTCGGTGCGAGAAGCCGTGCAGCGCTTGGCTGCCCGGCTGCCCGGCCACGGGCCGCAGCGCCGCCTCGTCGAACCCGAGCCGGAGTCCGAGCAGGACGAGACGGCGAGCGGTGCGGTGCAGGTGCGGCTGCTGGCGACCGAGGCGCAGGAGGCGGCGTGGGTCGCCGACCAGCTCCGCCGCGCGCACCTGCTCGACGAGATCCCCTGGTCGAGGATGGGGGTGGTGGTGCGCTCGACGGGCCGGTCGCTGCCGGTGCTGCGGCGCGCGCTGCTGGCCGCCGGGGTACCGATCGCGCTGACGGTGGACGACGTGCCGCTGCCGCAGCGCGCCGCCGTCCGTCCACTGCTGACACTGCTGCGGTGCGCGGTTCGCCCGCACGAGCTCGACGCCGAGGCGGCGGCGGTGCTGCTGTCCTCGCAGCTCGGCGGCGCCGACCCGCTGGCGCTGCGCCGGTTGCGGCGGGGTCTGCTGCGCTTGGAATCGGCGTCGGGTGGCAGTCGTCCCAGCGGTGAGCTGCTGGTCGAGGTGCTGCGCGACGGCGACCGGCTGGCCGCGCTGGAGGACTCGGCCGCCGAACCCGCCCGCCGCGTCGCGGCCCTGCTGCGCACCGCGCAGGAGTCGGCGGACAAGGGGCAGAGCGTCGAAGAAACCCTGTGGCGGGTGTGGAAGGCCAGCGGCTTGGAGAAGCGCTGGGTCGCCCAGTCGGAGCGCCACGGCGTCACCGGCGCGCAGGCCGACCGCGACCTGGACGCGATCGTGGCGCTGTTCGACGCGGCGGCCCAGTTCGTCGACCGGTCGCCGGGCAACGACGCGGCCGGGTTCGCCGACTACCTCACCGACCAGCAGATCGCCGGGTCCTCGCTGGCGCCGACCGCGCCGCGCGACAACGCGGTCCAGATCCTCACCGCCCACGCCGCGTCCGGCCAGGAGTGGGACGTGGTGGCGGTTCCGGGCGTGCAGGAGGGCAGCTGGCCCGACCTGCGGCTCCGCGGATCGCTGCTGGGCGTGGAGCACCTGGTCGACGTGCTGTCCGGGATGACCGCCGAACGGGTGTCGGCGACGGCGCCGCTGCTGGCCGAGGAACGACGGCTGCTGCTGGTCGCCGCGAGCCGCGCCCGGCGCAGTCTGCTGGTCAGCGCGGTGCGCGGTGAGGACGAGCAGCCCTCCCGGTTCCTCGACGAGCTCGACGGCGTGGAGAGCGATCCGGATTCCGCGGAACGCCCGATCGCCCGTCCGGAGCGCGGTCTCACGCTGCCGGATCTGGTCGGCGAGCTGCGCCGGGTGGTCTGCGACTCCGAGGAGTCCGAGGAGCGCAGGCGCCGCGCGGCGGGGCAGCTCGCCCGACTCGCCGCCGACGGAGTGCCCGGCGCGGACCCCGCCGCCTGGTACGGCCTGCCCGCACCGTCCACCGACGCGCCGCTGGTCACCGGCGACGACCCGGTCAAGGTCTCGCCTTCCACAGTGGACATACTCGCGAAGTGCCCGCTGCGCTGGCTGGTCGAGCGCAACGGTGGTCAGGACACGGCCGAACTCGCCGCCGTCACGGGAACTCTCGTGCACGCGCTGGTGCAGGCCGCCGCCGAGGGCGCCGACACCGACCAGCTGCACCAGGCGCTCGACGAGGCCTGGCAGACCATCGATGCCGGGGCGCCGTGGTTCTCCCGCAAGGAGCGGGAGCGCGTCGAGGGGATGCTCAACGCCTTCGTCGTCTGGCTGGTGCAGTCCCGCGCCGAACTCACCCAGATCGGCGTGGAACGCGATCTCGACGTCACCGTGCAGGGCCGCGAGGGAGGCCCCTGGCTGCGGCTGCGCGGACGGGTCGACCGGCTCGAAGCCGACACCTCGGGACGCCCGGTCGTCGTCGACGTCAAAACGGCGAAAGCGCCGGTCAGCAAAGGGGATGCTGAGGAGCACCCGCAGCTGGCGGTGTACCAGCTGGCCGCCGCGCTCGGTGCCTTCGGCGACGAGCAGGAGCCCGGGGGAGCCCGGCTGCTCTACGTCGCCAAATCCGACCGCAAGGGCTCGGCCACCGAACGCGCGCAGGAACCGCTCGACCAGGAGAAGGTCGAGGTGTGGCTCGACGTCGTGCACAGCGCCGCCGAGTCCAGCCTCGGACCTGCCTACGTGGCCAGCGAGAACACCGACTGCCCGCGCTGCCCGGCGCGCACCAGCTGCCCGGTTCACCCCGCAGGTAGGCAGGTTTCGCAGTGATCAGTCCACAGCGGATCGCCCAGGCGCTGGGCTTGCACCAACCCACGCCCGAACAGGCCGAGGTCATCGCCGCACCACCCGAACCGGCGCTTGTCGTGGCCGGTGCCGGGGCGGGCAAGACCGAGACGATGGCCGCGCGCGTCGTCTGGCTGGTCGCCAACCAGCTGGTCACGCCCGAGCGGGTGCTGGGTCTGACGTTCACCCGCAAGGCCGCCCGCCAGCTCGCCGACCGGGTCCGGGCCCGGCTGCGCAGGCTCGCCGGGTCGGGACTGCTCGACGAGGTCGATCCGAGCGGGAAGCTGCGGTCGGCGGTGCTCACCGAGGAACCGACGGTGCTGACCTACCACGCCTACGCCGGGCGCATCGTCGGCGAGCACGGGCTGCGCGTGCCGGTGGAGCCGGGCGCACGGCTGCTCACCGCGACCGCCTCGTGGCAGCTCGCGCACCGCGTAGTGGCGAGCTGGACCGAAGACCTGGACACCGACAAGGTGCCCACCACGGTCACCAGCTACCTGCTGGCGCTGGCGGGTGAGCTCGCCGAGCACCTGGTGAGCCCGGACGAACTGCGGGTGCACGCGGAGAAGCTCTGCGAGGCGGTGGAGAACGCGCCGCGCGCCAAGGGCCAACGCGCCAACCTGCCGCAGGACCTGGTGAAGGTCGTGGCCGCCCAACGGCTCCGGATCGCGATGCTGCCGCTGGTCGAGGAGTACGCGCAGCGCAAGCGCCGCGAAGGCGCGATGGACTTCGCCGACCAGATGTCGCTGGCGGCCAACCTCGCCGCCGGGCACCCGGAGGTCGTCGAGGGTGAACGCGCCCGCTACGGCGCGGTGCTGCTCGACGAGTACCAGGACACCGGACACGCCCAGCGCGTGCTGCTGCGCTCGCTGTTCGGCGGTGACTCCGCCTCCTTGCCGGTGACCTCGGTGGGCGACCCGGCGCAGGCGATCTACGGCTGGCGCGGTGCGAGCGCGGCGAACCTGCCCCGGTTCACCACCGACTTCCCCCGCACGGAGGCCGACCACCTGGCTCCCGCGCACCGCTACGGACTGCTGACCAGCTTCCGCAATCCCGAAGAGGTGCTGCGGATCGCCAACTCGGTGTCCGAACCGCTGCGCAGGATCGGCCTGGAGGTCGACGAGCTCCGCGCTCGCGAAGGCGCCGAGGACGGCGACATCCGGGTGCTGCTGGCCGAGCACGTCCGCGCCGAGCGCGAGTGGGTGGCCGACCGGATCCACGCCCAGTGGCAGGCCGCGATCGACGAGACCGGCCGACCGCCGACCGCGGCCGTGCTGGTGCGTCGCCGCGCCGACATGGCCGACATCGCGGTCGCGCTGCGGGAACGCGGTCTTCCGGTGGAGGTCGTCGGCCTCGGCGGGCTGTTGGACGAGCCGGAGGTGCGTGACCTGGTCAGCGCGCTCCGGCTGCTCGTGGACCCGCTCGCGGGGACGGCCGCGGCCCGGTTGCTGACCGGTTCGCGCTGGCGGATCGGAGCCGCCGACCTGGCGGCGCTGTGGGAGCGGGCGCGGGAGCTCGGCGCGCAGTTCTTCGGCGAACCCGAGTCGGACGACGCCTCGGCGGTGGTCCAGGCCGCGCTGCCCGGGGAGAACGCCGAGCAGGCGGGCCTGGCAGACGCGCTCGACGACCCCGGCCGGCCGGAGCGCTACTCGGAGCAGGGCTACGACCGCATCCGCAGGCTCGGCGGCGAGCTGGCGGCCCTGCGACGGCGTCTGGACCAGCCGCTGCCGGAGCTGGTCGCCGACGCCGAGCGCACGCTGCTGCTGGACATCGAGAGCTTGGCCCGCCCCGGCGGTGTGGGCCGCATCCACCTCGACGCCTTCGCCGACGTGGTCACCTCGTTCGCCACGGCCAGTCCGTCGGCGACGTTGCCGTCGCTGCTGGACTACTTCGCCGCCGCCGAACGCGCCGAGGACGGTCTGGAGCCCGGTGAGGTCGAGGTCGCCGACGACCGCGTGCAGATCCTCACCGTGCACGCGGCCAAGGGCCTGGAGTGGCAGGTCGTGGCGGTTCCGCACCTGGTCAACGACGTCTTCCCCGGCAAGCGCAAGTCCTCGTCGTGGCTGCGGTCGGTGACCTCGCTGCCCGCCGAGCTGCGTGGCGACGCCCCCGACCTGCCCAAGCTCGACGTGGACCGGCTGGACGGGCTGGACCGCAAGGAGCTCAGCGAGGCGCTGGGCATCCACGACGAGGAGTTCGAGGCCCGGCGGCTGGCCGAGGAGCGCCGCCTGTTCTACGTCGCGGTGACCCGCTCGGAGCGCACGCTGCTCCTGTCCGGGCATTGGTGGGGTGGGAGCGGCGACCGGCCCAAGGGCCCGTCGGACTTCCTCACCGAGACCGCGGAGGTCGTGCACGGTGACCGCGTCGGAGTCATCGACGAGTGGTGCCCGACGCCGGACGAGGACGCCGAGAACCCGCTGGCCGACGAAGTCCGCTCCGCCGAGTGGCCGGTGGACCCGCTCGGGCCGCGTCGCGAAGCCGTCGCCGAAGGCGCGGAGCTGGTCCGCACCGCCCTGTCCGCCGTGAATTCGATCGAGGTGGACGAGGACCCCGACGGTTGGGCGCGCGACGTCGACGTCCTGCTGGCGGAGCGTGCTGCCGCCGCGCAGCGACGCGAGCAGGTGAGGCTGCCCGACCACCTGTCGGTCAGCCAGCTCGTCGAGCTCGCCGGTGACACCGACGCGCTGGCCCGCAGGCTGCGGCGGCCGCTGCCGTTCCCGCCGAACCCGATGACCCGTCGCGGAACCGCGTTCCACGCCTGGCTGGAGCACCGGTTCACCTCCTCGGCGCTGCTGGACGTCGACGAACTGCCCGGTGCTGCCGACGATTCCGCTCCGATGCACGAGGACCTCGCCGAGCTGCGGAAGGCGTTCCTCGAAGGCTCTTGGGCCGACAGGACCCCGCACCGCGTGGAGGTGCCGTTCGAGACGCAGGTGGAGGGCATCGTCCTGCGCGGCCGGATGGACGCGGTCTTCCCCGATCTTGACGGCGGCTGGACGGTCGTGGACTGGAAGACCGGCGGCGTCCCCACCGGCGACCAGGTCCGGTCGCTGTCGGTGCAGCTGGCCGCGTACCGGCTGGCGTGGGCGGAGCTGTCGAAGACCCCGCTGGAGAAGGTCAGGGCCGCCTTCCACTACGTCCGCCACGACTACACGCTGCGACCTGCGGACCTCCGGGATGCCCGAGGTCTTCGCGAGCTCATCACCGCGGTCCCGGAGAACCCGGAGATGAGTACACGTTCGGGTGGTGGAGCTTGAGTTCGGAGTGCGCGGCGGTCGACTATGCCCGCGATGAACACCGACTGGAAGCTCACCACTCCGCCTGAATCCGCAGTGCGCGTGGACGCCGAAGTTCTCGCCATGCGCGCCCCTCTGGTGCGGGTCCACCGCGACGATGAGGGCACCTGGTCCTTCGAGGGCCCGAGCGCCACGGGTCGGGAGTCCAAGCAGACCAAGCTGCAGGCCGTCGTCGGCGCGTGGCCGCACGTGGCGGCGCTGTCCGAACTCGACGCCGGGACCGCCGTCGTCTGGTCCTGGCGGCAGCACGGCTGGGCCGTGGAGTTCGTGTGCGAATGCGGCAACTGCGAGCAGCCGGTGGCCGGCGACATCGACCGCCAGAGCTGGCCATCGGAGCTCCAGCCGCACACGATCATCAGCGTCGAGCAGGTCGCGCTGTCCGGGCAGCACCCGCTCACCGACATCATCAGCACCCCGGGCGGCATCGCGATGCTCGGCCCCGGCGATCACCGCCGCACGGTCGACCTGATGACCCCGGTGGCGCTGGCCAACGTCATCCGCCGCTGGCCGCACACGGTCCAGGCGATGCGAGTTCTCCAAGAGGGCCGCGGAATGCGCTGGAACCCCGACGGCCTCAACTGGCACGAGTACGCCGTCGCCTGACGCTTCAAGCCCGCGACCGCGCTGTTGGAGGTGTGGGACTCAACCCGCACCGCCGCGTCGTCCCTTCGGGTCCGCGGTTCTCGGGGAGGACGCCGCGACGCCGACGTCCACCCCGGGGCAAGCGGAAGGCACCAGCAGAGCCGCCCGGACCCTGAGGACTGCTGCGCTGAGCCACTCGCACCGCCGAGCAAGCCGCGTGGGACGTCCGCTCGGTTCAGGCGTTCTCGGTGAGCTGCGGGTGGTCCAGGAGTCGCGAGTAGAGGACTTCCAGCAGCCAGCGCCCGAACATCGACGAGCCGAATTCGGCGGCGCGGTTCTCCGGCGGGATGACGAGCTTGCCCGAGTCGTCGGGACCGGTGGTGACGACACCGGCGCCGTAGTAGTCCAGCTCCAGCATGGACAGCGCGTCATACCGCTGCTGACCGGGCAGGACCACCGCGCACGGAGCGAGCGAGAGCAGCATCCCGCAGGCGCGCAGCGCGCGGGACGGCTTGGACACCGGCACGAGGATTCCGATCAGGTCGACCGCGGCCACCGGCAGCTGGTCGTGGTGCTCGGGTTCCGACCACGCCTTGAACCACGCCGGGTTGAGCTCGGGCTCCCAGCCGTGGTGCAGGCGCCATTCGTGGACGTCCGGCCGGATGCGGGCGACTGCGGTGAACCGGGTGCCGAGAACGTCCACATCCGGTACTAATCTACCGTCCCAACCGAGAGCGCGGGACGCGTGCTGGAGCTGCTGCACCGTCGCATGGTAAACGCCCGGACCCCGATTTCGGGATGGTGTTTCGCCATTGATTCGACACGATTCCGGGCGGTCATCTTCCGGATGTGCGGAGCGGTTACTGTTCAACGCCGTGAGTGGTCACAACGTCGGGGAGCACGACTCATGAATCGAGGTCCCAGCCAGCTGTTCGGCAAGCACAACGCCGAGGAAGAGCTGAGCGCCAGGCCCGATCACGCACTCGTCGGTGTCATCCGCATGCCGGGCACCGTGACGAGTCCTGTGCGCTCCATCATCCGCCGCATCCTCGGCGCCATGGTGGCGCTGGCCGCCACGGTCGCCATCGTTTACATCGGCCGGGACGGGTACAAGGATTCGGCGGGCGGCGAGCTCAGCGTGCTCGACGTCGTCTACTACGCCACGGTGTCGCTGTCGACGACCGGCTACGGCGACATCACCCCGGTCAGCGACCAGGCGCGGCTGGTGAACGTGCTCATCATCACTCCGCTTCGCGTGCTGTTCCTGATCGTCCTGGTCGGTACGACACTGGAAGTGCTCACCGAGCGCTCGCGGCAAGCTTTCAAGATCCAACGCTGGAGGTCCCAGGTGCGCGACCACGTGGTCGTCATCGGATACGGAACCAAGGGCCGTTCCGCGGTCACCGCACTGCTCGGCGAGGGTGCCGACCCGGGCCGCATCGTGGTGGTCGACACCGACCGCGCGTCGCTGGAGTCGGCGTCCGCGCAGGGCCTGGTGACGGTCAACGGTTCCGGCACCCGCTCGGACGTGCTGCGCGTGGCGGGCCTGACGCGCGCCCGCGCGATCGTGATCGCCCCCGCCCGCGACGACACGGCGGTGCTGGTGACCCTGACCGCCCGCGAGCTGGCCCCGAAGGCGCAGATCGTCGCTGCCGTGCGGGAAGCGGAGAACGTGCACCTGCTGCGCCAGTCGGGCGCGGATTCGGTGGTGGTCTCCAGCGAGACGGCGGGCCGCCTGCTGGGCATGGCGACGTCGACGCCGTCGGTGGTGGAGATGTTCGAGGACCTGCTCAGCCCCGAGGTGGGGCTGGCGATCGCCGAGCGCGAGGTGGAGCGCCAGGAGGTCGGCGGTTCGCCGCGGCACCTGACCGACATCGTGCTGGGCGTGGTCCGCGGCGGTGAGCTCTACCGGGTGGACGCTCCGGAAGCGGACGCGATCGAAGTCGGCGACCGGCTGCTCTACGTGCGGAAAGTGACGCCACCGCAAACGTGACCTTCTCACAACGGGTCTCGGGCACTTCCGGTTCTGGGTCTCTGGGACTATCGGTGTCGTGGGAAGCACGCGAGGTTCGGCCTCGGTGGCGTCGATCTTGCTCGTCCTGGGCGTTCTCGGCGTTGTGGTGGCCGGGGTGACGGTCTGGCCGCTCGTCGCGGCATCCGGGCAGCCGCAGGTCGCCGAGCGCCGGGCGACGGCGGTCGTCGTCGAGCCGCGCCCGTGCGGTCCGCGCGCGGCCGGTGACGTGGTCGAGGTGCAGATCGACGGCAAGACACGCCGCGCCACCTTCGACGGCTGCGGTCACACCCGGGGCCAGCGCCTGGAGGTGATGGTCCCGGCACGCGCATCGGGCGACCTGCGGGTCACTCCGGTGAAAACCCAGCAGTCCGAACTGGAAGCGCTCGCGTGGCGCACCAACATCGTGCTGATCACCCTGGCCGCAGTCGCAGGCGGAGGTTTCGGAATCCTGCTCGGACGCCGCTGAGGAATGCGGCGTAGCCGCTGTTCTCGGCCACCACTGCGCGAAGCTGTTGCTGCTAATCCACGTCGCTCGGCGGCGAGAGCCACGTGTTGCACTGGGTGATCTGGTTCTTGCTAAATCCCTGCTCGACCCAGGTGGCGTTGGTCTGGATGCTGCCGTGGTCGTCGACGTCGCTGTTCTCGTCGCCGCGTGCGGCGGAGTCGCGCAGCGCGGGGAAGATGAGGTCGTCGCTCACGCCGCCGTTCTGCAGCGCGGCGAGGGTCATCCCCTCGAAGCAGGTGGCTTGCAGCTCGGAGCGTCGGGTGAGTTCGAGGCCGGCCTCGGTTTCGGCTCCGGCGTTGGCCGACGCGCTGCCGTAGGCGGCGTTGATGCCGGAAAGCCGTTGCAGCGCATGGCCGAACTCGTGCGCGAACTGACCGAGGAACACGCCGGCCTCGCTCCTGCCCTCGATCTCGGAGTAGTAGCGCGCGGTCATGTAGATGGTGTTGTCCTGCGGGCAGTACAGCGCCGTCTGGTCCCAGGTCCGCAACCCGCAGGGCGTGTCGATGTCGTCTCCGGTGGTGACGACCTGCGGTGTGTCGGTGGGCAGGTCCGCCTCTTCCAACGCCGGTTCCCACGCTTGCACCAGGCAGGGCAGCGCTGCCTGGTAGAAGGCGTCCTGCGAGGCCACGTCGGTGGAGAACTCCGGCAGCGGGCACGGCGTGGTGACGGCCCCGTTCCCGTCGATGTTGATCGGGTTGTCCCCGAGCTTCGGCACGGGCTGCTCGGTCCCGAGGTCCTCTGAGGTCGAGGTCTTCTCGGAAGCGCTCGTCACCGTGGTGGTTTCGCTCGTGGTGGTCGTGGTCGCCGCGATGGGCGCGTCCACCGGCTCCTCGGCCCTGTCGGCGGACACGGAGGCGGCCACGGCCCCCACGGTCCTGATCCCGAACAACGCCACGGCCGCCAGCACGAGCCCGACGACGAGCCCGGTGTTGTTCCGCTGCGGCACCTGCTGCGCGAAGTCAGGAACCCGAGGAATCGGCCCGGTCGGCCGCTCCTCGTAGGGCACCCAAGGCGTTCGCCCGTGCGCGTAGCCGGCCGGGGGCGCTTGCCCAGGCGGGGAATCCGCCCAGGTCGGAAAGGCTGCTGCCACTGCGGAGGCACGGGAGGTGTCATGCCCGGAATCCCACCGACCACCGCCGAGAGCCCTCAGCCACCCCGCCCGACCACGAAGCTTTCATCCCACCGACTTCCACCCCGACCCACAACGGCCTCAAACCCTAACCCCACGAACACCCCACCAACCCAGGAACAACCAAACCCACACCCCGCCACCAGCGCCGAGGCAAGACCACGACGCAGGCGACGGCCACCAAGCGGCCTTTTTGGTCCGAACCGCCCACGAAGAGGTCCCTTTCGCCTGATCAACTCAGACCAAAATCGCCCGATGTCACCCGAGGCTGTTCCCCGGGGCCGGTGTTCGCCCCGGTCCACCGGCCTTGCTGCTTCAAACTCCTTTTCAGTAGTCCCACGTGTGTTCGTGGTGGTCTTGGTGGTGTGCGATGGTTGTGCATTCGGGGCAGCGTTCGGTGATGGTTCTGCTCAGGGGTTCTCGGGGCCACGGGGTGGCCGTGGGAATGAGGATCCACGTTTCGCAGAGAGCGGGAACCCAAGCGCCGGTATATACCGAACCGGGAAGTGTCGTCATCGCGTGACGAATCTTGAAACCTGAGCCGACGATCCAGAACACATCTGCGCGCTCGCGGCGGAACATGTCGAAAACCATCCCTTTGAGTCCTTTGCTTCCCAAGCCGTGGAACCGGAATGGGATGGGAAGTTAAGTTCGTTTCGATAGTTCATCCACCCGTGAAGCGTTTCCCCGAGAACCGAAGCAGTGAAACGGAATGCGAAACAGGGGAGCCGGTCACGAAGTACCCGGAGGTCAGGGTGTCGGCGAGGTCCCGCCTGTTTCGCGTCAACCTGGGCGCGGAGCTTCGAACCCTTCGCGAGCGCACGAAGATGTCCACCCGAACGGTGGCCGCGCGATTGGGCACCAGCCCGGCGTGGGTGAGCAGAACTGAAACCGGCGCCCGCTTCCCGACACCGGACGAGGTCGGCGCGCTGTGCGAGCTCTACGGAGCGACGGGGGAGATGCGCGACCTGCTGGTCGCCAAGGCCGAGTCCAACGACGGCACGACGATCAACCTGCCGTCGGGCGACAAGTACACCGACCAGCTCGCGAACATCATGTTGCTGGAGACCGAGGCGCGGCGGGTGACTGGTTACGAGATAGCCCTCGTCCCAGGGCTTCTGCAGACTCCTGAGTACGCCCGGGAGATGATCTCCGCACTCGACCGGCCGCAAAGTGAGATCGAGCGTCGGGTGGCAACTCGTATCGGCCGTCAGGCCGTCCTTTCGCGTCCGAACGGCCCAGAGCTGAGGTTTCTGCTCGATGAGTTCGTGCTTCGCAGGCTGATCGGTGGATCAGCGGTGATGAGCAGGCAGCTTCGGAAGATCGTCGCGGAAGCTGCCTGGCCCAATGTTCATGTACGCGTGTTGCCGGCTTCGATTGGCGCGCACCAGGGCCTTGACGGGACGTTCGCCATCTACGAGTTCGCGGCGTTGGAGACCTACGTCTACCTGGAGAGCAGGAAGGGCGGAGCTTTCATTAATGACGCCGAGGTGACCCAACAGTATCTTGATACCAGAGATGCGCTTTGGGACGAGGCGCTGAATGAGGAAGAGTCGGTCGCGCTGATCGACACGTTGGCAGAGGGGCTTACCGGTGGCTGATCTGGTCTGGCGGAAGAGCAGCAGAAGCGGCACCTCGACGAACTGCGTCGAGGTTGCGCAAGCCGCTGACGAGGTTGCCGTCCGTGACTCCAAGAACCCGGACGGTGGTCATCTGCTCATCGCCGCAAGCCAGTGGGGGAGCTTCCTCGGTGGCCTCAAGGGCGGCCGTTTTCGCTCGGTTCAGTAGATGATCTTGACGCTGTGACCTGGGTCGGAGCGTTCCTCCGGCCAAGTTTGCCCAGATTCCTCGGAACCGTTACGCGCGCGGGCGCGTCAAGCTAGAGTAACCACGGTTCATGGGGGATCACAGGGTCCGGAGGATCTGGGATGACTAGCGCAGAGGGTGGGTTCGCCGCCGCCAAAGAGGGTCTGAAGGCCGTCAGCGGCCAGACGCAGTGGATCAACTCGCAGGTGGGCGCGGGCAAGCTCGCGCTGAACCCGGAGGCGGCGGAAAACGCCGCTAAGCACTGCGAAGAAGAAGTTCGCGAGCTCGCCAAGCTCCTGAGGAACGCGGCGGCGTTGAGGACCGTCAAGGGCCTGGGTGACTACGAGGATGGTCAGCAGCTCGCCAAGCGCTTTCAGGACAAGGCAACCGACCCCGACTCGGGCATTCTCAAGTTGATCCGTGACATGCAGGACGAGTTGACGAAGCAGGCGGAAGCATTTCGCGCTGCTGCTAAGGACTACCGTGCCGTCGACGAACAGAACGCTGACGACCTTAGGCGAGGGATGAAGTGAGCACGTTTTCCAGGTCCTTGTTCGCGACCGCAGCCGGCTTGGCGCTTTTCGGCCTGAGCGCTTGCGGCGGAACGAGCACTGGTGGTGGCCCCTCGGTGCAGCCACCCGCTCCGGGCGCGGCTCTTCAGAGCTTCGACCCGTGCACGTTCTTCACGCCTGAGGAGTTGACTTCGTTCGGCGTGGGGACCACCTCGCAAGACTTTACTCAGGTCAGCTTCCAACCGGGTTGCGAATGGGAAGGTGAGAAGCTGTCGATCGGACTGCAGAAGAACGCCAAGGACACCGTGCAAAGCCTTGGGCATGGCGGTGGCTTCGACAAGTTCGAGCCGACGAACATCGCAGGTCGTGAAGCCGCGGAGATCATCGTCGGTGGAGCGACTGACCAGGGCGTATGTAACTACGCGGTGTCCGCTGGCGGCGGTTTCGTGATGTACCAGCTTTCCGGATTCATGCGTGATTCCGTTCCGGATCCGTGCGGCGAGCTTGAGAAGGTCGTTAACCAGACTGCTTCGAGATTGCCTCAGTGACACAGGGGGAGTGATGGGGCTTTTCAGCGCACTGGACAATGCCGGTGGGCACGTTTTCGGTTGGGAAACCGAGGCTGACGAGAACCGCATCGAGCAAAGTGCCGAGGCCAAGCGGATTGCTCAGCAGCAGCAGGCGGAGCTCGCGAGGCAGAACTCGGGCTTGAACGTCGGTTCTTTTGATTCGCCTGCCATCACCCAGTGCATCAACTGGGGCGGGCGCAGCCACGCGGACATCTACAAGACCAACCAGGAGTCAATCGATCAGGCGGCTGTCGCCGAGGTGGCGCAAGCCTGGACGAAGCTTGCTGAAGGTCTTCGCGAGCGTGGCGAGCGGTTCGGTCCGGACCTGTCCAACATCGTTCGCGATGGTTGGCAGGGCGAGGCGGCTGACGCTGCGGCTGAAGTCGGAAAACCTGCATCCGAGTGGATGAAAGCCAGCGCCGATGCCGTCGAGATGACAGGCAACAACCTCAACACGGCTGGGGATGCTGCTGGTCAGTCGAGGAAGCTCGTCCCGGAGCCGGAGGGGTTCAGCTGGGGTGAGGCCGCGGCGTCCGCGATTCCATTCGGTCTCAGTGGTGGCGGTGTCAACGCGCTCTCCCAGATGGAGGAGCAGCAAGAGGCCGAGAAGGCTGCTCAGGAGACGATGGGTCGGGTGTACAGCCCGACGCTGACGCAGGTCGACGCGAAGATGCCGCAGTACACCGCGCCTGACGGCTCGACGGCGAACCCGCCGCCGGTTCCGCCGCCCGGCGGCACCGACTGGGGTGGCGGCATGGGCAACGGCGGCAACGTTCCCGGTGGCTCGGGTGCGGGCTCCGGCGCAGGTGGCGGCGGCTACTCCGGTAGCGGCGTGCCCGGCAGCGGGATTCCCGGTGGCGGTTACTCCGGCGGTGCTTACCCGGGTGGGAGCAGTCCTGCCGGAACCGGTGCTGCCTGGGCGAATCCGCCGGGTGGCGGTCTCCCCGGCGGAGGTCTGCCCGGTGGTGGCACGCCTGGTGGCGGAACTCCGGGCGGCGGGGCAGGTCTCGGGCTCGCGGCCGGTCTCGGTGCGGGTGCCGGAGCGGGCGCGGGCGGTCGCGCCGGTGGCGTCGGTGGTGCGGGTGCTGGCGCTCGTGGTGCCGGGGCCGGTATGGGCGCTGGTGGCCGGGCCGGGGCCGGTGGTCTCGGTGCCGGTGCTGGTGCGGGCGCTGGAGCCGCGGGTGCCGGTGGTCGTGGTGCCGCTGGTCGCGGTGGCATGGGTGGCATGGGTGCCGGAGCCGGCCGACGTGGCGAGGGCTCCGAGGAGGACGAGCACGAGCGTCCTTCCTGGCTCGAAGAGCAGGACGACGTGTGGATGAACGACATGCCCAAGACGGCGCCGCCGGTTCTCGGCGAGTGAGCGGGCTTCCAACTACCTGAAGCGGTGACGCATTTCCCGTCGAAATCGCGTCAGCCCTTCACCATTCCTCTTTCTGCTTCCACGAGTGGGAGAAAGCTCAAGTGAGTGTGTTGGGTCGGTGGCAGTTGCCGCCGGTGCACCTGGACATCGTGCTCAAATACCTGCGGATCGACGGTCTCACGCTGCCGATCAGCACCCGGTCCTTCGGCCACACCGCCGATCAGTTCTCGGCCATCGGAAAAGCGGAACTGCCGATCATGGAGGCCAACGGGGTCGTCGCCGACGACGAGGTCGTGCCGCCGCTGGTCGACGCGCTGAGAACGCTCGCCACGCCTTACCTCTGGGTCGACTCGATGTGGTTCCCCGAGCCGGGGAGCGACCACTGCTGGCGTACGGTCGCGGTGTTCACCGAGGGCAACCGGATCGTGCTCGGCGTGCAGGCGCCCAGCGAAGATCCCCAGCGCGGCGGACTGCTGACCGTCGAGGTGCACCAGAACGCGCCGCTGCCCGCCGTCGTGCTCGGTACCCTGCCGCCCGCCAAGCCCGGTGGTCACGGCCCGATCCGCGTCCCGCACAGCTCGATGCAGGGCGATCAGGTCGAGGACTACGACCCGGCGAGCATGATGGAGACCGCCACGCGCAAGCGTGGCAGCAGCGGTGACCAGCAGGTCGAGCTCTACGAGAAGATCGGCAAGGCGCAGCACGTGCGCATCGGTCAGATCGCCGCCAACATGCGCGACCAGCACGGTCGGCGCCGCCGGACCCCGGTGGTGTCGTGGTTCGACAACGCCGAACCCGACGGCCGATACCTCAACCGGGTCGAACGCGCGAGCACCGGCGAGCCGCTCTACGCGCTGCTGCCCGCGGACGCCGGTCTGATCGGGAACGAGATCAACTCGTTGGTCAACCAGGTACGCCAGAGCTGAGGCCGTCCCGGCTGGTCGGTATGTCGCATCGAAGCAGGTCAACGGCCTATTGAGGGTTGCTCCGTTTGCCGTTTCGCGGGGTGGCCGGAGGGTTGCGACACGCCGAAGGCTGTCGAAGGGGGCACACACAGGTTGACAGCCCGCACGTAGGCTGCATGGCATGGTCGAACCCCAGCTGCATCGCGTCACCTTGCCCAACGGGCTGCGCGTGGTGCTGGCACCGGACTCGGCGGCGGGCCAAGCATCATCAGGTCAGGCCCCTGTGGTCGGTGTCAGCGTGCACTACGACGTGGGCTTCCGCTCCGAACCGGAAGGGCGCACCGGCTTCGCGCACCTGTTCGAGCACTTGATGTTCCAGGGCAGCGAGAGCCTCGAGAAACTCGCCCACTTCCGCCACGTGCAGGGCTCCGGCGGCACGTTCAACGGTTCGACGCACCAGGACTACACCGACTACTACCAGGTGCTGCCCTCGGCGGCCCTGGAGCGCGCGCTGTTCCTGGAAGCCGACCGGATGCGCGCCCCGAAGATCACCGAGGAGAACCTGGCCAACCAGGTGGACGTGGTCAAGGAGGAGATCCGGCTCAACGTCCTCAACCGCCCCTACGGCGGCTTCCCCTGGATCCTGCTGCCGCCGGTGCTCTACTCGACCTTCGCCAACGCGCACAACGGCTACGGCGACTTCACCGATCTCGAACGGGCCACCGTCGACGACTGCGCGGCCTTCTTCGACACCTTCTACTCGCCCGGCAACGCCGTGCTCACCGTCGCCGGTGACCTCGACGTCGACCGGACGATCAAGCTGATCGAGAAGCACTTCGGCGACGTCCCCGCCCGCCCAGTCCCGCAGCGGCCCTCGTTCGGCGAGCCGTTCCCGACCAGCGAGGTGCGCGGCAAGCACACCGACCCGCACGCACCGCTGCCCGCCGTCGCGCTCGGCTACCGGCTGCCCGACCCGGTCGGCGAACTCGACGCCTACCTGGCCAACGTCGTGCTCTCGGCGATCCTGTCCGACGGCGACGCCTCCCGGCTCCAGCAGCGCCTGGTGCACTCCGAAGCGCTGGTGGTCGACGTCAGCGCGGGCACCGGCCTGATGGGCGCCCCGCTGGACGCGCGCGATCCGGACACCTTCACCTTCACCGCCATCCACACCCCCGATGTCGGGGTGGAGCGCGTGATCGGGGCGATCGACGAAGAGCTCGACAAGATCGCCTCCGACGGCCCCAGCGACGAGGAGCTGCACCGCGTTGCGGCCCGTTGGGCGGCCAGCCTCTACCGGGAGCACGACCGGGTCATCTCGCGGACGCTCGACCTCGGCAGCACCGAGCTGCTGCACGGCCGCGCCGAGCTGATCTCGGAACTGCCCGACAAGATCGGTCAGGTTCGCGCGCAGGACGTCGCGGCGGCCGCCAAGGCGCTGCGCTCCGACGCCCGCGCCGTGCTGGAGATCGAACCCGCTGGTGACGAGAACGGAGGTGCGGCATGACCCGCGCAACGCACCGCAGCGCCGAGGAGATCGGCCGCACCGAGGCGGGCCCGCGCCCGCTGCCGCCGCTGGGCGAGCCCCGCGTCGGTGTTCAGCCGGCAGGCGTCGACACCGTGCTGCCCAACGGGCTCCGCGTCATCGCCGTCCGCCACGGCCAGGTGCCGATGGTGGAGATGCGCCTGCGCATCCCGTTCGCCGGCGAGGCGAAGGAGCACCCGGCGCAGGCCGAGGTGCTGGCCGAAACGCTGCTGACCGGCACCGCGCGCCGCGACCGCGTCAAGATGGACACCGACCTGGCCGCCGTCGGCGGCGACCTGCACGCGGTGGTCGACCCCGAGCGGCTGAGCATCGCCGGAGACGCGCTGGCCAGCGGCCTGGACACGCTGCTCGACGTGCTCGCCGACGCGCTGACCGGCGCCACCTACGCCGACGACGAGGTCAACGCCGAGCGCGCGCGGCTGGTCGAGCGGATCGGCGTGGCCCGCTCGCAGCCCCGGGTGATCGCTCGCGAAGAGCTCCAGCGCCACCGCTACGGTGACCACCCCTACGTCCGCGAGGTTCCGCGGGCCGAGGAGGTCGCGGAGGTGACCCCCGAGCAGGTCCGCGCACTGCACAGCGCCGCCGTGCTGCCCCGCGGCTCGGTGCTGGTGCTGGTCGGCGACATCGACCCGGACGCCGTGATCGGCGAGGTCGAGCGGGCCTTGGCCGGCTGGGAGTCCGAGGGCTCCGCCCGCGAGATGCCCGCCCTCCCGCTGGTCACCGGCGGCGACGTGCGGCTGGTGCACCGCCCTGGCGCCGTGCAGTCGCAGCTGCGGTTCTCCGCGCAGGCGCTGGCCCGCACCGACGAGCGCTACCCGGCGCTGCAGATCGCGAACCTGGTCTTCGGCGGCTACTTCTCCTCGAGGCTGGTGGAGAACATCCGCGAGGACAAGGGCTACACCTACGGCGCGCACTCGTCCTTCGAGTTCACCAAGGGCAACGGCACGCTGCTCGTCGACGCCGACACCGCCAGCGAGGTCACCGCCGCCGCTCTGCTGGAAACCCGCTACGAGCTGGCCCGGATGGCGCTGGTGCCGCCATCGGAGTCCGAGGTCGAATCCGCGCGGCAGTACGCGATCGGCGGGCTGCTGACCTCGACCGCCTCGCAGTCCGGCCTGGCCTCGACGCTGTCCGCGCTCGCTGCGGCGGGCCTGGACCAGAACTGGCTGACCGCGCACGCCGAGCGGCTGCGCGACGTGACCGTCGAGCAAGTCGCCGAGGCCGCGAAGCTGTTCGCGCCGTTGGAGTTCACCGGCATCGTCGTCGGTGACGCCGACAAGCTGGCGGACGAGCTGCGGCTGCTGGGCGGCGTGGAGCTGCCATGACCCGGTTACCGGATGGAGCGCAAGAATGACCTGCGAAGTGTTCGCCGGTGCGGGCTTCCAGCTCGACTCCCCGCCGCTCCTCTCGCGGTCCACTGTGGACCGCCGGGAGGAGCTGCGGGAATCCCTCGACGGCGGCGCGAAGCTGTGGCACACCGGCAAGGTCGTGCTCGTCGACGCCAAGGGGCGCACCCAGATCGGCGAGGACTCCCGGCTGATCGTGCAACCCGCCATCGACTTCGGTGACCGCCCGTCGCCGAACGCGGTGTTGCTCGGCGTCGAGGACGACGTCAGCTACTGGGCGCTGCGCACCGACCACGACGGCGCGCAGGAGTGCTGGCGGGACCTGCGTTCCGGCGGCGCGTTGCTCAACGACACCGACGCCGGACTGCTCACCACGGCCGTCGGCCTGCTCGGCTGGCACGACAACGCCCGCTACTGCGCGGTTTGCGGCGCGGCGACCACCCGCGTTCGCGTCGGATGGGCGCGGCGCTGCTCCGGCTGCGACCGCGAGGAGTACCCGCGCACCGATCCGGCGGTGATCTGCCTGGTCAGCGACGGCGAGGACCACGTGCTGCTGGCCCGCCAGCCGATCTGGCCGCAGTACCGCTTCTCGGTGCTCGCCGGGTTCGTCGAGGTCGGCGAGTCCCTGGAGGCCTGCGTCGCGCGCGAGATCCAGGAAGAGGTCGGTGTCGAGGTCTCCGGCACCCGCTACCTCGGCAGCCAGCCGTGGCCGTTCCCGCGCTCGCTGATGCTCGGCTTCGCCGCCATCGCCGACCGCAACGCACCGCTGGCGCCCGCCGACGGTGAGATCGAGGAAGCGCGCTGGGTCCACCGGGACACGATCCTCGCGGCCCTCGACGCCGAAGGCGAACCGGTGGACGGCCTCCGACTCCCACCAGGTGTCTCCATCGCCTACCGAATGATCAAGGGCTGGGCCACCTCCAAGCCGTAACGGCGCGGGCGATCGGCTTTCGCGCGAAGTCCGAGGTCGGACTTCGCGCGAAATCCGATCCGTTCGGGTGTGCCTGCGCTGGTCCGGGAAGTGGGTACGCGATCTCGGCGACACACGGTGGTGGGTATCGCCTGATCGGGGTTGGGGGTCTGCGAGGATGCCCGCATGGCCGATCAACCGCGTCTCCTGGAAGGTTTGGACCCGGAGCAGCGGCAGGCCGTGATCGCACCGCGCGGACCCGTGTGCGTGCTGGCCGGTGCGGGAACGGGGAAGACCCGGACCATCACCCACCGCATCGCCTACCTCGTCCAGCGCGGGCTGGTGACGCCCCGGCAGGTCCTGGCCGTGACCTTCACAGCTCGCGCCGCGGGCGAGATGCGCACCAGGTTGCGCGAGCTCGGGGCCGCGGGAGTGCAGGCCCAGACCTTCCACGCGGCGGCCTTCCGACAGCTCCGCTACTTCTGGCCGCGCGTCCACGACGCCCAGATGTGGCAGCTCACCGACAACAAGTTCCGCCTGGTCATGCAGGCCGCGAACCGGCTGGGGCTGTCCACGGAGCGGGAGGACGTGCGCGACCTCGCCAGCGAGATCGAGTGGTCGAAGTCCTCGCTGATCAGCCCCGAGCAGTATCCGGCGGCCGCGCAGCAGGCCGGTCGCGAGACGCCGATCCTGCCGGAGCTGATCGCCAAGGCGTTCGCCGGGTACGAGAAGCTCAAGAGCGGCGCGCAGCTGCTCGACTTCGACGACCTGCTGCTGCACATCGCCGCGATCCTGGAGGACCGCGAGGACATCGCCGAGGAGTTCCGCAGCCAGTACCGATCCTTCGTCGTCGACGAGTACCAGGACGTCAACCCGCTGCAGGCGCGCGTGCTCGACGCTTGGGTCGGCAACCGCGACGACCTGACCGTGGTCGGCGACGCCAACCAGACCATCTACTCCTTCGCGGGCGCCTCCCCGAAGTGGCTGATCAACTTCCCGCGCAAGTACCCCGAGGCGACCGTGGTGCGCCTCGAACGCGACTACCGGTCGACTCCGCAGGTCGTGGGCTTGGCCAACCAGGTCATCGGCGCCGCGCGAGAACGCCCGGCCGGCACCCGCTTGAAGCTGGTCGGCCAGCGCCCGGACGGTCCGCGCCCGGACTTCGCCGAGTACGACGACGAGACCGATGAGGCCGACGCCATCGCGCGCAAGATCGCGCAGCTGGCCAAGCGCGGCGTGCCGCTGTCGGAGATCGCGATCCTGTTCCGCGTCAACGCCCAGTCCGAGGTCTACGAGAAGGCGCTGTCCGACGCCGAGATCCCGTACCAGGTGCGCGGCGGGGAGCGGTTCTTCGCGCGTGCCGAGATCCGCCAGGCCATGGCGACCCTGCGCACCGCGATCGCCCGCGACACCACCGCCGAGGACCTGCCCAGGACCGTGCGCGAACTCCTCGTCGAGGTGGGCCTCACCGACGAACCACCGGCGGGTGGGTCGGCCCGCGATCGGTGGGAATCGCTGATCGCGCTGGTCGAGCTCGCCGAAGGGCTTGTCGCCACGGTCCCCGACGCGGATCTGCGCCGCTACGTCGCCGAGCTCGACGCCCGCGCCGAGGCGCAGCACCCGCCGACCGTCGAGGGCGTCACGCTCGCTTCGCTGCACGCGGCCAAGGGGCTGGAGTGGGACGCGGTTTTCCTCGCGGGCCTGGTCGAGGGAACGCTGCCGATCCAGCACGCCGACACCGACGCGGCGGTCGAGGAGGAGCGCAGGCTGCTCTACGTCGGCGTCACCCGCGCCCGCGAGCACCTGCACCTGTCCTGGGCGCTGGCCCGCGCAGGGGGACGCCGGTACCGGCGTCGCAGCCGGTTCGTCTACAACCTCGTGCCCGACGGCCACCCTGCTGCGCTGCCCGGCAAGGCGAAGCAGCCGCAACCGCCCGCCCGCCAGGCCGCGACGATCACACCCCAGTGCCGGGTGTGCTCCTCGACGCTGGTCAGCACCATGGACATCAAGCTCGGGCGCTGCTCGGGCTGCCCGTCCGACGTCGACGAGAACCTGCTCGAACAGCTCAAGGCGTGGCGCAGCGAGCGCGCGCGGCAGCTGAAGGTGCCCGCCTACGTGGTGTTCACCGACGCGACGCTGACCGCGATCGCCGAGCAGCGGCCGGCTGATGAGTCCGCACTGGTCGGGATTTCCGGGATCGGCGCGACGAAGATCCAGAAATTCGGCGGCGACGTTCTCGCCTTGATCAATCGGGTGAACTAGCAAAACCGCAGGTCAAAAATATGTTGCGGGTTGTCCCCCGCGGCACATAGCCTCATAGACACGCGCGGGCCGAGTTGGCCCGCATCCGCCGACGGTAGACCGAGAAGGAGGTGGGGACAGTGAAGATCTTCGAGACCACGAACGCCCCGCGCTCCTTCGTGGCCGGGGTTGTTTCGCTGCTCTCGGGCACCTTCGTGCTCGTCGCCGCCATTGCCGATGATCTGCGCGCCGAAAAGCCGCGTGGCTACCGCTTTGTTCCGGTGACCCTGCAGCACCCGCGCAGGTCGGTCCGTTGGTCTTTCCTGGATCCGCTGATCTAGGAGAGCCCCAGGCTTCTCAGAAGGCCGCGGACCTGCACCAACGGGTCCGCGGCCTTTTTGTGTTCCTGGTTGATCCACGACCACAACCACATCCATCCGCAACCACGAGTCGCCTGCCATCGACTACTGGAGGAAGTCGTATGTTCACCGCGAGTGTGCCGATACCCGAGTCGGCCGTGGACTCGCAGTCCGAGCCCGAGCAACCTGCGGGCTCATCGCTGCAACGCCGCTTGCCCTGCCGCCGGGACCCGGACCTGTGGTTCGCCGAGAACCCGTCCGACCTGGAGGCGGCCAAGGTCCTGTGCAGCGACTGCCCGATCAAGACCGAGTGCCTGGCCGGCGCGCTGGATCGCTGCGAACCCTGGGGGGTCTGGGGAGGCGAGATCTTCGAACGCGGCGCGGTCGTCGCGCGCAAGCGCAGGCGCGGTCGTCCGCGCAAGCACCCACGTCCGGAAGAAGTCGAATCCCGCAAGCAGGAGCGAGCAGCATGACCAACACCACTGGGCTGATCCACCCGAACAACGCGGAGATGCGCATGTACCCGACCGAGGAGCTGATCCGGATACACAGGGAGGAGAAGATGGCCGAAGCCGAGCGACAACGCATAGCTCGCTCGATGTCGGCTGGTCGCAGATGGCGGGCGATCGCCCGCTACGCGACGAGGAGGGCCGAGTCCGCTGAGCTGCGCTGAACTGCATGATCGCGCGCTCGCGGGTGCCGCGTTGGCCGTCGCAATCCGCGGCGGCCGACGCTTCCTTGCCGAACCGGCAAACCGACGTGCGTGTTTCGCGCTGTCAGGTCTAGGGTTCCGGCTCGTGGGAGCACATTCGCATTCGCACGACAACATCGACTGGGACGCGCACCTGCAGCGCCTGCGCGCGGCCGACGACTTCCTCGAACCGGACATCACCGAGGTCGTCGCCAAGCTGCTGCGACCCGAGGACCGCTCGGCGATCGAGATCGGAGCCGGTGCAGGCGGAACGGCGGCGGTACTCGCGAAGCGACTGGCGCGCAACGGCGGCCAGCCGCAGCTGACCATCGTCGACACCGCCGAACAGCTGCTGGCCGCAGCGGGGGAGCGGGCGTCGGAGGTTGACGGCGTCACCGTGCGCACCGTGCGGGCCGATGCCGCCGCCGACACGCTGGCCGAGGAGATCGCCGGAGCCGGTGCCCCGCCGAACGCCGACCTGGTCCACGCGGCGTTCGTCGTGCACCACCTGCCCGACCAGCTCGCTGGTCTGCGCAGGCTGGCCGGGCTAGTGAAGCCCGGCGGACGGCTGGCGGTCGTCGAGTTCGGTCTGCAGACCAGGGTTCTGCCCGCAGACATCGGGATCGGCGGACCCGGCCTGGAAGCCCGGCTGCTCAGCGCGAGCGAGCAGTGGTTCCAGCAGATGCGGACCGAGATGGACGACTCGGTCCGGCTGCCGAAGGGCTGGCCGAAGGCCATGATCGAGGCCGGGCTCGTGGAGGCCACCTCGTTCAGCTACCTCATCGACCGCCCCGCGCCGTTGGACGAATCCGGGCGGGCCGCTGCGCTGCGCCAGCTGTCGATGCTCCGTCGCGACGCCGACGAACGCCTCGCTGCCGAGGACGTCTCGGCGCTGGACCAGCTGCTCGACCCCGAGAGCGAGCACTACGCGGGAAATCGGGACGACCTCTACTACCTCAGCGCCAACACCGTCCACGTCGGCATCAAACCTGCTTGAGGCCGGTTCCCAGGCTCATCCTGCGCGGCGGTGCGGGTAGCGGCTGAGCCGCTCACCTGGAACAGCGGCTGCCGCCCGCACTTCCGAAGCAGTTCCCGCCGGTCAGGTCTGGTCGGCGAATCCGGGTTGCCACTCGGCGATGATGTCGCGGGTGGCGACTTCGGCGTCGAGCTGGCACAGGATGCCCGTCGCGCCCAGCGTGACGCGGTGGATCAGCAGGTAGTCCGGCGGCAGGTTCAGCGATCTTCCGGTGCGGAAGTCGGGGCTGCTCAGGTCGGAGACCCGTTCGGCCTGCCGCTGCAACCAGCGGCGGGTGAAGTGGAAGGTCTCGGTGCGCGCAGGGTCCACGAACGGCGCCAGGTAGGCGAGCACGTCCTCGGCCCGCAACTCCTGGTCCGGCTGCACGAACCGCTCATCGCGCAGCAGCTCCAGCAGCTCGATCGACTGGTCGTGAAGAGCCAGCCGGATCATCTTGCCCAACGTCGGCGGCAGGCCACCCGGAAGCCTCGAGACCGCGCCGAAGTCGATCACGCACAGCCGCTCGTCCGGCAGCAGCATGAAGTTGCCCGGATGCGGATCGGCGTGCAGTAAACCGACCTTCGACGGGGTCGAGAAGTGGAACTCGGCCAGCAGCCGGCCCGCCAGGTCCCGCTCGGCCTGCGAGCCCTCGGCGATGATCTGCGAGAACGGCGTGCCGGTGACCCACTCCGTGACCACGACCTTCGGCGCGCTCGCGATCACCGCGGGCACCACGACCCGCTCGTCACCGGAGAAGACCTTGGCGAAGGTGCGCTGGTTGTCGGCCTCGATGCGGTAGTCGAGCTCCTCGACCATCCGCTCCTGCAGCTCCTCCAGCAGCGGCTTGACCTCGGCGCCCGGCGCCAGCGACTGGAACAGGCGGGAGAACCGCATCAACTGCCGCAGGTCGGAGCGCAACGCCTCGTCGGCACCCGGGTACTGGACCTTGACCGCCACCTCACGGCCGTCGTGCCACACCGCCCGGTGCACCTGGCCGATGCTGGCCGAGGCCGCGGGCTCGTCGTCGAAGGACTCGAAGCGCTTGCGCCACGAAGCGCCCAGCTGCTCGGTCAGCACCCGGTGCACGCTCGTGATCGGCATAGGCGGCGCCGCTGACTGCAACTTGGTCAGCGCCTCGCGGTAGGGACCGGCCATCGCGTCGGGCACGGCAGCCTCGAACACGCTCAGCGCCTGACCGAATTTCATCGCCCCGCCCTTGAGCTGCCCCAGCACCGCGAACAGCTGCTCAGCGGTCTTCGCGGCCACCTCAGCGTTGATCTCGGCGGCGTTCTGGCCGGTCAGACGACGTCCCCAGCCTGCGGCGACCCGTCCGGCGACGCCCAGTGGCAGGCTGGCGAGCTTGGCGGTGCGGTGTGCAGCTTGGCGGGGAATGTCGGCCACGAATTCTCCTAGGTGCGCGCAGGAAAACCCTCTCGAAGACCGAAAGCCATGCGGTAGCCATTCGGAAAACGAGAAACCCAACAACATGCTAGTCGTCCAAGAGCACATCGTGGGTCGTGATCGACAATTTGGTTGAGCGGGGTTCGTTCCCGTGGCCGAATGGGTTGGGCCGACGGGAGCGGGTGAGCGACTCAGGACGGATTCATCGCTCCGGGAACCCCCGGGAAACCGGAGCGGGGTGGGCCGCTGGCGGCCCACCCGTGCCTGTCACGCCTTGCCGAGGATGCGGGTCATCTTGGTCCCGCACACGGGGCACGTGCCCTTGGCCATCCGGCGTCCGTTGGTCTCCGAGACCTCACCGGAAAAGTCGCGCTTCTCCCGGCACTTCACGCAGTAGCCGTTGTACGTCTCGGCCACGGCTCCCCTCCTTCTGGTAATTGACCCAGCGCCACAGCTGGATCGCCGGCGCCCCCTGCGGGCGGCTGGGGGAACCGTACAGGCGGAGTAATTGAGATGCATGCATTGAGAGCATGGCATGTTCGACTCGATGGAGTAATCATCCGTCCATTGATGCGTACTGACCTTGAGGTGCAGCTCACAGGGGGAACCGTTTGTCTGAGCCAGTCGCTAAGGTCCACCTTCGTGGCTGAACCGCAGGTCGAGGTCCGCCGCAGCAAGCGCCGCCGACAGACGGTGAGCGCCTATCGCGACGGCGACAAGATCGTGGTGCTGCTCCCGGCTCGGATGAGCCGTGCGGAGGAAAAACGCTGGGTGGCGGACATGCTGAGCCGTCTGCAGCGCAGTGAGACGCGACGCCGTTCCCCCGCGCGCAACTCGGACGAGGCGCTGGTGCAGCGCTGCCGTGAGCTGTCCGTGAAGTACCTGGACGGCAGGACCGATCCGAGCAGCGTTCGGTGGGTTCCGCCGATGCGCACCAGATGGGCCTCGTGCACGCCCAGCGAGGGCACCATTCGGGTGAGCGAACGGCTGCGAGATGTACCCGGATGGGTGCTCGATTACGTCCTCGTCCACGAGCTGGCGCACCTGCTGGTCCCCGGCCACGGCGCTGACTTCTGGAAGTGGGTCGAGCGCTACCCCAAGACCCAACGCGCCATCGGCTACCTCGAAGGCGTGGTCGCGGCGTCCCACCTCCAGGTCGGCCTCACCGACGACGAGACCGAGGCCCCCGAAGGCTCCTGACCCGCGCGCGAACGCCCGGTCGGTTCGAATAAGAACTGCCCGACGCAACACCACCCGCCCACCGCGAGGTGCGGTGGGCGGGTGGTGGCGGGAATCAGGACTTGGCGTCGCCGTTGGAGCCGTCGGAGTCCGGATCGTCGTCGGAGGAGTCGTCCTCGGACTTCTCGGCTTCCTCGGCGCGGCGAATGGCCGCGATCGGGTCGTCGAGGTCGGAGCCCGAACCCCAGCGGTCGGCGAAGTCCAGCGGTTCGTCCAGGTCGGAGCTGTCGGGCAACAGGTCCGGGTGATCCCAGACCTGGTCGCGGGCCTCGGGGCCGTGGCGCTCGGCCATCAGCCGCCAGAGGTTCGCCGCGTCGCGCATCCGGCGCGGGCGCAGCTCCAGCCCGATCAGCGTCGCGAAGGTCTGCTCGGCCGGGCCACCGCTGGCGCGACGCCTGCGGACCAGCTCGCCCAGCGCCTCCGCGCCCGGCAGCCGCTCGCCCAGAGCGTCGGCCACGACCACGTCGACCCAGCCCTCGACCAGGGCCAGCAGCGTCTCGAGCCTGGTCAGCGCGGCCTGCTGCTCCGGAGTGGTCTGCGGTTCGAGCATCCCCGAACCCATCATCTCCTGCATCGACGAGGGGTCGGACGGGTCGATCTTGCCCGCCAGGTCTTCCAGCGCGGACGTGTCGATGTGGATGCCCCGCGCGTACTCCTCCACGGTGGCCAGCAGCCGCTGAGTCAACCACGGGACGTGCCCGAACAGCCGGTGGTGCGCCGCCTCGCGCGCGGCCAGGAACAGGGTGGCCTCGCTGATCGGCCGGTCCAGCCCCTCGACGAACTTCTCGATGTTGGCCGGGAGCAGCGCCGCGGTCCCGGACGGCCCCAGCGGCAGCCCGACCTCGGTGGAGGTCAGCACTTCGCCGCCGAGCTGGGCGAGTCCGCTGCCCAGCTGCGAACCGAAGGTCATCCCGCCCATCTGGCCGAGCATGTTGAGCAGCGGGCCGGCGGCCTGCTTGGCCTCTTCCGGCAGCGCCTCCAGCCACGCCGCGGACATGCGTTGCGCGATCGGGTCGCACAGCCGCTGCCACACCGGCAGGGTCTTCTCGACCCAGTCCACGGAGGACCAGGTCTGCACCGCGCGAACCCCGGCGGGCAGCGAGGTGCTGGCGTCGAGCCACAGCTCGGCGAGGCGGACCGCGTCCTCGATCGCCTTTACCTGCTCCTGGCTGGGTCGTTCGGTCCGCTGGTTGTTGTGCAGCTGCTGCACGGCGAGCTGCTTGGCGAGGTCGTAGTTGACCGGCCCGGACTGGCCGCCGCCACCGGAGTGGCTCAGCGCCTGGCCGAGCTGGGTCAGCATCTGGCCGAGCTGCCCGATGTCGAAGTTGCCGCCCGGTCCGGGCATACCGGCGAAACCGAAGGGGTTGTCCCCCGGGTTGCTGCCGGCTCCGCCCTCAGAGCGGCCTTGCGACGAGTCGCCCTTGTCGGGGTCGTCGGGGTCCTGCGAACTGAACCCGAACGGCGTATTGGTCATAGTTCCACCGTACGCGGCCTCGGCCGCCCTTAAGAAGATGTCGTGGCTCTGGTCTGTGCGAACTCCCAGCCACATCGCCAAGAGCGAACACGTACGCTGTCGCCTCGTGAACCGCCGTACCTGGACGCTGCTGACGAGTGTCGTGCTGGTTGTCGCCTTCGGTCTCCTCGGCGCGTTCGCGCCGGTGCCGTTCGTGGCTCTGGGCCCCGGGCCTACGTACGACACGCTCGGCCTGGAAGGCGACCACCCGGTGATCGGCGTCGAGGGGCATGAAACCTACCCGACCGCTGGTCACCTGAACATGACCACCGTATCGGTCACCGACCAGTTGTCGCTGTTCGGTGCGCTGGGCCTGTGGGTCTCCGGTCGCTACGCCCTGGCTCCGCGCGACGTCTACTTCCCGCCGAACAAGAGCGAGCAGCAGATCGAGCAGGAGAACACCGAGGCGTTCAACGACTCGCAGACGACCGCCGAGACCGCGGCGCTGCGCTTCCTCGGCTACCCGCACAAGGTGCTGATCGGCCAGATCATCAAGGGCAGCCCGGCCGACGGCACGCTGGAGCCCGGCGACCGGCTGCTCAACGCCAACGGCAAGCCGGTCACCGACGCCGCGTCGCTGAAGGCCGCGCTGGCCGGGACCAAGCCCGGAGACCGGGTGGAGATCCGCTACCAGCGTGCTGACCAGCCCGAACAGGTCGCCAATGTGCAGCTGGGGCGCAACGACCAGCCGGGCGGCGACCAGTCGCAGGGCTTCCTCGGCGTGGGGGCGACCGAGCGTCCGGACGTGCCGTTCGAGATCAAGATCAGCCTCGCCGAGGTCGGCGGTCCCTCGGCCGGCCTGATGTTCACGCTGGCGATCATCGACAAGCTGACGCCCGGCGCGCTCAACGGCGGCAAGTTCGTCGCCGGCACCGGCGAGATCGACCCGGCGGGCAACGTCGGGCCGATCGGCGGCATCCCGTTCAAGATGATCAAGGCCAAGGAAGCGGGCGCCACGACCTTCCTGGTCCCGGCCGAGAACTGCGCCGAGGCCAAGTCCCAGGCGCCGGACGGCCTCCAGCTCGCCAGGGTCGCCAACCTCGTCGACGCCACCAAGGCGATGGAAGCGCTGCGCGCCAACCAAGCCCCGGCAGCCTGCTGAGGCGCGACCGGTTCCAGTGGTCGTTGTGCTGGTCGGTGCGGGTAGTGGAACCTGACACGCCTTCTGGACTCCGTGCGCCACTCCTGATGTGTGCCAATGCACGGCGTCGCGGCGTACTCGCCAGAAGACGTGTCAGAACCCGCGGCGGTGCAGGTTGCGAGGGTGGTTCTCACGCTCGCGGCTACGCCGCTTGCACGCGTAGCTCAGGCGAAGGTGGCGCTCAGGGCCTTGATCAGGTTGGGGGCCAGTGAGGGGTCGCTGAAGACCTCGTCCTCCTCGCCGCGCAACCGCATGACGCAGGACTGACCGCCGCCGTCGCGCAGGACCGCGGCCACCAGCCGCGCTTCGCGCCGGTCGGGGTGCTCGGCGGCGAGCTTGCGGGCGCCGTCCTCGTCCTCCGGCAGCGCGGCCTCCGCCTCCGGCGGCAGCACGACGATCTCCTGCACCAGCGCGCAGCCGACGACCTGCTCGGGCCACTCGATGCGGGCCAGCGCCTCGCCGAGGTCCTCGGCGGGCAGCGACTCCTGCGCCAGCGGCGTCAGGGGAGAGGCCACCGGGTCGAGCTGGTCGGCCATCTCGGGAGCTGCTGCGATCATCGTCTCCGTCGCCACCAGGGCGAAGATCTGCGTCGGCTGGTCCCAGCCGGCGGAGGCGACGAACTCCTCGACCTCGCGGGTCGCGACGGGAAGGGCGAACCCCAATTCCTCTGCGGAAGGCATGGCGGCAATCGTCGCAGAACCGCCTTCAACGGAAGCAGGCACGCCGAGCCGAGCCGATCGATACCGATTTGTGTCCGAAAAATACCGTTCGCGCGGGGCCTTCAAGGAACTTCACACCCGGGTCGTAGAGTTGAACATCACGAGGAATCGTCTTCTCCGACGCGATTGCCAAGTTCAGCTGACCGTCCCCAGGAGCGTGCGCTGTGGCCATGCGGCCCCCGGTAGGAATGCCGAAACTATCCCGGCGAAGCAGAATCCTGCTGATTCTGGGCGGGGTCGTCCTGCTCGCCCTGATCCTCGGATCGCGGATGCTGGGCGCCTACGTCGACTGGTTGTGGTTCGGCGAGGTCGGATACCGACAGGTCTTCACCACGCAGGTCGCCTCGCGGCTCGGCCTCGGCATCGTGGCCGCCGTCTTCCTCGGCGGGGTGCTGCTGCTCAACCTCTGGATGGCCTACCGCAACCGCCCGGTGTTCGTCCCGGTCAGCGGCCCGGACGACCCGCTGACCCGCTACCGCACGGTCATCACCGAGCACTCCCGGCTGTTCGGCCTGGGCGTGCCGGTCCTGATCGCGGTGATCGGCGGGCTGGCCGCGCAGGCCGACTGGCAGACGCTGCAGCTGTTCCTGCACAGCGTGCCGTTCGGGCAGACCGACCCGGAGTTCGGCAAGGACATCAGCTTCTACGTCTTCCAGCTGCCGTTCTGGCGCATGGTGCTGTCCTGGGCGTTCATCGCGGTGACCGTGTCGTTCCTCGGCGCGCTGGTCACCCACTACATCTTCGGCGGCATCCGGCTCACCGGCCGCAGCGGCCAGCTGTCGATGCCGGCGCGGGTCCAGCTCGGCGTGCTGGCCGGGCTGTTCGTGCTGCTCAAGGCCGTCGACTACTTCTTGGACCGGTACGACCTGCTGCTGTCCCAGCGCAACGCCCTGTTCACCGGTGCCAGCTACACCGACCTCAACGCGGTGATGCCGGCGAAGCTGATCCTGATGTGCATCGCGGTGTTCTGCGCGCTGGCGTTCTTCTCGGTGATCTTCCTGAAGAACCTGCAGATCCCGGCGCTGGCGACGGTCCTGCTGCTGCTGTCGAGCGTCGTGGTCGGCGCGGTGTGGCCGGCGCTGCTGGAGCAGTTCTCGGTGCGGCCGAACGCCAACCAGCGCGAGGCCGTCTCCATCGAGCGCAACCTGGCGGCCACCAAGTCCGCGTTCGGCATCGGCGACGACAAGGTCGAGTTCGTCGACTACCCGGGCAAGACGCAGCTGCAGCCCAGCGAGGTCGCCGACGAGTCCGGCACCATCCCCAACATCCGGTTGCTCGACCCCAACGTGCTGTCGGCGACGTTCACCCAGCTCACGCAGCAGTACAACTTCTACGGCTTCCCCGACAAGCTCGACGTCGACCGCTACCGGGACGCCAACGGGCAGCTGCAGGACTACCTGGTCGCGTTGCGCGAGATCAACACCGACGGCCTGGCGGTCAACCAGCAGAACTGGATCAACCGGCACACCGTCTACACCCACGGCAACGGCTTCATCGCCGCACCGGCCGACCGGGTCGACTCGACCTTCAACGAGGGCGCCACGCAGGGCGGCTACCCGGTCTTCCAGATCAGCGACGTCGCCAACAAGGGCCAGGGCGGCATCCCGGTCAAGCAGCCGCGCGTCTACTACGGCGAGCTCGTCGGCCCCGACGACTACGCCATCGTGGGCGGCAACCCGGGTGAGGCTCCGCGCGAGTACGACACCGACACCCAGCAGTTCACCTACGACGGCCGCGGCGGCGTGCCGATCTCCAACCCGTTCCAGCGGCTGGCCTTCGCCGCTTACTACGGCGAGCGGAACTTCCTGTTCAGCGGTGTGATCGGCGAAGACTCGAAGCTGATCTACGAGCGCAACCCGCGCGACCGCGTCCAGAAGGTCGCGCCGTGGCTCAAGCTCGACGGCGACCCGTACCCGGCAGTGGTGGACGGCCGCATCAAGTGGATCGTCGACGGCTACACCACGCTGAACAACTACCCGTACTCGAAGCTGACCGAGCTGGGCGAGGCCACCAACGACACCCTCACCGGTGTCGAGCGCCAGCCCAACCAGCAGATCAACTACATCCGCAATTCGGTCAAGGCCACGGTCGACGCCTACGACGGCACCGTCGACCTGTACGCCACCGACGAGAACGACCCGGTGCTCAAGACCTGGGAGGGCGTGTTCCCCGGCGTGGTCAAGCCTGCCAGTGCCATCTCGCCGGAGCTGCGGGAGCACTTCCGGTACCCGGAGGACATGTTCAAGGTGCAGCGCAAGCTGCTGACCGAGTACCACGTGGACAACCCAGGCGACTTCTTCTCCACCCAGACCTTCTGGGAGGTGCCCAACGACCCCACGGCACGCGGCACCGTCGGCAGCAGCGAGGGGCAGCAGCCGCCCTACTACGTGCTCGCCCAGGTCGAAGGTCAGCAGCAGCCGAACTTCCAGCTGACCAGCGCCCTGACCGCGCTGCGGCGGCAGAACCTCTCGGCGTGGGTGTCGGTGTCCTCGGACCCGCAGAACTACGGGAAGATGACCGTGCTGCGACTGCCGACGAACACGCTGACCCCGGGTCCGAACCAGGTCCAGAACCAGATGGAGTCGACCCCCGAGGTCACCGAGAACCGGACGCTGTTCAACAACCCCAACGTCACGGCGATCTTCGGCAACCTGCTCACGCTGCCGGTGGCCGGTGGGCTGCTCTACGTCGAGCCCATCTACATCCAGCGCAACGAGCAGGAGTCCTACCCGCAGCTCGCGCGGGTGCTGGTGTCTTTCGGCGGCAAGGTCGGCTTCTCCGAGACCCTGCAGGGGGCGCTCGACCAGGTCTTCGGTTCCGGAGCGGGCCAGGCGACCCAGCCGGGTCCGCCCGATGCGCAGCCTCAGCAGCCGGGTCAGCCGCCATCGCCGGGGACGCCGCAGACGGGCCAGGAGGTCGGCGCGATCCGTGACGCGCTGGAGCGAGTCCGCAAGGCTCAGCAGTCCGGCAACTTCGCCGAGATGGGGCAGGCGTACCAGCAGCTCGACGACGCCATCAAGCGCTTCGAGCAGGGGCAGGGCACCGGCGGCTGAGCCGTCCGTGTGGAAGTCGGCGGGGTGGGGAACCGGCGCGGTTCCCGCCCCGCCGACGCATTTGAAGGCCAGGTCAGGGCGGGTGCGAAACGCTTAACCACCCCCGGATTGAACGGCCGTGACTCGGCCCGTAAGCTGGTGTTACAACAGAACGAAGCGGCTGGAAACTTCAGCCGACGGCGCGGGGTGGAGCAGTTCGGTAGCTCGCTGGGCTCATAACCCAGAGGTCGCAGGTTCAAATCCTGTCCCCGCTACTGGTTAGGAAATCCCCCTTGGCTTCGCCGAGGGGGATTTTTCTCTTCCTCGATGTCTTCACGTGGCCGAGCCCCGTAGGGCCCGCGCTTCGGTGATTGCATCCAGGTCGATCGTGGCCCTTGGTCCCGGTCTCGTGAGCTGGGAAGATCGGTTTCGGGACCCCGTGTGAAGGGTGTTTTCCCGGGGGTGTAGAGTTCCCATTACAACAGAACGAAGCGGCTGGAAACTTCAGCCGACGGCGCGGGGTGGAGCAGTTCGGTAGCTCGCTGGGCTCATAACCCAGAGGTCGCAGGTTCAAATCCTGTCCCCGCTACTAGAGAAGAGTGCCTCCGGTCATCCGGAGGCACTTTTCTTTTTCCTTCAGTCCTTCAGTCCTTCGGCCCACTTGCGAGCGCAGCTGGGGGAGCAGACCCTGCCCTCGCCTCGAACCACGGCCGTTTGGCGCATGGTGCGGCCGCAGACCATGCAGGTGTCCGTCTCGGCGCCGCGCTGCACCGGGACCATGGACTTGGCTCGTTCGGTGACCTTCTGGGCCACCTTCTCCTTGCTCTCGTTGACCTTGGTACGCAACCAACTGCGATGCACGCCCGAACCTCCTGCTTTCCATGCCGTGCGCCCGCCGGCGACCCGGCGGCCAACAGCAGCGTGAGGGTAACCACCTGTAGTTGTGCAGTTTCGGAAAGTGATAGCACCTCATTGCGCGGCCAAGAACCCCCATACAGGCGAATGGACGGGCGCGCGGTTGCAATGCGTACATCTACGAGGGCTGCATTCGGGTGGGATCTGTGATCATCGAGCCCCCGCACGCCGAAAATCCGGTAATTCCGGCCTGGAACCAATGGCGGAATGGTTCGTCCACTCGGACCAGTCAAGTGCAACCACTGTGGACAGAAGCGCCGACCACTGTGGACAGCTCCGTCGCGACGTGGCACCGTTGGTGTCGTGAGCGAGCTGAATGCGACATCCGCTGCCCTGTTGGGACTACTGCACGAAGGGCCGAAGACTGGTGGCCAGCTGGTCGCCGCGGCCACCGAGCGCTTCGCCGGGTTCTTCAGCGTCACCCGCAGCCAGGTGTACCGCGAGCTGCCCGCGCTGACCGAGGACGGTCTGCTGCGCCTCGGCAAGCAGGGGCCGCGCTCCAGCCAGCAGTACGCGATCACGGCGGCCGGGAAGAAGGCCTTCAAGTCATGGCTGAACACTGCGCCCGGGCCTGACAACGTCCGCAGCCCGCTGATCCTCAAGCTGGTCTACTCCGGCACCCTCACCCCGCGTCAGCGCGCCGCGCTCGTCGAGTCCGCCCGCGCGCAGACCGCGGTGAAGATGGACGAGGCCCGCAACGCTGCCAAGACGGCGGGTGACGCCTACGAGAAGGCCGCAGCGGACTTCACCGTCGCCTACAACCGGGCGATCAACAAGCTCCTCGATTCGATCCCCGATTGACGCCCGGATCCGCTCGAGGACAACGGCTGCGCCGCTCGATCGGCGCAGCCGTTGTTCGCGTTCGCCCGCAGGAGAAAGGCGATCAGTGCCGTCCTCGTGGGCGGCCGGTTGTCGGTGAAGTACCCTGAGCACTGTGAATCCCGACGTCGCGGCCTCCCTCAAGGAACTGTCCAACACGCTCGAAGGTATCGAGAGCGTGATGGATCTCGACGCCCTCCGCGCGGAGATCTCCGAGCTGGAGCAGGAGGCGGCCAAGCCCGATCTCTGGGACGACGTCGACAACGCGCAGCGCGTCAGCAGCCGCCTCGTGCACCGGCAGGCCGACCTGCGCCGCATCTCCGAGCTCCGCCAGCGCGTCGAGGACCTCGAAGTCCTCTACGAGCTCAGCGAGGACGAGGGCGACAGCTCCGGTCTGGCCGAGGCCGACGAGGAGCGCGACCGCCTCGCCAAGGACCTCGAAAGCCTGGAGGTCCGGACCCTGCTCTCCGGCGAGTACGACCAGCGCGAAGCAGTGGTCACCATCCGCGCGGAGGCCGGTGGCGTCGACGCCGCCGACTTCGCCGAGATGCTGATGCGCATGTACCTGCGCTGGGCCGAGCGGCACTCCTACCCGGCCGAGGTCTACGACACCTCCTACGCCGAAGAGGCCGGCCTGAAGTCGGCGACGTTCCGGGTCAACGCGCCCTACGCCTACGGCACCCTGTCCATCGAGCAGGGCACGCACCGCCTGGTGCGGATCTCGCCGTTCGACAACCAGGGCCGCCGCCAGACCTCCTTCGCCGGTGTCGAGGTGCTGCCGGTCGTCGAGGAGACCGACCACGTCGAGATCCCGGAGAAGGACATCCGCGTCGACGTCTTCCGCTCCTCCGGTCCCGGTGGGCAGAGCGTGAACACCACCGACTCGGCCGTGCGCATCACGCACATCCCGACCGGCGTGGTGGTGTCCTGCCAGAACGAGAAGTCGCAGCTGCAGAACAAGGCCGCCGCGATGCGCGTGCTCCAGTCCAAGCTGCTGGCCCGGAAGAAGGAGGAGGAGCGCGCCGAGCTCGACGCCCTCAAGGACGGCGGCTCCAGCTGGGGCAACCAGATGCGCTCCTACGTGCTGCACCCGTACCAGATGGTCAAGGACCTGCGGACCGAGCACGAGGTGGGCAATCCCGACGCGGTTCTCGACGGCGACATCGACGGTTTCCTGGAAGCCGGGATCCGCTGGCGTCGCCAGCAGCAGAGCGTGGCCTGATCGACGCCCAGCGCGTCTGTTGAAACCCCTGGTCATAGCTGGTGCGGCCACCTCTGTGGGTGAGTGCGGGTCGCCCTATCGGGCGGGGGTAAACTCCCGGCCGTGATCCGCCTTGAGCACGTGTCCAAGACGTACAAGACGTCGACCCGGCCCGCTCTCGACGATGTCTCTGTGGGCATCGACAAGGGCGAGTTCGTGTTCCTCATCGGGCCATCGGGCTCCGGTAAGTCGACGTTCATGCGCCTCCTGCTGCGCGAGGATGTGCCCAGCCGTGGCCGGGTCTTCGTCGCGGACTGGAACGTCGCGAAGCTGCCCCGCCGCCGGGTGCCCCGGTTGCGTCAGCGCATCGGATGCGTCTTCCAGGACTTCCGGCTGCTGAACAACAAGACCGTGGCCGAGAACGTCGCGTTCGCGTTGGAGGTCATCGGCAAGCCGCGCGCCGACATCCAGCGCGTGGTCCCGCAGGTGCTGCAGCTGGTGGGACTCGACGGCAAGGCCGACCGGATGCCCAACGAGCTCTCCGGTGGTGAGCAGCAGCGCGTCGCCATCGCGCGCGCCTTCGTCAACCGGCCGCTGGTGCTGCTGTGCGATGAGCCGACGGGAAACCTGGACCCCGACACGAGCCAGGACATCATGCTGCTGCTGGAGCGGATCAACCGCACCGGCACCACCGTCGTGATGGCCACGCACGACCACGGCATCGTCGACTCGATGCGCCGTCGCGTCGTGGAGCTCAGCCTCGGCCGGGTCATCCGCGACGACGCCCGTGGCGTGTACGGCGTCGGCCGCTGATCCGGCGCGACCCCGATCGCCCGGCCCGTGCACCCGAGGACACACACCCCCGAACGGCAGGAAAGCTGACCCAAGATGCGTGCGAGCTTCGTATTCAGCGAGGTCGTCAACGGCCTTCGGCGCAACGTGACGATGACCATCGCGATGATCCTGACGACCGCCATCTCGGTGGGTCTGCTCGGTGGCGGTCTGCTGGTGGTCCGGCTCATCGACAAGATGCAGGACACCTACCAGGACCGCGTCGAGGTCGTGGTGTTCATGACCGACGACGTCAGCGCCAATGACACCGACTGCAGCCAGCAGCCCTGCGCCTCGGTCAAGTCGGCGCTCAAGAATGCCGAGGGCGTCCAGTCGGTCAAGTACGAGAACCGGGAGCAGGCGTTCGCCAGCTTCAACAAGGTCTTCGAGTCGCAGCCGGAGCTCAAGGACGTCGCCCGCGCCGAGGCGATGCCGGCCTCGCTGCGCGTGAAGCTCACCGACCCGGAGCGCTTCCCGCAGATCCAGGCCGAGTTCGCCAGCAAGCCGGGCGTGGACAGCGTCGTCGACCAGGCGGAGTACCTGGACCGGTTGTTCGACATCCTCAACGGCGTCCGCAACGCGACGTTCTCGATCGCGCTGGTGCAGGCGTTGGCCGCGTTGCTGCTGATCTCCAACACCATTCAGCTCTCGGCGTTCACCCGCCGCACGGAGACCGGCATCATGCGCCTGGTGGGCGCGACCCGCTGGTACACGCAGCTGCCGTTCCTCCTGGAAGCGATGGTGTCGGGTCTGATCGGTGCGGTGCTGGCGATCGGCGGTCTGCTGATCGCGAAGGCGGCGTTCATCGACCGGGTCATGGGGCCGGTGCTGGGCACCGGCATCATCCCGGCCGTCGAATGGGGCGACATCGCGCTGATCTCGCCGATCCTGCTGCTGGTCTCCGCGGTGATCTCCGCGGTCACCGGTTACGTCACGCTCCGCCTGTACGTGCGGCTGTAACCTGGTGCTCGGCGGTCCCTGCTGGAGGGGCCGCCGAGTTCGGTCTAACCGGGTGACACGAGGACTAGAGTTGTTCGCATGGTGAAGGAACGCGGCCGCAAGGTCATCTCGCAGAACCGCAAGGCGCGGCATGACTGGTCGGTGCTCGACGTCTACGAGGCCGGCATCGCGCTGACCGGTACCGAGGTCAAGAGCCTGCGCCAGGGCAAGGCGCAGCTCGTCGACGGCTTCGCCACTGTGGACGACGGCGAGGTCTGGCTGCGCAACGTCCACATCCCCGAGTACACCGAGGGGACGTGGACCAACCACGAACCGCGGCGCTCCCGCAAGCTCCTGCTGCACCGGCACGAGATCGAGCGGTTGGTCGGCAAGATCAAGGAGAGCGGTCTGAGCCTGGTGCCGATGTCGCTGTACTTCAGCGACGGCAAGGCCAAGGTCGAGCTCGCCCTGGCGCGAGGCAAGAAGGCGCACGACAAGCGTCAGGACATCGCCAAGCGCGATGTGGAACGCGAGATCCAGCGCGCCATCGGGCGCGCGCGAAAGGGCCGGCGCTGACTTGACGGCACCGCACGACGACAACCGAATTCCCGCTTGGCTGGACGAACTCGGCTTGCCGGGTCTGGTCGACCTCCACACCCACTTCCTGCCGCCGAACGTGCTGGACAAGGTGTGGGCGTACTTCGACAACGCCTCCGAGCACTACGGGATGCGGTGGGACATCTTCTACCGGCACGACGAGTCCACCCGGGTGCGGCTGCTGCGCGAGTTCGGACTGCGGGCGTTCGCCCCGCTCGTCTACGCGCACAAGCCCGCGATGGCCGAGTGGCTCAACGACTGGGTTCTCGATTTCGCCCAGCGCACGCCGGACGCGGTTCCGACCGCCACCATCTACCCCGAACCCGGGGTGGGCGACTACCTCGCTCGCGCGCTGGACGCGGGTGCCCGCTGCGTGAAGATGCACGTCCAGGTGGGTTCGTTCGATCCGCGCGACCCGTTGCTGGACCAGGCGTGGGGCCTGCTCGGCGAGACCGGCGTGCCGGTCGTCGTGCACTGCGGGAACGGTCCGATCCCCGGTGCCTACACCGGGCTGGACGTGTTCGAGGGCGTCCTGCGCAGGCACCCGAGGCTGACCGCGGTGCTCGCGCACGCCGGAATGCCCGACTACCTCGCGGCGTTGAACCTGGTGGAGCGCTATCCGCGGGTGCACCTGGACACGACCATGGTCGGCGTGGCGTTCAGCGAGAAGATCGCGCCGCTGCCGAAGGACTGGGCGGCCCGGATCGCCGCGCGCCCCGACCGGATCGTGCTGGGCACCGACTACCCGAACATCCCGTACCAGTACGCCGACCAGCTCGCGGCCATCGCCGATTGGGCAGGTGGTGACCCGCGACTCGGCAAGCCCTTCCTGCGCGCGGTGCTGCACGACACACCGGCGAAGCTGCTGGGGTTGACGGTATGAGGGATGTGGGAATGATCGCCTGGGCCCGAGGCGTTATCCTGTTGGACACCGGTTCGAAAACCGGTGGCAAGTGGAGCATGGACATGGGGGTGAACGGTTTCGACTCCGTACGTTGATCCTTGGGAAGCGTGCCGGTGCAGGCGGGAGACCACCGTGAGCGTCGCCGCAAACAAATAAGCGCCGACAAGAGTCAGCGCGAGTTCGCCCTCGCCGCCTGAGCGAGGAGCGACTCTGTCGGACCGGGAACGCCTCCGTCCCGGAATCCGGCATCAGCTAGGAGGCTCCACCGCTGGGTTCGGTCGCGGGACCCAGCGGGACATCGAACAGCGACTGGGCTCGTCACACCGGCTGGTTCGCGTGACCGGTGGAGCCGAGTAGAGGCATAGCGGACTGCGCACGGAGAAGCCTTGGTGAAGCGACGGAGGACCCGGGTTCGATTCCCGGCACCTCCACGGACCTCAGGGCGAGGTGTGTTCGCGGGACTCGCGAACCACCTCGCCCCGTCGTGTTGGGTGCGGTGGCCGAGCCCGCCGCAGGCCCCACGGTGCGGTGGCCGCTCTTGGCGTCGTTCCCCGCCTTCGTGAAGTTCCCGGCCCGGTCTCCGCACGGGGTCGTCTTCGCGTTGTCGCTACGTGACCGGGCAGCTCGTCGTGTCGTTGTGCGCCGGCGCCGGTCGTTCGTGTTCTTCCTGGTCGTGGTGTGCCTCATCCCCGTTGCTCGCCGTGGCGGTCGCGCTGCTGGACACGATTCCGCAGATCGGCGCGACGCCCGCCTCGCTGGCGGCGCTGAGCCAGGGACTTGCTCTTCGTGATCCCCAGGCGATCGGGACTGCCTGATCGCACCGCGGGTCTACGCCGGACCGTCGAGCTCAGCTCGCTGGGGGTGTTCGTCGCGATCCTCGTCGGAGGTGCGTTGGCCGGTGTGCTCGGCGCGATGCTGGCGCTGCCCGTGGCCGCTGCGTTGGAGGGCCTCTTCCGCCACGCGCAGGTGGAGATCCGGGGGAGTGCGACGTGATCGCCGAGATGGCGCCTCGAACGCTCCCGATGATGTTGTGCACCGGGTCGAAAGTCCTGGTCAGACTGCGGATCCGGGTAAGCGGAGTGATGCTGGCCCTACAACCACCTCGGCAAGGAGGAGGCGTTCGAAATGTCCAGTCCGAACACGGGACAACAGGCCGGCGGTGAACGGCCGACCGAACGGCAGGTATCCGAGCAGCGCCAGGCCCCCGAGCAGCGGCAGGCGTCTGAGCCGCAGCAGACGGGTGAACAGCAGCAGGCGGCCGGGCAGCGGCAGGAATGGGCGATGTCCAGGGCCAGTTCGGATGCTGGTGGAGCGGGGTGGCTTGCCTTCGGTGGCTGGGTGCTGGTGCTGGCCGGTGCTTTCAACATCATCGCCGGGCTGACGGCGCTGTTCCGCCCCGACTACTTCGTGGTCGGCGGTGGCGAGCTGCTGGTGTTCAACTTCGGCGCGTGGGGATACATCTGGCTGGCCTTCGGACTCCTGCAGCTGCTGGCCGGTGCGGGTTGCCTGGCCGGGCAGCGGTGGGCACGCATGACCGGGATCGGCCTGGCCGGGTTGTCGGCGATCGGGCACCTCACCTTCCTGGCGGCCTTCCCGCTCTGGGAACTCGCCTCGATCGCGCTTTCGGTGCTGGTCATGTACGCCCTGGTGGTGCCGGGCAAGAACGCCGTCGCCTGAGCGCGGCGTCGTGGCGGCGGGTGCGCACGCGGTCAGCCGCACCCGCCGCGGGCATCAAAGCGCAGCACATCGTCGGGCCGGGCTGCTCCAGCCCGGCCCGGCCGCTGGCGGGGTGGAGGAATGACGTCGATGTGGTACGAACGCGTTCCGACTCACGACGATGCGGCGCCGACCACTGCGATCTGCGTGTGCCCGCCACCACGACCCGGCGCTGGAGCCGCTGCGATGAACATCCCCGCCGAGATCCCCGCAGGCCCCTACCGGCTCCGCCGCTGGCGACCGTCCGACGCGGAGCAGGTTCTCCGAGCGTGCCAGGACCCCGAGATCCAGCGCTGGACGACGATTCCCGTGCCCTACACCGAGGAGCACGCCGAAGGCTTCCTCGCCGGTGTCGGAGGTTCGCCGCTTTTCGCGGTGACCGCGCACGGTGACGACGTGCTGGGCTCGTTCGGCCTGGTCGCCGTCGAGGCCGACCGCGCCGAGGTCGGCTGCTGGATCGCGCCCTGGGCCCGCAGGCTCGGGGTGGGGGAGGCCGCGGGGCGCGCCCTGACGGGATGGGCGCTCGACGACACCGAGCTGACCAGGCTGGAGTGGATCGCGGACGCCGCCAACGAGGCCTCGCTCCGGCTGGCCGAACGCATCGGCTTCCTGCCCGCCCGGATGTTGCCCGACCACCTGGAGAACCGCGACGGCACCCTCTCGGACGCCGTGCTCGCGGTGATGCGCGAGGACCGCTGATCGGCCACCGAGCTCATCACCGGTTCCGGGCGCCACTCAACCGGTTTCGGCCACACCGAACGGGGTCGGCGGGCGCGGGCGCTCCGGGCACGGCTCGACGGCCGGGTCCGGGTGAAGAGGTGGGTCCGCCCCGCCGCCGAAGCCGACCACGCGCCGCGCGCAGCTCAGCCAGCCCGCTGACGTCGAGCCGGCGACCCCGGAGGGGACCGCCCGGCTGGTCCTCGACACCCTGGGGCGATGATGACGGTGAACAGGCGCTGGAACCGAGCGTGGCAGAATGCGCGTGTTCGAAAACCCCGGAGTATCCACACGACCACGGGCGATGAAGGGTTCGGAACCGGTGACCGAGAGCAGCACACCGACGATGCAGGACGCGCTCCTGGCGCTGCAACGCTACTGGACCGAACGAGGTTGCATGATCATGCAGCCGTTCAACACCGAGGTCGGAGCCGGTACCGCCAACCCCGCCACGATGCTGCGGGTGCTCGGTCCGGAGCCCTGGCACGTCGGGTACGTCGAGCCCAGCGTCCGTCCTGACGACGCCCGCTACGGCGAGAACCCGAACCGCCTGCAGACCCACACCCAGTTCCAGGTGATCCTCAAGCCCGACCCGGGCAACCCGCAGGAGCTCTACCTGGGCAGCCTCGAAGCGCTCGGCGTGGACACCAAGGCGCACGACATCCGCTTCGTGGAGGACAACTGGGCCTCCCCGGCGCTGGGCGCCTGGGGCCTGGGCTGGGAGGTCTGGCTCGACGGGCTGGAGATCTCGCAGTTCACCTACTTCCAGCAGGCTGGTGGCCTGGTGCTCGACCCGGTGTCGGTGGAGATCACCTACGGCATCGAGCGCATCATCATGGCGCTGCAGGGCGTCGACCACTTCAAGGACATCCGCTACTCCGACGGCGTCTCCTACGGCGAGATCTTCGGCCAGTCCGAGTACGAGATGAGCCGCTACTACCTCGACGACGCCGACATCGAGGCCACCCACCGCGTGTTCGACACGAGCGCCGCCGAAGCGGACCGGCTGCTGGACCTGCGGCTCCCCTCGCCGGCGTACGTGCACGTTCTCAAGTGCAGCCACATGTTCAACGTGCTCGACGCGCGCGGTGCCATCAGCACCACCGAGCGCGCCAAGGCGTTCGGGCAGATGCGCAGCCTCACCCGCCGCGTCGCCCAGCTGTGGGCCGAGCGCCGCGAAGAGCTCGGCCACCCGCTCGGCGTGGTCGAGGCGGCACCTGCCGCGACCGACGGTGAGCTGCCGGCGGTGAGCGAGCCGGCGACGCTGCTGTTCGAGATCGGGCTGGAAGAGCTCCCGCACGCGGACGTGTCCACGATGGCCGGTTCGGTGCGGGACTCGCTGGAGTCCAAGCTCGCCTCGACCCGGCTGGCGCACGGAGAGATCAGCGCCTTCGCGACGCCGCGGCGCATCATCGTGCAGGTCGCCGACGTCGCCCCCGCGGAGCCGGACGCCGAGCGCACCGTGCGCGGCCCGAAGACCTCCGCGGCCTTCGGCGAGGACGGCACGCCCACCAAGGCCGCCCAGGGCTTCGCAGGCAAGCACGGCGTCTCTCCCGAGGAGCTCAGCCGGGTCGAGGCCGACGGCGTCGAGCACGTCGCCGTGGTGCGCACCGAGCAAGGTCGCACCGCCCCGGTCGTGCTGGCCGACCTGCTCGCCCAGCTGGTGGGTGAGCTGCGCGCGGACAAGAACATGCGCTGGCGCGACCCGAAGCTGTCCTTCAGCCGCCCGGTCCGCTGGCTGCTCGCGCTGCTCGGCGACACCCCGCTGCCGGTGGCGGTGTCCTCGCTGGCCAGCGGCACCACGACCCGGGTGCACCGCACCGCCGTCGAACCTGAGGTCCCGGTGACCTCCGCCGACGGCTACCTGGAGTTCCTGGCCGGGCACGGCATCGTCGCCGACGCCGCCGAGCGTCGCCGCACGATCGTCGGTGCCGCCACCGAGCTCGCGGCGAGCGTCGGCGGCGCCGTCGACCTCGCGGGTGAGGCCGGACTGGTCGACGAGGTCACCAACCTCGTCGAGCGGCCCAACCCGATCCTGGGCGGCTTCGCCGAGCGCTACCTGGAACTGCCCGAGCAGATCCTCACCACCGTGATGCGCAAGCACCAGCGCTACCTGCCGGTGCGCGGCGAGAACGGCCTGCTGCCGCACTTCGTGGCCGTCGCCAACGGCGACTGCGACGTCGACCTCGTCCGCGAGGGCAACGAGTCGGTGCTGCGCGCCCGCTACGAGGACGCCGCGTTCTTCTGGCGCGCCGACCTCAAGCGCAAGCCCGAGGAGCTGCGCGAGGGTCTGCACAAGCTGACCTTCGAGGAGCGCCTGGGCTCGATGGCCGACCGCGCCGACCGCATCGCCCGGGTCGGTGTCGCCCTCGGCTCCGCGGCCGGGCTGTCCGGGGCGGATCAGGAGACCGTCGCGCGCGCCGGTGCGCTGGCGAAGTTCGACCTCGCCTCGCAGATGGTCGTCGAACTCTCTGGCCTGGCGGGCACCATGGCCCGCGAGTACGCGCTGCGCGCGGGCGAAACCCCGGCCGTGGCAACAGCTCTGGCCGAGATGGAGCAGCCGCGCGGAGCCGGCGACAAGCTCCCGGAGAGCAACCCGGGCGCGGTGCTGGCCCTGGCCGACCGGTTCGACCTGCTCGCGAGCCTGTTCGCGATCGGCGCCAACCCGACCGGCAGCTCCGACCCGTTCGGCCTCCGCCGCGCCGCCGGTGGTGTGGTGACGATCCTGCGCGCCACCCCCGCTGCCAGCGCCATCACCCTGCGGGGGGGCCTGGAGGCCGCTAGCGCCGAGGTCGTCTCGCAGGGCTCCACGCTCAGCGAGGAGGCCCTGGCCGAAGCGCACGAGTTCATCGTCCGCCGCTACGAGCAGCAGCTGCTCGACGCCGACCACGAGCACCGGCTCGTGCAGGCGGTCCTCCCGCTCGCCGACGCCCCTGCGGTCGCCGACACGACGCTGGCCGAGCTGGAGAAGCGGATCAACGACGAGGACTTCGCCGCGCTGGTCGCGGTGATCCAGCGGGCACGCCGCATCGTCCCGGAGGGCACCGAGCCCGCCTACGACGCGGACCGCCTCACCGATCAAGCCGAACGCGATCTGCACGCCGCCGTCGCCGAGGTCGCCGACCGGTTGTCGGACACCACGACCCTCGCCGAGTTCACCACGATCGCCGGCCCGCTGGTGGCCCCGATCAACACGTTCTTCGACGAGGTCATGGTCATGGCGGAGGACGCCGAGCTCCGCACGGCCCGTCTCGGCCTGCTGGCCACCATCACCGGCCTCGCGGACGCGGTCCTCGACTGGCGAGCCCTCTGACACCCACCTTCACCGGGGCCCGGATCAACCAGCGCTGAGGTCGTCGACGCTGGTCCGGGTCCCCGGTGGAGACCGGGCTCGGGGGCGGCGGCTTCCCGGTCCCAGCTCCCCCTGACTGGTGCGCTCGTACTCCTCGTGAGTCCTGTCCCGGGCCGCCGGAAGTGGCTCAGCGCCCCGGGCAGCAGGTGGTCCTCGGCACTTCACCGCTCATCGGGACGCTGGTGATCACCACGCGGTCCGGGAGGTGGCCGGTGCCGTAGGCCAGGCGCACGTCCCGCAGCTGCGGACCGAGCCCGGACGGTCCGGCCATCGGGCGGGTCTCCAGGGGCGTGCGGACGTTGCTCGAACGCTAGCGACGCCCCCGGTAAGACCGAGATTTGCCCGGACGCTGCTGGCCTGCGACGACCTCGCAGGACTCCAGGGGGTCAGCAGGCGTCCATGCCAGCCACGTCCTCCAGGCCGAAGTCGGCTAGGTGCCCGTCGTCCTTGAACGCGAAGATGTAGCGCACGCCCGGGCGTTCCGGAACGTCCGCGCCGTAGGTGAAGTCCATCGGCGGCACGTTGTACAGATCCGGGTAGATCGCCCGGACCTGGTCGAGGGTCTGGCCGAACCCCGCACCCTCGGGCGTCCGCATCCTGTCGGTGCCCTGGATCTCCACCACGCCGCGGGTGGGGTGGACGAACACGCCGTTGCCCGGGTGGCCTTGGCCCTCCTCGGGCCGGAAGTCGAGGACGTTGCAGCCCAGCGGCGGTTCTCCGGGCGTCTCGTCGACGACCAGTCCGGTGGCCAGCGCGTCCTGCTCGGACTGGCCCAGGCACAGCGCCTCGTAGCAGTCCGGCCCGATCGGGACGGGTTCCTCCGCTGCGCTCGCCAGTCCGGTGCCTCCAACGGTCAGCGTCGCGGCCAACGCCCCCACGATCCCCAGTGCTCGTCGCATGGCACTCCCCAGTGAAGTCGGTACGTCCAACACCCAGCAGACGTCCCTGACGCGCGGGAAGTTGCCTCGGGGGTTCCCCGCGATCCAGTTCGAGGACCGATCGTTCCGCTTGGTGGAGGCCGGGTTCCGCGTCAGTCGAGTTCGATGGGGACGGTGCCGAGAACGCCGTAGCTGACGGCCCAGTACAGGACGTAACCGGCGAGCAGCACGAAGCCGTGCCAGCGGCGCAGGCGCCCGCTGGACAGGAAGTAGGCGGCCAGCGCCGTGAGCACCACCAGCGCGGGCAGGTGCCAGCTGAGGACGCTGGAATCCACCACGAGACCTCCTGCGAGCAGGATGATCCCGAGCTTTCCGGTCACCGAGAACACGACGCTGCCGATGACGTTGCCGACGCCGATCTCCGGAGCTCCGCGCCGGGTGGGCTCGACGGTGAGGAAGATGTCCTCGATGGTCAGCACGAGGGTGGCGATGGTGGCGCCGAACAGGGTCCCTTCGAGGCCGAACTCCTCCAGGACCCCCTCGGTGCCCATGCCGGTGGCCCACGCGCCCGCGATGAGCCCGGCCAGCGCGAGGACCGCGAGCGCGGCACCGGCCCAGCCGGGCAGCCTGCGCGCTTCGGCGAAGGGCATCTGGTCGGCGAAGCCGGGCTCCTTCGGCACGTCCGGAGGCAGCTCGGCGACGGCGGTTCCGCCGCCCTCGCGGGTCGTCGCGAACGCCTCGTACAGCTCGGCGTCGCGGAACACCGGTCGCGCGCCACGGGATTCGCGCACCACGACGTAGCCGAGGAACGCCACGAACAGCGACAGCAGCACCAGGCCGACGAAGACGTTCATCGGTGCGAACGCCACGAATCCGATCAGGACGAGCGGAGCGACGGCGAACAGCGCCAGGTAGCCGTGCGGGATGTTCACCTTCGTCGGCGTGAAGATCGCGGCCAGGGCCAGCACGACCCCGGGCAGGGAGAGCGCTGTTCCGAACACGATTCCCAGCGCGACGCCGTCGAGGTCCTCCATGTTGAGCGCCACGCCGAGGAAGATGTCGTCGAATTCGATGCCGGTGAAGACGATGGCGAGCAGGAACAGCGAGATGCGGAGTCCGGCGGCCATTCCGACGAGATATCCGACGAGCTTCTCGGCGCTGTAGATCAGCAGTGCCGCGCCGGCGGCGAAGATCAGTACCGATTCCATTGGCGCCTCGAAACTTCGTGCCGACGGTGCTCGCTGGTCTGAACACCATCGCGTCGCCCTGGGCGGGTGGCAACCCGTTGTTCGACGGGCGGAATCGCATTGGCAACGAACGGGTGGGCGGGCGCAACCGGCGGTCGGGTGTTGCGGCGTGCGGGAGACTGTGGGGGTGACGGCTGGGGCGTGGTTGATGCTGGTGTACCGGGTGCCCGGGGAGCCGACGAGGCTGCGGGCGACTGTGTGGCGCCGGTTGAAGGCCGCCGGGGCGGTGTACCTGGCGAACTCGGTGGCCGTGCTGCCGGAATCGGCCGAGGCCGAGCGGGCGCTGCGCAAGCTGCGGGCCGAGGTCGAGGGCATGGGCGGCACCGGGCAGCTGCTGCGGGCCGAGGCCCTCGCGGGGCAGGACGAGGTCGTCGCCGCGTTCCACGGTGCCCGGGACGCCGAGTACGAGGAGGTCCTGTCGCGGTGCGAGGACTTCCAGGCCGAGATCGACAAGGAGACCAAGGCCGGCAAGTTCACCTACGCGGAGCTGGAGGAGAACGAGGAAGACCTCGCCAAGCTCCGCCGCTGGCTGGACAAGATCCGCGCCCGCGACACCCTCGGAGCCCCGCGCGCGGTGGAGGCCGTCGCGTCGGTGGAAGCCTGCGCTCGGGCCCTGGACGCCTTCGCCGAACGCGTGTACGCGGCTGAGGCGAGCACCTGACCGGATGGTGTCACTCACCAAGCCCTACCTGCGGCGTCTAACCGTCGTTACACTCCTGGCATGACACTGGTGACTGCCCTGCTGAGCCTGGCCGCGGGTCTGCTGCTGGCCTGGCTGGCGCTCGTGGTGGTCCTGCTGGTGATGTGCCCGCGCAAGGGCGCGCTGTCCGAGGCGTTGCAGCTGCTGCCGGACACCCTGCGCCTGCTGCGCAGGCTGGCCGTCGACCCCGAGATGCCGCGCGGTGTGCGAGTGCGGCTCGGTGCTCTGCTGGCCTACCTCGCGCTGCCGTTCGACCTGGTGCCCGACTTCGTCCCGGTGCTGGGCTACGCCGACGACGCGATCGTCGTGGTGGCGGTGCTGCGGTCGGTGGTCCGCCTGGCGGGCCCCGACGCCGTGCACCGGCACTGGCCGGGTTCGGACGAGGGATTCGCGGCGTTGTCGCGGCTGGCGGGTCTGCCGCAACGCACACTCGACTAGCGTGAATTTCACGCTTTTGGAATAATCCACCGGGATTATCGGGTCGATTCTGCCGAAATGCCGCCCGACTTTCTTGCGTGGAAACCCCGGACCCGAGGAAACTCGTTCTATCCATTCGACCTTGTTTCTTCGGGGGTGAAATTCGGTGCGGTTCGACGTGCTGGGGCCGGTTCGTGTGCGGCACGGCACCGCGGAGGTACCGGTTCCAGGGCTGTTGCGGCAACGTCTGCTCGCCCTGCTCCTCGCCCACGCCAACACGCCGGTCTCGGCCGAGTGGCTTTCGGCCGCGCTGTGGGGCGGCGAGCCGGAGCGGCGCGGCGGCAGCAAGCTGCACCTGCTGGTGCACCGGTTGCGCAGGACCCTCGGCGAACCTGAACGCCTGGTCTCCGACGCGGGCGGCTACTGGATGCACGTCGAACCCGACGAGCTCGACGTGGAGCGCTTCGAGACGCTGCTGGACCTCGCCGAACGCAACTTCGACCCGCAGCGCCGGGCCGACATGCTGCGCCAAGCCCTGCGCTTGTGGCGTGGAACCCCGTACCAGGACCTCGACCTGACCGAGCTGACCGGCGAGGCGCAACGCATCGACGAACGCCGCCTGGTCGCGCTGGAACAGCTGCACGCGGCCGAACTCGATTGCGGCAGGCACGCCTTCATCATCGCCGAGCTCGCCGAGCTGGTGCGCGAGAACCCGCTGCGGGAACGCCTGCACGCGCTGCTGATGACGGCGCTGTACCGCTCGGGAAGGCAGGCCGACGCGCTGGCGGCCTACCGCCGCGCGCGCCGCACCGTCGTCGACGAGCTGGGGCTGGAACCGGGCCACGCGCTGCGGGAGCTGGAACAGCGCATCCTCGCCGGAGAGCACATCGAGTTCGAGCCGCCCACCGCGCGCCCGGTGACGCGACCGGCGCAACTCCCGCACGACGTACCGGGTTTCGTCGGCCGTGACGCCGCGCTGGCCGAGCTCGACCGGCTCAGCGAGAAGCCCGAGGTGCCGATCGCCGTGGTCGCGGGCACCGCAGGCGTCGGCAAGTCCGCGTTGGTGACCCACTGGGCGCACGCCGCTCGGGACCGCTTCCCCGACGGGCAGCTCCACGTCGACCTGCGCGGCTACGGCCCGGACCAGCCGCTGACCACCACCGAGGTGCTGGCCGGATTCCTGCGCGCCCTGGGAATTCCCGGTGATGCGATCCCCGCCGACGCCACCGAGCGCGCCGCCCGCTTCCGCACCGTGGTCGACCAGCGGCGGATGCTCATCGTGCTGGACAACGCCGCCGCGCCGGGCCAGGTCCGCCCGCTTCTCCCCGGAACCCCCACGAGCTTCGTGGTCGTCACCAGCCGCGATTCGCTGTCCGGGCTCAGCGCCCGCGACGGCGCGTACCGGCTGGTGCTCGACCGCATGGAGGCCGACGAGGCGCACGCGCTGCTCACCGACCGGCTCGGCGAGCAGCTGATGAGCGCCGAAACCGCCCAGCCGCTGATCGAGCGGTGCGCCCGGCTACCGCTGGCGCTGCGGGTCGCCGCCGAACGCATCCACCAGAGCACCGGACGCGACGTGGGCGAGCTGCTGGAGGACCTCACCGACGAGCAGCGCGGACTGGACGCGCTGGACACCGGCGATGAGCACACCTCGGTGCGCGCGGTGTTCTCCTGGTCCTACCGGAACCTGCCCGACGACGCGGCCCGCCTCTTCCGGCTCTACGGCTTCACCTGCAGGCACGCCGGTCACCGCGTCGGCGTCTTCGCGCTCACCGCCCTGCTCGGCGCTGACGACGTGCAGACCACGCGGCGTCTGTTGGACGTGCTCGTCCGCGCGCACCTGCTCACCGAGGTCACCTACGGCCGCTACGAGATGCACGCGCTGCTGGGCGAATACGCGGCCGAACTCGCCGAGCTGGAGCAGGACCGTCCGGCGATCGTGGCCAGGCTGCTCGGTTTCTACCTGCACACCGCCGACCAGGCGCTGCGCATCCTGCAGCCGAGCCGGGACTCGGACGCGGGCGGCTTGCCGCGACCGGTGGCGATGCCGACCCTGTCGAACCAGGAATCGGCGGTGCTCTGGCTGGAAACCGAGCGCCCCAACCTCATGTGCGCGGCGGAGAGCGCGGCCAAGGCGGGCATGGACGACCTGGTCGATCTCCTGTTCCGGATGCTCCACGGCTACCTGTCGGGCGAAGCCCGCTACTTCGACGACGCGGAACGCCTCCGAGTCCTGGCAGCGGGCGCCCCCGCCGAAGACTGCTGAACGCGCGGTGAACAGAGCGGGAATTGGTGGCTGACCGCGGTCGATCGAGGATTGGGGGTTAATACCGTTACGACCCAATTCGTTTCGCGGAGGCGGTCGTGACTGGGTTCCCGTGGCAGGAGATCCTCGCAGTTCTCGGTGTGCTGATCCCGGTGATCGCGTTCGTGTGGGAGTTCGCGATCGTCGGGCGCAAGCGGCTCGGCTACCGGATACAGATGGACACCACGCCTTCGGGGCTCAACACCGAGCACGCGCGGGCCTGGCAGCGGTTGGAGCGCAGGTCCGGTGAGCGCCTGAAACACCCGTCGTTCGTGCTGATCCGCATCGAGAACATCGGCAGCGCGCCCATCAACACCGGCGACTACGCCACGCCCGACACCGACAACCTCGGCCTGTCCGTCAGGTTCCCGGGGCGCACCGTCGCCGGCGTGCTGGTCACCGAGCTCAGCGATGACAACCTGGAGGGCTTCTTCCACAAGGACAAGTGGCGGGACAGCAGCGACGAAGAGGAGGAGGACGGCCACAAGGTCGGCATCGTCAAGCTGCCGAAGGTCAAGCTCAACCCCGACGACCACTACAAGGTCCTGGTGGTGCTGGAACGAGCGGGCAAGCACGGAGGCACGCTGCCCGAGCCCGAGGTGGTCGGCACCATCACCAAGGCCGGAGACGGCCGGATCTCCAAAACACGCGGTCAGACCGGAACTCCGCGCTGGGTCGTCGCGCTGATCTGCTTCCTGCTCATGGTCGGCCTGACCGAGCCGTTCATCTTCGGCCAGACGATGGGAACGGCCGCCCCGCTGGAATGCGCAGGGGGAACGCTGGCGGTCACCGGCTCAACCGCCTTCAAACCCGTGGTGGAGAAGGCGGCCCGGAGCTACCAGGACTACTGCTCCGACGCGCGCATCGACACCAGCGGAATGCGCGGCAGCGTCGACGGCCTGCAACGGCTGGAAGGCGAGGCCGATCCGAAGCTCCGGGCGAGCACGGTGGTCTTCTCCGACGGGAGCGCGGCCGCCGACTCTCCGGCCCTGGTCCCCCGGCCGAAGGCGTTCATGCTGTTCAGCATCATCGTCAACCCCGGGACCGAGGTCCACAACCTGTCCCAGGAGGAACTCCGCCGCGTGTTGCGCGGCGAGGTGCGCAACTGGTCGGAGCTCGGTGGCAAGGACATGCCGGTGGTCGTGGTCGACCGCGAATCCGAGTCGGGCACCCGGATGACCTTGGAGGAGAGGTTCTTCGGCTCCTCCGCACAACCCGGTGAGAACTCGACCAACTGCGAGCAGGTGCGCGGCGACGCCACCGGGCAGGTGCTGCGGTGCCGCCGCACCAGCACCCCCGCGATGCTGGAGACGGTGGCGAACACCCCCGGTGCCATCGGCTACAGCGAGTCCTTCGCGGCGAACAGCGACCCCGGTGTCACCGAGGTCCGCATCGACGGGCAGGCCGCGGACTTCGACGCCGCGGAGGCCGGCGCCTACCCGTACTGGCAGACCGAGTACGCCTACACCTACGGCGAACCGGCGCCGGAGTCCCTGCCGGCGAAGTTCCTGCGCTTCCTCACCTACCAGGAGGGCGTCGACATCCTCCGGCACTATGGCCACCGGCCCTGCGCCGAACTCCGCAACGCCGTCCGCTGCGAACCCTCCGGACTGCAGTGACCCACCGGGGTGACGGATTCGAATTCCGCGCGAGATCGAGACCGAACCTCGGCGTTCGAATATCGCGCGGAATTCGAAACCGCTGGTGCCGTGGTGATCCGTTAGGGGAGGGTGTCAGGGGTGGTGCCGGAGTCGATCCGAAAAGCCCTGCGGCAGTGGCGGATCATCTCGCGGGCGGCGACGTTCGCCTCCGGTCGCCAGGTGATCGCGAGCAGTGCGGGATCGGTGGCGTCGGTGATCGGCAGCGCGGTGAGACCGGGGTGCTCGGCGGCCATCGACTCGCTGAGGATCGCCACGCCGAGCCCGCGCAGCGCCAGGTCGGCGATCGCGCCCGCCGCGCTGGCCTGCAACGCGATCACCGGCTCCACGCCGCGCGCCGCGCAGGCCCGGTCGAACACCGCCCGCAGCCCCGTTCCGGGCGGCATGCAGACCACCGGGTGCGCTGCGAGTTCGCGGAGCGCGATCGCGCGCCCGGCCAGCTCGTGACCTCCGGGAACGGCCGCGATCAGCGGCTCGCTGAGGATCGTGAGCGTTTCCAGCCCTTCGGGCGCGGATTCGGCGCCGATCAGGGCCAGGTCCAGCGTCCCGGTGCGCACCTCGTCGACGAGCCGATCGGAGTTGTCCTCCCGCAACGACAGCTCCACGCCCAGATGCGCGCGGTGGAATCCGGCGAGCGCGTCGAACAGCGGCGTGACCGTGCAGCCGATGACCATCCCGATGTTGAGGTTCCCGCGCAGCAGTCCGGTGATCTCACCGACCGCCTGCCCGACGGCGCCTGCTGCGGCCAGCGCGTTGCGCGCGTGCTCCAGCGCCGCCTTGCCCGCCGCGGTCAGCTCCGCCGCACGCGCGGACCGGTCGAAGAGCTCCGCCCCGAGCTCCTTCTCCAGCCGCCTGATCTGCGCGCTCACCCCGGACTGGCTGATGTGCACGCGCTGCGCGGCCCGGGTGAAGTTCTGCTCCTCGGCCACCGCGACGAAGTACTCCAGCTGCCGCAAATCCACAACCGCTGATTCTAGCTCCCATCAGAACCATTCGTTGGACTTCTGGTGCGGCCCGACGCAGGCTGGAACCACGACCGGGAGGAGAACCGACATGCGCGAGAAGGCCCGCGAACCCGAAGACCTGACCAGGCTCTTCGTCGAACGCAGCAACGCAGGGGACGCCGAGGGAGTGGCCGAGCTCTACGAACCCGGCGCGGTCATGGCCTACCCGCCCGGCGAGACGACGGTGGGCCGCGAAGCCATCCAGGCCCTGTGGGGGGAGGTCCTGGCCAACCGCCCCCACTTCGAACCGGAGCCCCCGCTGCCCACCCTGATCAGCGGCGACATCGCCCTCACCGCAACCCCGCCCAACGACGGTGCGGGCGCCCGAGCGCAGGTCGCGCGTCGCCAGCCCGACGGCAGCTGGCTCCGCCTCCTCGACCAACCGGAGTTCCGCCCACCCCGGTGACGAGACCCGAGCACCGGGGGTTCGGCGAGCGGTCAGTGGGGGTGCGACAGCCAGAGGTGGTCCTGGGCTCTGGTCATCGCCACCAGGCGGCGGCGCTCGTGGGTCTCGCGGTCCTCGCGGAAGTCGGCCGGGGGACGTTCGGCGGGGAGGAAGACCGTGCGGAACTCCGCTCCCTTCGCTTCCAGGACCGTTCCGACGAGGGTGTCCGAGGTGTCGCGGCCGTCCCAGGTCGCCAGCGGCAGGGTCGTGACACCGGCATCGCGCAGCACGCGCAGCCAGTGCTCGGTCGCCGACTCGGTCTCGGTGATGATCGCCGCCGACGAACCGTCGTCTAGTGCGAGCAGCGCGCCCAGCAGGGCGCGCTCCTGGTCCTTGCCGTGCCACTCGACGACGCGCCCGCCACTGCGCACCGGCAGCGCGGCGCTCAACGGCAACGACGGCCCGTCGTCGTAGCGGTTGATCGCCTCCACCTGCCCGGCGCGTTCCAGCACCGCGCCTCGGTTGCGGTAGTCGTTGCGCAGCACCTCACCGCGCCCGTGCAGCGAGATGCCGGCATCGGACAACCGCCAGCCACCCGCCAGGGCTTGCTGCTGACCGTCCCCGACCAGCAGCAACTGGTCCGGTTCGTCGCCGCTGATCGCGTGCGCCAGCTTCAGGCCGATCAACGTCAGCTCCTGCGCCTCGTCGACCACCACCCCGGTGTACTGCCGGGGCAGCGGCCGCCGCTCCAGTTCGGCGAGCGCGCGCTTGAGCACGTCGTTGTGGTCGAAGACGCCGCGCTCGGACAGCTCACGCTCGTAGTCGCAGTAGAAGCGCCAGGCGTGGGAGCGGAAACCGGCGGGCAGCCGACCGCCCCGGCCCTTCCGCGAGACCGTCCGGTAGGAGTCGAACGACGAGATCCCGCGGCCCTTGATCACCCGGTCGATCTCGTCCTTCCAGTACTCCCGTGAGTTGCGGACACCGCGCAACACCTCGTCCCGCGACCACACCGCCTCGAAGGCCCGCCGCACCTCCTGCTCGTCGACGTCGGCCGCACGTCCGCGCCCGGCGAGGAAGTCCCGCGCCCACCCGTGCAGCGAGGCGAACTCGATTTGCCCGGCCAGCTCAGGGGCCATCTGCCCGAACCGGCCCGCGGCCCGTTCCGGAACCCGGTCCAGCGGCGCGGTGTAGAGCAGCTTGCCGTCACCGCGACGGGCCAGGTAGGCCAACCGGTGCAGCGCGAGGGTGGTCTTGCCGGTCCCGGCCGGGCCGCTGATCTGCGCCGGACCGGAGTAGCTGCGCCGCACCGCGCCCACCTGCGCGTCATCGAGGAAGTATCGCCAGTCCCGGAAAGGTCGCCGGGACGACGGGGTGACCGGCTCCTGCAACACCTCGGGAACGCTGCCGCGCTGCCTCGGGATGCGCTGCGAGTTCCACATGATCGGCGTCAGGTCGAAGGTGCGGCTGTCGAGGTGCTTGGCCAGCGCCAGCGCCTCGTCGGAGGTCAGGATCCACTCGCCGCGCTTGAGCAACCGGTCCAGCTCGTCCTCGGTGATCGCCAGGTGATCGGCGCTGCGGCCCTTGCGCCCGGTGTGCTCGATCGGGTGCACCACGACGGTGCGCAGCACCGACTCGCTGACCATCCCGGACCCGATCGCGGCCCCGGCGAGCAGCTCGGCGGTCCACACGAACGCCGCTCGCGAGTCCTCCCAGTCCGGCTCGGCTTCCCGGAGCAGCATCACCAGAACGCCCATCCGGCCGACGAGCACCAGGTCCGGCCGTTGCCGCGGAGTGTGCGGCGCGAACTGGTTGAGCAACGGGTACCAGCCGTTGTCGCGCTCGGCCGCGAAGCGGTGCAGGACGCGCTTCTGCCACGTCGGCAGAGGCCGGGCCCGCAGCTGGGCCTCCGCTTCGCGCCGGAGTAATTCCTGGCGGTGGTGGAAAGTCCCGGTCACGGCGCCTCCTGTCCAGCTCCCCCGAGTTGATCGCGCGCAGCAGTGAACACGCTCGGTATCGACATTAATGCGTTGAGTTGCGATTTCGAGCGAGTTGGGACGGCGTCACCTGGATGTAGCAGGGGGCTGATCGTTGACCAGGAACTCCAATGTGGAGATCGGCAGCGCACCGTGCCCGAGGACGGTGTCGTGGAACCGGCTGATGTCGAAGTCGGCGCCCAGCCGCTGCCGCGCGGCGTCCCGGATCCGCTCGATCTCCAACCGCCCCACCAGGTACGACAGCGCCTGGCCGGGGTAGGCGATGTAGCGGTCGACCTCGGAGGCGGCCTCCAGGTCCGACAGGGTGGTGCTGGAGATCATCGTCTCCAGCGCGCGCTGCCTGCTCCAGCCGAACTCGTGCAGCCCGGTGTCGACGACCAGCCGCGCCGCGCGCAGCAGGTCCTGCACGACCATGCCCAGGCGCATCAGATCCCCGGAGTACAGCCCCATCTCGTCGGCCAGCCGCTCGGTGTAGAGCCCCCAGCCCTCGGTGTAGGCGTTGAACCCGGTGAGCCTGCGCAGCAGCGGCAGCTCGGTGAGCTCCTGGGCCAGGCTGATCTGCAGGTGGTGGCCGGGGACGACCTCGTGGAAGGCGATGACCTCGGCGGCGAACCGGGGTCGCTGCTCGGCGTGCAGCGTGTTCGCGAAGTACACGCCAGGCCGCGACCCGTCCAGCGCGGGCGACATGTAGAAGCCGATCGGCGTGCTCTCCGACGGGGTGCCCGGCACGGGCCGCACCTCGCACGGTTGCTGCGGCAGCCGCCCGAACCAGCGGGGCGCTTCTGCGTTCGCCTTGTCGATGGCCTCGCGCGCGGCCGCCAGCATCTCGTCGGGGTCGTCCCAGCACAGCGACCGGTCGGTCCGCATCCGCCGCAGCACCGCCGCCGGATCGGGTTCGCCCCAGAGCCGTTCGCCGAGGCTGGAGATCTCGGCGCGCAGCGACGCAAGCTGTGATCGCCCGATCTCGTGCAGCTCGCCGGGGGTGCGCTCGGTGGTCGTGTGGGCGTGGATCAGCCGCTGGTAGATCGCGTGCCCCTCGGGCAGCCAGCACAGCCCGGGGTGTTCGGCGTCCCGCGCGTGCGGGGCGATCTCGCGCGCCAGGACCTCCCGGTACTCGGCCAGCGCAGGGTTGACCACGTCGCGGATCAGACGTTCGCGCTGCTCGGAGAGGTCGTCGGGGAGCTGCTGGGTCAACAGCGCGTCCTGGCCGGGATGGGCCAGGCGGGAATCCAGGTCCGCGATCGCGTCGTCCAGCAGCGGCCGCACCGGAACTCGCCCGGCCCGCACGCCTTCGCGGTGGCGTTGCGCGGCGGCGGCGGTGAAGTCGGGGATGCGGGCGATCCGCCGCAGGTAGTCCTCGGACTGCTGCCTGCCGTTCACCGGTACCTGCCCGAGGTGGAACAGCAGGCCCGCGACCGGCGCGAACAGGTTGCCGATCACGGTGTACTCGGGGGCGCGGGCGTCGAGCCGGTCGACCGTGGACTGGGCGTGCTGCACGACGACGGCGACGGTCAGCCGCTCCTCCGAGCTGGAGTGGGTGGTGTCGACGGCCATCGCCCGCACCCGTATGTCCTCGGCGTGGTCGCGCTGGGTGAGCTCCGCGGCGGCCGAGATGTCCGGCAGCAGGTGATCGCGGCCCGGCAGCCCGTAGAGCGAGGCACCGATCGGGTCGGAGTCGAGTTCGAGGTCGAGCAGTTCTTCGGCGAGCTGGTCCGGCGTCGTCACGCGAACAATCCTGCCCCTCCGCACCGACATCCGGCAGGGCGACGCGGAACGGGATTGGTTGAGGGGACAATGAACCCGTGGACCCGCTGCACGATCCGGACGACGAGACCCTCCTCGACCCCAGGCAAGCCCGTGAGCTGGCCGGGCTGGTCGAGACCGCCCGCCTCGCCTCGGCCGTGGTCCGCTACGGCATGCGCACGCAGGTGGGTGTGGCGACGGTCGTGCTCAACCAGGACAACCCGTTGCCGGTCGCCAACCACGCGTGCGCGCTGTGGGGCACCGGCGCGCAGGTGGCGGGCACGCTGATGGAGCTGGAGCAGGTGTTCGCCGAGGCGGGGCGTTCCGAAGCCGTCGTCTACGCCTCGCCGACGACGGTCGGGGAGGTCGAGGGCATCGCCGACGACGCCGCCTGGCGCGCGGTCGAGGAGCAGGTGGTGCTGCTGCACCGCACCCGGGGCTTCAGCCGCGGCGTCACGCGCCCGGCCGAGGACCGGGACCTGGAGGACATCGTCGAGCTCTACGCCGACGAGACCGGTCTGTCCGAGGAGGGCGAGCAACGCCTGGCACGCCACCTGGCACATAGGCTCGACGAGAACCGCAGCGTGCTGCTCGTCGTCGACGACCCGGGCGTCGACCGGATCGCCGGCTTCGTCCAGGCCTTCGTCGAACGCGGCGTCGGACTCGTCGAGCAGGTCGTGGTCCGTCCGGGCCGCCGTCGGCGCGGCATCGGCCACGACCTGGTCACCGAAGCCTCCGAAGAGCTCCGCCGCATGGGCGCGCTGCTGGTCGCGGCCCACACCGAGGAAGGTGGCACGGCTCAGCGCTTCGCCGAAGCCATCGGCTTCGACGTCGCCTACGGCGTCACGGCCTACGCCCGCAGGATCGACGACTTGCTCTAGGGAGTGGCGGGACTCGCGTGGCGGTGCGGGTGGCGGAACCTGAGCGGCTCCGTGGCCTCCGTGCGCCACTCGTGATGTACGTCCGATGCACTGCGTCGCGGCGTACTCGCCACGAAGCCGCGGGCGGTGCGAGTTGAGTCCCACACACCTGAAGCGGCGGCTCCCCGAATTCGTGAACACCTCGCGAGGCCTTCCGCTCGCCGGTCCGCGGTGCGCGCTTCGGCCGCGTGGGTGAGGTGCGCGCCACGAAAGCTCTCCGGCGGAATTTCCTCGCCCACGGGCGGCGTTGGTTGCTGTTGGCTCCAACTGTCCGAAACCCGGGAGGAAGCCTGTGTCCAGCGGCTCAGCGTCAGAGAAGACCACCACGAGCCAGGGCATCTCCTCCCTGCCCCGGGAGATCTGGGTCCTCGTCGCGGGGAGTTTCATCGTCGCCGTCGGCATGGGCATCGTCGCGCCCGCGCTACCCGCGTTCGCCACGAGCTTCGACGTGGGCGTCACCGCCGCCGGATTCATCGTCAGCGCCTTCGCGATGATGCGCCTGCTGTTCGCCCCGCTGAGCGGACGTCTGGTCTCGGCGGCGGGCGAGCGCACGATCTACGTCATCGGCATCACGATCGTCGGCATCAGCAGCACGGCCTGCGCGTTCGCCGACTCCTACTGGCAGCTGCTGGTCTTCCGCGCGCTCGGCGGCATCGGTTCGACGATGTTCACCGTCTCCGGCGTGGGCCTGCTGATCCGGTTGTCGCCGCCGCACCTGCGCGGACGCGCCTCGGGCGTGTGGGCGACGAGCTTCCTGCTGGGCAACGTCTCCGGTCCGATCGTCGGCGGTGTGATGGTCGGCTACTCGCTTCGGCTGCCGTTCGTCACCTACGGTGTCGCGCTGTTCGCTGCCGCGTTCCTCGGCTGGTTCATGCTGCGCAAGTCGACGCTGGCCGCCCCGCTGGGTGATGACGCGACCCCGTCGATGCCGCTGGGCGAGGCCATGCGCATGCGCTCCTACGTGGCGTCGCTGCTGTCGAACTTCGGCAACGGCTGGGCGGTCTTCGGCGTCCGCATCGCCCTGGTCCCGCTGTTCGTGGTCGAGGCGCTCAAGGCGCCGCAGTCGATGTCCGGCATCGCCCTGTCGGTGTTCGCCGTCGGCAACGCCGGTGTGCTGCTGCTGTCGGGGCGCATGACCGACAGGCACGGCCGCAAGCCGATGGTGCTCATCGGCCTGGTGGTTTCGGGCGTGGCGACGGCGTCGCTGGGCTTCACCACGTCGGTTCCGGTGTTCCTGGTGGCGTCGCTGGTCGCGGGCATGGGCGCGGGCGTGCTCAACCCGGCGCAGAACGCGGCGGTCGCCGACATCATCGGCGGCAACAGGCGCGGCGGAACGGTGCTGGCGACCTTCCAGCAGGCCGCTGACCTCGGCGCCATCCTCGGACCGCTGATCGCCGGAGTCCTGGCTGACACGGTCTCCTACCAGGCGGCGTTCCTGGTCACGGGCGCCACGGCGGCCCTCGGCCTGCTGGCCTGGGTGAGGGCTCCGGAGACCCGTCCGCACCCGGAATCAGGCACCGAACACGTGCGTGCCGCGGCCTGAGGTGTTGATCGCCCCCGCTCCGGGTACTCAGGTGTGACGCCGCTGGCGTTGCGGTTGCCGCTGCCCGATGGAGGACGACATGAACACCACCGGTATTCCGGGGCACGAGCTGACCGAGGACCTGTTGCTGCGGGAACTCCGGCACCTGCACCAGACGCGCAACGAGACGTTCCTGCACGGCTCGCCGGACGCGCTGCGCGAGCACACCGCCCGCACGTTCGAGCTGGAACAGGAGTACCTGCGCCGCTACCCGGAGCGCGACGTCGACCCGCGTCGAACGCGCGATGGGTCACGAGGGGAGCCGCAGCATGCCTAGTCCACGCGTGGTGATCATCGGTGGCGGACACGTGGGCCTCACCTTGGCCCTCCGCCTGCAGAAGAAGCTGGACGCGAATGAAGCGAGGGTGACGGTCATCGACACCCAGCCGCACATGACCTACCAGCCTTTCCTGCCGGAGGCCGCCGCCGGTTCGCTGGAACCGCGTCACGTGGTGGTTCCGCTGCGCGAGGCGCTGCGCCGCTGCGAGGTGCTGACCGCACAGGTCAACAACATCGACCACGCCAACCGGTGCCTGACGGCGACGTTGGGCGACGGCAAGGTCGAGAAGCTCGACTACGACATCCTGGTCCCGGTTCCGGGCTCGATCTCGCGCGCGCTGCCGATCCCGGGTTTGGGAGAGCAGGGCGTCGGGTTCAAGACCATCGGCGAGGCCATCTACCTGCGCAACCACGTTCTGTCCAGATTGGACATAGCCGCCAGCACCGAGGACGAGCGGTTGCGCCGAAGGCTGCTGACGTTCCTGTTCATCGGCGGTGGCTACGCGGGCATCGAGGCCCTGGCGGAGCTGCAGAGCATGGCCCGCTACGCGATCCGCAGCTACCCGCAGCTGTCCGAGCACGACATGCGCTGGGTGCTGGTGGAGGCGATGACCCGCATCATGCCCGAGGTCAGCCCGCACATGGGCGAGTACACCAAGCAGCAGCTGGAGGTCCTGGGCATCGAGGTCAAGCTCAACACCACCGCGAGCTCCCTGGTGGACGGACACGCGATCCTGTCCGACGGAGACGACTTCCACGCGGACACGATCGTCTGGACCGCTGGCGTTAAACCGCACCCGATGCTCGAGGAGAGCGACCTGCCCCGAGATTCCAAGGGGCGCTTGGAATGCACGACGAGGCTGCAGGTCAAGGGTACTGACAACGTGTTCTCGGCAGGGGACTGCGCCGCCGTCCAGGACCTCACCAGCAGCGACCCGGAGGCGCTGACGAGCCCCTCGGCCCAGCACGCGGTCCGCCAGGCGAAGCTGCTGGCGGACAACATCGTCGCCCAGCTGCGCGGCGAGGAGCTGCAGGAGTACCGGCACAAGCACGCGGGCTCGGTCGCGGGCCTGGGCCTGTTCCGGGGCGCGGCGGAGGTCTACGGCATCAAGCTCAAGGGGCTCCCGGCGTGGCTGCTGCACCGCGCGTACCACCTGTTGAAGATGCCGACGACATCCCGCAAGGCCCGCATCCTCGGCGACTGGCTCCTGGAGCTCCCCTTCCGCCGCCAGGTCGTCGCCCTGGGCGAACTCCACGACCCGAGAGCGGAGTTCGTCAAAGCCGCCAACACCAGAGGTCTGCCGAAACCCCACGGAACAACAGCAGCCGGGTGATCGAAGTGACCGTCCTCACGGAGTCGCCACGACTCCGTGAGGACGGGCGTCGTCATTCAAGGCGATCAACCACATTTCCGCAGCTCAGGGCGGATGTGGTGTCTCATGGGGACCCCCTGGAGAGGGCCCCGAACGGCTGTTGTACTGTATTGGCACACGAGATGAGCGGGGCGGGAACAAACCGAACACCTCGGGAAAGCAGAACACGGGGCTGTGGCGCAGCTGGTAGCGCACTTGACTGGCAGTCAAGGGGTCAGGGGTTCGAATCCCCTCAGCTCCACCCAGATGACCAGGGCCGATGCTTCCGAGCATCGGCCCTGGTCTTTTGCTGCCTGTCTAACTGCCTGTCTATCTCTGTCAGTGCACGTGCGCCGCGTGTCCGTACGCAGCTGTTGGCCGCCTGGTGCGGAGACGGCTGCCTCACTCGTAAGCCACGAGACCGGCCTCAACCGCTCATCCGCATGACCTACCGAGATCGTCGTCCTGCCCGCCCGCTGATTCTAAGTGTCACTACTGTCCCGTCCCGTCCTACCGCGATCGGATCGCCGTCGCGCGTTGTAGTTGAACCGTTCTGGTTCCACTCGCTCCAGAGTCTCTGAGCTCTGCGAAAGTAGGATGCGACCCTTTCGTTTCCGAGTTCCTCGTAGGCTCCTTTTTCGATCCCTCGAAAGACATCTAACCGCCTTCCGTCAGGTAGTGGCATGGAGTACTGTGCTCCCTGAGCTGATCGGTTTCCAGGAAGCGAAAAGCTCGTGCTAGCGTTGATTTCTATGTCGTTTTCGAGTGGTATGCCATACTGGCCATTTCCATCTTCGTATCGCCGCGGCACGTGGTATTTTGCAGCAGTCTCGCTGTCTCCAGCAAAAGCCAATACGGAAGCTGCAAGAGTACGCACAAGAACCCGAGAAAACCACCGCCTGCTCGCTTCCGGTATGGAAACTATTTGAGTTACTTCGGCTTCGTCTTCTGCGTCCTCATGCTCCCCGGTCGTATTAACATTTAGTTGTTCTTCTAGGTCTTCGCCGTAAGCCTCCGCTGTCGCGTGTTCGGCAGTAGGTTTCCGGATTATGAAGGGCTCAGGGGCACTTTCTAGGTCTTGAGAGAGTATTTCGTCCAGATTGTCTTCGGGGTCTGGCCAGAGCTCGATTTCGCCGGGTGGGTCTATGATGTGGGAAGTGACTCCTGACGGGTGGAAGCGGGAGGCTACCATCAACGATTGCAGGGTTCGGCCTTCAATCTCAACGGATCGGACCTGGTTGCACGCCTTCGATAGTTGGTCAAGCAGTGCCCCTTTTCTCGGATTGTGGGTACCCTTGCACTCCAGGACAACGACCTTAAGTCCGCCACCGCCGTTAATCCGCCTACCTAGAAGGAAGTAGTCAGGCCTGCTCTTCATGCCGGCCGCTTGCGTTACGGTGCCTACGTCGGGAATCCCGCGAGCAAGTGCGTAGTCTGCATCCACAGGACTGAATTCCCACCCGGGGTGTTGAAGGCGCAATGCTTCCTGGGCGACCACTAAGGCGAATCCGATCCCTAAGTACTCTGATTGGGCAACTTTGTGATGATGCACGACTTCGTTTCCCAGGGGCGATAGCGAGATGTTCCCGTGCCTATTCTTTGTCAGTGTTGCGCAATATCTCAGTTGGGCCCAATGGCGTGCCACTGTTGCAAATGGAGAACTCCCGTAAAACGTCGTCGCCACTCCGACTTGCCGCAATACCTCAACCGGAGTGGTGTAGAAGGGGCTGGGGAGGTCTACAGGGATGACTCTCGGGTTCTTGGTTAATTTGTACTTGCGCGCCGCGGTTGCTACCTCGTCGACGAGAGACTGTGAGGAATTAATCCTCACAATTCCTGGTTCTGCCAGTTGCCTCAGCGTTTGATCAAAAGCCACTTCGTCGCCCCTCAGTAGTTGATCACACAAGTGGAGACGTTACGTAGATTGATGTCGGGCAACAACACGACTCAAAGATGATCACTGTTCTGGCTGCGGGCCAAATGGCGTAGTGCTGGTGGCGTGGTTAGAGGTGTCCGGGTCGGGAATGGCATCCATATGCGAGTTCGGGTGACGCAGGTCGGGCGATCTGCGTCACCGAACGCGCAACTTGGTACTTAGCCTTTCGGGCGCGACCGCAAGAACACGGTAGAAACCGTCTTGGCCCATCCGCCGCAGTTCGGCCCGTGCTTCGGCGGGAGCTAGGGCTTTTTGCCGCGCAGCTTGCCCATCCTTCGATGGTGCACGGCTTCCGGGGGCCATGGCGCTTCGGACTGCACCGCTCGAACTTGGCGGCTGGCACGCACCAGAAGCCGAGGGAGCAGCTCGTGCGATGAGTTTCCGCGTTACCGCGAGTCAGAGTCTGGCGGAGACGCCTGCAACCGAAGGAGGAGATCGTGGGCGATGATGTCTGGTCGATCGTGCACGCGGAGCGTGCGGCGCTGATCGACGACCTCGAGAACCTCAACGACGAACGGTGGGACGAGGCGTCGCTGTGCGGGGACTGGAGCGTGCACGACGTGGCCGCCCACCTGGTCAGCTCAGCCCGGACGACGCGGCTCGGTTTCGTGGTCAACCTCGCTCGGGCGCGGTTCGACTTCCACCGGCAGAACGCCCGCGGTGTCGAACGTGAGCGCGGTGCCTCACCGCAGGAGACGCTGGAGCGGCTTCGTCAGGTGGCATCGCGGAGGTCGACCCCACCCGGGCCCGTCGACAGCCGGCTTGTCGAACAGGTCGTGCACGGCGAGGACATTCGCCGACCTCTGGGGCTCACCCGCACCTACCCGAAGGAGGCCGTCGTCAGATCGCTGCGCCTGCAGGCTCGCACCCCAGCCTTCTTCGGCGGCGCCAAGGAACTGGTGGCCCGCGCGCGGCTGACAGCAACGGACGCCGACGTGTCATGCGGCGATGGTCCGGAGGTGAGAGGGCCCGCGCTGCCACTGCTCCTGGCCATTTCCGGGCGGCGGGTGGCATTGGACCACCTCGACGGACCGGGAGTCGCCGAGCTAGCCGCCGCGATCTGACCACCTGCCTTCGAGCGATGCTTCTGCATGGATCGGATGCAGGTTCACTCGTCGGCGGCTTACGGCACTGGTGGGCCGATCGTTCGCAGCATCTCGCGGGGTGCCTTGCGGGACACCCCCTCTTGCCGCCGGTTCAGCTCGCTTGGGCGGTTGTGCCGCAGCAGCCAGGCAGTGGCCCGCTCGAACAGCTTTCGCGGACCTCCGTGCGCAACGAACTCGCGGAACTCCTGCTGCGCCTCATAGGCCGGCGTAGCAGGAGTCGGCGGCGTCGATCGGCGTGGTGGGCAGGTACGCAGCGAAGGCGAGCACAGCCTCGCCCACGGTCACTTGCGGAGAGCGGGCACATCTTCGTCACCGTGCCCATCCGGGACCTCTGATGGCGGATTGTCTCGAGTGTGCGAGCACGGGGCTGCCAGGTGGACCGCGGGCCTCGTCCCGCGCCCGGGATTGCCGCAGCGGCCGAGCAGCAGCCCTTGTGCAACTGACCGTTCCGCACGCGCACTACGCGTTTCCGCTCGCAGCTGTGGGGCCGGGCGCGGAGACGTCTGTTCCACTCGCAAGCCACGAATCTGGCCTCAACAGGTCCATCCGCATGGACCTGCGGAGATCGTCGGCCTGGTCGCCCGCTGATCTTGAGCGTTACTGCTGTCCTGTCCCGCGCGACCGCGATCGTCGCCGTCGCGCGTTGTAGTTGGAGCGTTCTGCTTCCGCTCGTCCCGATGCCTCTGAGCTCTGCGAGGAGAGATTCAACCCTTTCGTTTCCGAGTTCCTCGAATGTTCTTCCCTCAATAGCGCGGTATTGTTCGGCGCCTCATTCTCGGCGCGATCACACCACTGACTTCTTGTTGATCAACTGCTGCCCGAAGCGCCAGGGCGGTCAGCGTCGATCGATGAGCTGCTTCGCCCATGCGTAGGGATGGTGCTCGTCGGGCGAGGAACGCGGGCATCGGTGAAGGTGAATGCTCTCATCACCGTCAACCTCCTCGACCGCAACCGATCCCGAGGTGCCTCCGGTTACCGCGCCGCTGCCGCGACGAAGTTCGGTGATCGCCAAGGCGATGCCGGGCCGCGCAGGAGTTCTACGGGTGGCGCCTTTCCAAGATCCAGGAGTGAACCACGACCTACCCGGGTATGTCCCAATTACCTCACAAAGGTAGGGGGCACCGATGTCGGCCGATGTAGTGAACATCTTCGTTCTCGGTCTCAACGAGTTGAACTCCGAAACGCTGTCCCACCTGCCGGATGCAGCTCACCACCGATTCCATCCTCTGCTGTCGGCCGATGAGCTGACCCAGGCGGAGCCGATCGACGTTGCTGGCCTGTTGGACAAGGCGCAAGCAGAACTGGAGACCTTCGGTGGGTCGATCGATGCCATCGTCGGCTACTGGGACTTCCCGACCACGTCCATGGGACCGATCTTGTGCCGACGCGTAGGGCTTCCTTCACCGCCATTGGAAGCGCTGGTCAAGTGCGAGCACAAGTACTGGAGTCGCTTGGAACAACAGAAGGTCACCGACGCCTTCCCCCGTTTCGGCCTAGTCGATCTCCACGGGTCACCGCACCCGCCGGAGGGCATGGGCTTCCCGATGTGGCTGAAGCCCGTGAAGTCGGCCTCCTCGATGCTGGCGTTCAAGGTCACCGACCTCAGCGAGTTCGAGCGCGCCGTCACGAAGATCCGTCACGGCATCGGCAGGCTTGGCAAGCCCTTCGACTACGTGCTTTCCATGGTCGACCTCCCTGCCGAGATCGCCGACGTCGGTGGGCAGGCCTGTCTGGCCGAAGAGGCGGCCAGCGGTTTCCAAGCCACGGTCGAGGGCTACGTGCACCAGGGACACGTGCACGTCTACGGGGTGGTCGATTCGATCCACTACGACGGCAACTCCAGCTTCTTGCGCTACCAGTACCCGTCCCGACTTCCAGCCGAGGTCATCGACGAGCTCGCCGAGATCTCCAAGCGCGTGGTCTTCCAAATCGGTCTGGACAGGAGCCCCTTCAACATCGAGTACTTCTGGGACCCCGACACCGGAGCGATCAGGCTGCTGGAAATCAACCCGAGGGTCTCCCAGTCCCATGCCCGGCTCTTCGAGGCTGTTGACGGCGTGTCGAACCACCACTGCATGGTCGCGCTCGCGCTCGGCGCCGACCCGCACATGCCCCATCGGCAGGGCGACCACAACATCGCAGCCAAGTGGTTCCTGCGCCGCTTCTCCGACGGCGTCGTCCGCCGCCTCCCCCCACCCGACGTGATCGCCCAACTCGAACGACAGCTGCCCGGAGTCGCCATCGCCCTCGTCCCGCGTCCGGGCGATCGCCTCTCCCACCTTGCTTGCCAAGACAGCTACAGCTACGAGCTCGCCAACATCTTCATCACCGCACGCACCCAACAAGACATGCTCGAGACCTACGAGCGCTGCGTGCAGGCCCTGCACTTCGAGATCGACACCGATGACGCGGGAAGCAGGGACCCACCTTCCCGCAGCGCCGCCGAGGAGATCATTCCCAGGCGCGGGCTCCACCCCCACCCCGTCGACCTGGCTTGAGCCCGGCAGGTCGTGTCAAAGGGCAACATCCCGTGCTCCGCCGACCGCACGGCGAACTCCGCCGCTCGCCCGGTGCGGAGGGGGCGGGTGAGACGAGCGGGTCGAGTGGGTAGTCCTCAACCGGACTGATGGCATGCCGCGGGAAGGACAGGACATGACCAAGCGCGACGAGATGCGCGTCGACAAGGCGCTGCAAGGACTCGAGTTCCCCGCTGACCGTGAACAGCTCGTTGACTTCGCCACCGATCGCGAGGCCGACGCCGAGACCCTCACCGCACTCCGGTCGATACCCGCGCGCCAGTACGCCAACAAGGACGAGGTCATCGAGGCCGTCCCGCAGGAGCCCGAGGGGGACGCCCCTGGCGGGACGAATCGCGGCTGATCAGGAGTTCCGTCCGGCGGGCGACTCCGATCGGCGATAACTACCGTGACCGGCATGACTCGGGGGCTCATGTCGGCGATGGCGTTCGTGCTGGTGACGGCGGCGTGCGGAACGGCCGCGCCGCCGCCCTCAGCACCACCGGTGCCCGCGTCCGGGCGATCGCCTCTCCCACCTTGCTTGCCAAGACAGC
>NZ_SMKV01000024.1 GCF_004348445.1 Saccharopolyspora aridisoli | reverse complement strand
CACCAACCACCAACACGATCACTCGCATCACTGGTCAGGGGCATAAAAGAACACTAACCAAAACAGTCCACTGTTGAGTTCTCAAAGAACACACCCACACCATCGCCACAACCCCATCATCAGGGCCGCGCACTCCGGGGAGTCATTTCCTCGTTCGCGCTTTTCGCTTCGGTGAAGACTAGCAGGCCATTCTTTCGGTCTCACCGGGGGGGTAGCCCCATCCGATGCCGCCGACATTCGGCTCGCTCTTCTGCCCGGTAGCTTACCAAGCGCTATTTTCAATCAAAGAACAGGGTGGAAAACCGCGTCCGCATCCCCAAGCCGATTGGCTTGATCCTACTTTTCGATCTCCCACTCGGGGCGCCCACTCTACCATCCGCAGACAGGAGCTTGGTTCGCAACCCCGCGTCAGGCCCGGCCCGGTTCTCCCGGCCCGTGTCGCTCTGACTTGGATAAAGTTACACGGTCCGTTTCGCGGGGGTCAAACCGGGGGGTGCTCAAGCGAAACGGGGCGCGAACCCTCAGGTCAGCGCCCCGTTGCAGTGGTCGCGGCAGTCAGCTCAGGACCTTGGCCCCCGCGGTGTGGCGCTTGCCGCGGCGGACGACCAGCCAGCGACCGTGCAGCAGGTCCTCCTGGCCCGGAGTCCAGTCCTCACTCGCGATCTTGACGTTGTTGACGTACGCGCCGCCCTCCTTGATGGTGCGTCGCGCAGCGCCCTTGCCGTTGGCCAGTCCGGTTTCGACGAGCAGGTCGACGATCGTCGGGCCGTCGGCCAGACGCACCTCAGCTTGCGGGACGGCGGCCATGGCGGAGTCCAGTGTCGCCTCGTCGAGTTCGGCGATCTCCCCGCGCCCGAACAGCGCCTGGCTGGCGGCGATCACCTTCCGGGTCTGGTCCTCGCCGTGCACCAGCGTGGTCAGCTCCTCGGCGAGCCGCTTCTGCCCCGCGCGCAGCTGCGGGCGCTCGGCCGTGGTCTTCTCCAGCTCCTCGACCTCTTCGCGGTCGAGGAAGGTGAACAGCCGCAGGTAGTTGGGCACGTCGGCATCGGCGGCGTTCACGAAGTACTGGTACCAGGCGTAGGGCGAGGTCAGCGACGGGTCGAGCCAGACGTTCCCGCCACCCGTGGACTTGCCGAACTTGCGCCCCTCCGAGTCCGTGACCAGCGGCAGCGTCAGCGCGTGCGCCGCCGCGCTCTCCTGCTTCCGGATCAGGTCGACCCCGGCGATGATGTTGCCCCACTGGTCGGACCCGCCGAGCTGCAACGTGGTTCCGTGCTTGCGGTAGAGCTGCACGAAGTCGTTGGCCTGCAGCAGCATGTAGCTGAACTCGGTGTAGGAGATGCCGTCGGTCTCCAGCCTGCGCTTGACCGTCTCGCGCGCGAGCATCGTGTTCACCGAGAAGTGCTTGCCGACGTCGCGCAGGAACGCGGTGACCGACAGGTCAGCGGTCCAGTCGGCGTTGTTGGCCATGACCGCACCGGTCGGTGAGTCGTCGAAGTCGACGAACGTCGACAGCTGGCCGTGGATCTTCCCGGTCCACTCGGCGACCGTGCTCTCGTCGTGCAGGTTGCGCTCGCCGACGTCGCGCGGATCACCGATCAGACCGGTCGCCCCACCCGCCAACACGACGGGCCGGTGGCCGGCCTGCTGGAACCGCCGCAGCGTCAGCATCGGGATCAGGTGGCCGGCGTGCAGGCTCGGCGCGGTCGGGTCAAAACCCGCGTAGAGAGTGAGCGGGCCCGCATCGAGGTCTCGGCGCAGCGCGTCGAGGTCGGTGGATTGCGCGATCAGTCCGCGCCAGGCCAGCTCGTCAAGGATGTGCTCACTCACGCGGTCCAGTTTCGCTCATCCAGGCAAGCAGGTTTACGTCCGGGCTCGTGTCCGGCGTCGCCCGCCACGCCGATAGGCGCTGACGGACTCCGAACCGTCGACCCACGACCGCCACGGCAGGTCCATGGCGGCGGCGACGCCGACGCGGGGACCGCTGCGGATGTCGTCCTCGGCGACCTGCGTGCCGTTGTAGAGGCGGACCGGCGAACCCGGCGAGGTGAGGTCGACGCCGTTGTGCTCGCGGGTGATGCCCAGGACTCCCGCGAGCCGGGCAGGACCGCTGGCCAGCTGGGCATCCTTGCGGGCGGCGGGCTTCCGGTCGCGGGCGAGCTCGCTCCCGGTGGTGATCTCCCCGGCGCGCAGCAGGACCGCGCCGGGGACACCATCTGTCATGCACACCACGTTGATGCAGAAGTGCATCCCGTAGACGAAGTAGACGTAGAGGTGGCCGGCGGGGCCGAACATGACCGAGTTGCGCTCGGTCCGGCCCCGGTAGCAGTGCGACGCCGGATCGTCGGTGCCCCTGTAGGCCTCCACCTCGACCAGGCGCACGCCGACCTCGCCCTCGGGGCTGCTGGACCGCAGTTCGCAGCCCAACAGCCGGCGCGCTACCCACAGCGGGTCGCGGGCCAGCTCGTCGCTCGTCACCAGGTTCACGTTCAGCACCCTACCGGGCGCGCGTTGACGTCGATCACTCCGACAGCCACCCGCGGTGCTCGTCGACGGCCGCCACGACCTGCTCGCGCTGCTCCGCGACCCGGCTCGGTGCGGTGCCACCGTGCGAGTCGCGGGACTCGATGGAGCCCGAGACCGTCAGCACCTCGCGAACTCGCGGGGTCAGCGCGGGGTGGGCTGCGGTCAGTTCGGCGTCGGTGAGCTCGTCCAGGCCGACTCCGCGCGTCTCGGCGGTGCGCACGCACTCCCCCGACGCCTCGTGGGCCACGCGGAACGGGACTCCCTGGCGCACCAGCCACTCCGCGATGTCGGTGGCGAGGGTGAACCCGGCCGGCGCGAGCTCGGCCATCCGCTCGGTGTGGAAGGTCAGCGTGCCGAGCATGCCGCTCATCGCGGGCAGCAGCAGGTCCAGCTGCTCGACGGAGTCGAAGACCGGCTCCTTGTCCTCCTGCAGGTCCCGGTTGTACGCCAGCGGGAGGGCCTTGAGGGTGCTCAGCAGGCCCGAGAGGTTGCCGATGAGCCGACCGGACTTGCCCCGGGCGAGTTCGGCGACGTCGGGGTTCTTCTTCTGCGGCATGATCGAGCTGCCGGTCGCCCAGGCGTCGTCGAGGGTGATGTAGCCGAACTCGGCGGTGTTCCAGATGATCACCTCTTCGGCGATCCGGGAGAGGTTGACCCCGAGCATGGCCAGGCAGAACGCGGCTTCGGCGGCGAAGTCGCGGGAGGCGGTGCCGTCGATGGAGTTGTCGGTGGCGCCGCGGAAGCCCAGGTCGGTGGCGATGGCCTGCGGGTCCAGGCTCAGCGAGGACCCGGCCAGCGCACCTGAGCCGTAGGGCGAGTAGGCGGTGCGGGCGTCCCAGTCGCGGATGCGGGAGACGTCGCGCAGCAGCGCCTGGCAGTGCGCGAGCAGGTGGTGCCCGAGCAGCACCGGCTGGGCGTGCTGCAGGTGGGTGCGTCCGGGCAGCACCGCCTCCGGGTGCGCGGCGGCCTGCCCGGCGAGCGCGTCGACGACGTCGAGGACACCAGCGGCGATGCGCCGGCTGGCGTCGCGCAGCCACATCCGGAACAGGGTGGCGACCTGGTCGTTCCGGGACCGACCGGCGCGCAGCTTGCCGCCGAGGTCGGCGCCGACGCGTTCCAGCAGGCCGCGTTCCAGCGCGGTGTGCACGTCCTCGTCGTCGATGACCGGGGTGAAGGCTCCGGATTCGACGTCGGCGGCGAGCGCGTCGAGCCCGGCGAGCATCGCGTCGAGCTCGTCCTGGGTCAGCAGCCCGGCGCGGTGGAGGACGCGGGCGTGGGCGCGCGATCCGGCGATGTCGTAGGGCGCCAATCGCCAGTCGAAGTGGGTCGACAGGCTCAGCGCGGCCATCGCCTCGGCCGGACCGGAGGCGAACCGGCCGCCCCAGAGCTTGGTGGGCTCACTGCCTTGCTGCGTCACGTTCGGTTCCTCGGTGCTTTCTCGGTTGGCTTCCGGGCAGTCCTCCTCCGAACTGCCCTCGATCAATGTCCTACGTGCCAGGACCAGACTGCCCTACGCCTCATCCTCGACGCGGAGGCCGCCCGCTGCCATGGCGGTGAAGCGCTCGGCGAGCTCGTGCCCGGTCAGCGGCTCGCGGGCGACGATCATGACCGTGTCGTCACCCGCTATCGAGCCCACGACCTCGGTGAGCGCCGCGCGATCGATGGCGCTGGCCAGGAACTGCGCAGCGCCCGGCGGGGTCCGCAGGACGGTGAGGTTGCCCGCGCCATCGGCACCGGCCAGCAACTCGCCGAGCAGACGGCTCAGGCGCGAGGTGCCGCCCTGGACGCCTCGGACCGGGCTGCCGTCCTCCGGGATGACGTAGACCGCCGCCCCGCCGTCCGGGCCGCGCAGCTTGACGGCGCCGAGCTCGTCGAGGTCCCTGGACAGCGTGGCCTGGGTGACCTCGATGCCGGAGTCGCCGAGCAGCTTGGCCAGCTCGGTCTGGCTGCGGATGTCCATCGAGGACACGAGTTCGACGATGCGCGCCTGCCGCGCGACCCGGGTCGTGCTCACGATCGTCGCACCAGCCAGGACAGCAGGGCCTTCTGGGCGTGCAGCCGGTTCTCGGCCTCGTCGAACACCGCGCTGGCGGGTCCGTCGAGCACGTCGTCGGTGATCTCCAGGCCGCGGTGCGCGGGCAGGCAGTGCAGCACGCTCGTGTCGGTCTTGCCGGTGGCGGCCAGCAGCTCGGCGGTGACCTGGTACGGGCGGAACGGGCTCACCCGGTCCTTGCCGTCGTTCTCCTGACCCATCGACGTCCACGCGTCGGTGACCAGCACGTCGGCGCCTTCGACGGACCCCTGCGGGGTGTTGTGCAGCTCGACGGAACCGCCGGTCTCGGCCGCGCGCTTGCGAGCCGCTTCCAGCACCCACTCGACGGGCCGGAAGCCCTCGGGCGCCCCGATCCGCACGTGCATCCCCGCGGTGACGCCTCCGACCAGCAGCGAGTGCGCCATGTTGTTGGCGCCGTCGCCGAGGTAGGTCAGGGTCAGCCCGGCGAGCTCGCCGTGGCGTTCGCGGATGGTCTGCAGGTCGGCGAGCACCTGGCAGGGGTGGAACTCGTCTGTGAGCGCGTTGATCACCGGTCCGCGCGAGACCGTGGCCATGGCGTCGATGCGCGCCTGGGCGAAGGTCCGCCACACGACGGCGTCGACGTATCGGGACAGCACTCGCGAGGTGTCCTCGATGGTCTCCTCGCGACCGAGCTGCATCATCCGCCCGTCCACCACGATCGGCTGCCCGCCGAGCTGGTGAATGCCGACCTCGAAGGAGAGTCGGGTCCGGGTGGAGTTCTTCTCGAAGAGCACCGCGATCGACTTGCCCTTGAGCACGTCGGAGCCGAGCGGATCGGCCTTGAGCTCGTCGGCGAGGTCGAGGACCTCGGCCTGCTCGTCGGGCGTGAGGTCGTCGTCGCGGAGGAAGTGCCGGGACATCAGTTCTCCTTGGCAGCGTTGAGCAGTTCGGGGAGGTCGGTGAGCAGTCGCTGCACCTGCTCACCACGCACGACCAGCGGCGGGCACAGCCGGATGGCGTCCGGCTGGATGGGGTTGATCAGGTATCCGCGTTCCTGCGCGGCGGCCGCGACCTTGGCGGCGACGGGCTCGGTGAGCCCGATGGCGATCAGCAGTCCAGTCCCGCGGATTTCGCGGATCAGCGGGTGGCCGAGCGCCTGCACACCGCTGACGAGGTCCTTGCCGACCTGTTCGACGTGGTCGAGCAGCCCTTCGGAGGCGATGGTGTCGAGCACTGCCAGAGCCGCCGCGCAAACGATCGGGTTACCGCCGAACGTAGTGCCGTGCTGGCCGGGGTGCAGCAGGTCGGCGGCGCTTCCGATGCCGAGGCAGGCGCCGATCGGCAGACCGCCCCCGAGGCCCTTGGCCAGCGTGATCACATCGGGTGTGACGCCTTCGCGCTGGAAGGCGAACCACGAGCCGGTGCGGCCGATACCGGTCTGCACCTCGTCGAGGACCAGCAGCGCGCCGTTGCGGGAGGCGATCTCGCGGGCGGCGCGCAGGTATCCCTCGGGCGGGACGACGACGCCGTTCTCCCCCTGGATCGGCTCCAGGAACACCGCGGCCGTGCTGTCGTCCACTTCGGACTCCAGCGCTGCGACGTCGCCGTAGGGCACGTGCACGACACCGGCCGGCATCGGCGCGAACGGCTCCTGCTTGGCGGGCTGCCCGGTCAGCGCGAGCGCCCCCATGGTGCGGCCGTGGAAGCCGCCCCGGGTGGCGACGATCTTGGGACGTCCGGTGAGCCGGGCGATCTTGAACGCCGCCTCGTTGGCCTCCGCACCGGAGTTGCAGAACAGCACGCGCCCCTGTCCGGCCACCCCGGCGAGCTCCAGCAGCCGCTCGGCCAACGTCAGGCCGAGCTCGTGCACGTAGAGGTTGGAGACGTGGCCCAGCTTGGCGACCTGCTCGGACACCGCCTGAACGATCGCGGGGTGGGCGTGGCCGAGGGCGTTGACGGCGATCCCGCTGACGAAGTCCAGGTAGGTCTTGCCGTCGGCGTCGGTCAGCTCGGCACCGGAACCGCTGACGAAGGTCAACTTCGGGGTGCCGTAGTTGTCCATCATGGACGCCTGCCAGCGCTGCATCCCGGTCGCGTTGGTGGTCATGCGTCCTCCGTGTTCTTGCGGGGCACCCGCACCCGGTCGGCCGACATGAGCGTGAGAAGCGGAATCGTCACTCATGCGTCCTCCGATTCGACGGGGAACACCATGGTTCCCACTCCGGCACTGGTGAAGACTTCGAGCAGGACGGAATGCGCCAACCGCCCGTCGATGACGTGCGCGCGCGGCACTCCCCCGCGCACGGCGCGCAGGCAGGCTTCCATCTTCGGAACCATCCCGGAGGCGAGGTTCGGCAACAGCTCCGCGAGCTGGTCCACGTCGAGCCTGCTGACCAGCGACGACTTGTCCGGCCAGTTGGTGTGGAGACCTTCGACGTCGGTGAGCACCACGAGCTTCTCGGCTCCCAGCGCGACCGCCAGCGCACCGGCGGCGGTGTCGGCGTTGACGTTGTGCACCACGCCGTCGGCATCGGGTGCCACGGTCGACACCACCGGGATGCGGCCGGCGTTGATCAGGTCCAGCACGGCGTCGGGGTTGACGTCGACGACGTCGCCGACCAGCCCGACATCGACCGCCTCACCGTCGACGGTGGCGGTGCGACGGGCGGCGGTGAACAGCCGCGCGTCCTCTCCGGACATGCCGACCGCGTAGGGCCCGTGCTGGTTGATCAGGCCGACGAGCTCGCGCCCGACCTGCCCGAACAGCACCATGCGGACGACGTCCATCGTCTCCGGCGAGGTCACGCGCAACCCGCCGCGGAACTCGCCCTCCATGCCGAGCCGGTCGAGCATCGAGGTGATCTGCGGACCGCCGCCGTGCACCACGACCGGGCGCAGGCCCGCGAGGCGCAGGAACACCATGTCCTGCGCGAACGCGGCCTTGAGCTCCTCGTCGATCATGGCGTTGCCGCCGTACTTGATCACCACGGTGGCGCCGTTGAAGCGCTGCAACCACGGGAGGGCCTCGACGAGGACGTTGGCCTTCTCGGCCGCGGTGGCCAGCCGATCGCTGGTTTCACTGGTCATGAGGAGTACGCGCTGTTCTCTTCGACGTAGTCGTGGGAGAGGTCGGTGGACAGGATCGTGGCGGCGTGCTCGCCGAGGTGCAGATCGATGACGATCTCGATCTGCCGCCCGGACAGGTCGGCCTCGCTGCGGTCGCGTGCGGTGGCGCCGTCGGCGTAGAGCGTGACCCCGTTGGTGGCGATCTCGACCTCGTCCACGTCGATCTCGGCCTGCGCGCGGCCCAGCGCCATCGCGATGCGGCCCCAGTTCGGGTCGGAACCGAACATCGCGGTCTTGACCAGGTTGTCCTCGGCGACGATCCGGCCGATGGTTACCGCGTCGCTCTCGCTCACAGCACCGCGCACGGTGATGTCGATGGTCTTGGTGGCGCCTTCGGCGTCGTCCTGCAGCTGGCGCACCAGGTCCTGGCAGGCGGTGGTGAGCAGTGCGCTGAACTCCTCCTGGGAGGCTTCGACGCCTGACGCACCGGAGGCCATCACGAGCACGGTGTCGTTGGTGGAGGTGCCGCCGTCGACGTCGAGCCGGTCGAAGGTGACCCGGGTCGCCGCTCGCAGCGCTTCGTCGAGGTCGGCTCCGCTGATCATCACGTCCGTGGTGATGACGGCGAGCATGGTGGCCATGTTCGGTGCGAGCATGCCCGCGCCCTTGGCGAATCCACCGATGGACCAGCCGTTCTCGTGCGCGCGGTGCGCCTGCTTGGCCTTGCTGTCAGTGGTCAGCACGGCGGTCGCGGCGTCCAGGCCGGACTGCTCACCTGCTTCGAGGGCCTTGGCGGCGGTGTCGACACCGGGAAGCAGCGCGTCCATCGGCAGCCGCTCACCGATCAGGCCGGTCGAGCAGACCGCGACCTCGATCGCTCCGGCGCCGAGGACGTCGGCGACCTTCTCCGCGGTGGCGTGGGTGTCCTGGAAGCCGCCCGGCCCGGTGCAGGCGTTGGCGCAACCGGAGTTGAGCACGATCGCGCGCAGCTTGCGCTCCTGCAGCACCTGCTGCGACCACAGCACCGGCGCGGCTTTGACCTTGTTCGTGGTGAACACGCCTGCCGCCGACTGCTGCGGACCGTCGTTGACCACGAGTGCGAGATCGCGCGCGCCCGCTGCCTTGATGCCTGCGGCGACCCCCGCCGCCCGGAAACCGGCGGGACCGGTCACGCTCATTCCTTCTCCTCGGTTCTGGTGGCGGGACTCACGGCGCGAGGCCGGCGGTGGGCAGTCCGGTGGTCTCGGGAAGGCCGAGGGCGAGGTTCATGCACTGCACGGCGCCGCCCGCGGTGCCCTTGGTGAGGTTGTCCCCGGCCCCGACCATGATCAACCGACCGGCGTCGGGATCGACGGTGACCTGCAGGTGCACTGTGTTGGCACCGAGCGTCGCCGAGGTCTGCGGCCAGGTCCCCTCGGCCACGACGTGGACGAACGGCTCGTCGCCGTAGGCGTCGAGGTAGACCTTGCGGGCGGCCGCGGTTCCGACGCCACCGCGCAGCGGTGCCGAGCAGGTGGCGAGGATGCCGCGCGCCATCGGGGCCAGCACGGGCGTGAAGGTGACCTTGGCCTTCTCCCCCGCCGCGCCGCTGAGGTTCTGGATCATCTCCGGGGTGTGCCGGTGGGCGCCGCCGACGCCGTAGACGCTGGCCGAGCCCATGACCTCGGCCGAGAGCAGGTGCGGCTTGAGCGCCCGGCCCGCGCCGGAGGTGCCGGTGACCGCGGTGACCACGACGTCGGGTTCGACGATGCCCGCGGCCAGGGCGGGCACGACGGCCAGAGACGAGACGGTCGGGAAGCAGCCGGCGACGGCGACGCGCTTGCTGCCGCGCAGCCGATCGCGCGCACCCGGGAGTTCGGGCACGCCGTAGGGCCAGGTGCCGGGGTGGTCGCCGCCGTACCAGCGGGTCCAGTCCTCGGCGTCGTTGAGGCGGTGGTCGGCACCGCAGTCGACGACCACGACGTCCTCGCCGAGCTCGGCGGCGATCGCCGCGGAGTGGCCGTGGGGCAGGGCGAGGAACACGACGTCGTGGCCGCGCAGCTGCTCGGCGGTGGTTTCGGTGAGCTCGCGGTCGGCCAGGGGCAGCAGGTTGGGGTGGTGCTGACCGAGCTTGCTCCCAGCATTGCCTCCCGCCGTCAGCGCGCCGATCTCGACCTCGGGGTGCGCCAGGAGCAGGCGGAGCAGTTCTCCGCCCGCGTAGCCACTGGCACCCGCTACAGCAACCCTCACCGTCATGCGGATGATTATGCACTGCTATGCAAAATCAATCAAACAACAATCCGGGCCGAGCTCAGTTTCCCACGTCACGCCTGCCCCTCATCGGTGATGTCGTGAGGAAGCTCGCCCGATGCGCGCCCCCGTTCGCCCGGAAGTGCATGTCGGGTGCTGGTGGCAGCATCATCTGGATGGGCGAGGTACCGGGGTTTCACGAGGCGGTGTTGGAGCTGCTCGAGGAGCGCGCCGTGACGCGGGACGCTCCTGCGATGCAGCGGTACATGAAGTCGGAGATGCCCTTCCTCGGCGTACGCAAGCCCTCGCGCGTCGGGATCGTCGACGAGCTCTGCAGACGCTTCCCGTTCCCCGAGCAGGAAGACCTCGTCGACACCACCCGAGCCCTCTGGCGCAACGCCACCTACCGCGAGGAGCGGTACGTCGCGCTGTCGGTCACCGGACATCGGGCGCAGCGCGCTTCGCGGACACCCGGGATGCTCGGGCTCTACGAGGAGTTCGTGGTCACCGGAGCGTGGTGGGACTTCGTCGACGAGACGGCGAGCCGCCGGATCGGGCCGCTGCTGCTGAGCCACCCGGACGTCGTGCGCCCGCTGCTGCTGCGCTGGTCCACCGACGAGGACCGCTGGCGCCGCCGCACGGCGATCATCGCCCAGCTCCGCGCCAAGGAGCGCACCGACGTCGAGCTGCTGAGGCGGAGCATGGAGTCGAACCTCGCCGATCAGGACTTCTTCCTCCGCAAGGCGATCGGCTGGGCGCTGCGGGAGCACGCGAAGACCGCCCCCGGCTGGGTCCGCGAGTTCGTCGAGGACCACGACCTCTCCCCGCTCTCCCGACGCGAAGCCCTCCGCAACATCGACCGCTGACCGATCGCGATCATCCGAGCCCGCCAACGCCGCGGAATCACCCCGAACGGCGACGTTTTCGGCTCTCGCGTTGACGCCGGGTAACTCCCGGGTCATCGAAGTTTCACAGCGCTTGCACAAGGTCACACGACGTGGACCCCCCTGTGGATTCGGCCGGTCCGGGAGGGCATCATCAAGTTCGATGACGATGATCCCGCCGCACCCGAACCTGGGGGCCTGCCACGGCCCGGCGCCGATCACGACGTCGTCCTGGGTCGGGCGGCAGGTGCTGTTACGTCGCGTCGCCGCTGCGGACAGACGCATCCTGGCCGGTTTCGACCAGGACCCCACGCGCGCTCCGCACGTTCAGACCGACGGCTACCGGCACTGGGCCGCGCACCGCGCGAACCACCCGGATTCGCCCGACGACTTCCAGCTCGCCATCGAAACCCGCCGGGACCAGGTGCTCGTCGGCTCGATGTGCACCAGCCAGGCCGACGAACCGGGCGTGTTCAGCTACGGCGTCGGCATCGGTCCGATGCACCGGCGCCACGGCTACGCCGACGACGCGATCATCACGCTGCTCGCAGTCATGTTCGGTCGCCGCAAGTTCCGCAAGTGCCAGGTCGGCATCTACCAGGAGAACGTCGCCTCGCTCGCGCTGCACAACAAGCTCGGCTTCCGCGAGGAAGGCCGCAGCAGCGAACCGGACTCCCTCTCCGACGGGATGCTCCACCTCGTCATCATGGGCCTCACCGCCGAAGCCTTCACCACCAAGCACCTCCCCCGCAGCAACTGACTCACTCCCCGAATACCGGCGGAGCGATGCGGAAGTCGTCGTCGCCCCACGTGGCGTCGCCGTCCACCAGGTAGTGGGGTTCGCTCCCGTCGTCGCGGACTTGTCCGGCATCGGCTTGCCCCGAACCGCCACCAGGCTCGTCACGTCGGGCGGTGAAGGTGATGCCGCCTTCGATGTCGCTCGCCTGGACCAGGCTGGTCGAACCCGGTCCGACCGTCTGGCTCACCGACGCGGGTGCCAGCATCACCGCGAGGTCGAGGATCCTCGTCCGGAGGGCTTCCGGCGCCGGATCGCTCACCCAGATCCGCTCCAGGTTCCGCATGTGCTCCAAGATCGCGCCATTGGCCGAGTCCCGACCCGCTTGCTCGAGCACGTCGAGCCACCGCCGGACCTGCGCGCTACCTGCGGTGCACGCCTCGGCTCCCGCTCTCATCACCAGGTGCAAGGTTTGGCGCGAGGAAGCGCACAGCCGGTGGTACAGCTCCTCGAACAGCAGCCGGCGCCACTCCTCGTCAGACCAACCGTCCTGGCCGGTCCACCCGAGCGCACGTCGGCGGTCTCGGTAGTGCACGTACAGCCGGTCGTGCAGGAACACGAACCGGCCCGGCGCCCGTCCTCGACCGTGGCGGACCATCGGTGCTCGCACGACGTCGTGGTAGCTCAGCCGGCCTCGTCCCTCTCTCACGAAGGCGAGTTCGCGCAGCCAGTCGAACAACTCCGCTGCGCGCTCCCCCACCAGGACTTCCAGGACGTCCTCGTCCAGCACTCTCGGCAAGGCCGCGAGCAGGACATCGGTACGACGCGCCGGGTCCTGCTCCCACCGCAAGAAGCGCTCCACTGCCAGGCCGCTGGGATCCCGCACTTCACCGTTCCCATCGGCGAGCGCGGCGACCAGCAGCGGCAGCCGTCCCGAGAGCTCCAAGACCAACTCCGCCACGCCCTCGTCCGCGACTCCCTTTCGCCGCAGCAGAGCACGCGCCTCCTCCGCGGTGAAGGGATCCAGTCGCCAGTTCACGCTGATTCCCGAGTACTCGCCCCATCTGTTCACGTCCAACGGATGCTGACCAGCGATGCAGAGCAGCAACGTCGTCGGCAACTCGCCGAAATGCCCTTCCAGAAGCCGCAGCAACCACGGTTCCACCAGTTCAGACGTGCGCTCAAAGTTGTCAAACAGCAGCACGACCTGACGGTGCTGGGCGAGCCGTCGCAAGTCGTCGACGAACAACGGGGCCAGCTCACCGACCGGCGAGAGCAGCAGTTCCACGTCGGCGTAGTCGCGGAACTTCCCGGCGAAGAACGACCGCGCCTCGTCCAACCACGCCTTGGCTTCTTCCGGAGTCACCGCATCTGCGAGCACGCCCAGCCCCGCGACAGAGCGAGCAGCGCTGAACGCGACGCGGAAGGCTCCAGTAGTGAGCAGTTCGCGCGCGGCCGACGGCGACTTCGGATCGGCCAGCACCTCGTCGCGCCTCTGCCTGTACTCGGTGAAGCGCTGCGTGAAGCCGCGGGTTTCACCGCCCTGGCCAGCGAGCTGCTGGGAGATCGCGGCCATCAACGCGACGAGATCGGGCTCGTGCTCGTCAGTGACCGCGACCAGCGCACCGTCCAGCAGAGCTATTCCGCGCAGCTGCCGCAGGAGGTAGGTCTTCCCGATCCCGGCTTGACCGTGCAACGCGAAGATGAACTTGCGCGCCGGATCCGTGGCTTCGAGGTTCAAATTGGCGCGGAAACCGTCGCGCTGCCGCCGTCTTCCGATGAAGTCATCGCTTTGCCGGGACCTGATGATCTCTTGCAGGCTCCGAGCCCCTCCGACGTCGGCCACTCACCCATCGTGGCAGCTCGCCGCCCGTCCGGAGGCGGCTTCGATCACTTCGCGGGCGCGCAACGCAGCACGGCCCCGCCCGGATGTCCGGGCGGGGCCGTGCTGGCGAGATCTCAGGCGCGGAGGGTGGCTCCGAGGCGGTCTGCTGCGGCCCTGACCGCTGCGTCCCGGGCCTCGGTGGCTTCCTCCTGCTTGAGGGTGCGGTCGGGGGCTCGGAAGCGCAGGGCCAGGGCCAGCGACTTCTTGCCCTCGTCGAGCTGCTCGCCGGTGTAGACGTCGAAGAGGCGGACGTCCTCCAGCAGCTCGCCGCCGCCGGCGCGGACCGCCTCGACCACGTCGGAGGACGCCGTCGACGAGTCGACGACCAGCGCCACGTCCATCAGCACCGGCGGGTAGGCCGAGATGGCCGGGGCCGCGCGGCGCTCGACGAGCGGCAGCGCGTCGAGGTCGAGCTCCATAGCGCTGGTGCGCTTGGGCAGGCCCAGGGTCTCGACGACCTTCGGGTGCAGCTCACCGGCGTGTCCCACGACCGTCTCGCCGACCAGCAGCTCGGCGCAGCGGCCCGGGTGCCACGGGGCGTACTCGGCGTTGCGGACCGTCAGCTCGACACCGGCGGCCGAAGCCACCACGCGAGCCGCCTGGATCGCGTCCGCCCAGTTGGCGGCGCGGCCCTTGCCCCACCAGCCGGCCTGCTCGCGCTGACCGGCCAGCACCGTCGCGACCCGCGTGGGCTGCGCGGGCAGGGCCGCCAGCAGCCCGGCGATCTGCTCGTCGGTGGGACGGGCGTCGACACCGACCTCCGGCACCGCGGGCTGGTCCGCCGACGGCTGGCTGATCTGTCCGATGTGGAACAGCGCGACGTCGCGGTGACCTCGGGCGACGTTGCGCTGCAAGGTGTCCAGCAGGCCCGTCAGCAGTGTCGTGGTCAGCTGCGACTTGTCGCTCTCCAGCGCGTTGAGCACGCTCACCGTGCGCCGACGCTCGTCGTCCTCGGCGAGGCCGAAGGCGTCGAGCATCTCGTTGCCGGTGAACGGGAAGGGCAGCACCTCGATGTGGCCGGCACCGGCCAGGGCTCGCGACACCGCGCGCTTGCGGCGCTGCGCCGCCGACAGGCCGCGACCGGGCGGCGCGGAGGGCAGCACCGACGGGATCGTGTGGTAGCCCTCCAGCCGCAGCACCTCCTCGACCAGGTCGAACGGCTGCGTCAGGTCCGGTCGCCAGGACGGCGGCGTCGCGGTGATCAGCCCGACGCCCTCGTCGGAGGTGCTCAGGTCGATCTTGCAGCCGATCTGGGTCAGCCGACGCGCGGTCACACCGCGCTCGTAGAGGACACCGGCGACCTTGTCCGGCAGCGCCAGCGGCATCGTCACCGCAGCCGGGGCCTTCGGCTCACCCACGTCGGTGCGGCCCGGCGCGATCATGCCGTCGCCGTAGCGGACCAGCAGCTGCGCGGCGAGCTCTGCGGCCACCGGCGCCACCGCCGGGTCCACCGTGCGCTCGAAGCGCTTGCCCGCCTCGCTCGGCAGCTTGTGGCGGCGGATGCTGCGGGCGATGTTCGCCGGGTCCCAGTTCGCCGCCTCGATCAGCACGTCGTGCGTGCCGTCACCGATCTCGGTGCTCTCGCCACCCATGACACCGGCCAGCGACACCACACCGGAGTCGTCGGCGATCACGATGTCGTCGGCGTCGAGCGCGCGGACCTGACCGTCCAGAGTGGTCAGCTTCTCGCCGCTCTCGGCGTGGCGGACCACCAGGTCACCGGTCACCTTGGTGGTGTCGAAGGCGTGCAGCGGCTGACCCAGCTCCAGCATCACGTAGTTGGTGACGTCCACCGACAACGAGATCGAGCGGATTCCCGCCAGCGCGAGGCGGCGGCGCATCCACCACGGGCTCGGCGCCGTCGGGTCCACACCGGTGACCCGGCGCAGGACGAACCGCGAGCACGCCTGCGCGTCCCGCAGCTCCACGCCGCGCGAGGGCTTGTCGTCCTCCGGGACCGGGCGGGTGCCCGGGTCGCCGAACGGCACGTCCAGCGCGTTGGACAGCTCGCGGGCCAACCCGCGCACCGAGAAGCAGTAGCCGCGGTCGGGCGTGATGGCCAGCTCGATGATCGAGTCGTCGAGACCGACGAGCTGCACCGCGTCGTCACCGGGGTCGGCCGAACCGGGCGGCAGCACCAGGATGCCGTCGTGGTCCTCGCCGAGGCCCAGCTCCTTGGCGGAGCAGATCATGCCCTCGCTGAGCTTGCCGTAGGTCTTGCGGGAGCTGATCTCGAAGTCACCGGGCAGCACCGTGCCGGGCAGCGCGACGACGACCAGGTCGCCCTCGGAGAAGTTGCGGGCACCGCAGATGATGTTCTGCAGCTTCTGCTCGCCACTCGCTTCGTCGACGCCGATCTCGACCTTGCAGTACCGGATCGGCTTCTTGAACTCGGTGAGTTCTTCGATCTCGGCGACTCGGCCGGCCACGAGCGGGCCGCGCACCTGCGTCAGGTGCTCGACCTCCTCGACCTCCAACCCGATCCGGATGAACGCCTCTGCCAGCGTCTCCGCGGTCGTCTCCTCGGGCAGCTCAAGGTGCTCGGCCAGCCAGGAAACCGGAATCCGCACTTGGTCAGGCCCTTCTCTCGTTCAGGTAAGTGATGTCGGGGGCGGTCGTGATGGGTGGCTAGATGCCGAATGGCTCTGTGAAGCGGACGTCGCCTTCGACCATGTCGCGCATGTCGGGGATGCCGTTGCGGAACATCAGGGTCCGCTCGATCCCCATGCCGAAGGCGAAGCCGGTGTAGACCTCGGGGTCCACACCGCAGGCGCGCAGCACGTTGGGGTTGACCATGCCGCAGCCACCCCACTCGACCCAGCCTGCGCCGCCCTTCTTCTCCGGGAACCAGATGTCCATCTCGGCCGACGGCTCGGTGAACGGGAAGTACGACGGCCGCAACCGGGTCGTGGACTCCGGGCCGAACATGGAGCGCGCGAAGGCGTCCAGGGTGCCCTTCAGGTGCGCCATCGTCAGGCCCTTGTCCACCGCCAGGCCCTCGACCTGGCTGAACACCGGGGTGTGGGTGGCGTCGAGCTCATCGGTGCGGAAGGTGCGCCCCGGGCAGACCACGTACACCGGCAGCTCGCGGTCGAGCAGCGCCCGGACCTGCGACGGCGAGGTGTGCGTGCGCAGCACCAGGCCGGAGTCCTCCGGCGCGATGTAGAAGGTGTCCTGCATGGTCCGCGCCGGGTGGTCCTTGCCGAAGTTCAACGCGTCGAAGTTGAACCACTCGGCCTCCAGCTCGGGGCCTTCGGCGACCTCCCAGCCCATGGCCACGAAGGTGTCCTCGATCTGCTCGGCGAGCTGCGTGATCGGGTGCCGGGCGCCGGTGGGCACGCGGTCCCACGGCAGCGTCACGTCGACGGACTCCTCGCGGAGCACTCGCTCGTCGCGCTCGGCCTCCAGCGCGGCGCGGCGCTCGTCGAAGGCGCCCTGGATGGACTCGCGGGCCTGGTTGACGCGCTTGCCCGCCTCGGAACGCGCCTTGGGGGGCAGCGCTCCGATCTCGCGGCGCGCGGTCAGCAGCGGCGAGCGGTCACCGAGGTGAGCGGGCTTGACCGACGCCAGCTCGTCCAGATCGGCGGCGGCTGCGAAGGCCGTCTTGGCCTCGTCGACCGCGGCGTCCAGCGTCTCCGGCGACAGCGCGGCGACCTCTTTCGGGTCGTACGAGTCGTTGGCTCCAGACATCGTTAGTGCGTGACTCCCGTTGATCCCACAGGCATCATCGCCCAGGTCCCTGTTCTGCCAGGTGGCTGGGCTTGCGAACCTGCTGAGGTTGCATACGACTCTTCGGTGCGAAGCCGCAAGCTGACATGGGCGATTCTATGCGACGGCGTCCACGGCGTTTCGCGGTGATCCGACCCGCCCGAGCTCAGCGGTGCTGCGCACGCGCCGAAGCGTAGAGGCAGACGGCGGCGGCCGTGGCCAGGTTCAGGCTCTCGGCCTGACCGTGGAGCGGCACTCGCAGCGTCGTGTCCAGCTGGGCTTTGACCTCGTCGCGCAGGCCGTGGGCCTCGCTGCCGAATACCCACGCGGTCGGCTCGGCGAGCTCGCCCGCGCGGTCGGCTGTGTCGAGGTCGCCGGCGGCGTGGCCGTCGGCGCCGACCAGCCGCAGCCCGGCGTCCCGGCACGCCGCCAGCACCGCGCTGACATCGCGATCACGAGCGATCGGCAGGTGGAACAGGCTGCCCGTCGAAGCGCGCACCGCCTTGCCGTTGTAGGCGTCGACGGTGTCACCGGCGAACAGCACCGCACCGGCCCCGGCCGCGTCGGACACGCGCACCACGGTCCCGGCGTTGCCCGGGTCGGCGATGCCGACCAGCACCGCGACCAGCTTCGGCCGATGCGCCAGGGCGGCGACCGGATCGGTGCGCGGCAGGTCGCACACCGCCACGACGCCCTGCGGGGTGACCGTCTCAGACAGCGACGCGGCGGCCTTGTCGGTCACCTCGCGCACCGGTACACCCGCCAGGACCGCCCGCTCGGCGAGCTCGGCGTGTCGCGGCTGCTCGGTGACGAACAGTTCCCGCACCCGCAGCCGGTCGTCGGCGTGCGCGGTCAGCGCCTCGCCCACGGCCTGCGCGCCCTCGGCGAGGAACGCGCCGGCCTTCTCCCGACCTGCGCGGCGGGTGAGCTTACGAGCGACCGCGACCCGGGACGATCGCTCGGTGAGCGGTGTCCCGGGTCGCGAATCGGAAGTGCTCTCGGCGATCAGGCCGCACTCTCCGGCAGGTTCTTGCGCGCCACGTCGACCAGCGCCTCGAAGGCCTGCGGGTCGTTGACGGCGAGCTCCGCCAGGATCTTGCGGTCGACCTCGACCTCAGCGGCCTTCAGGCCCTGCACGAACTTGTTGTAGCTCAGGCCGTGCTGCCGGGTCGCGGCGTTGATGCGGGTGATCCACAGCTTCCGGAACTCGCCCTTGCGAGCGCGGCGGTCCCGGTAGGAGTAGGTCATCGAGTGGAGCATCTGCTCCTTGGCCTTGCGGTACAGCCGGGAGCGCTGACCGCGGTAACCGCGTGCCGACTCGAGAACTGTGCGGCGCTTCTTCTGGGCGTTGACCGCCCGCTTGACGCGTGCCACGGGGTCCGTCCTGTTATCTCATCAGGGGCGGCGGATTGACCGCCCAATGCGGGTGGCTGGATGGCTTGCGATGCCGGACTGCTGCTCCCTCAGGGCGCAGCGGGGAAGGCGGCGTCAGCGACCCAGCAGCTTGTTGATGCGCTTGACGTCGGCCTTGGCGACCGCTTCGGTGCCTTCGAGGCGACGGGTGACACGGCTGGACTTCTTCTCCAGGATGTGCCGGCGACCGGCCTGCTCGCGCCGCAGCTTGCCCGAACCAGTCACCTTGAAGCGCTTCGAGGTGCCCTTGTGGGTCTTGTTCTTCGGCATCTTCCGTCCTCGTTTCGTACTGGAGCCGGGTGGGGGCGCGGCCAGCGTCCCGACCCGGCCTCACATCACGAGCCCTGGCGGCGGCGTACGACTACGCGTTGGCCTTGGGCTTGGTCTTGTTGGTCTTGTGCGGCGCCAGAACCATGATCATGTTCCGACCGTCCTGCTTCGGGGTCGCTTCGATGAACCCGAGCTCGGAAACATCATCGGCCAGTCGCTGCAACAGGCGGAAGCCCAACTCGGGCCGCGACTGCTCGCGACCGCGGAACATGATCGTCACCTTGACCTTGTGACCCTGACCGAGGAAGCGGGACACGTGGCCCTTCTTCGTCTCGTAGTCGTGCGGGTCGATCTTCGGCCGGAGCTTCTGCTCCTTGATGACGGTCTGCTGCTGGTTGCGACGCGATTCGCGAGCCTTCTGCGCGCTCTCGTACTTGAACTTGCCGTAGTCCATGAGCTTGCAGACCGGCGGGCGCGCCTGCGGGGCGACCTCGACAAGGTCCAGATCCGCTTCCTGGGCCAGGCGCAGGGCGTCCTCGATGCGGACGATCCCGACCTGCTCACCGTTGGGCCCGACGAGTCGGACTTCCGGAACCCGGATGCGGTCATTGATGCGCGTCTCGGAGCTGATGGGGCCTCCTCGGTTCGATGGCTGTGTGTACTGCACACCACGGCGTGTAGAGCTCACCCCGGAATGCGAAGGTCCCGCTGGCTTCCGCTCGTGCGGATACCGCGGGACCCTGACTCCAAACCGATCGAACCGGTATCAGCCGATACCGTTCGCACCGCCGACGCCACGCAGGACATCGGCAGGACCGGAACCCGGCGGCCTCAGCGGCTGCTCGGGTGGGAGCGGGGCTCCACTTTGCCGCCCCCGCCGCAGCGGGGGCTGGTCGTGCGTGTCAGGGTAGCAGGCGTGAGCGAACCGCAGCCAACCACTCCCACGAACGACACGACCGGTGCCGGTGAACCGGCACACGACGCGGATGTGGAGCTCAACGTACGCGAGCTCTCCGATGTTCCCAGCGTCGAGGTCATCAGCCGCGCTGCGGTGATGCTCATGTCCGCCGCCGCGGAGAAGCTCGGGCTCGCTGACGACGACCCCGAGGCCACCCCGGTGCGCGACCTGGACGAGGCCCGCAGGCTGATCACCGGACTGGCCGGCCTGATCACCGCCTCGGTCGAGTACCTCGGACCGCACGCCGGTCCGCTGCGCGAGGGACTGCAGTCCCTGCAGCGCGCCTTCCGCGAGCACTCCGCCCACCCGGACGCCCCGGGTCAGGGACCGGGCGAGAAGTACACCGGCCCCGTCTACTGACGGTTGCCCAGCTCCCGGGAGATCTCCGCAGCCGTTCGGCGGAGATCCGGGAGCCAGCCGAGCAGGCCCTCCCAGGAGAGCAGCACCTTCGGCACTGAGATCGACATCGCCGCCACGGCATCCCCGCGGTGGTTGCGCACCGGCGCAGCGATGCAGTGGGTGAACTCCTCGTGCTCGCTGCGGTCCACCGAGTACCCCTGCGCGCGGACGCGCTCCAGCTCCGCCAGGTAGCGCTCGGCCGAGTCGATGGTGTTCGCGGTCAGCTTCGGGTAGGCGATCCGCTGCGCCAGGCGTTCGCGGCGCTGCTGCGAGAGGTCGGCGACCAGGACCTTGCCCACCGCCGTGCAGTGCAGCGGGGCTCGTCGGCCGATGCGGGAGTACATCCGGACCGCGTGGACGCTGTCGACCTTGTCGACGTAGACGACTTGGTCCTCGTCGAGGGTCGCCAGGTGGATCGTGTGCCCGGTGCGCTCCCCCAGCGCGTCGAGGAACGGACGGGCGACGTCGCGGGCGTCCAGGTCGTCCAGCGCCTGGTGGGCGAGCGCGAACACGGCGCTGCCCAGCCGGTAGCGGTGCAGGTCCTCGCGGCGGACGAAGCGATCGGTCTCCAGCGTGCGCAGCAGGCGCATCGCCGTCGTCTTGTGCACGCCGAGCCGCTGGGCGAGACCGTCGAGCGTTTGCGGCCCCTCGGCCAGTGCGGTGAGCGCGGCGAGTCCGCGCTCCAAGCTCTGACTCACCGGCGTCTCCGATCATCGTTGACTCGACGAAGCGGGCAATGCTACACACCTGAGTCGTTCTTCGCGCAACATTCGTTGCAACAAGCGCAACAGGAGGTCGGCAGTGCCCGCAGCAGGGATCAACACCGAAGCGATCCGCGCGTTGCGCGAGGAGACCATCGACTGGCGGTTCAAGGGCATGCCGCCGAACGCGTCCGGCAAGACCGCCGGAGAGTTCCTGGCCATGAGGCCGACGCTGTGGGAAGCCGGTTTCACCGGTCCGCTGCTGACCCTCGACGACACCGCGTTGGAGCACAACCTGCGCACCATGGCCGCTTGGTGCGACGAGCACGGCTTGCGGATCGCTCCGCACGGCAAGACCACGATGGCGCCACGGCTCTTCGAGCGGCAGCTGGAGCACGGCGCGTGGGGCATCACCGCGGCCAACATCAGTCAGCTGCGCGTGTACCGGGCGTTCGGCGTCCAGCGGATCCTGCTCGCCAACGAGCTCGTCGACCCGCAGGGCCTGACCTGGCTGTCCGCCGAGCTCGACGCCGACCCGGACTTCTCGTTCTGCTGCTACGCGGATTCGCTGCGCGGGGTCGAGCAGATGGTGTCCGCGCTGGCCGCGCACGGCGGGACGCGGCCGGTGGACGTGCTGGTGGAGTTCGGCGTCTCCGGCGGCCGGACCGGCGCGCGCACGGTGTCGCAGGCGCGAGCGGTCGCTGCGGCGGTGGCCGCCGAGCACCGGCTGCGCCTGGTCGGGGTGTCGGGCTACGAGGGCGAGGTGGCGCACGACATCGAGGAGTCCTCGCTGTCGGCCATCGACGACTACCTCAACGAATTCCGCTCCCTGGTCCTGGAATTCGCCGAGGCAGGCTACTTCGACGGGCTGGACGAGGTCATCGTCAGCGCGGGCGGCAGCGCCTACTTCGACCAGGTCGCCGAGGCGCTGACCCGACCGTGGCCGGAGGCACTGCCGGTGGTGCCGGTGCTGCGCAGCGGCGGGTACCTGCTGCACGACGACGGCTTCTACCGGGTGCGCTCGCCGTTCGGCCGCCGGCACCGGCTGGCCGGTGCCGAGTCGCCGTTCCGGCCGGCGATGCGGGTCTGGGCGCAGGTCGTGTCGCACCCAGAAGCCGACCTGGCGCTGCTGACGATGGGACGCCGCGACGTCTCGTTCGACCAGGGACTGCCGGAACCGCAGGTGATCGGGGGGGCGGACGGCGAGATCCGCGAGCTCGCCGACGGTTCCTGCCACGTGTCGGGCCTGGCGGATCAGCACGCGTTCCTCAGGCTCACCGGGGCCGAGGTGCGCGTCGGCGACTGGATCGGCTTCGGCCTGTCCCACCCCTGCACGGTCTTCGACAAGTGGTCGCTGATCCCGGTGGTCGACGGCGAGCACGTCACCGACCTGGTGCGCACCTACTTCTGAGGACTCAGCGGGTGGCGGTCACGGTGGCAACCGCCACCCGCTTCAGGTCAGTCCAGGACTGCGAGGGCGTCGATCTCGCACAGCAGGCCGGCCGGGAGGCCGACGTAGACGGTCGTGCGAGCCGGGAAGGGCTCGCCGACGACGCGGGCGTAGACCTCGTTCATCTCGGCGAACTGCGAGGTGTCGGTGAGGTACACGCGCAGCATCAGCACGTCCTGCAGCGATCCGCCTTCGGCCTCGATGATCGCGATGACGTTGCGCAGGCACTGCTCGGTCTGCTCGGCGACACCGCCCTCGACGACCTTGCCGGTCGCCGGGTCGACCGCGGTCTGACCGGAGACCTGCAGGATGTTGCCCTTGCGCACGCCCTGCGACAGCGGGATGTTCGCCGGCGGCTTCGGTGCGGCGTCGGTGCTCACCACGGTCCTGCTCATGTCGGTGTCCTTCCACGGATGTCGGCGTCGTGAAGCGGGATTTCGGTACGCAGCCGATCTTCATTGCTTCCACCGAGAATGGTACTTACCATTCGATCACCCGGTGCAGACCAACCGCCCGGAGTGATCGGAGGAACGACCCCCACTCATGGACATCGTCTATCGCGGCGCGCGAGTCGTCGACGGCGACGGCGGCCCGGGGTTCCTCGCCGACGTCGGAGTCGACCAAGGACGCATCGCCGAGATCGCCGACGCGGGAACGCTGAGCGGACGCCGGCGCATCGACGCCGACGGGCTCGTGCTGGCACCCGGGTTCGTGGACATGCACGCGCATTCGGACCTGCAGCTGCTGGCCGAACCGGCCCACACCGCGAAGGTCTCCCAGGGCGTCACGCTGGAAGTCATCGGCCAGGACGGGCTGTCCTACGCCCCGGTCGACGACGACGCGCTGGTGACCCTGCGCGCGCAGCTGGCCGGCTGGAACGACGATCCGCCGGGTTTCGAGTGGAACTGGCGCAGCGTCGCCGAGTACCTCGACCGGCTCGACACCGGCATCGCCACCAACGCCGCCTACCTCGTCCCGCAGGGCACGCTGCGCCTGCTGTGCGCGGGCTACGACGACCGGCCGGTCACCGAGGACGAGCTGAACCGGATGCGCGAGGTCCTCGCCGAATCGTTGGCCGAAGGCGCTTTCGGCATGTCGTCCGGGCTGACCTACACACCCGGGATGTACGCCGACACCGCCGAGCTGGCCGCGTTGTGCGAGGTGGTGGCCTCACACGGTGGCTACTACAGCCCGCACCACCGCAGCTACGGCGCCGGTGCGCTCGCCGCCTACGAAGAGATGATCGAGGTGAGCCGGACCTCGGGGTGCCCGCTGCACCTGGCGCACGCGACGATGAACTTCGGCGTCAACGCCGGAAGGGCCGGCGAACTGCTGGCGATGCTCGACGCGGCGCTCGACGACGGCTGCGACATCACCCTCGACACCTACCCGTACCTGCCGGGCAACACCTCGCTGCACGCGCTGCTGCCGAGCTGGGCGATGGCGGGCGGCGTCACCGCGACCCTGGAGCGGTTGCGGGATCCCGCGCTGCGGCAACGGGTTCGCCGGGAGCTAGAGGTGGAGGGCTCCGACGGCTGCCACGGCGTTCCGGTCGAGTGGGACACCATCGAGATCAACGGCGTCCGCGAACCGGACAACGCCCACCTGGTGGGTCGCAGCGTCGCCGAATCGGCGCTGGCCGCCGGGGCGCAGCCGACCGAGTTCTACTTCGACGTGCTCATCAGCGAGCGGCTGGGCGCGTCCTGCCTGATGCACGTCGGTCACGAGGACAACGTGCGAGCCATCATGCGCCACCGCACCCACACCGCGGGCAGCGACGGGTTGCTGGTCGGCGCGCGCCCGCACCCGCGCGCTTGGGGCACCTTCCCCCGCTACCTCGGCCACTACGTGCGCGAACTCGGCGTGCTGGGACTTGAGGAGTGCGTGCGGAACATGACCTCGCGCCCCGCCGACCGGCTCGGACTCACCGACCGAGGACGGATCCGGGAAGGCCACGTCGCCGACCTGGTGCTGTTCGATCCCGACACCGTCCGCGACACCGCGACCTTCGACGAGCCCCGGCAGCAGGCCGTCGGCATCCCGCACGTGCTGGTCAACGGCGTTCCGGCGATCGACGACGGCAACCGCACCGACGCCCTCCCCGGACGCGCGCTGCGCAAGAACCGCTAGGAGCCGTCGAGAGATGCGGCGGAGCAGGAGCAGCCGTTCCAGGTGTGGGACTCGGCTCGCACCGCCGCGGGTTCTCCAGCGGCTTCGCGGCGAGCACGCCGCGACGCCGTGCACCGGCACGCACAAGTCGTGGCGCTCGGAGACCGCGAAGCCGCTCGAGCTCTTCCGCTACCCGCACCGCCACGCGAAGCAATCGCCGAAGGATGCCCAGGAGGCCACGTGTTCTTGAACTGGTTGCAGCACGAGACGTCCGGCCTGCTCACGTTGTGCGCCGCCGGGATCGCGGTGCTGCTGGTGATGATCATCCGATTCCGGATCGAACCGTTCATCGCGTTGCTGGTCACCGGGCTGCTCATCGCGCTGGCCGCCGGGCTTCCCGTGGAGGACATCGTCGGCACCGCGCAGAAGAGCAGCGACTCCCTGCTCGAAGGCGGTTTCGCCAGCATCCTCGGGCACATCACCGCCATCATCGGCCTCGGCACCATCCTCGGCTCCATGCTGGAGGCATCGGGTGGCGCGCAGCTGCTGACCCGGAAGCTCCTCGGGGCGTTCGGGGAGGACCGGGCTCCGCTGGCGATGGGGCTGTCCGGGCTGATCTTCGGGATCCCGGTGTTCTTCGACATCGGCATCTTCGTGCTCGCACCGCTGGTCTACGTGGTGGCACGGCAGGGCAAGCGCTCGATCCTGCTGTACTGCCTGCCGCTGGTGGCCGGGCTGTCGATGACCCACGCGTTCCTGCCGCCGCACCCCGGGCCGGTCGTGGCCGCGGGGCTGCTGGGCGTGGACCTCGGGTGGATCATCCTGATGGGGTTGGCCTGCGGGCTCCCGGCGTTCGTGGTGGCCGGTCTGCTCTACCCGGTGTGGATCGGCAAGCGGATCACCCTTCCGGTGCCCGCCGACATGCTCGCCACCGCCGACGAGCTCGCCGCCAAGCGCGAGGGCCAGCGCGATCCGTCGCTCGGCGTGGTCGCGCTGATCATCGGCTTACCGATGGTGCTGATCCTCGGCGCCACCTTCGGCAGCATCACGTTGCCCGAGGGCAGCGGCGCGCTGTCGGTGCTGACGTTCCTCGGGAACCCGACCGTGGCGTTGACGATCGCCGTCCTGCTGTCGTTCTGGTTGCTCGGAACCCGGCGCGGGATGACCGGGCGGGACCTGTCCGAGCTGACCAGCGGTGCGCTGCGCCCGCTGGGCATGCTGCTGCTGGTCGTCGGCGCGGGCGGCTTCTTCGGCAAGGTGCTCGCGGAGACGGGCGTCGGGGACGCCTTGGCCGGGTCGTTGCAGGGCGTGGGGTTGCCGATGATCGTGTCGGCCTACGTGATCAGCAGCGGACTGCGGATCGCCCAGGGATCGGCGACCGTGGCGATCGTGACCACCGGTGGGATCGTGGCTCCGCTGGTCGGTTCGGCCGGGCTGTCGCAGGCCCAGCTCGCGCTGATCGCGGTCGCGATCGCCGCCGGTTCGATCATCGCCTCGCACGTCAACGACGGCGGGTTCTGGATCATCTCGCGGTACTTCGGGATTCCCGTGAGCGACATGCTCAAGACCTGGACCGTCCTGGAGACGCTGCTGTCGCTGGTGGCCTTCGGCATGGCGGCCGGCATCTCGCTCATGGTCGCGTGAGAGCGCACCCGTCTTCGGTCCCCGGGAGGCGATTTCGCGAAATCGCCACGGGTGGTGAACCGTTTCGGGGCTTAGCGCCTATGGCGGCGGTCGGTTAGGCCGTTCTGGTCTAGTCCACCTGTGGCCACTGCGACAGACTTCGCTTCTGCCGTGTCCACTAGCTGGGAGAACGTCGTGGGTGACAGCTCGTTTTCGCGTCGTGGTTTCTTGAGCGCGGTCGGAGCTCTGAGCATTGCCGGAGCGACCGTCGGCTGCGCCACCGCCGCAGGCAGGCAGGGCGCGGCCGCGCCGCACCAGTTGCACCGGGCTCGCGAGGGCCTGATGACGTTCATCGGCAGCTACACCAGCTCGCAGCCCGCCGGCCGAGGCGTGGACATCGCGATGCGCGACATGAGCGGGGCGCTCGCCCCCTCCGGCACCCTCGACGGGATCTCCGACGCCTCGTTCTTCGCCTGGTCGCCCGACCACACGTCCCTGTACGTGACCAACGAGCAGCAGCAGGGCTCGATCACCGCGATCGACGTCAGCACCCACGCACCCGAAGTGATCAACACCGCGCCCAGCGGTGGGAGCTCGCCGACCCACCTGTCGGTGCACCCGAGCGGGGAGTTCCTGCTCACCGCCCACTACGGGGACGGCACCGTGGCGGTGCACCGGCGCAACCCCGACGGGAGCATCGGCGAGCACACCTGCCTGGTGAAGCACCCCGGGGCTGAGCCGCACGCGCACCAGGTCGTCGTCGACCCCAGCGGGAAGTGGGTTGTGACCGTCGACCTCGGCTCCGACTCGGTGTTCGTCCACGCCTTCGACGCCGGGAAGCTCACCCAGCACCAGCAGCTCCGGCTGCCCGCGGGCACCGGACCCCGGCACCTGGTGTTCGAGGGCACCACCGCCTACCTGCTGGCCGAGCTGAACTCCACGATCACCGTGCTCGCCTGGGACCCCGGGGCCGGCGCGCTGACCGCCGGGCAGGTCATCAGCAGCCGCGCGCCCGAGGCGACCGGCGAGAACTTCCCCGCCGAGATCGCGATGTCCCGGGACGGCCAGTTCGTCTACGCCTCCAACCGCGGCGACGACACCATCGCCACCTTCGGCGTCGAGAACGGTTCGCTGGTGTTCAGGGCCGTCACGCCCACCGGCGGCAACTGGCCCCGGCACTTCGCCCTGGACCCCGAGGAGACCTCGCTGTTCGTGGCCAACCAACGCGCGGGCACGATCACGCGCCTGGCGCGCGACACCGACACCGGCGCGCTGGCTCCCACCCCGGACAGCTACGCGTGCCCCTCGGTCGCGGTCATCACCTTCCACGGCTGATCCGTCCACAACGGACCGTTCACCGCTCTTCCCGTCGATGTCGGCGAATTCCACCACGCTCGACTCGACTCGGTTCGGCGACGAAGAGCGGTCGTGGCCCCGCTCCGGCGAGGTCCGAATCCCCGGCGTCCCCGCCACCCGGGCCCACAAGGCAACAGCACATCGGAGACCAGCAATGCGCGCAGGAAAAGCCATCATCGTCGCCGCCGTCGCTGCGCTGCTCACGGCCTGCGGACCACCGCAGGTGCAGCAGACCGGCCCCGCGGTCGACGAACGCACCGGAACGCTGCGGGTCTGGCTCTTCGACGAGGCCAACCGCGCGCCCAAGCAGGCCACCGTGGACGAAGCGGTGGCGCGGTTCGAACGCGAGCACCCCGGCGTCGAGGTCGACGTGCAGTACATCGCGGTGGAGACGAGGTCCGAGCGCTTCACCGGCGCGTTCAACGATCCCGCCAGCGCCCCGGACGTCGCCGAGGTCGGCAACACCGACCTCGCGGGCTACGTCGCCGCAGGCGGGCTGGCCGATGTGACCGAGAAGCTGCCGCAGTGGCCGGAATCCGCCGACCTCTCCCCCTCCGCGCTGGACACCGCTCGAGTCGAGGGCAAGGTCTTCGGCGTTCCCTGGTACACCGGGGTGCGCGCGTTGTACTACCGCACCGACGTGTTCGACGAGCTCGGACTGCAGCCACCGCGCACCACCGCCGAGCTGCTGGCCACGGCGCAGCGCATCCGCTCCGAACGTCCCGACCTCTACGGCATCGCCACCGGCGGCAAGTACCACTACGCGCTGATGCCGTTCATCTGGGCGGCGGGTGGCGACCTGGCTCGCCAGGAGGGCCAGCGCTGGGTGTCCACGATCGACAGTCCGGAAGCGCAGCGCGGCATCGAGACCTACGCCGAGATGATCACCAGCGGCGCGTGCCCGCCCGAGCAGTGCTCCGACATGACCGGCAGCCAGAGCGTGCAGGCGTTCGCCTCCGGCAAGGCCGCGATGACCATCGGCGGCGACTTCAACCGCAAGGCCGTCGACGCGGGCGTGGCAGGCAAGTACGGCGTCGTGCCGCTGCCGGGCGACGCGATCGGCTCCACCGCCCCGGCCTTCGCGGGCGGGAACCTGCTGTCCGTGCTCAAGTCCTCGCAGCGAGCGACCCTGGCGCGCGAGTTCGTCCAGCTGCTCGCGGGCAAGGAGTACCAGCGCAAGATGTACGGCGCGATGGGCAACCTGCCGACGTTCATCGACGTCCAGGGCGAGGTGGCCGAGCACGACCCGGCCGCGGCTCCGTTCGTGATGACGCTGCGCGGCGGAACGCACTTCGTGCCCGCCACCGAGGCGTGGTCGAAGATCGACGCGCAGGGCGTGCTTCCCACGATGGTGCAGCAGGTCGTGCGCGGCACCCCGGTGTCCGAGGCATCGGCGCAGGCAGCGGCGCAGATGGACGCGGCCTTCGAAGGCCGATGATGGCGCTGCTCTACCTGGCACCGGCGGCGCTGCTGCTCGTCGGCATGATGGGCTACCCGCTGTACCAGCTGGTGCAGATCTCGCTCTACGAGTACGGCCAGGCGCAGGCTTCCGGCGGTGCGCCGCTGGAGTTCCTGGGCGCGGGCAACTACCTGGCGCTGCTCGGTGACGCGCACTTCTGGACGATCCTGCTGCAGACATGCGTCTTCGCCGCGATCTGCGTGCTGGGAAGCCTGGTGACCGGCATCGGGCTGGCGGTGCTGGCCACCAAGGTCTCGCCGCTGCCCCGGATCATGCTGTTCCTGGCGGCCATCGGTGCCTGGGCCACGCCCGCGGTGGCCGGCTCGACGGTGTGGCTGTTCCTGTTCGACCAGGACTTCGGGCTGATCAACGAGGCGCTGACCGGCATCGGCATCAGCGGTGCCGAGGGCATGTCGTGGACCTACGACAAGTACCTCGCCTTCGGCTTGGTGGCCGCCGAGGTGATCTGGTGTTCCTTCCCGTTCGTGCTCGTCACCACTTACGCGGGGCTCATCGGGATTCCGGGCGAGGTGGTGGAGGCCGCCGCGCTGGACGGGGCTTCGACGTGGCGGACCACGCGCAGCGTGCTGCTGCCGATGCTGCGCCCGGTGCTGGTCATCGCCACCATCCAATCGATCATCTGGGATTTCAAGGTGTTCACGCAGGTCTACGTGATGACCAACGGCGGCGGTGTCGCCGGGCAGAACATGGTGCTCAACGTCTACGCCTACCAGGAGGCGTTCGCGGCCTCGAACTACGGTCTGGGCTCGGCGATCGGCGTGGTGATGACCGCGCTGCTGCTGTTGATCACGCTGCTCTACCTGCGGGCGCAGCGCGGGAACGGGGTCCTGTCATGAGACGTCCACGCGCCGTCGCCAACACCGCCGCGGTCGTGATCGCGGTCCTGGTGGCGTTTCCGCTCTACTGGATGGTGCTTTCGGCATTCAAACCGGAAGCCGAACTCCAGACCGCCGATCCGCGCCCCTGGACCACCGCGCCGACCCTGGACGGGTTCCGCCGGGTCCTCACCGTCGACGGACTGGGCGGCTACTTCCTCAACAGCCTCCTCGTCGCAGGCGCCGTGGTCCTGCTGTCGCTGCTGATGTCGTTCCTCGCTGCGGTGGCGCTGACCCGGTTCCGGATCAAGGGTCGTGCCGTGCTGCTGCTCATGCTGCTGGTGGCGCAGATGGTCCCGGTGGAGGCCCTGACCATCCCGCTGTTCTTCCTGATGCGCCAAGTCGGTTCGGCGGCACCGGCTTTCGGGCTCAACCACCTGGGTTCGCTCGTGCTGGTGCACCTGGCGTTCAGCCTGCCCTTGGCCATCTGGATGCTGCGCGGATTCGTCGCCGCCGTCCCGGTGGAGCTGGAGGAAGCGGCCACTCTCGACGGCGCGAGCCGCACGCGGTTCGTCTGGCAGGTGCTGTTCCCGCTCGTGGCTCCGGGACTCGTTGCCACCAGCGTGTTGTCGTTCATCCACGCGTGGAACGACTTCCTGTTCGCCAGAACGTTCATCATCTCGGCGACGGAGAACCAGACGCTGCCGATGGCGATCCTGGTATTCTTCAGCCCGCAGGGCAACGACTGGGGCGCGATCATGGCAGGCTCCACGCTGATGACCATTCCGGTTCTGATCTTCTTCGTGCTCGTCCAGCGGAACCTGGTGTCGGGACTCTCCGGCGCGGTGAAGGGATGAGCTTCCACTCGCTGCTGCCGCGTCCGCGGCGCGTCGAGTGCGCCCCAGGGCAGCTGTCGCTGGACATCCGCACCAGCGTCGGCGGTGACCCGAGCGTGGCGCGGTGGTTCCGCAGGCACGTCGGTGCCGCGACGGGACTTCCGCTGCCGCTCGCCGCCAAGCCCACCATCGAGTTCCGCATCGATCCCCACATCGACGGCCACCGCCTGGAGATCAGCCCCGCCAAGGCCGTGGTGACCGCGCAGCACACCGCCGCCGCGCACCACGCGGCGCAGACGCTCCGGCAGCTGCTCCCGCCGGACGCGTTCCGCCGCGCCCCCATCCACGACGAGCCGCTCTCGTTGCCGTGCGGGGTGATCGAGGACCACCCCCGGTTCGGCTGGCGCGGCTGCCACCTCGACGTCGCCCGGCACTTCGTGGCCAAGCGAGAGGTCCTGCGGTTCGTCGACCTGCTGGCGATGCACAAGCTCAACGTCCTGCACCTGCACCTCACCGACGACCAGGGCTGGCGCATCGAGGTCCCGCAGCACCCGGAGCTGACCCGCATCGGCTCGTGGCGCGAGCGTTCCATGGTCGGCCGCGGCGAGGTGCCCGAGTACGACCGGCAGCCGCACGGCGGCTACTACACCACCGAAGACCTGCTGGAGATCGTTTCCTACGCCGCCGAGCACCACATCACGGTGGTGCCCGAGATCGACGTCCCCGGGCACAGCCAGGCCGCCATCGCCGCCTACCCCGACCTGGGTGCCGGCGGCCCCGTTGGCGTGTGGGACTCGTGGGGGGTCAGCGACCGGATCCTGGCTCCCCGGCGGGCCACCGTGGACTTCTTCCGCGACGTGCTGGACCACGTGATGTCCATCTTCCCGTCGCCGGTGATCTGCCTCGGCGGCGACGAGGTCCCAGGCGCCACGTCGGCGCACGGCGCACTGCTGCGGCGGTTGCTGGAGCACGTGCACGATCACGGCCGCCGCACATCGGCGTGGGACGACGCCATGCAACTGGTCTCGCTGCCGACGGAAACCATCGTGCTGAGCTGGCAGGACGTGCAGGCGGTCGCCCGCGCGGCCGAAGCCGGCAACGATGTGCTGCTGTGCCCGGAAACGCACTTCTACCTGGACCACCGGCAATCGGACGAGCCCGACGAGCCGATCCCGGTCGGGTTCCTCAACACCCTGGAGAACGTCTACGCCTACGAGCCGCCGACCGAACGCGTTCTCGGCCTGCAGGCGCAGGTGTGGACCGAGCAGCTCGACTCCGCCGCCCGCATCGACTACGCCGCTTTCCCCCGGCTGTGCGCGTTCGCCGAGGTCGCCTGGAGCAACGAGCGGGACCCGGCGGAGTTCCACCACCGCCTCGCACACCACCACCTGCCGCGCCTGGACGCCTACGGCGTCGAGTACCGGCCCCTCGACGGCCCCTACCCCTGGCAGCTGCGTCCCGGTATCGAGGGCAGACCTCGCTGAGCGGTGCTCGCGCCAGGAACGACGCGGGTGGGGTCCGGACCGGCCCGGACCCCACCCACCGGCTCTGCCCTAGGCTTCGGCCTTGACCGGGTCCCGGGGCTCCCAGCACTCGACGCCGGTCAGCTCCGGCAGGCGGTCCCGGGTGAAGACCGGGTCGAGGCCCTGCTCGCGCTGCTCGTTGTAGTCGCGCAGCAGCTTCAACGCGACCGCGCTCAGCGGAGCGATGGCGGCGAGGTTGACCAGGGCCATGACGCCCATCGTGGTGTCGGCGAGGTTCCAGATCAGGTCCGAGGATCCGATCGCGCCCAGGAAGACCACGACCAGCACGCCCCACTTGTAGCCGGCCCGCATCGCTCTGCTGCGGGTCAGGAAGCCCACGTTGGACTCGCCGTAGTAGTAGTTGCCCAGCACCGAGGTGAACGCCACCAGCAGGATGATCAGCGTCATCAGGTGCAGCGACCAGTCGCCGAGGTTGTTCTGCAGCGCCGTCTGGGTCATCGAGGCGCCGCGGTCCTCGTCACCGAAGGTCGGGTTGGACAGCAGCACGATGAACGCCGTGGTCGAGCACACCAGCAGCGTGTCCACGTAGACACCGAGGGTCTGCACCAGGCCCTGCTTGACCGGGTGGCTCACCGAGGCGGTGGCACCGGCGTTCGGGGCCGAACCCAGACCGGCCTCGTTGGAGAACATGCCCCGCCGCACGCCCTGCACGATCGCCGCACCGATGCCGCCGCCCGCGATCGCCTCGAAACCGAAGGCGTGCGCGAAGATCTGCGCGATGACGCCGGGCACCGCGTCGATGTTGAGCACCACGATGATCAGGCCGAGCAGCATGTAGAGACCGGCCATGAACGGCACCAGCAGCTCCGCCGTCTGCGCGATCCGGCGCACGCCACCGAAGATGATCAGCGCGGTCAGCGCGACCAGCGCCACGCCCAGGACCGGCTGCATCCAGCCGTTCGAACCCATGCCGGTGGCTTCGGCCGACGTGACGACGGCGTCGACGATCGTGTTGGCCTGCACGGCGGTGAACACGAAGCCGAACGTCACCGTGATGACCACGGCGAAGAGCACGCCCATCCAGCGCGCCCGCAGGCCGTGCAGCATGTAGTAGGCCGGGCCGCCGCGGAAACCGGACTCGTCCCGCACCTTGTAGAGCTGCGCGAGGGTGGATTCCACGAAGCTGGCCGCGCCCACGATCAGACCCATCGTCCACATCCAGAACACCGCACCCGGGCCGCCCAGCGCGATGGCGGTGGCCACGCCTGCGATGTTGCCGGTTCCGATGCGGGCGGCGGCGGAGATCGCGAACGCCTGGAACGACGAGATCGCCTTCCGGCCGTCTTCGGCGATCTCGGCCTTGCCGCCCATCGCGCGGATCATCTCGGGGATCATCCGGATCTGCACGGCTTTCGAGCGAACGGTGAAGTACAGGCTCAGCACCGCGAGCACGGGGATGATGATGTAAAGCCAGAACGTGTCGTTCAGCGCGACGATCGCGTCGTTGAGCGCTTCCACGGGCACTCCCTTTCCGCTTGTGGCGCGGGAACTCTCGCGTCAGCGGACGCCAGGAGTGCGGCGCCCGATGACGTTCACCGCGGGCAGTCCAAGCGCGGGCCGCCATGTGGTGGCGACCCGCGCATTGGCGGAAAGGTTACAAACACGTTGGAATGGGTGCCCTGGTGGGTGCCCGACTGGCATTCAGCCCAGCACTTGGGTGAGGAACCGGCCGGTGTGGCTGTCCTCGATCTCGGCGATGTCCTCGGGCATCCCCTCGGCCAGCAGCAGACCGCCGCCGTTGCCGCCCTCGGGGCCCATGTCCAGGATCCAGTCGGCCGTCTTCACGACGTCGAGGTTGTGCTCGATGACGATCACCGTGTTGCCCTTGTCGACCAGGCCGTTGAGCACGCCGAGCAGCTTGCGGATGTCCTCGAAGTGCAGACCCGTGGTCGGCTCGTCGAGGATGTAGACCGTCTTGCCGGTGGAGCGCTTCTGCAGCTCGCTGGCGAGCTTGACGCGCTGCGCCTCACCGCCCGACAGCGTCGGGGCGGGCTGCCCCAGCCGCACGTAGCCCAGGCCGACGTCCACCAGCGTCTTGAGGTGCCGGTGGATGGCGTTGATCGGCTCGAAGAACTCGGCGGCCTGCTCGATCGGCATGTCGAGGACCTCGGCGATCGTCTTGCCCTTGTAGTGCACCTCCAGGGTCTCCCGGTTGTACCGGGCGCCCTTGCACACCTCGCACGGGACGTAGACGTCGGGCAGGAAGTTCATCTCGATCTTCAGCGTGCCGTCGCCCGCGCACGACTCGCAGCGGCCGCCCTTGATGTTGAACGAGAACCTGCCCGGCTGGTAACCGCGCACCTTCGCCTCGGTGGTGGCCGCGAACAGCTTGCGGATGTGGTCGAACACGCCGGTGTAGGTGGCGGCGTTGGACCGCGGCGTGCGACCGATCGGCGACTGGTCGACCTGCACCAGCTTGTCGACGTGCTCCAGGCCCTTGACCCGGGTGTGCCTGCCCGGAACCTGCCGCGCGCCGTTGAGCTTGTTCGCCAGCACGGACGCGAGGATGTCGTTGACCAGGGTCGACTTCCCCGAACCGGACACACCGGTCACCGCGGTCAGCAGTCCCAGCGGGAAGGACACGTCGATCTTGCGCAGGTTGTGCTCACGCGCGCCGACCACGGTCAGCTGCCGCTTGCGGTCCGGGACCCGGCGCTCGGTCGGCACCGGGATCTCCTTGCGCCGCGCCAGGTACGCACCGGTCAGCGACTCCTTGTTCTCCAGCAGCTCCTCGTAGGGACCGCTGTGCACGACCTTGCCGCCGTGCTCACCGGCACCGGGACCGATGTCGACCACCCAGTCGGCGCTGCGCACGGTGTCCTCGTCGTGCTCGACGACGATGAGGGTGTTGCCGAGGTCGCGCAGCCGGCTCAGCGTCTCCAGCAGGCGGTGGTTGTCGCGCTGGTGCAGCCCGATCGAGGGCTCGTCGAGCACGTAGAGCACACCGACCAGGCCGGACCCGATCTGCGTGGCCAGCCGGATGCGCTGCGCCTCGCCACCGGAGAGGGTCCCCGCCGCGCGGTCCAGCGACAGGTAGTCCAGGCCGACGTCGAGCAGGAAGCCCAGCCTGGCCTGGATCTCCTTGAGCACGGCACCGGCGATCATCTGCTCGCGCGGTCCCAGGACCAGCGCGTTGAGGAACTCCGCGCAATCGGCCACGCTCAGCGCGCTGACGTCGGCGATGGAGAGCTCGTCGTGCTCGTCCTCCATGGTCACGGCCAGGATCTCGGGCTTGAGGCGGGTGCCGTCGCAGGCCGGGCACGGCACGTCGCGCATGTAGCCCTCGTACTTCTCGCGCGCGTAGTCCGACTCGGTCTGCTCCAGCCGCCGCTCCAGGAACGGGATGACGCCCTCGTAGCTGGCGTAGTAGGAGCGGGTGCGGCCGTAGCGGTTGCGGTAGCGCACGTGCACCTGGTCGTCGGTGCCGTGCAGCACCGCCTTCTTGACCTTGGTGGGCAGCTGGCGCCACGGGGTGTCCATCCGGAACCCGATGGCCTCCGACAGGGAGGTCAGCAACCGGGAGAAGTACTCGGCGGTGTGCCCACCTGCCCACGGCGCGATCGCCCCGTCGCCCAGCGAGAGGTCTTCGTCGGGCACGACCAGCTCGGGGTCGACTTCCTTGCGGATGCCCAGGCCCGCGCACTCGGGACAGGCGCCGTAGGGCGAGTTGAAGGAGAACGATCGGGGTTCGAGCTCGTCAACGCCCAGCGCGTGCCCGTTCGGGCAGGCCAGGTTCTCGGAGAACTTGCGCTCGCGGGCGGGGTCGGACTCGTCGAGGTCGATGAACTCGACCAGCACCAGCCCGTCGGCCAGCCGCAGCGCGGTCTCGACCGAGTCGGTGAGCCGCTGCTTGGCGCTGGGCTTGACGGTGAGCCGGTCGATGACGACCGCGATGTCGTGCTTCTCCTGCTTCTTGAGCTTCGGCGGCTCGTCGAGCGGGTGCACGACGCCGTCCACTCGGGCGCGGGCGTAGCCGGAGGAGCGCAGCTGCTCGAAGAGGTCGACGTACTCGCCCTTGCGTCCGCGCACCACCGGCGCCAGCACCTGGAACTTCGCCCTCTCGGGCATCTCCAGGACCTGGTCGACGATCTGCTGCGGGGTCTGCTTGCTGATCGCCTCACCGCAGGTCGGGCAGTGCGCCTTGCCCGCGCGGGCGTAGAGCAGCCGCAGGTAGTCGTAGACCTCGGTGATGGTGCCCACCGTGGACCGCGGGTTGCGGCTGGTGGACTTCTGGTCGATCGACACCGCCGGGGACAGGCCCTCGATGAAGTCCACGTCGGGCTTGTCCATCTGGCCGAGGAACTGCCGCGCGTAGGCGGACAGCGACTCCACGTAGCGGCGCTGCCCCTCCGCGAAGATGGTGTCGAAGGCCAAGCTCGACTTGCCCGAGCCGGAAAGCCCGGTGAACACGATCAGGCTGTCCCGGGGCAGGTCGAGGTCGATCCCGCGCAGGTTGTGCTCACGGGCGCCGCGAACGACGAGGCGGTCAGCCACGGTGATCCCTTCGAGAAGTTCTGGTGTTGCGCGAGCGCGCCGACTGCGAGCGGCCGCCTGCTTCAGGCAGCGGGACCGCCGGCGCGGCATCAGGTCGCGACGTTGCGACGTCCATGCTATTCGGGGCCACCGACAGTCTCGGACCGACGGCTTCCGGTACCGAGCACCTTCACCGGCCGTCACCCCAACGTGTGAGATGCTGCGTGATCCGGCGGTGGCTGCCCCTCACGACGATACGCAAAGTCGCCCGCATTGGGCACTGTCCCCGATGTGTCCTGCACCTTTACGCTCAGGGCTTCACGTTCTCGCCGAATCGACCCTCCCCCTCTCCCCCACGTGAGGTAGAGCCATGGCTGACATCGTCCTCGGTACCGGCCGATGGTCCGCTGCCGCCCTGGCAGACGAGGTCACGAACCGGCGAGCCGCCGTGCGGCACGCCACGGAGGTCCTGGTGCGCTCCGCGTCCGGCCTCGACGAGATCTCGGTCCGGCAACCCAGCCTGCTGCCGGGCTGGAGCCGTTCGCACGTGCTCACCCACCTGGCCCGCAACGCCGACGCCTGCTGCAACCTCCTGCTGTGGGCCCGCACCGGCATCGAGCACCCGATGTACGCCAGCCGCGAGGACCGCGACCAGGACATCGAGGAAGGCTCCTCGCGCAGCCACCTGCTGCTGATGGAGGACCTGATCGCCTCCAGCGACCGGTTCGCCGTGGCGGCTCGGGACATGCCCGATTCCGACTGGACTGCCGAGGTCTCCCTCTCCGGCGGCGACGTCATCCCCGCTCTCCACGTCCCGCGGCTTCGGCTGCTGGAGCTCTGGGTGCACCTGGTCGACCTCGACCACGACGTGGACTTCACCGACATCCCCACCGCCGATGCCGAGATGTTGCTGGAGGACGTGGTCCAGTTCTTCGGTGGGCGACTGGACGTGCCCGCGCTCACGCTGGAGGTCGACTTCGGCGATCACCGCCGCGGTTGGGACCTGCGAGGCACCACGTCGCGACCGGCGGCTGTCTCCGGCGAGCCCGGCCCGATGCTGGGCTGGCTGCTCGGTCGCACGGGCCCCGGCGAGCTGCGCGGCGACGCACCCGAACTGCCCGAGTGGCTGTGAGCCCGATCTTGCGGCCGACGCCGGGCCGCGGGCGTTAGGCTCACGGGCGTGGAGCTTCAAGCTGAGTACACCGGACACGTGGAGCCCGGCGGCGCGGCCGCGCGCCGGGACCTGGACGCGCTGACCATCACCAAGATCTCGGTCGGCCCGATGGACAACAACGCCTACCTCCTGGTGTGCAAGAACACCGGGGACGCGTTGCTGGTGGACGCGGCCAACGACCCCGAACGGCTGAGCGACCTGCTCGGTCACGACGAGCGGCGGCCCCGGCTGCGCACCATCGTCACCACCCACCAGCACGGCGACCACTGGCAGGCGCTGGGCGCCGTGGCCGGCGCGACCGGCTGCTTCACCGTGGCGCACCCCGCCGACGCCGACGAGCTGCCGGTGCCGCCGGACCACCTGGTCGAGCACGGCGACACCATCGCGGTCGGCGACTCGGAGCTGTCGGTGATCCACCTGCGCGGGCACACGCCGGGTTCGATCGCCCTGGTCTACCGGGACCCGGCGGGCCACCCGCACCTGTTCACCGGCGACTCGCTGTTCCCGGGCGGGGTGGGCCGCACGACCTCGCGGGAGGACTTCACGTCGCTGGTGGACGACGTGGAGACCCGGGTCTTCGGCGAACTGCCGGACGACACCTGGTTCTACCCTGGCCACGGCGACGACTCCACCCTCGGCGCCGAGCGTCCCAAGCTCGCCGAGTGGCGCGAACGCGGCTGGTGATGGACGGCGGGGGAAGTTCCCGGTGGGACTTCCCCCGCGCCCGGCGTGCGCACCGATGTGGCTGCGGTCGTCGGAGCCCCCGCCTACTCTGACTGCCGGGAGCGCGAGCACCGGAGGTCGTCGTGAGCGAGGCCGTGAAGCTGGACATCGGGGGCACCGAGGTATCGGTGTCGCATCCGAACAAGGTGTTCTTCAAGACCCGCGGTGAGACCAAGCTGGACCTCGTGAACTACTACCGGGCGGTGGCCGGCCCGCTCCTGAGCACCCTGGGGGGTCGCCCGCTGCTGATGGAGCGCCATCCCGACGGGGCGAGCGGCAAGTCGTTCTTCCAGAAGCGGGTGCCCGCCTCGGCGCCGGAGTGGCTGCGCACGACCGTCGTCGAAACGCCCAACGGGACGACCAGCCACGCACTCGTGGCCGCTGATCTGGCGCACGTCGTCTGGGCGGTCAACATGGGTTGCCTGGGCTTCCACGTGTGGCCCTACCAGGAAGGGCGGCCGGAGCTCATCGACGAGCTGCGCATCGATCTCGACCCGTCGCCCGGAGTCGGCTTCGCCGAGGTGTGCGAGACCGCGGTGCTCACCCGCGACCTCCTCCGCGAGGACGGCATCGACGTGCGGCTGAAGACCTCCGGCTCACGCGGCCTGCACCTCTACGTCCCGCTGCGTCCCGAGTGGGACAGCTACCGGGTCCGTGCCGCAGCCGTGGCGCTGGCGCGCGAGCTCGAACGCCGCCACCCCGATCTGATCACCGCGAAGTGGTGGAAGGAGGAGCGGGGTCGGCGAGTTTTCGTCGACTTCAACCAGAACGCTCCGCACAAGACGGTTTTCGGCGCCTGGTGCGCCCGTCCCCGGGTGGGCGGGCAGGTGTCCACACCGATCGCGTGGGACGAGCTGGACGGCATCGACCCGGACCAGCTGACCATCGCCACGGTGCCAGACCGGCTCGCCGAGCGCGGTGACCCGTGGGCCGACACCCGGCCGCAGTCGATCCAACCGCTGCTGGAACGCTACGACCGGGACATCGCCGCCGGAGCGCAGGACGCGCCGTGGCCGCCGGTGTACCCGAAGCAGCCCAACGAGCCGCCCCGGGTGGCACCGAGCCGAGCCAAGCGCGACTGACCGAGAACCGTTCCCTTGCACCAGATTTCGCTAGGCCGACATGCGCGGGACCTCGCGGACCGCCGCAGCCACCCGGTGAGCCTCGGAATGGCAGTCGCCGCAGGTCTGCCACAGCCACGCCTCCTCGGTCGCGTCGGCCACGACTTCCTGGCTGCACAAGGTGCTGACGAGCATGCCGCTCGGATAGGCGTTGCCCCACGGCCGCTTGTCCAAGCTCGCGTGCCGGCTTCCGTCCGCCGGCACCCAGTGGAACGGATACATCGCTGCGCACATCCCCTCTTGTCGGTTCCGATCGGCGATTCCGCGTCCCGGAACGAGAATCGCGGCGGAACCCCCTCGACTCCGAAGCGACCTCGATCAAGACGAGACCAATGCTCGTGGTCTCGGGACCACTGCGGCAATTCCCCGAACGGATGACGCCATTCGGCGCACACGCCTGTGCGTGCTCGGGTGGTCACGCCGACCCCGACCCAGGGTGCCGTGCAATTCCGCACCTGAAATAAGCTGTGGTGCATGAGCGAGACCACTCCGGCACCGCGGGCGTACGTTCTCGGTGCGGAAATCCGGGATGCGAGGTCGCGTTCCGGTCTCGGGCTGCGCCAGTTAGCAGGACGTCTCGACGTTTCGCACTCCGTCGTCGTCCGCTGGGAGCGCGGTGAACGAGTGCCGTCGACCGAATCCGTGTCCGCCGTGTGCGCGGTGCTGGGCCTGTCGAGCCCGGCTCGCGATCGGCTGCTTCGGCTCACCCGTGAGGCGCAGGCCGAACCGCCCAACTCGGTGTCGGTCGGGTCAGTCGGTGAGGCCGATCAGCTCACCGCGCTGCTGGAGTTCGAGCGGATCGCCACGGCGATCACCGACGTCTCCCCGATCCTCATCCCCGGTCTGCTGCAAACCACCGAGTACGCGCGCGCGATCATGGGCACCGGCATCCCGGAGCACGAGGTCTCCACCCGCGTGGCGGTCCGGCTCGGTCGGCGCGAGGTCATCACCCGCCACCAAGAACCCGTGCGGTACACGGCGTTCCTGCTCGAATCGGTGCTGCACCAGCCCATCGGCGGCCGAGCCGTGCTGATCGACCAGCTGCGGCACGTCCGCGACATGAGCGCTCGCGACAACATCGACATCCGGATCATCCCGCTGTCCGCGGGATGGACCCCCGCGCACGCCGGACCCTTCGTGCTCCTCGAGTTCGCCAAGGCTTCCCCCGTCGTGCACCTCGAACACCACAGGTCCAGCGCGTTCCTGCGCGATCCCGGCGACGTGACGGCTTTCGTCAAGGCCGGGAGGGACTTGGGGCAATTCGCGATGAGCAGCGACGACTCGGTTCGCCTCGTCGACGAGATCATCCACCGAGAGGAGACAACACCGTGACGTTGCTGCAGTCGCCGGTCGGTTGGCGCAAGTCCAGCCGGAGCAGCCAGGAGACCAATTGCGTCGAGGTCGGCCGCGTCATCGGCGGGGCCGCCGTGCGCGACACCAAGGACCGCGCCGGGGGCCTCGTGACCGCCAATTCCGCTCAGTGGCGCTATTTCGTGAGAGCGATCAAAACGGGTCGCTTCGACAGATAGTCCACCGCCTCGATTCGCCCGCGTGCGGACGAAACCGGGAGCGTTCCGCCGCCGGCGGAACGCTCCCGGTCCATGCTCGCCGGTCAGACCAGCCGCTCGGCCACCACGCGGGCGGCATCGGCCAGCAGCGCGTTGTTCGCGGTGTCGTGCTCGCGGGGACGGCCGGTGAGCAGCGAGATGACGATCGGCGTTGCGGTGTCGGTCCAGGTCACGGCGATGTCGTTGGCGACTCCGTAGGCGCTGCCACCACCGGTCTTGTCCGCCGTGCGCCAGCTGCTCGGAACCCCGGCGCGGATCCGCGCGGCGCCGGTGGCACTTCCGAGCATCCAGCCGGTGAGCCGGTCGCGTTCCGCCGGGCCGAGCGCATCGCCGAGCAGCAGGCGCTGCAGGCCGTCACCCAGCGCCCTGGGCGTGGAGGTGTCGCGCTCGTCGCCGGGGATGGCGGTGTTCAGCTCCGTCTCCCAGCGGTCCAAGCGGGTCATCGGGTCGCCGATGGTGCGGGCGAACTCCGTGATGGCTTGCGGGCCGCCGAGTTCGCGCAGCATCAGGTTGGCGGCGGTGTTGTCCGAGTGCTGCACCGCTGCCGCGCACAGCTCGCCGACGGTCATGCCGGTGTGCACCCGGGTCTCGGTGATCGGCGAGTTCTCCACGAGCTGGCCGGCGTCGTAGCGGATGACGCGGTCGAAGTAGCCGCCGGCGAGCCCGTGAGCGCGAAGCAGCGCCGCCGACGCGTAGACCTTGAAGGTCGAGCACAGCGCGACGCGCTCGTCGGCGCGGTGCGCGACGGTTCGCCCGGTGGCGACGTTGCGCGCGAACAACCCCAGACGCGCGTCGTAACGACGTTCCAGCTCGGCCCACACCGGGTCGGGCGGGGGAGCGGTCGCGACCGGCGCGGCAGGCGGGGTGCTCGGCGCGCAAGCGGCCACCGGCGCGGCCAGCAACGCCGCCAGAACCGCCCGGCGACCCAAGCGGATTTCATTGTGCTGCAACTGATTTCCTCCCAGTAGAACGATGCCCCCAATCAAGCAGCCGATCGCTGATAGCGCCAATAAGAACCCGCCCGGTTGGCGATAGCGCATCGATATCGCCCCAGCGCGAGCCGTCGCCGAAGCCGGGAGAACACCCGGAAATTTCTTCCGATGTCCGCTCCCGGGTAGCTGCTCAGGGCAGGTCCGCGTCCGAACCGACCTGACGAGGGCGACATCGATCAGCCGCGGTGGCGGGAAGACCGCCTGTGCTGAACTGTTCGGGAATGGGCGGAGTCTGGGACTCAGCTGGCACCGCCGCAGGTCGCGGTTTCGTGGCGAGCACGCCGCGACGCCGCGTACTGGCACACATCAGGCGTGGCGCGCGGAGTGCGGGTAACCGCTGCGCTTGCCCTCCGGAGGTGTCTGCCACCCGCACCGCAACGCGCAGCCATTCCTGAACAGGCGCTAGAGGCGCCCTGAGCGCAGGTCCGTCACCGCGATCCGGGCGCACTCGGCGATCGCGGCGTCCACCCGGGGAAGCGACGGGTCAGCGCGCGCCGCGAGCGTGAAGATCGCCACCGCCACCGGCGCCTCGCCGTCGAACTCCACGACCGACACCTCGTTGCGGACGGCACCGATCGTGCCCGTCTTCCCCGAGACCCGAACCCCTTGGAACGGAAAACCCGCGCGGACCCGGTGCATCCACGCCTGCTGGCCGAGCAACCTGCGGACGAACGCGCACTGCTGCGGCGAGGCGACCGCGTCGGCCCAGATCAACTCCATCAGCCCGGTCATCTCGCGGGGTGTGGTGGCGCTGGCGTAGGACGGGTCGTAGGCGCGGAGGGTGCGCGCCTCGTCGTTGTCGGCCAGCAGGGCGAACGCCTCGGAAGCGCTGGTGGCGCCCATCTCACGGACCAGCGCGGCGTGCGCGTCGGCGGTGCCGCCGACGACCCGGGTGCGTTGCAGGCCGAGGTCGGCGAGCGTCGCGGCCAGGGCGTCGAGGCCGACCGCACCCAGGATGACGTCCGCGGCGGCGTTGTCCGACACCGCGATCATCGAGGCCGCGAGATCGCGCCAGGACATCCGCACCGGGTCCTGGAAGGTCGACACGCCGGTCGGGCCGGGCGTGCAGGAACCGGGGTCGAGCCGGATGGCCTCGCGCGGGTCGAGGGTTCCCGCGTCGAAGGCGCGGGCCAGTGCGACCAGCAGCGGCAGCTTGTAGACCGAGGCTGTGACCACGAGCTCGTCAGCGCCGAAGCCGAGTTCGTGACCACCTCCGCCGAGCCGGACTGCGTGCACCCAGCCCTCAGCGCCCGCGTCGGCGAGCACGTCCCGGATGCGCTGCTCGGCGTTCACGCCAGCTCCCGGAGCGCGACTTCGAGCGCCTCGCACACGTCGGGCTGCGGGGCCGGGTCGGGCCAGACCACCCGGACCCGCAACGCGAGCTCCTCGCCTGCGGCGACGACGGCCACCCCGGGTGCGCGCACCTCGGGGTCGGTGCTGAGCGCGAACGCGCGTCCGGCGGCAACGGCGCTGAGCGCGTCGCGATCACCGGGCGCGGGCAGGAACTCGGGGTCGAGGCCGCGTTCCCGGAGGGTGTCCACGAGCAGGTCGAAGGCCGCGGTGCCGTGGGCGCGCGGAGCGGTGGCGCAGACCAGCCCGCGCAGCGCGCGGATCGAGTACTTCTTGGCCGCCGCAGGGTGGTCGGCGGGTACGAGCAGTCGGCGCGGGATCTTGACCACCGAGGAGGTCCGGAGGTCGCCGAGCAGCGCCGGGTGGTGCACGACCGCGCAGTCCAACCGGCCGCTGGCCACGGCATCGACCAGGTCGATGGTCGGGGCGGTGCTGACGATGACGGTGCGCGCCGACGGCTCCGGCGCCGCGGCGCGCAGGGCCGCGACCAGACCGGCGACCTGGCGATCCCCGAGGGCGGCGATGACGCCGATGCGCACAGCTCCCCTGTTCTCCCGCTGCCTTCGGGCCGCTTCGGCGAACTCGTCGGCCCCGGCGAGCAGCGTCCGCGCCCGGGGCAGCAGGTCGGCCCCGGCGGTGGTCAACCGCACGCCCCGAGAGCTCCTGGTCAGCAGGGTGACGCCGAGCCGGTTCTCCAGCCGCTGCACTCCCTGGGACAGCGGCGGCTGGGTCATGCCGAGGCGGTCGGCGGCGTGCCCGAAGTGACCTTCCTCGGCGACCGCGACGAAGAACCGGAGATGACGGAGGAGGTCCACACCACCGATCCAAGCACAAGGTCCGGAACGCGATGCGCGCTCCGGACCCCTGCTGAGCCTCCTCTTCTCGTCCCACCCGAGCGACCGGCACCGCCGCTCAGGGCGCGTGGTACAGGGCGCTCCCCTTGACGTACTCCTCCCACGGGACGGTCCAGTCCCAGATGTCGCCGTCGGCCGGGGTGAGCGGTTTGGTCGACCCGACGATCTCCACCGGGTCTCCGATCTGGGTGAACTCCAGGAACCACCTGCCGTCGGTGCTGGAGAGGTTGACGCAGCCGTGGGTGATGTTGCTCGACCCCTGCGCGTACGTGCTCGCCGTGTTGGTGTGCACGTACTCGCCGTTGTTGGAGATGCGGACGGCGTTGGGCAGCACTTCGTCGTAGGCGCCCGCGGTTCCCCTGGCGGGCCCGCCCCAGCTCCAGGAGTTCATCCGGACGGAGTCGTGCCGCTCGGTGGCGACGTGGATGCCGTGCTGCGTCGGGTACGCCGCCTGGCCGTAGGAGGCGTCCATCTTCCTGATCTCCTGGCCGTCCTGGTAGACGGTGAAGGTGTGTGCGTTGACGTCGCCGACGGAGCGCTGGTCGCGGCCGATGGTGAAGTTCGCTTCGAAGTTCTTGTCGCCCATCACACCGTCGCCGGTGTCGATGCCGTAGAGGTCGGCGCGCACCTTCACCTGGGTGCCGGCCTGCCAGTAGTCCTTGGGCCGCCAGTTGACCTGGTCGTCGGAGTACCAGTTGAACGAACCCTCGGTGGGCACGGAGGTTTCGATCTTCAGGCGGCGCTCGACGGCGGCGCGGTCCTTGACGGGCTTGTCGAAGTAGATCGAGACCGGCATCGCGATGCCGACGGTGTCCCCGTCGGTGGGCCGGGTGCGCTCGACGTTGACGATGTCGGTGGGCGTGGCGGTGGTGAACGTCGAGTTCAGCGGGATCGACGGAACGCCGTCCTTGTCGTGGGCGACCGCGTGCACCTGGTAGGTGGTGCCGAAGGCCAGTGGTGAGTCGATCGTCCACTTGTGACCGCTGCGGTCGATCTTGCCCGGAACCGGTGCGCCGTTGGCGGTCACGTTGACCGAGGTCAGCACTCCGCGCTGCGCAGTGAGCTCCAGTGGTTCACTCGGCGACAGCGATGTCGTCCTGTCTGGAACCGAGGTGGTCACCGCCGCCTCGGAAATGTCCGGCCCGCACGCCGTCAGCGCGCACGCGACCAGGCTCGCGATGACTAGTTGGCACGCAACTGCCCCCCGCATACCGGCCTCCCCAAGAACCCTGCACCGTCTCGTTGGTAATCAGTAACTGTCCGTGCGGTGAGCGGGGTTCTCAACACGATCAAGCGGCGCGGGGTGGGCGATTCACAGTTCGCCGAGGGGTGTTGTTGGCCAGCGAAGGCTCATTCCACGTCGATGAACGCTCCATCGAGTGGTTCGAACGCAGCGGGCGCCCTTTATCGGCTACCCGCAGTCGATTGCAAGCCTGACACACCAAGATCGCGTAGTCCGATCGGTGGACATCATATTTCGTCGTCGGAAGCGGTGGCACCGTTGGGGTGAGACCTTCGGTCTGTTCCGCCCGGTACCACCGGGAACGGAGAACGTCGATCACGGCCGTTCCAGCCCGGCCACCGCTCAGCGACCGGGCGGCGGGACGGGCGCCGGGACCGGGTAGCGGATCGCGTGCTGCGAGCCGCGCACCCCGGTGGGGCTGCCCTTGGGTTCGGCGCACGCGAAGTCGTAGTTGGTGGGGCCGTCGGTGGTGTCGGACCCGTGCTTGCGAGGCGTGCCCTCGTACCCCGCGGTGCACGCCGGCGGGTTGAACATGTTGAGCACCAGACCGAGGTGACCGGTGCCGTCCGGCGAAAGCGTGTGGGTGAACGCCGAGATCATCGGCAGCGCGACCAACGTCTGCTCCAGCGCGGGACCGCGCACGCTGGTCAGCTGCATGGTGGTGAGCAGGTTGGCGGCCACGATGCCGAAGTCGGTGCCCATCGAGCGCGTGAGCTCCTGCACCTCGGTGGCCGCGCCGGGCGCCTCCTGGATGGTCTTGCGCAGGTCGGGGTCGGATCGCTTGAGCTGCCCGGAGATCTGCCGGAGCCCGGTGCTGAACTCGGTGAGGTTCTGCGCCTGCTCCTGCTGGGTGCGCAGGACGACGTCGCCGTTGTTCAGCAAGCCGGTGGTCTGCGGCAGGTTCTGCTGCGCGGCAGTGGTGAACGAGCTGGTGGTGTCGAGCAGCTCCTGCAGGTGGGAGCCGGTTCCGTCGAAGGCGGTCCCGACCTCGGTGACCACCGTCCGCAGCTTGTCGGTCGGCACTCCCGCGACCAGCCGATCCACGTTGACCAGCAGCGACTCGGGCGCAGGCGGGATGGAAGTGCGCTCGACCGGGATGACCGACCCCTCCTCCAGGTAAGGCCCGCCGCGGTGCTGCGGCTGGAGGTCGATGTACTGCTCGCCCACCGCCGAGCGGTTGGCGACCACGGCGCGGGCGTCGGCGGGGATCTGCGGTGCGCCGTCGTCGATGTGAAGGTCGGCGGCGATGCCTTCATGGGTCAGCCGAAGCCCGGTGACCCGGCCGACGGCCACGCCCCGGTAGCTGACTTCGGAGTTGGCGAAGAGCCCTCCGGATTCGGGCAGCTGCACCGACACCGGGTAGCCGTTGGAGCCGAAGAGCCGGTCCAGCCCGGCGTAGCGACCGCCGACGAAACCCACGCCGACCACGGCGATGACCAGGAACAGCGCCAGCTGCACCTTCACCTTGCGCGCCATCATCAGGAACCTCCTCCGGACCGTCCCGGCATCAACCCGCCGTCCGGCTGCGTTCCGGGGATCGGCAGCGGCGGCAGCGCTGGTGCGCCAGGCGGCAGCGGGATGTTGGCCCCGGACTGCCCGGAGTCGGAGAGCCCGGGGATCGGGATGGGCGGCCCGGAGGACCGCGCGAAGTTCTCGTAGAGCGCGGACAGGTCCAGGTCGATGAGCACGTCGGTGTTCACGAAGTCGCCCTTGAGCGGGACCATCGCGTACTCCGGGAAGGGGTAGGTCGACAGGAACGCCATCGCCTTGGGCAGATCGGTGCCGGTCTTGGCGAGCTGCTGCAGCGTCGGAGCGAGCGCGTGCAGGTCGGCCACCAGGTCCTCGCGGCTGGCCTCGACGGTGCGGGTAGCCGTGCCGGAGAGCTTGTCCAGCGATTGCAGCATCCCGACCAGCTGACCCCGCTGGGCCTCGATCTCGCGCAAACCGGGGGAGAGCCCGTCGAGGGAGGTGTTGATGTTGCCGGTCTGCTCGCGCAGGTTCGCCGAAAGCCGGGTGAGACCGTCGAGCGCCTTGGTGATCTCGCCGCGCTGGCCGTCGAGCCGGGTGACCACGTCGTTGACGTTGCCCAGCAGCGAGCGGATCTCCTCCTCGTTGCCGGTGAACGCCTTGTTGAGCTCCTGCACGATGGTCTGCAGCTGCTCGATGCCACCACCGTTGAGCAGCAGCGACACCGCGCCGAGCACCTCTTCGATCTGCGGGTTGCGGTTGGTGCGGTCCAGCGGGATCACCGCGCCCTCAGCGAGCTCGCCGGTGGCGTTGTCCGGCGGTGGTGCTAGTTCGACGAACTTCTCCCCCAGCAGGCTCGACTGGCGCAGCCGCGCGTAGGCGTTGGCGGGCAACCGCACGTCGCCGTTGACCCGCAGGGTCACCATCGCGGTCGTGTTGTCGGCGCTGAGGTCGATGCGGTCGATGCGTCCCACGGCCACGTCGTTGACCTTCACGCTGGCCTGCGGCACCAGGTCCAGCACGTCGTGGAAGTGCGCGGTCACCGCGTAGGGGTGGTCGCCGAGCTCGGCGCCACCGGGCAGCGGCGTGTTGTAGAGACCGGTGAAACCGGCTGGGCCGCAACCGGACACCAGCAGCAGCGACAGGGAACCTGCCAGCAGCGCGCACCGCCTGGCCGTCATGGCGTCCCCGCCCCTCGCTTCATCGCGTCCACCAGCGGCAGCGGCACCGGGTTCTCGCCCTTGCCGAGCTGGTCCGGTACGTCACCCGAGCCGGTCTGGAGCTTGCCGAGCACGTCGGCGACCGACGGCAGCGGCGCCAGGCCCTCGACGACGGGGTTGAGCTCCTCGCAGGTGTCGCGCAGCGATTGCGGGATGGGCTCTGGAAGCGGTGTGACGTTGGCGATCAGCCTGCACACCAGCAGGATCGGCGGTTGCGCGAGCTCCTGCGGGTTCCAGCGCGAGGCCACGCTGCCGGACGCCGAGTCGTAGGCGTTGATGAAGTTGGTCGTCGCCAGCGGCATCAGGTCCAGCACCTCGGCCAGCGCTTCCCGCTGGTCGACCAGCGCCCGGGTGACGCCGGTGAGGTTGCGGACGTTGGAGGACATGTGGTCGCGGTTGTCGTGGACGAACCGCTGGACGTCGTCGAGCGCGATGGCCAGCGAGTGCAGCGAGGTGCCCAGCTGCTCGCGCTCGGAGGCCAGGTAGCCGGTCGTGTCAGCCATCCGCCCGTAGAGCTCGCGGATCTGCTCATCGCTCTGGGCGAGCGTGCCGGTGAACCGGTTGAGGTTGTCCACCGTGGCGAACAGGTCGCCCTGGTTCTCCGACAGGGTCGTGGAGAGCTCGCCGAGCCGCTTGATCGTGGTGTTGAGGTCCTGGCCGTTCCCGTCCACTGTGGCCGCTGTGGTGTTGACGACGTCGTTGAGCGCGCCTTCGCGGTTGGCCCCGTCCGGGCCGAGCGCGGTGGACAGGGCGTTGACGCTCTTGTAGAGCTCGTCGAGCTCGGCGGGGGTCGCGGTGCGCTTGCGGTCGAGGACCGCACCGGAGGCCATCACCTCGCCCTGCGTGTAGGCCGGCGTGAGCTGCACGTAGCGGTCGCTGACCAGGCTGGGTGCGACGACCACGGCGTTGGCGTCGGCGGGGATGCTCACCCCGTCGTCGACGTGCATGTCGACCCGCACCACCGGCCCTTCGGGCGTCACGGCATCGATCTGTCCGACCTTGACGCCGAGCACCCGCACGCTGGAACCGGCGTAGAGGCCGACGGCCTTGTCGAAGTAGGCGGTGATGGTGGTGCCGCTGGCCGACAGCGTCCACCACAGCGCTCCGGTGGTGACCAGTGCCAGCGCGCACAGCACCGCGATCGTGCGGGTGAGCCTGCTCATCGGCCGCCTCCCTCGGGAACCGGGAGTTCGCACTCGGGGGTGTTGGTCTGGATCGGACCGGCGTGGATCGGCGGCGGCAGCAGACCGCAGAAGTAGCCCTCGAACCAGCGGCCGTTGCTGATCGTGTTGTTGAAGCCGCGCACGTAGGGCTGGAGCGCGCCGATGGCCCTGTTCAGGTTGTCCTGGTTGCGCTTGAGCATCGCGGTGAGCTGGTCGAGCTGGTCGAGGGCGGGCTTCACCTGCTCCTGGTTGTCGGCCACCAGGCCGCGCAGCTGCCGCGACAGGCTCTCGGTGCCCACCAGCAGTCCGCTGATCGCCTGCTTGCGGGCCTGCACCTCCGACAGCAGCAGGTTGCCGTCGGAGACGAGCTTGCTGACCTGCTGGTCGCGGTCGGCGACGATGCCCGAGACGTTGCTGGCGTTGTGCATCAGCTCGGCGAGCTGCTGGTCCCGGGAGGCGATGGTCTGCGAGAGCTGGGACAGACCGGTGACGGCCTGGTCCATGTGCTGCGGCGCGCCGCGCATGGTGTCGGACATGACCCGGAAGCTCTCGGCGAGCTTGCCGCTGTCGAGCTGCCCGGTGGTCTGCGTCAGCTGGTCGATGGCGTCGGGGATGTCGAACGGAGAACTGGTGTTGCGCACCGGGATCGGTTCGGACAGCTCCTCGTCGCCTGCCGGTCGCAGGCCGACGAACTTCTCGCCGAGCAGCGTCTTGATCTGGATGTCGGCGCTGGTGCGATCGCCGATCTCACGCCCGTCCACTGTGAACGACACCAGCACGCGGTTGCCCTCCAGCGACACGTCGTCGACCTCGCCGACCTGCACCCCGGCGATCTGCACCTCGTTCCCCGGCTCCAACCCGGCGGATTCGGCGAAGTAGGCCGAGTAGGAGTTGCCGGAGCCGATCAGCGGCAGGTCCTTGGCGGAGAACGCCGTCAAGGTCCCGACCACCAGCAGCGCGATCGTGACGAGGCCGACGGTGACCTGGTTGCGGGCCCGTAGTGGTTTCATCGGCATCTCTCCGGCAACTGGGTCGTCGGCACGGGCAGGAGCGGGACGTTGATGTTGAGCTGGTCGATGCGGATGTTGCCGGTGACCTGGCACGAGTAGTAGTTGAACCAGCCGCCGTAGCTGACGGTCCGGGTCAGCCGGTCCAGCCGCCCCGGCATGGTCTGCAGCGTGTGGTCCAGCAGCGGTAGTTCCTCGTTGAGCAGCCCGGTGACGTCGCGCAGCGCAGCGATGTCCTGCTGCAGCGGCGGTCTGGCCTGCTCGACGAGCCCGGCGGTGGTGTTGGTCAGCTCGTCGAGGGCGCCGATTGCCTCGCCGACCGGCTTGCGCTGCTCGGCGAGCCCGGTGGTCAGCCGTTGCAGCGCGTCGATGAGTTCGGCCAGTTGCGGACCGCGTTCGTTGACGTTGCCCAGGACGGCGTTGAGGTTGTCGATGACCTGGCCGATGACCTCGTCCTTCTTCGCCAGCGTCCCGGTCAGCGACGCGGTGTGCGCCAGCAGGCTGTCGACCGTTCCGCCCTCGCCCTGCAGCACCTTCACCAGCTCACCCGAGAGCTGGTTGACGTCCTCCGGGTTCAGGGCCTGGAACAGCGGTTTGAAGCCGTTGAACAGGGCGGTGAGGTTCAGCGCCGGGTGGGTGCGCTCCAGTGGAATCTCCCCGCCGGGCCGCAGGACGTCGGCCGGATCGCGCAGCGGCGCGTCGAGCGCGAGGTAGCGCTGGCCCGCGATGTTGCGGAACTTCACGGTGGCCTGGGCATCGCGCGGCAGCTCCCGGGCGCTGTCGACGTCGAAGCGCACCAGGGCTTGGTCGTCGGCATCGACTTCGAGATCGGTGACCCTGCCGACCTTGACCCCGGCGATGCGCACGTCGTCGCCCTCACCGAGACCGGAGGCATCGGCGAAGCGCGCTGTGTACTCGTGAGCGTCACCGGAGGAGTTGGCGGCGATGGTGGACACCAGGATCCCGGTCAGGGTCAGCGTGACCGCCACGAAGACGATCAGCTTGATCAGCGGTGCGGTGATCGACCTCATCGCACGGTCACCTCCGCGTTCCGGAACAGCGGCCCGACGAGCAGGCTCGTCCAGTCCGGAACCGCCTTGGGCTGGACCTGCAGTCGGGGCGCCACCAGGGCGGCGAGCAGGTCGCGCTCGGGCTGGGAGTTGGCCAACGACGAGCTCGCCGACTGCGGCGAGGTCGACGCCGGCGCCCCGCCGGTCCCCTTCCACGGGAACACCGCATCGCGGTCCAGCGGTGGCTCGGGCTTGGTGGAGCCGTCGTTGAGCGGTCCGCCCGGGGGGTACTGCGGGAACGTTTCCGGTGCCTCGACGAACGGGTAGCAGCGCGGACCGCGGTGCTCCAGGTTCTTCGGATCGTCCACACCGGGCAGGTACTTGCCGCGGCTGCCGGTGATCTCCAGGGTCATCCGCGCCATGTTCGGGGTGTCTGTTCCCTTGCCGAAGGTGAGATCGGCGTTCTTGGTGCCCGCCTGGAACTGCTGGAGCATGCAGGGGTATTGCGGCGAGTACTTCGCCAGCAGCTCCAGGGTGGACCGCGAGGTGCCCGCCAGCCGGATGAAGTTGTTGCCGTTGGCCGACAGGAACCGGTCCATCTCACCGCTGGCGCTGGTCAGCGCTCCGGTCATCTGCTGGAGCTGATTTCGCTGCTCGACGATGGTGCGGCTGGTGGTGGTCAGGTCGTTGACCGCCTGCATCAGATCGGGTGCCGCGTCGGCGTAGTTCTCGGCGACGTCGTCGACCCGGCTGATCACCGATTCGACCTTCGGCAGCGACGGGTCGAAGTCCTGCAAGTAGCGGTCGAGCTGCACCAACGTGTCGCCGAGCTGCTCGCCGCGTCCTTCCAGCGCCTGCGAGACGGCGTTGAGGGTGGTGGCGACCTGCTGCGGCTGCACCGCCTGCAGCACCGGCATCAGGTCACCGAGCACCTTCTCGATCTCCATCGCCGATGCGCTGCGGTCCTGCGGGATGACGTCCCCTGCGCTCAACGTCGTCGAGGCCGCTTCCTCCGGGATGTCCAGGGCCACGTAGCGCTCGCCGAACAGGGTTTTCGGAAGCAGCCGCGCCGAGGCGTTGGCCGGGATCATGCCCGCCTCCTCGGGTTGCAGCGCCAGCCTCAGGTCGGCGTGGCCCTTGCCCGCGTCGATGGCCCGCACCTCGCCGACCACGACACCGCGCACCTTGACGTCGGCGCCCGGCATCATCTGGTTGCCCGCGGTGTCGGCGCGCACGGTCACCGCGACGAACCGGGTGAACGCCTTGTTGTACATCCCGATCGTGCCCGCCAGGAAAAGCCCGGCGACGACCAGGAACGCGATGCCCATCGCCTGGTAACGGCGTCTGCTGCGCGCTTCGATCATCCCGCGATCCGAACCGTCGTGGTCGATCCCCAGATCGCCAGGCTGCAGAAGAAGTCGAGCACGGTCACCAGCACGATCGACGTCCGCACCGCGCGGCCGACGGCGATGCCCACCCCGGCCGGTCCGCCGCTCGCGGTGTAGCCGTAGTAGCAGTGGGTCAGGATCACCGCGACGCTGAAGACCATGACCTTGCCGAAGGACCACAGCACGTCCTCCGGCGGTAAGAACAGGTGGAAGTAGTGGTCGTAGGTGCCCGCCGACTGCCCGTAGACCCACACCGTGATCTGCCGCGACGCCAGGTAGGAACCCAGCAGCCCCACCACGTAGAGCGGGATGACGGCGGCGACACCGGCCAGGACCCGACTGGTCACCAGGTACGGAACGCTGCGCACCCCCATCACCTCCAGCGCGTCGATCTCGTCGGAGATGCGCATCGCGCCCAGCTGCGCGGTGAACCCGCAGCCGACGGTGGCCGACAGCGCCAAACCGGCCGACAGCGGCGCCACCTCGCGGGTGTCGAAGTAGGCGGCGATGAACCCGGTGAGCGCGGCGGTCCCGAGCTGGTTCAGCGAGGAGTAGCCCTGCAGACCGACGACCGCACCGGTGGCCATGGTCATGCCGACCATCACGCCGAGCGTGCCGCCGATGATGGCCAGCGCACCGCTGCCGAAGACGACCTCGGTGAGCAGCCGCATCGTCTCCTTGCGGTACTTGGTCAGCGTGACCGGCACCAGCGCCAGGGCCCGCACGTAGAACGAGAGCTGCCAGCCGAGGTTGGCCAGCACGTCACCGGGCCGGGAGGCGACCTTGGCGATGCGGCGCTGCACCGGGGCCGGTGTCGGCGGAGGTGTCGTTTCCAGGACTGCCATCTCACAAGCCCTTCGGCGGCACGAGTTGCAAGTAGATGCCCGTGACCAGCAGGTTGATCATGAACAGCAGCAGGAACGTGATGACCACGGCCTGGTTGACCGCGTCCCCCACGCCCTTCGGCCCGCCGGCGGGGTTGAGCCCCCGGTAGGCGGCGACGACTCCCGCGACGAACCCGTAGATGGCGGCCTTGACCTCGCTGACCCAGATGTCGGGGAGCGAGGCCAGCGCGTTGAAGCTGGCCAGGTAGGCGCCTGGCGTGCCGCCCTGCAGGATCACGTTGAAGAAGTAGCCGCCGAGCACGCCGACGACGCTGACCAGGCCGTTGAGCAGCAGCGACACGAGCACCGCGCCGAGCACCCTGGGCACGATCAGCCGGTGGACCGGTGAGATCCCCAGCACCTCCATGGCGTCGATCTCCTCGCGGATGGACCGGGCGCCGATGTCGGCGCACACCGCCGAACCGCCCGCACCGGCCACCAGCAGCGCGGTGATCAGCGGGCTCGCCTGCTGCAGGATCGCCAGCGCGCTGGCCGCGCCGGTGAACGACTGGGCACCGATCTGCTGGGTCAGCGAACCCAGCTGCATCGCGATCACCGCGCCGAACGGGATGGCCACCATAGCGGTCGGCAGGATCGTGACGCTGGCGAAGAACCACGCCTGCTGGATCCACTCGCGCACCGCGAACGGCCGGCGCGGCGTGAGGCGCACGACTTCCCAGGCCAGCGTGGCGATCTTGCCCACGTGGCCGAGGGCCGTCGAGACTCCGGCGACCGGCGCGCTCATGGCAGCCGCTCCTGGATACCCATGCTTCCTCCCGGCCTCGTTGACGAGAAACGTTCTGCGTACCGCCTGTGAGCCCGGCGGGGTGGCGATGCGCGATCCGCGTTATGGAATCGAGAGGACGTCGTTGGCGGCGAAGGAGCGCTCGGGATCGCGGCCGGCGAAGTAGGGGCCCAGACCGTTCTCCAAGTCCTGCTGCGTCCAGAGCTCGCCGGGGGCGGCGAACTTCTGCTCGATGGTGGGCGGCGCGAGCAGCGCGACGGTGCCGCTGTGCACCACGAAGACCTGGCCGCTGATGTCCTTCGCGGACGGTCCGGCGAGGTAGGCCACGAGCGGGGCGACGTGCTCGACCGACATCGGGTCCACGCCCTCGCCGGGGGCGTCGCCGAAGGTCTGCTCGGTCATCGCGGTTCGGGCGCGCGGGCAAATCGCGTTGGCGCGCACGCCCATTCGCGACATCGCGCGCGCGGTGGAGACGGTCAGCGCGGCGATGCCGCCCTTGGCCGCCGCGTAGTTGGGCTGTCCCGCCGAGCCGAGCAGGAACGCCTCGGAGGCGGTGTTGATGACGCTGCCGTACGTCGCGCCGGTGTCCTTGTACTCCTGGCGCCAGTGCGCGGTCGCGTTGCGGGAGAGCAGGAAGTGGCCGCGCAGGTGCACCCGCAGCACGTCGTCCCACTCCTGGTCGCTCATCTTGAACAGCATCCGGTCGCGCAGCAGCCCGGCGTTGTTGACCACCACGTGCAGCCCGCCGAGGCGTTCGGTCGCGGCGGCCATCATCTCGGCGGAGACATCGGAATCGGAGACGTCGCCGACGACGGCGACCGCCTTGGTGCCGATCTCCTCGATCTCGGAGACCACGGCGTGCGCCGCGGCGGTGACGTCGTTGACCACGACGTTCGCCCCAGCCCGCGCCAGCGCGAGCGCTTCTGCGCGCCCCAGTCCCGCACCGGCTCCGGTGACGATCGCTACCTTCCCGTCCACACTCGACACGTGCGCCTCACCTCGGGTCGAAAGTGACGACCTGGCGCACCACCGCGTTGTCCCCGCTGCGCAGTGCGGCCAGCCCGTCGTTGATGTCCGCCAGCGCCAGCCGCCGGCTGATCATTCCTTCCAGGTCCAGCAATCCCGCCCGCCACAGCTCGACCATGCGGCCGGTGTCCCGGCGCGGGTCGGCCGAACCGTAGAAGGAGGGGACGATGTTCTTGTCGTTGATGAACAGCTCCTGGGCGGTGAACTCGACCTCCTGCTCCTCGCCTCCGGCCCCGACGATCACCGCGGTGCCTCCGCGACGAGCGGCGTCGTAGGCCGCGCGGATGGTCGCTGCCAGGCCCACGACCTCGAAGGCGTAGTCGAAACCGCGTCCGCCGGTGACCTCTTGGCGAACCTCGGCCAGCCCGTCGGGCGTGGTGGCGTGCGTGGCACCGAAGCGCAGCGCCGCCTCGTGCTTGGTCACCGCGGGGTCGACCGCGACGATGCGCGAGGCACCGGCGATCCGGGCGCCCTGGATGACCGAGATCCCCACGCCCCCGCAGCCGATGACGACCACGGTGGACCCGGGCTCGACCTCCGCGGTGTTGAGCACCGCACCGACACCGGTCAGCACGCCGCAACCGATCAGCGCCGCGGCCTCGTAGGGCAGGTCGTCGTCGACCTTGACCGCGGCGTCGGACGGGATCACGAGCTCTTCGGCGAAGGTCCCGCACCCGGCGAAGCCGAAGGCGGGCTCGCCACCGACCTCGAAGCGGGGCGAGACGAAGGCGTTGACGGTGTGCACCTCGCACAGGTGCGGCTGCCCGTTCAGGCAGACGGCGCAGCGGCTGCACGGCGGCACGAAGGAGAGCACCACGCGGTCGCCTTCGCGGATATGCGAGACCCGCGCGCCTGCGGCGATCACGTCACCGGCACCCTCATGCCCCATGATCCCTGGGGCGAGCGCGGGCAGTCCGCCGCTCATGGCCGACAGGTCGCTGTGGCAGATGCCCGACGCCCGGACTCGCACGCGCACCTCGTCGGGGCCCACCTCGGTGGTGGCCACGTCGGAGCGCACGTCGAGCTCGGGGTCGCCGATCTGCTTCAGCACCGCTGCCCTCATCGGCACGCTCCTCACCGGATCGACCCCCGCCACGGCGCGGGGAGGTGTTAGCCAACACACACTAGAATGTGTTCTCACTCAGTATCAAGTGCCCTGTCCAGATGCGCGGATTCCCCAGAACATCCAGCTGCATGACCTGTAATTAGCGATGGAAACTCGTTCTAGCGAATGGGACTTCTCGGTCACATTCGGGTCACGGGTTCGAGAGGGCGGCCCCCTCGGGCCTTCAACGAGCGAAGCCGGAGCCCGGTCACTGCTCCATTCGGACGCGACCTCTGCCCGTCAACCTCATTCCTGGAACACGTTACACATTTGATGATGAGGCAGTGCCCGCTGGTCTCGACCAGATTGCGACCGCCGGTCTATGATTTTCGAAACGTGTTCCACAAGCGCGTACCACCCGGGAGGATGCATGCGCATCGCCTACACGCCCGAGCACGAGGAGCTGCGTGAGGAGTTGCGCGCCTACTTCGCCGATCTCATGACGCCCGAGCTTCGCCAGGAGCTCTCGCAAGGCGATTACGGCGACGGCGGCGCCTACGAGCAGCTGGTGCGGCAGATGGGGGCCGACGGCTGGCTGGCACTGGGTTGGCCCGAGGAGTACGGCGGGCAGGACCGCAGCATGCTGGACCAGCTGATCTTCACAGACGAGGCGGCCATCGCCGGCGCCCCGGTCCCCTTCCTGACGCTCAACAGCATCGCGCCGACCATCATGCGGTTCGGCACCGACGAGCAGAAGTCCCACTTCCTGCCCAAGATCGCGGCCGGTGAGATCCACTTCGCCATCGGCTACTCCGAACCCGAAGCAGGCACCGACCTGGCCTCGCTGCGCACCACCGCCGTGCGCGACGGCGAGGACTACGTGATCAACGGCCAGAAGATGTGGACCAGCCTCGTCCAGTACGCCGACTACGTCTGGCTGGCCTGCCGCACCGATCCCGAGGCCCGCAAGCACCGCGGGTTGAGCGTGCTCGTCGTGCCCACCTCCTCCCCCGGCTTCTCCTGGACCCCGGTGCACACCGTGTCCGGGCCGACGACCAGCGCCACCTACTACTCCGACGTGCGGGTTCCGACGTCGTCGTTGGTCGGGACCGAGAACGAGGGCTGGCCGCTGGTGACGAACCAGCTCAACCACGAGCGCGTCGCGCTCACCTCCGCCGCCCCGCTGCAGCTGGCGCTGTCGGAGGTGCGGGACTGGGCGGCGCAGACCCGGTTGTCCGACGGTCGGCGGGTGATCGACCAGGAGTGGGTGCAGCAGCACCTCGCGCGGGTGCACGCGGGCGCGGAATTCCTGAAGCTGATGAACTGGAAGATCGCGACCACCGCCGAGCAGCACCCGGCTCCGGCGGCGGCGTCCGCGACGAAGGTCTTCGGCACCGAGTTCGCCACCGAGGCCTACCGGCTGCTCATGGAGGTGCTGGGCACTTCGGGCTACGTCCGCTCCGGGTCGAAGGGAGCGGTGCTGGCCGGGCGGATCGAGCGGATGCACCGTTCGGCGCTGATCCTCACCTTCGGCGGCGGCACGAACGAGGTTCAGCGCGACATCATCGCCGCCGTCGGCCTCGGCCTTCCCACTGCGAAGCGCTGACCCGGGCAGTTCTGGTCCGGACCGTCCATGAACATGTCCGTCGTGCCCGGTCAGTTCGGACCGGAACCGGCCACACCCACCACCCCCAGGAGGCGACATGGATTTCACCTTGACCGAGGCCCAGGAGGACCTGGCCGGGCTGGTCGGGCGCATCCTCGGCGACAAGGTCACCAACGAGCGGCTGCGAGAGATCGACGCGCAGGACGACCGCTTCGACCGCGCGCTGTGGACTGAGCTGGCCAAGGCCGACGTGCTCACCGCAGCACTGCCCGACGGCGGCTACGGGCTGCTGGAGCAGTGCAGCGTGCTGATCGAGATCGGCCGCGCGGTGGCCCCCGTGCCCTACCTGCCGTCGATCACCATGGGTGCCACGACTCTCGCCGAGTTCGGCACCGACGAGCACCGGCAGCGCTGGGTCGAACCCGCCGTGCGCGGCGAGGTCGTGCTCACCGCCGCGCTGACCGAGGACGGCGGCGCCACCCCGGACTCCCCCGCCACCCGCGCCGAGCGGAACGGCGACCAGTGGGTGCTCACCGGCACCAAGGTCACCGTGCCCGCAGGCCCCATCGCCGACCTCGTGCTCGTCCCCGCCGCCACCGCCGACGGACCGCGGATCTTCCTGGTCCGGCCCGGCGACCCCGGAACGCGGATGCAGCGCCAGGAGATCGTCGACGGCGACAGCGAGGGCTGGCTGGAGCTCTCCGGCGTCCGCATCAGCAACGCCGACGTGCTCGGTTCCGAAGCGCTGCACCAGCTCATCGTCCGCGCGACTATCGGCGTGTGCGCGGTGCAGGTCGGTGTGCTCTCCGGCGCGCTGGAACGCACCAGCGCCTACGCCGGGGAGCGCGTGCAGTTCGGCCGTCCGATCGGCACCTTCCAAGCCGTGGCGCAGCGGCTGGCCGACGGTTTCATCGACGTGGAGGCCGCGCGGCTGACCCTCTGGCAAGCCTCCTGGATGGCCTCCGAGGGCATGCCGTGCGCGGAAGAGACCGCCACCGCGAAGTTCTGGGCGGCCGAAGCCGGGCACCGGTTGGCGCACACCGCGGTTCACGTGCACGGCGGTGTCGGCATCGACGTCGACCACGAGCTGCACCGCTACTTCGTGGCCGCCAAGCGCAACGAGTTCGCGCTGGGCGGGGCGACCGCGCAGCTGCGCCGGATCGGCGCGGGCCTGGCGGCTCGATGAGCTCCGCGCTGTCGCGGCCGGAGGTGGTGCCGACGGTCACCGAACTGCTGCTGGCCAGGGCCGACGACGGCCGGCCGGGACTGCGCGCCGAGGACGGCGAGTGGACCTGGGCCGAGCACGTGCGGCACAGCGCGGAGCGCGCCGCGCTGCTGCGCGAGCTGCTGCCCTCCGACGAACCACCGCACATCGGCGTGCTGCTGGACAACGTCCCGGAGTTCTCGTTCCTGCTCGGCGGTGCTGCGCTGTCGGGTTCGGTGGTGGTCGGCCTCAACCCGACCCGCAGGGGCGCGGCGCTGGAGCGCGACATCCGGCTGGCCGACTGCCGGATCGTGCTCGCCGATGCCGCCTACGCGCCGCTGCTGGAAGACTTGGACCTCGACGGGGTAGAGGTCTTCACGCTGGATCCCTGGCACCGCGAGCTCGACCGGCACATCGGTGCGCCGCTGGACCCGGTGCCCGCCTGCGGCGATGACCTGCTGGTCCTGGTGTTCACCTCGGGAACCGGTGGCGATCCGAAGGCGGTGCGCTGCACCCACGCCAAGATCGCCTTCCCAGGCCGGATGCTGGCCGAGCGATTCGGGCTCGGCGGCGAGGACGTCGCCTACGTCTCAATGCCGCTGTTCCACTCCAACGCCCTGATGGCGGGCTGGTCGGTCGGGCTGGCGGCGGGCGCGACCTTGGCCCTGCGGCGGAAGTTCTCGGCTTCCGGCTTCCTGCCGGACGTGCGCCGTTACGGCGCGACCTACGCCAACTACGTCGGCACTCCGCTGTCCTACGTGCTGGCCACGCCGGTGAGACCGGACGACGCCGACAACCCGCTGCGCATCGTCTACGGCAACGAGGGCAACCAGCGCGACATCGCTCGTTTCGCCGAGCGGTTCGGCTGCCACGTCGTCGACGGTTTCGGCTCCTCGGAGGGAGGCATCGCGGTCACCCGCACCCCGGACACCCCTCCGGGCGCGCTGGGCAAGGCAACGGACGGCGTAGCGGTCTTCGACCCTGACACCGGCAAACCCTGTCCTCCGGCGGAGTTCGACGACTCCGGCCTGCTGCTCAACGGCGAGGCGGCGATCGGCGAGCTGGTCAACACCACCGGACCCGGCTGGTTCGCCGGCTACTACGGGGCGCCGGAGGCCGACGCGGAGCGGATGCGCGAGGGCATGTACTGGAGCGGCGACCTCGGTTACCTCGACGCGGACGGGTTCTGCTACTTCGCGGGGCGTTCGAGCGACTGGCTGCGGGTGGGCGGCGAGAACCTGGGCGCCGCACCGATCGAGCGAATCCTGCTGCGCCACCCGCTGATCCAGCAGGCCGCAGTCTACGCGGGACCTGCGGAGGTGGGTGATTCGGTGATGGCGGCGATCACCACCACCGGCGGGTTCGACCCGGCGTCGCTGGAGGAGTTCCTGACGGCGCAGGCGGATCTGGGCCCCAAGCAGTGGCCGAGCTACGTCCGGCTGGTGGCCGAACTGCCCCGGACCTCCACGCACAAGGTGCTCAAGCGCCAGCTCGCCGCCGAGGGAGTCCGGACGCGGGATCCGGTGTGGTGCCCGCTCACGGGCACCTACCAACCGCAAGTTTTATAACTCGTTCTAATTTCCTCCAATCGAGCAACGCCCGCAGATGGCGTTTTCGGCCCGTATTCCTATAACCTGTTTCACATACAACACGTGACTGATGGAGGGACGCGATGAGCGGGACGGAGCGTGAGCACGGGGTGCGCACGATCGATGCCGGTGCCCCGCCACAACGGTTCGCCCGGGGGTGGCACTGCCTGGGCCCCGTCGAGGAGTTCCAGGACGGCAAGCCGCACGCGGTGCACGCGTTCGGCACCAAGCTCGTGGTCTTCGCCGACAGCCAGGGCGCGCTGCACGTGCTCGACGGCTACTGCAGGCACATGGGCGGCGACCTCACCCAGGGCGAGGTCAAGGGCGACTCGGTGGCCTGCCCCTTCCACGACTGGCGCTGGGGCGGCAACGGCCGTTGCACCTCCATCCCCTACGCCAAGCGGGTTCCCGGCCGCGCCCGGACCCGCTCGTGGCTCACGCTGGAGGAGAACAAGCAGCTGTTCGTCTACCACGACCCGCAGGGCAACCCGCCTCCGGCCGAGGTCACGATCCCGCGGATCGACGAGGTCTTCACAGACGAGTGGTCGAACTGGACTTGGGACCGCGTGCAGATCGACAACTCCAACTGCCGCGAGATCATCGACAACGTCGTGGACATGGCGCACTTCTTCTACGTGCACTTCGCCTTCCCGACGTACTTCAAGAACATCTTCGAAGGTCACGTCGCCACCCAACACCTGCACTCGCGCGGACGTCCCGACGTGGGCGCCTCGCAGGGCAACTACGCCGGCGACGACACCACGCTGCGTTCGGAGGCCAGCTACTACGGTCCTTCGTACATGATCAACCGGCTGTGGACCGAGTTCAAGGGCACGCCGATCGACGCCTACCTCATCAACTGCCACTACCCGATCTCGCCGACGAGTTTCGTCCTCCAGTGGGGCGTTTCGGTCAAGAAGCTGCCCGGCCTCGACGACGAGCAGGCCGACATGGTGGCGGGCAAGTTCGCCAAGTCCTTCGGCGTCGGATTCCTCCAAGACGTGGAGATCTGGCGGAACAAGTCGCGGATCGACAACCCGCTCCTGGTCGCGGAAGACGGGCCGGTCTACCAGCTCCGCCGCTGGTACGACCAGTTCTACGTGGACGTCGAGGACGTCAGCGAGGAGATGACCTCCCGCTTCGAATTCGAGGTGGACACCACTCGCGCCGTGCGGGCGTGGGAAGCCGAGGTCGCCGAGAACCTGGCCCGTCGCGAAGCAGAGGGAGCCGGCAAGTCATGACGGCCGCCCGCCCCTACGTCCCAGCCAGCACGGCCGCCGACCAGCGGCTCTACCTGGAAGGAGGCCTGCGCCCGCTGCCATGCGCCACGTGCGGGGTGCGGGTGCTGGTCAAGAAGCTCAGCCCGGAGCAGACCAGCATCCAGTGGACCACGTCGACCGGCGACTGCCCGGAGATCGCCGCACGCATCGCCGAGGGCGAGCACCCGGCCCTGGTGGACACCTGCCCTCGGCTGCGCGCCACCATCGAGCACGCGCTCCGCGAGGGCATCCTGGGAGTTCCCGATACCAAGGGGTGATCCTCGAGAAGACCGGTGGACCGGGTTACCCGATCACACCGCGTTACGTGATCTCGCGGTTGGCGCGCCAACGCCTTTCCGCCAATGCGCTAGGGGGCGTTGCGCCGATGAGTTCTGCCGCCAACCGGAACGGCCAGGGCGGACGCGCGCTCAACGCGATGGCCGATGACGAGCTCACCGCGACCGCCCAGCGCGACCGCCGAAAGCGGATCCTCGACGCGACCGTCGCCCTGGCCGACAAGGGCGGTTTCGACGCGGTGCAGATGCGCGCCGTCGCCGAGCGCGCCGACGTCGCGCTGGGCACGTTGTACCGCTACTTCCCGTCCAAGGTCCACCTGCTGGTGGCGAGCCTCGTGCGCGAGCTGGAGCGCATCCAGGAACGCCTGGACCGCGCGCCGATCCGCGGTGATTCGCCCTACGAGCGGCTGCTGTTCGTGCTCAGCCGGCTCACCCGGGCCTTCCAGCGCAACCCGAACCTCTCCGAGGCGGTCACCCGCGCGCTGATGTCGGCGGACGCCTCGGCCGCCACCGAGGTCGACACGGCAAACCGGATGATGGAGGCCATGTTCATCGCGGTGATGAGCGACGGCGAGCCCAGCGAGGAGCAGGTGGCGGTGGCCCGGGTGATCGGTGACGTCTGGCTGTCGAACCTGGTCGCCTGGGTGACCCGGCGAGCCTCCGCCACCGACGTGTCCAACCGCCTGGAACTCACGGTCCGACTCCTCCTCCGATGAAATCCAAGGACGTAGAACTCGTTATCGTTGCGAACTGCGGAGAACACACGGCAAGCGACGAAGTCGCTTCCTTCTTGCCCCACCTGAGCACCCGGCACAGCCGCGGGTTCTAACACGTCTTCCGGTGAGGACAGCCGCAGCGCCGCGTGTATCGGCATGCTCAAGTCGCGGACCCGGAGCCAGAGGGCGTGTCAGGTTCCGCCACCCGCACCGCCAAGCGAAGAGATCACGAACCCCGAGCGTTAGGCTCATCGCATGACCGAGCCCGTCCGTCAGTTCGTGGAAGGCAAACGTGCCGAGACCGTTCGCCGGTTGCTCGAGGCCACGGTCGAAGAGCTGGAGGAGCGCGGCTTCGGAGCGTTGACCGTGCGGTCGGTGGCCGAACGCGCCGAGGTCTCCCGCGCCACGGCCTACTCCTACTTCTCCTCGAAGGAGCACCTGGTCACGGCCGTGTTCTGGAAGCGCGTCCAGGCGTTGCCGCCCAGCGACGAGGGCCGCACAGGCACGCCCGGCGCGGACGTGGCGCAGGTGGTGGACACGATCGCGCGGATGCTGGCCGCCGAACCGGCGCTGGTGCGGGCCTGCACCACGGCGATGCTGGCCGACCAGCAGGAGGTCAAGCGGCTCCGCGACGAAATCGGCCGGGAGGTCCACCGGCGGCTGACCGACGCCGTCGGCGATGCCGATCCGTCGGCGCTGGAGGCCGTGATGACGGCGTTCGTGGGCTCGCTGGTGCTGGCGGGCAGCGGATACCTGCCGATGGAGGAGATGGCCTCGCACCTGGCGGGCATCACCGACCGGGTGTTGCCGCCGGCTGATCGTTGATGCTGCGAAGCACGCTGTCCCGGGCGGCGGGCGGAAGCTGGTCGAGCATCCCCACGACGCGGTTCTTCCGCCGCTGCACGGCCTGACGTTCCGGCGTCCCGGCGCTGACGGGCAGCTGCGACGGCACGCCGACCACGCGCTGCTCAGCGGCGATCTGCCCGCTGGCCAGCCACTGGCGCTCGCGGTCGATGCTCGCCTGGTCCTTCTCCTCGCTCATCCCGATCGGGCCGGTCTTGTCGCCGCTGAGGAACTGCGCCACCACCGGGTCCTCGCTGGTGAGCAGGACTTCGCGCGGTCCGAACAGGACGAGTTCGCGGCGGAAGAGCATGCCCAGGTTGTCCGGCACGGTCCGGGCGAGGTTGATGTTGTGGGTGACGATCAGGATCGTGGCGTCCAGGTGCGCGTTGATGTCGATGAGCAGCTGCGAGAGGTAGGCGGTGCGCACCGGGTCCAGCCCCGAGTCCGGTTCGTCGCAGAGGATGATCTGCGGGTCGAGCACCAGCGCGCGGGCCAGTCCTGCGCGCTTGCGCATCCCGCCGGAGATCTCCCCCGGCAGCTTGTCCTCGGCTCCGGACAGTCCGACCATCTCCATGCGTTCCAGGACGATCCGGCGGATCTCGGCTTCGGTCTTGCGGGTGTGCTCGCGCAGCGGGAACGCGACGTTGTCGAACAGGTCCATGGACCCGAACAGCGCCCCGTCCTGGAACAGCACGCCGAAGAGCTTGCGGATCTCGTAGAGCTCGTGCTCGCTGCACGAGCAGATGTCCACTCCGTTGACCAGGCAACGGCCGTGCTCCGGCTTGAGCAGCCCGATCATGGACTTGAGGAACACCGACTTGCCGGTCCCGGACGGGCCCAGCAGCGCCGAGACCTCGCCCTGCGGCAGCGTGAACCCCACGTCCCGCCAGATCGTCTGCGGTCCGAAGGACTTGCTCAAACCCTCGATCACGACTTCAGCGCCCACACCCACTCCTCACATCGACGTCGCAGGACTCGCCAGCCGAGCATCGGAACCGCTCTCGCAGCACCGCGTCTCAGCGCCGGTAGTAGGCGTGGGTGGCGGTGGCGCCGCCGTCCGCCACGAATTCGGCACCGGTGCAGTAGGTGCTCTCCTCGCTGGCGAGGAACACCACGAGACCGACGATGTCCTCGGGCTGGCCGATGCGGCCGAGCGGGACCATCTCGCCGATCGGGCTGAGGTCGGTGCCCTCGCCGGTGAACTCCCGGGTCATGCCGGTGTCGAACATGCCGGGGTGCACGGAGTTGACGCGGATGTTGCGCGGCCCGAGCTCCATGGCCGCGGCCTTGGTCATGCCCCGGATGGCGAACTTGCTCGCGGTGTAGGCGACCAGGTGCGGCATGCCGCCGAGGCCTTCGACGGAGGAGAAGTTCACGATCGACCCGCCGCCGGCCTCGGTGAGCGCGGGTGCCGCGGCACGCATCCCGAGGAAGGCGCCGAACTGGTTGACCCGCACGATGCGCTCGTAGTCGGCCAGCGAGGTGTCCTCCAACGCGGAGAACGCGAGCACGCCGGCATTGTTGACGAGGATGTCGAGCCGGCCGAAACCGTCGGTGGCCCGGGCGATCGCGGCACTCCAGTCGTCCTCCTCGGAGACGTCGAGGTGCGCGTAGCTCGCGGATTCGCCGAGCTCGTCGGCGAGTTCCTTGCCCGGAGCGTCGAGGATGTCGGCGATGAGCACCGAGGCGCCTTCGGCGACGAAGCCGCGCGCGATGGCCGCGCCCTGCCCCCGCGCCGCGCCGGTGACCAGTGCGACCTTTCCCGCGAGCCGTCCCATGCGCCGCCCTCCCTGCCGAGCCCGAGCCGTCCGCACCCGAGACTAGAACACGTTCTCGACAAAAGGGAACCCACTCTGCAGCATGGCCTCACAAGCGGATGAACTTGTTCTCGATTCAGCCCTCTACGGGCTTGCCGGAGCGCGCCGTTCGCACTAGCGTCTGGACACATGTCCAGTGGTGTCGTGTTCAGCCCGTACGACTACGCCGTGCACGCCGACCCCTACCCGACCTACGCGCGGCTGCGCGACGAAGCACCCGCCTACCACAACGCCGAACTCGATTTCTGGGCGCTGTCACGGCATTCCGACGTGGCGGCGCTGTTCCGCGACAACACCCGGCTGTCCAACGCCAACGGCGTCTCGCTGGACCCGGCCGCCTGGGGCCCCTACGCGCACAGGACGATGTCGTTCCTCGCGCTCGACGACCCCCGGCACAACCGGTTGCGCTCGCTGGTCTCCCGCGGCTTCACCCCGCGCCGGGTTCGCGACCTGCAACCCCGCGTCCTCGAACTCGCCCGCCACCACCTGCATCCCGCCCTGGAATCCGGCGAGTTCGACTTCGTGGCCGACTTCGCGGGCAAGTTCCCGATGGACGTGATCTCCGAGCTGATGGGCGTCCCAGGAGCCGACCGCGACCGCTTGCGGGAGCTCGCCGACACCGTGATGCACCGCGACGAGGGCGTTTTCGACGTTCCGCAGGCGGCAATGGAGGCATCCCTGGAACTGGTCGGCTACTACGCCGACATGCTCGCCGAGCGCCGCCGCGAACGCACCGACGACCTCACCTCCGCACTGCTGGACGCCGAGATCGACGGCGACCGGCTCAGCGACGACGAGATCATCGCCTTCCTGTTCCTGATGGTGGTCGCCGGCAACGAGACGACCACGAAGCTGCTGGCCAACGCCGTGCACTGGGCACACCTCAACCTCGGAGAGCAGGCGAAGCCCTTCAACGACCCGGGCCGGGTGAGCGACTGGATCGAGGAGACGCTGCGCTACGACACCTCCAGCCAGATGGTCGCGCGCACCGCCACCGAGGACATCCACCTCCACGGCACCACGATTCCCGCGGGGGCGCGGGTCCTGCTGCTGGTCGGCTCGGCCAACCGCGATCCACGAGCCTTCGACGACGCCGACCACTACGACCTCGACCGCCGCACCGACACCCAGATCGTCAGCTTCGGCGGCGGAGCCCACTTCTGCCTCGGCGCGCACCTCGCGCGGCTGGAGGCGCGGATCGCGCTGACCGAGTTCGTCGAGCTGGTGAGGTCCTACGACGTCGACACCGACAGCGCGCAGCGGGTGCACTCCAGCAACGTGCGCGGCTTCGCGACCCTGCCCGTTCGCGTGGAAAGCAGGTGACCGTGCCCAGGTTCGAACCGAACCCGCACTGCCGCCCCACCGCCATCGCCGGTGCGTCGGCCGGGATCGGCGCGGCGACCGCCCAGGCCCTGGCCGCCTCCGGCCACCCGGTGGCGCTCGGCGCTCGCCGCGTCGACAAGTGCGAGGAACTGGCGGAGAAGATCCGCGCCGACGGCGGTCAGGCCGTCGCCGTGCCGCTGGAGGTCACCGACGAGGACTCGGTGACGGCGTTCGTGACCAGGACAACCGAGGAGCTCGGTGACATCGAAGTCCTGGTCTACGGCGCCGGCGACCTCGACGCCGACCTCGTGCACGAGATGGAGGGCTCGCGCTTCCAGTGCCAGCTCGACGTGCACCTCGGCGGAGCTCACCGCCTCATCTCGCGGATCGTGCCCGGCATGGTCGACCGGCAGCGCGGTGACGTGGTGTTCATCGGCTCCGACGTGGTTCGCGCACCCCGGCCCCGGATGGGCGCCTACGTGCCGGCGAAGGCCGGGCTGGAAGCCATGGCCAGGACGATGCGCATGGAGCTGGAGGGCACCGGTGTGCGCGCCAGCATCGTGCGCCCCGGGCCCACCTCGACCTCGATGGGCATGCAGTGGGACGACAAGACCACCGAGGCCGTGCTCAACGACTGGGTGAAGTGGGGCCTGGCGCGTCACCCGTACTTCCTGCGCGCGTCCGACATCGCCGACGCCGTGCACCACGTGATCTCCGCGCCGCGCGGCGTGCACTTGAGCTTGATCGAGGTCGAACCCGAAGCACCGCTGGAGGAGAGATGACGTCGCTCGCGCCGGGACGGGTCTCCGGTGGCCAGGACGAGCACGGCCACCTCGAAGAGCTGCGCACCGATCCGATCGCGCTGATGCGCCGGGTTCGCGAGGAGTGCGGCGACGTCGGCACCTTCGACCTGGCCGGGCGCAGGGTGGTGCTGCTGTCGGGGGCCGAGGCCAACGAGTTCTTCTTCCGCGCCTCCGACGACGACCTGGACCAGGCCGCCGCATACCCGTTCATGACGCCGATCTTCGGGCAGGGCGTGGTGTTCGACGCCCCGCCGGAGCGGCGCAAGGAGATGCTGCACAACCAGGCGCTGCGCGGCGAGCAGATGCGCGGCCACGCCCAGACCATCGACGCCGAGATCGCCCGCATGGTGGCGGGGTGGGGCGATGAGGGCGAGATCGACCTGCTGGACTTCTTCGCCGAGCTGACGATTTACACGTCCTCGGCGTGCCTGATCGGCAAGCGGTTCCGCGACCAGCTCGACCACCGCTTCGCCGAGCTCTACCACGAGCTGGAGCGCGGCACTGACGCGCTGGCCTACGTCGATCCGTACGCGCCGATCGAGAGCTTCCGGCGTCGGGACGAGGCGCGGGCCGGTCTGGTGCGGCTGGTGGAGGAGGTCATGGACGGCCGGGCCGCGGCGGGGAAACCGCCGCGCGACGAGCGGGACATGCTCGATGTGCTGATGTCGGTCGAGGACGAGGCGGGTGAGCAGCGGTTCAGCGCCGATGAGATCACCGGGATGTTCATATCGATGATGTTCGCCGGGCACCACACCAGCTCCGGCACGGCCGCGTGGACGCTGATCGAGCTGCTCCGCAACCCGGGAGTGATGGACGGGGTCGTCGCCGAGCTCGACGAGCTGTACTCCGACGGTTCCGAGGTGAGCTTCCGCTCGTTGCGGGCGATTCCGCGGCTCGAGGGCGCGATCAAGGAGGCGTTGCGGCTGCACCCGCCGCTGATCCTGCTGCTGCGGGTCGCTCAGGACGACTTCGTGGTGCGGGGGCAGCGGATCGAGCGCGGTGACTTCGTGGCCGCCACGCCCGCGATCTCCAACCGGATACCGGAGGACTTCCCCGATCCCGAGTCCTTCCATCCGGAGCGCTACGCCGAGCCGCGCCAGGAGGACCTGGTCAACCGCTGGACGTGGATCCCCTTCGGAGCCGGGCGCCACCGGTGCGTGGGGGCGGCGTTCGCGATGATGCAGCTCAAGGCGATCTTCTCGGTATTGCTGCGGGATTTCAGCTTCGAACTCTCACAGCCTCCGGAGTCCTACCGCAACGACCACTCGAAGATGGTCGTCCAGCTCACCCAGCCGTGCCGGGTGACCTACCGCCGCCGGAAGGAGTCCTGATGCGAGTCGTGTGCGATCTCGACCTGTGCCAGGGGCACGCGATGTGCGAGGTGGAGGCGCCGGAGGTGTTCTCGGTCCCCAAGCGCGGCAAGGTCGACGTGCTGACCAGCGAGCCGCCGCGGAATCTGCGCGCCGAGGTGGAACGTGCCGTGCGGGAGTGCCCCACGCAGGCCCTGAGCATCGAGGAGGCTTGACATGCCCGCATACCCTCGGGCAGAACTGGAACGCATGGTCCAGCACTGGCTGGACGAGAACGAGCGCTGCGAAGGGCTCGGCGACTGGAAGCCGCTCGCGCAGCTCTACACCGAAGACGCCACCTACGGTTGGAACACCGGGCCCAACGAGGACTTCATGACGGTGGGGCGCGACGAGATCCGCGACATCGCCCTCGGCGTGGAGATGGAGGGCCTGCACGGCTGGAGCTACCCGTACCAGCGGGTGCTCATCGACGACGTCGAGGGCGAGGTGATCGGGTTGTGGAAGCAGATCGCTGACGCGCAGCGGCCCGACGGCAGTCCGTACCAGGTCGCCGGCATCGGCGGCAGCTGGTTCCGCTACGGCGGGAACATGCGGTGGTCGTGGCAGCGGGACTTCTTCGACTTCGGCAACGCCGCGCACCTCTTCCTGGAGATGATTAAAGTGGACGCGCTCTCGCCCGCGATGGAGCAGCGCATGGAGGTCGCCGCGTCCGGCATGCCGCAGCCCGGCCACTACCGCAAGGGCACGGCGCCGATCGAGCTGTGGTGACCTGCGAGCAACGGGAGGACCCATGGAGATCGTGGTCGACTTCGACCTGTGCGAGGCCAACGGCATGTGCGAGGCCGTCGCACCGCAGGTCTTCGAGATCGACGATGACGACAACCTCAACATCATCGCCGACCCCACACCCGAACTGCGGGATTCGATCGAGCAGGCCGTGCACTCCTGCCCGAAGGCCGCCCTGTCGCTGGAGGGGTGAGCATGCCGAAGGAACGTCCCCCGCAGCTGGATTCGCCGATCGTGGGCAAGGTCATCAAGGTGGTCTCGCGGGCCAACACCAGGTTGTACCGCGCCACCGGCGGGCGGCTGGGCGGTAACTGGCGCATCGGCGCCGGCTTCCGCAAGAGCGTTCCGATCTGCCTGCTCACCACCACCGGCCGTCGCAGCGGCCGACCCCGCACCGCTCCGCTGCTGCACGTGCCCGACGGCGACCGGGTCATATTGGTCGCCTCGCAGGGCGGTCTGCCCGCGCACCCGGCCTGGTACCACAACCTCAGGGCGAACCCCGAGGTCACGGTCCAGGTCAAGCGCGACGTCCGCCGGATGCGCGCCCGCACGGCGAGCCGGGAGGAGCGGGCGGAGCTCTGGCCACGCCTGCTGGAGGTCTACGCGGACTTCGACGACTACCAGTCCTGGACCGAACGTGAGATCCCGGTGGTCATCTGCGAACCGAGCTGATCGGCCGAGATCTTCGCGGAGGTCGTGTCGTCACCGCGACGACACAACTCCCGCGAAGTCGGGGGAAGACCTCGTCCTACGGGGTGATTCCGAGCTTGCCTGCGAGGCGGTGGAAGTACTCCGCGACCCACTGCTCGCCCTTCTCCGGGAACCCGAAGAGGACTTCCGTGACACCGAGCTGCTCCCAGCGGGCCAGCGCGTCGAAGTCGGGCTTGCCCGACAGCGCCACGATCTGTGGCTCGCCCTCTCGACCGGCTTCCTTCCAGGTGCGCTGGAGGAGGGCGACCTTGTCGTCGATCTCGCCCTCGGTCGGGGTGGTGATCCAGCCGTCGGCGGAGCGGGCGATCCAGCTGAAGGTCTTCTCCGTGCCGCCTGCACCGATGAGGACCGGCGGCCGCGGCTGCTGGACCGGCTTGGGCCAGGCCCAGCTGGGGCCGAAATCGACGTGGTCACCGTGGTATTCGGCTTCCTGCTGGGACCACAGCTGCTCCATGGCCTCCAGGTACTCGCGCAGCACGGTGCGGCGCTTGGCCTTGGGCACGCCGTGGTGGGTCAGCTCGTCGATGTTCCAGCCGAACCCGGCCCCCAGGCTCACCCGCCCGCCGGAGAGGTGATCCAGCGTGGCGATCGTCTTGGCGAGGGTAATCGGGTCGTGCTCCACCGGCAGCGCCACGGCGGTGGCGAGCCGGATCCGCGAGGTCACCGCCGCGATCGTCGACAGCGCCACCCACGGGTCCAGGGTCCGCGAGTAGCGGTCGTCGGGAAGTTCCCCGGTGCCGGTGCCCGGGTGCGCGGCTTCGCGCTTGACCGGGATGTGGGTGTGCTCGGGCACCCAGAAGGAGTCGAACCCCGCCTCTTCGGCGGCTTTCGCGGCGACGGCGGGTGCGAGACCGCGGTCGCTGGTGAACTGCACGATGCCGTACTCCATCAGTGGTCCTCCTCTCCGAGGATCTCCTCGATGCGCATGGTGAGCTTCGTGCCCAGCGGCCAGCCGACGTAGTGCGTCATGAACAACCCGATCTCGCGCAGCTGCTCGGCATCCAGCTCCTCGTTGCCCAGCGCCGCCCGCACCTGGATGGCGGCGACGCCGTCGAGCCCCTGAGCGGCCAGCGCCCCCAGCAGCAGCAACCGGCGATCTCGCAGGCTCAGGCCGGGCCGGGACCAGATCTCGGCGAAGAGGTGGTCGACGGTGACGGCGAAGAAATCACCCGGCCCGTCGGAGACCTCCCAGCCGTAGACCTCGCCCATCTTGGCCAGGCCGCGTTCTCGCTGCTCGTCGCTCATGCGTCCTCCTCCGCCACGCCGAGTCCGGCCGCCAGGTCGCGCAGCGCCTGCTCTCCCAGCGGCAGCTCGACGCCGAGCCGTTCACCGAGTCGCAGGGCCAGCGCGAGGTCCTTCTCGCCGAGTTCGCTGACGTTGCGCAAGATCGGGTACCAGCCGTCCGACGGGTCCAGCTGCGCGGTGTCACCGCGCAGCATGATCGCCCCGGGTCCTCCGGTGATGGCGTCGGTGTGCCGCACGATCTCGCCGAGCTCGCGCAGGCCGATCCCGGAGGCTTCGGCGAGCCGCTGGGCCTCCGCAGCGGCGGTGAACGCCACGAAGTGCAGCAGGTTGCGGGCCAGCTTGCAGCGGGTTCCCGCGCCGACCTCGCCGGCGTGCACGACGAGTCCGGCCCAGCGCTCGAAAACGGATTCGCAGCGCCTGAACGCGTCCTCCGAGCCGCCGACCATGACGGCCAGGTCTGCCCGGTCGGCACCGACCGCACCGCCGCTCACCGGCGCGTCCACCACCGCGACCCGGTGCAGCGCGGCCAGTTCCGCGAGCCGGGGCGCGGTGTCCTCGCCGATCGTGGAGTGGATGGCCAGGACCGTGCCCTCGGCAGCCCCGGCGAGCAGCCCGTCCGGGCCGCACACCACCTCCTCGACCTGCGCGTCGTCGCGCACCATCACCGAGATGACCTCGGCCTGGCGGGCCACCTCCTTCGGTGAGGTGGCCGCCCGCGCGCCGCCTTCGACGAGCTTGGCGACGGCCTCGAGGCGGACGTCGTGGACGACGAGCCCGTCCGGCCAGGTCAGCAGCTTGCGGGCCATCGGAGCCCCGATCTGCCCGAGCCCGATGAACCCAACCGCGCTCACGAGCGGATCACCTGCCCGCCGTCGACGTTGAAGATCTGCCCGGTGACCCAGCCCGCTTCCTCCGACAGCAGGAACAGGCACATCCCCACCAGGTCCTCGGGCTGGCCCATGCGCTTCAACGCCATTCCCCCGACCAGTGCTCGCACCATGTTCGGCGGGGTGGTCTCGCGCGTGGCCTCGGTGTCGATCGGGCCGGGCGCGATGGCGTTGATCCGCACTCCCATGCCGCCGATCTCGTGCGCGAGCTGCTGGGTGAGCCCGTTGACCGCGACCTTGGCCAGCCCGTAGAAGCCCGAGTAGACCCAGGCGGCCGTGGAGGACTGGTTGACGATGGAACCGCCGCCGCGTTCCTGCATGTGCGGCACGCACGCCCTGGTGCACAGCAGCGCGCCGTCCATGTTCACGCTCAGGAACTCCTTGTAGTAGTCCCAGTCCACCGTGCACAGCAGGTCCAGCTTCATGCCGCCGTAGATGGCGGCGTTGTTCACCAGGTGGTCGATACCGCCGAACCGCTCGACGGCGAAGGCCGCCATCGCGGCGGTGGATTCCGGCGAGGAAACGTCGACCTCGACGAACGCGGCGGTGCCGCCATCGGCGTTGATCTCCTCGGCGACCTCCTCCCCGGAGGTCGTGTTGAGGTCGGCGACCACGACGCTCGCGCCCTCCCCCGCCAGCGCTCGCGCGTACGCCTCACCGATGCCCTGCGCGGCGCCGGTCACCACGGCGACCTCGCCTTCGAAACGCCCCATTGCGTCCTCCATTGGGATTTGTTGAGCAATCGCTCCGGTCGGCGGTGCGGTAGCCCCGAAACCCACGAGGGGTGCGCAGCGCCGCCCCTGAACGACTCCTGGCCTCCTAGGCCGGTTCGGCGACCAGCTTCGTCTCCAGGTACTCCTCGAATCCGGCAACGCCCATCTCGCGGCCGATGCCCGACTGCTTGTAGCCGCCGAACGGGGCGTCAGCGCCGTACCAGACCCCGCCGTTGACGCTGACCGTCCCGGTGCGGATGCGCGCGGCCACTCCCCGCGCCCGTTCCAGGTCCTGCCCGTGCACCGCGCCGGAGAGCCCGTAGGGCGAGTCGTTGGCGATGCGCACGGCGTCGTCGTCGCCGTCGTGCGGCAGGATCACCAGCACCGGACCGAAGATCTCCTCGCGCGCCACCCGGGATTGGTTGCTCAGCCCGGTGATCAGCGTGGGTTCGACGAAGAAGCCGCGGTCGCGCTCGGCGCGGCCACCGCCGCAGGCGAACTCGCCACCTTCTCCTGCGGCGAGTCCCAGGTAGCTCTCCACCCGGTCGCGCTGGCGGGCGGAGATCAGCGGCCCGCACACGGTTCCGGGATCGTCGGGATCCCCGACCCCGATGCCGCGCAGCGCCTGGGCGGTGAGCTGCACCGCCTCGTCGTAGTGGGCGCGGGGCACGAGCAGGCGCGTGGTCAGCGCGCAGCCCTGCCCGGCGTGGGTGCAGACGGTGAAGGCCGCGAGTCCGCAGGCCGCACCCAGGTCGGCATCGTCGAGCACGACGAACGCCGATTTCCCGCCCAGTTCGAGGAAGGTCCGCTTGATCCCGGCCGCACCGGCGGCCATCACGGCACGTCCGGTGGCGGTCGATCCGGTGAACGACACCAGGTCCACCCGGTCGTCGGAGGACAGCTGCGCGCCCAGGGCGTGGTCGTCGGAGGTGACGATGTTGACCACGCCGGGCGGGATGTCGGTCTCGGTGAGCAGGACCTCGCCGACCGCGGCCGCGCACCACGGGGTGTCAGGCGCGGGTTTGAGGACCACGGTGTTGCCGGCGGCCAGTGCCGGTCCGAGCTTGGCGAGGTTGATCTGGTGCGGGAAGTTCCACGGCGTGATCGCCCCGACGACGCCGACGGCTTCGCGCCGGGTCCAGCGCCTGCTGGGCATCCCCATCGGCTCGGCGACGCCGAGGTCACGGGTCCACTCGTACCCGGCGGCGATGTCGGCGAAGTGGGCGACGTCGGCGATCGGCGCGTCCAGCTGGGCGCCGTGGGTGAGGAAGCGCGGTGCTCCGACCTCGGCGATGGTGAGTTCGCGCAGCTCGTCGGCGCGTTCCCGCAGGGATCGGCTGAGTTGTTCGAGGCAGTGCACGCGCAGGTCGAGGTCGCGCGACCACTCGGTTTCGTCGAAGGCCCGGCGTGCCGCGCCGATCGCGCGGTCCATGTCGGCGGCGGTGGCGTTGGCCGCGGTGCCGAGCACCTCTTCGGTGGCGGGGTTGGCGGTTTCGAACCGCTGCCCTGATCCGGGGGCGGGTTCGCCGTCGACCAGCAGGGACGACGCCTTGTCGGTCCAGACGCTCATCGGCAACACATCCGGTTTCTAGACACGTGTCAAGACTAAGATCCACGTTCCCGGCCCACAAGGTCCGCGCCCAATAGAACCGGTTTCCCCCTCTCCGCGAGCTCCCGTTGACACAGCATAATCGAGGCATAGAACATGTTCTAGATATTCGGCGCACGAGGGGACCACCGGATGACCGACGAGCGACAGGGCACGACCTCCTCACCGGCGGCGGGACCCGCCCCGGTCCTCCCGGAGATCCCGGCCGAGACGACCCTGCTGGCCGCGCGGATCCGCGAGCTCGTCGAGGCCGGCGTGTTCACCGATGTCGCGACCGAGGACCTCCGCGCCGCCGCCGATCACGTCGCCGCCGCCACCGAGCTGCTGCGCGAGCGCACCCGCGAGAAGCCGCTGCTGCTGTCCTACGTGGACGGCAAACAGGTCAGCGTGCACAACCCGGTCGAGGGCCCCGGCAACCCGCTCGCACCGCCCATGGTGGGCTTGGAGATCGACGGTTCCGGGGCGACGTCCTCGTCCGCGCTGCTCGGCGCGGCCTACGAGGGACCGCCCGGGCGCGTGCACGGCGGCTGGGTGGCTTCACTGCTCGACCACGCCGTGGGCCGGGCGGTGGCGGTGGCCGGCCATCCGGCGATGACGGTCTCACTGACCGTGGACTACCGGCGCGGCACCCCGCACGGCGTGCCGCTGACGATCAAGGCCCGGTTCACCGGCAAGGAAGGCCGCAAGGTCTTCGCCACCGGCGAGATCGTCGCCGACGGCGAGACCACCGCCGAGGCCAACGCGATCCTGGTGACCTACTGACCAGCGAGGAGACTTGCGATGCCTGAGTTCCACCGGTTGCGGGTGGCCGAGGTCGTCGAGGAGACGGCCGACGCCCGCTCACTGGTCTTCGACGTCGACACCACCCGGCTGCCCTACCGGCCAGGCCAGTTCTTGACGTTGCGGATCCCCAGCGACCGCTGCGGTTCGGTGGCCCGCGCCTACTCCTTGTCGAGCTCACCGGTCACCGACGGACGACTGGCCGTCACGGTCAAGCGCACCGCCGAGGGCTACGCCTCCAACTGGATCTGCGACAACGTCGCCGCGGGCACCGAGCTCGACGTGCTCGAACCGGCCGGGGTGTTCACCCCGAAGTCGCTGGATGACGACCTGCTGCTGTTCGCGGCGGGCAGCGGCGTCACGCCGATCATGTCGATCCTGAAGTCGGCGCTGGCCACCGGGACCGGCCGGGTCGTGCTCGTCTACGCCAACCGCGACGAGCAGTCGGTCATCTTCGCCCGCGAGCTCGCCGAGCTCACGGCGGCGCATCCCGGACGCCTGCTGGTGCTGCACTGGCTGGAGTCCGTGCAGGGGCTGCCGGACCAGGGCGCGTTGCAGTCGCTGGCCGACGCGTTCCCGGACCACGACGCGTTCGTCTGCGGGCCGAAGCCGTTCATGGACGCCACGCGGAAGGCGTTGCGCGGAGCGGGGTTCCAGAAGTCCGCCATCCACTTGGAGCGCTTCGCCTCGCTGGCCGGGAACCCCTTCGACAGCGCGGCACCGGCCGAGCCAGCGGGCGAGGAGGCCCAGCCGGAGGATTCGGTGGTCGAGGTGACGATCGACGGCGAGGCCCGCACGTTCACCTGGCCCGCCGACAAGCGTCTGCTCGACCTCCTCGAGGACAACGGCATCCAGGCCCCCTCGTCCTGCGCCGAAGGCATCTGCGCGGCCTGCGAGTGCCGGGTGACCGAGGGCGAGGTCACGATGGTCAACAACCAGGTCCTCGAGCAGGAGGACCTCGCCGACGGCTACGTCCTGGCCTGCCAATCCCTGCCCAAGACCCCCAAGATCAAGGTCGACTACGGCTGACGGCCCTGCAGCGGGTGAGGCGATCACGAGGTGTTCGCCTCGCCCGTGGTGGCTCAGCAGGCTGTGGCGGCGGAGTGGCCCGCCCGGCGGCCGGAGTAGACGCAGTCGGCGATGGACAGGCCGCTGACGTACGACTCCGAGCAGATGCCGGAGGCGTTGCGCCCAGCCGCGTACAGGCCGGGGATGGTGGTCCCGTTCTCCCGGGTGACCAGGCCCGATCCCTCCTCGACCGTGAGGCCGCCGAGGGTGATCATCGGGCACGGGTAGCCCATCTGCGAGCGCAGCGAGCAGTCGAAGGCGTAGTACGGCCCGCTGTCGATGGCCTGCACGTACTCGGCGGCCTTGCCCCACTCGTCCTCGCCACCAGCGCGCGCCACCTCGTTGTAGGCGAAAACGGTGCGCCGCAGCGCGTCTTCGGCGATACCGGCCTTGCCCGCGAGTTCAGCGATGCTGTCGGCCCTGTGGTGGGCGGAGCGGAACAGGATCTCCATCTGCAACCGCTGGAACCACAGCGTCTGGCTGGGCAGCTGCTTCTTCGCCTCGTCGAGGATGCGCTGGTCGAGGACCAGGTAGGCGTGGCCGTCGTGCTCGTTGACCATGCGGTCACCGACCTTGGCGCCGTACATCAGCTCGTTGACGAATCTCTCCCCCGCCCGGTCCACCAGCACGCCCTTGACCATTTCCAGCGGCGGGTTGATGAACCGCCACGCCGACACCCGGTGCATGCGCGCGGTCGCGCCGCCGACGCTCTCGCCGAGCCGGATGCCGCTGCCGTCGTCGCCGATGGTGCCGATCGCCGAGCCCTTGCGGTAGTCCGGGGCGTGCTCGGCGAGCATCTCGCGGTTGAACGCGAACCCCCCGGCGGCGAGCACGACTCCGCCCTTCGCCCGCACCCGTTTGACGACGCTGTTGCGCTGCTCGATGCGCCGGATCGGCTTGTCCAGCTGCTTGCCCAGCGGCCGGTAGTAGATGTTGAGCTTTCGGTTCCACGTCGACAGCAGCCGGTGCGCTGTGCGCGCCAAACCAGGCCTGACCTGCCTGCACTCGGCGCCAACGACACGCCCGGAGCCGTCGGTGAGCAGTTCGGTGACCGAGGTCTGGGTCCACACCCGCACGCCGCGCTCGCGCGCCGAGGCGTCGAGGTTCTCGGTCATGACCTTGCCCGAGGTCCCCTTGCCGTAGACCCGGTGCCCGCGCGGCGCGGGCTTGGCCTTGTCGCGGTAGGGCGGGGTGATCTCGTTGCCGGAGTAGTACAGGTAGTGGTCGTTGGTCGGGTACGACGTCTTGTAGGGGCAGAAGCTCGAGTTGAACGGGACCCCTCGCGATTCGAGCCATTCCAGGTTGACCACGCTGCTCTCGCAGAACCTGCGCAGGGTTTCGTCGGACACCGCGCCTTCGGTCTCCAGGCGCAGGTACTCCAACATCTCCTCGGCGGAGTCCTCGAACCCGGCCGCCCTCTGGTGCGAAGTGCCACCGCCGGCGTAGACGATGCCGCCGCTGATCGAGGTGGCCCCGCCACCGGTGAAGCGGTCCAGGGCGAGCACCGACGCGCCGTTGTCGACTGCTTCGATCGCCGCGCAGGCACCTGCTCCGCCGAAGCCGACGACGAGGACGTCGACCTCCTCGTCCCACTGCCCAGACATCCGCACCCCTCCAGACACATGCAACAAGTTCTCACTGCCACGCCGCCGTTGTGACAACGGAAATCGCGTCGAACCGTAGCATCGGAGCGCTCGAAACTATAACCTGTTTCAGTACCGCGAGGCCCACATGGAGGTGCCATGGCAGAAGCGACCTTCGATGTCGTCGTGGTCGGCTCCGGCGCCGCCGGGATGACCGCCGCGCTCACGGCGGCGGACCGGGGGTTGTCGGTGCTGGTCGTGGAGAAGGACCGCTACTTCGGCGGCTCCACCGCCCGTTCCGGCGGTGCCGTCTGGGCCCCGCACAACGAGGTGCTGCGGCGCGCGAACTCCGGGGACAGCCCGGAGAAGGCCGCGACCTACCTGCGGCACCTGATCGGCGACGAGATTGCCGCCGACCGTCGCGAAGCGCTGCTGTCGCACGGACCCGACATGGTCTCGCTCGTGCTGCGCCGGACCCCGCTGAAGCTGAAGTGGATTCCCGGCTACTCCGACTACTACCCGGAAACCCCCGGCGGCACCCCGCAGGGCCGCACGCTGGAACCCGAACCGTTCAACGGCAAGCTGCTCGGCGACGAGCTGGCCAACCTGCAACCCCCGTACCTGCCCGCACCGGCCGGGATCACGGTCACCGCGGCCGAGTACAAGTGGATGAACCTCATCGCACGCCACCCGCGCGGCATGCTCACCTCCGCCAAGGTCGGTCTGCGCCGGGTGGTCTCGCTGGCCACCAAGCGCCCGCTGCTCGCACTGGGCCAAGCCCTGGCCGCCGGCCTGCGCGCCGGACTGCTGCGCGCGGACGTGCCGGTGTGGCTCAACAGCCCGCTGACCGAACTGCACGTCGAGGAAGGCGCGGTCACCGGTGTGCGCGTGCAGCGCCGGGACGAGGAGGTGCTCGTCCGCGCCCGGTACGGCGTGATCATGGCTGCGGGCGGTTTCGAGAAGAACGAGCGGATGCGCAAGCAGTTCCAGCGCGAGCCGATCGGCACCGACTGGACCGTGGGCGCCGAGTCCAACACCGGTGACGGCATCGAGGCCGGTCAACGACTCGGCGCGGACGTGGACCTGATGGACGACGCGTGGTGGGGCCCGTCGATCCCGCTCCCCCGCGGACCGTACTTCTGCCTGTCCGAGCGCAACCTGCCCGGCTGCATCCTGGTCAACGCCGCGGGTCAGCGGTACGTCAACGAGGCGACGCCGTACGTCGACGCGGTGCACGCGATGTACCGCGGGCACGAAACCGGGGTGTCGCACATCCCGTCGTGGCTGGTCGCCGACCAGCGCTACCGCAACAACTACACCTTCGCCGGACTGCCGCCGCGCCAGCGCTTCCCCCGCCGCTGGTACGAGGCAGGGATCGTGCACACCGCCCGGACCCTCGACGAGCTGGCGGCCAAGATCGAGGTGCCCGCCGACCAGCTGCGCGCGACCGTGCAGCGCTTCAACGGCTTCGCTGAGAAGGGCGCCGACGAGGACTTCCACCGTGGCGAGAGCGCCTACGACCGGTACTACGGCGACCCGCGGTTGCCCAACCCGAGCCTGGCTCCGCTGGAGGTCGCGCCGTTCCACGCGATCAAGGTCGTGCCCGGCGACCTGGGCACGAAGGGCGGGTTGCGCACCGACGCCCGCGCCCGGGTGCTGCGGGAGGACGGCTCGGCCATTCCCGGCCTCTACGCCGCGGGGAACGCGAGCGCGGCGGTGATGGGCTCCACCTACGCGGGAGCCGGAGCGACGATCGGCCCGGCCATGACCTTCGGCTACGTGGCCGCCTTGGACCTCGTGGCCAAGGCCGAGAACTGACCGGACACGAACTTCGTCGATCACGGGCAGTTCCGGCGAGCTGCCCCGTAAGGAGGCGGGATGACCGCGAAGGAGACCGAGCAGCCGCATTGCCTCGTGGAACAGCGCGGCGGCGTGCTGGTGGTGACCATGAACCGCCCGAGCGCCAAGAACGCGCTGTCCGGCGAGATGATCAAGATCATGATCGAGGCGTGGGACCGGGTCGACGACGACCCCTCGATCCGGGCCTGCGTGCTCACCGGCGCGGGCGGCGCCTTCTGCGCCGGTGCGGACCTCAAGAGCATGAGCAACAACCACCCCGGTGACCAGCACGCGCAGGGCTCCTTCAACCCCGCCAAGATCGAAGGCCTGCTCAAGGGCCGTCGGCTGACCAAGCCGCTGATCGCCGCGGTGGAGGGCCCCGCCATCGCGGGCGGCACCGAAATACTGCAGGCCACCGACATCCGCGTGGCCGGTGAGAGCGCGCGCTTCGGCGTTTCCGAACCGCGCTGGGGCCTGTTCCCGCTGGGCGGCTCGGCCGTTCGGCTGACGCGCCAGATCCCCTACACGGTGGCCGCCGACCTGCTGCTGACCGGACGCCACATCAAGGCGCCCGAGGCCAAGGACCTCGGCCTGATCGGCCACGTCGTGCCGGACGGAACGGCGCTGGACAAGGCCCTCGAACTGGGCGAGATGATCGCCGCCAACGGCCCGCTGGCCGTGCAGGCGATCCTGCGCACCATCCGCGATACCGAGGCGATCCCGGAAGAGGAAGCATTCGCCATCGAGGCCCAGCACGGCATCGGCGTCTTCATGAGCGAGGACGCCAAGGAAGGCCCGAAGGCGTTCGCGGAGAAGCGCAAGCCCGACTTCCAGGGCAAGTGAGCCGACGAGGGGCGCCTCGTCCGGGACGCCCCTCGTGATCGGTTCAGCAGCACCGGAAGGCGACATCCGTCGTTGCAGGATCACACGTCCCCGCACTGGCGCGAGGTGCACGTATGCAGAGTCGCTACGCAACGTTGACCCGACCCCGGCTGGCCGCGCTGCTGCCGGAACTGCTGCTGGCCGGGCAGTTGATCGACCGATCGGCCATGGCCTGGTGCATCTCGTCGTTCGGCCGCGAGGAGATGACCCGGATCGCCATCGAGGAGTGGATGGCGGCCAGCCCGATCTACACCCGCCGGATGCAGCGAGCGCTGGACTACTCCGGCGACGACGTGGTCACCATCTTCAAGGGGCTGCAGCTCGACATCGGTGCTCCGCCGCAGTTCATGGACTTCCGCTACACCGTGCACGACCCGTGGTACGGCGAGTTCCAGCTCGACCACTGCGGTGCGCTGATGGACGTCGAGCCGATGGGCGAGCGCTACGTGCGCGCGATGTGCCACGACATCGAAGACCCCACCTTCGACGCCACGGCCGTGGCCACGAACCCGAAGGCGCAGGTCCGACCGCTGCACCGGCCACCTCGGACACCCGCCGACCGGCAACCGCACTGCGCGTGGACGGTGATCATCGACGACGCGCACCCGCCGGTCTCCCCCAGCCAGGACTGCCTGGCGCTGCGGGAATCCCGGGCCGCGAACCTGGAGCTGTCCGCCATCGACCCGGCCGAGGACGGGCGCGGTGACTACACCGGGCCGCTGCTCGGCGACCTGGACTTCGCCGATTTCAGCACCTCCGCGCTGGTGCGCATGGCCGACGAGGTGTGCCTGCAGATGCACCTGCTCAACCTCGGTTTCGTCCGCGCGGTGGCGAGGCGGACCGATGATCCGCGGGAGATCTGCACCAAGCAGCTGGTGGGCATCGCCGGGCTGGCCGCCGAAAGGATCCACCGGGCGCTGGACCTGCCCGGGGGTGTCGAGGGCGCGTTGCGGGTGCTGGAGCTGCACCCCCTGCTCAACCCGGCGAACTACGTCGTTGCGTCCCCGGACCCCGGATCGATCACCGTGCGGCCCGGCCCGGCGCACGCCGACGGGGCGTGGATCTCGTTGTGCGGGCCCGGTTCCACCGCCCCGCTGCAGGCAGTGGTGCGCGCGGTCGACCCCCGGTTGGACGTCGTGGTGGAGGGCACCGAGGACTCCTGGACCGCGCGCGTCACCTCCGGCGACGAACCTGCCGGGGAGTTCGCCGAGGTGGCCGTGACCCGGATCAGCACGGGATCCAACTTCGCCTTCCAACCCCGGAAGTCCATTCCGATCACGCCTGTTCGGTGAGGAGCACCAGATGACGGGAACGAGCTTCAACCTGTCCGAGGTCTTCCGGACGGTCGCCGAGGCGGTCCCGGACCAGGAGGTCCTGGTCCGGGGCGAGCAGCGGTTCAGCTACGCCGATCTCAACGCTCGCATCGACGGGGTCGCGCACTACCTGACCCGGCAGGGCTTCGGCTGCCACACCCCGCGCGAACGGCTCCCCGGGCACGAGTCCGGGCAGCACCACGTCGGCCTCTACCTGCACAACGGCAACGAGTACCTGGAGGCCCTGATCGGCGCGCTGCGCGCCCGGGCGGCGCCGTTCAACGTCAACTACCGGTACGTGGCGGAGGAGCTGCTGCACCTGTTCCAGGACGCCGGCGCCGAGGCGCTGGTGTTCCACTCCGCGTTCGCGCCGCAGGTCGCTGAGATCCGAGACCGGTTGCCGGGAGTTCGGCTGCTGATCCAGGTCGACGACGACAGCGGCAACCCGCTGCTGCCGGGCGCCGTGCCGTACGAGTCCATCGTGGGCACACCGGCCCCCGAGGTGCTGCCGGAACCCAGCGGCGACGACCTGTACCTGCTCTACACCGGCGGGACCACCGGGATGCCCAAGGGCGTGATGTGGCGGCAGCACGACGCCTACGTCGGCGCGATGGGCGGCACGCCGTTCGGCAGCTCCGAGCCCTACCGCTCCTACGAGCAGATCGCCGAGGCCGCCAGGCAGGGCGGCGGCGGGATGCGGCTGATCATGACCGCGCCGTTCATGCACGGTGCCGCGCAGTGGTCGACCTTCCACATGATCACCCAGGGCGGTGCGGTCGTGCTGCCCACCGACGCGAGAACCCTGGACTGGCCGGACGTCCTGCGCACCGTGCAGCGTGAGCGGGTGGTCAGCGTCCCGGTCGTCGGCGACGCGATGGCCCGGCCGATGGTCGCCGAGCTGGAACGCGGCGACTACGACCTCTCCGGCGTGTTCGCGGTGCAGAACGGAGGGGCTCCGCTGACCCCGACGGTGCGCGCGCGGTTGCAGGCGCAGCTGCCGAACGTGCTGTTCGTCGACACCGTCGGTTCCTCGGAGACCGGCATCCAGATGAGCCAGGTCGCCGACGGGAACGGCGCCGAAACGGGTGTTTTCACCCCGGACGGCGACACCACGGTCGTCGACGACGACCTCACCCGCGAGCTCTCCCCCGGTGGAGGCCAGGGCTGGCTCGCTCGCCACGGCCTGGTGCCGCTGGGCTACCTCGGCGACGCCGACAAGACCACCCGCACGTTCCCGGTCATCGACGGCCGGCGCTTCAGCGTCCCCGGGGATCGCGCGCTCCGCCTGGACGACGGCCGGATCCAGCTGCTCGGGCGGCAGAGCATCACCATCAACTCCGGCGGGGAGAAGATCTTCGTCGAGGAGGTCGAACGCGCCATCGCCGCCCACCCGGCCATCGCCGACGTCGTCGTCACCGGACGCCCCTCGGAACGCTGGGGCAGCGAGGTCGTGGCCATCGTGGAACTCCTCGAGGACCACGAGGCCTCGGACGAGGCGCTCCTCACCGAAGCCGCCCACCACGTGGCCCGCTACAAGCTCCCCAAAGCCATCATCCGCGTACCCCAGGTGCAACGCTCCCCCAGCGGCAAAGCCGATTACCGCTGGGCCCGCCAACGAGCCACCACCCCGGCCC
>NZ_SMKV01000023.1 GCF_004348445.1 Saccharopolyspora aridisoli | reverse complement strand
CCCCACCACCCACTACGACGGCACACCCCGCACCGAAGCCTTCACCCCCACAACCACGTGACCGGACCTCCACCGCGACGGTTCACCCCGTTTCGCGCCGGTACCCCGGTGAAGCGGTGCTCCCGTCGGATCACCGCCGTAATCTGGACGGGATCAGCGGGGGAGGGGTGCCGGGTGGAGTTCGAGGTCGTGGTTGAGCGGGAGCTTCGGTTGCAGGAGCCCGCGGTTCGGGGGGATGCCGAGGCCGTTCGGGCGTTGCTGCACCCGGAGTTCCGGGAGTTCGGGGCTTCCGGGGTGGTGTGGGATCGGGAGTCGATCGTGCGGGCCACGGAGGCGAGCAGCGGTGACGACGAGCGGATCGAAGCGTCGGACTTCCGCCCCACGCGGCTCGGTCCCGACGCGATCCTGCTGACCTGCACCACCCGCTACCGCGGTGCGTCAGCGCTGCGGACCTCGGTGTGGGTCCGCAGCGCGGGCGAGTGGCTCCTGCTGCACCACCAGGGGACCGCCGTCAGGTGAGGCGGATCTGGCGGTTGACGTCCTTGTAGAGCAGGTAGCGGAAGGGGCCGGGCCCGCCCGCGTAGCAGGCTTGGGGGCAGAAGGCCCGCAGCCACATGAAGTCGCCTTCCTGGACTTCGACCCAGTCGCCGTTGAGGCGGTACACGGCCTTGCCCTCCAGGACGTAGAGGCCGTGCTCCATGACGTGGGTTTCGGCGAAGGGGATCACGCCGCCGGGCTGGAAGGTGACGATGTTGACGTGCATGTCGTGGGCGAGGTCGTCGGGGTCGACGAAGCGGGTGGTCGCCCAGGCGCCGTTGGTGTCGGGCATCGGGGTCGGCGCGATGTCCTGCTCGCGGGTCACGAACGGCTCGGGGGCGGAGATGCCGTCGACGAACTCGTAGGGCTTGCGCACCCAGGAGAACGTCGCGGGGGAGTCGCCCGGGTTGCTGACCGACCAGTCGGCTCCGGCGGGCAGGTAGGCGTAGCCGCCGGGTTCGAGGTGGTGGCGGGTGCCGGCGATGGTCAGGTCCAGTTCGCCGGTCATGAGGAACACGACGGATTCGACGCCGGATTCGGGCTCCGGGTGGGTGCTGCCGCCTTCGGGGGCGATCTCGACGAGGTACTGGGCGAAGGTGGTGGCGAAGCCCTGGACGGGCTTGGCGAGCACCCAGGCGCGGGTGCGGGTCCAGCCGGGGAAGTTGCTGGTGACGATGTCGCGCAACACGCCGCGAGGGATCACGGTGTAGGCCTCGGTGACGATCGCCCGGTCGGTGAGCAGATCGGTCTGCGGCGGCAGACCACCGGCAGGCGCGAAGTACGACGGCGTGTTCAAGCTGACTCCTCCTCGACGGGAAAACCCGACCTATCAGGCGCCCGTGACCTGCAAAATTCATGTATACAAAAGGGCGCCTGAGGAGCAGGATAGGCAACCTCGACTCGAAGTGGAAGCCCTCGGGTCCGCTGGCGAGATCACATCGGGATCGGTTGCTGGACAGTATTGACGGACGGGTGCGCGCGTCTTACCGTCTTCTCCAACTCGCACGTATACTTTCGCATCGCGGAAATGACCCACCTCGCAGAGTGGCGAGGTGGAGCTTGGAGGCGGCTAGTGACTGCCACGAACGACCAATCCGATGTGGACATCCCGCCTGCCTCAAGTGAGCGGCTGTACAGCTACGACCTGGCGCCCACGAAGAAGGAGGGGCGCCGCTGGGGTGCCTACAACGTCTTCACGCTCTGGGCCAACGACGTGCACAGCCTCGGCAACTACGCGTTCGCGATCGGCCTGTTCGCGCTGGGGCTCAACGTCTGGGGCATCCTGGCCGCGTTCGTGCTGGCTTCGGCGCTGCTGTTCCTGCTGCTGACCATGTCGGGCTACATGGGGCACAAGGCGGGCGTGCCCTTCCCGGTGATGAGCCGGATCGCGTTCGGCACCAAGGGCGCGCAAATCCCGGCGGCCGTGCGCGGGATCGTGGCCATCGCCTGGTTCGGCATCCAGACCTACCTCGCCTCCTCGGTGCTCGACGCACTGCTGATCGCGGTGTTCCCGGGCCTGGAGTCACTGGAAGACCAGTCGGTGCTGGGTCTTTCGCTGCTCGGCTGGATCACCTTCCTGGCGCTGTGGGCGGTGCAGGTCCTCATCGTCAGCTACGGCATGCACGTCATCCGCAGGTACATGGCGGTGGCCGCGCCGACCACGCTGATCACCATGCTGGGCCTCGCGGTCTGGATGTTCTCCCGCGCGGACTTCTCGATCTCGATGTCCACGGCCCAGCCGCTGACCGGCGGGGCGATGTGGTTGCAGATCCTGCAGGGCGCCGCGCTCTGGGTGGTCATCTACGGGACGTTCGTGCTGAACTTCTGCGACTTCACCCGATCCGCCAAGAGCCGCCAGTCGATCGTGCTGGGCAACCTGGTCGGCATCCCGGTGAACATGCTGTTCTTCGCCGGCATCGTGGTCGTCCTCAGCGGGGCGCAGTTCAAGATCAACGGGCGCGTGATCACCAGCCCGACCGACATCGTGCAGACGATCCCCGACACCTACCTGCTCGCGCTGGCCTCGCTCGCGCTGATCGTGCTGACGATCGCGGTCAACCTGCTCGCCAACTTCGTCGCCCCGATCTACGTGCTGGTCAACCTCTTCCCGAAGCAGCTGAACTTCCGCCGCGCGGGAGTGGTGAGCGCTGTGATCGGCCTGGTCATCCTGCCGTGGAACCTCTACGACAGCCCGGTGGTGGTCAACTACTTCCTGGCTGGTCTGGGCGCGCTGCTCGGCCCGCTGTTCGGCGTGATCATGGCCGACTACTGGCTGATCCGGAAGACCAAGGTGAACGTGCCCGAGCTCTACACCGAGGACAGCGACGGCGAGTACCACTACACGCGCGGATACAATCCCAAGGCGGTCTGGGCGTTCATCCCGGCCGCGGCGATCGCCGTGGTGCTGGCACTGGTGCCGGCCTTCAGCTCGGTCGGCGGGTTCTCCTGGTTCATCGGCGCGATCCTCGGCGCGATCATCTACGCGGTCATCGCCGACGGCAAACCGGACGCTCGGGACGTGGACGGGGAGACCATCGCCGTCGCCGCGGAATGAGACCGCGGACCAAGGGTTTTCGGAGAAAGTCGGATTCATGCGCATTCTCGTCGTGAACGTCAACACGACCAAGTCCATCACCGATTCGATCGGTGAGCAGGCCGCCTCGGTCGCCTCGCCCGGGACCGAGATCGTCCCGCTGACGCCGTCCTTCGGGGCGGAGTCGGTGGAGGGCAACTACGAGAGCTACCTCGCGGCCATCGCCGTGATGGAGGCCGTGCGGGCCTACCCGGAACCGTTCGACGCGGTCATCCAGGCCGGGTACGGCGAGCACGGCCGCGAGGGGCTGCAGGAGCTCCTCGACGTCCCGGTCGTGGACATCACCGAGGCGGCGGCGAGCACGGCTCAGTTCGTGGGCCGCAGCTACTCGGTCGTGACCAGCCTGGACCGCACGGTGCCGCTGATCGAGGACCGTTTGCACACGGCAGGTCTCAGCGCCCGCTGCGCGTCGGTGCGCGCGAGCGGGCTGGCGGTGCTGGACCTGGAACGCGATCCGCAGGCGGCCGTGGAGGCCATCGTGGAGCAGGCGGTCAGCGCGGTGCGCGACGACCGGGCGGAAGCGATCTGCCTGGGCTGCGGCGGCATGTCGGGACTCGCCGAGCGGGTCGTGGATCGCACCGGCGTGCCGGTGATCGACGGCGTGACGGCGGCGGTGACTATCGCCGAGTCCCTCGTCCGGCTCGGCCTGACGACCTCGAAGGTGCGCACCTACGCTCCGCCGCGCCCCAAGGAGATGACGAACTGGCCGCCAGCGTGATGGCGTGACACCACGTGGAGGAGCCGGGCCCCCGATGTGGCGGCCCGGCTCCTGTCTTTGCGTTGGGTTGGTTCTGGTCCGAACCGCCCGGGATCGATGTCGCTCGTGCCGGGGTCGGTTCGAACCAGAACTGCTAGCGGCTCAGACCTCGCCGCGGGTGAGCAGCTTCCCGTGCAGCTGCGAGGTGTCCGCGCCGTCACCGGCGATCTGGGTTCCGCGCAACCAGGTTTCGCGCACGACCCCGGCCAGCGGGCGGCCGTGGTAGGCGGAAACCGGGTTGCGGTGCTCGAGCTTGGCGACGTCGACGACGAACGCGTCGTCCGGCGCGAACACGCACAGGTCGGCGTCGTTGCCCACGGCGATCGAGCCCTTGCTGCGCATCCCGGCGAGCTCGGCCGGCTTGCGCGCCATCCAGGTCACCACGTCGGACAGGTCGTACCCGCGCTGGCGCGCCTGGGTCCAGATGGCCGACAGGCCCAGCTGCAGGCTGGAGACCCCGCCCCACGCGACACCGAAGTCGCCGGTGTCGAAGCGCTTGAGATCCGGCGTGCAGGGGGAGTGGTCGCTGACGATGCAGTCGATGGTGCCGTCGGCGAGGGCCTTCCACAGCAGTTCGCGGTTGGCGGCCTCGCGGATGGGCGGGCAGCACTTGAACTGGGTGGCGCCGTCGGGGATTTCCTCGGCGGTGAAGCTCAGGTAGTGCGGGCAGGTCTCGACGGTCACCCGCACTCCCTCGGCGCGGGCGGAGGCGATCAGCGGCAAGGCGTCCGACGAGGCCAGGTGCAGGATGTGCACGCGGGCTCCGATGCGCCGGGCCAGCTCGATGACCTGGGCGATCGCGACGTTCTCCGCGCCCTTGGGGCGGGAGGCGAGGAAGTCGCCGTAGTCCTCGCCGTGCGGGGTCGGAGCCTCGTCGATCGCGTCGGAGTCCTCGGCGTGCACGATCATCATCGCGTCGAAACCGGCCAGCTCGCGCAACGCGGTGTCGAGCTGGGCGGAGTCCAGCGGCGGGAACTCGTCGACGCCGGAGTGCAGCAGGAAGCACTTGAAGCCGAACACGCCGGCCTCGTGCAGGCCGCGCAGTTCGTCGAGCTTGCCGGGGATCGCGCCGCCCCAGAAGCCGATGTCGACGTGGGCCTTGTCGCGCGCGGTCTTGCGCTTGATTTCCAGCGCGTCGGTGTCGACCGTCGGTGGGAGGCTGTTGAGCGGCATGTCGACGATGGTGGTGACCCCGCCGGCGGCGGCCGCGCGGGTGGCGGTCTCGAAGCCCTCCCACTCGGTGCGGCCGGGGTCGTTGACGTGCACGTGGGTGTCTACGAGCCCGGGAAGCAGCACCTCGTCGTCGGCGAGCTCGACGATCCGGGTGGCTTGGAGCTCGGCGTCGAGCGGTTCGACGGCCGCGATGCGGCCGTCCCGGATGCCGACGCTGCCGGACGTCCCCCCTTGCGGCCCGATGAGTCGCTGCGCCCGGAAGACCAGGTCGAACGGCGTTGTTGAGCGGACCAACGCGGCACCTCCCTCGAACATCGATCACGAGGGATCGAGTTTCGCGATACGAAAGTATATTTGTACGTATACGTAAACTATGGCCAGCTGGTTCCGCCAGTCAAGAGAGGTCAGCGCGGATTCAGCGCACCATGCGCTCCAGCACCATCGCGCGGCTCGCGCGCACGTGCTCGCGGGCGATCTCCGACGCCCGCTCGGCGTCACCGGCGGCAATGGCGGCGTAGAGCTCCGCGTGCTCGGCGCAGACCCGCTCCGGCTCCAGGTTCAGCCGGAACAGGGCGGCCAGTCGGCCGTGCAGCGGTTCGAGCATCGATGCCAGCAGCTCGTTGCGGGAGACCGCCACCAGCTTGTCGTGGAACTCCGTGTTGGCCTCCGACATCGCGTCGGTGTCGAAGGAGTCCAGCGCCTCGCGGGCGCGGGTGGCCAGCTCTCCCAGCCGTTGCACGTCGGCGGAGTCGCTGCGTTCGGCGGCGAGCCGCGCGGCCAGCGCTTCGAGCGCTTCGCGCACGTCGAAGAGCTCTTCGAGCTGCTGCCGGTCGAGGCTGCGGACGAAAACGCCGCGCCGGCGCGGCCGCACCTCGACCATGCCCGCGCTCTGCAGCATCCGGATCGCCTCCCGCACCGGAACGCGGGAGATGCCGAACTCGATGGCCAGTTCCTGCTCGAAGATCCGGTCTCCGGGACGCAGCCGCCCGTCGCTGATCCGAGCCTGCAACTCGTCGTGGACCTGATCGCGCAGCGGAACGCGCGGTTCCCCCTGGGGTACTTCGGTCACGGCAACCTCACGAATCACGGCTTCGGCGAGCGTTCATCACGCCCAGCACGTTAGTGCGTTCGCAGCGCTGGCAGGTCTCGCGGGTCAGGTGTTGCCGCGGAGGGTGAGGTCGAAGGTGTAGCGGGAGGCGCGGTAGACGTGCGTGCCGTACTCGACGATGGTGCCGGTGTGGTCGTGGGTGATGCGCTGCGCGGTCAGCAGGGCGGCTCCCGGCGGCTCGTCGAGCAGGTCGGCTTCCTCGTCGGTGGCGGTGCGGGCGCCGATGGTCTGCTGGGCGGCGTGCAGCTGGACGCCCGCGGCGCGCAGGAGCTGGTAGAGGCCGCGTTCTGCCAGGTCCTCGTCGCTGGGCTTGATCAGCGCGGCCGGGAGGTAGTTGCGCATCCGGGCGATCGGCTCGCCGCGCGCGCTGCGGACTCGCTCCAGGTGCAGGACTTCGTCCTGTTCGGACAGTCCGAGCGCGCGGGCGGCCTCCTCGGGCGGATGGCAGATCTCGTTGACCAGCACGCGGGTCGAGGGCTGCTGGTCGATGCCGCTGAGGTCGTCGTGCAGGCTGCTCAGCTCCAGCGAGCGCTTGACGTGGTTGAACACGACTTGCGTGCCCGCACCGCGCTTGCGCACCACGAGTCCCTTGTCGACCAGCGAGCCGATCGCCTGCCGGATGGTGGGTCGGGACAGCCCGAGGTTGCCCGCCAGCTCGATCTCGTTGTCGAGGCGCGCGCCGACGGGCAGCGCTCCGGAGGTGATGGCCTCCTCGATCTGGCTCGCCACCTGGAAGTACAGCGGGACGGGGCTGCGGTGGTCGACCGAGATCTGCCTGGCTGGATCCCACCTCGGTTCCTGAGGTCGGTGTCGCACGGCGGTCACACCGACACGATAGCAAGAACACACGACGTAAATAAGTCCATATGTACGGACAAAGTCTTGACAGCGTCGTGGCGCACACGTAGACAAGGGACGTCCGTGCTCCGGCCGCCGCGAGTGGCCGCGTCCTGATGGAGGGCTTCTGCGATGAGCGATCGGTTCGATGTGATCACGATGGGCCGGATCGGGGTCGACATCTACCCGCTGCAGACCGGTGTTCCGCTGCCGCAGGTGGAGTCGTTCGGCAAGTACCTCGGCGGCACCGCGACCAACGTGGCGGTGGCCGCGGCACGCCTCGGCCACCGCAGCGCGGTCATCAGCCGGACCGGGGCCGATCCGTTCGGCGAGTACGTCCACCAGGCGCTGCGCGGCTTCGACGTCGACGACCGGTGGGTGAGCTCCGTCGAGCAGTACCCGACCCCGGTCACCTTCTGCGAGCTGTTCCCGCCGGACGACTTCCCGCTGTACTTCTACCGCCTGCCCAAAGCCCCTGACCTGGAAATCCACGACGACGAGCTGGACATGCAGGCCATCGCTGACGCCCGCATCTTCTGGATGACCGGCACCGGTCTGGCCGAGGAGCCCAGCCGCTCGGCGACGCTCGCGGCGCTGCGCCACCGGGCCAAGCGCGGCACCACGGTCTTCGACCTGGACTGGCGGCCGATGTTCTGGAACGACAAGGGCGAAGCCGGTCGCTGGTACCGGGAAGCGCTCGCGCACGTCACGGTCGCGGTCGGCAACCTCGACGAGGTCGAGACCGCCGTCGGCTCCCGCGAACCGGAGGAGGCCGCCGAACGGCTGCTGGAGCTCGGGGTGGAGCTGGCCGTGGTCAAGCAGGGCCCGAACGGGGTCCTCGCGCGCACGCGCGAGGAGAGGACGGTGGCGGCACCGGTCCCGGTCGAGGTCGTCAACGGCCTGGGAGCCGGCGACGCCTTCGGCGGCGCGCTCTGCCACGGGCTGCTGCAGGACTGGCCGCTGGAGCGGACCATGCGCTTCGCGAACGCGGCCGGAGCGCTGGTCGCCGGCCGTCTCGCGTGCTCCTCGGCCATGCCCTACGCGCACGAGGTCGAGGAAGCGCTGTCCAAGGAATCGGCGCTGAGCGCATGAGTGCGGCGGAAAGTGAGATCCGGGTGTCACCGTTGAGCATCACCGAACTGATCGAAGCGCGCGCGACGCGTCCCGAGGCCATCGCCGAGGCCGCCGCGCTGCGCGCGAGGCGGCCGCTGCTGGGCGAGTCGGGCCGCATGATGATCGTTGCCGCCGACCACCCAGCGCGCGGTGCGCTGGCGGCGGGCGGGAATCCGCTGGCGATGGTCAACCGCGCGGACCTGCTGGACCGGCTGTGCACCGCGCTGCAACGTCCGGGCGTGGACGGGGTGCTGGGCACCGCCGACGTGCTGGAGGACCTGCTGCTGCTCGGGGCGCTCGAGAACAAGGTCGTCATCGGTTCGATGAACCGAGGCGGTCTGGCGGGCTCGTCGTTCGAGCTCGACGACCGCTTCACCGGCCACCGCGCCGAGGACCTGCACCGGATGCGCTTCGACGCCGGGAAGCTGCTGCTGCGGCTGGACCTCGATGACCTCGGATCGCTGAACACCATGCAGGGCGCGGCCAACGCCATCAACGAGCTCGCCGAGCGCGGGCTGATCGCGATGGTCGAGCCCTTCCTGTCCCGGCGGGTGGAGGGCAAGGTGCGCAACGACATCTCGGCCGAGGCGGTGGCGCGGTCGATCGCGATCGCCTCCGGGCTGGGCGGCACCTCGGCCTACACCTGGCTGAAGGTGCCCGTGGTCGACGAGCTCGACCAGATCGGCCGGGCGCTGGAGGCCACCACGCTGCCGACGGTGCTGCTGGGTGGTGAGGTGCCCGACGACCCGGCGGCCACCCAGGAGCGGTGGCACAAGGCGCTGCAACTGCCCAACGTGCGCGGTCTGGTGGTGGGCAGGAGCCTGCTGTACCCGCACGACGACGACGTCGCGGGCGCGGTCGACGCCGCGGCCGCCCTGCTGCAGGAGGGGAACGAGCGTTGAGGAGCAATGGTCTTCACCTCCCCGACGGGGGGTCGGAGCACGACGGCTACCGCGCCTTCGTCGACCCGGCAACGGCGGGCTGGGGCTATTGCTCGCTGCGGGTGCTGGAGCTGTCGGCCGGTGAGTCGCGCGCGTTCGACACCGGGGACAGCGAGTGGATCGTGCTGCCGCTCAGCGGTTCCTGCGCTGTGTCCTGCGACGGCGAGACGTTCGAGCTGGCCGGGCGGGCGAGCGTGTTCGACGGGGTCACCGACTTCGCCTACGTTCCCAGGGACGCTTCGGCGCGGGTCACCAGCAGCACCGGCGGGCGGTTCGCGCTGACCGGCGCGCGCTGCGAGAACCGGCTGCCCGCGCGCTACGGTCCGGCCTCCGACGTCCCCGTGGAGTTGCGGGGTGCCGGGCAGGCCAGCCGCCAGGTCAACAACTTCGGCGCGGCGCACGTCTTCGAGGCGGACCGGCTGATCGCGGTGGAGGTGCTGACCCCGGCGGGCAACTGGTCGTCGTTCCCGCCGCACAAGCACGACGAGGACCGCGACGGCGAGTCGAGGCTGGAGGAGATCTACTACTTCGAGATCGCCGACTCCCACGGCACTCCCGGCGTCGGCTACCAGCGCGTCTACCCGTCTGGCGCGCACAGCGCCACGGACGTGCTCGCCGAGGTGCGCAGCGGGGACGTGGTGCTGATCCCGGACGGCTGGCACGGCCCGTCGATGGCGGTGCCCGGTTACGACATGTACTACCTCAACGTCATGGCCGGTCCCTCGCCGGATCGCGCCTGGCTGATCTGCGACGACCCCGCGCACGCGTGGGTGCGCGGCACCTGGGAGGACCAGCCGGTCGACGCCCGGCTGCCGTTCTACCAGGATCCGTCCGAAGTGGAGGGACGATGACGATGCGCAGGCTCACCGTCGCGCAGGCGCTGGTGCTGTTCCTGGCCAACCAGCACACCGAGCGCGACGGCGCGCGGCAGCGGTTGGTCGAGGGCTGCTGGGGAATCTTCGGGCACGGCAACGTCGCCGGAATCGGCCAGGCGTTGCTGGAATCCGGCGACCGGATGCCCTACTTGCAGGGGCGCAACGAGCAGTCGATGGTGCACGCGGCCGTCGGTTTCGCCCGGCAGCGCAACCGGATGTCGACCTACGCGGTCACGACCTCGATCGGTCCGGGCGCGACGAACTTGGTCACCGGTGCTGCGCTGGCGACCATCAACCACCTGCCGGTGCTGCTGCTGCCCGGCGACGTCTTCGCCACCCGCCCGGCCGATCCGGTGCTGCAACAGTTGGAAGTACCGCACGCGCGCGATGTCTCGGTCAACGACTGCCTGCGTCCGGTGTCGCGCTACTTCGACCGCATCTGGCGGCCCGAGGCGCTGATGCCCTCCGCGCTGGAGGCGATGCGGGTGCTCACCGACCCGGTGGAAACCGGTGCGGTGACCCTGGCGCTGCCGCAGGACGTGCAGGCCGAGGCGTTCGACTGGCCGGAGGAGTTCTTCGCCGAGCGGGTGTGGAGGGTGCATCGCCCGGTCGCCGACCCGGAGTCGGTGTCGGACGCCGTCGAGGCGATCCGGGGCGCGCGCCGACCGCTGATCATCGCCGGTGGGGGAGTGCACCACAGCGGCGCCGAGCGGGCACTGTCCGAGCTCGCCGAGCGCACCGGCATCCCGGTGGCGGAGACGCAGGCAGGGCGCGGTTCGCTGCGCCACGACCACCCGTGCGCGATGGGCTCGATCGGGCACACCGGCACCGAGGTGTCCGACGACCTCGCCCGCGAGGCCGACCTGATCATCGGTGTCGGCACCCGCTACTCGGACTTCACCACGGCCTCCCGCACGTTGTTCGCGAACCGGGACGTGCGGTTCGTCAACGTCAACATCACCTCGATCGACGCGCACAAGCAGGCCGCCAGCCCGGTCATCGGCGATGCGCGCACCACCTTGCGGCAGTTCTCGCAGGCCCTGTCCGGACACCGCGTCGCCGAGGACCACGCACAGCGGGCCAGGTCGGGGGCTCAGCGCTGGGCCGAGGTCGTCGACTCGGTCACCCGCGGAGCCGGTGACGAACGCCCGGGCCAGGCCGAGGTCATCGGGGCTCTCGACGAGGTCCTCGGGGAGCGGGACGTGGTCATCAACGCGGCGGGTTCGCTGCCGGAGGACCTCAACAAGCTGTGGCGCGCGAAGGACCCTCAGCAGTACCACGTCGAATACGGCTACTCCTGCATGGGATACGAGATCCCGGCCGCGATCGGTGCCCGCCTGGCCGACCCCACGCGGGAGGTGTTCGCGCTGGTGGGCGACGGCACCTACCTGATGATGCCGACCGAGCTGGTCACCGCCGTGCAAGAAGGCATCAAGATCAACCTGGTGCTCGTGCAGAACCACGGCTACGCCTCCATCGGTGGCCTCTCGGAGAAGGTGGGCGGCGAGCGCTTCGGCACCGCCTACCGGTACCGCACCGACGAGGGCACCTTCACCGGCGAACCGCTGCCGGTGGACCTCGCCGCCAACGCCGCGAGCCTGGGCATGCGCGTGCTGCGCGCCGAAACCAACGACGGGCTGCGCCAAGCCCTCCGCGACGCCCGTGAGTCCCCCCGCCCGACGGCGGTCTACGTCGAAACCGATTCCGGCAAGGCGCAGTTGCCACCCGAAGCTTGGTGGGACGTCCCTGTTGCCGAGACCGCCACCCGCGAATCGACCCGCGAGGCCCGCAAGCGCTACGAGGACCAGGTAGCAGCGCGCCGATACCACCTGTGAGAGGAAGCAGTGAAGACCGTTCAGCACTTCATCGATGGAAAGCACGCCGACGGCACCTCCGGCCGCCACGGCACGATCACCAACCCGGCCACCGGCGAGGAGACCGGAGAGGTCCCGTTCGCTTCGGAGTCTGAAGTGGACACCGCGGTCTCGGCGGCCGTCAAGGCGTTCGAGTCCTGGGGCGCCGCATCACTGTCCAAGCGCACTCAGGTGATGTTTAACTACCGGGAGTTGGTCAACGCCCACCGCGACGAGATCGCGGAGCTGATCACCGCCGAGCACGGCAAGGTGCACTCCGACGCGCTCGGTGAGATCGCGCGCGGCTTGGAGATCGTCGAGCTGGCCTGCGGCATCCCGCAGCTGCTCAAGGGCGAGACCTCCACCCAGGTCTCGACCCGCGTGGACGTGGAGTCGATCCGCCAGCCGGTCGGCGTCGTCGCGGGCATCACCCCGTTCAACTTCCCGGCCATGGTTCCGATGTGGATGTTCCCGGTCGCTCTGGCATGCGGTAACACGTTCGTGCTCAAGCCCAGCGAGAAGGACCCGTCGGCGACGCTGCGGCTGGTCGAACTGGCCCACGAGGCGGGTGTTCCCGACGGCGTGCTCAACCTCGTGCACGGCGACAAGACCGCCGTGGACCGGTTGCTGGAGCATCCCGACGTCGACGCGGTCAGCTTCGTCGGGTCCACTCCGATCGCCAAGCACGTCCACGACACGGCGGGCGCGCACGGCAAGCGGGTGCAGGCGCTGGGCGGCGCGAAGAACCACATGCTCGTGCTCCCCGACGCAGACCTCGACCAGGCCGCCGACGCGGCGGTGTCGGCCGCGTACGGCAGCGCGGGTGAGCGCTGCATGGCGGTGTCGGTGGTCGTGGCGGTCGACCCGATCGGCGACGAGCTCGTCGGCAAGATCGCCGAGCGCGCCCGCGCGCTGACCATCGGACCGGGCGACGACCCGGCCTCCGAGATGGGCCCGCTGATCACCGCCGAGCACCGCGACAAGGTCGCCTCCTACGTGCCGCGGGCGCGCGAGCAGGGCGCCGAGGTCGTCGTGGACGGGACCGGGCTGGTCGTCGAAGGCCACGAGGGCGGGTTCTTCACCGGAGTCAGCCTCGTCGACGGGGTCACCCCGGAGATGGACGTCTACGCCGACGAGATCTTCGGGCCGGTCCTGGCCGTCGTGCGCGCGGAGGACTACCAGGAGGCGCTGGCGCTGATCAACCGCTCCCAGTGGGGCAACGGCACCGCCATCTTCACCCGCGACGGCGGAGCGGCCCGGCGCTTCCAGTTGGAGGTGCGAGCCGGCATGGTCGGCGTCAACGTGCCGATCCCAGTGCCGGTGGGCTACCACTCCTTCGGCGGCTGGAAGGACTCGTTGTTCGGCGACCACCACATCTACGGCAACGACGGCGTGCGCTTCTACACCCGGGGCAAGGTCATCACCACTCGCTGGCCGGACCCCAGCGACGGCGGCATCGACCTCGGGTTCCCCAGCAACAGCTGAAGACCCGGTCCGCACGCGTCTTTGCGCAGCGGTGCAGGTGGCGAGACCTGACGTCCGCTGGCTCCGGGATCCGCGACTGGTGTGGCCGACACGTGGCGCTTCGCGCCTGTCCTGCCGGAGAACGTCCGAGAGCTCGCGGCGGTGCGGCGCGCTGGTGGTTCCCCCCGGATCACGGCTCGGCTCCCAGACGGCCCCGGGGACTCAACGCGGCGGAGGGGCGGTGCTCCCCCGGGAGACGAGTTTGGGGTCCAGCACCACCTGTTGCGGGGTGCGCGAGTGGTCCTCCAGGCGTTCGACGGCCAGGCGCACGGCGTGCCTGGCCATCTCCTCGGCGTCCTGGCGGATCGTGGTGAGGGCGACCGGTGCCAGGTGCGAGACGTGGCTGTCGTCGTAGCCGACGATGGAGATCTCCTCGGGAACGTCGACGCCGGCGAGCGCGCACGCGCGCAGCAGTCCGAGCGCGCACCGGTCGTTGCTCGCCAGCACGGCAGTCGGCAGCTCGGCCTCGTCGAGCAGTCGGCGGACGGCGTCCTGCCCGGCCTGCTCGGTGTGCGCGCCCGGGAGCACCCGCGCGCGCACACCGAGACCGCGGGCGTCCATCGCTCTCCGGTAGGCCTCGCGCCGTGCGGCCGATCCGGGCTCGTCGCCGCCGTCGACGTGCACGATGTCGCGGTGACCGAGTGCGAGGAGGTGGTCCACGGCCTGGCCGACACCCGCCTCGTCGGCGGTGCGCACGTTGTCGAGCCGGGTGGCGTCCTCGCGCGCGTTGATCGCCGTGACCACGGCCCTGCTCCCCAGCTCGTCGAGCGAGTCGGCCGCAGCGCGCGGACCGAGCAGGATCAGCGCCTCGCAGCGGTGGCTGAGCAGCGCTTCCACGGCTTTCGCCTCGTCGCGCGACGGCGCGGTGGCAGACAGCAGGACGTCGTAGCCGAGTCGTTCGGCCTCCGGGTAGATCGCCTCGACGAGGTCGGCCTGGAAGGGCTGGTGCACGGTGAGCATCACGCCTAGCGTGCGACTGCGGTGGCTGGCCAGCATCCGCGCCGCGGTATCCGGGCGGTAGCCGAGCCGGTCCGCTGCCTGCAGCACCCGCTGCCTGGTCTCCTCGCCCGCGCCCGGCTTGTTGCGGAACACCAGCGAGACCAGCGCGCGGGAAACCCCTGCGGCGCGGGCGACATCGGTCATGGTCGGCCGACGGCCGTTGCCGCCGCCAGGTCGTGTGGTGTCGTCGATCACGCCGCCGATCCTGCCGCATTCGAGGGTGGGACGAGTTTGCTAGAACGTCTTGACATATTGATGTGACCGCCAACATAGTGTTCGGGACTAGAGCGCGCTAGTCGGCGCGCTCGGACCGACCTCTCGCCGATTCCGGCGATCGAGAAGCACCGGCTCCCACGCCGGACCGAGGAGGGTTCGATGACAGCGACGTCCGAGACCACGCCGCGCGCAGTGGCGGGGAACCTCTGCCTGGGCTCCGCCCCCGACTCCTGGGGGGTGTGGTTCCCCGAGGACGAGCACCAGGTGCCCTACACCCGCTTCCTCGACGAACTCGTCGAAGCCGGCTACCGCTGGCTGGAGCTCGGACCGCCCGGCTACCTGCCCCTGGATCCGCAGCGGCTCGCAGACGAGGTCGGTTCGCGGGGCCTGCAGGTCTCCGGCGGCACCACCTTCGGCGCGCTGCACCGGCCGGAGGAGTGGGAGCGGATGCTCGCCGAGGTCAGCGAGGTGGCCGAGTTGACAGCCGCCGTCGGCGCGCACCACCTGGTGTTCATCCCGCCGATGTTCCGCGACGAGAAGACGGGCGCGTTCACCGAATCCCCGCAGCTCAGCGCCGACCAGTGGCGTGCGCTCGGGTCTGCCGCCAACGAGCTCGGCAAGATCCTGCTGGAAGAGCACGACGTCCGGCTGTGCCTGCACCCGCACGCGGACAGCCACGTCCAGACCCAGCCGGAGATCGAGCGCTTCCTCGACGCCACCGACTCCCGCTACGCCAACCTCTGCCTGGACACCGGGCACGTGGCCTACGGCGGTGGCGACAACATCGACCTGATCCGGCGTTTCGCCGAGCGGATCGGCTACGTGCACATCAAGCAGATGGACCCCGCCGTGCTCGCGCAGGTCTCCGCCGAGGACCTGTCGTTCGGCGAGGCGGTCAAGCGCGGCGTGTGCGTCGAACCACCGGCCGGCGTGCCCGACCCGGGGGAGATCGTGCGCGAACTGTCCACCTTGGACGCAGGGCTGTTCGTGATCGTCGAGCAGGACCTCTACCCGTGCGCACCGGACGTGCCGATGCCCATCGCCGTGCGCACCCGGGAATACCTCGGCGGATGCGGTCTGAGCGGAATCCGGCGCCCTCAGGCCCGGTGACCACCACCCCTGGGGATCGCAGCGCGCCCGCCCGGGGCGCTCCACGAAGGAGACCGTTCACATGTCCGAAGTGCACAGCGATGTGCCCGCTCCCGCAGCCGAACCGAGAACCGGTGCCCAGTCCCGCAGGTTGAAGGTCATCACCGTCGTGGCGACCTTCGGCGGCCTGCTTTTCGGCTACGACACCGGCGTCATCAACGGCGCACTGCCGTACATGCAGGCCGACCTGGGGCTGACGCCGCTCACCGAAGGCCTGGTGACCAGCTCGCTGCTGTTCGGCGCGGCGATCGGCGCCTTCGTCGCCGGCAGGCTCGCCGATGCGCGAGGCAGACGGCGCATCATCCTCTGGCTAGCCTGGATCTTCCTCGGCGGCGCTCTGGCCTGCACCTTCGCTCCCAGCGCCACGTTCATGGTCATCGCCCGCTTCGTGCTCGGCTTGGCCGTCGGCGGTGCCTCGGTGACCGTGCCGACCTACCTCGCCGAAGTGTCGCCCGCGGAACGCCGGGGCCGGCTGGTCACGCAGAACGAGCTGATGATCGTCAGCGGCCAGCTCGCGGCGTTCACCTTCAACGCCGCGATCGCCGGAGCGCTCGGCGAATCCGCGCACGTCTGGCGGTACATGCTGGTCATCGCGTCGCTGCCCGCCGTGGTGCTGTGGTTCGGGATGCTGGTGATGCCGGAGAGCCCGCGCTGGTTGGCCTCCCGGGGAAGGATCGGGGAAGCGCTGGAGGTGCTGCGGCAGGTCCGCACCGCCCAGCGCGCGGAATCCGAGCTCGCCGAGGTCCAGCGGCTGGCCGAGCAGGACCACCGGCAGCGGGCCGGGGGATGGGCCGACCTGAAGGTGCCGTGGGTGCGGCGGCTGCTGGTGGTCGGCATCGGCATCGCCGTGGTGCAGCAGGTCAGCGGCGTGAACACGATCATGTACTACGGCACGCAGATCCTGAAGAGCTCGGGCTTCTCGGCGAACGGGGCCATCGTCGCCAACATCGCCAACGGCGTCATCTCGGTGCTGGCCACCTTCGTCGGCATCTACCTGCTGGGCCGGGTCAATCGCAGACCGATGCTGCTGATCGGCCAGGTCGGCACGGCCACCGCGCTGCTACTGGTCGCGCTGGTGTCGATGACGGTGCCCGAAGGCATGCTGCGCGGCGTCCTGGTGCTGGCGTTGACCGTCACGTTCCTGGCGTTCCAGCAGGGAGCGACCTCGCCGGTCACGTGGCTGATGCTCTCGGAGATCTTCCCGCTGCGGATGCGCGGTTTCGCCTTCGGACTGGCCAGCCTCACCTTGTGGGCGGCGAACTTCACCGTGGGGCTGACGTTCCCGATCATGGTCGACGCGCTGGGCATCGCCACCACGTTCTTGGTGTTCGTCGCGGTCGGGGTGCTGGCCATCGCGTTCGTGGCCAAGTTCGTGCCGGAAACCCGCGGGAAGTCCCTGGAAACCCTCGAAACCGAGTTGCACGTCCGCTACTCCTGACCCTGCTCCGCTGAGGAACGTCCATGAAGATCGCCATCGATCCGCACATGTTCCGCACGCTCCCCATCCGGGAGATGGTGCGCACGGTCGCCGACATCGGGTACGAGCACATCGAGCTGTCCCCGCGCGACGACTTCATGCCCTTCTTCGCGCACCCGCGCGCCGACGACGAACGGGTTGCCGAATTGGGGTCCGCGCTGCGCGAAACCGGGGTGCAGCTGGCCAGCGTGCTACCGCTGTACCGCTGGTCAGGTCCGGACGAGACCGAACGTCAGGCGGCGGTGCGCTACTGGAAGCGCATGATCGAGGTGACCGCCGAACTCGGCTGCACCCAGATGAACTCCGAGTTCAACGGCCGCCCCGAGCGTGCCTCCGAGAGCGAGGCCGCGTTCTGGCGGTCGATGGAGGAGCTCCTGCCGCTGTTCGAGCGCGAGGGCATCGCGCTGAACCTGGAGGCACACCCCGACGACTTCTGCGAGGTCAACACCCCTGCGGTCGACCTGGTGCGCGCCATCAACAAGCCCTGGGTCAACTACCTGTACTGCGCGCCGCACACCTTCCACCTCTCCGGGCAGGACACCGGCGCGGACATCCCCGCGATGCTGCGCTACGCCGGTGACAAGCTCACCCACGTGCACATCGCCGACACCTTCAACCACAAGGCGTCCTCCGGGCTGCGCTACATCCTCAACCCGCCCGGCACGCCCGCGCGCATCCACCAGCACCTGGACATCGACCAGGGCGAGGTCGACTGGGACGCGTTCTTCTCGACCCTCCGCGAGATGAACTTCGACGGCATCGCCACCGCGTGCGTGTTCGCGTGGGAGGACCGCGCTGTGGAGTCGTCGAAGTTCATGCTCGACCGGATCACCCGTGAGCTCAAGCGCTGAGCCACCAGAGGAAGGGATATTCCGTGCAGGGACAGCAACTTCGCGTCGGGCTCGTCGGCGCGGGCAAGATGGGCGCCGATCACGCGCTGCGGATCCACGAGCGCATCAGCGGTGCGCGGCTGGCCGCGGTCGCCGATCCTGACCTCGACCGGGCGCAGCAGGTCGCGGGCAGCTCCGGCGCCCGCGCCACGGCCGACGCCTTCGAAGTGATCGACGACTCCGACGTGGACGCCCTGGTGATCGCCTCACCGGGTGCCGTGCACGAGCCGCTGCTGCTCGCGGCCCTCGAGCGCGGTGTGCCGGTGCTGTGCGAGAAACCGCTGACACCGGACGCGAAGTCCTCGTTGCGGGTGGTCGAGGCCGAGGAGGCGCGTGGCGAGCACTTGTTGCAGGTCGGGTTCATGCGCCGCTTCGACGCCGAGTACGGCGAGCTCAAACGCCTGCTCGACGCCGGTGAGCTGGGAGCTCCGCTGATGCTGCACTGCGTGCACCGCAACGCCGCGACGCCGCCCGGCTTCACCAGCGAGATGATGATCTACGACTCGGTGGTGCACGAGTTCGACACCGCACGCTGGTTGCTCGGCAGCGAGATCGCGGCGGTCACCGTCCGCGCCCCGAAGTCGAGTTCGGCGGCCCCGGACGGGCTGCTGGACCCGCAGCTGGTCACCATCGAAACCACCAGCGGCGCACTGGTCGACGTGGAGATCTTCGTCAACTGCGGTTTCGGTTACCAGGTCCGCTGCGAGGCCGTCGGCGAGCGGGGCACCGCACTCATCGGCGCCGACGGCGGCCCACTGGTGCACCGCTCCGGCAACTGGGGCGGCTCGATCAGCGACGACTTCCGGGACCGGTTCGGTGCCGCCTTCGACCGGGAGTTCCAGCGCTGGGCCGATGCCGCCCACCGAGGCCACGCCGATCCGGCCGCCGCCACCGCGTGGGACGGCTACGCCGCGGCCGCGGCCTGCGAAGCAGGCGTGCAGGCCCAAGCCACCGGCACCAGAGCGGAGGTCGACCTCGCCGAACGCCCCGACTTCTACATCCCCTGACCCGTCCACGACTCCGAACCCGCCCGTGGCCGACCGGATCTCAGCGGGACCGAACGTGGTTCCCACTGAGGTCCGGTCATCGCGTCCAGGCGAGAGGTCACCTCAAGCCCGGCAGCTAGGGGTCCGCAGGCTGCTTCTCGCACCCGCGTGAGGGCTGTTCCGCGGCCACGGCGGCGGGTACGAGGCGCAAAGCGCACCTTCGACTCGTTGGAGCCCGGAGACGTGCTGGTGGTCGAGGCGCGCGGCGAGCGCGGCAGTGGCACCGTCGGTGACACCTCGCGTTGCGCGCGCACCACGGCGACGCCGGTGGCGAACCGCCCCAGGAAACCGAGCACCACCTGCTCCCGAGACCGCTCCGAAGCTGCGGCCATCGTCGATCGCCCCTAGGTCGTCACGGCCGGGAACGGGCTCCAGCACCGGCCGACGTTGGGATCGGTCCCGAGCAGTGGCAACGGCCGCACGACGCCGTGCCCCGGCTGCACAGACCCGTGGTGTGGACCGCCGACCAGCCCCGCCGTCGGGGCGGGCACCTGACCCTCAGCGCAGCAGACCTGCACCTCAGCGAACACCGACGATGTGAACGGGGGTGACGGATTGCTCCGGTGATCCGTTCCCCGATCGCGCGAGTTCTCCCGACTGCCGCCCCTACAGCCGCGATCGGGAACGACCGTTGCGATCGGTGCTGGTCGGAACGTAGGGTTTGCCGCTACTGAACGATCGGTGAGGACGGACAATGGCGTCGGTCAGCTTGGACGAGGAAATCGAATCGTTCGAGGCCTCCGCCTCGACGATCTTCGCCCCGTTGCGCATCCGGCCGTTGCGGCCGGGACCGTTCCGGAGCTCGTTGCGCGCCACCTCCGCGGGTGACGTGGCGGTCGCCCGCATCAAGTGCGCGCCCTGCCAGGTGCGGCGCACGCCCCGACTGATCGGCTCGCGCGACCGCGAGCTGGTGAAGGTCACCATGCTCACCGCGGGCCGGGGCGAGGTCGAGCAGGACGGTCGGCGCTGCGTGCTCACGCCCGGCGACCTGGTCAACTACGACACCGACCGGCCCTACCAGCTGAACTTCCCCGACCCCTACGACATCACCGTGGTCGCCGTCCCGAAGTCGCGGCTCGGCGGTCACGTCGACACGCTCGCCACGCGCAGCGCCGTCGCGGTGCCCACCTCGCGCGGTGTGCAGCGGGTGGTCGGCGGGTTCTTCCGCACCATGACCGAGGTGCTCGGCGAGGACAGCTCCGATTTCAGCGGGGACGCGGGCAGGCACCTCACCGACGCGCTGGTGTCGATGGTCATCTCCGAGCTCGCCGAACTGCGCCCGGAACCCGGCGAGGACTTCGCCGACCGGGTGCTGGCGCACTGCCTCGCCCGCCTCGGCGAACCGGGTCTCACGGTGGGATCCGTAGCGCGCGCGCACCACGTTTCCGTGCGCTACCTGCACAAGCTGTTCGCCGGGCGGTCGATGACGCTATCGGCGTGGATCCGCCGGCAGCGGTTGGAACGCATCCGCCGCGACCTCGCCGACCCGGGGCTGGCCGACCGCACCGCCGCCGCGATCGCCGCCCGCTGGGGCGTCCTGGACGCCACCCACCTCAGTCGTGCGCTCAAGGCCGAGTTCGGGCTGACCGCAGCGGAGATCCGGCGGACGACGCGGTAGCGCCCGCCGGGCACCCCCTCACGCCAGGTTGGTCCAGATGCTCTTGACCTCGGTGAAGGCCTCGATCGCGTCCCAGCCCATCTCCCGGCCGGAACCCGAGGACTTCATCCCGCCCCACGGGGCTCCCGCGTCCAGCAGCGGCGGCATGTTGATCCACACCGTGCCCGCCTTGACCTGGTGCGCGAGACGGTTCGCGGTGCCGATGTCGCGGCTCCAGACGTAGGCGGCCAGCCCGTACTCGGTGTCGTTGGCGCGCGGCGCGAGCTCCTCGGGATCGTCGTAGGGCAGCACGGTGAGCACCGGCCCGAAGATCTCCTCGCGGGCGATCCGCATGTCCTGGCTGACCCCGCCGAACACCGTCGGCTGGAAGAAGTAGCCGTCGGCCAGGTGCCCCTCGGCGCGGCTGCCACCGGTGAGCAGCTGGGCGCCCTCGGACTTGCCGATGTCCACGTAGCGCACGATCTGCTCCAGCTGCTCCAGCGACGCCACCGGTCCCAGCTGCGTCGACTCGTCGAGCCCCGGCCCCAGCTGCATGGAACCGGCCGCGCCGGCCATCTTCTCCGCGAACTCGTCGGCGCGGCTGCTGTCGACGTAGAACCGGGTCGCGGCCGCGCACACCTGACCCGAGTTGAGCAGGCCGGACATCAGGTTGCCCTCGATGACCGCGTCGATGTCGGCGTCGGCGGCGATGATGCTCGGCGCCTTGCCACCCAGCTCCAGCGACACCTTCTTCAGCGCGCGACCGGCCTCCGCGCCGATCTCGCGGCCGACAGCTGTGGATCCGGTGAAGGAGATCTTGGCGACCCCGGGGTGACGCACCAGCGCCTTGCCCGCCTCCGGGCCGCCGGTGACGACGTTGACCACGCCCGGCGGAAACCCGGCCTGATCCAGGACTTCCGCCAGCAGCAGTGCGGTCAGCGGGGTCTGCTCCGCGGGTTTGACGACCACTGCGTTGCCGGTGGCCAGGGCCGGGGCGAGCTTCCAGACCAGGATCATCAGCGGGAAGTTCCACGGGGTGATCAGCCCGCACACGCCCAGCGGCTCACGCCGGGTGCGGTGGTCGACGTCGGGAACCGACAGGGGAGTGGTGACACCGGTGATCTTGGTGGTCCAGCCCGCGTAGTACCGCAGGTGCTCCACGGCGTTGGGCACGGAGAACCCGGCGCTGATCGCCAGCGGCTGGCCCTGGTCGGTGGTCTCCAACCGGGCGAACTCGGCGGCCCGCTCTTCGAGCAGGTCAGCGGCCTTGAACAGCAGCCGAGCCCGCTGGGAGGGCAGCAACCCGGCCCACTCCGGCGACCCGAACGCCGCCCGCGCCGACTCCACCGCTGTGTCCACATCGGACGCGGTCGCCTCCGGCAGCTCGGCGATGATCTCACCGTTGGCCGGGTTGTGCGTCGGGAACGTGGTGCCTCCGCCACCGGTCCACTTCCCGTTGATGTACATGTCAGTGCGCAAGGGGAACTCCTCGGAGATCTCAGTCGAAGACGACGACGCCGCGCAGGTTCCGGCCCGCGTGCATGTCCTCGTAGGCCTCGGCGACCTGGTCGAGCGCATAGGTCTTGGTCACGAGTTCGTCGAGCTTGAGCCGGCCGTCCTGGTACATGCGCAGCAGGTTCGGGATGTCGCGGCGCGGGTTGGACTCGCCGAACAGCGATCCCTGCAGCCGCTTCTGCATCAGCGTCAGGTCGCCGAGCGCGATGGGCGCACCGACGGCGGTGATGTCGCCCAGCCCGGTCACCACGACCGTGCCCGCCTTCCGGATCGAGGCCAGCGCCTCGCCGATGTGGTCTCCCCGCACGACGCCGATCGTGATGATCGTGGCGTCGGCGCCCTGGCCGTTGGTGACCGACCGCGCGTGCTCCGCGGCCTCGTCGATGCCGGTGAAGAAGTGGGTGGCACCGAACTGCTTGGCCCAGTCCTCCTTGGCGGCGACCGGGTCCACGGCGATGATCGTCGTCGCTCCGGCGTGCGCCGCGCCCTGCAGCGCGTTGACCCCGATGCCGCCGATGCCCATCACGATCACGGTGTCGCCGGGCTGCACGTCCGCCGACCTCACCGCTGAACCCCAGCCGGTGGGCACGCCGCAGCCGACCAGCGCGGCGGAGCGGAGCGGGATGCTCTTGTCGATCTTCACCACGGAGTCGATCGACACCGTGGTGTGCTCGCTGAACGTCGAGATGCCGCACTGCTGACCGACCGGCTCGCCGTCGAGGTGCATCCGGAAGCTCGACGGATCGTCGGCTCGCGCACCGGTGAGCAGCGATGCGCCCAGGTCGCAGAGGTTCGACAGGCCGCGCGCGCAGAACTCGCACCTGCCGCAAGCAGGCAGGAAGGAGAACACGACGTGGTCGCCGACCTCGAAAGCGGGGGTGTTCGGCCCGACAGCGGTCACGACCCCGGCGCCCTCGTGCCCGCCCGCGTAGGGGTGGACGCCGACCGGCACGTCACCGGTGGCGACGTGGTCGTCGGAGTGGCACAACCCCGACGCGGCCAGCTTGACGGTCACCTCGCCCTGCCTCGGATCGTCGAGCTCGACCTCGACGGTCTCGTAGGTCCCGGGCACCTGGCGGATGATGGCTGTGCGGGTGGTGATCGGCATTGATACCTCCGTGACTCCGTCGTCGAGCCCAGTACAACCGCCTGAACAGCCCACCGGATCACCAATCCGCGCACACCCCCTCGCCAATCCGTGCACGGCCGGCGCCGCCTCCCAACGCGATCGCCGGGGCGAACACCGCATCGTCAGGGCGATTGCTGCGGTGCCCGCCCCGGCGACGGGGTGTGCTTCCGGGGTTGTCCGTGGTGCCACCGGCGGAGGTTCCCGCCGGTGGCACCACGGGGTCGGTCTGCGCTCAGCGCACCTCGAGTTCTGCGAGCCCGGTGTGGTCCGGGCCCTCGGGGCCGGTGAGCTCGACTCGGACGTAGCGGGCCAGGTGGCCCTCCGGCAGCTCCGCCGGGACCTCGGTGAACGTGCGGCCGTCGACCGAGGTCAGCAGGCGGTGCGAGGTCGGGGCGGTCTCGCTCCACCGCGGAGTGATCTGCGAGATCCGCTGCGCTGCGCCGAGGTCGACCGTCGCCGAGCCCTGCGGGCCGTTGAGGTGCCACGGCGTGGCCGTGTTGCCGTCGACGGCTGCTTCGGCGTAGCGGCCGGGTTCCTCGCTGGTGGCCTCCGCCGACTTGCAGCGCGCCAGGTTGTCGGTCGGCTCCAGATCCGGCCTGCGGGTCTTGAGCATCAGCGGCTGCGCCTCGCTGACCACGTGCTCGCCCTCCGGGGCCTGCACGGTGAACGGGTCACCGCTGCGCAGGACCACCGTCGTCTGGTGGCCGCCGATGCGGACGTCGAACGTGCGACCCTGCCACTTCAGCCCGGTCAGCTCGACGCCCTCGCCGAGCTGTGGCGGCAGCGTCGGGTCGAGGACGACCTCGTCGCCGCGCCACCGCATGCCCGTCAGCCCGTGGGTGAAGACCTGCGTGTAGCCGCCAGCACCGGTGAGGAAGTTGAACGTCGGAGCGCCCGCCCCCTCACCGGCCCGTTCGCCGCGCGCCTCGGAGAACTGGGCGAACGGGTCCTTCTCGAACGGCCGGATCGACCGGTCGAGGTATGTGTTGGTGGCGCAGCCGGGCTCGCCGATGGCTGCGGCGTCGATGGCGTGAGCGGAGTCGGTCATCGCCGGTCCGTCGGGGTCGGTGCGCGGTGCGTAGTGGTCGAGCGTGTTCTGCGCGACCTGCTTGGGCATCGGCCATTCCAGCGGGTACTGCAGCAGTACCGCGTCGGCCTGCTTGATCCGCTGACCCGCGTACCCGTCGTACTGCTGGAACACCTGCGCCTGCTGGTCGAAGGGCATCCGCACCGAGTCGGCGATGGCGTTCCACTCCGGGGGAGCGGGTTCGCCGAGGAGCCGCGCGGCCTCGGTGGCGTGCCGCAGCGCGGTGGCCGCGCCCGCGTTGGTGAACACCCCGTCGTTGACGCCGTTGCTGTACTCGTCCGGGCCCGCGACGTTGTTGATCGAGAAGGTGCCGTCGGCGTTGGGCGTCACGCGCCCGGCCCAGTACTCGGCCACGCCGCGCAACACCGGCCAGCCGTGCTCCCGCAGCCATGCCCGGTCCCCTGTGGCCAGGTAGTACTGCCAGGTGGACAGCGCGATGTCGCTCTGCAGGTGGTTCTGGGTCAGGCAGTGCGGCGGATCCCAGCTGTGGCAGTCCTTCTGCAGGTCACCGCTGTCGGCGCTGGTCCACGGGTAGAACGCGCCCTGCTGGCCGATGGACCGGGCGTTGGCACGCGCGGCGGGCAGCGTCTTCTCGCGGTAGGCCACGACGGACTTGGCGATGTCGGGGTGCTGCAGCAGCAGGCTCGGGTACATCCACAGCTCGGTGTCCCAGAAGTTCAGGCCCGCGTAGTTGTCGCTGCTCAGCCCCGCGGGAGCGACGCTGGTGTCCTGGCCTCCGCGGATGCTCGACAGGATGGCGTACTTGCTGGAGCGCAACGACTTCTGCAGGTCCGGGCGGTCCGGGACGCGGATGTCGGCCTCCCACAACCGCTTCCACGCAGCGGTGTGGGCGCCGAAGAGGTCGTCCCAACCGCGCTCGGCGGCTTCCTGCGAGGCCTTGACGGCGGCGGCCTCGTGATCCGGGGTGGTCAGCGCGGTGTCGACGCCGACGAACTTGCCGAACTCGTAGGTCTGGCCCCGCTGCGCGTCGAAGCTGACCTCCTGCTCGGCATCGAGGCCGCCGACGCGCTGGTGGGAGGTCGTGCGCACGTCGTCGGGTGCGACCAGAGTGGACGCGACGGTGCCGCGAGCGCCGACGCCGTCGGTCTCGAAACCGACGCGCACGGTCTGGCCCTCGGCCTTCCCCGCGGTCGGGTGCATCCGGCGGGCGCCCGCGCCCTCGATCGCGCCGGCCACCTCGACCTGCCCCGACCAGCGCGGAGCAACTCGCGCGCGGACGGCTCCGACGTGCGGGTTGGTCCGGTCGGCGACGACGTCGTAGGAGAGGTCTGTGACCTTGCCGTCCGGCGCGGTCCAGGTCAGCGACGTCGACACGACACCGCACTGGACGTTCAGCGACTGGCGGAAGTTCGAGATCTGCTCCGGCGGCGTCTGCGGGGTGAAGGTGTGCTCACCCGCGCGGACGGTCAGCGACGACCAGGTCGGAATGGCCGCGATGGCGTGCCGGGGAACGTCGCTCTGCGAACTGGGGCCTTCGCCGTAGAGGCCGGTGACGAAAGCGCCGTCGTAGCGAGGCGTTTCAAGCGGGAACCCGGTCTTCTCGCCGGTCGCGACGTAGCCGGCACCGGTGGGCGGCACGCGTTGTGAGAGGTAGCCGTTGCCCACGAAGGCGTGCGCGGTGTAGGCGGGGTCGAACTCGTCGGTCGACATCTCCCACGTGTCGTCGCTCGCGCAGCGCGGAGGCGGCTCGGCCGGGGCGGCGCCTGCGATGGGCACGACCGCGCCCGCGGTGACCAGCAGCGCGGCGCCCAGCACGCTGCTTGAACGATGCAGTTTCACCCGAGTCAACTCCTGTGTTCGATTTCGGATGGTGATCGGGAATACTGCTTCGAAGGCATTCGCTCGTCAAGTCCAGGTGGTGTCGATCATGTTCGCGATCTTGGGAATGGCGAGTGCGCGAAGTGCGTGTCGCGTATATGTGGACGCATGGGCTCCTATTCGCGACGGCGACTGATCACTTTAACGGCAGCGGCCGGTGCCGCCGCTTTCGGAGCCGCGTCCTGCGGCATGCGGCCGATGACGAACGAGGCCGCCGGCGCCGCGCGGTTGAGCTCCCCCACCGGAGTTCTCGGGGCGAACTTCAACGGAGACCCGAGCATCATGACCTGGTCAGGGCTGGAGCGCGCCGAGGCGACCTGGGTGCGCGGGTTCGCGGCGATGCCCGATTTCGACGAGGAGGCCCCGGCTGACAACCGTGCGATCAGAACGCTGCTGGAGGCGGTTGACCGCGAGTACGGTGCCGTGCTTTCGCTGAAGTTCCCCTATTTTCCGCATTCGCACGACAGAATTCCTCGCCCGGGCAGCGAGGAGATGGCAAAGGAGTTGACCAGGGTCGACGAAGTGCTGCCCGAGGTGGTGGACGAGGTCGACGTTCTCGTCATCGGCAACGAGCCGTTCATCGAATGCCCGGAGGCTGATCGGACCAACGGCGCGATCAACGATTTCTACGAGACCGTGGCCGCGCACGTCATCGACTACCGTGCGAGGAACTTCCCCAACGGGTGCAAGACGGTCCTCTACATGGGTTCGCTGAACCACCTCGACGAACCCGACGAGTGGATCAACAGCGGTACGGACCGCTGGATGGAGTACGTCCGCGACACGCCTGAGATCGAAGGCACCGACATCCACCCGCACGTCGACAAGCCTGACGGAGCCCAGGCGTACCTCGACTACATCGTGCCGGAGCTCGGCGACAAGAAGTTCCTCGTCACCGAGTTCTCCCTGGTGCACCTGTGGAAGGACCACCTCTCCGACAAGATCCCGGCCGCCTACGCCGAGAAGTACGGGGTTCCGGCCGACACCGAGGTCTGGCAGGTCATCCGCAACGCGCTGAAGAAGCCCTTCCCGAAGCAGCGCTGGTACGACCTGCTGCGCGAAAGCCCGTGGTTCGAGAGCAACAAGCACTACCTCAGCGAGCAGATGGCGAAGTTCCGCGCCACCGGGAAGCTCGCCGTGGCCACTTGCGGAATCGGCCAGGACGCGGCGATGTCCGGGGACGACTTCGATGCCCAGAGCACCCCGTGGCTGCTCAACAGCATTTACGCGTCCGCGACCGTGCGACCCGAACCGAACGGCGCGGCCGCCCCCAACTACGCCTGGCTGGAGGACTTCAAACGCGCCCAGAACGGGTAGGCGTTGGTTCCCACTGGTTTCGCGTGGCGGCGGCACGGCGGTGCGGTTCGAGGCCCTCGCTCGGAACGGCGGTTTCCGCGCCTTCTTCGCGAAGTTCCCACGGTCGTGGGGTCAGCGCTGATCAGGAGGGTGCCCATACCTCGGTGATCGTGGTGGGTGTGAGGACGTCCTCCGGGGCGCCCGCCGCGTGGACGCGGCCTCGGTGCAGCAGGACGCAGTGGTCGGCCTGGCGCGCTTCGGCGAGGTCGTGCGTCACCTGGACGACCGTGCGGCCCGACCGCGTTTCGGACCGGACGGCGTCGGTGATGAGACCGCGGGCCTTCGGGTCGGCGCCCGCGTCGGGTTCGTCGAGCAGCAGCAGTTCCGCGTGCTGCGCGAGCCCTTGCGCGACGAGGACGCGCTGCCGCTGACCGCCGGAGAGCGCGCTCATGCGCAACTTGGCCAGGTGCGTGACCTCCAGCCGGTCCATCGCGTCACCGATGGCCGCGCGGTCCGCCGCGTTGAGCCTGCGCCACGGTCCGCGCTCGGCCCACCGGCCCATCGCCACGGCGTCCAAGACCGTGCAGGGCAGTGCTTCCGGGATCGCGCTGTGCTGCGGAACGAACGCTGGTCGCCCCTGGTAGTCGTTGCGCTGCGCACCGTTGCTGGGCAACGTGCCCGCGAGCGCGGCCATCAGGGTGGACTTGCCGGCGCCGTTGGGGCCCACCACGGCGGTCAACCGGGCTGCCGGGATCTCCGCCGAGTCGATGTCGAGAACCTGTTTTCCCTGGTGTCCAGCCTTCATCCGGCTGAGTGCGATGGCGGTTCGCGGCACGCTGCTCACGATTTCCTCTCCGGGGAGTGGGCGAAGTCACGCCACAGTGTTGGGAACGACAATCATTTCCACTATAGGTTGAGCGTCATGGATTGGCTATTCGTCCCGTTCGGGGTCTCCTTCGTGGAGCGCGCGCTGTGGGCCGGTGTGCTCGTGTCGGTCATCTGCGCCCTCGCCGGGACCTGGGTCGTGCTGCGGGGCATGGCCTTCCTGACGGACGCGATGTCCCACGGCATGTTGCCGGGCGTGGCGATCGCGTCCGCGCTGGGCGGAGACTTGCTGCTGGGGGCGGGGTTGAGCGCCGGCGCGATGGCCGCCGGTGTGTCGGCGCTGGACCGATCGCGGTGGCTGTCGCGCGACACCGGCATCGGGCTGCTGTTCGTGGGGATGCTGGCGACCGGTGTGATCGTCGTGTCGCATTCCAAGTCCTTCGCCGTGGACCTGACCGGGTTCCTGTTCGGCGACGTGCTCGCCGTGACAGATGGCGACCTGGTGCGGCTCGTCGTCGCCCTGGTCGTCGCGGCCGTCGTGTCGGTCGCCGCCTACCGCCCGTTCCTGGCGCTGACCTTCGACCCGCGCAAGGCGCACACGCTGGGGATGCGCCCGCGCCTGGCTGGCCTGCTGATGACCGGGCTGGTGACGATGGCGATGGTGATGTGCTTCCAGGTCGTCGGCACGCTGCTGGTCTTCGGCCTGCTGATCGCCCCGCCCGCTGCCGCAACCCTGTGGGCCGACCGGGTTCCGCTGGTGATGGCCGGTGCCGCCGCTTTCGGCGCCGCCTCGACGGTGCTCGGGCTGCTCGCCTCGTGGCACTGGGGGACCGCCGCCGGGGCCAGCATCGCCGCCACCTCGGTGGCGCTGTTCTTCCTGTCCGCCCTGCTGTCCGCGCTGCGCGACCGGGGACGGGCGCTGACCACCCGAACAGAGCACGATTCGAAGTTGGAGGAGCCGGTCGCGTGAAACGTCGCCGCTTACAGGGGTTCTCGATCGCACTGGCCGCGCTGGCGCTCAGCGCATGCTCGCAGCCACCACCACCACCGCCACCACCGGTGCCGCACGGCTACGTCGAAGGCGCCGAGGAAACCGCCGAGGTGCAGTCCCGGCTGATCGTCGCCGAGGGCGGGGGAGCGCTGCGCGTGCTGGACCTGCTCACCGAGGAGACCCGGGACCTCGAACCCGTTCCGGGAGTCCGGGACGTCGTCACCGACGGCCGCTTCGGCTACGTGTCGGACGCGGATTCAGTGCACGTCGTCGACAGCGGCGCGTGGACGGTCGATCACGGCGACCACATCCACCACTACCGCGCGGAGATCCGCGAGCTGGGTGAGGTCCCGCTCGCCACGCCCGTGCAGGCGCAGAGCGACAAGGTGATCGTCGCGCTGTCCGGCGCCGACGGGGCGACGGTGCTGCTGAACCGAGAGCCGCTGGAGAAGGGCCGGATCGAGCGGGTGGCCGACCTGCGCGTCGAGCCCGGGACCGTCGCCGTGCCCTTCGAGCAGCACGTCCTCGCCATGTCCGGCGACGCGGTGCGCGTCCTGGACCGCGCCGGCGCCGAAACCGGCCGCATCCCGGAGCCGTGCCCCGAACCCGCCGGAACGGCGGTGACGCGTCGCGGCGTGGTGTTCGGGTGCGCCGGCGGAGCGCTGCTCGTCACCACCGCCGACGGGCAGTTCCTCGGCGAGAAGGTCTCCTACCCGCCGGGTGCGGCTCCTCGCGCGAGCGCGTTCCACCAGCGTCCCGGCAGCGACACCCTGGCCGCGCTGGCGGGTGAGGACGGCGCGTGGCTGCTGGACCTGTCGTCGCGGTACTGGAAGCACGTGCCCACGGGCCCGGTGGCGGCGGTCAACGCCGTCGGTGCGGGCGGTTCGCTGCTGGCCGTCGGCACCGACGGGACGATGCGCGCCTACCGGGAGGACGGCACCGAGATCGCCCGCAACCAAGTCATCCCGCCCGGCAGTCCGCCGCCGAGCATCCAGGTCGACACGTCGCGGGCGTACGTCAACGACGTCGTCGCGGGAACCGTGCACGAGATCGACTACAACGACGGCTTGCGCATCGCCCGCAGCTTCCGGCTGGGCGGGCAAGCCGCGCACGTGGTGGAGACCGGCCGATGAAGCGCACCGCACCCCGCGCGGTCCTCGCGCTGATCACCGCGCTGCTGATCCTCACCGCCTGCTCCGCTGGAGCGCAGCAGCGGCCCAACGTGGTCGTGACGACCAACATCCTCGGCGACATCACGCGGCAGATCGTCGGTGACCAGGTGCCGGTGTCGGTGCTGATGACGCCCGGAGCCGACCCGCACTCGTTCGGGATCTCCGCGCAGCAGGCCGCCGAACTCGAACAGGCCGACCTCGTGGTGCACAACGGACTCGGACTGGAGGGCGGCGTGCAGCGCAACGTCCAGGCCGCGGTCGGGGAAGGCGTTCCGGCCTTCGCGGTCGCCGAGCACGTCGACCCGTTGGAGATCGCCGGACCGGATACCCAACCGGACCCGCACTTCTGGACCGACCCGTCGCGAGTCGCCCGCGCCGTCGACCTGATCGCCGACCAGGTCGTGGCGCACGTCGACGGCATCGACGCGGCGGCGGTCAGAACCCGCGCCGCGCAGTACCAGCAGCAGGTGCTGGCGGTCGAAGCCGAGACGGCGCAGCGGTTCGAGCGCATCCCGCCCGAGCAGCGCAAGCTCGTCACCAACCACCACGTGTTCGGTTACCTCGCCCAGCGCTACGGGTTCGAGGTGATCGGGGCCGTGATCCCCGGCGGCACGACGCTGGCCTCGCCCAGCGCCTCCGACCTGTCGTCGCTGGCCGACGCCGTCCGCCGCGCGAACGTGCGCACGATCTTCGCCGATTCCTCGCAGCCGGACCGGCTGGCGCGGGTGCTGGCCGAGCAGGCCGGCATCGACGTCCGCGTGACGCCGCTGTTCACCGAATCGCTGAGCGAGCCGGGTGGGGGCGCCGCCACCTACCTGGAGATGACCCGCGCGAACACCGAGGCGATCGCCTCCGGGCTCGGCGCTTGACCCCCTCGGAGAAGGAGAGAAGACCATGGTGAAACCGGTTCGCCCACCCGTGGCCATCGCCACGATGGCGCTGGCCCTGACCGCGTGCGGTTCCGGCGCCCAGCAGGCCGCCGCGCCCGCCGGGTCCGGCCCCGCCGTGCCCGACCCGATCGTGACCACCTACGACGGCGGTGTCCTGGTGCTCGACGGGAGGACCCTGGCCGTGGCCGAGGACATCCCGCTGCCGGGCTTCAACCGGCTCAACCCGGCCGGCGACGCCGAGCACGTCATGGTGTCGACCTCGACGGGCTTCCAAGCGCTCAACGCCGTGCGCGCCCAGCTCACCGACGTGCACTTCCCGGCTCCCGAGCCGGGTCACGTGGTGCGCAACGCCGGCCGCACGGTCCTGTTCTCCGACGGGACGGGCGAGGTGACCTCGTTCGACACAGCCGAGCTCGCCGGCAAGCCGGCCACCGACAAGCACACGGCCGCCGAGGCCCACCACGGCGTCGCGGTCGAGCTGTCCAACGGCCAGATGGTGCTGTCGCTGGGCAACGAGGAGGACCGCACCGGCATCGCGGTCCTCGACGAGCACCGCCACGAGATCACCCGGAACGAGGACTGCCCCGGCGTGCACGGCGAGGCCGTCGCGCAAGGCGAGGCCGTGGTCATCGGCTGCGAGAACGGTGCGCTGGTCTACAGCGGCGGCGCGATCACCAAGATCACCAGCCCCACGCCGTACGGGCGGATCGGCAACCAGGCGGGCAGCGAGCGCTCGCCGGTCGTGCTCGGCGACTACAAGCAGGACGAGCACGCGGAACTCGAACGCCCGCAGCAGGTCGCGCTGGTCAACACCGCGGACTCCTCGCTGAAGCTGGTCGACCTCGGCACCAGCTACACCTTCCGCTCGCTGGGCCGCGGCCCGGCCGGTGAGGCGCTGGTGCTGGGCACCGACGGTCAGCTGCACGTGATCGACCCAATTCAGGCCCGCGTGGTCCGCAGCATCCCGGTGATCGGCCAGTGGGAGGAGCCGCTGGAGTGGCAGCAGCCCCGCCCGGCGCTGTTCGTCCGCGGCGGCACGGCGTACGTGACCGACCCGGCCAAGCGGGAGATCCACGCGATCGACATCGCCTCCGGTCAGGAGATCGCGACCGGCGCGCTCCCCCGGTCGCCGAACGAGATCGCAACGCCGCTGGCGGGTCACTGACGCTGAACCGGGGAGGGGCCGGCATCGGATCGATGTCGGCCCTGTGTTCGGCGCTCGAGCGGGCGGACGTGGATGTGAGCTGTTCACGAGTTCCAGGTCGGTGATGCGGTTGCCGAGCAGAGCCCGGGTGCGGGCGCCGTCGGGATCGTCGCGGAGGTCGTAGGTCACACCTACATCGCGCCCTACCTGACCTCGGTGCCTCCCGTTGGCGGCGTCACTCTCGGGCGCTGCGGCAGCGCGGGACGACCTCGGGGAACAGGTAGTGGTCGGGGGTGTCGAGGGGCTCGACCTCGTAGACGTCACCCCGGCCCTCGCGGGAATCACGTCTCGGACGTGCCGCGCTACCGCCCGAACAACCGCAGGCACCGGAGAGGTGCATCGGGAAGCGGTGCGGAAGGCCTCTTCGGCACCGCTCCGATCACCCCGGAGCCGACGTCCCGCTGCTTGGACCGCATGTGGCGCGTGCGTTGGTTGTTGCGCGAGGGGCGGCTTGTTCGTGCCGGGTACCGCATGTGGAGCGGCATGCCGGGTAACCGGGGTCCAGGGGTGCTCTAACAACCCCAGGTCGTCGACGAACGAGTTCAGGGCCCGGGTAGTGAGGTCGGAGGTGCTGGGGATGTGGTTCGACAAGACGAAGGAAGAAATTCCACAGACGATGGAATCAATGGCGCGGGCGATCCACGTGGAGCGGACGCTGCCGAACATCCTGGCCCGCATCACCAGCCTGGCGGTGGAGCTCGTGCCGTCGTGCCACTACTCAGGCGTCCTGCTGGTGTTCGAGAAGGAGGTCGTCACGGCGATGGCCAGCAGCACCCTGGTCGTCGAAACCAACCACCTCCAGGGGCAGCTGAAGGAAGGCCCGTGCTTCGACGCCGCCTGGGAGGAGACGTCGTACCGCGTCGTGGACATGCGCACCGACAAGCGGTGGCCGCACTTCATCCCGGGCGCGCGGCAGTTGGGGATCGGAAGCATGATCGGGTACCAGCTCTACGCGGAGCAGGACGGGATCGCGGCTCTGGACCTCTATTCCACCCAACCGTACGGCTTCACAACCCTGTGTGAGCAGTACGGACGAATCCTCGCATCCCACGCGGCCGTCGCGCTCAACTGCTCCTCGACGGAGCAGATCGCCGAACTCGCGCGGTGATGCCCGACGCTGCGCTCTCGCGGTCCGCAGCGGGACGGGAGTCCGTCGAGCGCGCCGACCGCGAAGCGCTGCAGGCGCTCTTCCACGCGCACGAGGTCCAAGCGGTCGCTCGGCGGACACGTGCTCCACGCCGCCGCTGATCTGCTCTGCGACCACCGCGGAGCTTGGGTCGGCGGTGGCAAGTGGCTGCCCCGACGTCTGCTCCAAGCCGACCATGCGCGCGGCGCCGCACTGCTCCAGGGACACCACCAGCTGTGCGAGTCCGGCGACGCGGCGGCGCTGACCGCAGCAGCCAGCCAGGTCCTCGAGCTCGTCGGTGGGGAGGTTCGCGAGGGTTACCGCAGGACTTGGCGAGGTCCCCGCTGATCACAGAGCCCCCCACCGAAAGCGATCTGCGACCGCCTCGCCGACCAGGAGGAGGAAAGGGGCAGGGGATCAGGTCACTGGCCCCGTCGGGTCCGTCCATGTGAGCGAACTGCGGGCCCGACTGCCAGGCGATCCAGCGTCCGGCTCAGCACACCCACCCCGACGGCGACCGAGAGGGTGCTCACCTCGCGTGCGAACCGGCCGGACGCGAGGAGTGGAGTTCCCCTGGTGTCACCGGGGAACCGGGCAGGCCGCCGGAGGTGGGGCGTCGCGCCGGGAACGGTTGCGGTGGAAGGAGTCCGGCCCGAGGTCTGCGAGGCGGTAGCCGTCGGGGTAGCTGGCCGGGCGGGGGATGACCGGGTTGGAATCCGGACGGGGTGGGCCGAGTCGGAGGAGTTGGCCCCGGGCCTTGAGGGCGTGCCGGACGGCTCGGCGGGCGATTCCGGGAGGCCGGGGGATGTTCAGCGCGTCGAGCAGGTGCGGGGCCATCAGGAGGCGGGTCGCGTCGCTGACCGGGCCCGACAGCGGACGCGGGAACCAGGAACCGAACAGGCGCATGGTGGAGTCGGCGACGCGCCTGCCGCCGTCGTTGAAGGCGAAGCGGTCGCGCTCGTAGTCGTCGAGCAGGCGCTCGAACTCCGCGTAGGTCTCCGGGATGGCCTCGATGCGCATGTCCTCGCCCATCCGGCGCCACACCGTCGTCAGCGCACGGATCTCGTGGGGGTGCAGTGCGCGCCAGCCGAACTCGTTGATCCAGCGCACGGGCATGACCACGAACGTTGCCAGCGTGTAGAGGTAGTCGTCGTTGCTGATCCGGTAGCGCCAGTGGATCTGGTTGAGGTGGTCCACCGCCTGCTCGCGCGAGCGTTCGGAATTCGGGATGAGGATTTCGTAGAGCACCAGGACGGTGTCGTCGTAGCGCTTCTGCGTGCAGCGGGTGAACTCGCCGGTGCGGTCGAGCAGTCGGCCGATCGTCGGGACCGCGTAGGTGCGGAACAGCGCGAGTTCCAGGGAACGCGTGAAGTCCCAGGGGAATTCGTACTGGGAGAGCAATCGGTAGATCTCATCGCAATCCCGCTCGGGGTCCATCGCGAGGATCGTCTTCAGGCGGTCGAAGCGCCGCATCTCAGGTACCTCCCGTCGCATCCCGTAGATCGAAAGTAGCTCCTTGTTGGGCGACGGTCAACAGTGCGGAACATGTTGGTGAAGAATGAATCTCGTGCTAGTCGCCGTCTAGGTAGCCATGGTTGTTGACAGCGAGACAATAGAGTCGCAGACTCCGCCACAGCTACATCGCAGCCACGGAGGCCACGCCATGCCAAGAGTCCTGACCGATGATGCCCCTCGGCGGGTGTTTCGGGTGATCGGGGGTGTTGGGCGGGTCGGACGTGGGTTAGAGGAGTTCGATTCCTCCGATGAGCCAGCGGCCGTTCTCGTGGATGAGTGTCATCCGCATGCGGTTCCGGTCGATGCGGGGTTCCGGGTCGTTCCTGTTGGTGATCTCCTGATCGACGAAGAGTGCGATGACCGCCCGGTTCTGGTCGGCTTCGACCGTGGCCGCGGTGAGGACCGTTCCTTGCGAGGTGGCCTGGTTCTGGCATCCCCTTGGAACAGGCCACAATCAGCGCGCACACCAGAGGAGCGGCCTGGCCGACCACCACGAAGGCCACCACCGCCCCGCCGTACCCCTCAGCGCCGATCTGGCTGGCCAACGATCCGACGTTGAGCGCCACCACGACCCCCAACGGGATCGTCACCAGCAGCGCGGGAAGAGTGGTGACCGCGGCCAGGAAGTGCACCTGGTGCAGGCACTCCCGCCAGGCCAGCCGCGCTCGCGCCAGAACCGCGCGGTCGCCGCGACGGTCCTGGCTCCGAAGTCCACCAGCAGTCCGGCTTGAAGCCTGCGACGGGCCCTGGAGATCGGGTCATCCGCTGCTCCCCCGTCGTCGAGGTGAGTGAACCTGCCACGCAGACCCGTTGGGCAGGATCGCGTGGAAGGACGCCGGCGGGCAACCGGTTCCGGCTCAGGCGTCGCGCACGGCGGGGAAGACCGTGTTCACCAGGTGCAGCGCCGTGCGGGTGAGCATGACGTGCAGGTCGCTGCGGCTGAGGCTGCCGCGCACCAGCCACTCCCGGGAAGCGGCCTTGAGCATGGCGCTGTGCGCTCGGATCATCCCGCGCAGCTTCTCGCGCCCGACCGCGACATCGGCCATCATCGCAGCCTCCAGCACGCGGTCGGTCGCGATCTCGTCCGCCTCCAGCATGATCCGCTCGACCTCGTCGTCGTGCCCGATGGCTTCCGCACCGATCGCCGAGAGCCACATGTCGCGGTTGCGCTCCACGACGTCCAGCCAGCGGTCCACGCAGATCGACAACCTCTCCTCGGCCGTCGTCGGGGGAAGCCGCTCGGAGACCGAGGCCGGGATGACCATCATCTGCCGCACGACCTCCAGGTACAGCTCGCGCTTGCTGCCGAAGTAGTGGTTGATCAGCGCCCGCGCCACGCCCGCCTCGGCCGCGATGTCCGAAGTGGACACAGTCGAGAAGCTGCCCTCGCCGAACAGCTTGCGGGCCACCGCGAGGATCTCGGCGCGCCGCGCGTCGGGCTCCATCCGTCGCCGCTGGACCGGGCGCTGGGCGTTCATCTCGACTCCTCACAGGTGACTGCTCCGACGTCAAAAAGGTACCGCAGCGGTCTTGCTCACGCGGCGAGCAGTGCTGGTCGGAGGTGGGTCGCGCGGTGTTGGCCCACCGCCAACACCTCACCGGTACATCCCCTCGATGGTTTCGGCGTAGCGCTCGGCGATCACCGTGCGCCGCAGGCTGAGCTTCGGCGTCAGCTCGCCGGACTCGGCGGTCCACGGGCCTGCCACGACTCGGTAGGTCTTGATCTGCTCCACCCGGGCGAGGTTCGGGTTGGCAGCCGTCACCGCCTCGTCCAGCGCCGCGCGCACCTCGGGATGGGCGGCGATCTCGTCGAGGTCGGTGGTGCCGATGCCGTTGGCCTTGGCCCAGGCGCCCTCCAGGGCCAGCACCGCAGCGTTGCTGTGCTGGGCGACGAAGTGGATTGCTCGGTGCTCAGCGTGTCGTAGGTGGTGCAGGGCAGCGCGCCGATGTGGATCGCCGCCAGGTCGCAGACCCAGTGCTCGGGCCGCTTGGAAATCGCGATGAGCATGCGGTCGCCGCGTCGCAGGCGCAGAGCGGTGAGCCCACGCGTCAGCGCGCTGACCTCGGTGCGCAGCTGCGACCAGGTCAGGGTCGTGGTGTTCGGGCCGATCCCGCTGGTGAGCGCTGGGTGGTCGGGGAAGTCCTGTGCGTTGCGGCGCAGCAGCGCGGGGATGGTCAGCCCCTCGACTGACCGGCGTACCTGCTCAGCTGTGGTCACGGCATGTTCCCTCCGTTGTGAACCAGGCGCGCACGTACTGCGTCGACACACGCTGAACCGGCTGTTGCCCGGATGTCAACAGCCGTCGCTCGATCGTTCGCGAAGTCAGGAAACATCTTCCAGCGGCGTTCCTGCAGTCCATGAGTAACCCACTCGGACCTATTGACATGAAGACAACAGAAGTCATGATTTTTTGACGGGGTCAGGACTGGGCCCAGCGGCGACAGGGAGGTGGCCATGACACCGGTGGAAGAGGTCGACGACGTCATCGTCGGAGCGGGACTGATGGCCGGGGCGGCGAACGTCATCATGCAACTGGGACGACCGGGGGTCGGCTACGGAGTCCTGGAGAGCACAGTGGACAGCGGAAACCTGTTCAATCGCCCGTACAAGCGCACGCGCACCACCTTCACCTACCTGTCGGTGGCGACGCTGGGGACGGCGGAGGAGAAGAAGGCGTATCGCAGGTCGGTGAACCGCTCCCACGCCCGAGTGCGTTCCGGGGAGTCGAGCCCGGTGTCCTACAACGCTTTCGACCCGGAGCTCCAGCTGTGGGTCGCGGCCTGCCTCTACAAGGGGTACGAGGATACCTTCGTGGCCATGACGGGGCGTCCCATCCCGGCCGACCGCCGCGAGGCCATCTACGCCGCCTCCGCCCCGCTGGGCACGACGCTGCAGGTCAAGCCAGAGATGTGGCCGTCGACCCGAGCCGAGTTCGACGACTACTGGGAGAAGAACCTCGCCGAGGTCCGCATCGACGAGCCCGTCCGGAGGCACCTCCTCGACATCGCGGAACTCCGCTTCCTCCCGGCGGTCCTGCGCGTTCCGCTCGCGCCGTTCAACAAGTTCATCACCACCGGGTTCCTGCCCCAGACCTTCCGCCACCAGATGGGGCTGACCTGGAACAACCGTGACCAGCGACGCTTCGACCGACTCACGCGGGCGATCGGCGCCGTTGCGCTGCGCCTCCCGAGCCCCCTGCGCCGCTTCCCCTACAACTACTACCTCTGGGACCTGCGCCGCCGCATGCGCGCGGGCAAGCCCCTGGTCTGAACTGGCCGGGCAAGCGAACGAACGGTTCCGGTCAGAGCTGCCCGTCGCGCGGAGGCCATAGGACTCGCCTATGGCCTCCGCTGCATCTTCGTCTTTGATCACACGGCTTTTCCGGACGTAGCGTGAAATCACTCGGCGCGGCGTTCACGCGATGAAACCCCCGCCCTGGAATTCGCCGAGTCGAGTCATTGATGAGAGGTGCGGCGACATGCACGCGTTCGGAAGTGGAATTCAGGAGTTCAGGGGCAAGCGGGCTTTGGTCACGGGTGGCACCCGCGGGATCGGAGAGGCCGTCGTGCGCGGTCTCCTCGACGCCGGTGCCCAGGTGCTCACGACGGCCAGGACCGCGACCAGTGCGCCGGACGGGGCCGCGCTCGTCACCGCCGACCTGCGCACCCGCGCGGGGGCGCAGGAGCTCGCGGACGCGGCGCGGCACGTGCTGGGTGGAGTGGACGTGCTGGTCGACAACGTTGGCGGCGCGCAGCCGCACGAAGACGCCACCGCCATCCCCGACGAGGAGTGGCAGGACGCGCTGGACCTGAACTTCCTCGCCGCGGTGCGCCTGGACGCCCTGCTCGTGCCGGGGATGCGAGAGCGGCGAACGGGGGCGATCGTGCACATCTCCTCGGCGGCGATCTACAGCCCGCCGCCGCAGTTCCTGCACTACGCGGCGGCGAAGATGGCGCTCGAGACCTACAGCCGCGGGCTCGCCTCGGACCTGGCCCCGCACGGGGTCCGCGTCAACACCGTCACTCCCGGCCGAGTCACCACCCCCGGCGGCGAGCAGACGCGACAGCAGTGGGCGCGGCTGGAGCCGGGGCAGGACGGCGCGCCGGTCCCGCTGGGCCGCGACGGCAGGCCCGAGGACATCGCGAACGCAGTTCTGTTCCTCGCTTCGGATCGCGCGAATTGGGTCACCGGGAGCAAGTTGATCGCCGACGGCGGCGAATTCCACCGAGGCTGAGTACCAGGTGAAGGATCGAGGGGATGAAATGGTCGACCGTTCGACGAAGAGCGCGGTGATCACCGGCGGTGCGAGCGGAATGGGATTCTCCATGGCGGAGCTCCTCGTGCACGGTGGAGCGCGGGTGGCGATCACCGGCCGCTCGCAGGCCTCGCTCGACGCCGCTCAGGAACGGCTCGGCGACAACGCGGTGCCCATTCGCGGCGACGTCTCGTCGCTGGAGGACCTGGACGGGCTGGCCGAGCGGGTCAAGCGCGAACTCGGCACGATCGACGGCTTGTTCGTCAACGCGGGGGTCGCGCGCTCCGTGCTGCTGGAGTCGATGACCGAGGAGGCCTACGACGAGCAGTTCGACGTCAACGTCAAGGGCGCTTACTTCACCGTGCAGAAGCTCGCGCCGCTGCTGAACCCGGGTGCCGGGGTCGTCCTCACCACCTCGGCGGCGAACGTCATGGGCATGCCGGCCGTGAGCGCCTACGCGGCGGGCAAAGCCGCGATGCGCTCGATGGCCCGCACCTTCGCCGCCGAACTGCTCCCGCGCGGCATCCGCGTCAACGCCATCAGCCCGGGACCGGTCGACACGGGAATCCTCGAGAAGGGCATGAGCCAGCAGGAAGCCGACCGGATCAAGGCACGAGTGATGGCCGACAACCCGATGGGACGGTTCGGCAATCCCGACGAGATCGCCACGGCCGCGGCGTTCTTGGCCTTCGACGCCACCTTCACCACCGGTGTGGAACTCCCGGTCGACGGCGGGCTCACCCAGCTCTGAGCAACGCGGTCAGGCTGGCGGAGCCGGGAGGTGCCACGGCTCCCGGTGCAGGAGGTCGAGCAGGGCCGACTCCGCCGGGCCCGGGGTGGGGCGCAGCACCGCGATGACGGGCTGCGCGACCACCGGCGAGACCGGGCGGATCAGGTGCCTGTAGCCGTCGGGCACCGTTGAGGCGGGGACGAGCGCGACGCCCAGGCCGTGGGCGGCCCAGCGGACGGCCGTTGCGGTCTGGGTCACGCGTGCCGCCGTGGCCGGGGTCAGGTCGTTGTCCCGCAGCACGCTGTGCAGCACGCCGTCGAGGGCGCTGTCACGATCGAACCGCAGCCACGGTTCGCTCGCCAGGTCCTGGAGATCGACCTTGTCGGCGGTGAGCAGCGGATGCTGTTCACCGAGCACCACCACGAACGCCTCGTCACCGAGGTGGTGCGCGCGCTCGGGACTCCGCTCGCACGCCGCCATCAGGGAGAGGTCCAAGGAACCGCGCCGGTACAACCGTTCCAGCTCGGCGGAGTTCGGCTCCTCGAAGACGGTGACCTCCACGCGCGGGAACCGTCGCGCAAGAGCTCCCAGCGCGCTGGGCAGCTGGCGCGTGCCGAAGCCCATCTGCGCCGCGACCACCAGCTCGCCCACGAGCTCCTCATCACCGGCTCGCGCCGTCGCCCTCGCCCGCCGCGCTGCGACCACGGCGACCTCGGCCTCCCGCAGGAACGCCCGCCCGGCCGAGGTCGGCACCAGCCCGCTCGGGGTCCGGGCGAACAGCGTCACCCCGAGCTCGCGCTCCAGCCCCCGGATCTGCTGCGACACCGACGGCTGGGCGACGCGCAGCGACTCGGCGGCAGCCGTCACCGACCCCTCCTCGGCGACCGCCAAGGCGTACTCGAACTGACGAAGACTCATCGGCTTCCCCTCCACGAGACCCACCAGGCCTAAACACCCCGCACCCAGAACCTGTTCCCGGAGCACGGCCGTGATCGGTGCACGGATTGCTGCCGTGTTCGCTACCGGGTGTGGAGTGCTCATGGTGGGCCGTGAGCTGGGGAGCTTGGTGGGGCCTTCTGCGCTCTTGCGGCGGTCGGGTGGGGTGAGTGGTAGGGGGAGACCGACTTTCGATGTACGGGGCGGCCCCTAGGGGGCCTCGGGGCGGTTCCCGGGGTGAGACCTGAGGTCGCGGGGGTCGTGTTCTCCGTAGCGTCCTCAGTAGGAATGATCATGCCGTTCCCCCTCGCGGACCGGTGTGGTCGGTCTACTGGAGGGAGTTCCATGCACGCCAAGGCGGATGAGTACCGGGGTGGCCTCGCGGCGTTGTCGGTGAACGCGTCGCTGGACGAGGTGCTCGAACAGGCCGAACGGCACGACGCGGCGGCGACCACGCCGGGCGAACGCGCGGGCGCGCTGCTGGCCATCGCCGAGGCGTGCAGGCGGTTGGGCAGAGTGGAGCGCGCTGAACGCGCCTGGCGCGCCAGCTACCGCACCGCACGAGGTGCCGGCGACCAGGACGCGATGGCCTGGGCGCTGTGGAGCGGCGGCACCCTCGCCCGGCAGCGCGGGCGCTACGTGCTGGCGCACCGCCTGCTGACCCGCGCGGTCGAGGCCGCCGAGCGCGGCACCGATCCCATGGCGCGGGGGTACGCGCTGGCCGGGCTCGCCGAAACGGGCCGCGTGCGAGGAGATTTCGCCGGAACGCTGCGCCTCCACGAGCAGCTGCTGGCCGAGGCCCGGGAGGTCGGGCAGCCGAGGCACGTCGTGTGGGCGCTGGAGGGGATCGCGCAGATCCACCGGCACGGGGGCGACTACGACACCGCGCTGGCCATGTTCACCGAGGCCTGCCAGATCGCCACCGACGGCGCCGACCAGCGGGGACGGGCCTGGGCACTGCGTGGCATCGCCGACCTCACCTCGCTGCGCGGCGAACCCGACGAGGCCCTGGACCTGCTGGCCGACGCCGAACGCACGTGCCGGGACATGCGATTGGAAGCGGCCCTGGCCTACAACCACAAGATGCGCGGCAACGTCCTCTACCGGGCAGGCCGCTACGCCGAAGCCGAGCGGGTCTACCGCGACACCGTCGAGGAGTTCGCCCGCATCAGCGAACCCCGCGGCGAAGCCCTCGCCCGACTCGGCCTCGTCAAGAGCCGAGCCCGCCGAGGGGCCGCACCCGCTGAAACCGATCAGGCGCTCTCGGCCCTCCACACCCGCTTCACCGACAGCGGTCTGCACCACGCAGCCGACATGGCCCAAGCCGCCCGTCGCGAACTCCTCGACTAGGAGATGGTGGTGACCACCAGCTGGTAGCAGACGGCGGCGATCGCGACGAGTCCGATGGCGGCCAGACCGTTCTGCCACCACCTGTTGCGGAGGTCGCCCATCAGGCCGCTCCGGTTGGCAAGAACGACGAGCAACACCGCCAGGACAGGTGCAACGACGACCGTCAACGCTTGGGCGGCGATGATGAGCTGGACCGGCGACTCACCCCGGGCCAGAACGGTGACCAGGGCGCCGAAGCCGAGCACGCCCAGTATGCCGGTACGGACTCGCCACGAGGCGAGTTGGTTGCCGAAGCCGAGGCCGTCGGAGAGCAGGGTGCCTCCTGCGGTTGCGTTGGCGATCATCGCCGAGAGAGCGGCGCCGGTGAAGCCGAGTGAGAAGATGGTCCGCCCGATTTCGCCGGCGAGCGGGGTGAGGACGGTGGAGAACTGCTTGAGCGTGGCGCCGTCCTCGCCGCCAACGCCGGGCAGGACTGCGGCTGCGGCCATGATGACCAGGGCGGTCATGATCCCGGGTGCGACGATGCCGGGAATGGTGTCGGCGATGGTGGTTTCGCGGTGCTGATCGCGGCGCAGTCCGCGCTCACGTGAGGCGTAGCCGGCGTAGAACGCGGCGTTGACTGAGAAGTTGGTGCCCACGAGGGCGACGATCAGCAGACCGACTCCTGCGGGCACGACCGGGACGACGGACCCGATGGCGGCGGCTCCCCAGTCGGGCCGGGCGATGATCGCGGTGGCGACGAACGATGCCGCCATGACCGCGACGATGATCAGCACGAGCTTCTCGATGAGGGTGTAGAGCCGTCGTGCGAAGAGGATGCCGACGACGACGGTCGTGCACGCCAGCGTCCACCACATCGGCGAGCCGCCGAACACCAGCGACAGCCCCAGGCCCGAGCCGACGGCATTGCCGACGGAGAACATCAGGCTGATGGCGAAGACGCCGAACCCGGCGAGCCCGCCGACCCAATGGCCGAGGTGCTCCTTGATGGTCTGGATGACGGAGCCCTTCGACACGAGGGCGATGCGGATGCTCATGTCGGCGTAGATGAGCATCAGCACTGTGGAGATGGCGATGACCCAAATCAGCGAGTAGCCGAAGCGGCTGCCGGCCTGCACCGCCGCGGTGAGGTTGCCCGGCCCGAACTGCCAGGCGCCGACGATGAAGGCAGGCCCCATCAGGGCCAGCATCCGCAGGATTCGGCGGCCACTGCCGACCGAAGCGGAACCGGAGGTGTCGCTGGGCCCGTTGTTCGACCGGGCGGGTACTGCGTCGGACATCGTGCTTCCTCACCCCCACGCGGCATTGTCGCGGGGTCGTTCGGGGACGGCATTGTCACCGGACCGGCCGGGTGGCCGGCAAGGGCCGGATGCACTCGCGCACCCGGCCCCGCGGGTTGGCTCAGATGAGCTTCGCGCTGCGCAGCGCCCGGACGATCTCTTCCTCGGCTCCGGCGGAGAGGTCGATCAGGGGAGAGCGCACGGTCGCGTTCTCCAGCACGCCGAGCGCTTTGAGCGCGACTTTGAGGGCCACGGTGCCCTCCATGTGCGAGCCGCGGTGGTAGACGGCCTTGGTGACCGGCAGCAGGCGGTCGTGCACCGCGCGGGCCGCTGCGTAGTCCCCGGCCTTCCCAGCCGCGATGAGTTCTAGCAGCGGTTCAGGGGCGATGTTGCCGTATCCGACCAGCAGGCCGTCCACGTCGAACATGGTGTGCAGCAGGTACTCGTCGTGGCACGACAGGATCTGGAGATCAGGGTTCTCCCGTCGCAGGACGGGGATCTCGGTGTCCCAGCGACGCATGTTCCGGACGCCGTTCTTCGTGGCGAAAACGCCCGGCTGGGCGGCGATTTCGAGCTGGGTGTCGAGGTCGTAGTTGGCCTTGGTGACGTCCGGGTACTGGAAGAGGATGCAGGGCAGGCCCGCCTCCTCGTAGATCGCGCGGTAGCGCTCCTGCGGGGCGCCCTGCTGGTAGCCGAACCGCAGCCAGCCGTGCGAGGGGTACACCAGCGCCGCCTCGGCTCCGGCGGCGACCGCGCGCTTGGCCTCGTCCACCGCCACGTGCGTGCCTTCGCCGGTGATCCCGGCGATGACCGGGACGTCGACAGCGTCGACAAGCTGGGAGATGGTGGTGACCTGCTCGTTCTGGGTCAGGAATGTCCCCTCGCCGGCGTGGCCGAGCACTACGAGGCTCGTGACGCCGTCGTGGCCGGCTAGCCATTGGCCGAGCTTGGCCATCGCCTGGTGGTCAACCTCGCCGTCCGGCGTGAACGGCGTGACCGGAGCGGGATTGAGGCCGCGGAGATCGAGAGACATGCCAGGGGCTCCATTCTAGGAACGGTCGCGGGAACGTTCCCAGAACCATGCGTCACGGCTCGCCGGCTGTCAAGACCGATCCCGGGAACGTTCCCAGCTTCGGGTAGGCTCCGGGTGTGGTGACGATTCTCGATGTGGCCCGGGCGGCCGGGGTCAGCAAGTCCACGGTCTCCCGCGTGCTCGACGAGCGCCTCCCGCGCTCCACCAACGCGACGGCGGAGCGCGTTCGCGAGGTCGCGGCCGAACTCGGCTACGTCCGCGACCCGCTCGCCTCCGGGCTGCGCCGTTCCGGCACCAGCACGGTCGGGGTGATCGTCCCCAGGCTCACCGACACGGTCATGGCGATGCTCTACGAGGCGATCACCGAGGCCGCGGCCGGACGCGACCTGTTCACGGTCGTGGCGACCACCGAAGACCTTCCGGAAGTGCAGGACAAGGCGGTGCAGTCGCTGCGGCGGCGCAGGGTCGACGGGCTCATCCTCACCACGGCGCGCGTCGGCGAACCGGTCGACGTCGGCAAGACCTCCTACGCGCTCGCCCTGCGCACCGACGGCAGCAGTCCGGCCGCCATCGGCGACGACCGCCTCGGAGCGCAGTTGGCGACGCGGCACCTCATCGATCTCGGGCACCGCAGGATCGGCCTGGTCGGTGGACCCGCGCACGCGTCGAGCGCGCAAGGGCGCGCAGCGGGCTACCGGGAGGCTTTGGAAAGCGGTGGACTCTGCTTCGACCCGGTGCTGGTCGCCGGTGATGCGTTCTCGATCGAGGCCGGTGAACTCGCAGGGCGTCAGCTGCTGGACCGTCCGGACCGGCCGAGCGCGGTGTTCGCGGTCAACGACAACACGGCGATCGGTGTGCTCGCCGCCGCCCACGCGCTGGGCTTGGAAGTGCCCCGGGACGTGTCGATCGTCGGCTACAACGACATCCCGGTGGTCAGCAGGCTGCCGGTCCCGCTCACGACCGTGCGGGTGCCGTTCAGGCAGATCGCCGCCGACGCCCTGCGCCTGCTGCTCGACGACGGGCGGGGGAGCCGCGAAACCCTGGTGAGCGCCCCGACCCTCATCCCGCGCGGCTCCACCGCCGCTCCCCGGTAGCTGGAATCCGGAGCGCCTTGGTCGTAAGGTCGCCGGGTGGGTTCTGGGACTGTTCCGGTGACGCCGGTGCTCGGTGCCGTCGTCGTGCTGCTGCTGGTCGTGGCCGCTGCGGTGGTGCGCCTCGGCGGGTTCGCGCGGCACTGGGCCGTGATCACCGCCGGTGCGCGCGGGGCCGCGCAGCTGCTGCTGGTGTCGCTGATCATCACCTCCGTGGTGCGCTGGCCGTGGCTCGTGGCGGCGTTCATCGTGGTCATGTTCGCGGTCGCCGCGCGCACGGCGGGACGGCGGATCACCCGCAACCGGACGTGGTGGTGGGGGGCCGTGCCCATCGCCGCCGGTGTGGCCCCGGTCGCGGGAGTGCTGCTGGCGTCGCGGGCCGTGCCGCTGACCGGGCTGGTGCTGATCCCGCTGATCGGCCAGCTGATCGGGGGAGCGCTGACCGCCACGGGGCTGGCCGGTCGGCGGCTCCTCGACGAGCTGGCGCAGCGCCGCGGCGAGGTGGAGGCTGCGTTGTCGCTGGGTCTGTCCGAACGCGACTCGCGGCTCGAAATCGCCCGTCCCGTGGCCGGAACGGCGCTGGTGCCCGCGCTCGACCAGACCCGCACCGTGGGCATGGTGACCCTGCCCGGCGCGTTCGTCGGCATGCTGCTGGGCGGTGCCAGCCCGATTCAGGCCGGTGCCGTGCAGCTGTTCGTGCTGGTGGGGCTGCTGGCGGTGGAGGCGGTGGCGATCGCGGCAGTGCTGGAGATCGTCGCGCGCGGCCTGGTCACCCGCCCGGCGGCGCACCAGGCGTGATCCGGCCGCCGGTCAACGCCTGGGAGCGGGCAGGGTCAAGGCCGAGTGCTCCGGCCTGCCGGTCGCGGGTGGCATCTCGGCGAGTGCCCGCAGGCCTGCGTTGCGCTTCTCCAGCGCCTCCCGCGTGGTGGGGAACAGGGTGGCGTCGCCTTCGCCGACGAGGGCTTGGTTGAGCTTGACGAACTCGCGGGTGGTGGCCTCGTAGGCGGTGAAGGCCTCGGTGTGGTCGGGGTGGGCGGCCAGCGCGTCGGCGAGCACGTAGGCGCCGACCAGCGCGAGGCTGGACCCCTGGCCGGTCAGGAAGGACGGCGCGTGGGCCGCGTCGCCGACCAGGGCGACCCGGCCGCGCGACCACGCGGGCAGGTGGATCTGGCTGACCGTGTCGAAGAACAGGTCATCGGATTCGCGCATCGCCTTGACCATGGTCGGGATCTCCCAGCCCTCCCCGGCGAACGCGTCGGTGACCAGCTCTCGCTGCGCGTCGGGATCGCGCAGCAGTTCCATCGGCGGGTGCGGGCGGGCGATGTTGAGGAAGCCGTGCAGCTCGTCGCTGTCCCGGACGCCGTAGAGCGCCGCCGCCTTGCCGGGCGCGTTCCACATGACGCCCTCGTGGGAGAGCCCGAGGGTGTTGGGCGTGGTGAACCCGGCGAAGCAGAACCCCAGGTAGCGGTGGAACTGGAGCTCGGGCCCGAAGATGAGCTCCCGGGTCCGGGAGTGCAGCCCGTCGGCGCCGACCACGAGGTCGAACTTCCGCTGCGCACCGCTGCGGAAGGTGACGCGAACGCCGTCCTCGCGCTCGTCGAGCGCGTCGATGGAGTCGTTGAACGCGAACTCCACGTCGTCGCGAACGGCCTCGTAGAGCACCTCGGTCAGATCACCGCGGCGGATCTCCAGGTCCTGCCCGTCGACACCGCCCACCACGTGCTGGGGGTGCACGGAGGCCGCGACGGATCCGTCGGCGTCGAGGAACGTCAGCCGCTGCGTCTTGATGTCGGCCTGCCGCAGTTGTGGCAGGACCCCCATCCGGCCGACGACCTCCAGGGCGGTTCCCCGCACGTCGATCGGATACCCGCCGGTTCGCACCGATGCGGCCTTCTCGACTACCGTCACGTCGAACCCGTTGCGGTGCAACCAGAACGCGACCGCAGATCCCGCGATGCTCGCACCAGAAACCAGAACTCGCACGTCTTCCTCCTTCACTTGATGGACTTCTGCCGACGGGTCAGCACGACGGCGGTCACTGTGGACAGACCGAACGCGGCGGCGGCGATCGTGAGATAGGTGAAGACCCCGAGCCCCGAGTTCACGGTTCCGCCACCCGCGGGCAGCGCCGTGGAGTGCAGCACCGCCGATCCCACGAAGTTGAGCATCACGGAGCCGACCGCGACCATGACCATGACCAGGCTCGACACCGTCGCCTGCTGGCTCGCGGGCGCGAGGCTGCCCGCCACGTTGAACCCCGAAGTGCCGAGCGCCCCGACGGTGAACCCGAGCAGCAGCGCGAAGACGAGGGCGGCCGGGAAGGACGCGACACCGGCGAACATGCCGAGGGTGCCGATCGTTCCGAGGCCCACCGCTCCCGCGAGCGTCACCACCGGGCCGAAGCGCCCCGCCAGGATGCCCGCCAGCGGACCGCCGATCATGACGCCGATGGCCGGCGCTGCCAGCAGCATCGCCAGCGACCCCTGCCCGCCGAGCCCGTACCCGAGCCCCTGGCTCAGCGGGACTTCACCGACGAGCGGCAGCAGCTGCAGCACGCTCTGGTACGAGCCGGTGGACAGCACGATGATGAGCAGCGTCAGCAGCAGCGGTCCGCCCAGCCGGCGCAGGTCGATCAGCGGTTCCGGGGTGCGGCCGGACGCGATCCACCACCGGCCCACAGCCGCTGTTCCGGCGAGGAGCAGTGCGACCGGCCCGATCTCCAGCCAGCCGATCTCGGATCCGAGGCTGCAGGGGAGACCTCCACGTCCCCGACCCGCGCCGCGCGGTCCAGCACTTCATCGCACTGACCATGCGCCTGGCCCTCGACGTCATCGACGAGAACCCGGATCTCAACGCCGGAGAGCTCCACGCCCTCATCGCCGACGGAGTCGACGCCTTCCTGCGCGCCTACGTCTGACCCGGCCCGCCCGTTTCGGGAATGCCCTGGTGGTGAGGCGGTGTTATCCCGGCAACGGCTCGAGGCGGGGAGGTCGAGATGGCTGAGCACGGGGCTCCCGAATCGTCCGACGCGGGGGCGATGGACGCTTATTCGCGCACTGTGAGTTCGGTGGCCGCCGAGATCACGGCGAGCGTGGCGAGCCTGCGCACCCGCGGAGCGTGGGGTGAGGCCACGGGGTCGGCGGTGGTGTTCACCGAGGACGGCTTCATGCTGACCAACGCGCACGTCCTCGGCGGTTCGCGCGGAGGGACCGCCTACTTCGCCGACGGCACCAGCGCCGAGATGTCCCTGGTGGGCGCCGATCCCCTTTCGGACCTGGCCGTCGTTCGCGTCGACGGGCAGACGCCGAAACCGGTGGAGCTCGGGGACAGCGACGAGCTCGTCGTGGGCCAGCTGGTGGTGGCGGTGGGCAATCCGCTCGGCTTGACCGGCTCGGTCACGGCCGGTGTGGTCAGCGGCCTCGGGAGGTCGATGCCCTCGGGTGGCGGTCACGCCGGTCGGATGATCGAGGACGTCATCCAGACCGACGCCGCGCTCAACCCCGGGAACTCCGGCGGCGCCCTCGCCGACGCGCGAGGTGTCGTGGTCGGTATCAACACGGCCGTGGCCGGGATCGGTGTGGGACTGGCGATCCCGATCAACTCGACCACCCGCCGGATCATCTACTCGCTGATGCGCACCGGGCGGGTTCGCCGCGCCTACCTCGGTCTGGTCACCACGCCCGCGCCGCTGCCGGAGGAGCTGGCCCGGCGCATCGACCAGCGCACCGGTCTGCGGGTCGTCGACGTCGTGCGCCGCAGCCCGGCCGACCGCGCGGGCCTCCACCCCGGCGACCTCGTGCTGACCGCCGCGGGCGAACCCGTCCGCAACGCCCAGGGACTGCAACGGCTCATGTTCGCCGAAGCCATCGGCAAACCGCTGCAGATCACCGTCACCCGCAACGGTGCGATGGTCGACGTCATCGCAGAACCCACCGAGCTCCAGGACGCAGCGGCCTGACCGGGCGATAGGTTCGCGGTGTCAGCTCGAGCACGTGATGTGAGGCGTCGATGGGGATCAGCACTGCCGTTCCGGGGGAGCACCGAGCTGACGCGGAGCTGTTGTGGGACTACCACGACATGGGGCACGCGCTGCGGCCCTGCGACGTCGGGGTGGGGTTGGGCAGCCACGACCTCGGCGTCGCGGACCACATCGTCGAGCTCTACGGCGGCGGGTGGTTCCCGCTGGTCGTGTTCACCGGCGCCAACGCCCCGACGACCGTCGAGCGGTTCCCGCGCGGTGAGGCCGTGCACTACCGCGAGCACGCGATCGAACGCGGCGTGCCGGACGCGGCGATCGTCGTCGAGCCGAAGGCCACCAACACCGCCGAGAACATCGAGTTCACCCGCCAGGCCCTGGTAGGCCGCGAGGTCGAGTCCCTGCTGCTGGTGTCCAAGCCCTACCAACAGCGACGAGCCTTCGCCACGGCGAAGAAGGTCTGGCCCGAGGCCGACGTCGTCTGCAGCTCGCAGCGCACCCCGCTGGACGACTACGTCCGAGCCATCGGCGACGCCGACCGCGTCATCGACATGCTCGTCGGCGACACCCAGCGCATCACCCTCTACGCCGACCGCGGTTTCGCGATCGCGCAGGAGGTTCCGGACGACGTCGACGACGCCTACCGGCGGCTGCGCAAGGCCGGGTACACCCGCCGTCTCGCGCAGGAATGATCGGTTCGGCAGTTGACGCAGCGTGCCGTGCTCGTCCGTGCCGTAGGTGTGGAGGTGGCCAGAGCTGGGGACCAGGACGCTGCGGGTACGAGTACCGGGACTGGTCCTTCCGACGTGGTGCCGCTCTCGGTCCTCCTGTTCCGATCAGGCACCACTTCTCCCGCGGAAGCGTTCGATCGACTGAAGCCGGGGTGCCGAGCAGGCGGGCGGCGTCGGTCGGCCGCGTCCGCGCAGCTCTCGCTCGCACGGTCGCGAACTCCGGTGGTGGAGTTCGCGCCGCAGTCGACCGGGCGCTGCCCATCCGCTACCGGTAGGCCACCTCGGCGCCCGCTGGCGCTGCTCGGATAGCGCACATGCGTGCATCTCGGACATCCTTCCTGGCCGCCCAGACCGCTCTCGCGCTCATCGTGCCCATCAATGCCCACGCGGAGCCGGTGGCCGGCCCCACCGACGGGGTGCAGCCGTTGGAGCGAGCCCACGCTCACAACGACTACGAGCACCAGCAGCCGCTGTTCGACGCGCTCTCGCACGGTTTCCGGAGTGTCGAGGCCGATGTCTGGTTGGTGGACGGCGAGCTGTGCATCGGCCACGACGCGCCCGACTGCAGCCGCACCCTGGAGTCGCTCTACCTCGAGCCCCTGGCCGAGATCGCCGGTGCCAACGGCGGCGAGATCTACGACGGTGCCACCGAGCCGCTGCGCCTCTACGTCGACGTCAAGGACGGCGGCCAGGCGGTGTGGGATGTGCTCGCCGACCAGCTCAACGACCGCCCGCAACTGGTCAGCTCGTGGGCGAACGACCGCGAGACCACTCGCGCCGTCGAGGTCGTCGTCTCCGGCCAGCTGGCCAACCAGACCTTCGAAGACCCGGTCCGCTGGGCGTCCGGGGACGGCCGCATCGCCACTCCGCCCCCGGCCGATGCCACCAGTGCCGACCTCGTGGTCCTCTCCGAGAACTGGACCCGGCTGTTCACCTGGCAAGGCGTCGGCCCCATGCCGGAGAACGAACGGCAGGAGCTGCACGAGCTCGTCGATCGCGCCCACGCCGGGGGCTACGAGGTGCGGTTCTGGGCCACTCCGGACATCGAGCCCGGCGCCCGGGAAGCGGTCTGGCGCGAACTGGTCGACGCCGACGTCGACCAGATCAACACCGATCACCTCACCGCGCTCGAGGAGTTCCTGAAGTCCCACGATCCCGCCGAACAGAACTCGTGACCCCGCCGCCGTCGCGAAGATCGATCAGGTCGTTGGCGGTGACGAGCGGAAATCGTCCATGAGCACGGCCTCGGTCCGAGTCCGGCGCTCCTCCTCGGCAGATCCCTGTTCCGCCGTCAGCGGAACCGCGATCCCGAGCGCCCGACCGGTGTCAAGATGAGCGCATGGCGGACGTTCTTGACTTCCAGCGCAAGCGCGAGGCCGCGCCCGAGCCGCTGTGGCGTGAGGAGCTCGGCCGCACCCTGCGTGCGACCAGGGAGGACCGCGGTGACCGGCTCGTCGACGTCGCCGAGCGAGCCGGTGTGTCGCCGCAGTACCTCTCGGAGGTCGAACGGGGCCGCAAGGAGCCGTCGAGCGAGATGATCGCCGCGATCACGGGCGCCCTCGGCGTCGAGCTGCCCGACCTGCTCATCAACATCGCCGGCCACGTCCAGCGCAACCGCCCGGCAGCCCGTCCCTCGGGCCCCGTCCTCCTGGCGGCCTGAGAGGCTGCTGGGGAGGGCGGCTGCCGCTGTTCCAGGTGCGGGACTCAGCTCGCCGTCGCTGCGCTCCCCGACGGGTTTTGCGCCACCCGGTTCGCACGGTGATCGCTCAACAACGCCTAACTCCGCTCGTCCAGGACGTGGTCGGCGAGGTTGTAGGCGACGGCCTCCTGCGCGTCGAAGACGCGGTCCCGGTCGGTGTCGTGCCGCAGCGTCGGCACGTCCTGGCCGGTGTGCTCGGAGAGGATCTCCTCCAGCTGGGTGCGGACCCGGACCACCTCGTCCGCTTGCAGGATCAGGTCCGGAATGGTGCCCCGGCCCTGCGCGGCCGGCTGGTGCAGCACCACCCGCGTGTGCGGCAGAACGGCGCGATGGCCGGGTGCACCGGCGGCCAGCAGCACCGCGCTGGCCGCGACCGCCTGGCCGACGCAGGTCGTGGCGACCGGGGCCTTGATGTAGCGGATGGTGTCGTAGAGCGCGAGCATCGCGGACGGGTCACCGCCCTCGGAGTTGATGTAGAGGTTGATCTCCCGATCGGGGCTGTCGGCCTCCAGGTGCAGCAGCTGAGCGATCAGCGCGTTCGCGACACCGGAGTCGATCGGCGTGCCGAGGTAGACGATGCGCTCGGCAAGCAGGTGCGAGTAGACGTCCATGATCCGCTCGCCGTTGGTGCTGCGGGTGATGACGTTGGGGATCGTGTAGCTGGTCATGCTCGAACCCCCGTCTCCGCGCTGAGCCCCATGGGCGTGCGCATCGGCATCACCTGGCCCAGGCCGTCGACGATGTGGTCGACGAACCCGTACTCGCGTGCCTGCTCGCTGCTGAACCAGCGATCGTGCAACGAGTCGGCGAAGACCCGCTCGACCGGCTGGCCGGTGTCCTCGGCGATGATGCCGAGCACCGTGTCCCGCGTGTAGCGCAGGTCGTCGGCCTGCACCTCGACCTCGACGGCCGAACCGCTGATCCCCGCCGAACCCTGGTGCATCAGGATTCGCGCGTGCGGCAGCGCGAAGCGCTTGCCGGGAGTGCCCGCCGACAGCAGGAACTGTCCCGCGCTGCACGCGAGTCCGAGGGCGAGCGTGGACACGTCGCACGGCACGAGCCGCATCACGTCGCGGATCGCGAGCATCGAGGGCACCGAGCCGCCGGGGGAGTGGATCCACAGCGCGATGTCCTTGCCCGGATCGGAGTGGGCGAGGGACAGCACCTGCGTGATCAGCACCGTCCCGTTGTCGTCTTCGAGCGGACCGTCGAGGACCAGGACCCGCTGGCTGAAGAACCGTTCGCGAAGCCGGTTGTCGAACATCGGCTGCTTCTCATCGTTGGCCATGACCCGACCATGCCGCCGGAACCCCGCTCCCGGAGTCCCCTGCTGCTCAGAGCAGATCCGCCGTCAGCGGCGTGCCATCGTGCCGGCTCTGCCGGTCATGGCCGTGAACAGTTCCGCGGGCGAGTCGATGAGTTGTCCCTTGGTGACGCGGATGAGCTTGCTGGGCAAGCGACGCGCCGACCATCCCAGGTCAAGAACGGACAACCCAGCCCGGTCCCGGGCGCCGGATTTCAGTGGATCCGGTACCCCTTGGGGATCGGGGCGGGACGGATCGTCTCGGGCCGGGGCGATAATGGCCGGCATGCTGACCAACGCGCGCACCGTGCTCGGCGCGGGTGTGGCGGTGTGCCTGGTGCTCACCGCTGGAGTGTGGGCGGGCGGCTGGTGGCTCGGTGATGTCGCTCTGCTGCCCGACCAGGGCGCTTCCTGGTACTACTGGAAGCTCCCCGAGCCCACGTTGTGGACCAGGGCATCGGCGTGGGCCGGCTACACCGCGCACCAGCTGGTCAGCTGGTGGCTGATCTTCCACGCGCAGCGGCACGTCCGGACCTACACCGGCGGGCTGCATCCGGTGAACGTGGTTGCGCTGGTGGCCAACCTCGGCTTCATCGTGCTGCACGAGGTGCAGACGCAGGTGTTCTACGACGGCCTGGCGCAGGACGTTTCGATCTTCAGCTCGCAGGGCTCGGTGATCGTGCTGCTGATCGTCGTGCTGATCATGGAGAACCGGCGCAGGGGCATGTTCTTCGGTCGGCCCGCCCCGATCTCCGCGGAGATCACGCGGTTCTTCCGGAAGTACCACGGTTTCCTGTTCAGCTGGGCCGCGGTCTACACGTTCTGGTACCACCCGATGGAAACCACGAGCGGGCACCTGATCGGCTTCGTCTACATGTTCCTCCTGCTGCTGCAGGGGAGCCTGTTCTTCACCCGGTCCCACACCAACCGCTGGTGGACGCTGACCCTGGAGCTGCTGGTGGTCGTGCACGGAACCCTGGTCGCGGTGATGAACACCGGGCCCGACGGCCTGTGGCCGATGTTCCTCTTCGGCTTCCTGGGGGTTTTCGTCATCTCCCAGATGCACGGCCTGGGCCTGGCGAGGAGCACCCGCTGGGTGCTGGTCGTCCTCCACCTCGGTGCGGCGATCGCGGTGTACTGGACCAGGTCGCTCACCGAGCTCGACGAGATCGTGCGCATCCCGCTGATCGAATACCTGGTCGTGGCGGTGCTCGCGCTGCTCACCTGGCTCGGTCTGCGCGGCTTGCGCCTGCTCCGCAGGCCGGAGCAGCAGCGCGAACCCGCCGGGCGGTCCTAGTCGGAGTCGGCAGCGCACTGCCTGCGGCCGGGCCTTTCGCCCCTGCCTGCCGGGAAGATCCGCCGGGACCCTTCCGTACTAGAGCCGGACACCAGCCTGAGGGGATCCGAACATGACCGCCGAACAGCCGTACCCGCGACCGGTGCCTCCCGCGATGGCGTTCCCAGCGCCCACCAACGGCATGTCGGTGGCCGCGCTGGTCCTGGGCATTCTCGGGGTCGCACCGCTGGCGGTGATCTTCGGTCACATCGCCGTGCGCGACATCAGGAAGAACCCGCCGCAGTCCGGGTACGGCATGGCGATCGCCGGACTGGTGCTGGGGTACGTGGTCCTGGCGGCGTGGGCGATGATCCTGCTCTTCTTCCTGGTCGTCATGATCGGAGCGTCCACCACCAGCGCGCTGGGCGCGTAGCTGGCGTTCTGCCTTGAGGGGTGGTCGGCCGGTGCCGGGGAGGGGAAGGCGCACCGGCCGACCTGGAACCGCTATCTCGGTGGGGAGTCAGCCGAGCGGTTCCTGATTCAGGGACGTGTCGTCATCCGTCTGCTGCCCTCGCCATCCGCAACGCCGCTTCGTAGCACTCCGGGCACGTCGACCACAGCCATGCGATCTCGGAGTTGTCCGAGATCTGATCGACCTTGCCGCACAACGTCGTGACCGCGGTTCCGCTCGGATAGACCAGCGCGCCTTCCGGTCGGCGGTCAGTGCTCGCGTGGCGTGCTGCGTTTGCCGGAACCCAATGGAACGAATACATCGCAACCCCCCAGATAGTTTGGTTGTCGCGAACCAGCATGTCTGTCTTGTAGACACTGATCAATTACCCGATTGCATGACTGTGCAGTTCAGGCGACGAAGCTACGATCTGTCTCATGCCTGTAGACACCAATCTGATGACGCCACGCGCACGCGCGTTGGCAGCGGCTATCAGGACCATCAGAGAGCAATCCGGTGTGAGTGGGCGTGAGCTGAGCCGACGTCTGGGGATGAGCCACGGGACGATTTCGCACTGGGAGACCGGACGCCGAGTGCCGACTCCAGAAGATGTGGCGTCGTTCCTGACCGCTGCCGGCGTAACAGGCCGGGAGAAGCAACGGTTGATCGAGTTGGCTCGGGATGCCAGCGAGCCGAACTGGCTCACTGTTGGCATGCCGGGCATTCCGCAACAGTTGGCCGGAGCGGTTGAGTGTGAGCGCTCCGCCTCGGCGATCGTCGAATGGGCGCCGCTCGGACTTCCTGGGCTGCTCCAGACAGCTGACTACGCAAGGGCTCTCGCTGTGGCGAGCGGCCTTCCCGCAAGCGAGATCGAGCAGAGAGTCACGCTGCGGATTGCCCGACGCGAAGCGCTCACCAAGCGGAATCCGGTCGAACTCATCGCGCTGATCGGCGAGGATGCGCTCAAGGACAAGATCGGTACATCAGGAGTCATGGAGGATCAGCTGCGCCATCTTCTGGAGTTCTCCGAGAGGGAGAACGTCACGATCCAGGTGGTCAAACCCCGCATTGGCTGGCATCCCGGGCATGCTGGGCCGTTTGTGCTCTACGACTTCCCGGATGCCCCACCCGTATTGCACTTTGAGCACTTCAGCTCGGGTGCTTTCGTCCCCGATGCCGACGACGTGCTCGCCTATCGCCAGGCCATCTCCGGAATCCGTAAGGTCGCGCTCGGTGCTGATGCGAGTATCAAGCTGATCAAGGGTCTCTTGAAGGGCAAGGAGCAGTGATGGACGAGGTCGTGGCTGGTTGGCGCAAGTCGTCCCGCAGTCAACCGAATGGAAACTGCGTGGAGGTTGGTCGCGTGGTCGGCTGGCGCAAGTCGAGCTTCAGCCACCCCAACGGTGACTGCATCGAGGTGGGGGACTTATCCGGCCACGCTGCGGTGCGTGATTCGAAGGCGCCGGACGCGGGGTACTTCACGGCGACGCCGTCGCAGTGGGGGGTGTTCATCGACGCGGTGAAGGGTGACCGGTTCTCGCTTTGAGACGCTGCGGGCACGGTGCGTCAACCGTGCCGCGATCCTACGGAGCGTGCACGTCTAACTACGGAACGCCATTTCGCCTGAAGCGGATCTTCCGGGCTGTGGGTGTGGACCCGATTCGCCGTGAATCGTTGCGCTTGAGCTCTCGACCTGGCGCGTCGTCCCGACTAGACAGGCACCCAACACAAGGACGACGGAACAACGAGGTTCAGCCATGTCGGACTCCGTGCAGCACGCTGCGGGCCCTGGTCGCACCCGGGATGAGAAGCGGTTGCTCGCCAGCACGCTCGTCGGGACGACCATCGAGTGGTACGACTTCTTCATCTACGCGCAGGCGGCGAGCCTGGTGTTCGCACCGCACTTCTTCAAGCCGCTGAGCGCGGACGCACCGGGGGTCGCCAGCCTGCTGTCGCTGGCGACCATCGGCATCAGCTTCCTGTTCCGGCCGCTCGGGGCGATCGTCGCCGGGCGGTTCGGGGACCGGCTCGGGCGCAAGGCGATGCTGGTCATGACCCTGATCATGATGGGTGCGGCGACCGCGCTGATCGGGCTGCTGCCGACCTACGCCCAGATCGGGGTCGCGGCGCCGATCCTGCTCATCGTGCTGCGGGTCGTGCAGGGCTTCTCCGCAGGCGGTGAGTGGGGTGGTGCGGCGCTGATGGCCGTCGAGCACGCACCGCTCGGCAAGCGCGGTTACTTCGGCTCCTACCCGCAGACCGGCGTGCCGCTCGGGTTGATCCTGGCCACCGGCGTGCTGTGGGTGATCAGCTCGTCGACCAGCGAGGAGCAGTTCCTCGCCTGGGGCTGGCGGATCCCGTTCCTGCTGTCGGTCGTGCTCATCGTGTTCGGCTACCTCGTGCGCCGCATGGTCGAGGAGAGCCCGGTGTTCCAGGAGATGCTGGAGCGCAAGGCCCACTCCTCGGCACCGCTGCAGGAGTTGTTCCGCAGCAACACCCGCAACGTCGTGCTGGCTGCGCTGATCTTCGTCGCCAACAACGCCGCCGGCTACCTGGTCATCGCCTACTTCCTCAGCTACGGCAAGACCCTCGGGCTGTCCCGGCCGACCGTGCTGCTGGCGACGATCGTCGGAGCCGTCGGATGGCTGGTGTTCACCGTCCACTCCGGTGCGCTGTCCGACCGGATCGGGCGGGTGCGCACGTTCCAGATCGGCTACGCGGCCGTGTTCGTGTGGATGCTGCCGATGTTCCTCATGATGGGAACCGGCAGCGGCGTGCTGTTCGCGCTGGCCATCGTGGTGCTGTCGTTCGGCATCGGGCTGTCCTACGGGCCGATGTCGGCGATGTACGCCGAGATGTTCCCCGCCAACGTGCGCTACTCCGGTGTGTCCATCGGGTATGCCTTCGGCGCCATCCTCGGCGGGGCCTTCGCGCCCACCATCGCCGAAGCGCTGACCCAGGCCACGGGCAGCGCCTACGCGGTCGGCGCGTACATCATGGTGCTCAGCGTCATCTCGATCATCGCCGTCACCATGGTCCGCGAACCCCGCGGAGCCGACCTGAACGCGTAGTCCCGTCCTCGGCGGTGCGGGGGTATCGCGCGCGAAACCCCCGCACCCACAGCGGTTCCTCGCCGCATCGTCACCGTGCCCTTGTCAGCAGCCGGACCGGCCGCGATCGGAACGGGTTGTGGAGGTGGGTGGCGCTGCGGCAGGCGGTCTCAGCGCTGGTCCGACGGCAGCTGCTGACCCTCTCCCGGCTCGGCGCGAGGAAGTTCCGCAGCGTCCGGGTGGCAACCGCCCTCATCGGCGCAGGATCAGCACGGCCGTCCTCGCCGTGGCGTCGTCGCAGTGGTGACGCCGCCGCTCAACGAGGAAGGCTGCCGCCCTCTTCGTTTCCCGTGGTTACCAGTACCTCTCGATGTGCGTTTTCGCTGGGCGGCGATGATGAGTGCGCTGGCGGCGAGTGGGGGAAGTGCCCACAGAGCAGTGGTGATGTAGCCGTTCTGGTCGGGCAGTAGCGCGCCGTTCTGGGTGGTGGCGGCGAGCAGCGAACCGGCGAGTGCGCTTCCGATGCTCATACCGGTGCTGCGAGCGATCTGGTTGATCGAGAGCACGCTGGCCGTCTCCTCCTGCGGAACCCCGACGAGGATGAGTTCGGGCATGACTGCGAACAGTCCTCCGACGGCGAAGCCGAGCAGGGCTATCGCGGCGAGCACAGCCGGCAACGATCGGTTGCCGAAAGCGAAAAGCAGCGCGCTGGCGGCGGCGAGCGCGACCGAGAGCGCGTACGTCCCACGCTCGGTGATGCGCGCGTTGAGGCGGGGCACCGCACTTCCTGCGGCGAACCCGAGCAGCGAGAACGGAATCAGCGCCGCACCCGCGGCGACACCGGGAAGTGCGAATCCGTAGTGGGCCCCCGCCGGGGTCTGCACGTAGCGGGTGAACAGGCTGAACAGCAGGTACAGGCCCGTTCCCGCCACGAGTATCGCCAGGTTCGCGCGCAGGACGGGCCCTTGGCTGAGCAATCGAAGGTCCACCAATGGCGCTGTGGTGCGCAGCTCGATGAACGCCCACACGGTCAAGATCGTGGTGGTGCCGATGAGGACGCCACCGGCCAGCCACGCGTTCGACCACATCGAGGGCGTGGCGATGACGATGAGGATCCCGAGGGTCCCGAGCGCGAGGAGCAGGGCGCCCGCGACGTCGATCCGGGGTCGTTCCCCGAGTGCTTCAGCCGGCAGTGCCCGCCAGGCGATGGCGAGCGCGACGGCCGAAAGGAGGAGGCCGAGTCCGTACGCGGCGCGCAGGCCTGCGAATTGGTCGAGGAGGCTGATCACCGGATAGCCGACACCGATGCCGACGGTTGATGCGACCGACAACGCGGCGATGGTCGGCGCTGAGCGCTCCGATGGCAGGTGTGCGCGGGCGACGCTCATCAACAGCGCTCCGACCGCCACTCCGAGCCCCTGCAAACCGCGTCCGATCAGCAACGCCGCTAAGGGAAGCGGGAGCACGGTCAGCAGCCCACCCACCACGACCAGGGCGAGGGTGACCAAGATCGTCACACGCCTGTACGGGCCGCTGCCGAGCCTGCCGAGGATGGGGCCCGCGATCGCACCGCTGAACAGCGTCACCGTCAGTGTCCACTGCGCAGCGTCGAGGGAGACGTGCATTCCGGTGGCGACCGGAGTGATGAGGGGAGCTCCGACGCTGCCAATCACAGCCCCCGCCAACGCTGTGCACACCAACGCGATGCTCAACCGTCCATCGCGCTGGGCGGAGAAGGCGGTGCGGCTGCTCATCGGTTCGCCTCGGTGGTGATGTGCGAGAACAGGCCCGACTGGATCCGGGTGCGAACACCATCCGCCCACGCCTCGTCGACCTGCTCGACGTCCATGGCGGCGCCTGCGTTCAACAGCATCCCGAACGCGAGGAAGGTCTTCACGGTGACCGGGTCGAGGCCGGTGCCTTCCTCGGTCGTGTTCCACATCCGCGCGAAGCACTCCCGCACCGCGTCCCTCACCCCAGGGTCGCCACACGCGGCGAAGCCCTGGAGTTGAAGCAGCAACCGTGTCCGGTCGGCTAGTAGGTCGAAGTACTGGGCGCCCATCGCCGAGAGCGCATCGAGGCTCGTCTTATCCTCGCCCGCCTCTCTCATCCCGTCGCTGACGCGCTCGAACGCGGCCCGGACCAGCTCCAGGAACAGGGCCTTCTTCGTCCCGAACATTCGGAAGACGTACGCCTGCGTAATCCCCGCCTTCTTCGCGATCGCTTCGGTCGATGCTCCGTGCAACCCGTGTTCCGCGAACTCCGGCGCCGCGATGGCGAGCACCTGGGCGCGTCGCTGGGCGCCGCTCATCCGTTCAGCCACAACAAGCAAGTTACCAGTTACTAACTACTAACTAAAAGCGCCATTGGCCTACCCACGCCTCGTTGCCCGTCGAGGGGCGGGTCGACTAGATAAGCCCACGTCGACGCCGGATGCGAATCTCCTTGACACGCATCGGAACAAGCGTGATCACGGCCGTCCTCGCCGTGGCGTCGTCGCCGTGGTGGCACCACCGAGGGTCGGAACCTCAGCGGGGGAGGTTGTCGCCCTCGTGATTGATCGCGTTGCGGGCGATCTCCAGCGGGGCCCAGCCCTCGTCGGTGGTGAACGGGCCGCCGTCGTTCCCGTGGTGCCAGTACCTGAGGCAGAAGTCGCCGTTGCGGACCAGCCGGATCGCCTGGTGGTCGATGTTCTCCGGGCTCGTGCAGTCGGGATCGCCGTTGTTGTTCAAGTCCTCGTCGAAACCGTACTTCTGGTGGGCCCAGTAGCCCTCGTCGATGGCGCGGTCGTAGTCGACCGTCGTGTCCTCCTCGGACCCGACCAGGCTCCAGTCGATCCCCTCGGCCCACGGATCGTCGAACCCCCGGTCCTTCGCGCCGTCCGCGGACTCGTGCAGCTTGCTGATGAATCCCGAGCCGCCGTCCTGCGCCCGCGTCATCTGCCACCACTGGTGCGAGCACTGGGCCGGATCCGAGCACGGGTCCTTGGTGATCCCGCCGTGCGGTGTGCCGAGCGTGACTACGTCGTCGACTTCGACCTCCGGTGGGAAACCCGCCCAGCCCTCACGCGTTCCGAGCACCGCGACTCGGGTGACCAGGCCGCCCATCGAGTGGGCCACGACGTCCACCGACTGCCCCTTGCTCGTGTAGTCGGTGTAGATGTGGTTGGCGAACTCCTCTGCGAGGTCCTGGATCGGTGTGTCGTTGTCGTTGTTGCCCCGGCCGCCGACGAACTCGTCACAGCCTTCATCGCCCTCGTAGTAGCCGATCGTGCGCACCGAGCGCCCGTCGAACTCCGCTCGGGCGTTGCCCCACAGGTCTTCGCAGTCCGCGTCAGCGCCCTCGTTGTAGCCGTGGACCAGCAGAACCGGTTCGGAATCCGCAGCGGCCGGCTCGGCCGAGGCGACAGCGGGTGCGGTCATGCCCAAGCCCGCGGCAAGGATTGCCGCGGACACTCGGCGCCATCGTTGATCGCGCATCGAACATCCCCCAGAGATCGACGTTCGATCAACGCTAGGGCGATCTCACCAGGCGCGCAACCGAGATGAGGAGCACGAATCCTCGTTCTGAGCGATCACAACGGTCGCTCATCACACCGGGACACCAGGGCTGACCGGAGGCGCCGACCTCGCTCGGCGGGTGAAGACCGCCAGGAACGTGCCGCGCAGCACGTAGAGCGCGGCGTTGGCCAGGGTGGTCCCGCCCCGAGCGCTGTCAACATCGCGGCCTGCCCGACGACGTGGCCGCGGAGCGCTCTCAGCAGCTCCGCGGCTCGCCTGCGGTGACCGCCCATGAACGCCCTCCCTCGCCGCGCACCGTTGCGAGCATCAGAACAGGTGCGGAGTGCGGGCGTTCCCGGTGAACGACCTGAGAAAGAGTTTGGAAGGCTGGGTCAGCGGTCGTCGTGCAGCCACTCGTCGTAGAAGGCGGGGAGGTCCGAGGCACGGCCGCGGAACTGCGGGTCGCGCTTCTCGGTGAAGGCTGCGACGCCTTCGGCGCCGTCACCGACGCTCGTGTAGAACATCGCCAGCGAATCGATCCGGTGCGCGTCGCGGGGGTGGTCGAGGGCGCTGTTGCGGCGCATCATCTGCCGGGTGAGCGCCGTGGCGACCGGTGACCTGCCCTTGGTCCAGGCGTCGGCGAGTTCGAGCGCGGTGTCCAGCAGCGATTCGGGTGCGTGGACGGCGTCGGCGAGCCCGGCCTCCGCGGTGGCGGCGGAGTCGAGGATGTCGGCGCGGTAGACGAGGTCGAGCGCTTTCGACATGCCGACGATGCGCGGCAGGAACCACGTCGAAGCGGCCTCGGGCACGATGCCGAGACGACCGAAGACAAGGCCGAACCGCGCCTTGCTCGACATCAGGCGTGCGTCCATGGCCAGCGTCATCGTCGCGCCGATGCCCACGGCGGCGCCGTTGATGGCGGCGATGACCGGCTTGCGGCAATCGTGGATCGCCAGCGTGACCCGGCCGCCGGTGTCCCGGATGCGGCGGAGTTCGGGGGAGGAGAGGTCCTGCATGTCGGCGAGCGTGGGCGACTGCGACTCGTCCAGGCCGAAGACGTTGCCCTCGCTGCTGAGGTCCATCCCCGCGCAGAACGCGCGGCCAGCGCCGGTCACGACGACCGCCCGGATGGAGTCATCGTCGTTGACCTCGACGAACGTCTCCTCCAGCTCGTCGGCCATGGTGGGGGTGAAGGCGTTGAGGTGGTCCGGGCGGTTGAGCGTGACGACGAGTACGCCGTCGGTGACGTCGTGTCCGATGGTGCTCGGTTGCACACTCGTCTCCTCGTGGTCTGGTCGTGGACCCTGCGCAGGCGGATGGTTCACCGATGTTGACACAGCCGTGCTCGGAAGCGACGTGGTCCTGATCACGAGCAGCGGTTCACCTCGACCGCGAGGTCTGAGCGGGATACCCGCTCCTCCTCGCCGGCGCAGGCGCACGTGGGCGCTCAGCTCCGGGATCTACCCGTGGTCGCCGGAGCTGATCCCAGGTCTGCTTCGAGCACGACCGACTACGCTCGTCGTCCGCGCGATGCCGGTGCGCCGTGCGCCCCGCACCTACCACGGTGCCGACGGCGTGGAGGCCCCGTCGATGCGCCGGTTCCGCGAGAACATGATCGAATCGACCCGGCCGCACGTGGGCTGAACCGGAGGAGGAACCGTGGACGCGCCGTTGATCACCATCGAGGAGCCGGGATCGTTCGGGTGGCGGGTGTTCCACGAACGCCATCCGGTGATGATCGAGCGGTTGTGCGCGGCGCACCCGTTCGGGCCGGACGTGCGGGAGGCGTTGTCCGCGCTGTTGCGGGAGTCGACCGAGGGCGTGGTCGAGCCGTTGGAGGACGACGCGCCGGACCACGGTGTCTGGGCGGGCTGGATGGCCGATCAGGTCGGTCGGCCGTGGGCGGGAGCCTCGTTCCTGTGGGCCGAGAGCTACTTCTTCCGCAAGCTGCTGGCGGCGACCGGGTTCTTCGCGCCGGGGCCTTGGCGGGGTGTGGACCCGTTCGCGCCGATGAAGCGGGCCGAGCTGCACAACGCGGCCACCGCCGAAACGCTCAAGGCACTCGACGAGCTCCCGCACCTCAGCGACCCCGAACGGGACGCCGCCGTGGTCCAGGCCGCGGTGTGGGGCAATCAGGCCGACCTGGCGTTCCAGCTGTCCACCGACGCGAGCGGTTCCACGTCGGGCCTGGTCGCGGGCTCGCCCGAGGAGTTCTGGTCGCTGTTCGACGAGCCAGGCCCGGTCCACCTCGTCGCCGACAACTCGGCGGGGGAGCTCGCCGCCGACCTCGTGGTCATCGACCGGCTGCTCACCACCGGGCGTGCCGCCCGGGTCGTCCTGCACGTCAAGCCAGGCCCCTACTACGTCTCCGACGCCACCCCGACCGACGTGCTGGTGGTGCTGCACCACCTCTGCGGGCTGGGAGGTGAGGCGGGGCAGGTGGGCAGCCGTGTTGAGAACGCCCTGCGAGCAGGGGAGATCGCGGTTCGAGCGCATCCCTTCTTCTGCGCGCCGTTCGATTTCGGCGCCATGCCGGACGACCTGCGCGCCGAGTTCGCCTCAGCCGCCGTGACGATCTTCAAGGGCGACCTCAACTACCGCCGCCTCGTCGGCGACCGCCACTGGCCGGTCGATCGGCCGTTCGCGGACGCGGTGTCGCACTTCCCGGGGCCGCTGGCCGCACTTCGCGTCCTCAAGTCGGAGGCCGTCGTAGGTCTGGAGCGCGCGACCGCGACGTCGTTGGACGCGGGCGGACAGCCCTGGCGGACGTCGGGCTCGCACGCCCTGATCCAAACCCGCTCCTGAACGGCGATCAGCCGGTAGCGTCGTCAACTGGCCGATGGGGGCATGTCGGTCAGTGGCGCGCTGCGAAGGAGATCCTGATGTCGGACTTCGAGACCCGCTCGCATCTGAACAGGCGGTCCCTGCTGCTGGGAACCGCCGGTGCACTGGGGATGGCGACCTTCCTGCCCGCTACCGGATGGGGCAAGGTGATGTCGTCGCAGCAGGAACATCCGCCGAACTGGCCTCCGATGGAGCCCTACGGGACCGCCGACACCCGCGTGGACCTGGAGCCCAGGGACGACAACTCCCGGATCCTCGACCTCGAACTCCGGCCTCGGGACGAGGAGCTGGGCCGGGTCTGGGTGCGCGACACCTACGTCAACTGCTTCATCGTCGACGACCAGCCGGTCTACGTCGCCACCGGCACGACTCGGGTCCCGGGCCTGCCTGCCGCGGCGCCGTGGAACGATGGGATCTTCGTGTGGACCGCCGAGTCCCTGGACGGGCCGTGGAAGCTGGTGGACACCACCGGGATCCGGCCCGGCGCGGAGAAGGGCAAGGTGTGGTCGCCGGAGTTCGTCGGCGAGAACGAAGCCGGGCGGATCGTGGTCGCGCCGTGGCAGCGGTACTCGGGTGAGGGAGCTGACAAGCGCGGGAACGTGTGGGCACCGGAGGTGCACCACTTCCGCGGAGCCTGGTACGTCGTGGCGTGCATGGGCGACCACTCGCGCAAGGTCGGTTCGTTCATGCTCAAGAGCGAGGGTGGGGTCGAGGGTCCGTACCGGGTGGTTGAGGGCAACCTCGAAAAGCCCTTCGGCGAGCTCAACCCCGGAGCTCCCGACTCCATCGATCCGAACGTGTACTACCACATCGACGGTGGCCTCTACGCCGAAGACGGCAAGGCTTGGCTGGTGCTGCACAACGACCTCTACGCCGAGTTCCAGGACGACATGGAGGACATCGTCCAGAAGACGAACCTCCCGAAGTTCCAGCAGGCGCGCTACGAGCCCGAGCCGTACCTCGAAGGTGCGCACGTGATCAAGCACGGCGGGAAGTACTTCCTCGTGCACGCGGCCTGGAGCAAGATCACGGTCAGCGGCGACACCACGCGGCACGCCTATGCGCCCGACGGTGAACGGGATCAGTACGACGCGATCATCGCCGTCTCGGACAACTTCGAAGGGCCCTACTCGAAGCGCTGGACCGGCGGCATCGGCGCGGGCCACAACAACCTGTTCGCCGACGCCGACGGGCAGCTGTGGGCCACGTTCTTCCGGAACCCGGTGGCGGGTCACTGGCACGAACCCGACAACCTGCCGCACGCCGCCGTGGCGGGTGTGGTCCGCATGGAGTGGACCGGTCCCGAAGGTGACCGCGTCTACGTCCAGCGCCGAGCCGAGTAGGAGCTCCTCGCGGCGGAGCCGCTGTTCCAGGTCTGGGGCTCGGCCTGCACCGCTCGAGTTCTGCCACCCGCACCGCCGAGCGAAAGACCACAGCAGCCCCTAGGAGCTACGGCACTGAGACCTGGCCGGCCTGGTCCACGTGCAGGGTCCAGACCGCCTTGTCCTTGGGCACTCGGTTGTTCGTGTCGCTGCCGAAGTCGATCTGTCCGGTCACCAGACCGTACTTCGACGGCAGGTCTTCGTCGGTCTGGTGCTGGTTGGCGTTGATCTGGCGCCACACGGTGCCGGCGGTGATCGGGATCGGTCCGCCTCGGTAGAGCTGGTTCGCGGCCCTGAGCAGCACGCTCGCGGCATCGTGGGCGAGCGCGGCGTGCCCGTCCAAGGACAGGTTGCCCTCCCTGGGTGGGCATTCGTCAGGCGGCATCGCCGGGTCGTACCCGGCGATGATGATGTTGAGCGTGCAGTAGAAGTCCAGCGCCGGGCCGACCACGGTTGCCCCGGAGTCGTTCGGGTCCGGCGTGCTCGGGGCCACCGCGAACGATTGGTAGTAGTACGGGATGCCGATCTTGGCGAAGCGCGTCGCCCGGTTGGCGACGTGACTGGCCACGTCGTCGCTGCCCAGGATCATGGGCGGGACGTCGGTCGGGCAGCCGATGCCCACGCCGGTGAGGAACTCCCGGAACTCGGTTCCACGCCCGGCGTAGTACACCAGCTCGTCCTTCCCGGCCTCGCAGGCTTCCAGGCCCGCGGTGTGCGGGTCCTCGTCGAGCCACTGGACCGTCGCCTCGGGGTGGACCCGGCGGAATTCGTTCTCGACATCGGTCCCGAGGTTGTGGCTGTAGGGGTCGACGCCGTCGCTGTAGATCTTGACCCCGGCGGTGCGGCCTCGTTCGCCCGCGAACTCGACGGCTCGCCGCGCCTGCGTGAGGTTCTGCGGCGAGACCTGGAAGTACAGCGGTGAGCGTTCGGGGATCTTGTCGTAGGACAGCGTCGAAGCGACCGTGGGAAGCCCTGCGGCACCGAGCCTTTCGATCACCTCGAAGGTCTCTTCGCGGCTGTAGTTGAGGCCGATCACGCCGATGGTGCTCGGATCCTGCTCGGCGAGCTCGGCGATCTGCTGGTCGACGACCTCCACGCCGTGGCCCATGTCCTTGCCGCCGTTGGCGATGAGCACTCGGGCCAGCGGCGTGTTGGGCTCGAAGTTCTGGTCGTACTGGGCCACCGCGATGCCGGCGAGCGTCTCGTGCTGGGCCGAGAGGTTGAAGGCACCCGCGCCCGGGGACAGATCACCGAGGTAGACCAGCGTGAGGACCGGGCGGCCCGTTTCCGCGGCCTTGTCCAGCGCCGCCTGGTTCTGCCGCGAGATCGTGTCGCCGATGGCGCGCAGGCCGGTCAGGATCGGATCGGCCTCCTGCGCGGCCTGCTGGGTCTGGCCGGGCGGCGCGTCGTCGATGAACTCCGCGAGGAAGGTGCCGTCGGTGACGCCGACGCACTCACCCGCCTTGTTCTCCATGCTGGTCAGACCGGGCGCGGCGCCGAACCAGTACCACGGAGGCTGGAACAGGATGCCGCAGTAGCCGACGCTGAACGAGGAGTACAAGTAGACCCCCACGCCGGCCAGCCCCAGCAGCAGCGTGACCGGCAGGGTTCGCCGCGACCACCACGGCGGGGGCGGCAGCGCGTACTTGTCGGCCGCGGCCAAGTGGCGCCGGATCTCGCTCTTTCTGGAATCCCCGGTCGCCGCCGGGGGGATCTCGACCGGCAGGTACCAGGTCATGTCCGTGCGCGCCCGCCGAGCTTCGTCGAGCTTGTGCCGCCACGCGCGGTACCCCTGCTCGTCGGCCTCGTGCGCGCGGGACACGACGTCCTGGACGTTGTCCACCGTCGGCTCGACGGCGTGCGGCGGGACCAGCGAGCTCGTGGTGATCAGCAGCAGCGGATCGACCAGCCCGGTCTCGTTGCGGATGTCGTTGACCAGCTGGAGAAGCGCGTAACCGCCGTTCGAGCGGGTGACGTTGTCCAGCAGCACCGTCGTGTAGGTCGTGCGCCACTTGCCGCGCAGCCGCCAGGGGAAGCGGCGGTAGGAACGACGCAGGTCCTCCAGCAACGTGTTGATCAGGAACTTCGCGACCTGCTCGGGAACCTCCTTGTTCCACTCGTTCTCGGTGAGGCGCTCGGCGAATCCGAGGAAGTTCCCGGGGACCTCGGGCGCCAGGTAGCTCTGCCGCCGGAACCACCGGTAGCCGCCGGTCAACGGCAGCCGCCAGTGCATCTTGAGCTGGAACCACAGCCACGGCACCAGGGCGAGCACCTTGAGGACCGACCAGATCGTCCGGTCCGGGGCGTCGGCGGTGTTGGTGTTGATCAACTCCGCGATCCGCTGCGCGGGGTCGCGACGCCACAGTCGTCTGCGCAGCTCGGCTTCTCGCCTCGGGATCTCGGTTCCGGAGAGGTCCTGCCGCATCAGCCACAGCGCCAGGCTGAACCGGGGGAAGCGCATCCGCCCGGCTTGGGCGTTGAGCGGGCCGTTGAGCTGCTCGGCGATGTCGGCGAGCAGTCCGCGGATCGTGTCGACCTCCGGCGGTGGCAGCGGGGCCTGCGCGGTGTGGTCGCCGTCCCTGGGATCCGCGGTGGAGGGCTCCAGGCGGATGTAGGCGTGCGGCACCCGGTGCGGGACGGCGCTCTTGAGCCTCTCGCCGATCGCCGGCAGCAGGTCCTCCAGCTCTCGCGGCCGGACGAGGCACAGCATCGGCAGCCCACCGCCGCTGTCGCTGCCTCTGCTGGTCCGCTCGGGCCGCCGTCCGTAGAGCGCGCGGATCAGCTCCAGGACCTGCACGACCCCGTGGAACAGCGGTAAGGACGGTGGACCGTCGTCCTTCACCGAAGCGAGAGTTCTGCTCATGAGCCCAATCCCCACATTGCGCACTAGGGCAGATGAAGGAGCGATGAGCGTAGCGGTGGGGGTGTGAGCGTGACAATGCGCCGATCCGGTCACGGCGGGGCGCTCCCCTAGCGAGTGCCCGGGGAGCGCCCCGGTCAGGAGTCCTCCCGGAAGTCCGCTGCCGTGGTCGCGTCGGTGAGGTGCGGCCAGCGTGCTCCTTCGCCCTTCGGCACGTCACCGAGGATGGTGACCCGGCCTCAGCCCGAAGGCGAGCTGATTCAGGCGACGACCACGCTGAGGCCCTGGGCGTGGAAGTGGGCTGAGGTCGTGGGGCTGACCGAGTCGTCGGTGACGAGAGTCCAGTGCGGACTCAACGGAGTGTGCGCGCGGAAGGGCCGCTGGCCGAGCTTGTCGGCGTGCACCAGGACGTAGACGTGGTCGGCTCGCTGCGCCATGAGCTCCTTGAGGCGGGTCTGCTCGAGATCCGCCTCGCAGATGCCGTGCTCGGCGGTGACGCCGTCGGCGCCCAGGAACGCGCGGTCGAACGTCCGGCGTTCCAGGACGGCCGCGGTCAGCGGACCGACGAACCCCTGGCTGAGCTGCCGCAACGCCCCGCCCAGGCATTCGACGTGCAGATCTGCGTGGGCGAGCTCGTGGAGCACGGTGATCGCCGTGGTGACGACCGTCAGGTCGCTGCGGTGCGACAGCTCGCGGGCGAGGGCCGTGGTGGTGCTGCCGGAGTCGAGCAGAACGGTTTCGCCGGGCTGCACCTGATCGGCGGCCCAGCGGGCGATGGCCTGTTTGGCCTCGGTCGCCTCGCCGTTGCGCTGCCGCAGTGACGCTTCGTGGGCCAGCGGCATCGCGCCGCCGTAGGTCCGGGCCAGCCTGCCTGCGGCCTGCAGCTGCGCGAGGTCGCGCCGGATCGTCGAAGCCGTCACCCCGAACGTGCTCGACAGCTCGTCGACGCTGGTCAATCCGGAGGAGCCGGCCAAGCGCAGGATCGCGGCCCTGCGCTCCCGCGCACCATAGGGCATCGCTTCGCCTCCCGTTCAGCTCACGCGCACAGGTTCGCGGCCTGGCGGATGGCTTCGACCATGCTTTCGCTGCCTGCCTTGCCGGTGCCCGCGATGTCGAAGGCCGTGCCGTGGTCGACCGAGGTGCGGATGACGGGAAGGCCGACGGTGATGTTCACGCCGGTCTCGATGCCGAGCACCTTCACCGGCCCGTGGCCCTGGTCGTGGTACATCGCGACGATGAGGTCGTATTCGCCGCGCGTGGCCAGGAAGAACGCGGTGTCGGCGGGCAGCGGGCCCTGGACGTCGATGCCGTCGGCGCGCAGCTTCTCCAGCGCGGGAACGATCTTCTCGTCCTCTTCGCCGTAGCCGAACAGGCCGTTCTCGCCGGCATGCGGGTTGATGCCGCAGACGCCGATGCGCGGGGACTCGATGCCCGAGTCGCGCAGCGTTCGGTCGCCGCGGCGCACGGTGCGCTCGACGATGCCGGGCTCGATCGCGGCGACGGCGTCGATCAGTCCGATGTGGGTGGTCACGTGGATGACCTTCATCGCCGGGGTCGCCAGCATCATCGACACTTCGTCGGTACCGGTCAGGTGCGCGAGCAGCTCGGTGTGGCCTGGGAATGCGTGCCCGGCGGCGTGCAGCGCCTCCTTGTTCAGCGGCGCGGTGCAGATGGCCTGTGCCGCACCGCTCGTCGCCAGCTCGCTCGCCACCCGGATGTAGTGGTAGGCGGCGTCACCGGCGACCGGGGACACCGCGCCCCACGGGAGATCAGCGGGCAGCAGATCGAGGTCGATGACGTTGATCCGGCCCCGGGTGAAGACCGCGTCGTCGACGGAGTCGACCGCGACCACCTCGGCATCGACACCGAGAATGCCGGCGGCTTTCCGCAACCGGTCGGCGTCGCCGATCACGATGGGACGGCACCGGCCGGCGGTGGGCTCGTCGAGGAGCGCCCCGACGGTGACCTCGGGTCCAATTCCGGCGCCGTCGCCCATCGTCACGGCGATCACGGGGGTGGTGGAGGCACTGTTCACTTCGGCAACCTTTCGATTCCAGCGGGGCGGAGGTGTTCAACGATCCGGGCGAGGCTGTCGCTCTCGCCGAAGCTGCCGGGACGCGTCACCACGGACGTACCGGCGGGGGTGCGGCTGTGCACGGCACCGTGGTGGATCTGGCCGACCGGGACCAGCCTGCGCACGCCGAGCGCGTCGAGCACCAGCCGCGCGGTTTCACCGCCGGTGAGAACGATGTCGACCGGGCCGGGTTGGCGTTCGACGATGCGCGCAGCAGTGGAAGCCAGCCCCCGCACCAGGTTTCGCGACTGCCCGGGTGCGACCGGCTCGGACGGGTCGATGCGCAGGGCGGTCGGTCCGCGTTCGAGTGCGACGAGCGCCCGGGAGAGCGCGGACTCGCTGGTGCCCTGACCGACGAGGTCGGTGGTGCTGCAGGCCACGGTGCGCATTCCGCGCAGCTCGGCGATGCGCAACTGCTCAGCGGCCTCGGGTGAAGCCGTTCCGACCACCAGGAGCAGCGGGTTTCCCGTCGGTGTGATCGGAGTTTCGTCGGCAGGTTCTGGCGCGGTGCGGCCCAGGGCCGCGGCCAGGCCGCCTGAACCGGCGAGTCGAGCCCCATCCGGAGCTGCGGCCACCACGGCATCGAGGTCGGCGTCCATCTCACCGTCGCAGATCGGAACCTCACCGGTGGCGATGCATTCGGCCAAGGCGGCGCGGAGGGATGCCGAGCGGACCGTCTCCAGCGCGATGGTGCGGCAGGGGAGCGGCGTGAGGGCCTCGGCGATGCTGCGTGGCGGGGACGTGCCCTCGACCTGCCACGCGTCCGAGCGGTGCAGCGGGACGCCGTGCAGGTGCGCGACACCGCCCACCACGGACCGGCGCAGCGCGGGCAGCGCGGGTGCGACGACCAGCGGTCGATCCGCGGCGGCGCTCAGCACCGCGCCGACGTTGCCGCGAAGCTGCGAATCGATCTTGACGAAGACGCGGTCCCCCGCACCACGCAGTGCGACGGAGGTGATCCGACCCGCTTCGGTGGCGGGGAGCGCGCGGATGTCGAGGTCCATCACGACCACGGCTTGCGCGTTGTGCGCAGTTGGGGCAGGGTCCTGCCGCGCGAGTTCGACCGTCGTGGACTGCCCGAGGGGTCGTAGGCACGCAGCTGTCTCCACGGCTCCGGACAAGTCGTCGGCCAGGACGAGAAGTCCGTTTTCGAGCAATTCCGGCTCCTCGTCGTAGTTCAGCGCGGTTCTTGCGGCTCGTCCGGCGTCGGTCTTGCGACGTGGCGGCCACGCTAGCGGAATTGCGTGTTTCGCGCCAATGCTATTGCGCGAAACACGCAATCCTGCGATGGTGATCCACGCAACGAGGCCGGGTGGCCACCGCATTCCCCCGAGGAGTCCCCGCATGACCTTTTCCCATTTGGAGGTGCCTGGCGTCGAGGTGCCCATGTCGTCCCTCGTGCTCGGGACGATGACGTTCGGCGACACCGTCGACGCCGCCGGAGCGGCGAAGATGCTCGACACCGCGCTCGACGCGGGCATCACCGCGGTGGACACGGCCAACGGATACGCGGGCGGCGAGACCGAGCGGATCCTCGGTGAGCTCCTACCTGCTCGGCGCGACCGCATCTCGCTGGCCACCAAGGCGGGCATGCCGCACCCGGACGCGGGCGACCACTCGCCGCTGTCGCCGGAGGGCCTGCGGGCCAGCGTCGACGGGAGTCTCTCGCGGCTCGGCGCGGAGCGAATCGACCTGTTCTACCTGCACCAGCCCGACCGCGCGGCCTCGCTCGCCGACACGCTCACCACGGTCGCGAGCCTGGTCGAGGAGGGGAAGATCGGTGCCCTCGGCGTCTCCAACTTCGCCGCCTGGCAGATCGCCGAGCTCAACCACGTCGCTGACGAGGTCGGTGCACCGCGCCCGGTCATCGCCCAGCAGCTGTACAACCTGCTGGCCCGTCGCGTCGAGGACGAGTACGTCGAGTTCGCCGACACGACAGGTTTGCTGACCGTGGTCTACAACCCGCTGGCCGGAGGGCTGCTCACCGGCAGGCACAGCTTCGAGCGCGATCCGTCCTCGGGACGCTTCGCCGACTCGCGGCTCGCCGAGATGTACCGGAAGCGCTACTGGGACGAGCGACTCTTCGGTGCGATCGAACGCCTCGACGGCGTCGCTGAGAACGCCGGGATCCCACTGGTGGAGCTCTCGCTTCGCTGGGTGCTCAGCAAATCGGCCACCGCGGCCGTGCTGCTCGGCGGATCCAAGGTCGCCCAGCTCGAATCCAACATCGCGGCGCTGGGCGCCGGACCGCTCCCGCCGGACGTGGTCGAGGCGTGCGACTCCGTCGGGGAGCTCCTGCGCGGTCCGATGCCCGCCTACAACCGCTGAGATCGTCGCGAACGAAAGGAAAATCCGTGTCCGCAGCGGAATTCGCGCGCAAGCTGCGCGCCCGCGAGAGGGTCGTCGGCTACTGGGTGGTGCTCGACAACCCGATCGGCACCGAGCGCATCGCCCGGCTCGGCTACGACTACGTCGCCGTCGACGCCCAGCACGGCCTGCTCGGCTACTCCGGGCTGCTCAACGCCATGATGGCCATCGACGCCGGCGGTGGGTCCGTCGGCCTGACCCGGGTGGAAGCCAACGATCCCGCGGCCATCGGGCACGCCCTCGACGCGGGTTCGGGTGGGATCATCGTCCCGCTGATCGACTCGGCCGAGGACGCCCGCGCGGCCGTGGCCGCCACGCGCTACCCGCCGCGCGGACGACGCTCCTACGGGCCGATGCGCTCAGGACTGCGGATCGGTCCGCGCCCGGCTAATGCCGACGAGAGCACCGTGCTGCTGGCGATGATCGAGACCCCGCAGGGCCTCGCCAACGTCCGCGAGATCTGCGCGACCGAGGGCATCGACGGCGTCTACGTGGGCCCGTCGGACCTGTGCCTGGCTGTCGGCGGAGCGTTCCCGGGCGATCCGGCCGTGGCCGAAGATTTCGAGCAGGCGGTGGCCGACATCAAGGAGGCGGCAGCCGAAGCGGGAATCGCGGCCGGCATCCACACGCCCGATGGTGCGACCGCTGCGCGCAGGCTGGAACAGGGCTACACGTTCGCCAGCGTCGCCTGCGATTTGGTGCACCTGGAACGGGTGGCGGGCGAGCACTTGGAGGCGGCGAAGTCATGACCGACCTGATCGTCGACGGCGTGCTCCGCGAAGTCGAGCCGAGCCGGTTCGAGACCTACCTGAGCGCGGGCACCGCGCAATCGCACGCCGCCAACCTCATGCCGCTGGCCAGCGGCGAGCTCGGCTGCGCCTGGTTCGCCGGGACGCAGGAAGGGCTCTCCGACATCAACGTCTGGTTCGCCCGCCTCGATCGCGCGGGACGCTGGAGCGAACCTGTCCAGGTCTCGGCCGACCCCGAACGCTCCGAGCAGAATCCGGTCCTCTTCCCCGCGCCCGGTGGCGATCTCTGGTTGCTGTACACCGCGCAGCACTCCGGGGACCAAGACACCGCCGAGGTTCGCCTCGTCGTCTCCGGCGACGAGGGACGCAGCTGGAGCTCGCCGCGCACCCTCATCCCCGCTTCGGACACCGGTGGTGTGTTCGTCCGGCAACCCGTCGTGGTGCTGGAATCCGGCCGCTGGCTGCTCCCGGTCTTCCACTGCGTGCGTCCGGAGACGGGCCGGTGGCGCGGCGACGAGGACACCAGCGCGGTGCTGGTCTCCGACGACCAGGGCACCACCTGGTCGCACCACGAGGTCCCGGGCAGCGCCGGGTGCGTGCACATGAACGTGGTGCCGCTGGCCGAGGGAGGCCTGCTCGCGCTGTTCCGACGCCGTCAGGCCGACGCCATCTTCGCCAGCCGGTCCACCGACGGCATCGCCTGGAGCGAGCCCGAACCGACCGGGCTGCCCAACAACAACTCATCGATCCAGGTCACCGCACTGCGCGATGGGCGTCTCGCGCTGGCCTACAACCACAGCAGCGCCGCGGACGCCACGGAGCGCCGCGCCTCCCTCTACGACGAGATCGACGGCGACTCGATCACCGACCCCGCTGCGGCGCAGGAACGACCGCCCGGAACCGCGTTCTGGGGTGCCCCGCGCGCCCCGCTGTCCGTGGCCCTGTCCGACGACGGCGGGCGCAGCTGGCCGGTTCGCCGCGACGTGGAGGTCGGCGACGGCTACTGCCTGACCAACAACTCCCGCGACGGCCTCAACCGCGAGCTGTCCTACCCCTCGATCACGCAGACCGACGACGGCGACCTGCACGTCGCATTCACCTACTTCCGCCGGGCCATCAAGCACGTTCGCGTGTCGCCCACTTGGTTCGGCGGCTGAACCTCGGCCTTGCAATGGAGCAGCCATGGCTAGTGAACTCAACGCGAAACCCGCGGCGGTGAATCACCCGGGCCCACCCGAAACCTGGTCGGGCTACCTGCGAAGCATGGGGCCCGGCATCGTCGTGGTGATGTCCTGGCTGGGGACCGGCGATTTCATCAGCGCCTCGGTCTCCGGATCCACCTTCGGCTACGCGCTGATCTGGACTCTGGTGGTCGCCACCTTCTCCCGGTACTTCATCGTCTCGGCGATGTCGAAGTACCAGTTGTGCAACGCAGTTGGCGACGAAACCATCCTGGACGGCTACGGCAGGGTGTGGAAGGGCTTCCCGATGTTCATCGGGGCCACCACCTGCGTGCTCGGCTTCGTCTACGTCTCCTTCCTGACCCTGGCCGCGGCGACCGCGCTCGACGCCCTGTTTTGGCCGATCCTGCCGCTGGGCAGCTGGGGCATCCCGCTGTGGGCGGTGTTCACCACCGCCGTGGCCTACGCGCTGGCCTCACGGCGCAAGGGACACTTCCGCGGGCTCGAGATCGTCGCCCAGATCACCATGGCCGTGCTCGTGGTCTGCTTCCTGCTGGCGTTGATCGGCACCGGTCTCGACGTGCCGAAGCTGTTCGGCGGGTTGCTGTTCGAGATGCCACTTGGTGAAGCCGGGTACATCACGGCGGCGAGCACAGCGGTCGGTCTCATCGGTGCTGTCGGCGGCTCCGCGGCCAACCTGCTCTACCCGTACCTGATGCACGAGAAGGGCTGGCGCGGACCCGGATACCTCAAGTTGCAGCGGCTGGACCTGCGCTTCGGCAGCTTCGTGATGTTCGGTCTGGTGCTGGCGGTCTGGGTGGTCGCGGCCGAAACCCTGCACGGAACCGGCGAAAGCGTGTCCTCTGCGGACGGTCTCGCGAGCATGATGGAGAAGGCGATCGGACCGGCCGGGCCACCGATCATGTGGCTGGCGATCTTCTTCACCGTGTTCAACAACATCGTCACCCAGCCGCGCGTGTTCGTGCGCATGTTCGTGGAGTCGTTGCACAAGTCGCGTCCCGAACGGCTGGAGCGACTGCGCGCCAACCGCGATCTGGCTGGTGTGGCGGACAAGGAGACGTTCTCCTACGACCCGCTGTTCTGGATCATCCTCACGGTGATCATGACCGTGCCGATCGTGTTCTCGTTGCCCGGAATGCCCGGCATGGTGATCATCACCCTGCTCGGCAATTCGGTGAACGTGCTGACCGTGCCCATGATCATTGTCGGGCTCATCGTGATGACCACGAAGCGCTCCCTGATGACCGACGGTTACGCCAACAAGTGGTGGGAGACCACGGTCCTCGCCCTCATCGGCGCGGTCGGGCTCTGGGCCACCTACGAGTTGTGCACGAGCATCGCGAGCAACCTCGCTGGCTGATACCACGTGCTTCGCAGTCCCGGGCGAGCAGAGTCCGGGACTGCGAAGCATGTTTCACCTGTGCGCGTGCCCGAGCGCGCAGGAGCCCCCGCCGCTCGGCGGGAAAATCGGATCCTCCGGAGGCCCGATGACCATCGCTCATCGCCGTGCACCCCATTCTTTCGCGGATCGATTGACCTGTCGCGAATGAGGGCGATCCTGAGCACGACCCGACTGGGTTCGGCGGTTCCGGCCTGTGCGGAGAAGCCTCGCGATCTGCGGTTCTTGGGCGGTCAGGCCGCTGACTGCCCAGGTTGGAGAACGCTGCTCATCAACCCGTAGGCGTCGGTTCTTTTGACTTCCCCCGGTCATCGACCAAGGCATCGCCAATGCGAAACCGTTCCCGATTCCAGTGGGAACCCGACTCCGGATTTCCACTGAGATCGGGGACGGTCTGCTCGTGCGCTGGCCGGTTTCGGCCGTCGCGAGGGTGAACCCGGGGTGGAACGCGGTGATGTCGGGCCGCGTGCGTGGCGAGCGGGCAGTGTTGACCGGTCGTGATGCGGGCTGAGGAGGGGCTGTGCTCACCGTCGGCTGCGCGGTCGGGCTATGCGGCGTATCCGACGTCGACCCTCAGCACTGAGCCGGTGACGTAGGAGGCCTGCGGGCTGGCGAGAAGACGACGCCTGCGGCGATCTCCTCCGGCTTGCCGTACCGCCCCATCGCCGTCGTCGGGCAGGAACGTGGATGCCGCCGGGCCGTCGGCGGGGTTTCCTTCGGTGTCGACGAACCCGGGCTGGATGACGTTGACCGTGATGCCCCGGCGCGCCAGATCTCGTGCGGTGGCCAACAGCACCTGCGAGCTCGGTAACGCCGATCCGGAAGTCCCTCGATCACGCTCGCCGCACCTACGAGACGATCACCGCGCTGATCGCCGACTGCGTCACCCGCGCCGAACGGGAGGGCGACCTGCCTGCCGGAGACGATCCGGTCGCACTGGCACGGGCCCTCCTGGCCGCGCAGCAAGGGCTGGTGTTCATGAACCGGACCGGGCTGGACGTGGCCGCGCTCACCGCCACGGCACGGTCGTTGGCGGCACAGCTCCTGCCGGACCGCTCCGGCGACTGAACCGACAGGCACGAACCGACCCTTCCTCCGCCGGTGCGCGATCAGGTTGGCAAAGGCCCGCCGATCCGGACCCTCATCGAATCCGTCCCCGATCTCAGTGGAAATCCGGACTCGGATTTCCACTGAAATCGGGGACGGGCTGCTCGCGGGGTGCCGGTTGACGGAGTGACGCCGGGCACAGTTCGGCCTTCTTCGGGAATGGGAATGCGGGGCGACGTGAAGCCGTGACCTGCCGTTTCGTGGTTCCGAACCGTTTCGTGGCGCGATGAGAAGAAGTGGTTATCGCCCCATAGGTGTCGGTTCTTTGACTTCGGTTCGAGATCGGCATTAGCTGGCGGTAGTCGCGATTCCACAGTGGCGCAACGGTGCGCGAGGGATGAACAGGGGAACGGCCAGAGCATGAGTCGTGGGGAAGATCCGGTCGACGATTTGAAGGTGACCGCACCGAAGACGTGGGCCACCGGGGCGCCGGCGGTCGGGCATGCGTTGCAGTACTCGCTCAGCCAGACCTCGCCGCGGCGGACCGCGCTGACACTCCTGAACCTCAACCAGGGCAAGGGAATAGACTGCCCCGGCTGCGCGTGGCCCGATCCGGACCCGAAGCACCGGCCGATGAACGAGTACTGCGAGAACGGCGCCAAGCACGTCAACGACGAGGCGACCTCGCGCCGCGTCACCCGCGAGTTCTTCCAGCAGCACTCGGTATCCGAGCTCGACGAGAAGTCCGACTACTGGCTCAACCAGCAGGGGCGCCTGACCGAACCCATGGTCAAGCGCTCCGACTCGGACTTCTACGAGCCGATCAGCTGGGACGACGCCCTCGACCTGCTCGCAGCGGAACTGCGCGCGCTCAACTCGCCGAACGAGGCCCTGTTCTACACCTCGGGCCGGGTCAGCAACGAGGCCGCGTTCCTGCTCCAGCTGTTCGCGCGGGCCTACGGCACCAACAACCTGCCGGACTGCAGCAACATGTGCCACGAGTCCAGCGGCTCGGCCATGCAGGAGACGCTCGGCGTCGGCAAGGGCACCGTCAGCCTCGACGACCTGCACCACTGCGACCTGATCTTCGTCATCGGCCAGAACCCGGGCACCAACCACCCGCGGATGCTGACCGCGCTGGAACGCGCGAAGCACAACGGTGGCGAGGTCGTCGCCGTCAACCCGCTGCCCGAAGCCGGGCTGATGCGGTTCAAGAACCCGCAGAAGGTCCGCGGCGTGCTCGGCCGGGGCACCGCGATCGCCGACCAGTTCCTGCAGATCCGCCCCGGCGGCGACCTCGCGCTGTTCAAGGCGCTGAACCTGCTGCTGCTCGAAGCCGAGGACGCCGCACCGGGCACCGTCCTGGACCACGAGTTCATCCGCACCCACACCACCCGCTTCAAGGAGTTCGCCCGCCAGGCGCGCGAGCTGTCCTGGGACGAGGTGCACGCCGCGACCGGGCTCACCCGCGCCGAGATGGAGCAGGTGCGCGACCGCGTCCTTGCCAGCAACAGCGTCATCGCCTGCTGGGCCATGGGCTTGACCCAGCAGAAGCACGGCGTCGCCACCATCCGCGAGATCGTCAACTTCCTGATGTTGCGCGGCAACATCGGCAAACCCGGCGCCGGTGCGTGCCCGGTGCGCGGGCACAGCAACGTCCAGGGCGACCGCACCATGGGCATCTGGGAACGGGTCCCGCAGTCCTTCCTGGACTCCCTCGAAGCTGAATTCGGCTTCGCACCGCCGAAGGAGCACGGCTGGGACTCGGTGGACTCCATCCGGGCGATGCTCGACGGACGCGCGCGGTTCTTCCTCGGAGTGGCGGGCAACTTCGTCCGCGCCACGCCGGACAGCGAGGTGACCGAGAAGGCGATGCGCCAATGCCGGCTGACGGCGCACATCTCCACCAAGCTCAACCGGTCCCACACCGTGTGCGGTGAAACCGCCCTGATACTGCCCACCTTGGGGCGCAGCGACCGGGACGTGCAGGGCGGCGTCGAGCAGTTCGTCACCGTCGAGGACTCGATGAGCATGGTGCACGCGTCCTTCGGCCGGCTCGAACCGGCTTCGGAGGCGCTGCTCAGCGAGGTCGCGATCCTGTCCCGGCTGGCCCGCCGGACGCTGGGGGAGGACCCGGCCATCCCGTGGGAGGAGTTCGAGGCGAACTACGACGCGATCCGCGACCGGATCTCGCGGGTCGTGCCCGACTTCGAGGACTTCAACCGGCGAGTGGCCGACCCGGCGGGATTCACGCTGCCGAACCCGGTCAACAGCGGTGATTTCCGCACGCCGAGCGGCAAGGCGGTGTTCAGCTCCAACGACTTCGAGTGGCTCGCGGCGCCCGACGGGTACCTGGTCCTGCAGTCGCTGCGCTCGCACGACCAGTGGAACACCATCCCCTACGCCAACGACGACCGCTACCGCGGCATCCACGACGCCCGCCGCGTCGTCATGGTCAACCCCGCGGACCTCGACGAGCTCGGGATCGCCGACCGCTCCGCGGTGGACCTGGTCAGCGTGTGGCACGACGGGGTCGAGCGGCGGGCGCCGAACTTCCGCGTGGTCGCCTACCCGGCGGCGCGGGGATCGGCGGCCGCGTACTACCCGGAGACCAACGTGCTCGTCCCGCTCGACAGCGTCGCCGACGTCAGCAACACGCCGACGTCCAAGGGCGTCATCGTCCGCCTGGAACCGGTCGCCGGGCAGGATTGACCCCGGAACCCGATAAGGGGCCGCCTCGCACGTGGTGCGGCGCGGCCCCTTCGGGTGGGGTCACATCCTGGTGGAGCCGTCCTTGATGGCCTCCCGGATCCGGAAGTAGGTGCCGCAGCGGCACACGTTGCGGATCTCCTCGATGTCGGCGTCGGTGATCTCACGGCCCTTCGCGCGGGCCTGCTTCACCTTGGCGACCGCAGCCATGATCTGGCCCGGCTGGCAGTAGCCGCACTGCACGACGTCGTGGTCGAGCCACGCCTCCTGCATCGGGTGCAACTCCTCGCCGACGGTGTCCGGCAGGCCCTCGATCGTGGTGATCTCATCGGACTCCCCGACGTCCTTGACCTGCACCGAGCAGGGGTTGAACGCCTTGCCGTTGATGTGGCTGGTGCACGCCTTGCAGACGTTGATCCCGCACCCGTACTTCGGACCCGTGACGCCGAGCAGGTCGCGGATGACCCACAGCAGCCGCACGTCGTCCTCGACGTCCACGGTGATCTGCTTGCCGTTGAGCTTGAAGGTGTGCTCGGGCATTCTGCCTCCTCAGTAGGTGTGGTCCAGGCCGTTGGTCGGCGACGGCGGCAACGGCGGGACGTGCGGGTAGGGCTCGAACGCGAGCGGATCGTTGTGGTTGATCGGGAAGTACGTCGGCGTCTTGCCGGTGGCCGCGCGGTAGGCGCAGGCGGTGGCCGCGAACGCGGGAGCGACGCCCATCTCGCCGCCACCGGAGGGCATCTCGCTCTCCTCGGCGGGCAGGATCACCGGCGTGAACTCGAACGGCAGGTTCCACTGCCGGCAGTAGAAGAAGTTGTCCCAGCTGGCCTCGGCGATGCGGCCCTCGTCGAGGTGAACGCTGGCGGTCAGCGCCTGCGCGAGACCGTCGATGAAGCCGCCCTGCATCATGGCTTCGAGCCCGAGCGGGTTGACCACGATGTGCCCGGGGATCGTGACGAGCACCCCCCGCGTCACCCGAGGCCCCGTGACACCGTCGCGGACCGGCCGGTTGACCGTCTCCGGACGGCAGTCGATCTCCACGAAGCAGGCCATGGTGTTCTTGTACTCGTGGTGCAGCGCGATGCCGTGGCCGACGCCGTCCGGGGTGGGCTGGCCCCACCCGCCGACCTCAGCGGCCTTGTCCAGGACCTTCAGCAGGTTCTCGTTCTTGACGTACTTGCGCCGGAAGTCGTACGGGTTCATGCCCATCTTCTCGGCGAGCTCGTCGACGAACAGCTCCCGCGTGGTCGCCACGTCCGGCGAGTACACGTTGCGCGTGCTGCCGGTGTTGAAGCCGCCGCGCTTCTGGTTGTTGGACGGGCTCTGGTGGGTCTCGGTCAGCAACGTCTTGGTGACGCCGAAGTTGTACAGCGACGGCGTGGTCAGCGTGAAGATGACCTCCGAGACCGAGTACCCGGCCAGCGGCAGCCGGGTCGCCGTCGAGGTCAGCGCTTCGCCGAAGCCGTGGCTGAAATCGGTGCGCACACTGGCGAGGTGCTGTTCCAGGCTGATCACGTCGTTGGTGAACGACGCCCGGATCGTGCCCACCGACATCGGGTGGACGCGGCCCTGCCTGCAGTCGTCGGCGCGGTGCCACATGAGCTTGACCGGCTTGCCGACCTCCTTCGAGATCTCGGCGGCCTCGGAAGCGGCGTCGTGGAACAGGCAGCGGCCGAACGAACCGCCGCCGGGCACCACGTGAACGGTCACCTGGGGCTGCGCGAGCCCGAGCTCTTGGGCGATGGCCGCTTGCGCGACGATCGGGATCTTGACCGTCGACCAGATCTCGGCTCGGTCGGGTCGGACGTCGGCGATCGCGGAGTTGACGCCCAGCGCGCTGCCGTTGACGAAACCGAAGGTGTACTGGCGCTCCAAGGTCTGCGACGCCGGCGTCGGCGGGATCACCGGTGGCGGTGTCGCGGCCTTCAGCTTCTGCTCGACCGTCGCGTCGGACTCGCCGTCCACCGGGCCCGGTCCCCACGACACGTCCAGCGCGTTGACCGCGTCGATGCACTGCCCGAAGGTCTCGCCGCGCACCGCGACACCGCTGCTGATCTGCACGACGTCGGTGACGCCCGGCATCGTGCGCACCTGGTCGATGTTGTTCACCGCGCGCACGGTGCCGTTGATCGTCGGTGGCCGGCAGACCATCGTCGGCTTCGCGCCGGGGACCTGCAGGTCGGTGGTGAACTCCTTGCGCCCGGTCACCGCCTCCAGCGCGTCGATGCGCCTGGTCGGTTTGCCGACGACCTTGAACTCCGACTCGGGCTTGAGGTCCACCTCGACCTCGGTCGTGGTGTCGCTGGCCGCCTTGTGGACGAGGTCGCCGTAGGCGATGGCGTTGCCCGCCGCCGAGGTGATCGTCCCGAGCTTGGCGGTCAGCAGGTCAGCCTGTTCGCCGAGGACGTGGCCGGCGGCTTCCAGCAGCCGGCCCTTGGCGATCGCGGCCGCCGTGCGCACCGGCCAGTACAGCGCGCTGATCGAGGCGGAACCGCCGGTGAGCTGGTTGAACACCAGCTCGGGCCGTGCGTCGGCGAGGGTGATGTGCACCTTCTCCAGGGGCAACTCGAGTTCCTCGGCGATGAGCATCGCGATCGCAGTGGTCAGGCCCTGACCGACCTCGGTGCGGTGGAGCGCGAAGGTGGCGGAGCCGTCCTCGTTGAGCTGGATGGAGATGAGGTTCGCGGTGGGACGTGCGGCGTAGACCAGTCCGTCGGTGAGGTCGACGTGATCGGCGACCTGCGGGGTCGGCGGCACGCCCGCGCCGGTCGCGGCTGCTGCCGCGGGGGAGCCGAGGAGGGATCCGCCGCCCAGCTCGGCGGCGGCCACCAGCGTCGGCGCAGCCAGCAGGTATCCGAGGAAGCGGCGCCTGCTGGGGTTGGTGGCGCCGGGTGCGGTGGTGTCCGTGCGACTGGAGCGCATGGGGCTCAACCTTTCGACGGGCTTGTCAGTTCGGAAGCGTCGCGAGGTTCGGGAACTCGGTGTCGCGGTGGTTTTCCGGATGGTGGGAACTCGTCGGTGCGAGTCGGTTGGCGAGTCATGTTGCAGGACCGGATTCCGCCTCCAATACCCCCGAGATGGGGTGATCGGGAGGTCACGGACAGTGCCGGACGAACGGAACCGGAACACCGGAGGTCAGCGGTTCGGGACTGTGACCGGCGTCATGATCTCGTTACTGGAAGTGCTCGAACAACCACCCGTACGGATGCCCCCGTAAGTGGGTAGGTGGGGCGTGCTGTGCGCGGAGGAAATCGTTCCAGCGGCCAAATGGCGGGTATGGTCGTACAACTCAGTGCCACTACGGGTGGTGGGTGTCTTCGGCGTGAACCGGAACGCGTCGATCAGCCGATGGAGGACGGACACTATGGCCGGCAGCGGAGACGGCAACGGCGCCGTGACGCGGAGACCCGACGACCGGATGGGCGGGGAAGCTCGTCTGCGACCGGACGATCGCGACGCGCTGCGCGCTGAACTGCGCTCGGTGTCGACGGGATCGGACTTCCCGGTCGCCTTCGGCGGCGAGGTCACCAGCTCCAGCGTCCGGCTCACCGAGTGCTTCGGCACCTTGACCACGCGCCTGCGCGACCTGGAAGTGCAGGAGGGCAGGGGAGTTGGCGGCCAGGCGCTGGCGTTCGGCAGGCCCATCGGCGTCGTCGACTACGGAGCCGCCAGGCACATCACCCACGACTACGACGGCCCGGTGATGGCCGAGCGGCTGTCTGCGGTGCTCGCGGTCCCCGTGCGGGTGCGCGGGAAGTGCCGTGCCGTGCTCTACGGAGCGATCCGCCAGCGGGTCGCCGTCGGGGACCGGGCGCGGGACTCGCTGATCGCGGCGGGGCGACGCCTGGCCGCCGAACTGGCGGTCCGCGACGAGGTCGACCGGCGGATGTCGATGGCCGAAGCGGTCGCGGCCACCCGGCGCCCCGACGTCGCCGACGTGGCCAACCTGGAAGAGCTGCGGTCGGTGCACTCGGAGCTGTGCGCGATCGCCGGTTCGGTGGAGGACGTGAACCTGCGGACCCGGATGTACGAGGTCGCGCAGCGCCTCACCGACCTGAGGACGGGCGAGACCGAGTCGGCACCGCAGCTCCGGCTGTCCCGCCGGGAGATCGACGTCCTCTCGCAGGTGGCGCTCGGCTGCACCAATGCCGAGGTGGCGGAACGGCTTTCGCTCGCACCCGAGACCGTGAAGGCGTACCTGCGCGCGGCGATGCGCAGGCTGGGCGCGCGCACCCGGCACGAGGCCGTCGTGCGCGCGCGATCCGCCTGGCTGCTGCCCTGAAGCCCGGGTCTACCCCAATTCGGGTGTAACGCGGGCACGACCCCGGTCCCTACTGTGTGCGGGCACGAACACACGCCACCTGCCGGGAGGAAATCGTGCCTGCGGTCGAGCTGTCCTACGCGTCCGGTGTTTCAGACGAGCCGTTGCTGGGCGACACCATCGGGGAGAACCTCCAACGCACGGCCGCCCGCTTCCCCGATCAGGACGCGCTGGTGGAGGTGTCCACGGGGCGTCGCTGGACCTACCGGGACTTCCTCGCGGAGGTGGACGTCGTCGCGGCCGGTCTGCTCGAAGCGGGCATCGTCAAGGGGGACAGGGTGGGCGTGTGGGCGCCCAACCGTGCTGAGTGGACGCTGACCCAGTACGCGACCGCCAAGATCGGCGCGATCTTGGTCAACATCAACCCCGCCTACCGGTCGCACGAGCTGGAGTACGTGCTCAACCAGGCCGGGGTCCGGATGCTGATCTCGGCGAAGTCGTTCAAGGGCTCCGACTACGCAGCCATCGTGGACGAGGTGCGCAGCAGGTGCGCGGCACTGGACGAGGTCGTGCACTTCGACGACCCGAGCTGGCAGCGGTTGCTGGATTCGGGGCGCGCGGCCGACCCGGAGCGCGTTCGGTCGGCGCAGTCGACCCTGTCGGCGGATGATCCGATCAACATCCAGTACACGTCGGGTACGACGGGTTTTCCGAAGGGTGCGACGTTGTCGCATCACAACATCTTGAACAACGGTTTCCTCGTGGGGGAGTTGTGCGGGTATTCGGAGGTGGATCGGGTGGCGATCGTGCCGCCGTTCTACCACTGCTTCGGGATGGTGATGGGGAACTTGGCGTGCACGAGCCATGGTTCGGCGATGGTGATCCCGTCGGAGGGTTTTGATCCGGGGTCGGCGTTGAGGGCGGTGGCGCAGGAGCGGTGCACGTCGTTGTACGGGGTGCCGACGATGTTCATCGCGGAGTTGGATCATC
>NZ_SMKV01000022.1 GCF_004348445.1 Saccharopolyspora aridisoli | reverse complement strand
TCCTCAAACAGCGCTACCCCGTCCCCGGCGCCCCCTACGCCCTCGCCTACGACCCCACCACCGACACCGCCTGGGTCACCCTCACCGCCACCAACGAACTCGTCGGCTACGACATCGCAGGCGGCGAACCCCAAGAACGCCACCGCATCCCCACCATCAGCCAACCCGACACCATCGCCATCGACCCCGACACCCGAACCCTCTACATCGCCTCCGCCAACGGCGCCGGATACCAGGTGGTGAGAATGTGAGCGCACAAACCGAGAACATCGAGACCGACACCGACTGGGAATACCGGCCGCTGCGCCTCCCACCCGGCACCACCCGCATCAGCGCAGCGACCCAACTCAGCATTCACGCCGAATACTCCGGCTGGGAACTCTCCCGCGTACTCCTCTACGCCGACGGCACCCGCAAGATCTGGCTCCGCCGCAAACGCAACACCCCCGGCGTCCCCAACGTCATCACCTGATCACGACACCCGCCACAACCAGGAATCCGCCGCGAACGCCGACTCGACCGACGCCCCAGCGCGAGCTCCCTCCACCGCGCTCACCGGCCCCTCCACGAGCCCGAACCGCGACCGGAACCCCTGATCAGCCGCTCGATGAGGACCTCACGCGCCAAGCTCGTCTGCCGCGCCAGCGGATCCACCCGCTCGGCAGCGCTCGCGACGTGCTCGTCCGACAACTCCTCCCGGCCCACGCGCAGCACCTCACCGAGCTTCGCACCATCGATCGAGTACGACATCGTCGCGTGGTGAACACCGCACACGAAGCCATCCGCTTCTGCGCCGCACCACCGATCTTCCCGCCACCAGCGACGGCGGCGCGTACGGCGAACACGTCACCGTGTTCCCCGGCTCCACGAACATCGCCCCTCCACCGGAACCAACATGCCGCCCGGAACCTTCAACTCACCGTGCACACCGCGCCCCCCTCCCACAACATCGACAACACCACGCACAGCCGCCGGCATCTCCCGACGAGACCCAGCACCCAGGAAGACGCGCCCATGACCGAGCTGCTCACCGGAGCACTCATCGCCGACGGCACCGGCACACCCCTGCGCCCCGCCGACGTCCTCATCGACGACCACCACATCACCGCCGTCGAACCACCCGGCACGCTGCCCGAACACCACCCCCGACGCGACCTCACCGGACTCGTCCTCGCACCCGGCTTCATCGACGTCCACTCGCACGCCGACAACGCACCCCTGCTCACCGAACACGACACCACCAAGATCCTGCAGGGCGTCACCACCGAAGTCGTCGGCAACTGCGGATTCAGCCTCGCACCCCGCATCACCACCCACGCCGAGGTCCACAACGCGTTCCTGCAACGCCTCTTCCCACCCCTGAACACCACCTGGACCAGCTTCGCCGAGCTCTTCCACGCCACCGACGCCGCAGGCCACATCACCAACCACTGCCCGCTCATCGGCCACGGCACCCTGCGCGTCGCCGCCACCGGCATGACCGACGCGGCCCCCGACGCCGACGTCCTGAACCACATGCGCGCGATGCTCGAAGAAGGCATGACCGCAGGCGCTTTCGGACTCTCCAGCAGCCTGATCTACCCACCGGCCCTGTTCGCCACCACCGACGAGCTCACCGCGCTGGCCGCGGTCCTCGGCGGCAACGGCCTCTACGCCACCCACATGCGCGACGAAGGCCACCACCTCCTCGACGCCATCGACGAAGCCCTGCGCATCGGCCACGTCGCTGGCCGCACCCACCTGTCGCACCTCAAGGCCACCGCCCCGCGCGAGTGGGACGGGATGCCCGACGCCCTCGACCGCATCCACCAGGCCCGCGAGACCGGACACGACGTCCACCAGGACGTCTACCCCTACACCGCCTCCTCCACCACCCTCACCTCGGTGCTGCCCACCGACTACCTCGGCGGCGACTCCGGGCACACCCTCGCCAAGCTCACCGCCTCCACCGCGCACTCCGAACTCACCGCCGCGATCGGCTACACCACCCACTGGAACCGCATCCTCATCGCCACCACGACCAGCCACCGCCACGAGGGACGCACCCTCGCCGACATCGCCGACGCCCGGAGCACCGACCCGATCAGCGCCCTCATCGACCTGCTGGTGACCGAAGAGCTCCGAGTGGCGATGATCCACTTCTCGATGCACGAGGACGACCTCGAACTCGCCCTCCGCGACACCCGCACGATGATCGGTTCCGACGGGCTGCCACCCGGCAGCGGCGGCAGACCGCACCCGCGCATGACCGGCACGTTCCCCCGAGTCCTGGGCCGCTACGTCCGCGAACGCGGCGTGCTGGAGCTGCCCGAGGCCATCCGCCGCATGACCTCCCTTCCCGCCGGGGCGTTCCGGATCCCCGACCGCGGTCTGATCGCCCCGGGAAAGGTCGCCGACCTCGTGGCCTTCGACGCCGACACCGTCGTGGACGTCGGCGACTACCAGGACCCGATGCGGGCACCGGCGGGAATCCCGTGGGTGTGCCTGGCAGGCAGGACCGTCGTCGAAGGCGGCGACTTCCTCGGCACGCGAGTCGGCACGCGCCTGACCCCCGGTGCCTGATCGGGGCGTGATCTGCGTCTTCGCGCGGGCATGGGTGGGGCGTTCACGTGAGCACTTATTTCAGCCACCACTGACGTTATAGAACTCAATGTTGAGGAAGAAAGCCAGCTCATCCGAGGGATTCCCCAGTGCGTGTGGCGCGCCCCACATGCGATCTGCCCACTGGAGAAGGACGATCGGCCGGTGAAATCCATTTCCGAGAGGAGCCCCGCCATGACGCTCTCAGATCATCGAGTTGCCCCGCAGGACTCCTTCGACCCGGACGTGGGCCTGGACCTCCCTGTCCAGACCTGCCGGGAACCAGCCGAGACCGAAGACGACGAGAACCACGTCATCCGCGGCTACGACTGACCCGCTGATCCGGCGCGCCGCCGACGGTCGCAGCAACACCTCCCAGGACCAGGCGGCGCGCCCTCCCCTCTTCCGCGCTTGTGACGTGGTGTTCTCCGGTGAATTGATTTCACTCGACGCTGAACCCGCAAAGGCGAGTAACGATTCGAGTCCTGACATGAGTCGCCGACTCGCCCGCATGCGCGACGGTGCGTTCCTCAGGCGGCGCCCTGGCCGCCGTGGACGCCATCGAGGCGTACGTGGGATGAGGCTGTGCCCTTCGATGCCGGGTGGTGGCGTTGTTCAGGCGGACCCGCACCCACGTCTGTCTTTTCGTTCTGCGCTGAAGCCACGAATGTGATCAACACGTGATGGGTGATGATCATTTCGGCACTCAGTGCCGTGGTTCAGCGTTCGATTCCGCGCAGGGCTTCCTGCACCTGCTTGAGGACCACCTCGGCCGACTCCGACGTGCGCACCGCCGCCACCACGACCGACTCCCGGCCCCCATCGGGCCCTCCCCTGGGCCACTGGCCCGAGAGGGCTTCGCCGAGCTGGTCGGTGGCGCGCCGCAACGCCGCCCTGGCGTCGAGCTCTCCCCCGCTGCGCAGCCACTGTCGCAGCACGTGGTTGTGAGCGGCGACCACCGCCGCGGCGGCGACGGCCGCGTGCAGCTCGCCGTCGGGCTGATCGGCGAAGCGGGCGCGCAGGTAGCGGGCGAAAACTCGTTGGTAGCGGTCGATGCTGGCGATCTCCTTGTCCCGCAGAGAGGAAACCCGCCTGGTCAGCTCCGAGCGCTTGCGCGAGACCTCGGGCTCTTCCAGGTACATCCCCAGCACGAACTCCGCCGCTTCGCCCAGCACCAGCAGCGGGTCGGCGTTCTCGGAGGCCGCCTCCAGGAGCTCCACGACCTCGGCCAGCCGCTCGTCGTGCCCGGGGAACACGACGTCCTCCTTGGACCGGAAGTACCGGAAGAAGGTCCGCCTGCCGACCCCGGCGGCCTCGGCGATCTGGTCGACAGTGGTCGCCTCGAACCCCTGCTCTGCGAACTTCTCGAGCGCCGCGACCGCGATCGCGCTGCGCACCTTCCGGCGGCCGTGCGGAGTTCGTCCGGAACGGGACTTGGGCGCCGCAGCGACTGCCTCGGACATGGCCGGAATATAGCACCGGCGAATTGCTAGTGGCACTCAGTGCCGTTACGATGACGTCGATATCGGTCCGCCGCGTGACGCAGGCGGCATTGCGACGAAATCCCGCCGCGGCGATGCGACGGGACCAGGGAGGGACCCGGTGGACCCGAACTTCGACACCTACCAGCTCGCCGAGGAGCACGATGCGCTGCGCGACGCGGTGCGCGCCCTCGCCGAGAAGGAGATCGCCCCTTACGCTGCGGAGGTCGACGAGCAGGAGCGCTACCCCAAGGAAGCGCGCGAAGCCCTGGTCAAGGCGGGTTTCGCCGCGACCCACATCCCCGAGGAGTACGGCGGCGAGGGCGCCGACTCGGTGGCCACCTGCATCGTCATCGAAGAGGTCGCACGCGTGTGCGGCTCCTCCTCGCTGATCCCCGCGGTGACCAAGCTCGGCACCATGCCGATCATCCTGGCGGCCTCCGAAGACCTCAAGAAGGAGGTCCTGCCCTCGATCGCCAGCGGTGAGAACACCGCGTCCTACGCGTTGTCGGAGCGCGAGGCCGGCTCGGACGCCGCGGCGATGAAGACCCGCGCCCGCCTCGACGGCGACAACTGGGTGCTCAACGGCAGCAAGTGCTGGATCACCAACGGCGGTGTGTCCAAGTGGTACACGGTCATGGCTGTGACCGATCCCTCGAAGGGCGCCAACGGCATCAGCGCCTTCGCCGTCCACGCCGACGACCCGGGCTTCACGGTCGGGCCGAAGGAGAAGAAGCTCGGCATCAAGGGCTCCCCGACCGTCGAGCTGTACTTCGAGGACGCCACCATCCCGGCCGACCGGATCATCGGCGAGCCGGGCACCGGGTTCAAGACCGCGCTGAAGACCCTGGACCACACGCGTCCCACGATCGGCGCGCAAGCCGTCGGCATCGCGCAGGGCGCGCTGGACCAAGCGCTGGCCTACGTCAAGGAGCGCAAGCAGTTCGGCAAGTCCATCTCCGAGTTCCAGGGCGTGCAGTTCATGCTCGCCGACATGGCGATGAAGGTCGAATCGGCCCGCCAGATGGTCTACGTGGCCGCGGCCCGCGCCGAGCGCGGCGAACCCAACCTCGGGTTCATCTCCGCCGCCGCCAAGTGCTTCGCCTCCGATGTGGCCATGGAGGTCACCACCGACGCGGTCCAGCTCTTCGGCGGCGCGGGCTACACCCGCGACTTCCCGGTCGAGCGCATGATGCGCGACGCCAAGATCACCCAGATCTACGAGGGCACCAACCAGGTCCAGCGCATGGTCATGGCCCGCAACCTGCTCAAGTGAGGCCCTGAGGCACTTCGGCCCCGGTGGAACCGACCGCCGGGGCCGAACCGTCCCACCGGGGCCGAGATGTCGGTTGTCTCGATCACCGTGACACTGGTTCGACGCAAGGTGTTCAACACGGGAGTCGCCATGACCGCGCTTCGGAGTCTGCTCACGCTGATCGGCCGCGTCGGGGTCGGGATCATCCTCATCGCGCACGGGTGGCAGAAGCTCGTGACCTGGGGCATTCCGACCACGGCTGAGAACTTCGGCAAGGTGGGGATCCCCTTCCCCCAGACCGCCGCCTGGTACTCGGCCGTAGTGGAACTCGCCGGCGGTATCCTGCTGATCCTCGGCATCGCGTTGCCGCTGGTCGGACTGGCAGTGGCCATCGACATGGCCGGCGCGATCATCTTCGTGCACCTGCCGCACGGGCTGTTCGCGCCGAACGGGTTCGAGCTGCCCCTCGCCCTCGGTGCCGCCACCCTCGCGATGAGCTTCAACCCGGGCAACTGGTCGATCGACCACGGGCTGTTCGGCCGCCGCAAGGACCGCCGCCGGGCGGAGGGCGAACAGCCCGACGCGCAGCACCGCCAGCCCGGCGACTCCTACTGAGGCTCGCCGGGCTGGACCTCGCGCGGCTGCTCCCTGGCGGCGATGTAGTTACCCGACTCCGCGTAGAGGCTGCTCAGCAACCAGCTCGCGACGCCGATGTCATCGCCGATGCCCAGCAGCGGCAAGAACTCCGGGATGAAGTCGATCGGCGAAACCAGGTAGACCAGGGCGATCAGCCACAGCAGCAGCTGGTAGCGCGGGAGTTCGGGATTGCGGCCGCGCGCGGTAGTGCCCACCATCGCGGGCACCGCGCGGACCCGGTCGAGCGGCGAGCCCGCCGCCCCCGCCCGGTGCGCGCGCACGGCGGCCCGCACCGGTGACCGGCGCAGCCGTGCGACCAGGCCCGCGAGGCTGATGCCCAGTCCTGCGGCCATCAGGCCGACCGGCAGCAGCCAGCCTCCCGCGTCACCGCCGAACACGACGGCCACCACCGCTCCGGCGATCAACAGCACGACCCCGAACACGATCACGCGCAGCTCCCCTTCCGCAGGCGTTGGAATCAGCCTGCCACGGACCGGCTCCAACCGGCGAGACCGGGTGTTTCGTGGCACCTTCAGCATCGAACGCGCCGACGGGAGGGGATACGTGGTCGATCAGGCCGACACCGGTGTCCGACGCCCCTCACTGGCCCGCGCGAGCGCGGCGATGGCGGTGGCCACCGCGACCAGCAGGGTCAGCGGTCTGCTCGCCAAGGTGCTGCTGGTGGTGGTGCTCGGGCTGGGCATGATCAACGACTCCTACACCGTGGCCAACACCCTCCCGACCGTGGTCAACGAGCTGCTGCTGGGCGGGGTCCTGACCAGCATCGCCGTGCCGCTGCTGGTGCGGGCGCAGCAGGAGGGACCGAAGCAGGGCGAGTCCTACGCGCAGTGGATGATCACCATGGGCGGCGTGTTGCTCGCCGTCGCCACCGCCGTGGCGGTCGCCAGCGCGGGACTGCTCACCGCGCTCTACCTGGGCGCCGACACCCGCGCCAACGCGGAGCTGACCACGGCGTTCGCCTACCTGCTGCTGCCGGGCATCGTCTGCTACGGGATGTCGGCCCTGCTGCAGGCGATCCTCAACGTGCGCGGTGTTTTCGGCACTCCCGCCTGGGCTCCGGTGGTCAACAACCTCGTCGTCATCGCCACCGTGATCGTCTACGCGCTGGTGCCCGGGGAGATCTCCACCGACCCGGTGCGCATCGGCGAACCGAAGCTGTTGGTGCTGGGCCTGGGGACGCTGGCGGGGATCACCGCCCAGCTGCTGGTGATGGTGGTTTCGCTGCAGCGCAGCGGGTTCCGGTACCGGTGGCGGTGGGGTTGGGACCGGCGCCTGTCGGAGTTCGGCGGGCTGGCCGGATGGGTGGTGCTCTACACGCTGATCAGCCAGGCCGGGATGGTCGTGATCACCCGGGTCACCGCACAGGGCACACCGGGCAGCGTGGCGACGTTCAACTACGCCTGGCTGCTCTCGCAGGTCCCCTACGGCGTGCTGGGGGTGTCGCTGCTGACGGCGTTGATGCCGCGCATCAGCGAGGCCGCCGCCGCGGGCAGGACGCGGGCGTTCGTCGACGACGTCGCGTGGGGAACGCGGATGACCGCGGTGCTGCTGATGCCGGTCAGCGCGCTGCTGGTGGTGGCAGGTGGCCCGCTGGCGGTGGCGTTCTTCTCGCTGGGCGCCAGCGACGTGGCCGCCGCCGGGCGGCTCGGCTGGGCGCTGGCGGCTGCGGCCGCCGGTGTCGTGCCGTTCGGGATCACCATGCTCCAGCTGCGGGCGTTCTACGCGATGCACGACGCGCGCACCCCGACCTGGATCAACGTGATCATGGTCGTGGTGCGCAGCGCGCTGTGCTACCTCGTGCTGGCCACCGTCGATCCGCAGGACCTGGTGCTCGGGGTGACGGCGGCGATGTCGGCGAGCTTCCTGCTGGGAGCGGTCGTCGGGCAGGTCTGGCTGCGCGCCCGCCTCGGATCGCTGCGCACGGGGGCGACGCTGCTGGGGTGCGTGCGCGCGCTGGTGGCCGGGGTGGTCGGGGCGCTGTGCTCGCTGGCGGTGCTGGCCGCAACGCGGTCGCTGACCGGACCCCTGAGCCCGATGGCCGACGCCTGGCTGGCGCTGGTGCTGCACGGGATCGTCGTGCTCGCGGTGAGCCTCGGGGTGCTGGCGCTGCTGCGGGCACCCGAGCTGAAGCCGGCCTTGCAGAAGCTGCGCCGGCTCGCTCGGCGGTGACCTACTTGCGGTTGCGCACGTGGATGCGGGTGCGTTCGGTGCGCAGCGCCTTGATCTCGGGCGGGTCCGGCAGGGGTGCCAGCGGCTCGCCGATGGCCCACTCCAGCAGCAGGTCCGCCAGCTTCGGGTTCCGCGCGAGGACCGGCCCGTGCATGTAGGTGCAGATGACGTGACCGGTGACCGCGCCCTCGGCCTCGTCGTGGCCGTTGCCGGTGCCGCGCACCACCCTGCCCAGCGCGTGTGAGCCGGGACCCAGCGTGGTGCGGCCGAGGTGGTTCTCGAAGCCGGTGAGCATCCCGACCCCACCCAGGCTGGACTGGGTGGTGACTTCGCCGATGGCTCGGCCCCTCCCGGGTTCGGTCGAGGCGTCGACCAGGCCCAGACCTTCGTGGCGCTGCCCGTCGCCGGTGACGAACCCGGTGCCCAGCACCTGCAGCCCGCCGCAGATGCCCAGCACCGGAACCCCGTGCTGCACCGCACGGGTCAGACCCCCGCCCCTGCGCAGGAAGCGGACGGCGGCGACCTGCGCGACGTCTTCTCCCCCGCCGATGAGGTACAGGTCGCAGTCCTCGGGCACGGCGTCGTCGGAGGAGAGCACGGTGACCAGCTCGCTGCCGATCCCGCGCCAGCGAAGGCGTTGTGCCAGCACGATCGCGTTTCCGCGGTCCCCGTAGGTCCCGAGCAGGTCGGGCAGGACGAGGGCGATGCGGACTCGTTCCCCGGTCATGTGCGGCTCCTGGTGAGCACGTCGCGGAAGGCGGTGTAGTTGGCGATCACGTCGGGAAGGCCGCCTTGGGTGCCGCCGAGGGCGACCTCGACCGTGGAGGCGACGTTGGCCTGCACCCCGGCGTAGCGCAGGCGGACCGCGAGGTCCAGGGCCCGGTCACCTGCCACCTGGACGCGCCTGCCGCGCAGCATTTCGAAGTCGACGTCCCACAACCAGGAGACGTCGTAGCCGTCGGCTTCACGGCTGTTGACCACCAGGACCAGCGGTTCGTCGCTGCCGGAGACCAGGTCGAGCATCTCCAGCCAGCTGGCGGGGTTCTTGGCCAGCAGCAGCCGCACCCGGCGTCCGCCGAGGCGGATGGTGTCGTAGCGCCCCGCGGCCTGGGAGATGCGGCGTATCCGGGCGAGCGCGGGGGCTTCCTCGCCGCCGAGGTGCAGTGCCGCGGCCAGGGCGAAAGTGGCGTTGACGCGGTTGACGTGCCCGGGAAGGGCCAGGGCGAGCTCGTGGTGGGTGCCAGCGCCGTCGATGACTCCGGTGTCGGTGACCTTCCAATCGGCCGGAGGGCGGGCCAGGCCGCACTGGCAGCGCCAGTCGCGGTCGACGTCGCCGATGAAGGCTCCGCACCGGGGGCAGTTCAACGCGTCATCGCGCCACCGCACACCACCCGAGACCCAGGTGACGTTGGGGTGGTCGGCTGCGGCGAAGACGATGTTGGGGTCGTCGCGGTTGGCGATGACCTGCGCGCCGGGTGCCTGGGCGAGGGCGCGTTTCAGGCTCGCGGCCACGGTGCGCACCTCGCCGACCCGGTCGAGCTGGTCGCGGCTGAGGTTGAGCAGCAGGATGGCGGCGGGTTCGAAGCGGCCGGTGACCTGGGCCAGGTGGAGCTCGTCGACCTCCAGCGCGGCGAACGGGGCGTCGAGCCGGGTCAGCAGGGCGGCGACGTGGCCGTCGAGCATGTTCGCGCCGGTGGCGTTGCTGACGGCAGGCGCTTGCGCGCGCATGGCCTCGGCCACCATCTGGGTGGTCGTGGTCTTGCCGTTGGTGCCGGTGACCATGACGACACGCCGACCGGTTGCCAACTGCTGCAGGAGCTTGGGCTGTAGCGTCAGTGCGAGACGCCCGCCGATCATGCCGCCGGAGCCGAGACCGAGGCGTTGCGACAGCGACGCGGCCATTCGTCCGACGTTCATGGCCGTGGTGGTGCGCAGGTCCATGCGGCCCGCTTCTGCGGGCTGCTGCTCCGGCGCGGGAACGACCTTCCAGTGCTGGTCGGCGCTCTGGCCCTGGTCAGGTAGCCGGTGCCGTCCGGTGCTCTGCTGCTCGGGCGCCTGGCGCTGGGCCGGCGTCTGGTCGAGTGATGGTTCGTCGGTGTCCCGCGTGGTGTCGGTCATGCGTCCCCTCCCCCCTCAGGCGGCCGTCGCACGCGGCACGCCAGGTCGGCTCAGGGCTGCGCGACACCGCTAATCGGCCGCACTGGATCGCGCCGCCCTTCGCTTCTTGGCCAGTGTGGCCCGGCTGCGGCGAAACAGCGCGACGATCAATAGCAGGACACCCGTGGTGATGGCCGCTGGTCCGACCCAGCTGTCGAGTCCGGACTCGGCCGCGGCGTCCGCTTGAAGTGCGAGGAGCATCGGGGTCCCCTTTCCGAAGTTAGGGGGTAAGGGCACGCGGGGTGAGTGCGGTCACGTCCATGTTCCGGCCGCATACCGGGGCTGAGCGCGGTTGACATGCCGGTATTTCCCGCGATCGGGGATCTTTCACCCGCCTTGGTTCCGAAAGGGCACGCTAGGTGATCAGCACGCGGATGCGACAGATCAGGACCGGGTTCAGATCTCCGGTTTTCTCCTTGCGGCTGCTGGCGTTTGAGGCCGAACGGCGGATCATTCACGTCCCGCGGCTCACCCGTTGGGGTCTATTGCGGCCATACGCTCTGCGATCACCGAATGTGCAATTACTCTCGGATTTGATCCCGACGGCGTCCGTCACGATCCGAAGGGAGCCGAACATGACCGAACTCGTCCTGCTGCTGGGCCTTCTCGCCTTCGCCGGAATCGGCTGGACCGCATGGGACATCCGCAACGACCTGCGCCGCCGCAAGTTCAAATGAGAGGCGCTTCGGCGTTCGCAGACGAGGGACCCCACCGGAGAGAGGAAGGCGGGGTCCCTCGTTCATGCGCACCCAGGTCCGCGGACCGGGTGGGTCACTTGATGGCGAGCTGCTGACCCGGGAAGATCAGGTTCGCCTCCTTGACGGTCGAACGGTTCTTCTCGAAGACCGACTCCCAGCTCACGCCGTACTTCTGAGCGATGGAACCCAGGGTGTCACCGGCCTGCACGGTGTAGGTGCCCTCGACCTGGACGGTCTTCTTCACCGGGTTCTTCTTCTTGGTGGTGGACTTCTTCTCGCTGCTGCCCGAGGCGACGTCCTGGTGCTCGGCGCTACCGCTCTTGCTCAGGCCGGCCTTCTTCGAGCACTCCGGCCACGCACCCGGGCCCTGCGCCTGCAGCACGCGCTCGGCCACGGCGATCTGCTGGGACTTGCTGGCCTGCGAGGCGTTCGAGGCGTAGCTGGTGCCGCCGTAGGCGGACCAGGTGGACGCGCTGAACTGCAGACCCCCGTAGTAACCGTTGCCGGTGTTGATGCTCCAGTCGCCACCGCTCTCGCACTGCGCGACGGCGTCCCAGGTGGACTCCGAGGCCGCGTTGGCGGGCATGGTCATCGCGAACGGCGCAGCGACCATGGCGCCGGCGACGGCGACGCGGGTGACGGTGCGGCGGCTGGGGGTGGACTTGCGGTGCTTGCCCATTTTCTGTCTTCGTCTCCAGCAGCGCCTTCGTGCCGCCTCGACTCCGGCGTCCCGGGCGCTCGGGCCGATTCGATCCGGCCCGCCGCGCCGGGTTCCGGCGGTCGTCACGTCCCTGCCCGCAATGCGTCTCGGGGTTTCGGAGAGCCCGCCGGGCAGGGTTCGGCGCTGCGGACCTCCGGTCTTGCCGTCGGCTCGGGGGCGCCGACGCAAGGCAACGCTACGTAGCTGAAAAGCGTGAACAAAACCGCAAGCCGGTGGCGCTCGTCATAGAAACGTAATCAAGATCGCGGCGATGCGGACGTTTAGGCTGGTCATTCCTTGATCAGAAACGAAGTGTTCACTTGAAATCCAACCACTCAGGGTGAGAGTTGAACCACTACTCACTCACGTGAGTGACTACCCGATGTCATCACGCGGATTCGATCAGTGCACTTGCCCACGGACCGAAGGCCCTGTTCCGCCGACCCGTTCGCGTTGCGGCTCGACCACGTACCGAGGGTCGCGGGCCGTCTCGCGGCCGGCTTCGAAGACGCCGAAGCGCGTCGCGATCGCCCCGAGGGTCAGGCACCCGCCTGCCGCGATCGCCGCCGCGCGGCTGCGCCCGGCCACCAGCGCGAGCCCGGCGCCCACCGCGGTGGCCGCTCGCGCCGTTCGCAGCACCCTACCCGCGCGCCCGGTGCGGTAGGCCTCGGCCGCGAGTCCGAGCCGGGACTCCATGCGCCTGCTCGCGACCAGCTCCAGCACCGATCCGGCGACCGCCATCCGCCGCGCCGGCCCGGACTCGGCGGCGCCGGCCACCATGCCCACCGCCCCCGCGCTGGACACAGCACTACCGGCGAACACGAAGGGGAGCTCCCGGTAGCCTTCGTGCCAGCCCGGCACGGCCGTGTCGGACAGCAGCACGGCGGTGTAAGTGGTCATGGCGGGGGCGATCACACCCGCCGCCACCCCGGCCGCGCGGCCGGGCAGCGGGAGCAGGCCGGTGAGCTCACTGGCCGCCGCAGCCCCGGTCAGGCCCGAGAACGGGGCGAGGATCCAGGATCCGACGCTCAGCGGCGAGGTCGGCTTGATCACCCGGAGCATGTACAGGAACCGCATCGGACGCCCCAGGTCGTGCACCAGGAAGCCGACGCTGGTGGTCGCGCCCACCGCCGCAGCCAGCCTGCCCGCGCGGGCCAGCCGCTGCCGGCCGGTGAGCTCGGCCAGCAGCGCCATCGTCGACGAGGCCCCGGCCATCCCTCCGAGGTAGAGGTAGGCGGGGACGTCGGGGACCTTCCACACCGGTTCCTTGAGGACCGGGCGACCGTAGTAGGAGGTCACCGCCGCCTCCCGAGGAACGATCCGGCGATGAGCGCGGCGGCGGTGAACGCGCCCGCGGCCGCGTGCCGCCACATCGACGGCAGGTCGCGGGTGGTGACCACGGGATCCGGTGGCAGTCCGTAGACCTCGGGGTCGTCGAGCAGCAGGAAGAACGCCCCGTCTCCTCCGACGCCGTCGGTGGGCTCGTGGCCGTAGAGTCGGGCGCTGGTCACCCCCTGCTCGTGCAGTTCGTCGACCCGCACAGCGGCGCGTTCGCGCAGCTCGTCGAGCGGGCCGTACTGGATGGACTCGGTCGGGCAGGCGGTGGCGCAGGCGGGCATCAGCCCGGCTCCGAGGCGGTCCTGGCACAGCGTGCACTTGGCGGCGCCGCCGGTGTCGGGACGGATGTCGATCACGCCGTAGGGGCAAGCGGGCACGCAGTAGCCGCAGCCGTTGCACACGTCGTCCTGCACCACCACCGTTCCGTGCTCGGTGCGGATCAGCGCCCCGGTAGGGCACACGTCCAGGCAGGCCGCGTGCGTGCAGTGCTTGCACACGTCGGAGGACATCAGCCAGCGCACCTGCTGCTCGTCCGGTGCGCCGAACTCGGGCATGCCGAGCTCGGCGGGTGTGCCGCGCTGCTCGACGAAGGCCACGTGCCGCCAGGTCGTACCGCTGAGCGCCTCGGTGTTGTCGTAGGACATGCCGGTGAGGTCCAAGCCGTCCTCGGGCAGCAGGTTCCACTGCTTGCAGGCGACCTCGCAGGCCTTGCAGCCGATGCACACGCTGGTGTCGGTGAAGAACCCGGCGCGGGGTTGCGGCGGGTAGCCGGTCTCCCCCGCCGGGTCGGGCAGCGGTCCGGACAGCCGGTTGACGGTCACGTTCAGCCTCCTGCCTGTTCGGGGTCGTCGGAGTGCTCGGTGCCGGTGCGCTCGGTGATGCCCGCGCGGTCGCGGTACTCGGCGACCAGGCGGTTGAGCGCGGCGGCGCGCGGCCGCCGTCCCGGCCGGATGTCGCAGGCCCCGGCCTTGGTCTCCATGATGTGCACGTTGGGGTCCAGCGCCACCCCGATGAGTTCGTTGGCGGCGTCACCGGTGGTCAGGCCATTGGGCCCCCAGTGCCACGGGATGCCGATCTGGTGCAAGGTCCGGCCCGCGACCCGCAGCGGGCGCATCCGCTCGGTGACCATCACCCGGGCTTCGATGGCGCTGCGCGCGGTGATCACGGTGGCCCAGTCGCCGTGTTCCAAACCGCGTTCGGCGGCCAGCTGCGGGGAGACCTCCACGAACAGAGCGGGCGCGAGTTCGCTGAGGTGCCGGAGCCAGCGGCTCATCCCACCGGCCGTGTGGTGCTCGGTGAGCCGGAACGTGGTGAACACGTACGGGAAGACCTCGGCGCCGGGTTCGCCTGCGCTGGGCTGGTACCGGTTCTCCGGGCGCGAGTTGACCTGGCGCGCGGGGTTGCGCTGCTGGTGGGGGTGCAAGAGGTTGGCGACCGGCGATTCCTGCGGCTCGTAGTGCGCTGGGAACGGGCCGTCGACGAGCCCCGCGGGCACGTAGAGCCAGCCGCGTCCGTCGCTCTGCATGATGAACGGTTCGGTGCCCGAGATGCCCTCGGGCCCCGCGACCCCGACTTCGGGCCGGTAGTCGGGTCGTTTGGTCTTGTCGAAGTCGGGGACGTCGTGTCCGGTCCACTCGCCGCGTTCGTCGTCCCACCACACGTAGGCCTTGCGCTGGCTCCACGGGCGTCCGTCGGGGTCGGCCGAGGCGCGGTTGTAGAGGATGCGACGGTTGGCCGGCCACGCCCACCCCCACTCGGGTGCCACGCGGCTCTGCTGGTGGCCGGGCGTGCGGCGGGCGGACTGGTTGACCCCGTCGGCGGTGACGCCGCAGTAGATCCAGCAGCCGCAGCTGGTGGAGCCGTCGGCGCGCAGCTGCGGGTAGGCCGACAGCGGGTCACCGTTGCGGTCGTGGCCGTTGATCTCGGCGAGCACGGCTTCGGCGCTGGGCTCGCCGAGCTCGCCGTGCGTCGGGTAGTCCCAGGTCAGCTCCAGCAGGGCGCGGTCGCGTTCGGTCTCGCCGCTGAGCTTGTCCCGGATGCGGCGGCCGAGGTGGTAGTAGAACCACAGGTCGCTGCGCTGGTCTTCGGTGGGTTCGACGGCCTTGTGGTGCCACTGCAGGAGCCGCTGGGTGTTGGTGAAGGTGCCGTCCTTCTCGGAGTGCGCGGCGGCAGGCAGGAAGAAGACCTCGGTGCCGATGTCGGCGGTGCGCATCTCGCCGGTCTCGATCTCGGGACCGTCCTTCCAGAAGGTGGCGGTCTCGATCATGTTGAGGTCGCGCACCACCAGCCAGTCCAGCGCGGCCAGACCCCTGCGCTGCTGGCGCGCGTTGGCGGTGCCCACGGCGGGGTTCTCGCCGATGACGAAGTAGCCCTTGCAGCGGCCCTCGATCTGGTCGAGGACGGTCTGGAAGGTGCCGTGGTCGCCGGTGAGCCGGGGCAGCCGGTCGAAGCAGAAGTCGTTGTCGGCGGTTGCGTGCTCACCCCACCAGGCCTTGAGCAGGCTGACCAGGTAGGAGCGCATGTTGGCCCAGTAGCCGCAGGCCTGCTCGTCGTCGGCGACGAAGGACTCCAGGTCGGTGTCGGCGTGGGCGTGCGGCATCGGGATGTAGCCGGGCAGCAGGTTGAACAGGGTCGGGATGTCGGTGGAGCCCTGGATGCTGGCGTGCCCGCGCAGCGCGAGGATGCCGCCGCCCGGCCGGCCGATGTTGCCCAGCAGCAGCTGCAGGATCGAGGCCGCCCGGATGTACTGCACCCCGACGGTGTGGTGGGTCCAGCCCACGGCGTAGGCGATGGCCGAGGTCCGGTCGCGTCCGGAGTTGGCGACGAGCTGGTCGGCGACCCATGCGAAGTCGTCCTGGGAGATCCCGCAGATCTCCTCCACCACGTCCGGGGTGTAGCGGGCGTAGTGCCGCTTGAGCAGCTGGAACACGCAACGCGGGTGTTGCAGCGACGGATCGGAGTCGGGGCGGCCGTGGTAGACGGGTCCGCCCGATCCGGTGCGTTCCGGGCGGCTGCTCTGGCGCTCACGGCTGTGCCGGGTGCTCGGCGCCTGTTCGGGGCCGTGCCCGCCCACGGGCGGAACGGCGTGGCTGCCCTCGTACTGCCACGAGCTGGTGTCGTAGGCACCGGCGTCGAGGTCGAAGCCGGAGAAGACGCCGTCGAGGTCCTCGGTGTCGCGGAAGTCCTCGCCGACGATCATCGACGCGTTGGTGTAGTTGACGACGTAGTCGTGGAAGTGGGCCTCGCGGGTCAGCACGTGGTTGATCAGCCCTCCGAGGAAGGCGATGTCGCTCCCGGCCCGCAGCGCGAGGTGCTTGTGCGCCACCGCCGAGGTGCGCGTGTAGCGGGGGTCGACGTGGATGATCGTGGCGCCGCGGTTCTTGGCCTCCATGACCCACTGGAACCCGACCGGGTGGGCTTCGGCCATGTTCGAGCCCTGGATGAGGATGCAGTCCGATTCGGCGAGGTCCTGCTGGAAGGTGGTGGCGCCGCCACGCCCGAAGGAGGCGCCCAGACCGGGCACCGTGGAGGAGTGTCAAATGCGCGCCTGGTTCTCCACCTGGATCGCGCCGAGGGCGGTGTAGAGCTTCTTCATGAGGTAGTTCTCCTCGTTGTCGAGGGTCGCTCCTCCGAGGCTCGCGATGCCCATCGTGCGCCGCAGCGGCCTGCCGTCGGCGTCGGCGTCCTCCCAGGTGGCGTCCCGGGTGGTCAGCACCCGGTCGGCGATCATGTCCAGCGCGGTGTCCAGGTCGAGGTCTTCCCACTCGGTGCCGTGCGGGCGCCGGTAGCGCACCTTGGTCTCGCGCAGCGGTGAGGTGACCAGTTCGCGCGAGGCAGAGCCCTTGGGGCACAACCGGCCTCGGCTGATCGGCGAATCCGGGTCACCCTCGATCTGGGTGACCCGTCCGCCGGAGGTGTAGATCCGCTGGCCGCAGCCCACCGCGCAGTAGGGGCACACCGAGCGCGTGACGTTCTCGGCGTCGCTGGTGCGCGCCCGCATCTGGTCGGTGCTCCGGGACCGGGCCGCCGGACCTCGGGCCAGCCGGTCGGGGCCGGTGAGCTGCCGCAGCACCGGCCAGTTCAGCCACGTGGCCACCATGACCGCAGGCTACCCACCTCGTCGATCTCGCACACATGCTCAGGGGTGCACAGCGAGTCCTCCGCAGACCTCGTCCACGGCGTTGCGCGGTCCGTGCACGGCGAAGCCGACCAGGTCGAGCTCGTCGGTGGGGCGTTCGGCGACGACGCCGCGGTTGTCGGTGTCGTCGCCGGTGCTGAACATGCCGTGCGAGTAGATCGCGGTGGGCAGGTCGCGGCTGAACCACCTGACCCGCTGGTTCGGCCGCTACTACGCCATCACCCCGGCGCGCTTCCGCCGACGCGGCTGGCGGTCAGACCGTCGCGTCGTAGAGGAGCTTGGCGTAGCGCTCGTCGGAGTAGTAGTGCTCCAGCTCGGACATCGAATCGTTCGGGCGCTCGAGGTTCTTGGCGATGTGCGCTCGGGAGGGCACGGCCCCGGGGTCCCAGGTCTGGCTGTCCCACAGCCCGGAACGCAGGAACGCCTTGGAGCAGTGGTGGAAGACCTCCTCGACCTCCACCAGGAGCACCACGCTCGGGCGGTGACCCTTGACGACCATGCGCTCGAAGAACGGTGCGTCGCGCAGCAGCCGGGCACGGCCGTTGATCCGCAGCGTGTCTCCACGGCCCGGGATGAAGTAGAGGAGTCCGACGTGCGGGTTGGCCAGCACGTTGCGGAACCCGTCGACCCGGCGGTTGCCGGGGCGTTCCGGGATGGCGATGGTCGTGTCGTCCAGGACGTGGGTGAACCCGGCCGGGTCGCCCTTCGGCGAGACGTCGCACCGACCCTCGGCGTCGGAGGTCGCCACCAGGCAGAACGGTGATGCGGCGAGCCACTCGCGGTCCAGCGCGTGCAGCGCGGGCCGTTGCTTGTCCATGACCCGCTGCAGCGGTGCGCCGACCACCTCTTCCAGCTCGCCGGTCGAGGTGATCTCGGTCAGGCCTTCGAGTTCCACGGTGCCTCCCAGGTCGCCTCCCACGACCCTACGGCCCGCGCTTCGGCCGCAGAAGCGATTTTCGCGGGGCCGCCCGGCTGCACCCCGCCACCGGGCGGCCCCGCTTCCCCTCCGGTCCCCCGACCGGGGCTTCACAGGTCGACGGCGATGTGCCCCTGCCCTCGATCCACGCAGATGGCCACCTCGTCACCGCGCGCCCGTCCGCGCCTGCGCACCTGGCCGGACAGCAGCGGGACCTGGCAGGTGCCGCAGAAACCCTGGCGGCACGAGTAGGCGACCTCGGGCAGCACCTCGCCGATCGCTTCCAGTGCGGTGCGGTCGGCGGGCACCTCGACGGTGCGTCCGCTGCGGGTCAGCTCCACGGTGAAGGCCCGTCCGTCGACGATCGGTGGTGCTGAGAAGCGTTCCCAGTGCAGACCTCTCGCGGTGCTCCCGGGCAGACCCAGCCGGAGCGCTGTGATCATCGGCACCGGACCGCAGGCGTAGACCGAGGCGCCCAGCGGGGCGTGCGCGAGCAGTTCGCCACCCGCGGCGGGGATGCCGAACTCGGTGTCGGGCCGGATCCACACGCGGTCGGCGGGCAGGCCGGCGAGCTCGTCAAGGAACGGCATCGACGCGCGGGAACGTCCGGTGTAGACGAGCCGCCAGTCGGCTCCGCGCGTCGCGGCGGTGCGGACCATCGGCAGGATCGGTGTGATGCCGATGCCGCCCGCGACGAGCAGGTAGGAGCGCCCGGCTACGAACGGGAACGCGTTGCGCGGGCCGCGCGCCACGATCCGGTCGCCCTCGGCGAGCTCGTCGTGGATCTCCCGGGATCCGCCCGCTCCGTCGGCGAGTCGCCGCACCGCGATCCGGTAGTACCGCCGCTCCCCCGGCGGACCGCACAGCGAGTACTGCCGCTTCCGGCCCGACGGCAGCAGCACGTCCAGGTGCGCGCCCGGCTTCCAGGAGGGCAGCGTGCCGCCGTCGGGCCGGGTCAACCGCAGGCTGCGGACACCGTCGGCCTCAGCCCTGATCTCGGAGATCACCAGCGGGAGGTCGTGGTTGACGGGACGGGGTGGTCCGGCGTGCCGACGGCTGTTGCGGTGCAGCCATTCCACTCCGCTGACGACCCGGTGCAGCACGCGCGTCATCCGGTCGGGCCGCGACTGTCGCTCGGTGGTCATCTAGCGCCCTGCCGCCAGCGCCGCCGGTGAGCTCGCCAGGTATTCCACCGCCTGCGCCGTGGAACCGTGCTGCGACGGGTGGTAACCGGGGCGGAAGAACGCGGGGATCGCGCCGAAGAGCGCCCGGTAGCTGGGGGTGAGTCCGAGACGCCCGGTGCGGACCAGGTCGCGCCAGCGGGGCGTGCGCCTGCCGCGCAGCACCGGGTCAGCGGCCATCAGGAACCGCATCCCGCGCACCCACAGCGTCGTCAGCACCGCCGTCGCCAGCAGCATCGACAGGCAGCGCTGCCAGTACCGGCCGTGGACGTGCTGGTAGACCTCGAAGGCGACCGCGCGGTGCTCGACCTCCTCGGCGCCGTGCCAGCGCAGCAGGTCCAGCATCGTCTCGTCGGCGCCCGCCAAGTCGAGCTCCTCGGCGTCGAGCACCCATTGGCCGAGGAAGGCGGTGAAGTGCTCGATCGCGGCGATCAGCGCCAGCCGCTGCACCAGCCAGGACTCGGCGCGCTTGCCGTGCAGCGGCCGGTCCCCGAGGGTCTTGCGGAACATCCAGCGGACCTGGTCGACGAACGGCCGCGTGTTGAGGCCGTGTGCGTCGAAGTGGTCGATGACGCCCTGGTGCGATTCGGCGTGCACGGCCTCCTGGCCGACGAAACCGCGCACGTCCTCGGCCAGTCGTTCGTCGTTGATCAGGGGCAGTGCCTGCTTGAACACCTCGACGAACCAGCGCTCGCCCTCCGGCAGCACCAGGTGCAGGAAGTTCACCCAGTGCGTGGCGAACGGCTCGCCGGGGATCCAGTGCATCGGCAGCTGGGACCAGTCGAACTCCACGTCGCGTGCGTGCAGCGCGACGCGGTCGGGGTCACCGGGGTCGAGTTGCGGCATGCCTCCTCCTACTTGGGCATGAGGTCGGCCCGTGCTGCGGCGCGCAGCAGTCGCGGGGTCAGCCGCGACAGCACCAGTCCGGCACGCGCTTCCGGCGTCACCGGTGCGATGGCCGGAGCCCGGCGGGTCGCGCGCAGGACCTCCTCGGCGGCGCGCTGGGGGCTGTAGTCGCGGCGCTGGTAGAGCTCGGTGGCGGCGCGCCTGCGCTTGGCCTGCTCGGCGTCGTCGGTGCCCGCGAAGCGGCTGCTGGTGGTGATGCCGGTGTTGACCATTCCCGGGCACACCGCGGTGACCTTGATCCCCTCGGCCGCCAGCTCGACGCGCAGGCACTCGCTCAACCGCACCACGGCGGCCTTGGTGGTGCTGTAGGCGGGCAGCACCTGGGACGGCAGGTAGGCCGCGGCGGAGGCCACGTTGATGATCCGGCCGCCTTCGCCGCGCTCGACCATCTGCTGGCCGAACAGGCGGCAGCCGTGGATGACGCCCCAGAGGTTGACGTCGATCACGCTCTCCCAGTCGGCGACGCTGGTGTCCAGGAACGACCCGGCCAGGCCGATCCCGGCGTTGTTGATCACCACGTCCGGGGTTCCGAGTTCGGTTCGCACGCGCAGCGCGAAGTCGCTCATCGCGGTCCGGTCGGTGACGTCCACGCGGTAGGTGGTGGCGGCGTCGCCGAGCAGGTCGGCGGTGCCGCGCAAGGCCTTCTCGTCGACGTCGGCGGCGATGATGTGCGCTCCGGCTTCGGCGAAGGCCTGCGCGGTGGCCCGGCCGATGCCGTTGCCCGCGCCGGTGATGACGACGAGCTGGTCGGCGAACTCACCCCGTCCCGGCCGGACCCGGGCGCGGCGCAGTCCTCGGGTATGACCACCGCCTTCGACGTGGTCGATGAGTTCGGCGGCGCAGCGGGCCACGAGTTCGGGACGGCTGCGCGGCAGCCAGTGACCGCCCGGGAGCCGACGCACCCGCAGGTCGTCGGCCAGGCCCTCGACCTGGGTCTGCAGCGGCGTCGAGACGAACGGGTCGCCGGTGGGCGCCAGGACCTGCACCGGGACGCTGGTGCGCCGCCGGACCGGATCGCCGAGGCGTCCGGCGTTGGCGCGGTAGAGCTCCAGGCCGTTGATGCCGTCTGCGGTGACCGGGCGGGTGGGCCTTCCGGCGGCCTTGGGGTCGAGGCGTTGCAGGGTCGAGATCAGCTTGGGCATGATGCCGCTGCGCCAGGCCAGCTCGGGCGCGGCGGGCAGCTGGAAGAACGCGATGTAGGCGGAGAAGGCCAGCTGCGTGGCCAGTTCGCGCAGATCTCGCGGGTTGAGGCGCATTTTCGAGCGCAGCCACCGGCCGTAGTGGTCCAGGCCCGGGCCGGAGATCGAGGTGTAGGAGGCGATTCGCTCGGCGGCGCGCGGTTCGGTGACGGCGTGCCAGGACTGCACCGATCCCCAGTCGTGCGCCAGCAGGTGCACCGGCCGATCCGGGCTGACGGCGTCGGCGACGCGGAACAGGTCGTCGGCGAGTTGGTCGACGTGGTAGCCGTCGGTGGTCGCGGGTCGGTCCGACTCGCCTGCTCCGCGCACGTCGTAGGTGACCACTTGGTACCGGTCGGACAGCGCGGCGACCACTCCGTCCCAGAGGGTGTGGTTGTCCGGGTATCCGTGGACCGCCAGCACGGTCGGCGCGTCCGGCGGTCCGTGCACCTGCACGGCCAATCCCAGCCGGTCAGCGGTTTCGAGCCGTTGGCTGGTGCTGTCCCGCAGCGATGCGCCATTCATGCGCGAAGCCTAACCACGTTGTCAACGACTGTTGTCACAGTCCCGCCCGATCGAACCCCGCAACCACCCGAACTTCCGCCAACACCCGAATTTCGACGGAAGTCGGACCCGGCATCCCACTGGCATCCGGGACCCGGGCCGCGCCGGGAGGGGCGTTGGCGGGCGGAGAGGTGGGTGGCTTCCTATGGTGGGGGGCATGGGTGATCGGCGGCGTGCTGTTCCGGGAACCGACCGCGTGCTGGCCGATCCGGGCGTGGCCGCAGCGGTGGAGCGCCTGGGGCATCGGCTGGTCGCCCGGACCGTTCGAGAGGTAGCGCAGCGGGCGCGGGACGGATTGCTGGAACCGGAGCGCGTCGTGGCGGAAACGCTTGCCGCGCTGCCTCGTTCTGCATCCGGCATGCGACCGGTGATCAACGCGACCGGGGTGCTGCTGCACACCAACCTCGGGCGCGCGCCGCTGTCGCGCGCGGCGCGCGAAGCCCTCGACGTGGCGGCAGGCACCACCGACGTGGAACTGGACCTCGACACCGGTGATCGGGGCCGTCGCGGCGCCTCGGCGATCGAGGCGCTGCTGGACGCGGTGCCCGGAGCCGAGGACGCGCACCTGGTGAACAACGGCGCGGCGGCGCTCGCCCTGGCGGCCACCGCGCTGGCGACCGGCCGGGAGATCATCCTCTCGCGCGGCGAGATGGTGGAGATCGGTGACGGTTTCCGCATCCCCGAGCTGCTGACCTCCACCGGCGCGCGCTTGCGCGAGGTCGGCACGACCAACCGAGTGCGGCTCGACGACTACCGGCAGGCGCTGGGCGACGACGTCGGTTTCGCCCTCAAGATCCATCCGTCGAACTTCGTGATCAGCGGTTTCACCGCCGAGGTCGGGGTGGCCGAGCTGCGCGAGCTCGGCGTGCCCGTGGTGGCCGACATCGGTTCGGGGCTGCTGCGGCCGGATCCGGCGCTGCCCGGCGAACCGGACGCGGCGTCGACGCTGGCCGATGGGGCTGATCTGGTCATCGCCAGCGGCGACAAGCTCCTCGGCGGCCCGCAGTGCGGTCTGCTGCTGGGCCGCGCGGACGTCGTGCAGCGGTTGCGCCGCCATCCCTTGGCTCGCGCGCTGCGAGTCGACAAGTTGACGTTGGCCGCGTTGGAGGCCACCGTGCGCGGGCCGCGCCCGCCGGTCGCCGAGGCGCTGCACCGCTCCGGCCTGGCCGAACGCGCTGCGGCGCTGGCGGATTCGCTGGCAGCGGCCGGGATTCCCGCCGAGGCGGTCGACTCCGGCGCCAGCGTCGGCGGCGGTGGGGCGCCCGGGGTGGTGCTCCCGAGCGCGGCTGTGGCGCTGCCTGCGCGGTTCGCCAAGCAGCTGCGCCTCGGCGAACCGCCGGTGATGGCGCGCGTGGAGCGCAACCGCTGCCTGCTCGACCTGTTCGCCCTGGACCCCGACGACGACGAGGCGTTGCGGCGCGCGGTGCTGGCCGCGCACTAGGAGGTGCCCATGCGCGTGGTGGCCACGGCCGGGCACGTCGACCACGGCAAGTCCACGCTGATCCGGCGGCTCACCGGCATGGAAACCGACCGGTGGGCGGAGGAACGGCGGCGAGGCCTGACGCTCGACCTCGGCTTCGCCTGGACCGAGCTGGCCGACGGCTGCTCGGTGGCGTTCGTCGACGTGCCGGGCCACGAGCGGTTCGTGCCGAACATGCTCGCCGGGGTCGGCCCGGTGCCCGCGGTGCTGTTCGTGGTCGCCGCGGACGAGGGCTGGATGCCGCAGTCCGATGAGCACCTCGACGCGCTGCACGCGCTGGGGGTCTCCGACGGGCTGCTGGTCATCACCCGCAGCGACCTCGCCGATCCCCGGCCCGCGCTGGAGCAGGCTCGGCGCCGGCTGCGCGGAACGAGCCTGGCGGAGATCCCGTCGGTGCTGGTCAGCGGTCGCACCGGCGCCGGTTTCGACGAGCTCGCCGCGGCCCTGGACGCGATGCTGCACCGGCTTCCGCCCGCCGATGCCGACGCCGACGTGCGGCTGTGGATCGACCGCGCCTTCGTCATCCGAGGCGCAGGCACGGTCGTGACCGGAACCCTGCAGGGCGGCGCGGTGCGCGTCGGCGACCAGCTGGCCATCACCCCGTCCGGGCTCGACGCCCCGGTGCGGGCGCTGCACGCGCTGGGCACCGCCGAGGAATCGATTTCCGCTCCCGCGCGGGTGGCGGTCAACCTGCGCGGAGTGGACCTCGACCAGGTCCGGCGAGGTCACGCCCTGATCACCCCCGGACGCTGGCTGACCACAGACGTCCTCGACGTGCGCCTGCACCCGGCGGGGGGCGTGCCGCGAGAGCTGGTGCTGCACATCGGTTCCGCCGCCGTGCCCGCGCGGGTCCGCCCGCTGGGCACCGACACCGCCCGGCTGACGTTGCAGGAGGCGCTGCCGCTGCGGATCGGCGACCGCGCGCTGCTGCGCGACCCCGGCGGGCACCAGGTGCGCGGCGGGATCACCGTCCTCGACGTGCGGCCTCCCCCGCTGCGCCGCCGAGGCGCCGCCCGACTGCGCGCCGAAGTCCTCTCCGGCATGGACGGAACACCGGACTGGGCCGACGAGCTGCGACGGCGCGGGATCGTGCGGGCCGACGAGCTGGCCGCGATGGGCGCCACCCCGTCCACCGCAGGTCCGTGGTTGGTGTCCGCGCAGCACCGAGCCGAACTCGCCGCGAGGTTGCGCGAGGTGTTCGCCGAGCACCGGCGCGCGCACCCGCTGCACGAGGGCATGCCCTCCGGGGCCGCCGCCCGCGCCCTGGACCTCCCGGATCGGGCACTGCTGGCCGGCATCGCGGCCGAAGCGCGCCTGCACCTGGCGGCCGGCCGGCTCAGCGACGGCACCACCGCGCTGCCCGACCGGGTCGCGCGCGCCGTGGAAGCGATCCGCAGCGGGCTGCGGGAGCACCCGTTCCGCGCGCCCACCGCCGAGGAGCTGGCCGAACTCGGCATCGGGGATCGCGAGCTCGCCGCCGCCGAGCGCACCGGTGCGCTGCTGCGACTGGGCCCAGGGTTGGCGCTGCTGCCCGACGCCGAGCGCACCGCGCTGCCCCGGCTCGCGGAACTGGCCGAGCCCTTCACCCTCAGCGAGGCCAAGCGGGCGCTGGACACCACGCGGCGCGTCGCGGTTCCCTTGTTGGAGATGCTCGCTCGCCGCGGCCGCACCCGCAGGCTCCCGGACGGCACCCACCGCCTGGTGCGCTGAGCGCTGCGATCTTGCGGCCGCCACCTCATCGTGGGAGCAGGCGCCGGGCGATGGGAGGCACACCATGCCGCGCAAGATCTGGACCGGGTCGATCAACTTCGGCCTGGTGACCATTCCGGTCGGGCTGTACGCGGCGACCGAGGACCACACGATCCAGTTCCACCAGTACCAGCGCGGGACCGCCGACCGGATCCGCTACAAGCGGGTCAACGAGACCACCGGCGACGAGGTCGGCTACAACGACATCGTCAAGGGGCGCGAGCACGGCGACGGGATCATCACCGTCGAGCAGTCCGAACTCGACGAGATCGCGCCGGGGCGTTCGCGCACCATCGACATCAGCACGTTCGTCGACCTCGGCGAGATCGACCCGGTGCACTTCCAGAAGACCTACTGGCTGGCGCCCAACTCCAAGGAGCACTACCGGCCGTACAACCTGCTGCGGCGCGCGATGGAGCAGACCGGGCAGGCCGGGATCGCCACGTTCGTGCTGCGCGGCAAGCAGTACCTGACGGCGGTGCGCGCCGACTCCGACGTGCTGGCGCTCAACACGCTGTACTTCGCCGACGAGATCCGCGACCCGGCCGATCTGGTAGGCGACCAGCCCGAGCAGTCCAAGCCCACGGACAAGGAGCTCCAGATGGCCACCACGATCATCGAGTCGATGAGCGGTGAGTGGCAGCCCGAGGCGTACTCCGACACCTACACCGAACGCGTCGAGGCGCTGCTGGCCGAGAAGGCGCGCGGCGGCGAGGTGCAGGCGGCCGAGGCCCCGCCGCAGCCCACCGACGTCATCGACCTCACCGAGGCGCTGCGCCGCAGCGTCGACGAGGCCCGCAAGGGCCGCAAGCCCGCTCCGTCCGAAGACCTCTCGGAGCTCACCAAGGCCGAGCTCGACGACCGCGCCAAGCAGTTGGGCATCAAGGGCCGGTCGAAGATGAAGCGCGCCGAGCTCGAACAGGCCGTCGCCGAAGCCGAGCAGGGGTCGCGCAGGGCGTCCTGATCACCACATCTGTGGTGACGGGAGCAACGCCGCAGGTCGGGGACGCGGGGAAGAGGTTCCGCGACCTCGCGCCATGGCCACACCCCGGGTCGGTCCCGAACACGTGGGCAGCCTGGTTCTCGCCCACGGGCGCGCGGGAAGCAGAGGGGATCCCGCGTGTGGGAGGCCGCCGGGCGCACCTGCTGTGGATGCGGGTCGTGCCCGGCGGTCCCAGCACGTGACCGGGTTCACCGAGCGGCGCTACCGACGGCACCGGACCGGGCGCGGTGTGCTGAGATTCAGCGCATGGACGCGGGTGCCTGGTCGGCGGTGGGAGCACGCCGTGAACTCGACTCCGCCGGCGTACCGCCCGGACTGCGCCCCGCCTACCTGCGGTCGCGGACCCTCAACGCCGAGCACGGGCGCACCTACTTCCTGGCGACCCGCCTCCTGCCGCCGGATCGGCGACCCGCGGTGCACGCGCTCTACGGCTTCGCGCGCTGGGTCGACGACATCGTCGACGAGCTGGGCGAGGACTCGGCCGCGCTGCGGGCCGAACGGCTCGACCTGCTCGAAGAGCGGCTGAGCCTGGCGCTGAAGTCGGGGACCAGCGAGCACCCGGTGCTGGCCGCGCTGGTCGACACCGTGGAGCGCCACCAGGTCGATCCGGTGCTGTTCGAGGACTTCCTGGCCTCCATGCGGATGGACCTCACCGTCACCTCCTACACCACCCGCGCCGAGCTGGAGGGCTACATCCACGGCTCGGCCGCGGTCATCGGCTTGCAGCTGCTGCCGGTGCTGGGCACGGTCGGTCCGCCGGTTGAGGCACGCGCTGCCGCCGCCGCGCTGGGCGTGGCGTTCCAGCTGACGAACTTCCTGCGCGACGTGGGCGAGGACCTGGACCGGGGGCGCGTCTACCTCCCGGCCGACGAGCTGGCCGCGTTCGGCGTGGACCGGGAGCGGCTGCTGTGGTGCCGCGCGCGCGGACGGGCCGACGGGCCGGTGCGGCGCGCGTTGGCCGACCAGGTGGCGCGGACCCGGGCGCACTACCGGGCCGCCGAGCCGGGCATCGCGCTGCTGGCACCGGAGTCGCGTCCGTGCGTGCGCACGGCGGCGGTGCTCTACGCGGAGATCCTCGACCACGTGGTCGCTTCCGGCTACGACGTGTTCGGCAGGCGCATCGCCGTGCCCGTCTCGCGCCGGTTGGCGGTCGCCGCGCGTGCGGCCGGTGTGGTGCTGGTCTCGCGGGCGGTGCGCGGATGCTTGACCTCCGGTATTCGCGGGTAGTCCGAGGCTGCCCGGCAAGTAACCGGGCCGGGTCACGCCGCCTTCCTGTTCGACACCGGAGAGCATGATGATGAGCGCACGATCCACGAGTTGGCAGGACGTCAACGCGAGCGCCGACATGATCAGCGTCGCCGGTCAGCGCTTGCACGAGGGCACCCGCGCGATCGCGGGCACTCCAGCGGAGGCGGCGAGGGCCCGCGACGCGCTGCTGGACCTCAGCGCGGCCAGCGCCCGCCTGGCCCGGCAGCTCGACCTGTTCGCGGCCGACAGTGGCGGTGGCGGCTCCCAACCGCCCGATGTGCACGTGGCGCTCGACCAGGCCGCCGCCGCGGCCGAAGACCTGGGCAACTGCACGCGGGCGGCGGCTCGGGCGATCGAGGACGAGTTGGCCGACGAGGACTGATCCGCCGCCCGACCTCACCTCTCAGGGCGCCTGCACGAGCCCGGCGCCGACGTCGGTGGCCGGTAGCGGCAACCGGCGGGCCGACTGGGTCAACCGCGTCCACAGCGCACGCGCGCGGTCCGGCGACTGCTGGGCGTGCAACGCGGCGATGCCGGAGACGTGCGGGGTGGCCATGCTGGTGCCGCTGAGCTTGCGGTAGCGCTCAGCGCCGGGCCAGCTGGAGTAGACGTCCACGCCGGGTGCGGCCAGGTCGACCTGCCCGACCTCGTCGACGGTGCCGCACGAGAAGTCGGCGATCTGCATCTGCGAGTCCACCGCCCCCACGGCCATCACGGACGGGCAGTTGGCCGGGTGACCGACCGGAGCGATGACGCCCGCCGAGCGCTGGCTCTCGTTGCCGGCCGCGGCGATGATCAGGGTCCCGCGCTCCAGGGCGCGACGCGCGACGCGCTCGAACGCCTCCGAGTACGGCGCGCCGGGTTCGGTGGGCGAGCCCAGCGACATGGACACGATCGAGCAGCCGTTGGAGATCGCCCACTCGACGCCGGACAGGATCCCGCTGTCCGAGCCCGATCCGTCGTCGCCGAGGACCTTGCCCGCGTAGATGCTGGCCTCGTGCGCGATGCCGTAGCCGGGTCCGGCCTGCGAGGTGCGCGGCCCGCACGCGGTGCCGATGACGTGGGTGCCGTGCCCGTGGCCGTCGTGGGCGCTCTGGCCCTCGACGAACTCGCCGGTGACGATGTCGCGGCCGGCGAAGTCGGGGTGCTGCTCGTCCAGGCCGGTGTCGAGCACGGCGACCCGCACTCCGGCTCCGGTCGCGGCGGCGGCGTCGGCGCGCACCGCCTGAAGTCCCCAGGTGAACTCGCCCTCCGGCGGCGGCGTCGGCTCGCCGATGGCGAAAACTCTGCGCTCGGCCTCGATCCCGGCGATCGGGCCGGTTTCACCCGCCGCGCGCTGGAGGTGGGCGAACTGCTCCTCGTCGGCGTCGATCAGGGCGATTCCGAGCTGGTTCAGCACGATTCCGCCTGCACCGCTGAACAGTTCGCCGGGTGCCGCGCCCGCCGCGTCGGCGGTGTTGGCGCATCGGATCCCGGTTAAGCGGGTCACCTCTCGGGTGCCGATGATGGTCGAGTCATCATCGAGCAGGACCAGGTACCGCCCGGTTTGGCTGGAGGCCATGTCGCTCCTCGTCGGTTGTTGGCACGGGTGCTCCTCATCGGTAACCGACCGAGATCGACGATCACAACGGTATCCGGCCCCCTAAACCCGTTCGGGTTACCCGGTACGGGGATGGCGGGGTCGACACGCCGCACCAACACCGTCGGACTGGACGCGGATCAGGCTCGCGTACTTCCATGGAGGCAGGGCCAACGCGGGAGGTCGTCATGACGGAGCACGGCAGGATCGTCGTCGGCGTCGACGGATCGGAACCCTCGAAGTGCGCGATGCGCTGGGCGCTCGAACAGGCCAAGCTCACCGGTGCGACGGTGCGCGCGATCAGCGCCTGGGAATTCCCCGCTTTCTACTCCTGGGAAGGCGGTCCGATGCCGCCCGACGACTTCGAGGACTCCGCCCGGCAATGCCTGGACGACACCGTCGGGGAGTTCAGGCAGGCCACGCCGGAGGTGACCATCGAGCGCGTGCTCGTGCACGGCCACGCCGCGCAGGCCCTCATCGACGCCTCCACCGAGGCCGATCTGCTGGTCGTGGGCAGCAGGGGCCACGGCAGCTTCTACGGCGCGCTGCTGGGCTCGGTGAGCCAGCGCTCCGCGCTGCACTCGAAGTGCCCGGTGGTCATCGTCCGGCGCTGATCGCCGGGCTCGTCCTCAGAACGCGGCGAAGGCGCTCCTCCAGGCTCGCAGGAGCCGAGGTGGGCCTCCCGCGAGCAGGAGGCCCACCTCGTCGTGGTTCACGTGGTCCTTCAGGCGGTGTGGCCGAGCCTTTCGGACAACGCGGTCGCACCGTCCCGGACGAGGTCGCGCAGTGCGGCCTCGGTCTCGTCGTTCCAGCGCAGGATCGGGACCGAGATGCTCATGGCCGCGACGACCTCACCGCTGGTGTCGCGCACCGGAGCGGCGACGCACGCCACCGAATCGTTGGACTCGCAGTACTCGCGGGCCACGCCGTCCTCGGCGATCTCGTCGAGTTCCCTGCGCAGCGTCTTGCGGTTGGTGATGCTGTGCTCGGTCATCGCGTCGAGCTTGTGGCCGCTGTAGATCTCGTCCACCTCGGCGCGCGGCAACGAGGCCAACAGCGTCTTGCCCAGCGCCGTGCAGTGCGCCGGGAGCCTGCGCCCGACGGCCGAGACCATCCGGACCGGGTGGCTGCTGTCGACCTTGGAGACGTAGAGCACGTCGGCGCCCTCGCGCACGCCCACGTGCACGGTCTCCTGGCAACGCTCGGCGATCTCCTCCGCGACCAGCTGCCCCTCCCGGGCCAGGTCCAGCCGCTCGGCGTAGGCCGACCCCAGCTGGAAGCTGCGCACGCCCAGCCGGTACTTGTTGGTGGCGCGCCCGGTGGGCATCAGGTAGCCCCGCTCGTTGAGCGTGCCGACCAGCTCGTGCACCGTGGTGCGCGGCAGCCCGAGCTGCGCGGTGATCTCCGGGGCGCTGAGTTCGTCGGCCTCCAGGAACAGTTCGAGGACGTCGAACGCCCGTTCCACGGCCGGTACCGCTCGTGCCAACGCTGGCACTCCTTCCGCTTCGAGGCCAACCCCGAGTTGACCGGTATTTCGAACATCGTACCTGATATCGACGGCGTATTGACCTCCGCTTCATTCCGACCATACGATTCTACGAACGTTGTTCGGAATATCGAACGGAGACTTCACAGGTGCGCCAGACACGTGACTTCCTGCGATCCCTGGGTCTGCCCACCGACGACACCGCGGCCACCAGCGGGAAGAGATTTCCCGACGGCGCCCAGTACCGGGTGGAGATCCCCAGCACCGAAGGCCCCGAGGTGCTCGACGCGGTGCTCGCCGAGGCCGACGCCCGCGGCGTGCTGGTGCACCGGATCTCCCAAGGCAGCGGCGGCATGCTGCTCACCGACGACGAACTCGCCGCCATGGCCTCCGCCGCCGCCGAGCGGTCGGTCGAGCTGAGCCTGTTCGCCCGGCCGCTTGCCGGGTGGGGCACCAGCGCGATGGCGGTGTCCTCCGGCGGGGCGCCGGTGGCCGCGCAGGCGCGCGGCACCGAGCAGCTGGTGCACGTGCTGGAGGACATCCGCCGCACGGCCGAATTCGGCATCCGCAGCGTGCTCGTCACCGACCTGGGCGTGCTCAAGGTCGCCTCCGCGATGCGCGAAGCAGGCGACCTGCCCACCGACCTGCAGTTCAAGATCAGCGTCCAGATGGGCCTGGCGAACCCGGCTTCGGTGCGCATCGCCGAGGACATGGGCGCCGACACCTACAACGTGCCCACCGATCTCAGCCTCGGTCAGCTGGCGGCGATCCGGGCAGCCACGGACCTGCCGCTGGACATCTACGTCGAAGCGCCGGACGACATGGGCGGGTTCGTCCGGCACTTCGAGATCGCCGAGATCGTGCGCGTCGCGGCCCCGGTCTACGTCAAGTTCGGGCTGCGCAACGCGCCGAACATCTACCCCAGCGGCAGCCACCTCACCTCCACCGCCGTCGCACTGGGCCGCGAGCGGGTGCGTCGTGCGCAGTTGGGCCTGGGACTGCTCGCGCGCTACTCCGCCGACGCGATCACCTCGGCGCTGCCCGCCGAGGGCCTGGCCGTGCCCGTGTCCGGGTAGCGGCCTATCGTCGGCGCGTGTCCACCGCCGTCGCTCTTCGTTCCGGTTCCGGCCGCTGGATCTTGCTGGCCACCATCCTCGGTTCGGGGGTGGCGTTCCTGGACGGTTCCGTGGTCAACGTGGCACTGCCGGCCATCGGCCGCGACGTCGGCGGCGGACTGCGCGTCCTGCAGTGGGTGCTGGACGCCTACCTGCTCACGTTGAGCGCGCTGCTGCTGCTCGGCGGCGCGCTGGGCGATCGCTACGGCCGCCGCCGCGTGTTCACGATCGGGCTGGTGGTGTTCACCCTCGCCTCGCTGGGCTGCGGGCTGGCACCCACGGGCGAGGCGCTGATCATCGCGCGGCTGGCGCAGGGCGTCGGCGGGGCCCTGCTGGTCCCCGGCAGCCTGGCTCTGATCAACGCCTCCATCGACCCTGACGACCGCGGCGAGGCCGTCGGCCGCTGGGCCGGGCTGACCGGCGTGTCCTCGGCGATCGGGCCTTTCGTGGGCGGGTGGCTCGTGGACGCCGCGTCGTGGCGGTGGGTGTTCTTCATCAACGTGCCGATCGCCGCCGCCGCGCTGCTCGCGCTGCGCCACGTTCCCGAGACGCGGGACCCGAACGCCACCGGACACCTGGACATCGGTGGCGCGGTGGCGGTCACGGTCGGGCTCACGGGAACGATCTTCGCGCTGATCGAGGTCCCGACCGCCGGGTGGGACACCGCGTCCACCACAGCTGCGGTGGTCGGAGCCACCGCGCTCGTGGTGTTCCCGTGGCTGGAAGCGCGCCACCCGAGTCCGCTGCTGCCCCTGTCGTTGCTGCGGTCCTCGCAATTCACGGGCGCGAACCTCGTGACGCTGACGGTCTACGCGGCGCTCAGCGGCGCGCTCTTCCTGCTGTCGTTGCAGCTGCAGCAGACGATGGGTTACTCGGCCTTGGAGACGGGCATCGCCACGCTGCCGATCACGATCATCATGCTGCTGCTGTCAGGTCGGGTGGGTGCGCTCGCGCAGCGCACGGGTCCGCGCGTGCTGATGACGGTCGGTCCGTTCGCCTGCGCTGCCGGGTTGTGGCTGCTGACCGGCGCCGAGGCCGGTGCGACCTACTTCGGCGGCGTGCTGCCGGGCGTGCTGGTGTTCGGATTGGGCCTGTCGATCACGGTCGCTCCGCTGACCGCGGCCGTGCTGGGCTCGGTCGGGCCGGAGCGGGGCGGCGTCGCATCGGGGGTCAACAACGCGGTGTCGCGCCTGGCCGGACTGCTGGCGGTGGCGGTGCTGCCGGTCGTCGCCGGGCTGGCAGGCACCGGTGACGGCGCACCTCTGGGACCTGGGTTCGCGACCGCGCTGCACATCTCGGCCGTGATGTGCGCCGCAGGCGGGGTGATCGCGGCGTTGACCATCGGCCGCGGGGACCGGGTGGAGACTCCTCCGCTACCCGGTCTCAACCACGCGTGCCAGGACCCGGCCTGCGAGTGCCGCGACTGATTCGAACTCCTCGTGTCGTGTTCACGTCGCCGAATCTACGGACGCCCCGATGCGGACCGTAAGGTACAAAGTCACCGATTCAGCGGCTGGTTCTCACTGCACCGCGCAGCGCGGATGTGGTGAGATCGACCGATGAGACGAGGTCGACGCGGCCATCCGTGCGAGGTCCCCACCCAGATCGGGTTGTACCGGTGCCCGGAGTGCGGCCAGCAGTGGGAGATCCACGGCATCGAGGGCAACCCGCAGATCCGCAAGGTCAGCCGCGTCGGCTGGTTCCTCGCCAAGCTCCTGGGATGAGGTGCGGCTCCGAGGAGGTCCGGGGATGACGACGTACGCGGTCTGCCGGGCCTCGTCCGGGTGAGGACTCAGCCGGGCTCGTGGTCGGCACCCCGCAGCTGACGTCTTCCCTGCACTGGCACGCCAGGGCAGTTGCGCGCACAGACCGAGGTGGGCGGATGCACTCCGCTGCACGACGGACCTGTGACCTCTGGTTATGCTGGCCGGACCATGCGCCGCAAGCTCCGCTCACCGCTGCCCCAGCGCGACGGCCTGGACCCGGTCCGGCTGCACCTGCCCACCGACGGGCGGTGGGCGACCGTCCGGGACTTCCTCGTCGAGCGGATCCCCAAGCTGGCGGAGGACCGCATCGACGAGATGCTGCGGGCGGGCCGGTTCGTCACCCAGGACGGTCCGCTGGCGCACGAGTCCCCGTACCGGCCGGGCAGTTTCGTGTGGTTCCACCGCGACGTCACACCGGAGACGCCGGTGCCGTTCGAGCTGGAGGTCCTGCACCGGGACGAGGAGATCCTGGTCGTGGACAAGCCGCACTTCCTGGCCACCACGCCGCGCGGCGGGCACATCACCGAAACCGCGCTCATCCGCCTGCGCAGGCAGCTGGACCTGCCGGACCTCTCCCCCGCGCACCGCCTGGACCGCGCCACGGCCGGTCTGGTGCTGTTCGTGGTCGACCCGGCGCTGCGCGGCGCGTACCAGGCACTCTTCCAGGACCGGCGGGTCGGCAAGACCTACGAGGCCATCGCCGGCTACGACCCGGAACTGGCGCTTCCCCGCACGGTCCGCAGCCGGATCACCAAGCACCGAGGTGTGCTGGCAGCCGTCGAGGAACCGGGCGCCCCGAACGCCGAAACCCGCGTCGAACTCCTCGAACGCCGCGGCGACCTGGCTCGCTACCGCCTGCTCCCCCGCACCGGCCGCACCCACCAGCTCCGGGTCCACCTCAACTCCCTGGGCCTACCGATCGTCGGCGACGACCTCTACCCCGAGGTCCGCGAGAAGTCCCCGGACGACTTCACCAACCCCCTCCAACTCCTGGCCCGGTCGCTCGAGTTCACCGACCCCACAACGGGCGAACACCGCCACTTCCACTCCCACCGGCAACTCCACTGGCCCGAAACCCGACCAACCACCGAAGACCCTCCGCACCCCACCCCTCGCGAGGGGACTTCGGGTTCCTGATTGCGGCGGTGTTCAGGGGCGACGTTTTCGTGGGTTGAAGCGCCCGATCAAAGGCGACCCCGCCCGCCCGTCGCGTCCCGCACCGGGTTCCGATTGCGGCAACGATCCTGGTCAGAGGGTGGCGATGGGGGTCGTGGGGGAGCCGACCGCTCCAGGGAGGTTGAGGGGTGGGGCCGTGAGGAGGAAGCGTGAGCGGGCGAGGCGGTGGAGGTCATCTGCGAGAGGTGTGAGGTGCCAGAGCTCTCCGAGGTGCACGCCGAGCTTGAACAGGCAGTGGTGGTGCAGCGGCAGCTCGGGCGCCGGAGGGTCGGCCGGGCGTGACGGCAGGTTCTCCACGGCGTAGTTGTCAGCGATCAGCGCGCTCAGCCCGGTGTCGGTGATCCACTGCTGGAGGCGCTCGTCGCGCCCGTCCAGGGCCGCGCACGCGCCGTGCAGGACGTCCGGGTCCGGGTCGCCGCCCATCTCGACGAGCCGCTGCGCGAAACCCGTGTGCAGGCAGACCAGGTCTCCCTCCTCGACCTCGACCCCGTCGGCGGCCATGATCTCGGCGAGGGTGTCGTAGCCGACGATCGTGCGTTCCTCGCCGAGGTGCCTGCGCAGGTCGATGAGCACGCCACGGCCCTGCGCCCCGGTGCGCGCGAGGTTGTCGATGCCCAGCGCGCCGCCGGTGGAGGTGGTGCGCTCGTGCAGGCCGCCGAACCCGGAGTCGTGCACTTCGGACGGCCCGACGACGTCCGCACCGGCCCGGAACCCGTTGTAGAACACCGGTTCCGGGACCCCGTCGCCGTCGGCGTCGAACAGCGCTCCGGCGTGGGCGAAGGAGTCCCACTGCGTCGAGTACTGCAGGTGGAGCACGGCGAGGTCGTCGCAGAGCACGTCGGTGGCGCCGTCGACCCTGCTGCGCAGTTCGTAGTTGAAGTTGATCTCGCCGAAGCGCCGGGTGGGGCGCAGGACCGGTGGGAACCGGTTGGGGTTCAACCCGTTCCCACCCGGCAGGGTCAGCGGGAGGCTCAGCGCGTGCGTGATGCCCTCGCGCACCTCGGCCACCGCCGCGCGGACCCGCTGCGGAGTCAGCAGGTTCATCCGCCCCGAGGTGTCGTCAGGCCCGAAGTCACCCCAGTTGGACCCTTCCGGCCGCCGGATCCAGCGTGCTCTGGTCACCTTCGCCTCCCGGGTCGTCGCGTTCGTCATGACTGGGCCGGCGCAGCAGCAACAGCATGCAGCCGAGCGTGAGCAGCACTTGGAACAGCGCGTAGGCGATGACAAGGTTGATCGAGCCCGACGCGCTCAGCAGGAACTGGCCCACGACCGGGGTGGTTCCGCCGAGCAGCGTGCCGCAGAGCTGGTAGCACAGCGAAAGCCCGGTGTAGCGCACCTCGGCCGGGAAGCGGCCGGCGAGGATGCCGGCCATCGCCGCGTAGTACAGGCAGTGCGGCACGGTGGCCACCGCGACGCCGACCATGGCCAGCCAGTAGTTCTCGGTGCCGATGAGCACGAACATCAGCGGCAGCAGCACGACCTCCGGGAGCAGCATGAACGTCACCGCGCGCGACAGGCTGCGCATCTTGGTGGCGATCACGGCTCCGAAGGGCTGCACGAGGATTTGTGCGATGTTGGCGGTCAGGATGATCGTCAGGAAGTCGGTCTTGGCGAACCCGAGGTCGCTGGTGGCCCACGCGAGCGCGAACGTCGACTTGAAGTAGGTGGCCGACAGGCCGATGGTGCAGGCGCCGATGCCCAGTGCCAGCAGTCCCGGGTGCGAGCGGACGACCTCCCACACCGGCAGCTTCGCGGTCTTCTCGGCCTGGATGAGCCGTTCCATCGCCGGGGATTCGGTGACGCGGAGCCGGATGAACAGGCCCACCACGACCAGTGCGGCCGAGGCCAGGAACGGGATGCGCCAGCCCCAGCTGAGCATGTCGGGCTCGGGCAGCTCGCTGATCAGCAGGAAGCAGACGGTGCTGAGCGTGTTGCCGACCGGCGAGCCCTGCTGGGCGAAGGCGCCGTAGAGGATGGACTTCCCCCTGGGGGCGTGCTCGGAGGCGATGAGCACCGAGCCGCCCCACTCGCCGCCGAGTCCGATGCCCTGCACCATCCGGATGCACACCAGCAGGATCGGCGCCCACACCCCGATCTCGGCGTAGCCGGGCAGCAGTCCGATGGCGGTGGTCGCGATGCCCATCATCAGCAGCGTGATGACCAGGGTCTTCTTGCGACCCAACCGGTCTCCGACGTGGCCGAAGATGACGCCGCCGATCGGGCGGGCGAGGAAGCCGACCCAGAACGTCGCGAAGGCGACCAGCGTGCCCAGGGCACCGTCGAGTTCGGGGAAGAAGACCTCGTCGAAGACCAGCGCGGAGGCGGTGCCGTAGATGTAGAAGTCGAACCATTCGATGGTGGAGCCGACGAAGGCCCCGAACCCGGCACGGTTCGCCGTGCGCGCGCTGCTCATGCGTTCCCCTTCGAACCCGGTGTGATCTCAGCAACCGTGGCAGGCCGAACGCGGGGGCGTCCAATACGAAATCGACGCCGCGTTGAGACGCCGCTCAGATCAATCGGGGGTGGGCAGGGCGGTTTCGGCGATGCCGAGGACGGTGTGCAGCGCGGCGTTGGTGTTGTCCTCGCGCCAGGCCAGCGCCGCCCGCAAGCGGGTCGGTTGGCCCGCGAGCTGGCGGTAGACCAGGCCGGTCTGCTGGATGTGCTGGCAGGAGGTCAGCGTCAGCGTGACTCCGACACCGGCCGCCACCAGGGCGAGGATCGTGTAGGAGTCGGGCGCCTCCTGCACCACGCGCGGCGTGAATCCGCCCGCCACGCACGCCTTGACCAGCGCGTCGCGCAGCGTGGACCCGGCGTTGGAGGGGAAGCTGACGAAGGGCTCCTCGGCGAGTTCAGCGATCGGCACGCGGTCCAGCTCGGCCAGCCGGTGGTCGGTGGGCAGGGCGCAGATGAGCTCTTCGACCTCGATGACGCGGGTGTTCACGCCGGGCTGGTTGACCGGCATCCGGACGAATCCGAGGTCCAGCGTTCCGTCGGCGACCTTGGCCAGGGCGACGTCGGCGTAGGTCTGCCCGCGCATCACCAGTTCCAGGCCCGGGTGGGCGGCGCGCACCGCACGGGTGAGCACCGGCAGCGCCTCGTGGCTGGAGGCTCCGGCGAACCCGACGGTGACCCGCCCGCGTTCGCCTCGCCCGGCGGCCCGGGCCGCGCCGACGGCCATGTCGACGTCGTCGAGGACGGTGCGCGCGGGTTCGAGGAAGGACTCCCCCGCGTTGGTCAGCCGCACCGACCGCGTGTTGCGCTCGAACAGCCGCACGCCGAGTTCCTTCTCCAGCTGCCTGATCTGCTGGCTCAGCGGCGGCTGGGCCATCTGCAGGCGCTTGGCGGCGCGGCCGAAGTGAAGCTCCTCGGCGACCGCCACGAAGGCGGTCAGGTAGCGCAGCTCCACACCCATCCCCGATCTAGTCGACTCTGCTCTGGATCTGACACTAATTCGGTATTGGACCTGTCTCAATCTGGGGTGGCAGGCTGATGCGCAGGCGCACCGCGAAATCCCTGGGGGCATCGATGTCGCAGGTCAGCAAGTCGGACAAGACCACGTCGATGCGGGACGCCATCGCCGAGTTCGTCACCGACGGCGCCACGGTGTCGCTGGAGGGCTTCACGCACCTGATCCCGACCGCGGCCGGGCACGAGATCATCCGGCAGGGCCGCCGAGACCTGACCATCGCGCGGATGACCGCCGACGTGGTCACCGATCAGCTCATCGCGGGTGACTGCGTGAGCAGGCTGATCTCCTCGTTCGTCGGCAACTCCACGGCCGGTTCGCTCGGTGAGCTGCGACGGCGGGTTGAGGCGGGCGCGCTGGAGTACGAGGAGTACAGCCACTACGGCATGATCTGCCGCTACCTGGCCGGTGCGCAGCGGCTGCCGTTCTACCCGTTGCGCTCCTACGCCGGCAGCGATGTCCCCGGCATCAACCCGGGCATCCGCAAGGTCACCTCTCCCTACCCGGGTCCCGACGGCGGCGAGGAGCAGATCTACGTGGTGCCGCCCCTGAACCCGGACGTGACGATCGTGCAGGCGCAGCGCGCGGACCGGTCCGGCAACACCCAGGTATGGGGTTTGACGGGCGTCCAGGCCGAGGCCGTCTACGCCGGGCGCAAGGCGATCGTGGTGGTCGAGGAGGTGGTGTCCGACGAGGTCGTCCGCTCGGACCCGAACCGCACGGTGATCCCCGCCCACGCGGTGGACGCGGTGGTGGAGTGCCCGCGCGGCGCGCACCCGGCGTTCGTGCAGGGCTACTACGACCGCGACGGCGAGTTCTACCGCGAGTGGTCGCGGATCAGCGGTGATCCGGACCGGTTGCGGACGTGGCTGGACGAGTGGGTGTTCGGCACGGTCGACCACTCCGAGTACGTCGCCAAGCTCGGCGGGCAGCGCTGGGCGGACTTGGCCGTGGGCGAGGCGTGGAGCGAGCCGGTCAACTACGGCCGCAGGATTTGAGGAGGATCATGTCCATCACGTCGTCGGAGCTGCTGGCTTCGGTCGCTTCACGCGAACTCGCCGGTGCGAACACGGTTTTCGCCGGGATCGGCCTGCCGACGCTGGCGGTGTCGCTGGCGCAGCGGACGGTGGCGCCGGACGTGGAGATCGTCTACGAGTCCGGTGTCTGCGGCGCGCATCCGGACCAGTTGCCGGAGACGATCGCCGACGCGGTGCTGATCACAGGTTCGGAAGCCGTGCTGCCGATGACCGCGCTGTTCGGCTACGTGCTGCAGGGTGGGCGGATCGACATCGGCTTCCTCGGAGCCGCGCAGATCGACCGCTTCGGCAACCTCAACTCCTCGGTGATCGGCGACTGGCACTCCCCCGCGGTCCGGCTGCCCGGGTCGGGCGGCGCCATGGAGGTCATGGCCAACTCCGGCGAGGTCTTCGTGGTGATGCGGCGCCACCACCCCCGCTCGTTCACCGCCGAACTCGACTTCTGCACCTCCCCGGGCCCGGAGCGCGCCCTGGCCGACGGGATACGCCCGCGCGGCAAGGGTGTCACCCGGGTCATCACCGACCTCGGGATCCTCGCGCGCGACGGGGCCGGCGAAGAGCTCCGCCTCGTGGCCACCCACCCGAGCGTCACCGCCGAGCAGGTCCGCGAGGCCACCGGCTGGGACCTCCAGGTCGCCGACGACCTCAGCACCATCACCCCGCCCACCGAGGCCGAACTCCACACGCTCAGGCACGAGGTGGACCCGGCCCGCGTCTACCTCCGCTGAGGATTCCGACATGTTTGGATGACCGGGGCACCTCGAAGGCGACGAGGAGGTTTCGGATGTTGGAGGAGTTCCTGCGGGAGTGGCGGCCGGAGGCCGTGGTCGAGCACGACCCGATGGGTCCGGAGCAGTCGCGGGCGCTGGCCAACGTGCTGGAGGTACCGGCCCCGGTCGACCAGCTGCCTCCGCTGTGGCACTGGGTGCACTTCCTGGCCTGGCCACCGCACTCCGAGCTGGGACCTGACGGGCATCCGCTCAACGGCGACTTCCTGCCGCCGGTGCCCGATCGTCGCCGGATGTTCGCGGGCGGGCGGATGACGATCGACGAGCCCCTGCGCTTGGGCACACCCGCCGAGCGGACCACCGAGCTCGGCGGTGTCACGGTCAAGCGAGGACGTTCCGGCGAGATGGCGTTCGTGACCGAGCGCCGCGAGTTCCGCCAGGACGGACGGCTGCGGATCGCCGAGGAGGTCGACTACGTCTACCGCAGCGGTGAGACGGACGCCAAGAGCCCGGACCGGTTGCGGCCCACCGACTTCCCGTCCTCCGACGCGCCGTGGCAGCGGCGGTTCGTCGGTGAGCCGACGCGGTTGTTCCGGTTCAGCGCGCTGACGGCCAACACCCACCGCATCCACTACGACGAGCCCTACTGCCGCGAGGTCGAGGCATATCCGGGGCTGGTGGTGCACGGACCGCTGCTGGTTCTGCTCATGACCGAGCTCGCCCGCGAGCACGGGGCCCTCGGCTCGGTGTCCTACCGGCTGCGCCGCCCGGTGTTCTCCGGTGATCCGGTGCTGGTCTGCGGCGACGAGGATGGGGCGATGTCGGTGCGCTCAGATCAGGTCTCGGCGGAGGCGTCGGTGACGTTCTCCGAGCGCCGGTAGCATCGGGGCCGACCACGAGTTCGCAGGTCGGAACACCTCCGGCCGCGGGAGGAGCCGGATGCCGACCGAGCGCTGGGTGCCGACGACCGCGCATTGGGGCGCCTACCAGGCGGCGGTCGACGCCGACGGCGGTGTCCGGGTCCGCCCGCACCCCGACGATCCGGCCCCTTCGCCGCTGCTGGGCAACGTGCCCGGCAGCGCGCTGCACGACACGCGCGTCATGCGCCCGGCGATCCGACGGGGCTGGCTCATCGGTGGGCCGGGTCCCTCCTCGCAGCGCGGCCGGGACGAGTTCGTCGAGGTCGAGTGGGCCACCGCGCTGGACCTGGTCGCCGCGCAGCTGGACCGGGTGCGGGTCGAGTCCGGCAACGAGGCGATCTTCGGCGGTTCCTACGGCTGGGGCAGCGCCGGACGGTTCCACCACGCCCAGTCCCAGCTGCACCGTTTCCTCAACACCATCGGCGGCTACACGTCCTCGCGGAACAACTACAGCTTCGGGACCTCGCAGGTCCTGCTGCCGCACGTGGTCGGCAGCTCGGCCGCGGTGCTCGGCTACGCCGACAGCTGGGCGACGGTGCGCGAGCACACCGACCTGATCGTGGCCTTCGGCGGGCTGCCGACGAAGAACCTGTCGGTCTCCCCCGGCGGGGTCACCCGGCACACCAGCGCCGCCGCAGCGGCCGACCCCGGGGTCGAGGTGGCCTCGATCAGCCCGCTGACCGCAGACGTTCCCGCAGGTGGGCGCTGGTATTCGATCGAGCCAGGCACCGACGTGGCGATGCAGCTCGCCCTGGCGCAGGTCCTGCTCACCGAAGACCTGCACGACACCGACTTCCTCTCCCGCTGCTGCACCGGGTTCGACGTCTTCGCCGACTACCTGCGGGGCGAGACCGACGGAGTGCCGAAGACGCCGGAGTGGGCGGCCCCGATCTGCGGGATCGCGGCCGACGACATCCGCGAGCTGGCCCGCCGGATGGCCTCGGGACGGACGCTGGTGACGGTCACCTGGTCGTTGCAGCGCGCCCGAGGCGGCGAGCAACCCGTGTGGGCGGGGATCGCGCTCGCGGCGATGCTGGGTCAGATCGGCTTGCCCGGCGGTGGTTTCGGTCACGGCTACGGTTCGATGGCCGACGTCGGCGACGAGGGCCCGGTGCTGTGGCTGCCGACGCTGCCGCAGGGCCCCAACCCCGTCGGCGCGTTCATCCCGGTCGCGCGCATCGCCGACATGCTGCTCAACCCGGGAGCGCAGTACGACTACAACGGCCAGCAGCTGACCTACCCCGACATCAGGCTGGTGCACTGGGCGGGAGGCAACCCGTTCCACCACCACCAAGACCTCAACCGGCTGCGCCGCGCGTTCGCCCGGCCCGAAACGGTGGTGGTGCACGAGACGCACTGGACCGCCACCGCCAGGCACGCCGACGTCGTGTTCCCGGCGACCACGACGCTGGAACGCGAAGACCTCGGAGCCGGGCGCCGCGACACGCACCTCACCGCGATGCACCGGGTCCTGGACCCGGTCGGCGATGCGCGCGACGACTACAGCATCCTGAGCGGGCTCGCCGAACGGCTCGGGGTGCGGCAGCGCTTCACCGAGGGACGCAGCGCCCGGGGCTGGCTGGAGCACCTCTACGACGAGTGGCGGGACCAGCTGCGCGCCCAGGGCCACGAACTGCCGGACTTCGACACCTTCTGGGCCGACGGTGAGCTGCGGCTTCCCGCGATGCCCGAGAACCCGCCGCTGGTGCGGTTCCGCGAGGATCCCGTCGGGGACCCGCTGCACACGCCCAGCGGACTCATCGAGCTGCACTCGGCGAAGGTCGAGTCGTTCGGCTACGACGACTGCCCGGGCCACCCCGTCTGGCTGCCGGAGGAGCGTCGCGGTCCGCTGCACCTGATCGCCAACCAGCCACCGACCCGGTTGCACGGGCAGGGCGACGTCGGCGCGGTCAGCCGCGAGTCCAAGGTCGCCGGCCGGGAACCGATCACGCTGCACCCCGACGACGCCGCCGCGCGCGGCATCAGCGAGGGCTCGGTGGTGCGGGTGTTCAACGATCGGGGTTCGTGCCTGGCCGGTGCCCGGATCAGCGAGCGGGTGCGTCCCGGTGTCGCGGTGCTGCCCACCGGCGCGTGGTTCGATCCGCAGCCCGATCCGCAGCACCCGGGCCAGGAGCTGTGCGCGCACGGCAACCCCAACGTCCTCACCGAGGACGTCCCCGCTTCACGCCTCTCGCAGGGGTGCGCGGGCCAGCGCACCCACGTCGACGTCGAGCCCTACACCGGCCCGCTCCCCGAGGTCGCCGCCCACACCCCTCCGCAGGTGCACCGGGCCTGAGGGCGGTTCAGCCCAGCAGGGCCGTGACCGTGACGAGAACGGGGACCGACAGGATCGTGGAGAGCAGGATCGACTCCCGGGCCAGCCGGACCCCGACAGCAGCGGGAGGCGTAGACGAACAGGTTCTGCGCGGCGGGCAGCGCGGAGATGACCACCGCGGCGAACAGCGGGGCGCCCTCCATGCCGAACAGCCCCGCGCCGATCGCCCAGGCGATGACCGGGTGCGCGAACGACTTCAACCCGACCGAGACCAGCACCGGCCACCGCTCGGCCCCACCTGCCGGGAGTTGCGAGCCGCGCAGCGACACGCCGAATGCGAGCAGCACGGTGGGCACCGAGAGGTGCCCGAGCAGCGTCAGCGGTTCGGAGACCGGCCCGGGGATCCGCCAGCCCAGCAGGGACAGCGAGACGCCCAGCAGCGAACAGATCACGATGGGGTTCTTGAACGGCGCCAGCAGCCGTGACCACGCCGAGGCCTTCTCCCCGGCCTGCGCGAAGTCGATGACGCTCAGCCCGATCGGCGTCATCACCAGCAGCTGGAACAGCATGACCGGAGCGACGAGGGTCGCATCGCCGAGGACGTAAACCGCGACGGGGATGCCCAGGTTGCCCGCGTTGACGTAGCTGGAGCACAGCGCGCCGATGGTGGTGCGCCGTATGTTCCACCGCCGCCACAGCGCCACCAGCACGAACAGCGCCGCCGCCGCGAAGGTGCTCAGCGCGGTGACCAGCAGCGGAGCGGAGAACAGGACCCGCACGTCGGACTCGGAGAGCATCTGCAGCAGCAGCGCCGGGGTGCCGACGTAGAACGAGATCTTCGCGAGCACGTCGCGCCCGTTGTCGCCGAGCACCTCGGTTCGCCCCAGCACGTAACCGACCAGAACGATGGCGCCGATGACGCCGAAGCCCTGGATCACACCCGACACGACGCCTCCACCCCCGGCGCGCGGTCCACTGTGGAGGCGCGCACTAAGCCATTGCGGTCCCTCAACGAGGTTTTCGGCGCTCACCGCGGCGTCATCGCCCGGGCGCCCACCCGTTAGCGATCCTAATCGATCACATCTGGCGGGGCGGTGCCCCAATGGCCACTCTCACACCGCGACGTGCTCGGGTCAGCTCTCGTTGCCGGTGATCGCCGGTTCCACCGGACGCAGGTCGGTCCGGCCGTCGGAGGTGGGCACCCGGCCTGGGAGCTCAACGGCGTCGGTGAGCGGACCCGGGCTCCAGTCGCCCCAGTGCGTCTCGCGCCGCACCTGCATCGCCGCCTCGGCACCGACGGTGTCCGAGTTGTACGGGTCGACCACGTAGATCGCTCCCCAGTCCCGGTTCGGCGATCCCCGCAGGTAGGCGGGCAGCTGCCGGACGCTTGCGCCGACGTTGAGCCAACCGAACGGGCCGCCGCCGGCCGGGGCCGACCAGGTCTGCCCCATGTCGCGCATGATGCCGCCGCCCGCGATGCGGAAGCGCGGCATCTCGAACACGCCGTTGCGGATCTTCGCCGGTTGCAGGCACGGGTGCACCAGCGCCGCGGGCCACTCCACGAACGTCGGCTGGCTGCCGATCAGGTTCGTCATGGTGCTCAGCACCGGCACCCGAGGTGCGCTGAAGGCCAGCCACCCGCCCTCGTCGTCGCGCTGGTCGGCCGCCACGATCCGGACCTTTTCAGCTCCGGGGGCGTCGAACCGCACGTCCTGCCAGGCAACGCTGTTGAGCGAGAAGTCGCGGTGCCCGCTGATTTCGAAGCCGCCGGGAAGTTCGCGGCCCCACTCCACGCGCAGCGAGTTCCCGCTGGTCGACGAGCCGGCGAGCTGCATCACCACCGGCGTGGTGCCCTCGGTCGCCTTCGGCGGCAGGTCGTACCAGGGCGTGCGGATCTCGCCGGTGCCGGTCGCGTCCGAGTCGAAGGTCCCCCAGACCGGCGCGTCGTCACCGCCGTAGCCGAACGGCGGGGTGAACTGCGCGCTGCCGGGATAGCCGAAGCGGTGGAAGCCCTGCTGCTCCGCGCGCAGGTAGTCGGCGGGCTGCGCGGGGTCGCTGGACACGCGCGGCTGGCTGGCCGACGGGGTGAGCACCCCGCGGCGCGGGTCGGCTTCGACGTTGATGTAGTCCGACAGCCCGCAGCTGTTCCCGGCGATCTGCTTGACGTTGTCCGGACCCAGGCTGTAGCTGCCGCGCTGCTTCTCGACGCCGACTGCGAAGAGCCCGACCTCGCCGACCAAGCACAGCGCGCAGGTGATCGTCAGCGGCGCGGCACCCAAGCTCAGCACGCGCTGGCGCGCGGTCGGGGTCACCACCGGCGGCTCGCGGTGGCGCACGTGCTCGACGAAGGCGACGACCAGGGCGAGGAACCCGACGACCAGGAACGCGGTGCTGGCGTGCCGACCGTCCAGGCTGGGTGCCTTGTCGAACCACGGAACGCCCCAGCCGGAGACGTACCACCAGGAGTTGGTGCCGGTCACCGAGTAGGCGCACACCACCATCAACCCCGCGAAGAACCCGGCCCGGTTGCGACGGGAGCGCAGGACGGCGGCGCTGGTGGCCAGCGCGGTCAGCGCCGCCAGCACCGCTCCGATGGCGGCGAAAACGCCGAAGTGGTGGGTGTGCTTGGTCGGGGTGGCGGCCAGCACCACGAAGCACAGCACCGCGATGCCCAGCATCCGCCTGCTCGGCCCCACAGCGGCTCCCCGGATCTTGCCTCGGCGCAGGAACACCACACCGCTGGCCGCGATGCACAGCATCAGCAGCAGGACCGGGAAGCGGCGGGTCAGCGAGCCGTCCGGCCACTTGTCGAACAACTTCTCGTAGCGGCCGAGCTCCTCGTACCAGGAGTCGTTGGGACCGAACTCCGTTTTGAGCTCCACGGAGTCCAGCACCGACTGCAGCGTCTGGTCGAAGAACACCCCGACCAGGATCACCAGACCGGCCGCGGCGATCGGTGCCAGCACCGGCAGCGCGCCGACCTCTCGAATGCGCCGCCACAGCAGCCGGAGCAGCGGTTTGGCCGCGGCGAGGAACGGCAGCAACGCGACCATGCCGTGCGGGTTCGCGCCCAACCCCAGGGCCGCGGCCAGCAGTCCCAGCGCCGCCGGGGTCAGCCGCTCGGTGGCCACCGCGCGTTCCACGGCGCACACCGAGAGCAGGAAGAACACCACCACGACCGGTTCGGGCCGCAGGCCGTTGTTGTAGGGCAGCCAGAACGCGAGGAAGACCGCAGCGGCGGCCCATCCAGCCGATCCGCTGCGCCGGACCTGCCGGCCGAGCCGCGGCAGCACACCACGGCTGAGCAGCAGCCAGCTGACGACGCCGAGGAACAGCGCGGGCAGTCGCACCCACGGAGTGGCCGCGGAGATGTGCACCCACAGGGCGTAGATCTCGTAGAACCAGCCGAAGGGCGATTCCGGGTTCCCGAACCAGCGGAAGTAGTTGGTGACGTAACCGGCGTCCGGGGCGGCGCGCAGCATCGTCAGGATGTAGCCGTCGTCGGCGGTCATGGCGCCGACGAGCCACCAGACCGCGAGCGCCGCGAACACCACGACGTCGCGCGCTCCCAGCCGCCACCAGCCCACCGGCAGCCGCCGCACGGGTGCGCGGATCTCCAGCTCGCGCAGCGCGAGCAGGGAGCCGATGAAGCACAGCACGGCCAGCACCATGGCCGTGGTCTTCATTGCCGTCGGAGTCGTGGCGAAGCGGGTGTCGACCCCGGCTCGGAAGTCCAGCCCGCGCACGTCGTCGCGCTGGTCGTCCAGCTGCGAGTAGATCCCGGTGAGCTGGGGCCGCTGGTCGCCGCCCGCGGAACCCAGCGGCACGCCCGCGACGTCGGCCCGGGTCTGCCCCGCGTCGGAGTTGACGGTGATCGCGCAGTCCCCGGCCGGCAGGGCTGCCGAGCCGATCTGGTGGCCGCGCGAGAAGAAGCTGAGCTGGCCGTTGTCGATCTGCAGGTGCATGCCGGTCAGGCCGCCGTAGGTGCCCGATGGCGCGTTCGTGGCCAGCAGTTCGCCGGCTCCGTTGGTGCGGTCGTCGAGGCTGCGGGCCGACGCGCAGGGCACGGTGGCGTTGAGCCAGAGCGGTTCGTGGGTGAGCAGCGGAGCCGAGACCGAACGGGTGCCTTCGGCCGTGGGCCACTTCAGTGTGGTGACCTCGTGGTTCACCGGGAGCAGCGGTACCGCGACCGCCAGCAGTGCTGACAGCAGACCGAGTACCGCGGCCACGATGCGCGCGCCTCGCCGCGCCGGGTCGCGACGCGTGAACCGCGTCGAACGCTGACTCACGCGCTCGCCACCTAACCTCGCAGGACTGCTCCTCGCAGAGCTTAAACGGTGACGGCGGTCGCCTTACCCCTGGCGGGTGAAGAACAGGGAGCCTGCGTGGTCAGGCGAGCATCGAGGGCGCATCCTCGTCACCCGGCTCCCGCCGAGGACCGACGAGCGGACCGGCCACCGGAACGAGCGGTGGATCAGGCCGCGAGGGCCGGTTCCACGTCGCCGGTCACCGGGTTGCGCCGGGCGTCGAACAAGTATCCGACCCAGAACCCGATGACTCCGGCACCGAGGACAGCCAACGTTCCGACAGCACGCACCATGGGAGGTTTCCTCTTCTCGGCGGCGCCTGATCCACTGGACCCGACTACCTGCTTCTCATGGGGAAATGCTCAACCCGTCGGGTGGCAGCGCCGTTGCACGAACGATAACCGGCAGTTAAACGACCAACCACGCCACCCCTCGCAAGCATTCGATCACGGTCGGTCATCTCGTCGACCCGCGAACGAAGTAGTCGGTGCCCGATGGGGCGTGCGGCGAAGGACCTCGGTGAGCTGCCCGCATGCGCGAGATCCGGTCTCGGGACCAGACCGCCACCCGGCCGAAGCCGTGCCTCTCATGCGGACATTTCGCAACCGGTTGAGTGATGTCACCCTCTCGGGAAAGCATCGCGAAAAGCGCTCGGAATTGACCTTCCGCTCAGAACCGGAAATGCGCGATGCAACGGCCGGTCACATGGTGAACTGCGCCAATCCGCGTTCGTCACGAGCCACTTCGGGCCACGGTTTGCGGGCTTCGGCGAGGATCTTCGCGACCACGTCGGTGATCTCGCCGGCGGACTCGGCCATCGCGATCACGTCGTCGGCGTGCGCGGCGGGATCGAGCCCCGCGCGGCGCAGCAGCGGGCCGACGTCGCGCAGGGCGCGCGACATCCAGGCGATGGGGTCGGCGGACAGCTCGGCGTCGAAGACGCGCTCGCCGGGTTCACCGTCGGACATCTCCGGGTGCCAGTGCATCCGGTCGGCCGCGTGCGGCCGCGATTCCAGCAGGTCGAAGCGGCAGATGCCACGACTGAGCCACGCCGCCCTGGAGGAGTAGATCGAGCCGGCCTCGGCGGACTCCGACAGGCCGCGCAGTTCGAGGCGAACACCCCGTTCGCGCACGTCGGGTTCATCGGCGAGCGCCGGGTCGGCGAAGTCGACGCCTTCCACGGTCACCGCGAGCTTCTCGAAGCAGTAGATCCGGTACACACCCGAAGACAAGCACAACGCCGCCCGTGACGACAAGGACGATCACCTACCACGAGCGACGTCACCACTGCGGATCTCCCGGATGCGGATCACCCGACGTGTCGGTGCGAACACCGCTCGGACCGGCTCCTAGGCTGCCGGGGTGAGCACTCCCGACGACTTCACCCGCTTGCCGATCCCCACCGACACCACCGAGCCGGGCAGCGGACCGCCGCTGCACGACGCGTGCGCACCGCTGCGGGAGCTGGTCGGCGTGTGGCGCGGCGAGGGCGAGGTGGACTACCCGACCATCGACGGCCCGTTCCGCTTCGGCCAGCAGGTGACGATCTCCCACGACGGACGCCCCTTCCTGCGCCACCAGGCGCAGGCGTGGCTGCTCGACGCCGAGGGTCAGGTCCTGCGCCCGGCCGCCTGGGAGACCGGCTGGTGGCGCCCCGGCGCCGAGGGACGCCTGGAACTGCTCTTGACGCACGCCACCGGTCTGCTCGAAGCCTTCTACGGCAGCGCCCGACCGGGGCGCTGGACGCTGGAGACGGAGACCGTGCTGGCGACGGCCACCGCCAAGGAAGTGCGGGCCGCGCAACGCTCCTACGCGCTGCGCGGGGACGTCCTCGACTACGCCGAGAGCCGGGAGATGGTCGGCGAGCCGATGACCCCGCACGTCTCCGCGACCCTGCACCGGGTGCGCTCCCGCAGTTGAGGCCAACCGGGTCGAACCGCAAGAAGCCCCGCACTCGTTTCCGAAGTGCGGGGCTTCTTGTCTGCGGGCCGTGTGACCGGCTCTTTGAAGTGGAACGGCCTACCTCAGACGGCAGTTCGTTCCGGTATTACGTGAGACGCCGTGCTCAGATGACGCGGACGTCGGCCGCCTGCGGGCCCTTCGGGCCCTGGCTGACCTCGTAGCTCACCTTCTGGTCCTCATCGAGGCTGCGGAAGCCGCGGGCGTCGATGGCCGAGTAGTGGACGAAAACGTCCGGGCCACCGTCGTCCGGGGCGATGAAGCCGAAGCCCTTTTCCGAGTTGAACCACTTCACGGTTCCCTGTGCCATGCTTGCTCTCTCCTTCTGGGAGCCGGTACTACTTCAGACCGTCACACTGCGTGACGGCCTGGGCCGCAGATCGAACGGCGACTTGTCCAGCTACAACCAGAAAGCAGCACGCTCGCATCACCATCCTGCGAGTGTGCGCGAACACGACCCCAGAAAAATACGACCGCCACGAACACTACACGGTCCCTCGTGGACACGTCTGCCTCTATCCCCCGGCCGTGCGGTGACCGGCGTCACATTTGCCTCGGTAGCCCGAAGGCGTGCTGGAACGCTGTTACGGGAAGAAGAGGATCTTGTCCCGGCGATCCCGTTCGAGGTGAAATCCATTCACAATCGAATGAGGAGAACCATGTCCAGCACGTTGCTCACCGGCCGGGACTTCAAGCTCGGCCTCTTCTCCCCCAACTGCTCCGGCGGTCTCGCCATCACCAACGTCGCCGACAGGTGGGGTGCGAGCTGGGCCGACAACCTCCGGCTCGCCCGCCTCGCCGACGACTCCGGAATCGACTTCATCCTGCCCATCGCCCGATTCATCGGCTATCCGGGCAGATCCGGCTTCCACGAGAGCGTTCTGGAACCCATCCCCTGGGCCGCGGGCCTGCTCGCCGCCACCCGGCGGATCACCGTGTTCGCCACCGTCCACACCGCCTTCAACCACCCGGTGGTCAGCGCCAAGCAGCTCGCCACGCTCGACCACGTCGGTGGAGGCCGCGCCGGGCTCAACGTTGTCGCCGGTTGGAACCAGCCCGAATACCAGGCGATGGGCCTGGAACTGCCCGAATCCCACGACGACCGCTACGCCTTCGCCCAGGAGTGGTGGGACCACGTTCGAGCCTTGTGGACCCGCGAGGGTCGGTTCGACCTGTCCGGCAGGTTCTTCGACCTCAAGGGAGTCGGAGCCACTCCCAAACCGGTCAACGGCACCCTGCCGCTGATCAACGCGGGATCCAGCCCTCAGGGTCGCGCGTTCGCCGCGCGCAACGCCGATTTCGTCTTCACCGCGCTCAGCGACCCGGACCACGGCTCCGAAGTGGTCAGCGAGCTGCGGCGGGACGCGCGCGACCACCACGGCCGCGACGTCGGGGTGATGGCGCCGGCTTTCGTGGTCTGCCGCAAGACCCGTGCCGAAGCCGAGGAGTTCCTGCGGTACTACGCCGAGGAGAACGCCGACTGGGACGCGGTCGAGGAGCTGATGCGGCTGCAGGGCATGTACGCCCAGTCCTTCGCCAACGACATCATGGACACCCTGCGCACCCGCTTCGCCGCCGGACACGGGACCTGCCCGCTGATCGGAACCCCGCAGGAGGTCGCCGACGAGATCGAGCGCTACGCCCAGGCCGGCCTCTCGGGCATGACGCTGGCGTTCCTGGACTACGTCAGCGAACTCGAGGACTTCGTCGCCGAGGTGCTACCGCGCTTGGAGGCCAAGGGGATCCGGCTCCCGCTCGCCGCGCGGAGGTGAAAGCGGGAGCTACCCCTCCGGATTCCGCCGACCGCACCACCGAGCAGCGCGGTCCCTTGAGCGGTCCTCGATCACTCGAACCGCGATGGATCTCCCGCACCTACTCGCACCACCTCGGGCTCGTCGGAGGAGAAGTCGACGACCGTGGTGGGCTCGACACCGCAGTCACCGGAGTCGATGACCGCGTCCAGGACGTGGTCCAGCTCGTCCTTGATCTGCCAGCCTTGCGTCATCGGCTCCTCCTCCCCCGGCATCAGCAGGGTGCTCGACAGCATCGGCTCACCCAGCTCGGCCAGCAGGGCCTGGGCGGCGACGTGGTCGGGGATGCGCACGCCGACGGTCTTCTTCTTGGGGTGCAGCAGTCGGCGCGGGACTTCCTTCGTGGCGGGGAGGATGAAGGTGTAGCTGCCAGGAGTGGACGCCTTGATCGCCCGGAACACCGCGTTGTTGATGATCACGAACTGGCCGAGCTGCGCGAAGTTCTGGCACACCAGCGTGAAGTGGTGCTTGTCGTCGAGGTGGCGGATCGAGCGGATCCGGTCCATGCCGTCCTTGTTGCCCAGCTGGGCGCCGAGGGCGAAGCAGGAGTCCGTCGGGTAGGCGATCAACCCGTTGCCCCGGAGGATGTCCACCACCTGCCCGATCGAGCGCGGCTGCGGGTTGTCCGGATGAACGTCGAAGTACTTCGCCATGCGACCCAGCATAGGAGGCGCACCGCGGTTGCCAAGCGCAACCGAACCCGGCGAGTCGATCTGCGACGCCCCACGTGCGCGCACCCGCGGTTTCCTCCGGTGCTGCTCAAGCAGGGTCGGGGAGGACCAGCCCGGACCGCCCTGGTTGATGTTCCTCGCCGCCTCGACGTCTGCCGTTGTGCGCCCGCAGCGTTGGAGACCGAACTCGGCTTGTTCGAGCCGGTTCTCAGTGACGTGCCCGCACTGGGCGCACGTGCGCGAGGTGTTGCGGGCGTCCACTCGGAGCACACGGCGACCAGCGCTTCCAGCCTTGTCCGCCTCACGAGGGACTGCCACCAACCCGCGTCGAGGATCGACCCGCTCAATACGGACCCGCCGCCCCGTTGGGCAGGAAGGCCGATGCAGACCTGGTTCGGGTTGCGCCGCGGCGGTCATGCCGCTGATGTCACCTGCACACCCACTGCATGATCACAGGAGGTGGCCCACACCGAAACCCTGCCCTGCGAGACGAAAACCACCGCCACGCGTGCTGGGAACGAGCGCAAGCATGGTTCGCGGCAGCGGGCATCGGTCTCCCTGGTCGGCGGACGAGTTGGTCGCACCTTGTGCCGTGCCGCCGAAAGACCCGTCCCCATCCTCATGCCTCACCAGCCGACACCAACGTCACACCCCACACCAGCGTTCCGCGACCCACCCACCGAGGACCCAGCGGCGGTGCCTTCGGGCACCACACCACGTGCAGCACCAAGCCGTACGCGCCGACGGAAACCGCGGAACTCCTCAGCAGCGGACACGCCCTCGATGTGCGGACGACGTAGGCAGAACTGCTCAAGGAGGGGAGGCGCGGTCCAGCGCAGGTTTCGACCGAAGGTCGCAAACCGCAGCCGGTCCACCCCGCAGCCGAAGCAGCGGGGCCCTCGCCGAGAGATCTATGGACATCCCCCGTTCGCCCGCGCATCCTGTTGCCCTGGGAAGTGACCTCGGTTACATCCCGCCGGAGGAAACGGGCCGAAAGGGCGAAGCATGAGCCGGGCGACGCGGCCTGATCGCGAGGAAATCCCCGAAGACACCACCGATCCCGGCGAGATCGCCGCGACCCACGACGAGGAGAAACCGGCCCGCCGGCTCTCCCGCAGACCGGAACTTCTGGTCTACGTGGCGGCCCTAGCGGTCGCGCTGCTGGTGCTCCGGCAGGTGTTCTTCCCGCTGACCAAGGGCAACCAGTTCTACCTGGTCATCTTCCTCGGATGCACGCTGCCGCTGGTGTTCCTGTCCTACCGCCCCGGCGGCAGGCGCGGTTCCGGCGGACGCGACGATCCCGGCTGGTACGACTGGGTCCTGTCCGCGCTGGCACTGCTGGTCGGCTTCTACCCGGTGCTGCCGTTCAGCTCGGGCGGTTTCGACGCGTTCCTCGACCGGCAGGGCAACCTGTCCGGTCTGGACATCCTCGCGGGATCGCTGCTGCTCCTCCTGGTGCTGGAGGCGACCCGGCGCACCACCGGCTGGATCCTCCCGGTGATCTGCGTTGCCTTCGTCGGTTTCGCCTACTACGGCGGTTTCCTCCCGCAGCACTGGGGGATCGCGCACGCCGGAGTGGACTTCAGCCAAATCGTCAACGCGCTCTACAACGACGCCAGCGGCTTCTACGGCACTCCCCTCGACGTCGCCGCCAGCTACATCGTGCTGTTCACCCTCTACGGTGCGGTGCTGTCGGCATCCGGCGCCGGGCAGTTCTTCGTGGACTTCTCCTTCGCGGCGTTCAAGCGTTCGCGCACCGCTCCCGGCCGCACCGCGGTGCTGTCGGGTTTCCTGCTCGGCACCGTGTCCGGTTCGGGCACGGCGACCGCGGTGAGCCTGGGATCGATCACCTGGCCGATCCTGCGCCGCGCCGGGTACCCGCAGGAGAACGCCGGTGGTCTGCTCGCGGCCTCAGGGATCGGGGCGATCCTGTCGCCTCCGACGCTGGGCGCGGCGGCGTTCATCATCGCCGAGTACCTGCAGACCTCCTACCTGACGGTGCTGATCTGGGCGTGCGTGCCCACGCTGCTGTACTACCTCGGCATCGTGTTCTCGGTGGAGGCCGACGCGCGCCGCTTCGGCGCCGAGGCAGTGGACACCGGGCACGGCAGCGCGTGGCGGATCCTGCTGCGCGGCGGGTACCACTTCCTGTCGCTGGTGATCATCGTGGTGTTCCTGGCGATGAACATCCCGCCGTTCGCCGCCGTCGTCTACGCCACCGGGGTCGCGGCGCTGTTCGCCCTGGTCTCGAAACTGGTGAGCGCCACCGGCGGTCCCGGTCGGGCGGTGCTGGACTGGGCGCGGACGATGGTCGACGCGCTGTCGCTCGGGGTGCGCGGGGCGCTGCCGGTGGTGGCGGTGTGCGCGGCCGCCGGCATCATCACCTCGACGATCACCAAGACCGGCCTCGGCCAGGAGCTCGCCGACGCGCTGGTGCAGGCGGCCAACGCGATCTCGTCCGACCCGACGGTGGTCCTGGTGCTCACGGTGGTGTTCTCGGCGCTGGCCGTCGGCGTGCTGGGCCTGGCGGTGCCGGTGACGGCGTCGTTCATCATCGCCTGGGTGGTCATCGGCCCGGCGCTCGGCGACCTCGGGGTGGCCGACGCCGAGCGGGCGATGTTCATCTTCTACTACGCGGTGCTGTCCGAGGTCACGCCACCGACGGCGCTGGCGGCGGTGGCCGCCGCCGCGATCACCGGCGGCCGGGTGATCAGCACGATGATGCAGGCCTGGAAGTACACGCTGCCGGCGTTCCTGGTGCCGATCGCGTTCGTCCTCACCGACAACGGCGCGGCGCTGCTGCTGCAGGCCGATGCGGTGACCGTGCTCTGGGTGCTGGCGGTGTCGGTCGTGGCGGTGGGCGCGTTAAGCGTGGTCACCGGCGGCTGGTTGTTCGGCCCGGTGCCCGCCCTGGTGCGGGTGCTGTTCGCGCCGGGCGCGCTGTGCCTTCTCTACCTCGAACCCCCGGTGGTCGCCGCGGGGCTCGGCTTCTGCGTGCTGGGCCTGCTCGCCCAGCTGGTGTTGCGCCGCAAGGCGAAGTTCAAGGAGGAGCTCGATGCGGATTGAGGCATTGCTGGCGACCGCGGCCGCGGCGGCGCTGGTGCTCACCGGCTGCGGCGGCAAGCAGGTCCAGGAAGCACCCGCCGGGCAGGCGGCGTCCTGCGAGGCCGGTGACGGCCGGCTGACCATCGCCACCGGCAACACCGGCGGCGTGTACTACGTGCTCGGCGGTGGCCTGGCGCAGGTGATCAGTCAGAACACCAAGCTGCGCGCCACGGCCGCCGAAACCGGTGCCTCGGTGCAGAACATCCAGCAACTGGTGGCCGGGGACTACGACATCGCCTTCACCCTGGCCGACACCGCAGCCGACGCGGTGGCGGGCAAGGGCGCCTTCGACGGCCAGCAGCAGTCGATCCAGGCGCTGAGCAGGATCTACCCGAACTCCACGCACGTCGTGGTCAAGGCGGATTCGGGCATCAACAGCGTCGCGGACATGCGCGGGAAGCGGATCTCGACGGGGTCGCCGAAGTCGGGCACCGAGGTGATCGCGAACCGCTTGCTGGAGTCCGCGGGCCTGAACCCGGACGCCGACGTCCAGGCGCAGCGGCTGGCGCTGGGCAAGTCGGTGGACGGGATGAAGTCGGGCACGATCGACGGGCTGTTCTGGTCGGGCGGTCTGCCAACGCCGGAGATCACCGATCTGACCACGACGCTGGGCGGTGCGGTGAAGTTCATCGACATCACGCCCCTGCTGCCGGAGCTGAACAAGATCAGCCCGGTCTACGAGCAAGGCACCATCCCGGCGGCGACCTACGGCCTGCCGGCGGACGTGCCCACGGTCGAGGTGCCGAACCTGCTGGTGGTGCGGGACGACTTCGCGCCCAACAACGCCTGCGCGGTGACCAAGCTGCTGTTCGACCGGAAGGCGGACCTGGAAGCCGTGCACCCCTCCGCGAAGCAGATCAACCGCGACCAGGCGACCGCGAGCGACCCGGTGCCGCTGCACCCGGGCGCGAAGCAGGCCCTGGGCGGCTGAGCGCAGCGGGTGGGGGGAGATCAGCTCAACCCCCCACCCGCGCGACTCACTTGCAGGTGGCGAGCATCTCCGTCAGCGCCTTCTTCTCGGCGTCGGTGACGGTGAGGCCGTAGCTCTTCTTCACCGTGATCCAGTCCGTGGCGTAGACGCACCACTGGCCCCGGGCGGTGGGCTTCCAGGTCGAGGGGTCTTGGTCGCCCTTGCTGCGGTTGGAGCTGGAATCCACCGCGACCAGCTGCGGCAGGCTCATGTCGTTGGCGAACTGCTGGCGCTTGGCGTCGTCCCACTCGTTGGCACCGCTGCGCCAGGCGTTGGCCAGCGGAACCATGTGGTCGATGTCCACGCCCCTGGCTTGCGCGACCTTCTCCCCGGTGTAGAGGCTCGTCCACGAACCCGAGGTGACCTCGCAAGCCGCATTGGCCTTGACGCTCTCGCCGTCGCGTGCCAGCACCGCTTCGCGCGTGTTGCAGTTCTTCCCGGCGTCCGGTTGCGGGATCCAGTGCTTGAACCTCTCCCGCGAGTACCCGGTCATCGAGCCGGCCGGAGCGACCGTGAGCTCCGCGAGCTGGTCGCTCGCGGGACCGGTCGCCGCGCTGACCTTCGGATCGAGCAGCCCGGACTCGAAGACGAGCCACATCGCGCCCAGCAGCACCGCTGCCGCGACCGACATCCAGACAGGTTTCTCGTTGGCCGACACCGGACTTCCCTTCTCGGCGAGGTGTTCGAATGATTCGATCATCAGGCTGTCCAGCGATCACTCCACCACCTGGGTCATGTGTCCCAGCTAACGATCACCCTCCAGGCCCAGCGCGGGCTGCCGCGGCACGTAGCGCGGCGTGTACCGCAGCAGCAGGCCCGAGCCGAGCAATCCCAGGACTCCCATGCCGGCACCGGCGAACCCGACGCCGGCCAGCGCGGTGAGCCCGGAGATGACCAGCGGTCCGACGGCCTGGCCGAAGTCGCCGGTCAAGCGCCAGGCGCCGAGGAACGGGGCCGGCGCGGGGTGCGGGGCGAGGTCGGCGCCGAGGGTCATCAGGATGCCGCTGCTGGTGCCGTTGGCCAGTGCGAGCAGGACCGCCACCGCCGCGAAGGTGGGCACGTCGATGACCACGAACAGCAGCGTGTGCCCGATGGCCAGACCGGTCATCGACGGCACCGCCGCCCACAGGCGTCCCCAGCGGTCCATGATCTGCCCGGAGGAGTAGGACAGCGCGAAGTCGACACCGCCCGCGATGCCGATGACCAGGACCGTGGTCGACGGCGGTAGTCCCGCCGCGACGGCGACCAGCGGCAGCACCACGTTGCGGGAGGCTCGCAGTCCGCCGAGCAGCGCGGCGCAGGAACCCATCCGCAGCAGCACGCCGCGGTGTCGGACCATGGTGGGCAGCAGGCCGTGGTGGGCTTCGCGCCTGCCGGGGTCGTCGGCGGGGGTGAGATCGCCGGTGAACAGCAGGAGCACGAGCGTGGCGACGGCGAAGCCGACGTGGATGAGGAACACCGACCGCTTCTCGGGGCTGATCGCCAGCACCAGCGAGGTCACGAAGGGGCCGATGAAGTAGCCGGCGCGGAACAGCCCGCCGAGCACGCTCAGCGCCCGGGCCCGGTAGCGCAGCGGGACGCTGGTGGTGATGAACGCGTGCCTGGCCAGCGCGAACACCGCGGTGGCCAGCCCGACGAGGAAGACGCTGGCGCCGAGCAGCCACGGGTTGGTGGAGGAGTAGCAGCCGAGCAGTCCGGCGATCGACACCAGCGAAGCGAGGATCATCGCGGGGCGTTCGCCGAGCCGGTGCACGAGAGCGCCGCTGGGCAGGTCCCCGATGAGCTCACCGACCATGATCATGGCCGCGATCAGGCCGAGCGCGGCGAGTCCGGCGCCCTGGTCGGCGGCGACCAGCGGGAGCACCGGCAGGATCGCGCCCTCGCCGGTGGCGAAGAGCAGGGTGGGGCCGAATGCCGCGAGGGCAACGGTTCTCAGCTCGAAGGGCTTCTCCCTCTCGGTCACGCTTCGTTGACACCTCGCCGCGACATTGGCTCGACCACTTGCTCCGCGATCAGCCTCGCACGCCGGAGAGCAGGCCTGGAACAGGAGGAGCTGCCGAAACCCCTTCGCACGGCGTGAAGTTCATTACGCCGGTGTGGACAAAACGTCCAGCCATCGCCTTGACCACTTCCAGCCGCGCCCGCACGATGAGTTGGCCCATCCCCTCAACGGCGAGGTGACGATGTCCGCACATCCCGGCCAGGGCATGACGCTCAGCGACCAGCTCGCGCGCCACGCCCGCAAGATCCCCGACGAGATCGCGCTGCGGCACGGCGAGATCTCCCGCAGCTACGCCGAGTTCGACGAGCGGGTCACGCGGCTGGCCAACGCCCTGCACGACCGCGGGCTGGGCGCGGGCGACCGGTTCGCGGTCGCGACGCTCAACCACCTGGAGAGCATCGAGGCGTTCGTGGCCGGTTCGCGCATCGGGGCGATCTGCGTGCCGGTCAACTTCCGGCTGGTGGCCGACGAGATCGCCTACGCCCTCACCGACAGCGGCGCGAGCGCGGTGATCACCGACTCGTTCCTCTCCGAGACCGTGGCCGAGGCCCGCCAGCGAGTTCCGGAGGCGCGGTTCGCGCTGGTCATCGGCGACGGCGACGCCGGTGCGGAGTCGGTGGACTTCGAGCAGGCGTTGGCCGCGGCCTCGCCCGAGCACGACGAGCTCGACGTGGACCTGCACTCCCCCGCCTTCATCATGTACACCTCCGGCACGACCGGACGTCCCAAGGGCGCGGTGCTGTCCCACTACAACCTGCTGATGCACACCTGCAGCCTGCTCATCCACAACGGGGTTTCCGAGGACGACAGGGTGTACCTGGTCGGTGTGCCGCTGTTCCACATCGCCGGGGTGTCGGGCCTGATGGGGCCGCTGCTGCGCGGTGGCCGGATCGTGCTGTCGTCCTCCGGTCGGTTCGACCCCCGCGAGACGGTGGAGATGCTGGCGCGGGAGCGGATCTCAGGCTGCTTCTTCGTGCCCGCCCAGTGGCAGGCGATCTGCTCGCTGCCCGACATCGCCGAGTACGACCTCTCAGCGCTGCGGCGGATCAGCTGGGGGGCGGCACCGGCGTCGACGACGCTGCTGCGGCAGATCATGGCGACGTTCCCGCAGGCGGAGCTGAGCACCGTGTTCGGGCAGACCGAGTGCAGCCCGGTGACGACGGCGCTGCGGGCCGAGGACGCGCTGCGCAAGATCGGTTCGGTGGGAACGCCGCTGCTCAACGTCGAGGTGCGCATCGTCGACGACGAGATGAACGACGTCTCACCCGGCGAGGTCGGCGAGATCGTCTACAAGGGACCGACGGTGATGAGCGGCTACTGGAACAAGCCGGAGGAGACCGCGGAGGCCTTCCGCGGTGGCTGGTTCCACTCCGGTGACCTGGTGCGCCAGGACGCCGACGGCTACATCTACGTGGTGGACCGCAAGAAGGACATGATCATCTCCGGTGGCGAGAACATCTACTGCGCCGAGGTCGAGGAAGCGCTCTCGGGACACCCCAAGGTCGGTGAGGTGGCGCTGATCGGTGTCCCGGACCCGCGATGGGGCGAGTCCCCGCTGGCGGTGATCGCTCCGCGCGATCCCGCCGATCCGCCGACCGACGAGGACATCGAGAGCTGGTGCCGCGCGCGCTTGGCGGGTTACAAGCGGCCCAAGCAGATCCGCGTGGTCGAGCAGCTGCCACGCAACCCCAGCGGCAAGGTCCTCAAGACGACGCTGCGCAGCCAGTACCGCGAGCAGTCCCACACCCCGCAGGGAGGCGGCACCCCGTGAGCGAGAAGCCCAACCCGTTCGACCTGACCGGGCACGTTTCGCTGGTCACCGGCGGCAACTCCGGAATCGGCCTGGCGATGGCCGACGCGCTGGCGGCGGCCGGGGCTTCGGTGTGCGTCTGGGGCACCAACGCCGAGCGCAACGAGGCCGCGGTGCGTGAGCTCGAAGGGCACGGTGGGAAGGTGCTCGCCGTGCGGTGCGACGTCGGCGACGAGGAGCAGGTCGCGCAGGCGATGGCGCGGACGGTGGAGACCTTCGGGCGGCTGGACTCCTGCTTCGCCAACGCCGGGATCGGCGGGGTGGGCAGTCGTTTCGTCGACACCGAGCTCAGCGAGTTCCGGCGGGTCACGCGGGTGGACCTGGACGGGGCGTTCCTGACGTTGCGGGCGGCGGCGCGGCAGATGCTGGCGCAGGGCGAGGGCGGCAGCCTGGTGGGAACCTCCAGCCTGGCTGCCCGGCAGGGCCAGCCGCGCGGGCAGGCCTACGCGGCGAGCAAGGGCGCTCTGGTGTCGATGATCAAGTCGATCGCGATCGAGCTGGCCCGCCACGGCATTCGCGCGAACGCGGTGCTGCCGGGTTGGGTGAGCACCCCGCTGGCCGATCCGATGCTCGACTCGGACGCCTTCCACCGCAAGGTGCTACCGAGGGTTCCGGCCGGCCGCTGGGGCGAGCCGGGCGACTTCGGTTCGCTGGCGGTGTACCTGGCCAGCCCTGCCAGCGCGTACCACACCGCCGACGAGCTCACCGTCGACGGCGGTTACGTGAACTTCTAGCCCGCGGAGGGTCGCACCGTCCGGCGAGCGACCTCCGCCGAGTTCGCTCGATCGCGCCTATGCAACCCGTTGCATTGCAACTCGGTGCATAGTACCGTCGAGCTTCGCCGAAGTGTTCTGACTTCAGAAGGGCAGTGAGCATCGTGCTGCGGACCAGGTTCACCGAGGAGTTCGGCGTCGAGCACCCCATCGTGCAAGGCGGCATGCAATGGGTCGGCCGCGCCGAGCTCGTGGCGGCGGTCGCCAACGCCGGCGCCCTGGGCATGATCACCGCGCTGACCCAGCCCTCGCCGGAAGATCTGGTCAAGGAGATCGCGCGCTGCCGCGACCTCACCGACAAGCCCTTCGGCGTCAACCTGACTATTCTGCCGGCGATCACGCCGCCGCCCTACGCGGAGTACCGGCAGGCGATCATCGAATCCGGCGTCACGGTCGTGGAGACCGCCGGGTCAAACCCGGCCGAGCAGGTCGCGGCGTTCAAGCCCGCCGGGGTGAAGGTGCTGCACAAGTGCACGAGCGTGCGACACGCGCTCAAGGCCCAGCAGCTGGGCGTGGACGGCGTGAGCATCGATGGCTTCGAGTGCGCCGGACACCCGGGCGAGGACGACATCCCAGGTCTGGTGCTCATCCCCCGGGCCGCCGACGTGCTCACCATCCCGATCATCGCCTCCGGCGGCATCGCCGACGCCCGCGGCCTGGTCGCCGCGCTGACGCTCGGCGCCGACGGGGTGAACATGGGCACCCGCTTCATGTGCACCCAGGAGTCGCCGATCCACGACGACGTCAAGAAGCGCATCACCGAGGCGGGCGAGCGCGACACCGAGCTGATCTTCCGCCCGTTGCGCAACACCGCGCGGGTGGCCAGCAACTCGGTCAGCCGCGCGGTCGTCGCCAAGCTCGACGACGGCGGCGCTTTCGAGGACGTCCGCGAGCTGGTCGCCGGTGCCCGGGGCCGTCAGGTCTACGAGCAGGGCGACACCGAACTGGGCATCTGGAGCGTCGGTATGGTCCAGGGACTGATCAACGACGTTCCAACCGTCGGGGATCTGGTCGCCCGCATCGTGACCGAGGCGGGCGAGCTCATCCACGACCGGCTCGGGAAGCTCGTCGCCGGCTGAGAGGGAGGCTGCCGTTGTCTCTGGAGTACGCGATCCTGGTGTCGCTGCGGGAGCGCGCGGGCTCGGGCTACGAGCTGGCGCGGCGGTTCGACAAGTCGATCGGGTACTTCTGGGCGGCGAGTCACCAGCAGATCTACCGCAGTCTCAAGCGCATGGTCGAGCTCGGCTGGGTCGACTGCGACGAGGTCGCCCAGCAGAAGCGACCGGACAAGAAGGTCTACCGGGTCAGCGAGACCGGCGCCGACGAGCTCGCGCGCTGGATCGCCGAACCTGCTTCCACGCGCAACGACCTGACGGTCAAGCTGCGCGGCGCGTCGTTCGGCGACGTCGCGCGGGTGCGGGAGGAGATGGCGCGGCAGCGCGACCAGCACGCCGCGCGGATCGCGATCTACCGCGAGATCGAGCGGCGCGACTTCCCCGACATCGCGAAGCTGTCCGGCCAGGCCTTGCACCAGCACTTGGTGCTCAGCGGCGGGATTCGCACCGAGCAGGCGCTGCTGGAGTGGTGCGAGGAGACGATCCGAGCACTCGACGACGACCAGGATCGAGGGACATGAACGCCGCAGAACGCTTTCGCGCAGCCGTCGAAGCGGGCGACTTCGACGCAGCGGTCGAGGAGTTCACCGACGACATCCGCTTATTCAGCCCGGTGAAGTTCACGCCGTTCGAGGGCATCGACACCGTGCGCGCGCTCTTCCGGGTGCTGCAGCGGACTTTCGAGGACTTCCGCTACGTCGGCGACTTCCCCGGCGAGGGGCAGGGGCCTGACGGCGAGAACACCCGGGCCCACGTCCTGCACTTTCGCACGGTCGTCGAAGGCAAGCAGGTCGAGGGCATCGACCTCATCCACCTCGACGCGCACGACCGGATCACCACCTTCACGGTGATGATCCGGCCCCTGTCCTCACTCCAGGCCGTCAGCGAAGCCATCCACCGAGGCCTCGTCCAAGACGGAGTCCTCCCGAGCTGACCTCGAAACAACGAGTGGCGCGAGCCGATCACCGAGAATGGAAGGGAATCACCAGATCTCTTCGACCCATTCCGGGTGGTCCACGAACGGGTTCCTGTTGTGCTGGATGTCGGTGAAGATGACCTCGTTGCGGCGCTGCTCGAAGGCGTCCGGCGGGTCCTGCTCGTTCCACTGCTTGAGGACCGAGAGCTTGCCGATGTTGGGGGCGCTGCCGTTGCCGACCTGGTCGTTGACCTCGAGGTCGGCGAAGCCGTCGGTGCCCTCGTAGCGCACGGACATGTAGAAGATCATCCGGGCGACGTCGCCCTTCACGGCGTCGCGGGGCTCCCACGAGTCGTCGTCGGTGAAGTTGCCGGGGGCTTCGGCGGACTCGGAGCCGCCCATGTCGAAGTCCTTGCTGCCTCGGTCGGAGTTGACGGTGACGTCGGTGGGCCGCAGGTGGTGGACGTCGGTGCCCGGTCCGGGCACGGTGTCGAAGTCACCGTGGGACTTGGCCCAGACGTGCTCGCGGTTCCACTGGTCGGCGTCGCCGCCGTTGGTGTCCTCGGGCTGCGAGCGGCCGGTGTAGAGCAGGACGACGTTGCTGGTGTTGGTGGGGTCCTCGTCGGTGACCTTGAGGGCTTCCCACACGTCGTCGTAGTTCAGGGTGGTGACGCCGTTGCTGATGATGCCGTGCAGCGCGGCTTCCAGCTCGGGCCCGGTCTTGCCGATGGCGTCCTGGTAGTAGTCCTCGGCGGCGGGCTGGGCGGGCGAGGCCACTGCGACGGCGGCGGTGGGCACGGCCACCAGAACCGCTCCGCACAACAGCGTTAAGGGCTTCCAGCGGGTGATCTCCATGTCTCCCTCTCCCCGTGGTCGAGTCGCGGGAAGCGTGACACAGAAACGATCACCATTGGGTGACACAAATCTGGTGACGAGATGGCGTGGAGTGGACGCTCCGATGCCCGAAACCCGCAGCGAGCTGCGATGAGTCAGTCAGCGGCGCGGGGCGTCCGCGGCCACCAAGTGGAAACAACGGGAATCATCAGTGCCAGCAGCAGACCCGCGACGCCGAATCCCAGCGCTGGGTCGCGGTAGTACAGCCCGGTGAACACCGCGGGTGCGGCCGACATCCCGAGGAAGCGCCATGCGGTGACCACCGAGATGGCTCCGCCACCGCCGCTCCCGCCGAGCACGGTGGAGTGCACGGCGACCAGGATCAGCTGTCCGCACACCCCGGCTGCTGCCCAGGCCAGCACGACCACGGGCAGCGAGTCGACCAGGCCGATCGCGGCGACGGCGATCGCGGCGGCCAGGATCCCGGTGATCAGCATGGCTCGCACGCCGAAGCGGTCGACGGCGCTGCCGGTCAGCCGGGCACCGAGCACGCCGGCGATGCCGTAGGCGGTCAGCGCCAGGCCGCGTGCGCCAGGGCTGAGGGTGAAGGCGTCGTCGAGTCGGAAGGAGACCAGGAACGGCAGTCCGGCCGAGCACATCCAGGCGACGCCTGCGATTCCGCCGCTGAGCATCACCACGGGCGTCCAGGCGTCGCGCAGCGCCGAAGGGGCGCGCGTGGCCGCGGGCTCGGAGTCGGGTGGCAGCGGGCTCACGGCGAGCAGTGCGGCGACGACGGCGACGCCGACGAAGGCGAGCTGCCATGCGCTCTCCGCGGCGAGCCCGCCGACCAGCGGTGCGGTGGTCTGGCCGATGGCCTGCATCGCGCCGTAGGTGCCCATCGCCCGGCCGAGCCGTTCCTGGGGTGCCCCAGCGGCGATCTTGGAGAGCAGCAGCGGTGTGGTGAAGGCGTTGGCCACGCCCTGCAGCGCGCGGGTGAGCTGGAACAACCAGAACCACGGTGCGATGGCCCCCAGCGCCGCGACCACGGCGTATCCGATGTAGGCGACCCGGATGGTGCGGCTGCTCCCCCACCTCTCGCCGAGGTTGCCGGACACGAGCATGACCAGGGCGAAGGGCAACAGGTAGGAGGTGGTGGTGGTCGCGGCCACGCTCGGTGTCACGGCGAAGTCGGCGCTGAGCTCCGGCAGCATCGCGGCGACGATGCCGGCGCCGAAGGGTCCGAGGAGCCCTCCGATGTACAGCGCGACCCGCGGGTTCACCGCGCCACCTCCACACCGCGACGATCGTTAGCCGCGCGAACGGTAGCACCGGGAACGCGACCGCGAAGTCCACTGTGGCCGAGAGCCCGGGCAGCGAGCAGTTCTGGTCCCACCGACCGGGCATGACAAACATCGATCATGGTCGGTTCGGACCGGAACCGCCCCTGCGCACCACCGTCGCGACGTCGTGAATCCCGGGAGGTCAGACGGTGATGATGGTGACCCCGCTGAGGCAGCGGAACGGAGCCAGGTCGGTCTCGTCCGCGTTGGTGTCGGTGACCAGCGTCCACGTCGCCGGGAGCGGCGCCCAGGCGTTGAAGGGCTTGGCACCGAGCTTGCTGCTGTCGGCGAGGATGAAGACCTCGCGGGACTGGGCGATCATCTGCTCCTTGAGGCGGGTCTGCAGCAGACTCGCCTCGCAGATGCCATGACGGGAATCGAGGCCGTCGGCCCCCAGGAACGCCTTGTCGGCGGTCACCCGGGACAACGTCAGCTCCGCCAGCGGGCCGACGAAGCCCTGGCTGATGTGCCGCAGCTCGCCGGCCAGCGACACCACCTGCACCGGGTCGGCGTCGACCAGCTCGGTCAGCGCCATCACGCTGTTGGTGATCACCGTCAGGCCTGCGCGATCGCGCAGCCGGCACGCCAGCTTCCCGGTCGTGGTGCCTGCGTCGAGGATCAGCGTGTCACCGATGGAGACCTGGTCGGCCGCCCACGCGGCGATGCGGCCCTTCTCCGCCGAGGCCAGCGCCGTGCGCTGCCCCAACGAGGGTTCCGCGCTGGTCGCCGGCATGGCACCGCCGTAGGTGCGGGCGAGCTTGCCCTGGTCGGTCAGCAGTTGCAGGTCGCGCCGGATCGTCGAAGGCGTGACCGCCAGCGACGCGGCCAGCTCCTCGACCTGGACCGCGCCCTGCTCGGTCACCAGCCGCTCTATCAACGCCCGCCGCTGCCCTGCCGAGAGGCGTCCTTCGACTTCCGCGCTCACGCCGCGATCCTCCCAGAAGCGGATCATGGTGTTCCGGCCAGTGCCGCTGCTTGGCGCAGCGCCTCCAGCATGCTCCCCGCTTCGGCCGTGCCGGTGCCCGCGATGTCGAAGGCCGTCCCGTGGTCCACCGAGGTCCGGATGACCGGGAGCCCCACGGTGATGTTCACCCCTGCTTCCAGGCCGAGGATCTTCACCGGCCCGTGCCCCTGGTCGTGGTACATCGCCACGACCAGGTCGAAATCACCTCGTCCGGCGCGGAAGAACACCGTGTCGGCCGGGAGCGGGCCCTGCGCGTGGATGCCGTCGGCGCGGCAGGCGGCGAGCGCCGGCTCGATCTTGACTTCCTCCTCGCCGTGCCCGAACAGGCCGTTCTCCCCCGCGTGCGGGTTGATGCCGCACACCGCGATGCGGGGCGCGGCGACACCGGAGTCCACCAGCGTGCGGTGCCCGCGCCGCACGGTGCGCTCGACCAGTCCGGGCTCGATCCGCTCGATGGCGTCGATGAGTCCGATGTGCGTGGTCACGTGGATGACCCGCACCGTCCCGGTGGACAGCATCATCGACACCTCCGGCACGCCGCACAGCTCGGCGAGCAGCTCGGTGTGCCCGGGGTAGCGGTGCCCGGCGGAATGCAGCGCGGCCTTGTTGAGCGGCGCGGTGCAGATCGCCTGCACCTGTCCTGCCATCGCCAGCTCGGCGGCCTTGGCGACGTAGCGGTAGGCGCCTTCACCGGCCACCGCGGAGAGCTCCCCGAAGGGGAGGTCCGGCGGGATGCCACCGAGGTCGAGCACCTCGACGGTGTCCGGGTCCTCGGTGGCCTCGGCGGGTCCGGAGACCGGTTTGACGCGCACGTCGATCCCGCAGATCTCGGCGGCCCTGGTCAACCGGGCGGCGTCGCCGATCACCACCGGGCGGGCGAGGCCCCGCAGCTCGGGTTCGGCGAGCGCGCGCACGACCACTTCGGGTCCGACTCCGGCGGCGTCGCCCATGGTGACGGCGATGGCAGGCAAGGTCACGCGACGGCCCTTCCGCAGCGCACCGCGGACACGGCGCGGTGCAGGGTGTCCGGCGCGCCGAACGCGCCGGCCTTGGTGATGACGTAGCCGGGTTCCTCCTCGATGGTCCGACCCAGCACCACGCCCGGTTCCAACTCGTTGAGCAGCCGCAACCCGCTGACCCCGCGTCTGCCGAGGACGGCGCGGGCGGTTTCGCCGCCGGTGAGCACCAGCAATCCTGCCCGTTCGGTCGCCGGTGCGCAGACCTCCGCGAGCGCGGCGGTGAGCTCTCGCGCCAGGCCTGCTTCCACCGGTCCGTCCACGGTGACCAGCACGTCACCGGTGCACAGCGCGTCGTTGAGCTGTTCGCCGATGCGCGCGAGCACGGCGGGCTCGGCGTCGACGAGAGCGCGCGCCGACAGGCGCCGGGTGTGGCCGAATCGTTCGGCGAGGTAGTCGGCCTGCTGACGGGAGACGCGGTGGACGCTGCCGACGACGGCCAGCACGGGTCCCTCGACCGGGGGCGGCGGTTCGATGTCGTATCCCGGGCGCAGCAGCTCGGCCAGCGCGTCGGCCAGGCCGGCTGCGCCCACCCAGTGCGGCGGGGTGGCCGCGGCAGAGCCCGCGGTGGCCACCGCGCGCAGGTCGCTCTCCGACACGGCGTCGCAGATGACCAGTTCGGCTTCGGTGAGCAGTTCCGCGACCCGCTCGCGCAGCCGCGCCGGTTTTCCGCGCACCGAAGCCAGTGCGACGTGGCGGACCTTCAGCCCGTCCAGGGCGGAAGCGATGTCGACCGGCGGATCGCCGGGTTCGGCGCTCCAGGAATCGGTGTGGTGCAGTGGGATCCCGTTGATGTGCACGACTCCGCCGAGCACGGTGCGACCGGTGGCCGGCGAGGCCGGGCACAGCAGCACCCCCGCTCCGTCGGCGTGCTCGACGATAGCACCGACTTCGGCGGCCACGTTGCCGCGGAGCGTGGAGTCGATCTTCTTGAATACGACGCGGCCTTGCGCGTGCCCGTCCAGTGCCTCGTGCACGCGCTTGGCGGCGAGATCGGGTTCGATGTGCCTGCTGTCGGTGTCGGCCACGAACACCTCGGCGTCACCGGTGTCGTCCAACGCCAGCAGAGTGCGCATTTCGCGCAGCGCGAAGGGGACTCCGGAATCACCGGCACCGCTGAGGTCGTCGGCCACGACCAGGACTCGCGATCCCATGATCACCTGCTCTTCTGCTCGCCGAAACACCCAACGAGCACCCCCCGTCGGGCTTGGTCCAACCATAGAGATCGCTGCGCGAAGCACGCAATAGTCTTATCCAGCGAGTGCGCAGTGCGCAACGTCGTGCGCGATTGTCGCGGGGCCGCCTGCTATTCGGCTTCCGTGACCATTCCCGCTGGTAGGTGTTCTGAGAGCAGCTCCAGGAGCCGGTCGGCGTCGACCGGCTTGGTCAGGTACTCCGTGGCGCCTGCCGCGATGCTCTGCTCGCGGTCGCCCTTCATCGCCTTGGCGGTCACGGCGATGATGGTCAGGTCGCGGTAGCGGGGCATCTCGCGGATCATGCGGATGGCCTCGTTGCCGTCCAGCTGCGGCATCATCACATCCATCAGCACGATGACGATGTCGTTGTGCGTGCGCAGTTCCCGGAGCGCCCCCAGCGCGTTGTCGGCGTTGACGACCAGCAGCCCGTGCTGTTCCAGCAGCACCCGCATGGCGTGCACGCTGCGCTCGTCGTCGTCGACGACCAGCACCTTCTCCGAGTTGAACTGCAGCGCCCCGCGCTGTCCGGGCTCGACGGCGCCGTACGCGTGCGGCCGCGTCTCCCGGTTGAGCAGCTCGCTGGAGCGCAGCGGCGGATCGATGCCTTCGGCGGAGACGTCCAGGGTGCTCGCGGCGTCGGTCGGCACCCGCGGCAGCGGCGGCTTCTCATCCGCGGGCGCTTCCTCGGCAGACGTCTCGACCGCGGGCGCTTCCACCGCAGACGTCTCGACCGCCGCGGGCTCCACCGGTTGTGGCGGGTTGTCGACGGTGGGTTCGCTCGGCAGGAAGAGGCTGAAGGTGCTGCCCTCACCGGGTTCGCTGCGCACCTGCAGCTCACCGCCGAGCAGCGTGGTCAGCTCCCGGCTGATCGACAGTCCCAGGCCCGTGCCGCCGTACTTGCGCACCGTGGTGCCGTCGACCTGCTGGAACGCTTCGAAGATCAGCGACAGCTTGTCGGCGGGGATGCCGATCCCGGTGTCGAGCACCGAGAACACGATGCGCTGCCGGGCCCGGCGCAGCGCCCCGCTGTTGACCTCGGTTGGCTGAGCCAGTCGGATTCGCAGTTCGACGCTGCCGCGGTCGGTGAACTTCACCGCGTTGGCCAGCAGGTTGCGCACGATCTGCTCCAGCCGGCTGCGATCGGTGTGCACGCTCGACGGCAACGCCGGTGCGACGACGACCCGGAACTCCAGGCCCTTCTCAGCGGCGACCGGCCGGTACATCGACTCCAGGCTGCGCGCCAGCTCGCCGAGCACGACGTCCTCGGGCAGCAGGTTCATCTGGCCGGCTTCCACCTTGGACAGGTCGAGCACGTCGTTGATCAGCTGCAGCAGGTCCGATCCGGCCTGGTGCACGGTCTTGGCCAGGTCCACCTGCTGCGGGGTGAGGTTGCCGTCCATGTTGTCTGCGAGCAGCTTGGCCAGGATCAGCACGCTGTTGAGCGGGGTCCGCAGCTCGTGGGACATGTTGGCCAGGAACTCGGACTTGTAGGCCGATGCCTGCGAGAGCTGGTGGGCGCGTTCTTCGATCTCCTGGCGGGCCTGCTCGATCTCGATGTTCTTGAGCTCGATGTCCTTGTTCCGGCTGGCCAGCAGTGCGGCCTTGTCCTCCAGCTCGATGTTGGAGCGCTGCAGCTCGTCCTGCTGGTTCTGCAACTGCTCGGAACGGGCCTGCAACTCGCTGGCCAGGTGCTGGGACTCGCCGAGCAGCGCTTCGGTGCGCGTGTTGACCACGATGGTGTTGACCTCGACGCCGATGGACTCCTTGAGCCGGTCCAGCAGGTCCAGGTGCACCGAGCTGAACCGGTGGATCCCGGCGAGCTCGATGACGCCGAGCACCGCGCCCTCGAACAGCACCGGCACGATGGCCACGCTGGTCGGCGCGGATTCGCCCAGCCCCGAGGTGATCCAGATGTGGTCCGGCGGCGCGTCCTCCACCAGGATCGACCTGCGGTCCACGGCCGCCTGCCCCACCAGGGATTCCCCGAAGTCGAACCGCAGCGGCGGTCCCTCCCGCGCCGGCGGCCTGCCGTAGCCCGCGGTGTGCTCCAGGTAGCGGCGGCCGTCCTCGGCGGTGCGGGTCAGGAAGAACGCGCCGTAGTGGGCCGACACCAGCGGCGCGAGCTCGGACATGATCAGCTGCGCGAGCGCGTCGAGATCGTGCTGGCCCTGCATCAGCGCGGAGATCCTGGCCAGGTTCGTCTTGAGCCAGTCCTGCTCTTGGTTGGCGCGGGTCGTCTCCTTGAGGTTGCTGATCATCGCGTTGATGTTGTCCTTGAGCTCAGCGACCTCACCCGAGGCGTCCACGGTGATCTGCCTGGTCAGATCCCCCTCGGTGACCGCGGTGGCGACCTGGGCGATGGCGCGGACCTGGGTGGTCAGGTTCCCGGCGAGGCGGTTGACGCTCTCGGTCAGCCGCCGCCACGTGCCCGAGACGTCGGCGACCTCCGCCTGGCCGCCGAGCTTTCCCTCGGTGCCAACCTCGCGAGCCACCCGCGTGACCTCGGCCGCGAACGCCGAGAGCTGATCGACCATCGTGTTGATCGTCGTCTTGAGCTCGAGGATCTCGCCGCGCGCGTTGACGTCGATCTTCTTCGACAGATCACCCCGCGCGACGGCCGTGGTCACCTGGGCGATCCCGCGAACCTGGTTGGTCAGGTTGTCGGCCATGATGTTGACGTTGTCGGTGAGGTCCTTCCAGATCCCCGCCACGCCGTACACCCGCGCCTGGCCGCCGAGCTTGCCCTCGGTACCGACCTCGCGAGCCACCCGCGTGACCTCGGCCGCGAACGCCGAGAGCTGATCGACCATCGTGTTGATCGTGTTCTTCAACTGCAGGATCTCGCCCTGGGCGTCGACGTCGATCTTCTGCGTCAGGTCACCCGCCGCCACCGCCGTGGCGACTTGGGCGATGTCGCGCACCTGGCTGGTGAGGTTGTCGGCCATGAAGTTCACCGAGTCCGCCGACAGCGCCCACCCTCCCTCGACTTCCCCGTCGAGGGTGACCGGGGCGACCGGCAGCTGGCCGCGCGCCACCGACTCCCCCACCCGCTGCAACTCACCGGCCAGCCGTTGGTTGCGCTCGGCCACCTCGTTGTAGATCGCGGCCGCTTCCGCCGCCGCACCGTCTCCGGTGACCACCAGGCGGCGGCGGAAGTTGCCGTCGCGCAGCTCCCGCAGAGCGGGCAGCAATCGGGCCAGCACCTCTTCGGCGTCATCGCGGTCCGGCGGTTGTGACATCGCCAGCCTCCTCCCGCTCCGGCGCCTCAGTGCTTGTTGCGGGAATCGCGGTCCAGCCGCAGCTCGGTGGCCAGCACTGCGGCCTCGCTGCGGTGCCGCATCGCCAGCTTCGCCAGCATCTGCGACACGTAGTTCTTGATGGTCTTCTCGGCCAGCACCATCCGCTCGGCGATCTCGCGGTTGGTCATGCCCTCGCCGATGAGCTCCAGCACCTGCCGCTCGCGGGCGGTGAGCTCCCGCAGCGGATCGGCCTTCTCCTGCTCCTTGCGCAGCCAGTTGAGCATGGCCTCGGTCCGCTGCGGGCTCAGCAGCGACTTGCCCGCGCCGACCGTGCGCAGCGCGCTGACCAGCTCTTGGCTGACCACGCCCTTGAGCACGAAACCGCTGGCGCCGGCCATGATCGCGTCCATCAGGGCCTCGTGATCGTCGAAGGAGGTCAGGATCAGGCAGCGCAGCTCAGGGATCTGGGAGCGCAGCTCGCGGCACAGCTCGACGCCGTTGCCGTCGGGCAGGCGCACGTCGAGCACCGCCACCTGGGGGTTGCGCTTCGGCACCCAGGCCAGCGCCTCGGCCACGCTGCCCGCCTCTCCCACCAGCTCCAGGTCTTGCTCGGCATCGACCAGCGCGGCGATGCCGCGCCTGATCACGTCGTGGTCATCGACCACGAACACCCGTGTCGTCATCTCACTTCCCGGCGCAAATGGTCTCCACGAAGTGGGCGAGCTGGTCGTCGCCGATGTGCTGGGCGAGGTCGGCCTGACTGATCATGCCGACCAACCGGTGGTCGGATATCACCGGGATCCGGCGGATCTTGTGCTCTTCCATCAGCGTCAGCACCTGGTCGACCTCCGATCGCGCATCGATCCAGTGTGGCGCTCCCTGCGCCAACTCGCCCGCTTTGACCTGTGCTGGGTCTCGGCCCTCCGCACAGCAGCGCAGCACGATGTCGCGGTCGGTGATGATGCCGTGCAGCCGGTCGTCCTGCCCGCAGATCGGCAGCGACCCGACGTCGAGATCACGCATCATCTGCGCGGCCTTGAAGAGGGTCTCGTCCTCGCCGATGCACTGCGCACCGGGGTGCATGATGTCGCGTGCCGTGGTCATGATCCGGCCTCCTCTTCGTTGTGGGGTCGCTCCCGCCCTACCCGAGGCCCCTGTGACCGAAACCCGCGTGATCGGATGCAGAAACCGCATCGGCGCCGAGCCCGCGGCAGACCCGACGCCTGCGGGTCGAGCTCAGTACTCGTGCATCAGGCGGTCGAACGCGGAGTTGGCCGCCGACCACTCATGCGTGAGCACCTCCGCGGGAACCTCCGAACGCGGCTCGGCGTCCACGGTGACGACGAAGCCCCGGTCGGCTCGTCGGCGGCGCAGCTGCACCATCCGGCCGCCGGCCGACCTGCCGATGCGCTCGCCCTGGTCGTTGGACTCGATCTGCCCTGGTTGCAGGATTGCTGCTGTGCTGAGTTCCGCCATGCCCCCCATTGCACCCCACCCGGTCAAGCTCAGCACGCGCGAACGCCCACCCGATCAAGGACCGGGTGGGCGTTGTGGCGACGAGCGCCGGTCACCGCGCCGTGGTGCGGAAGCGACGCAGGCGCAGGCTGTTGCCGACGACGAACAGGGAGCTGAACGCCATCGCCGCGCCGGCGATCATCGGGTTGAGCAGCCCGGCCGCCGCCAGCGGCAGGGCCGCCACGTTGTAGGCCAGCGCCCAGAACATGTTGCCCCGGATGGTCTTCAGCGTGCGCCGCGACAGCCGGATCGCGTCCACCGCGGCGCGCAGGTCACCGCGCACCAGCGTCAGGTCACCGGCCTCGATGGCGATGTCGGTGCCGGTTCCCATCGACAGGCCGAGGTCGGCCTGGGCCAAGGCCGCGGCGTCGTTGACGCCGTCACCGACCATCGCCACCGCCTTGCCCTCGCCCTGCAGGCGCTTGACGACCTCGACCTTGTCGGCGGGCATGACCTCGGCGATGACCTCGTCGATGCCGACCTGCGCGGCGACCGCAGCGGCCGCCGCCGCGTTGTCACCGGTGAGCAGGACCGGGGTCAGGCCGAGCTCGCGGAGTTGCGAGATCGCCTGCTGCGACGTCGGTTTCACCGTGTCGGCCACGACCAGCACGGCGCGCACCGCGCCGTCCCAGGCCGCCACGATCGCGGTCTTGCCCTCCGACTCGGCCGCGGACTTGGACTCGGCGAGCGGTCCGTCGAGGTGCAGGCCCCACTGCTCCAGCAGCGCCGCGCGACCGGCCAGCACCGCACGCCCCTCGACGACGCCCTGGACGCCGAGCCCTTCCAGGTTGGCGAACTCCACGACCACCGGGAGTTCACCGACCTCCTGGAGCGCGCCGGTGGTGATGGCGCGGGCGATGGGGTGTTCGGAGGCGTTCTCCACGGCTCCGGCCACGCGCAGCGCCTCGTCGCGGGCGGTGCCCTCGGCGGTGTGCACGTCGAGCAGCCGCATCCGCCCGGTGGTCACGGTTCCGGTCTTGTCCAGCACGACCGCGTCGATCCGCCGGGTGGACTCCAGGACCTGCGGGCCCTTGATGAGCACCCCCAGCTGCGCGCCGCGACCGGTTCCGACCAGCAGCGCGGTCGGCGTGGCCAAACCCATCGCGCACGGGCAGGCGATGATCAGCACCGCCACCGCCGCGGTGAACGCCGCGGTCACCGGTTGCCCGGCGACCAGCCAGCCCAGCAGGGTCAGCAGCGCCAAGCCGATCACGATCGGCACGAACACCGCCGAGACGCGGTCGGCGAGCCGCTGGATCTGCGCCTTGCCCGTCTGGGCCTCCTCGACCATCCGCGCCATCTGCGCCAGCTGCGTGTCGGACCCGATCTGGGTGGCGCGCACGACCAGCCGACCACCGGCGTTGACGGTGGCACCCACGACCGCGTCCCCCGGGCCGACCTCGATCGGAACGGATTCACCGGTGAGCATCGAGGCGTCGACGGCCGAACCGCCCTCCTCCACCACACCATCGGTGGCGATCTTCTCGCCGGGGCGGACCACGAAGCGATCGCCGACGGCCAGCTGCCCCGTCGGGACCCGGACCTCTTCGCCACCGCGCAGCACCGCCACGTCCTTGGCGCCCAGTTCCAGCAGCGCCCGCAGCGCGGCTCCGGCACGACGCTTGGCCCGCGCCTCGAAGTAGCGCCCGGCCAGCACGAACGTGGTGACCGCGGCGGCGACCTCCAGGTAGATCGAGCTCGTGGCATCGCCGCGTTCGATGGTCAGCGCGAACGGGTGGGTCATGCCGGGCATGCCCGCGTGCCCGAACAGCAGCGCGTAGAGCGACCAGAGGAACGCCGCGAGCGTGCCCATCGACACCAGGGTGTCCATGGTCGCCGCGCCGTGCCGCAGGTTCAGCCACGCCGCGCGGTGCAGCGGCCAGCCGCCCCAGACCACGACCGGCGCGGCCAGCACCAGCGAGATCCACTGCCAGAAGGTGAACTGCAGGGCCGGCACCATCGCCAGCACCACGACCGGCACCGACAGTGCCAGCGAACCGAGCAGCCGCTGCCGCAGCGCATCGGCCGGTTCGTCCTGCTCGGGTTCGGTGGTGGGCAGCGCGGCACCGTAACCGGCCGCTTCGACGACCTCGACCAACCGCTGCGGGTCCAGGCCGTCAGGCGCGGTGACCTGTGCCTTCTCGGTGGCGTAGTTGACGCTGGCGGCGACGCCGGCGAGCTTGTTGAGCTTGCGCTCGATCCGGTTGGCGCACGAGGCGCAGGTCATGCCGGTGATCGCCAGCTCGACGGTCCGGCCTGCGGAGTGCTCTACCGTGGTCATGCCAGTTCCCTTCGCGCCGTCCGGTCCGTCATGAGGCCAGCTCGTAGCCGGCCTCTTCGACCGCGGCGCGCACGGCGGTCTCCTCCGCGCTGCCGACGACCGTGACCGCGCCGCTGGGCAGGTCGATCTTCACGTCGGTCACACCGTCGATGGCACCGACCTCCTCGGTCACCGAAGCCACGCAGTGCTGGCAGGTCATCCCGGTCACGTGGTAGGTCGTCTCGCTCATCGGTCCATCCCTCTCGGTTCGCGGATCGCACGCCGACGCGTCGCGCCGACACCACCAACTTATACCCCCGGGGGGTACCTCTTCAAGCGAGGTCCGATGTCAATTCAGAATACCCCAGAGGGGTAGTGCCACCTGCGGTGAAGCCGGGAGTCGGTAACGCCCGGCCCACCGGCGGAATCAGGCGGTGACGATCTTTTCGCCTCCACCCGGACGGGGACCGGAGCCAGCGGGCGGTCAGCCGGGCCCTTCTCCACCGACCCCGACAGGGGTCGAAGACCGAACCGCGGGAAGGACGCTCCAGCTCTGCGCCTTCGGCTTGACCGGGCGTGCGTGCAGGCGAAGGCCACCACCGCGGAGTCGTTTCGGCCTGCCACTATGACCTGCCTGTCCTCCGGCGCCTGCACCGGGACCGCACCCCGCCGGAGGCACGAGCGGTCCCGGCGGCGCGAGCGGCTGGTCGGGCGGCTGCGGCGCCGGGCTCGGCACCGCAGGCCGACAGGACGGACACCCGGCGAGGGCGCCACCGGCGGCGAGAACGCTACGGCGGGAGCGTTCGCCATCAGTCATGCGCTCGAACACGAGAGTCCGGCGAGTTCGGTTCCACACCCTTCTCGAACCGAACGCCCGGACGCCGCGTGTTCACTCTCGACACAGAACTTCCGGCAGCTGCAGGAGCGCGGCGATGGTCGGTTGTGCACTGCGAGCCTCGGCGCCCTGCCCCCGGTGGACTAGCGTTCGAGCAGCACTCGGACGCTGGAGACCCGTGCGATGCCCGTCACGCGGTGACGCGGTGGTCCTCGGCCAATGCCTTGGCGCGGGTCAGCAACTCCTCCGGCAGCGCCGCCGGATCGAGCCCGAAGCACTGGTCGTAGGCGGCGATGACGGAGTCCTCGAAGCCGTTCAGCGAACGGCCGGGGACCTCATCGGCGATGGAGCCGACCGAGTCGTCGTCGAAGGGCAGGTCCAGGGCGCGGTAGACCTCGGTGAGCAGTGGCCGCAGCACGTCCGCGTCGTCGAGGATCGCCACCGCGCTGAACAACCACGCGCCGCGCACCATCCGCTGCGCCGTGCCGACGAGCTTCACCTGCCCACGGGCGTTGACGCTGTGCGCGCCGGGGCAGTACTCCCCCGGCACCGCCCCGACCTGCGCGTCGATGCCGTGCTGGGCGAGGACCCCGGACCACAGCTCGGCGTAGCCGACGAACCGCTCCTCCAAGCCCGCCAGTCGCCCCGGATCGGGCCCGGTGTGGTCGACGACCAGGGAGTTCTCGGTGTAGGCGACGGCCCGGCCCCCAGGCGCCCGCAGCACCGGCGTGAACCCGGCGTCGCGCGCGGCGGCGACGGCGTCCGGGAATCCCGGCAGCAGGCTGTCCCGGCGGCCGAAGGCCACCACCCGCGCCTCGGGCCGGTAGATCCGGAGCGCCGCTCCGGTCTCCCCCGCGCTGATCCGCCGCAGCATCGCGTGCGCCGTGGCCACCTCCAGCGCTTGATCCCCGCCCACGCCCAACGCCCCGCGCAACAACTCCACGGCGACAGTCTACGCAGCGCACGACTCCGCGATCTCAGCGGAAACCGGGCCGGCCGACATCCGCTCGACGCGGTGGACGATCAGTCCAGCAGCGGGGTTCCGTTGAACACCGCGAGCTCCTCGCGGTAGAACTCCAGGCCGATCCCGTTGGGATCGCGGATGTAGAGGCTGTCGTCGATGCCCCGGTCCGGGCCGACGTAGCTGACGCCGGCCTCGTCGAGCCGCTCGCGGGCAGCGGCGAAGTTCTCGGCGTCGGTGGACAGCGCGATGTGCTGCACCGCGCCGATCGTCTCCTCGAACGGCTGGTGGTCGTGGCCGGGGAAGTCGAAGAACCCCAGCAGGTTGCGGTTGCCGACGTCGAAGAAGAAGTGGCTGGAACCCGCGTAGTCGCGGTTCTCCACCAGCTCGACCAGCGGGAAGCCCAGCAACTCCTGGTAGAAGCGGATGGTCTCCTCGACGTCCTTGCAGATCAGCGCGACGTGGTGGAAGCCCTTGACGGTCGGCGCCGGACGCTTCCCGCTCGGCATCAGGTACTGGTCGCGAAGCTCGTCGCGGCGGGCTCGGATGGCCTCCAGCTCGGCCCCTTGCGGCTGCGGCATGGTCAAACTCCTTTCGGTTTCAACCAATATTAGGCCACGCCGGCGACCCGGTGATCAGCCGAACTCCGGCGAGCCGCTCGTCACGACGCGCTGACCTGCGCTCGCACGTGTCAGGCTGAACCCGTGAACGAAGGCCGACTGGCGACCTACCGTCGGATGCGCGACTTCGAGCGCACCACCGAGCCCCGCGGCGACGGCACCACCGGGACAGGCGACCGGTTCGTCGTGCAGCGCCACAGAGCTCGCCGCAGGCACTACGACCTGCGGCTGGAGTTCGACGGCGCGCTCCTGAGCTGGGCGGTGCCCAAGGGGCCGACGCTGGACCCGTCGGTGCGCCGGATGGCCGTGCAGGTCGAGGACCACCCGCTCGAGTACGCCGACTTCGAGGGCACCATCCCGGCGGGTGAGTACGGCGGCGGCGACGTGGTCGTCTGGGACCGCGGCACCTGGACGCCAGGAGAGGACGACACGGCCGCCGCGCTCGAAGCAGGCACCCTGCACTTCGAGCTGCACGGCGAGAAGCTGCGCGGGCGGTTCGTGCTGGTCCGGCGCGGCGAGAAGCAGTGGCTGCTGCTGCACAAGCGCGACGAGCACGCCGAGGACGGCTGGGATCCCGAGCAGCACCCGAGGTCGGTCAAGAGCGGCCGCACCAACGAGGAGGTCGCCGCCGACCCCGAGGCGATGTGGCGCGCGGACCTGCCCGCCGATCAGGCCGAGGTCCGGCTCCGCCCGAGCTGGGAACCGCCGAGCGATTCCGAGCTCTCCGAGCTGGAGGGGCTCAAGTCCAAGGGGACCTGGGACCTGCAGGGCCACCGGATCTCGCTGACCAACCTGGACAAGGTCCTCTTCCCGGGCCGCGACGACGAGGAGCCGATCACCAAGCGCGAGCTGATCGCCTACCACGCGCGGATCGCACCGGTGATGCTGCCGTACCTGGCCGGACGGGCGCTCAACAGCCACCGGTTCCCCAACGGCGTGGACTCCCCCGGCTTCTGGCACAAGCAGGCGCCGAGCCACGCCCCGGAGTGGCTGTCGACATGGGAGTACCCGGGTGCCGACGCCGACGACGTGCAGCGCTACATCGTCCCGGACAGCCCTGCCGCGCTCGCGTGGCTGGCCAACTACGCGGCACTGGAACTGCACCCGTGGACATCGCCGACCAGCGACGTGGAACATCCGAGTTGGGCGCTGTTCGACATCGATCCCGGCGAGCAGACGAGCTTCGACGAGGTGCTGACGCTGGCCAGGCTGCACCGGGCGGCGATGGATCACCTGGGCGTCGTCGCGAAGCCGAAGGTGACCGGCCAGCGCGGCATCCAGATCTGGGTTCCGATCGAGCCGCGCTACAGCTACGCCGAAACCCGGGCGTGGGTGGAGAAGGTCTCACGCGCCGTCGGCAACACCGTCCCCGAACTCGTCAGCTGGGCGTGGACGAAGACCGAGCGGCGCGGCCTGGCGCGGCTGGACTACACGCAGAACGTCCTCAACAAGACGCTGGTCGCCCCCTACAGCGCCCGCCCCCGGCCCGGCGCCCCGGTCTCGGTCCCGCTGGAATGGGATGAGCTCGACGACCCCGATCTCACCCCGGACCGCTGGACCATCCGCACGGTCCTCGACCGCGTCGCCACCACCGGCGACCCCTTCGCCGACCTCCTCAACCACTCACAGCGCCTCCCTCCTGTCTGACGTCGCCTCGCGGCGGTTCCTGCCTGCAAGGGCACATCCTGCACCCGTGTCCGGGACGTTCACTTCAGTCCACACTGAACCCATCGCTACAACAAAAACATTCATTCGAGCCTCAGAGGCAGCGGCTTACGGCGGTGATCGCGTCACTCCTGGCGAGTGCGCTCCGAGGCGTTCGGGTAGCGGGTGTCGAGGAGACCTTCGCACCAGGTCTTGTTGGCTTCGATGCTGATCCGGGTGGTGCGGGCGATTCGCAGGCGGAGCGGGAGGTCGTCCTGGGTGAGCGGAACGCCTGTGTCGTCGGTGAGCAGCGGTGCCCCGTCGTCGTCGCGGAGGCCGAGACGTCGGCGGAGGCGGCGGAGCGCCGTCGTGTCGGGGAGGTCGGCGAGGATGAGGGCGGTCAGGTCTTCGTGTGTGCTGCCGGATTCCAGCAGCATTCCAGCGAGCCGTTCCTGCTCCGCCGCGTGGGCCTTGCGAAGGAAGACCGCGCGGAGCTCCTCGAGCTCACCGGCGGCAAGACCGGGGAACGCGGCGCCGAAGCCCTCCCCCGCCGCCACGCCGGTGTTGATCTCCTCGGCCGCGAAGTGATCGAGCAGGCGCACCGAGACGCGGCCGATCCCGGGCAACGAGCTCAACGCGTCGTGGGCGTCGGCGACCATCAGGTAGGCGAAGTTCGGCGCGCAGAAGTAGGTCGGCAGCCGCAGGTCGACCTCCACCCCATCGCCGCGCACCTCGCACCGGGCGACGAACCCGAGCTCGGTGATCGGCCGGTCCAGCTCCGGATCGACCACCGAGCCCAGGGCCCGCACCACCACGTCGGAGTCCACAGCGGAGGCCGCGGTCATCGGACCACCACCTCCCGCGCGGACGGGATCTGCACCGGCACCTCGATGTCGTAGAGCTCGGCCATGTTCAGGCCCAGGACCTTGCGCTTGATGTCCGGGGTGAGCACGCCGTACTCGGACTGCATGTCCTCCGGGATCTGGAAGTCCACGAACTTCTCGATCAGCCACTTCGGCGTCCAGATCGCGTAATCGCTGGCGAAGGTCAGCCTGTTCTCGTCCAGCCAGTACAGCAGTTCACCCATGATCTGGGCGAAGTAGCGCGGCCGGGAGTGGATGAACGGCATCGCCACCGCCAGACCGCCGTAGACGTTGGGCTCCTGCGTGGCGATCCAGCAGAAGTCCTCCAACCGCGGCAGGCCGCAGTGCTCGACGATGAAGTTCAGCTCCGGGAACTCGGTGGCCGCGTCGTCGACGTCGGCGACGTCGAAGGCGTCCCGGTTGAGCGGGTAGATCGTCGGCCCCTTGTGCACGTGGATGTTGCGGATGCCCAGTTCCTGGCACTTGTCCAGGTACCGGTAGGACCACGGGTCGGAGAGCTTCCAGCCCTTGGAGGCGCCCTTCCACTCGGCGGTGTAGAGCTTCACGCCGCGCAGGTTCCAGCGCTCCGCCTGCCGCTCCAGCGCCGTCAGCCCATCCTCCTCGTCGCGCGGGTCCCAGCTGCCGTTGACGATGAAGCGGTCCGGGTACTTCTCGGCGAGCGTGCCGTCCCGTTCGGTCGTGTTGAAGCCGTTGACGAAGAAGTCGGTCAGGTAGGTCGGCTGGAAGATGGCCTTGTCGACGTAACCGACCTCGAACAGGTCGTGCAGCACGTCCTGCTCGCTCTGCAGCTGGAAGTGCTCCAGCGACCACTTGTCCTCCTCCGGGCTGAGGTTGGAGTGGTAGTCGTAGAAGCAGTTGAGGAACCCGGTGCCGTAGCGGTTGGCCTGGTTGGCGGGCGTGCCATCCCAGAAGTGGATGTGCCCGTCCACGATGAAGTACTGCTCGTCGCCCTTGACGTACATGTCCGCTTCCTTCCTATGGCACGAGGATCGCTCGACCGCCGGGAATGCGGCCGGCCTCGAGATCGGCGAGCGCGTCGAGCGCCTCGTCCAGCCCGTACTTGCGGGTGCGCAGCGAAACCTGGCCCCGCGCGGTCAGCGCCATCAGCTCGTCGAGGTCGTTGTAGGAGCCGACGAGGTTGCCGATCACGTTGATCTCGCGGGAGATCACGTCGATTGTCGGGACGTCGACCCTCCCGCCGTAGCCGATGACGAAGTACGAGCCCGCCTGCCTGGTCAGCGCGACGCCATCGGACTCGGTACCGCCTTCACCGACGAAGTCCAGCACCACGTGGGCGCCCTGACCTCCGGTGATCTCCAGCGCGGTGTCCACCTGCGAGCCGTCGGCGAGCACGGCGTGGTGGGCTCCCAGCTGCGTCGCGAGGTCCAGCGCCTCCTGCGACCGGTCGATGACGGTGATCTCGGTGGGCGTCATGGCCAGCAACGACTGCAGACCGATGTGGCCGAGGCCGCCTGCGCCGATGAGGATCACGTGGGTGCCAGCGTGCAGCAGCGGCACGGCCTTGCGCACCGCGTGGTAAGCCGTGAGCCCGGCATCGGCCAGCGCCGCGACGTCCGCGGGTTCCAGACCGTCGTCGAGGCGCACCACCGAGCGGGCGTTGGTCAGCATCAGCTCGGCCATGCCGCCGTCGGCGTTGATGCCGGGGAAGCTGGAGTTCGCGCAGTGCACGTCGTCGCCGGAGCGGCATGCTCGGCAGAGCCCGCAGGTCACCAGCGGGTGCAGGATGACGCGGTCACCGGGAGCGGTGTTGCTGACGGCGGAGCCGACCTCGCGGACCGTTCCGGCGTTCTCGTGGCCGATGACGTAGGGCAGCGCGACGCCGCTCTTGTCCTGCCACTGGCCTTCGATGATGTGCAGGTCGGTTCGGCACACCCCGGCGGCGTTGACCTCCACCAGCACGTCCCAGGGACCGGTGACCTCGGGGTCCGGGACCGATTCGACGACAGGCTTCTGCTCGTACTCGTGCACGCGTACCGCTCGCACCGCCGACCACCTCCGGCTCGACCAGGACGGGTCCGTCCCAGGTTGCGCCGAAGCGGCCATGACCGCCCGTCGGGCCGTGCCGTCTGACTCGGTCAGGTCGCGCGATCAGCCATGCCGTTGAGGTGGGCGCACTCGCCGCGCAGAGCGGTTCAGGCGTCGACCCAGCCGTGGCGGACGGCGATCTGGGTGAGCTTCTGGCGGACTTGCAGGACCTGCTCGGCGGTCATCGTCGGCGCGGAGGTCAGCAGCGCTTCGGTGACGGTCTCGTGGAACTCCTTCGCCGAGAGCACGTCGAAGAGCTCCTCCTCCGGCGGCTGCTCGCCGGGCGGGGACGACTGGCGCAGGATGTGGACGTTGGAGGCCTTGGGGCCTCGATCGCTGTCCTCGAGGTCGAACTCGACGACCACACCGGGGGCGACCAGCCGCTTGTCGAAGGTCAGGTCGTTGACGTGGATGAAGACGTCCTCGCCACCGCCGTCGGGTGCCACGAAACCGTATCCGCGCACTTCGTCGAACCGGACGACCTTGCCCGTGACCATCTCTGCCGCACCCACCTTCACCCCGTACCCGCACCGCAGCCAGGCACTCTACTCGCGGTCACATCGGCGAGGCGAACCCAGCGGCGATGCGGGCCTCGGCACTACCGGCGCGGCATCGGGATGTCGGTGTCCGGCCGGCTGCGCTCCTTGGGACCGTGCTCGATGAAGTCCGCGGCGAACTTGATCCCCGCCTGGTACGCCTCCACCCGGGCGCGGCCGATCTCGGCCTCGATCGTCTCCGGGTGCAGCTCCTCCGCCAGCGAACGCATCTCCACCAACCGGCTGCGGGTCTCCTCATCCATCCTGTGCGCCATCCTTCCGCGTGAACATCTCCGGAGATCCTCACTGGTTTTCACGTTCTTCGCACGGCCGACGGCCAGGCTAGCCCCGAGCCCCGACCGATCCCGATCAGGTGAGGACCGCGCTGCCGTTAGCCCCGCCACGATCCCGGGGTCACGTGACGATCTGCGGATACGATCCGCCGGCAGCAGGCGGCAACGGCGCGGAGGTGGCATGAGCAACGGGGAGCTGCGACTGGGAGTCGATCAGACCGTGGCCCGGATCACGATCGACAACGCCGGCAAGCGCAACGCGATGAACGCCGCCATGTGGCGACGGCTGCCCGTACTGCTCGCCGAGGCCACCGCCGACCCGGAGGTTCGGGTCGTGGTGCTCACGGGTGCCGGAGACGCGTTCTGCGCCGGTGCCGACATCTCCGAGCTGCACGAGATCGAAGGCCCCGGAGGGAGCGTCACCGAACCGGCGGAGCGGGCGCTGCTGGAGTGCCCGCTGCCGACGATCGCGCTGATCAACGGCCTCTGCATCGGTGGCGGCTGCCAGCTGGCGGCGTCCTGCGATTTGCGCGTCGCCGCCGAATCCGCCGTTTTCGGCATCACGCCGGCCAAGCTCGGCGTGGTGTACCCGCCTTCGAGCATCGCCCGGCTGACCGAGCTGGTCGGACCGTCGGCGGCGAAGTTGCTGCTGTTCTCAGCGGATCTCTTCAGCGCGCCGCGCGCGCTGGCCATGCGACTGGTCGACGAGGTCGTCGCCGACCCTGCGGAGCGGGTGGCCGAGCTGGCCGGGACCATCGCGGGCCGTTCCCAGCTGAGCGTGCGCGCCGCCAAGGAGCTGGTGGACCTGGCCGGACGCGGCGCGCCGCTGACCGAGCGGGCCGAGCACTGGCACGACGTCGCGGTGACCACCGGCGAGACCGCCGAGGGCGTCGGCGCGTTCCTCGAACGCCGGATGCCGGTGTTCCCCTTCGCTTAGCCGAACTCCTCGTCCGAGCTCCATATCGCAGTCGATTCCTCTGTGGACGGTGAAGCGGAACCGCCCGTTACCGCGCCCTGCACGCACTGTTCATCCTTCTCGCGGTGATCAGTCCACGCACGCCGATCTACCGTCGCGGGACCCGAGCACAACGCACTCCCACCGCCCGGAGGAAAACCGTGGATCGTCGCACCTTCCTGCGCGCCGCCGTGACCGGCGGCGCCGCTGTCGCGCTCGGCTTCAGCGTGACCCGCGAGGCCATCGCCTACCCGGCGCAGACCGGCCCCAGCCCGTACGGCCCGCTGCAGGCCGCCGACGCCAACGGACTCGAACTGCCCGCGAACTTCACCAGCCGGGTGCTCGCCCACACCGGCGACACCGTCAGCGGAACCGGCCACACCTGGCACGGAGCACCGGACGGCGGCGCCTGCTTCGCCGACGGCGACGGCTGGATCTACGTGTCCAACTCCGAGCTCCCGCTGGGCGCCGGTGGCGTCAGCGCGCTGCGCTTCGACGCCGCGGCGACCATCACCGGCGCCTACCCGATCCTGACCGGCACGACGCAGAACTGCTCAGGTGGAGCGACCCCGTGGAACACCTGGCTGTCCTGCGAAGAGACCGACCGCGGCTACGTCTTCGAGACCGACCCGTGGGGCGGCGAGGCGGTCCGCCGCGACCCGATGGGCCGGTTCAAGCACGAGGCCGCTGCCGCCGACCCGGACCGCGAGGTCGTCTACCTGACCGAGGACGAGTCCGACGGCAACTTCTACCGCTTCGTTCCGACCACCTGGGGCGACATGTCGGCCGGAACGCTGCAGGTGCTCGCCGAGGCTGACGGCGCGCTGACCTGGGTCGACGTTCCGGACCCGACGGGCGCCACGGTCCGCACCCGCCACCAGGTCGACACCGCGCGCGTCTTCGACGGCGGCGAGGGCGCCTACTACCGCAACGGCACCTGCTTCTTCACCACCAAGGGCGACAACCGGGTCTGGGCCTACGACGCGGTGGCCAACGCGCTCACCATCGCCTACGACGACGACCTCACCCAGGACGGTCCGCTGACCGGCGTCGACAACATCACCGGGACCACGACCGGAGACCTCTACGTCGCCGAGGACGGCGGGAACATGGAGATCTGCATCATCACTCCCGACGACGTGGTGGCGCCGTTCCTGCGAGTGGTCGGCCAGGACGAGTCCGAGCTGTGCGGCGTGGCGTTCAACCCCGCGGGTGACCGGCTGTACTTCTCCTCGCAGCGCGGCCCGTCCGGCAGCAGCTTCGACGGCTACACCTACGAGATCTCCGGTCCGTTCCGGCAGTGATCGTCACCTGGCGTCCAGGGCCCGACGGCTGGCCGAGATGACCTTGGTCAAGGCCGCGTGGAGCTCTTCGAGCTCGGAGAGCTCCACGCCCAGGGTCTCGACGATCTCGTACGGGATCTTCTCGGCATCAGCCCGCAGCCGCGTGCCTTCCTCGGTCAGCGCGACTTCCAGCCTGCGCTCATCGCTGCGGCTGCGGGTCCGCAGCACGTAACCCACCGATTCCAGACGCTTGAGCAGCGGGGACAGCGTGGCCGCGTCGGCGTGCAGGACGTCGCAGAGATCGGTCACCGAGCGCGGCGAACGCTCCCACAGCGCCAGCATCACCAGGTACTGCGGGTGCGTGAGGTTCATCGGCGCCAGCAGCGGCCGGTACAGCGAGATGACGTTGCGGGAGGCGACCGACAGCGCGAAGCACACCTGGCGGTCGAGGGCGAGCGGGTCCTCACCCAGGTCGGGAGTCTGCACGGGGTCAGCTTACTCACCTTGCACTACGCGCTAATAGTTGGTGTGCTAAGTATTGGGTGTGAGCCAACACCCCGAAGCCAGACTCGTGCGACCCGATCCGTTGCGGTGGACCTGGTACGCCTTCGGCGGCCGCCTGCCCGCACGGCATCGCGCGTGGGTGCTCCACGACGTCACCTGCCGGACCTGGGTGTTGCGGCACACTGCGCGCAGCCTCGTCCAGATCTCTCCCGGGCTGCTGTTCCTGCTGCTCCCGGGCCCGCTCTGGATCCGGGCGATGTCGGTGCTCGGCGGCGTCATGCTCGCGCTGTGGTACTCGCTGTCCTACATGGAGCACACCTGCGAGTACCGGCTGCACAAGCACGGCTACCCCATCGGCACCGGCCGGGCGACGCGCGAAGCCGCGCACGCCGAAGCCCGCGCCCAGCGGGCCTCCCGCTACGACGAGATCTACCGCAACAACGGCTGAGCGCTGGTGCGCCCGGGTGAGCCCGGTGGCAATCCCGCTTGCCGCAGTGGCAAGGTTGAGGCGTGGACGCGGAATTCGGGCGAGCGCTGGACGCCGTCGGACCGAGGTTGCGGGCGCTGAGACGGCAGCGGGAGACCACCCTCGCGGACCTCTCGAACGCCACCGGGATCTCGGTGAGCACCCTGTCGAGACTGGAGTCCGGCTCGCGCAAACCGACCCTCGAACTGCTGCTTCCGCTGGCCAAGGCGCACGGGGTCACGCTCGACGAGCTCGTCGACGCCCCACCCACCGGCGACCCGCGGGTGCACATGCGGCCGGTCAAGCGGGGCGGCCTGACGATGCTGCCGCTGACCCGGCGAGCGGGCGGCATCCAGGCGTACAAGCTGGTCCTCCCGGCCGGGAGCGGCCGCAACGAGCCCGAGCCCCAGACCCACGAGGGCTACGAGTGGCTCTACGTCCTCAACGGACGTCTGCGCATGGTGCTCGGCGAGCACGACGTGGTGCTCTCCCCCGGCGAGGCCGCCGAGTTCGACACCCGGGTCCCGCACTGGTTCGGCGCCGCCGACGACCAGGCCGTGGAGTTCCTGAGCTTGTTCGGCAAGCAGGGCGAACGAGCCCACCTCCGCGCCCGCCCGAAGCAAGGTCCCGACGGCCAGTGATCGTGCCCTCCCACCTCCGCGGTCACCACGAGCGACCCGATCTTCCTCCGCGAGTTAGGTTGAGCGATGACGGCTGAGGTTCGAGGAGGAGTTTCGATGGGCAAGCCAACGCCGGTAGCGGTGGTCACCGGGGCCAGCAGCGGGATCGGTGCCGCCAGCGCCAGGGCCCTGGCCCAGGCCGGCTTCGAGGTGGTGCTCGGTGCGCGCCGGCTGGACCGGTTGCAGGAAGTCGCCGACTCCACCGGGGGCCGGGCGCTGGAGCTCGACGTCACCGACCAGTCCTCGGTCGACGCGTTCACCGACGCCGTCGAGCGTTGCGACCTGCTGGTGAACAACGCGGGCGGGGCGGTCGGCTCCGAGACCATCCTGGAGGCCAAGGACGAGGACTGGCAGTGGATGTACGAGACCAACGTGATGGGCACCCTGCGGGTGACCCGCGCGCTGCTGCCGAAGCTGCTGGAGTCCGGTGACGGGCAGGTCATCAACATCGGATCGGTCGCGGGCCGCGAGCCCTACGCCACAGGCGGCGGCTACAACGCGGCCAAGCACGCGGTCGCGGCGCTGACCCGAGTGCTGCGGCTGGAGATGTTCGGCGAGCCGATTCGGGTGTGCGAGATCGACCCCGGCCTGGTCCAGACGGACTTCAGCCTGGTCCGCTTCCGCGGAGACCAGGAGAAGGCCGACGCCGTCTACCAGGGCACCAACCCGCTCACCGCCGAGGACGTCGCCGAGACGGTCTCGTGGGTGGCGACCCGTCCCCCGCACGTCAACGTCGACCAGATCCTGCTGCTGGCCCGCGACCAGACTTCGGCGCGCGTGATCAACCGCTCGGAGTGACCGGCACCGGGGCTGGGCGCTGCGCGTTCAGCCCCGGAAGCGGTCGGCCCAGGCCATGACATCGGCCGGGGTGGCGTTGCCGCCGCAGACGACGAGGCCGAGCTTGACGTCGCCGCGCTCGGCGAGGATCCGACGGGCGGCCGGGAGCAGGCACCCGGCGGCCGGTTCGGCCCACAGCTTCGCGTGCCCGGCGAGGTCCAGGACGCCCTGCACCGCTTCGGAATCAGGCACCACCAGGACGTCTTCGACCAACTCGCGAACGTGCCGGTAGGTCAGTTCGGAGACAGCCGGCGCGCTGAGGGTCGACACGATCGACGAAAGCTCGACGGCCACCGGGCCGCCAGCCGCCAGCGCGGCCGTCATCGCCTCGGCCCCCTCGGTTTCCACGCCCCAGATCCGCACGTCGGGGCGCTCCGCGCGCAGCGCGGTGACCACGCCCGAGATCAGGCCGCCACCGCCGATGCTGACGAGCACGTCGGTGAGTTCACCGGCGTCCTCGGCCAATTCCAGCCCGACCGTGCCCTGCGCGGCGATCACCGCGGGATCGTCGAAGGGGTGCACCAGCGTGCTGCCCTCGGCCCGGAGCTGCTCGGTGAGCGCGAACGCACCTGCCATGTCGTCGGCCAGGTGGACCGCCGCCCCGGCGGACTCGGCGACCTCCACGGCCCGCTTCGGCGCTGAGCGCGGCATCACGACGGTCGCCTTGACGTGCAGGGCACCGGCCATCACCGCCAGGCCGATGCCGTGGTTGCCGCCGCTGACCGCGACCACTCCGGCCGCGCGCTCGGCTTCGGTCAGCGACAGCAGCTTGGCCACCGCGCCGCGAGCCTTGAACGACCCGGTGCGCTGCAACAGCTCCAGCTTCGCGGTCACCGGTGCGCCGAGCAGCTCGGACAGCCCCGGACTGGTCACCGTCGGTGTGCGCACCACGTGCCCTTCGATGACCCGCGCAGCGGCTTCGACGTCCTCGATCCCGATCACAACGCGCCTCCCCAGCACTCCTGCCCCCGCACGTTAGTCACTCGCACGGTGCAACGCGCGATCGGGTCGGGTTGTCCATTGTGGACGACCTGGGACCGAGTCGGATCTCCCGCGAACGGACCATCGCGCGGCATCGGCGATGGCACATCAGCCATCTCGAGCCCGGAACTCCCACCGATGAGAGGGTGTCGAGGGGCTGACGATCTCACCAGCATCCAACCCAATGCCCTCGGGGCGCCTGAGGCTCTCGAAGACAACTGCGCCGCGCGATGGCCTCGATCGACGCCGCCGCGGGCTGACCGCGCTCGGACGCGTGTCGTCCGAGCCGTCGGGCGACGGTTGGCGGTTGCGAGGACGCGGCGGTTCCGCCCGAGATCGCCGGGCGGCCGCGATGCTGTGGGGGATCAGCAGCTGAGCTGGCGGATCCGCGACGTCCGGCCCGGCGAGGACAGGGGTGCGCGCCGCGACCGAACCGTGGTCGCGGCGCGAGGTCCTGCCGAGCAGCCGGGGCCGGACCGTCGTCGCCGACACGCGGTGGGTCGTGGGAGAGCAGCACCCGGGGAGCACGGGCGCCAAGCGACTCCGATGGCATCACGGGCCTTCCACCGACTGCGCGGATCGCCCAGTGCCGGTCGCAGGGGATGGGCTGTCATGCGTCCGATGGTGGGAACCGTCAACTCCTCTCCGGGCGGAAGTACGGGATGGCCTCGTGCTCCGGTTCCGGGCCCGAGGGTTCGAAGGCGACCTGGACGCGAAGGTCGCTGAGGTCGGCATCGGGGTCGACCTCAGCGAGCCGGGTCCACCACCAGGGACCTTCGTCGAGTTCGACGATGCCGACGACGAGCCGGAACGCGCCGCCGTCGGGGAGCTTGTGGTGCACCGCGCTCCAGGTCACCACGCGGCCGGTTCCGCACGCCGCGACCTGCTCGACGTCGTCGCCCGGGGCGATCGGGGTGTGCGGGCTCAGGTATTCGCCGGTGTCGCGGCGGCGGGGCAGGCGGAGTTCACCTATGCGGGTTCCGTCGAAGAATTCCGCGCTGGCGTGGTCTCGGGCGACCGGGACGAGGGCCATGGAGTCCTTTCAGGCGGACAGCACCAGCGTGCTGTGGTGGGAGAAGATGCCGCCGTTGCCCGACACCAGCACCAGCTCGTGGTCGGGGACCTGGCGGGCGCCCGCCTGACCGCGGGCTTGGATGATCGCCTCCGACAGCGGCGTCATGCCCCACATGTAGTAGGAGGACAGCTGCCCGCCTCCTGTGTTGACCGGCAGTGATCCGCCGGGACCGAGAACGCCGGGGGTCGAGACGAACTCGCCGCCCTCGCCCTTGGCGCAGAAGCCGTAGTCCTCGAGGGTCAGCAGGACCGTGAACGTGTAGCAGTCGTAGAGCTCGGCGATGTCGATGTCGGCCAGCGACACCCCGGCCATCCGCAGCGCCTGCGGGCCCGCTCGGGCCGCACCGCTGACGAGCCCCAGGTCGTCATCGCGGCGCAGCGAGCCGCCGGGGTGGGCTTGGGCCCAGCCCAGCACCGACACCGGTGGCTGGGCCAGCGACGCGGCGCGGTCTCCGCGGGTCACGACGACCGCGATTCCGCCGTTGGACACCAGGCAGCAGTCCAGCAGGTGGAAGGGCTCGGCGACCAGCCGGGACTCCTGGTGGTCTGCGATGTCCACCGGCTCGCGGAACCGGGCCAGCGGGTTCATCGCGGCCCACTTGCGCTGCGCCACCGCGATCTCGCCGAGCTGCTTGCTGGTGGTGCCGTACGCCTGCATGTGTCGGCGCGCGGCCAGCGCGTAGAACGAGTTGGGGCCGATGAACCCGCTGCTGGCGACCATCCCGCCCCAGCCCTTCGGCGAGTACCGGTCGGCGGCGTACGCCGCACCGGTCGAGGTCCCCTCGCGCAGCGGGGCGTCGGCGAACACGCAGACCACGGTGTCGGCCATGCCCGCCTCGACGGCCATCGTCGCGTGCTGGACCATCGCTCCGGCGGTGGAGCCGAACGACTGCATCTGGCTGAGCAGCCGGAGGTCCTCCAGCCCGAGGTCGTTCTGGAGGCTCAGGTCGACACCGCCCGCCAGGCCCGCCGAGACCAGCAGGCCGTCGACGTCGCCGAGCCGCAGCCCGGCATCGGCCACGGCCCGGCGAACCGCCTCGGCGGCGAACTGCTGCGCGCTGCGGCCGTAGACTTTGCCCATGTCGGTCATGCCGAGACCGGCGATCGCCGCCCTCCGGCGCGCAGGCAGGTCGCTGCGACTGCTCATCTGCCCCCCTTGCGGAACGATCTCGATCCGAAAGTAGGTCAGGGCATCAGGTTTGTAAACGCCCGCGGGCTCAGTCGAAGTAGCGGCGCGGGTTGTCCACCAGCATGCTCGTCAGCTGCTCGTCGGTGACGCCCGCTTCGCGCAGCGCCGGGAGCACCACATCGTGGATGTGCGTGTAGTGCCAGTCCGGCATGGCCTGCTCGGCCACGCCCGACGGGAACCAGTCGATGTGGCAGGACGCGTCGTGGGCCAGCACCATCCGATCGGCCAGTCCGCCCTCCGCGAGCTCGGCGATGGTGGCCACCCGCTCGTCGGTGGGAAGCAGGACGTCCATCCCGAAGCGGTCCATGCCGATGTAGGAACCGTTGTCGATGAGCTCCCGCAGGTAGTCGGTGTCGGTGGTGTCCCCGCTGTGCCCGATGACGACCCTGCCGAGGTCGACCCCGTTGCGCCGCAACACCTCCTGCGCGACGAGGCCGGTGCGGTGGGCGGGACTGGTGTGCACCATGATCGGCGCACCGGTCCTCCGGTGCGCCTCGGCGACGGCGTTGAGCACGCGTTCCACGCCCGGGGTCAGCTCCTCCTCGATGGCGCACTTGAGGAACGCGGCCTTGATGCCGGTGCCCGCGATGCCCTCGGTGATGTCCTTGACGAACATCCGCACCATCATCTCGTCGCCGCCGAGCGGCGTCCCGGGGCCGTGCAGGCGGAAGAAGAACGGCACCGAGTCGTAGGTGTAGAGGCCGGTGGCGGTGATGATGTTGAGGTCGACCTCGGCGTTGATGCGCGCGACGCGCTCGACGTCACGGCCGAGCCCGATCACCGTCGGGTCGACGATGGTGTCGACACCGCGCGAGGCCAACTCGCGCAGGCGCTCGACCGCGTCGGCGACCCGCTCCTCCTCGTCCCAGAACTCGGGGTAGTTGCGGCGGATCTCCTCGTTCAGCACGAAGACGTGCTCGTGCATGAGCACCGTGCCCAGCTGATCGGCTCGTACCTGTCCGCGCACTGTCTCAACCATCATCGTCCTCCTCGAGGAACGGCAGCGTGCCCGGCACCCTAGATGCCCGATCGGCTTGCGCGAACCCGTCCGTGGTGGGCATGTTGGAGCGGTGACCGTGGTCAACACCTTGGGCGCCGCGACGTTCCGCGACGAGGAGTTCCCCGCCGATCCCTACCCCGGTGCACGTCCCGCCCACTCCTACCTGCACCTGGACGGAACCGGTTGGTGCCTGACGCCTGACGCCTCGCTGCCCTCGGGCTGGCGGGTGGGCGCGGGCTGCCTGGACGAGTTCCTGACCGGCGCGGGCGCCGAGCCGCTGTCGGCCCGGTGGCCGGTGCTGGCCTACGGCTCCAACGCCTGCCCGAGCAAGATCACCTGGTTGCGTTCCGAGCTCGGCCTCCGAGGCCCGGTCGTGGTCCTCAGCGCCACCTGCACGGGCCTGTCCGCGGTGTGGGCCTCGGGGGTGCGCGCTCGCGACGGCCAGCGGCCGGCCGTGCTCGTCTCGGCTCCCGGCGTCGTTGAGCACCACGCGGTGTGGCTGGCCACCGCCGAGCAGCGGCGGGTCCTCGACGAGTGCGAGGGGCGCGGCGAGCGCTACCGGCTGGTGCGGTTGCACGGTCCCGAGCGCATCGAGCTCGACACCGGACCCGCAGCGAACGTGCTGGCCTACGGCGCGCTGGGCGAGATCCGCCGCCCGCTGCTGGTGGGCGCCCGGTTCGTGCCCTGCAGCGCCCTCGGCCAGCGCGATGCGCGCGACCTCACCGGGGTCCCGGCCGCCTCCGACGGGCTGACCTGCACCGAGATCGTCGGCGAACCCGCTCCCCCGGCCGCACCGCTCGGCGCCGACGAGCCCCGGTAGGTTTGTGCCGGGGAGGAATTCACATGTTGCCGACTGCGGAACTGCACATTCACATCGAGGGGACGCTCGAACCGGAGATGCTGGTCGAGCTGGCCCAGCGCAACGGGATCGCGCTGCCGACCAGCGATCTCGACGAGCTCCGGGCGAAGTACGACTTCAGCGATCTGCAGTCGTTCCTGGACCTGTACTACGCGAACCTGCCGGTGCTGCGCACCGATCAGGACTTCTACGACCTCACCAGCGCCTACCTGGCGCGAGCGGACCGTGCCGGGGTGCGGCGGGCGGAGATCTTCTTCGACCCGCAGGTGCATCTCAACAACGACGTGCCGATCGGCGCGGTGTTCGAGGGCATCACCGGAGCGCTGCGCGACTCCCCGGTGTCCACCGACCTCATCCTGTGCTTCCTGCGCGACCTGGGACCCGAGGCAGCAGCCGACACGCTGCGGCTGGCGCTGCCCTACCGGGAGCGCTTCATCGGCGTGGGCCTGGACTCCGCCGAGGTCGGGCACCCGCCGGCACCGTTCGCCGAGGTCTACCAGCGCGCGGCGGCCGAGGGCTTGCACCGCGTCGCCCACGCCGGCGAGGAGGGCGGACCGGACTACGTGCGCGACGCGCTGGACGTCCTCGGCGTCGAGCGCATCGACCACGGCATCCGCGCGATGGAGGACGCGGAGCTGGTGGCGCGGCTGCGCGACGAGCAGATCCCGCTGACGGTCTGCCCGCTGTCGAACGTGGCCTTGCGGACCGTCGACAAGCTCTCCGACCACGTGCTTCCGGCGATGCTGGACGCGGGCCTGCTGGCCTGCGTCAACAGCGACGACCCGGCGTACTTCGGCGGCTACGTCGACGACAACTTCGCGGCCCTGCGCAGCGAGCTCGGCCTCACCGACGAGCAGCTGAAGACGCTGGCGCGCAACTCGTTCGACGCCTGCTTCGCCACCGACGAGCAGAAGAAGGCGTGGAAGGCGGAGATCGCCGGCTGACGCCGTCCTCAGTGGACGCGTTTGGGACACCTCCGCTCGCGGGTACCTCATCGAGCGGTACCCGTGAACGGAGGTTCAACCATGGCTGACGAACTCAGCGGCCGCAAGGTCGCCATCCTGGCCACCGACGGCGTCGAGCAGGTCGAGCTGGAGGGCCCGCGCGACGCGATCGAACGCGCGGGCGGGCAGGTCGAGGTGGTGTCACCGCACGCCGGGGAGATCCAGGCGATGAACGGCGACATCGACAAGGGCGACCGCTTCCCGGTCGACCACGAGGTCGCCCGGGTCTCGGTGACCGACTACGACGCGCTCGTGCTGCCGGGCGGCACCATCAACCCCGATCAGCTGCGCCGCGACGGGACCGCGGTGGCGTTCGTGCGCGACTTCGTCAACGCGGGCAAACCCGTGGGCGCCATCTGCCACGGCCCGTGGACGCTGGTCGAGGCCGATGTGGTGAAGGGACGGCAGCTGACGTCGTTCCCCAGCATCCGCACCGACATCCGCAACGCGGGAGGCGAGGTCACCGACCAGCAGGTCGTCGTCGACGGCAACCTGGTGACCAGCCGCAATCCCGATGACCTGCCCGCCTTCCAGGAAGCGGTGATCAAGGCGATCGCGTCGAGCTGACTCAGGCGCGCTTGGCCGCGACGAGGCGCTCGATGATTCCGAGCTTGAAGCGCTCGGACTCCTGCACCTCGAACCCCGCGGCGCGGAGGTGCTGCGAGGGGCGGCGGCGGAAGTGCTCGCCGCCCGTCGGCACCGTCACCACCTCGGCGGCGCGCTGGATCAGCCGAACCGGCCACGCGGTGCTCACGACGTGATCGGCGAGCAGCAGCCGCCCGCCGGGCCGCAAGACCCGGTGCATCTCGGCGATCGCCTGCTCGTGGTCGGGGATGGCGCACAGGGAGAACGTGCACACCACGGTGTCGAACGCGCAGTCGGGGAGCTGCAACGAGCGCGCGTCGCCCTCCCGCAGTTCGACGTCGAGGCCGAGCGCGTCGCGGCGTTGCCGAGCCAGCCGCAGCATCGCGGGACTCCACTCGATCCCGGTCAGGGGCGTGCCCGCCGGGTAGAACGGCAGGTTCAGACCGGTCCCGACCGCGACTTCGAGCACCTCACCGCGAACGCGGGAACAGACCCACTGCCTGCTGTCGCCGGCCAGGTGGCGGTCGAAGCGGGCCATGACGCCGTCGTAGGAGGGCGCGGACTTGTCCCAGTGCCGCCGCAGCTTCTTCGCGCGATCGCCGTTCACGGCCGGTAACGCTACCGGACCGAGGAATCGCGCACCGGTGGTTTCACCGCCTCGGCGGGCGGCGGCGTCCGGGGATCGATCATCCGCTGCCGTGCCGGCCGGTCGTCCCCGACGTGCATCGGGAACGCGCCGGTCTGGGCGGCGATCGGGGGAAGGTTGGTGCCCGTGGGGACCACCGGACGCATGTGCGTTCCACTCGCGGTCACCGGGTGCATGTTGGCGCTCGTGGTCGTCACCGGGCGCATGTTGGTGCCGGTGTGGCGGTTGATGTTGCGGATGCTCGAGGACACCAGCTCCAGGAACGCGAGCACGCCCGCCTCGTCGTAGCCCGGCATTCCCGGAGCGGGCGGGTTGAACTGGGCGTTGAGCACGTCGGTGGGCGTGAGGTGATCGATGCCCCGCAGCGTGGCCTGGACCCGGTCCATGAAGGCGTCGACCTCGGCCTTGTCCAACGCGGAGTTCTGCGAGGTCGCCGGCTGCAGACCGCGGAACTGCTCGGACGGCGTCGCCGCGGCAGCGGCTCCGACGTCCGGGGCCGGTTCGGGCGCGGGGCGCTTCGGCAGCGGTTCTCCAGCGGGCTCCTCGCGGTTCTCGACGGGCTTGCGCACCGGGCCGGGTTCCTCCGCCGGGCGGGACTTGCGACGCTCGTCGGCGCGCACTTCGAGCTTCATCAGCGTCAGCGCGACCTTGTCCAGGAACTCGTCGACCTGGGCCTTCTTGTAGGCGCGACCGCCGCGCCGGCGCGGGTTGAACTTCGCGGTCAGCGCGTCACGAGCGGTCACCAGCTGCTTGCCGCGCAGCGTCGCCTCGACCCGCCCGAGGAAGCGATCGACCTCGGCCTCGTCGTATCCGCGTTCTTTGCGCCAAGCCCGGCCGAAGACGACATTCCGCACGTCATCAGGGGTGAGCATTTCTCCGGCCTCCACAGGGCGTCCGCATCATTCGTCTCGGACGCATACCCGGCTTGTCCCGCCAGGCCCCCGACCGCCCGTTGTGCGGGCTCAAGCTTGCCCAAACCCGGCCGCCAGAGCAAGGCGCAGCCCAGCCCATTCGCGTTGAGCCGACCGCGGTAACCGCGATGCGGACTTCAGCCGGAGACCGTCCGCTCCTCTCCAGCCGCGCCGTCCGGCCGACGGCGTGCCGCTGACCTTCGCAGCCGATCATGCGCGAGGGCCCGTTCCCGGCCTCGACGGTGGCGCCCGCCTGCTCGGCCAACCCCAGGTGCTCGATGCAGATCAGGATGAACACCGTGAACACACCACTCGATGATGTTGGAGACGAGCGCGCGCGACGCGGACTGGCTGGGGGCACGCGTCGTTGCGTTGACCGACATCGTCGGTGTGCCTTTCGGTTTCGCGTTCAGGGACGGGACAGGGCGTTCGGCGCCCATGGGAGGTCGGCCGTTCCGTGCTTGGCAGCTCGCACGTCCCCGGAGCGGGCGTGACCCTCGAAGAGCTCGACCCGCGCCGCCCGGCCGCAGACCTCGCCGAGGTGCGCGCTGGCCGCCGGGTCGGTGACCTCCTGGTAGGTGACGGTTTTGAGGTACTTCCCGACCCACAGACCACCGGTGTAGCGGGCAGCCCCTCGCGTCGGGAGCACGTGGTTGGTACCGATCACCTTGTCGCCGTAGGACACGCAGGTCCCCTCCCCCAGGAACAGCGCGCCGTAGTTGCGCATCTTCTGCAGGGCTTCGCGGGGCTGTTCGGTGAGGATCTGCACGTGCTCGCTGGCGTAGGTGTCGGCCATCCGATAGGCCTCGTCGAGGTCGGCGACGACGTGCACCTCGCCGTGGTCGCGCCAGGCCGGCTCGGCGTTGTCGCGGGTGGGCATCTCCGGCAGCAGCGCGTCGATGTGCTCGATGACCTCGCGCCCCAGGGATTCCGAGGTGGTGATCAGCACCGCGGGCGAATCGGGTCCGTGCTCGGCCTGGCTGAGCAGGTCGACGGCGACCACGAACGGGTCGGCGCTGTCGTCGGCGACGACGAGCACCTCCGTCGGTCCGGCGAACAAGTCGATGCCGATCTCGCCGTAGAGCTGCCGCTTGGCTTCGGCGACGAAGGCGTTGCCCGGCCCGGCGAGCATGTCGACCGGCTCGATGGTCTCGGTGCCCAGCGCCATGCTGACCACGGCCTGCACCCCGCCGAGCAGGTAGATCTCGTCGGCGCCGGCCAGGTGCATCGCGGCGACCGTCGCGTCGGGAACCTCGCCGCGGATCGGCGGCGTGCAGGCGATGACCCGCGGCACCCCGGCGGCCTTGGCGGTCAGGATCGTCATGTGCGCCGAGGCCAGCAGCGGGTAGCGGCCGCCCGGCACGTAGGCACCGGCCGCCGCGACCGGGATGTGCTTGTGCCCCAGGTGCACGCCCGGCAGGGTCTCGACCTCGATCTCCCGCATCGATTCCAGCTGCTTCTCGGCGAAACCGCGCACCTGCTGCTGGACGAATTCGATGTCGGCGATCACCTGCTCGGGCACCCTGGCCATGATCTCGCTGATCTGCGCCCGGGAGAGGCGGAACGCCTCCGGCTCCCACTTGTCGAAGCGGGCCGAGTGCTCGCGCACCGCCTCGTCACCGCGCGCGCGGATGTCGGCGATGATCGCGGCGACCTTCTCCTGCACGTCGGGCAGCGAGGTCGTGGTGGCGACCGAGGTCTGCTCGGCCCTCTTCAGAGCGAACGTCATGAGCACCTCCTGATGTTTACGTACACATCAACCATAGAGCGCGCGGATGTTTACGTAAACCCCGTAGGATGGCCTTCCTCGATGCAGATCCCCAAGGAGGTGCCCGGTGGTCACCAGCCGGGACGTGGCACGGCTGGCAGGCGTGTCGCAGATGACCGTCTCCCGCGTCCTGCAGGACAACGGCAAGGTCGCCCCGCAGACCCGGGAACGCGTGCTGGCGGCGATGCGGGAGGCCGGCTACCGGCCGCACGCCGCCGCGCGCACGATGCGCACCCGCCGCACCGCGACGGTCGGCGTCGTCGTCGCTGACATCACCAACCCCTTCTACCCGCAGCTGCTGGAAGCCGTGGCCGAGGCTCTCGACGCGGCCGGGCAGCGCATGGTGCTGTGGAACGGCCCGGACGGTTCGGGCGCCCTGGAATCCCTCGACGAGGGAACGGTGGACGGGCTGATTTTCACCACCGTGACCGAGGCGACCCCGGCGCTGTGCGACGCGGTCTCCCGCGCCGAGCCGATCGTGCTGCTGCACCGCGGTCTCGACGAGCTCGACTGCGACCAGGTCACCACCGACAACGCCGCGGGTGGACGGGCGGTCGCCGACTACCTGGTGGCCACCGGCCACACCCGCATCGGCTTCCTGCGCGGGCCCGAACTGCCGAGCACCGCCCGGCACCGCGAGCACGGATTCCGCGAACGCCTCGCCGAGCTCGGTCACCCGTTGGACGAACGCCTCAGCGCGCCAGGCGGTTTCGCGCACGACATCGCCCGCTCGTCGATGCGCGACCTGCTGGACCGGGCCGACCCGCCGACGGCGGTGTTCTGCGCCAACGACCTGACCGCGCTGGGAGCCGTGGACGGCGCGGTATCGCTGGGCCGCCGGGTCCCGGAGGACGTGTGGGTGATCGGCTACGACGACATCGCGATGACCGCCTGGGACTCCTACGACATCACCACGGTCCGCCAGCCGATCGCGGAGATGGCCCGCGCAGCGGTCTCGCGGCTGCTGGAGCGCATCGGCGACCGCGACCTCCCGACCCGCAGGGACTGCTTCCCCAGCGAGCTGCTCGTGCGCGGCTCGACCGCGCACACCGCACGTCCGGCGCACTAGCTGAGCCCGTGCCAGGCCCGGCTTGGTAGTTCGGCAGTCGTCGGAGGGTCGGCGATGACTTCCTTCCCGACGGCGCTGGGCGACCAGGAGGTACCACCGCGCCGAGCGGTTCTCTCGCAGGTCCCGGAGGCCCCTGGAACCCGCGAGGACGAACTCTGGTGCCGGGTGCGCATCAACTCGGTTTTCGGGCACCATGGGCCACCGGGCTGCACGAGGAGGTGCGCATGGCGAAGCTGATCTACTCAGCGATCGGTTCGCTCGACGGCTACCTGAACGACGCCGATGGGCGCTACGACTGGGCCGTCCCCAGCGATGAGGTGTTCGCGTTCATCAACGACCGGGAACGCGATGCGGGCACCTACCTCTACGGGCGACGCATGTACGAGGAGATGATCGCTTGGGAAACCGGGGATTTCACCGCTGAGGGCCCGCTGATGGAGGACTTCGCGCACCTGTGGCGCAAGGCGGAGAAGGTCGTCTTCTCGCGCACCCTGGCCGGTGTCTCCACGACGCGGACCAGGTTGATGAGGGAGTTCGACCGCGAGTCGGTCCGGCGCCTCAAGGAGTCCTGCGCGGAGGACCTGCTGATCGGTGGCGCGGTGCTGGGCGGCCAGGCGCTGGACGCGGGTTTGGTGGACGAGGTCCAGGTCTACACCGCGCCGGTGCTGGTGGGCAGCGGCACCCGGATCTTCCCATCGAGAGCCCGGGTGCCGCTGAACTTCTTGGAGCACAGGCGTTTTGATTGCGGCATGACCTTCCACCGCTACGCCTGCGCGGGACACGGCCAGCCGTGAGCCTCCCGGGAGTGGTGGGAGACCAGGAGGCTCACGGCTGGTTGCTCAGTAGCGGTAGTGCTCGGGCTTGTAGGGGCCCTCGACGTCGACGCCGATGTAGGCGGCCTGTTCCTTGGTCAGCTTGGTCAGCTTCACGCCCAGCGCGTCCAGGTGCAGACGAGCGACCTTCTCG
>NZ_SMKV01000021.1 GCF_004348445.1 Saccharopolyspora aridisoli | reverse complement strand
GCGGATTCCGTGTCGGAGGGCGCGGTTGTGGTTCCTGCGCAGCGCAAGGGTCGCGATGGGGGATCGGCTTTGGTCGATGCGTTGGCGCGGTTGCACGTGGCCGGTGTCGATGTGGACTGGGCGCGGTTCTTCGCGGGCACCGGTGCGCGACAGCTGGACCTGCCGACGTACGCGTTCCAGCGCGAGCGGTTCTGGCCGGAGCAGCCGGAGTCGAACACCGGCGATGATGACGCCTTCTGGGATCTCGTCAACAACGGCTCGCTGGCCTCGGAGCTGGGCGTTGATGAGGAAGCGGTGGCCGGTCTGGTTCCCGCGCTGTCCTCGTGGCGCGGTCGGCGGCGCGTGCAGTCGCGGGTGGACTCCTGGTGCTACCAGGAGTCATGGACCGCGTTGACCGGCACCTCCTCGACGCTGGAGGACGGGACTTGGTTGATCGTCGTGCCCGCTGAGCTCGCGGACGGTCCGTGGGCCGCCTCGGTGATCGGAGCCTTCGGCGGTGACGCACTTGTCCTGGAGACCAGCGGGAGCCCCCAGCGCGACGAGGTGGCCAAGCAGCTGACCGACGTGCCCGCCCTCGCAGGAGTGGTGGCGCTGGTCGACGCGGTCGAGTGCGCGGTGCTGCTGCAGGCGCTGGGCGATGCGGGCATCGACGCACGCGTGTGGGCGGTCACCCGTGGCGCGGTGTCGGTCGTTCCCGGCGATGCCGTCGCGGAACCGGTGCGCGCGGGCGTGTGGGGCCTCGGCCGGGTCGCCGCGCTCGAACTCCCCGGCAGGTGGGGTGGTTTGATCGACTTGCCGGAGGATCTCGACGGCCGCAGCGCCGAACGGTTCACCGACGTGCTCGCGGCAGGCGTCGAGGACCAGGTGGCCATCCGCCCCTGGGGAGCGTTCGGCCGCCGACTGACACCCGCCCTTCGCTCGGACGCCGCCTCCGAACCGAAGCCGCTGTCCGGCACGGTCGTGATCACCGGAGGGACCGGGTCGCTGGGTGCCCAACTGGCGCGCGACCTGGCCGAACGGGGTGCCGAAGGCCTGGTGCTGCTGAGCCGGACCGGTCTGCAGGCGCCCGGTGCCGCGGAGCTGCGGGATCAGCTGACCGAGCAGGGCGTCCGGGTGCGGATCGAATCCTGCGACGTCACCGACCGCGACGCGCTCGGGGCCGTCCTGGCGGGGATCAATGACCTGTCCGGCGTGGTGCACGCGGCCGGTGTCGTCGACGACGGCGTGCTGGACCAGTTGACGCCCGAGCGGTTCAGCGACGTGTTCCGGCCCAAGGCGGACTCCGCGCTGCTGCTGGACGAGCTGACGCGCGACCACGACCTGGACTTCTTCGTGCTGTTCTCGTCCGTCGCGGGCGCGATCGGCAACCCGGGGCAGGCCAACTACGCGGCGGCCAACGCGGTGCTGGACGCGCTGGCCCACCGGCGTCGTGCCGAAGGGTTGCCCGCGACCTCCATCGCGTGGGGAGCCTGGGCCGGCGCAGGCGTGGCGGCCGACACCTCGATCGCGGAGCGGTTGCGGAGGCTCGGTGTGCTCCCGATGGAGCCGGAACTCGCGATCACGGCGCTGTGGCAGTCGGTCGCCCAGGCGCGGGCCGTGGTGACGGTGACCAACGTGGATTGGGAGACCTTCGGCCGAACCTTCACCGCGGTCCGGCCCAGCCCACTGCTGTCGGGAATCGACGACGCGCGCGGAGCCACCGACGCGCAGCCGTCGGATCGATCGGAACCCAGGCTCGCGCAGCGGCTCTCGGGCATGGCACCGGCGGACCGAGGTCGAGCGGTCCTGGACCTCGTCCGGGCCGAGGCGGCAACGGTCCTCGGACACCGGAGCCCCGCAGCGATCGGAGTCGACAACGCCTTCCGCGAACTGGGTTTCGACTCGCTGACCAGCCTGGAGATGCGCGACCGGCTGCGGAAGGCGACCGGAGCGCCGCTGTCGTCGGCCCTGCTGTTCGACCACCCGACACCGCGCGCGGTCGCCGACCACCTGCTGGCGAACCTCACCGTCGACGAAACGGCGTCGATCGGCTCCGCGCTCAGCGAGCTCGACCGCTTCCAGGTGGCACTCCGGTCGTCCGCGGACGACGCCGACGGCGGAACGATCCGGCAGCGGCTGGAAGACATCCTCGCCTGGTTGCGCGAGCGAGCACCCTCCCAGGAAGGCGGCGGCCCGTCGGAGGAGGACATCAAGGCGATGCCCGTCGACGAACTGCTCAACACCATCGACAACGGGCTGCTCGACCTCTCCTGACGAGATCCAGCTCGACACGTGACATGAAGGTGGACCGGTGCAGGAAGACCAGCACGACAGAGTTGTCGAATACCTGAGGCGAGCTACTGTCGATCTCCGCCGCGCCCGAGAGCGCGTGTCCGAACTGGAGCTCAGGAACAGCGAACCCATCGCGATCATCGGCATGGCCTGCCGCTTCCCCGGGGGAGTGACATCCCCCGAGGGGCTCTGGCAGTTGGTCAGCGAAGGCCGGGACGCCATCTCCGCGTTCCCGGAGGACCGCGGGTGGGACATGGCGGCGCTGGCGGAGTCCAGCCTCGCCTCCGAAGGCGGATTCCTCGACTCCGCAGCGGATTTCGACGCCGACTTCTTCGGCATCTCGCCGCGCGAAGCCGTGGGGATGGACCCGCAGCAGCGCTTGGTCCTGGAAACGTCGTGGGAAGCGCTGGAGAGGGCGAACATCGACCCCGCCGGCTTGCGAGGCACCCAGACCGGTGTGTTCATCGGCACCAACGGGCAGGACTACGCCACCCTCCTCGGCACCGAGCCCGAGGTCCCGGAGGGGCACTCGTCCACGGGGCACATCGCAAGCGTGCTCTCCGGCCGGGTCTCCTACGCGTTCGGGTTCGAGGGCCCGGCGGTGACCGTCGACACGGCGTGCTCGTCGTCGCTGGTGTCGATGCACCTGGCGGCGCGCTCGTTGCGGCAGCGCGAGTGCGCGATCGCGTTGGCCGGCGGTGCCACGGTCATGTCCACGCCGCACGCGTTCTTCGAGTTCACCCGGCAGCGCGGCCTCGCGGCCGACGGCCGCTGCAAGGCGTTCTCGGACTCGGCAGATGGAACGGGCTGGTCCGAGGGCGTCGGCGTGCTGGCCTTGGTACGGCTGTCGGACGCGCAGCGCAACGGGCACCGCGTGCTGGCGGTGGTGCGGGGTTCTGCGGTGAACCAGGACGGTGCGTCGAACGGTCTGACGGCGCCGAACGGTCCGTCGCAGCAGCGCGTGATCCGAGAGGCGCTGCGGTCGGCGGGCCTCGAACCGTCCGAAGTGGACGCCGTGGAGGCGCACGGGACCGGTACCGCGCTCGGTGACCCCATCGAGGCGGAGGCGCTGGTCGCCGCCTACGGCGGCGACCGGGAACGTCCGCTGCTGCTGGGGTCGGTGAAGTCGAACCTCGGTCATACCCAGGCCGCCGCTGGTGTTGCGGGCGTGATCAAGGTGGTGATGGCGATGCGGCGCGGCGTGCTGCCGAAGACGCTGCACGTCGACACGCCCTCGTCCCACGTCGACTGGTCGGCGGGGAGCGTGGAACTGCTCACCGCGAGCGCGGCGTGGCCGGAGACGGGTCGGCTTCGCCGGGCCGGTGTGTCGTCGTTCGGTGTCAGCGGCACGAACGCGCACGTCATCCTGGAGCAGCCGGAGGCAGCGGAGACGTCGGCGTTGGAGCCGTGGGTGTCACCTGCGGTGGTGCCGTGGGTGGTGTCGGCGAGGTCCGAGGCCGCGTTGGACGAGCAGGTCGCGCGGCTGCGCGGGCTGGACGAGGTCCGGGTCGACGTCGGCTTCTCGTTGGTGGCCTCGCGATCGGTGTTCGAGCACCGCGCGGTGCTGCTGTCCTCCCGCGATGCCGTGGTCGAGGCCGCGCGTGGTGTGGCCGGTGAGCGGTCGCTGGCCGTGCTGTTCTCGGGTCAGGGGTCGCAGCGTCTCGGGATGGGTCGGGAGCTCCACGACAGGTTCCCGGTTTTCGCCGAGGCCCTGGAGGCGGTCCTCGATCAGCTCGATGCGGGCGTCCGGGAGGTGATGTGGGGTGCTGACCCCGAGGCGCTGAATGAGACCGGCAACGCGCAGCCCGCGCTGTTCGCGGTCGAGGTCGCCCTGTTCCGGCTGGTGGAGTCCTTCGGTATGCGCCCGGACTACCTCGCCGGGCATTCGATCGGTGAGATCGCAGCCGCGCACGTGGCTGGTGTGTTCTGCCTGGAAGATGCGTGCACGCTGGTCACCGCTCGGGCGAGGTTGATGCAGGCGCTGCCGTCGGGTGGCGCGATGGTGGCGGTCCAGGCCAGCGAGGACGAGGTAATGCCGCACCTCACCGGTGGTGTGTCGATCGCGGCGGTCAACGGCCCGTCGTCGGTGGTCTTGGCCGGTGATGAGGCCGCGGTGCTGGCGATGTCGGAGCGGTGGAAGTCGACCCGCTTGAAGGTCTCCCACGCCTTCCACTCACCCCTGATGGATCCGATGCTGGAGGATTTTCGCGCTGCGATTAGCGGTGTGTCGTTCCAGGAGCCGGTGATCCCGCTGGTCACCGGCCGCGTTCCGAATTTCAGCGGAAATCGCGGACGGGAATTCAGTGGAGGTCGTGGACCCGAGTACGGGGGTTTTCCGGGTTCGGATTTCAGTGGAAATCGCGGTCCTGAATACGGGAGCAATCCGGGTTTTGACGGTGACGTGACGTCGCCGGAGTTCTGGGTGCGGCATGTGCGGGAGACCGTGCGGTTCGCTGACAGCGTGCGGGCGCTGGGGGAGCGGGGTGTGAACGCGTTCCTGGAACTCGGGCCGGATGGTGTCTTGTCGGCGATGGCCGCGGAATCCGCGCCTGAGGACTCGGTGCTGGTCTCCACGCTCCGCAAGGACCGCGGCGATGGGGCTGCCGTGCTGTCGGCGCTGGCTGGTCTGCACGTGGCCGGTGTCGACGTGGATTGGACCCCGTTCTTCTCGGGCACGCGGGCGCAGCAGGTGGACCTGCCCACCTACGCGTTCCAGCGTCAGCGGTTCTGGCCCCGGCTTCCGGCCGGGCGAGCCGATGTCCGCGCGGCGGGGCTGGCAGCGGTGGAACACCCCTTGCTGGGCGCGGCCGTTGAGCTGGCCGGTTCGGACGGATTCCTGTTCACGGGTCGGCTGTCGCTGGACGCGCATTCCTGGCTCGACGACCACGTCGTCGCGGGTCGAGTGCTGTTCCCCGGCACGGCGTTCCTCGAACTGGCGCTCCGGGCCGGTGACGAGGTGAGCTGCGACCAGGTCGAAGAGCTGATGCTCGCCGCCCCGCTGGTGGTCCCCGAGCGCGGCGCGGTGCAGCTCCAGGTGTCGGTCGGCGCGGCCGACGAGTTCGGCAGGCGCCCGATCGCGGTGCTCTCCCGGCCCGAGGGCGGAACCGACCTGCCGTGGGTGGAGCACGCCAGCGGCGTCCTCGGCCTCCGCGGGCAAGACGGGCCGGGGGACCTGGAGGCGTGGCCCCCCGCCGGTGCCGTTCCCGCGGACGTGGACAGCGGCTACGAGCGGTTCGCCGAGGCCGGGTTCAACTACGGTCCGGTGTTCCGGGGCCTGCGCTCGGTGTGGCGGCGCGGCGACGAGGTCTTCGCCGAGGTCGCGCTCCCGGAAGGGGTGGGGACCAGCGGTTTCGGTCTGCACCCCGCGCTGCTGGACGCATGCCTGCACGCGTCCGGAGCCGCTGATCCCGAGGTGATCGAGCGGGGCGGGCTGCCCTTCTCCTGGCAAGGTGTGGCACTGCACGCCACCGAGGCTTCGGCCGTGCGGGTGAGGGTGTCTGCGGGACCCGAGGGCGAGGTCGCTGTCACCGTCGCGGACACCCACGGCCTGCCGGTGGCGTCGATCGACTCCCTGCGCACCCGCCCGGTGCCGCTCGGGACGCGCGACGGCTCTGAGAACTTGCTGTACTGCGTGGAGTGGACGGCGTTGGCCGGTGCTGCGCCAACAGAACCGGTCACGATCGCCGGTTCGGACGCCCACGGCCTCGCCGGTGGTCACCGGGTCGCCGGACTCGACGTGGACGTCGCACCCGGCTTGGACTCGTGCGGTGGGGGCGCGGTCGCGATGCCGGTGGCGGGTGGCGGTGATGTGGTCGCCTCCGCCCACGAGGCCACTGCGGAAGCGCTGTCCGCCGTGCAGATTTGGTTGGCTGAGGAGCGGTTCGCCGATTCCCGCTTGTGGTTCGTGACGCGCGGTGCGCTCTGCGGCGACGATCCGGTGGCCGCGGCTGTGTGGGGCCTGGTCCGGTCGGCGCAGACGGAGCACCCCGGGCGCTTCGGGCTGCTGGACCTGGGCCCGGACCCGGTGGACCACGAGGTGGTGGTGCGGGCGCTCGGCAGCGACGAACCGCAGCTGTCCATCCGCGACGGCGAGCTGCTGGGCGCCCGGCTGACCCGGACCGAACCGCAGGACGAACCTGTTCGCTGGGACGCCGGCGGTTCGGTGCTGATCACCGGTGGCACCGGTGGTCTGGGGGGTGTGATCGCCCGCCGACTGGTGGCCGAGCACGGGGTACGCGACCTCGTGCTGGTCAGCCGTCGCGGCGCGGATGCCGAGGGCGCCGGGGACCTGATCGCCGACCTGACGGCTCAGGGCGCCACCGTCGCGGTTCGGGCCTGCGACGTCGCCGACCGCCCTTCGGTGCAGCGATTGCTCGATGAGCACGACGTGCGGGCGGTCGTCCACATCGCGGGCGTGCTCGACGACGGCGTGGTCGAGTCGTTGACTCCGGAGCGGGTGCACGCGGTGCTGCGGCCGAAGGTCGACGCGGCCTGGCACCTGCACGAGCTGACGCAGGACCTGTCGGCGTTCGTGGTGTTCTCGTCCGCTGCGGGCACGCTCGGCACCCCGGGGCAAGCGAACTACGCGGCGGGCAACGCGTTCCTGGACGCGCTGGTCGAACACCGGCGGTCGCTCGGTCTTCCGGCTGCCTCGCTGGCGTGGGGACCGTGGCAGCTCGGCATGGCCTCGGACGTGGACGCCGCGAGGCTGGACCGCTCGGGGATGCCGCCGTTGACGACCGAGCAGGGTGCGCGGCTGTTCGACGCCGCGCTGTCGGTGGAGCAGCCGGTCGTGCTGCCGATCCGGTTGGACCTCGCGGCGCTGCGGTCCGGTGGTGATGTCCCGCCGCTGCTGCGCGGGCTCGTGCGGACCCGCTCGCGCCGTTCGCTGGCGGGATCGCGAGCTGCGGAGTCGTTGGTCGCGCGCTTGAGCGCGCTGGGCGAGCCGGAGCGTCCGGGTGCCCTCGTGGATCTGGTGCGCGGTGAGGTCGCCGCGGTGCTGGGGCACGCCGACGAGAAGGCCATCGATCCGTCGAGGGCGTTCCAGGACCTGGGCTTCGACTCGTTGACGGCGGTCGAGCTGCGGAACCAGCTGGGCTCCGCGACCGGCCTGCGGCTGCCGACCACCTTGAGCTTCGACTACCCGACCGCGAAGGCGCTGGCCGAGTACCTGCACGACCAGCTGTTCGGCTCGGACGTGCCTGCCGCTCAACCGCTGCCGGTGCTGGCGAGCACGGCGGATGACCCGGTGGTCGTCGTGGGCATGGCGTGCCGGTACCCCGGTGGTGTCTCGACACCAGAAGACCTGTGGCGGCTCGTGTCGGACGGTGTCGACGCCATCTCGGAGTTCCCGGTCAATCGAGGGTGGGACCTGGACGGGTTGTTCGATCCCGATCCGGAAAACCCGGGCACCTCGTACACCCGGTTCGGCGGATTCCTGCACGAGGCAGGTGATTTCGACCCCGCGTTCTTCGGGATGTCGCCGCGCGAGGCGTTGGCGACCGACGCCCAGCAGCGCCTGCTGCTCGAGGTGGCGTGGGAGTCCCTGGAGCGAACGGGAATCGACCCGTCGTCGCTGCGGGGGAGTCAGACCGGTGTCTTCGCCGGCGTGATGTACAACGACTACAGCGACCTGCTCGACGATGCCGCGTTCGAGGGCTACCAAAACATCGGCACCTCTCCGAGCGTGGTGTCAGGCCGCCTGTCCTACGCCTTCGGGTTCGAGGGTCCCGCGATGACGGTGGACACGGCATGCTCGTCATCGTTGGTGGCGCTGCACCTGGCCGCGCAGTCGCTGCGGCAGGGCGAGTGCTCGCTGGCCCTGGCCGGTGGTGTGACCGTGATGTCCACGCCGCGGACGTTCCTGGAGTTCTCCCGCCAGCGCGGCCTGTCGCCGGACGGACGGTGCAAGTCCTTCGGCGAGTCGGCCGATGGCGTGGGCTGGTCCGAGGGCGTGGGTGTGCTGGTGCTGGAACGGCTCTCCGAAGCCCAGCGCAACGGCCACGAGGTGTTGGCCGTGGTGCGCGGTTCTGCCGTGAACCAGGACGGCGCGTCGAACGGTCTGACGGCCCCGAACGGTCCGTCGCAGCAGCGGGTGATCCGCCGAGCCCTGGCCAGCGCCGGGCTGTCCACATCGGACGTCGACGTGGTCGAGGCGCACGGGACCGGGACGACGCTGGGCGATCCGATCGAAGCCCAGGCGCTGCTGGCCACCTACGGGCAGGACCGCGAGCGCCCGCTGCTGCTGGGAGCGATCAAGTCCAACATCGGTCACGCGCAGGCGGCTTCCGGCGTGGCCGGGGTGATCAAGGTGGTGCTGGCGATGCGGCACGGCGTGGTGCCGAAGACGCTGCACGCCGATACGCGCTCCTCACACGTGGACTGGGAGTCCGGCGCGGTCGAACTGGTCACCTCGCCGCGGGAGTGGGTCGATGCCGATCACCCCCGCAGGGCCGGGGTCTCGTCGTTCGGGGTCAGCGGGACCAACGCGCACGTGATCATCGAGCAGCCGCGCGCGGCGGCTCACCCCGACGAGGAGCCGGGGCCGACGGCGGATGCGGTTCCGTGGGTGGTCTCGGCGAAGGACGACCCCGCGCTGGACGAGCAGATCGCTCGGCTGCGCTCGGTCGAGGAACCCGCTGCGGACGTCGGTTTCTCGCTGGTGACGTCCCGGTCGCTGTTCGACCACCGCGCGGTCCTGCTGGCCTCGGACGGGAGTCTCGCCGAGGTGGCCCGGGGGATCGCCGGTGAGCGGTCGCTGGCGGTGTTGTTCTCCGGACAGGGAGCGCAGCAGATCGGCATGGGCCGGGGCCTCTACGACAGGTTCCCGGTGTTCGCCGAGGCGCTGGACGGGGTGCTGGCGGAGCTCGACCCCGTCGTGCGGAAGGTCATGTGGGGTGACGACGCCGAGGTGCTGAACCGGACCGGCTACGCGCAGCCCGCGCTGTTCGCGGTCGAGGTCGCGCTGTTCCGGCTCGTCGAATCCTTCGGCGTGCGGCCGAAATTTGTGGGGGGTCATTCCATCGGTGAGATCGCGGCAGCTCATGTCGCGGGCGTGTTCTCGTTGGAGGACGCGTGCACGCTGGTCACCGCGAGGGCCCGTCTGATGCAGGCACTTCCGCCGGGCGGCACGATGGTCGCAGTCCAGGCCAGCGAGGACGAAGTCAGGCCACACCTCACGGACGGCGTGTCGATCGCGGTGATCAACAGTCCGACGTCGGTGGTCCTGGCCGGTGATGAGGCCGCGGTGCTGGAGGTGTCCTCTCGCTGGAAGTCGACGCGCCTGAGAGTTTCCCACGCGTTCCACTCCCCGTTGATGGATCCGATGCTGGAGGATTTTCGCGCTGCGATCAGCGGTGTGTCGTTCCAGGAGCCGATGATCCCGCTGGTCACCGGCCGGGTTCCGGACTTCAGTGGAAATCGGGTCCCCGATCTCAGTGGGGATCGGGGACTGGGATTCAGTGGAAGTCGGGGGCCCGAGTACGGCGGTGATCCGGGGTCTGCGGGTGATGTGGCGTCGGTGGAGTTCTGGGTTCGGCACGTGCGGGAGGCTGTTCGGTTCGGGGATGCGGTGACTCGGCTCGTTGGTGCCGGGGCCACGGCGTTCCTGGAACTCGGCCCGGACGGCGTGCTGTCGGCGCTGGTCGCCGAATCGGCACCGGACGCCGAGGTGATCGTGCCGGTGCAGCGCAAGGACCAGGACGCGCACGACTGCCTGATCCGAGCTCTCGCCGAGCTGCACGTCGTCGGGATCGACGTGCGCTGGAACGCCTTCTTCGCGGGAACCGGAGCGCGTCGGGTCGATCTGCCGACCTACGCCTTCCAGCACCGGTGGTTCTGGGCGGCCCGGTCCGCGCGCTCCGGCGATGCGTCGAGCCTGGGGCTGGCGGCGGTCGAACACCCGCTGCTCGGTGCGGGTGCGGAACTCGCCGGGTCAGGTGAGTTCCTGTTCAGCGGCAGGGTGTCGGTCGACAGCCACCCGTGGCTCGGTGATCACGTCGTCCTGGGGCGGGTGCTGTTCCCCGGCACTGCGTTCCTGGAGCTGGCGGTCCAGGCCGGTGACGAGCTCGGCTGCGAGCGGGTGGAGGAGCTGACCCTGGCGGCGCCGCTGGTGCTGCCGGAGCAGGGCGCCGTGCACCTGCAGGTGCGGGTCGGCGCTGTGGACGATCTCGGTCGTCGCGCCGTCGCGATCCACAGCCGCCCCGCAAGTGCCGAGGACGTGCCGTGGACCGAGCACGCCAGCGGAGCGCTCGCGGTGCAGGGCCAGCACGGCACCCCGTTCGACGACGCGGCCTGGCCGCCCCCGGACGCCGAACCGGTCGACGTCGAGGCCCGCTACGAGCGCTTCGCCGAGGCCGGGTTCAACTACGGCCCGCTGTTGCGAGGTCTGCACGCCGCCTGGCGACGTGGTCCCGAGGTCTTCGCCGAGGTGCGGTTGCCGGACGAGGGCGGGCCGGGGGGTTTCGGCCTGCACCCGGCGGTGTTGGACTCGGCGCTGCACGCCGCCGAGCTCACCGAAGCGGCGCTCCCGTTCTCCTGGCAGGGCGTGTCGGTGCACGCTTCCGGCGCTTCCGCGTTGCGGGTCCGGCTGACCCGGCTCGACGACGGGACCATGTCGCTGGCGCTGGCGGACGGCACCGGTGCACCGGTGGCCTCGATCGACTCGCTGGTCACCCGCCCGGTCTCGGCGGAGCACCTCGCCGGCTTCGGCTCCGGTGCGGACGACCTGTTCGAGCTGCGGTGGGTTCCGGTGTCACCGGGCGCGCGGTTCGCGCGGGACGTCGAGGTCATCCGCACCGAGCCGGGTGCCGACGGGACCGGTGTGCGGGCCGAGGTGCGGCGGGTCCTGGACCTGCTCCAGGAATTCCTGACCCGGGACACCAACGCGACGCTGCTGGTGGTGACCCGGTCGGCGGTCGCGGTGTCCGGGGAGGACGTCACGGATCTCGCGGGTGCCGCGGTGTGGGGCCTGGTGCGCTCCGCGCAGGCCGAGCACCCAGGCCGGATCGTGCTGGCGGACGTCGACGGCGAACTCAGTGCCGCGAGCGTCGTGGCGACCGGGGAACCGCAGGTCGTGGTGCGCGGTTCGTGTTCCTTCGGGGCGCGGCTCGGCCGCGCGACCGGCGATGCGGGACCGCCTGCGTCGACGTTCGACGCAGGTGGAACGGTCCTGGTCACCGGTGCGGGCGGGATGTTGGGACGGCTGCTCAGCCGGCACCTGGTGGCCGAGCGCGGAGTCCGCCGCCTCCTGCTGGCGAGTCGTCGCGGCGGCGCCGCACCCGGTGCCGAGGAGCTGCGCGTCGAGCTGGTGGAGCTGGGCGCGCAGGTGGAGTTCGCCTCGTGCGACGTGGCCGACCGCGAGTCGGTGGCCGCAGTGCTCGCCGCCGTGCCGGAGGACCACCCGCTGACCGGAGTGGTGCACATGGCGGGTGTCATCGACGACGGCGTGATCGAGTCCCTCACCGGCGAGGAGGTCGACTCGGTGCTGCGACCGAAGGTCGACGCCGCCTTCCACCTGCACGAGCTGACCCGAGAACTCCCGCTGTCCGCCTTCGTGGTGTTCTCCTCGGCCGCCGGGGTGATCGGCGGTCCGGGCCAGGGGAACTACGCGGCGGCCAACGCGTGCCTCGACGCCCTTGTCCAGCACCGGCGTGCGAGCGGACTGGTGGGGCAGGCGCTCGCCTGGGGCCTGTGGGACGACGCCGGTTCACCGGGAATGGCCGGCGAGCTGGACGACGCGGCGCGGCAGCGGACCGCCCGCAACGGGGTCGGTTCGCTGCCCGTCGAGCAGGGCGTGCGCCTGTTCGACGCCGCTTGCGCGCGCGACGCGGCCGCGGTCGTGCCGATGCGCCTGGAAGCCGAGGCGCTCCGCGACGCGGTAGCCGACGTGCCCCGGATCTTCGCCGACCTGATCCGTCCGAAGCGCCGCCGGGAGGTGCGCGCGAGCGCCGAACCGGTGCTGCACGACCGGCTTCGGAACGCCTCCGACGACGAGCGCGCGGCAATGCTCGTCGAGCTCGTCCAGTCGCACGCCGCGACGGTGCTCGGCCACGCCGACGCCGCTTCGGTCGACACGAGCGCGGGTTTCACCGACATGGGCTTCGACTCGTTGACGGCGGTGGAGTTCCGGAATTCGGTGGGCAGGGCGACGGGGCTGCGCCTTCCCGCCACCCTGGCGTTCGACCACCCGAGCGTGACGGCGCTCGCCGAGCACCTCAGCGCAGAACTCGCCCCGGTGGACGCGGAAGCCTCGGCCCTGACCGAGGACCGCATCCGCGAAGTCCTGCGGCACGTTCCCCTGACCCGGCTCCGCGACGCGGGCCTGCTCGACGCCCTGCTCGAACTCGGCGGGGTGCGCGGCTCGACCGGGGCGGAGCACGGCACCGGCGTCGGTGACATCGACGAGATGGACGCGGAAGACCTGATCACGATGGCGTTCGAGGGTGCGGCCGCATCCGACGATGCGACACGGGAAGCGTGAGGCTGACATGGCTGAGTCCAGCGACAAGCTCATCGGGGCGCTGCGGGCCTCGCTGAAGGAGACCGAACAGCTGCGCAATCAGAACCGGGAGCTCGTCGCCGCGGCCGGGGAACCGATCGCGATCGTCGGCATGGCCTGCCGCTACCCGGGTGGTGTGGCCGGCCCGGAGGACCTGTGGCGGCTGGTGGACGACGGGGTCGACGCCATCTCCGAGTTCCCCACCAACCGCGGCTGGAACGTCGAACGACTCCACGACCCCACCGGGCAGGAGCCGGGCACCACGTACAACCGGCACGGCGGTTTCCTGCACGACGCAGGAGATTTCGACCCGGCGTTCTTCGGCATCAGCCCGAACGAGGCGGCGACGATGGACCCGCAGCAGCACCTGCTGCTGGAGGCCTCGTGGGAGGCGTTCGAGCGCGCGGGCATCGATCCCGGCGCGCTGCGGGGCAGCCAGACCGGTGTGTTCGTCGGGATGATGTACCACGACTACCCGGCCAACTCGAACTCCGGTTCCGTGGCCTCCGGTCGGCTGTCCTACGTCTTCGGCCTCGAAGGCCCGGCCGTCACGGTGGACACCGCGTGCTCGTCGTCGCTGGTGTCGCTGCACGCGGCGGTGCGGTCGCTGCGCTCCGGGGAGTGCGAGCTGGCGCTGGCCGGTGGTGTCACGGTGATGGCGACCCCCGAGGCGTTCATCGAGTTCAGCCGTCAGCGCGGCCTGTCCGCGGACGGTCGCTGCCGGTCCTTCGCGGAATCCGCCGATGGCACGTCCTGGTCCGAGGGCGTCGGCATGCTCGTCGTCGAGCGCCTGTCGGACGCGCGGCGCAACGGCCACCAGGTGCTGGCGGTGGTCCGGGGGAGCGCGGTGAACCAGGACGGCGCGTCGAGCGGCCTGACCGCGCCCAACGGTCCGGCGCAGCGGCGCGTGATCCGCCAGGCGCTGGCGAACGGGCGGGTCTCGGCCGATCAGGTCGACGTCGTGGAGGGGCACGGCACCGGTACGTCGCTGGGCGACCCGATCGAGGCGCAGGCGCTGCTCGGGACCTACGGTGCCGACCGGCCCGCCGAGCGTCCGCTGTGGCTCGGGTCGCTGAAGTCGAACATCGGGCACGCGCAAGCCGCCGCCGGTGTGGGCGGGATCATCAAGATGGTGATGGCGCTGCGCAACGGCGTCCTGCCCAGGACGCTGCACGTGGACGAGCCCAGCAGCCGGGTCGACTGGTCCACCGGCGGAGTTCGCCTGCTGCGCGAACCGGTGCCGTGGCCGGAGACCGACGCGCCGCGTCGTGCGGGCGTGTCGTCGTTCGGGATCAGCGGCACCAACGCGCACATCATCCTCGAACAGGCGCCGGAGGAAGAACCCCTTGCGGAGGAACCGGTTTCCGTCCCGGTGGTGCCGTGGGTGCTGTCCGGACGAACCCCTGACGCGCTGCACGACCGGGCCCGAGACCTTCTGTCCCATGTGGACGGGAGTCCGGTCGACGTCGGGTTCTCGTTGGTCGATTCCCGCGCGGTGTTCGAGCACCGCGCCGTCGTGGTCGGCACCGATCCCGAGGAGTTGTCGGCCGGGCTGGACGCGCTCGCCCGCGGCGCCGACGCGCCGGGCGTGGCGTCGGGCCGCGCGGTGTCCGGTTCGACGGGAGCCGTCTTCTCCGGCCAGGGCGCGCAGTGGGCGGGCATGGGTGCGGACCTGCACGCCGCTTTCCCCGCGTTCGCCCGCACTTTCGACGAGATCACCGACGAGCTCACGCCGCTGCTGGGGCGTTGCCCGCGCGGGGTGATCTTCGGCGAAGCCGGTGACGACCTGCTGGACCAGACCCTGTTCGCGCAGGCCGGCTTGTTCGCGTTCGAGGTGTCCCTGCACCGGTTGCTGGAGTCCTTCGGCGTCCGTCCCGACGTGGTGGCCGGGCATTCGATCGGTGAGATCGCCGCCGCGCACGTCGCCGGGGTCCTGTCCCTGCGCGATGCGTGCGTCCTCGTGGCCGCCCGCGGTCGGTTGATGCAGGACCTGCCCACCGGCGGCGCGATGGTCGCCGTCGGTGCGGGCGAGCACGACGTCCTCCCGCTGCTGTTCGGGGACGTGGCCATCGCGGCCGTGAACGGTCCGGCGTCGGTGGTCGTCTCCGGCTCGGAGAGCTCGGTGCTCGCGGTGGGTGAGCGGTGCGCCGAGCAGGGGTGGCGCACCCGCAGGCTGCGGGTGTCGCACGCCTTCCACTCGCCGCTGGTGGAACCGATGCTGGAGGCCTTCGCCGCCGAGGTCAGCGGGCTGTCCTTCGAGCCGCCGCGAATCCCGCTGGTGTCGGCCGTGACCGGTGCCCAGGTCGCCGACGAGGTGGCCGATCCCGGCTACTGGGTTCGGCAGGTGCGCGACACCGTGCGGTTCGCCGACGCGGTCGTCACCATGCGTCGGCTGGGCGTGTCGCGGTTCGCGGAGTTCGGGCCCGATGCCGCCCTGGCGCCGATGGTCCTGCAAACCCTCGACCAGGAGGACAGCACCGCCACCGCGCCCGCGCCGGTGGCGGTTCCCCTCGGGCGGCGTCACCGGACCGAGCGCACGACCGTGGTCACCGGCCTGGCCCGGCTGTTCACCGCGGGCGCCCTCGTCGACTGGGCCGCGTTCTACCGCGACAGCGCAGCGCGCCGGATCGACCTGCCCACCTACCCCTTCCAGCACCAGCGGTTCTGGCTGGATCCCCGCGAGCACCTGGCCGCGTCGTGGCTCGGCGGCGACATCGGCGGGCTCGCCGCGAGGGGCGTCGACGCGGTCGAGCACCCGTTGCTGGGTGCCGTGGTCGAGCAGCCCGACTCCGATGGCGTCACGTTCACCGGCAAGCTGTCCACCAGCGCGCTGCCGTGGCTGGCCGATCACGTCGTGCTCGGCGCGGTGCTCCTGCCGGGCACCGGATTCGTGGAGCTGGCCGCGCACGCCGCCCAGCACGTGGACTGCGACGTGGTCGAGGAACTCACGCTGCGCGCGCCGCTGGTGATCCCGCAGGAGGGCGGCGTCTGGATCCAGGTGGCCGTCGCCGGTGCGGACGACTCCGGCAGGCGCAGGCTCACCGTGCACGCGCGCCAGAGCACCGAGGCCCCGTGGACGCTGCACGCCGAAGGCGCCGTGGTGCCCGGCGGTGCGGTGCCCGACTTCGACTTCGCCGAATGGCCTCCGCCGCGAGTGGATCCGATCGAACTCGACGACGCCTACGAGGTGCTCTCCGCCGATGGCTACGCGTACGGCCCCGCCTTCCGGGGCATGCGCGCGGCGTGGCGTCGCGGTGACGAGCTGTTCGCCGAGATCGTGCTCGCCGAACCGGAGAGCGGTGCGCCGTACGGCATCCATCCCGCGCTGCTCGACGCGGCCATGCACGTCTCGCTGGTCGACGGGGAGAACCGCGACGAAGGCGTGTCGCTGCCGTTCGTGTGGAACGGGGTGTCGCTGCACGCCACCGGAACGTCGGCCGTGCGGGTGCGGATGGTGACGCGGGGGCACGGCACCGCGTCCCTGCACCTCGCCGATGAGCTGGGTCGGCCCGTGCTGTCGGTGGAGAACCTGGTCGGCCGCGCGGTGACGGCCGAGCAGCTGGGCTCGCAGCGCGTTGCCGACTCGCTGTTCGCACTGGAGTGGAGGTCCCGGCCGCTTCCGGGTCCGCAGCAGTTGCGCTGGGCCGTGGTCGGTGATGGCGCAGCGGTTCCCGACGTCGCGGCGCACGCCGACCTCGCCGAGCTGATCGAATCGGTGGGCGAGGACGTCCCGGACGTCGTCGCCCTCGTGTGCCCGCGCGCCGCGGACGACCTGCTGGACGGCGTCCGAGACGTCGCCGCAGCGGTGCTCGACGCGGTGCAGGGGTGGCTCGCCGACGACCGCTTCGCCAGGTCCCAACTGGTCGTGGTGACCGAAGGTGCCGTCGCGGCCGACGAGGGCGCGATCGATCTCGGCCAGGCTCCGGTGTGGGGCCTCGTCCGGGCGGCCGAAGCCGAGAACCCCGGCCGGTTCCAGCTCCTCGACGTGGACGACCTCGCACACGTCCAGGCCGCGATCGCGGCGGGTGAACCGGAGGCAGCGGTCCGCGACGGCCTGCTCCGCGTGCCTCGGCTGACCCGCGCTCCCGCCGACTCGGCGGGGCCGGCGCTGCCGAACGGCACCGTGCTCGTCACCGGCGGCACCGGCGGGTTCGGCGAGCTGGTGGCCCGGCACCTGGTCTCCGCGCACGGCGTGCGCCACCTGCTGCTCACCAGCCGTCGCGGCCCGGACGCGCCGGGTGCCGACCGGTTGCGCGCCGAACTCGCTGAACTGGGCGCCTCGGTGTCCATCGTCGCCTGCGATGTCGCGGACCGCCAAGCCCTCGCCGAGGTGCTCGACGGCGTTCCCGGCGAGCACCCCCTGGTCGGTGTCGTCCACGCGGCCGGTGTCACCGACAACGGCGTGGTCGAGTCGATCACGCCGGAGCGGCTCGACCACGTGTTCCGCCCGAAGGTCGACGCCGCGTGGCACCTGCACGAGCTGACCCGCGACCGGGAGATGTCGCTGTTCGTGCTGGTCTCCTCCGCAGGAGGGCTGGTGCTCGCCGGGGGCCAGGCGAACTACGCGGCCGCCAACGTCTTCCTGGACGCCCTCGCCGCGCACCGCCGCCGCGAGGGCCTTCCCGCGATCTCGCTGGACTACGGCGTTCTCGACATCGGCGGAGGACTCAGCGCCGGACTGGCGCAGACCGACTGGGACCGCATGCGCGAGCATGGCCACCTGCCGCTGTCGGCCGAGGACGTGCTGGCCCTGTTCGACGCGGGGGTGGCCTCGAACGCCGCGCAACTCGCTCCGCTGCGGATCGCCTCCGGCGCGCTCCGGACACGGGACGGCGAGATCCCCGCGTTGCTGCGCGGTCTCGTGCGCGGTCCGGTGCGCCAGGTGGCGCGGACTTCGTCGATCACCCGCGAACTGGCGGGGCTGACCGACGCCGACCGGCGCGCCGCCTTGCTCGAACTCGTGCGCTCCACGGCCGCGGCGGTGCTCGGCCACGCGTCGGCAGGAGCCGTCGAGCCCGACCGCGCCTTCCAGGAGCTCGGGTTCGACTCGCTGACCGCGGTGGAGTTCCGCAACCGGCTGGGTTCCGCGACCGGGCTGCGGCTCCCCGCCACGCTCGTCTTCGACCACCCGACTCCGCTGGCGGTCGTGGGCCACCTGGAGGACGACCTCACCGGGGCGGTCCGGGCGGACGCGGTCACCACCACCCGCAGCCGGGTCGACGATGACCCGATCGCGGTGGTGGCGATGAGCTGCCGCTACCCGGGTGGGGTGACGAGCCCCGAGGACCTGTGGCAGCTGCTGCTCGACGGCACCGACACCATGGGCGATTTCCCGACCGATCGCGGCTGGGACTTCGACCGCATCTTCCACCCCGAACCGGGCAAGGTGGGGCGGACCTACGTGTCGACCGGCGGTTTCGTCGACGACGCCACCAAGTTCGACCCGGGCTTCTTCGGGATCTCCCCGGCGGAGGCGACGCAGACCGACCCGCAGCAGCGGGTGATGCTGGAAGTGGCCTGGGAGGCGGTCGAGCGCGCGGGCATCGACCCGCGCTCGCTGAAGGGCAGCCAGACCGGTGTGTTCGCCGGGGTGATGTACCACGACTACGCGCGGGGAACCGACTCGGCGAGCAGCAGCGGAGGCAGCCTGGTCTCCGGTCGGGTCGCCTACGCGCTCGGTCTGGAAGGCCCTGCGCTGTCGGTGGACACGGCGTGCTCGTCCTCGCTGGTGGCGCTGCACCTGGCGGTGCAGTCGCTGCGTTCCGGCGAGTGCGATCTCGCCCTGGCCGGTGGTGTGACGGTGATGTCCACGCCGGAGGCGTTCACCATCTTCGGACGGCTTCGCGGACTCGCGCCCGACGGCAGGTGCAAGCCGTTCTCCGACGCGGCCGACGGGATGGGCTGGTCCGAGGGCGCCGGCGTGGTGGTGCTGGAGCGCCTGTCGGACGCGCGTCGCAACGGCCACGAGGTGCTGGCGGTGGTGCGCGGCAGCGCGGTGAACCAGGACGGCGCCTCCAACGGGTTGACGGCGCCGAACGGTCCCTCGCAGCAGCGGGTGATCCGGCAGGCACTGGCGACCGCCGGACTTCGACCGTCCGATGTGGACGCGGTGGAGGGCCACGGCACCGGGACGCCGTTGGGCGATCCGATCGAGGCGCAGGCACTCATCGCCGCCTATGGCCAGGATCGCGAGCAGCCGCTGCTGCTGGGCGCGCTGAAGTCGAACATCGGGCACGCGCAGGCCGCCGCGGGCGTGGGTGGGGTCATCAAGGTGGTGATGGCGCTGCGCCACGGCCTCCTGCCGAAGACCCTGCACGCCGACGAACCCAGTCGGCAGGTCGACTGGTCCACCGGTGGTGTTCGACTGCTGGACGAATCGAGGCCGTGGCCGGAGGTGGGCAGGCCGCACCGGGCCGGGGTGTCGTCGTTCGGGATCAGCGGTACCAACGCGCACGTCATCCTCGAGCAGGCCCCGCAGCACGACGAATCGCCGACCGGTCAGCGGACCGGACCTCCCGCGGCGGTTCCGTGGGTGGTCTCGGCAAGGTCGGAGCAGGCGCTCACCGAGCAGGCAGCTCGGTTGATGTCCGCTGCGGGCGATGACGTCCGGCCGGAGGACGTCGGGTTCTCGCTGGTGACCTCGCGGACGGCCTTCGAGCACCGCGCCGTCGTGCTGGGATCCGACCTCGACGAACTGCGCGGTGCCCTGGACGCGCTGATCGCGGACCGGCCCGATAAGAACGTCGTGCGGGGTGTCGCCGGAACCGCGGGCAAGACCGCGTTCGTCTTCCCCGGCCAGGGATCGCAGTGGGCCGGGATGGGCCGCGAGCTGCTGGGGCGCTCGGCGGCGTTCGACGAGCGGATCGACGCGTGCGCGGCGGCACTGGCCCCGTACGTCGACTGGTCGTTGCTCGACGTGCTCGGCGAAGCCGACGACGCGCCGTCCCTGGAACGCGTGGACGTCGTCCAGCCGGTGCTGTGGGCGACGATGGTCTCGCTCGCCCACCTGTGGCGCTCGCTGGGCGTGGAACCCGCTGCGGTGGTCGGTCATTCGCAGGGAGAGATCGCTGCGGCGGTGGTGTCCGGTGCGTTGAGCCTGGAGGACGCCGCCCGGGTGGTCGCCCTGCGCAGCCGGGCCGTGGCCGAGTGCCTGTCCGGACACGGCGGGATGCTCTCGGTCGCGCTGCCCGAGGAGGAACTGCGCGGGCGGCTGGACCGGTGGGGCGAGCGGCTGGCGGTGGCCGTGGTGAACGCGCCGCACTCGACGGTCGTTGCCGGTGAGAACGCCGCGCTGGACGAACTGCTGGCGGAGTGCGAGGCCGAAGGTGTTCGCGCGCGGCGGGTCACCGTCGACTACGCGTCGCACAGCCCGCAGGTGGAGGCGGTCCGCGAGCGCGTGCTCGACGACCTCGCCGACATCCGGCCGCGTTCCAGCGCGGTCCCGTTCTACTCGACGGTGACCGGCGGGCTGATCGACACCGCCGGGCTGGACCCGCAGTACTGGTACGCGAACCTGCGTCAGGCGGTGCGGTTCGAGCGGACAACGCGAACCCTGCTGGCCGACGGGCACGACGTGTTCATCGAGCCCAGCGCTCACCCGGTCCTCACGGGCGCGGTCGAGCAGACGCTCGAGGACGCCGGTGCCGAGGGAATCGTCCTCGGCTCGTTGCGACGCGGGCGAGGCGGCTGGGAGCAGCTGCTGACCTCCGTCGCCGAGGCCCACGTCCGCGGTGTGCCGGTGGACTGGGCAGCACTGTTCGCGGGCACGGGCGCGCGCCGCGTCGACTTGCCCACCTACGCCTTCCAGCGCCAGCGCTACTGGGAGGACCCGGTGGAACCGGCGGTCGACGTGGACCCGGTGGACTCCGCCCTCTGGGACCTCGTCGAGGACGGCGACCTCGCATCGGCCCTGGAGCTCGACGCCGAGACCGCTGCCGTGGTCGCACCAGCTCTCGCGTCCTGGCGCGACCGCTCACGTGCGCAGGTCACCGCGGACACCTGGCGATACCGCGAAACCTGGACCTCGCTCCCCACCCGGCGAACCACCCCACCCGGAACCTGGCTGGTCATCACCCCGACCGCCCCCACAGGAGCCAACCCGGAGCACAGCGGTTCTCGGGGTCCGGATCACGGCCGTGTTCGGGGGCGGGTGTTGGCGGCCCTGGAAGCGGCGACCGAGGTGGTGTGGTTGGAGGTGGGTGACGAGGACCGTGCCGGGCTGGCGGGTCGGTTGGCGGAGCTGCCCGACCTGGACGGTGTGGTGTCGTTGCTGGGCACCTCGGAAGCCGCGCATCCCGTGCACGTGTCGAGCCCGGTCGGCTTGACCTCGACGGTGCTGCTGATCCAAGCGCTGGGCGACGCCGGCATCACCGCTCCGCTGTGGTGCGTGACGCGTGGTGCGATGTCGATCGGGGACTCCGATCCGGTGCGCAACCCGGTGCAGACGGCGCTGTGGGGTCTCGGCCGGGTCGCCGCGCTGGACCTGCCGAACCGGTGGGGCGGTCTGATCGACCTGCCCGATGATCTCGACGAAACGGTCGGGGAGCACTTCGTCGGCGCGCTGGCGGGCGCCGGTGGTGAGGACCAGATCGCCGTGCGCTCCTCCGGGGCGTTCGGGCGGCGGCTGTCCCGCGCCCCGCGCGGTCCGCGCCGGGGGGAGTGGCGGGTACGGGGCACCGTCCTGATCACCGGCGGGACCGGAGCCCTCGGCGGGCAGGTGGCTCGCTGGGCGGTCGGCCGCGGAGCCGAGCACGTGCTGCTGGTGAGCCGTCGAGGCCCTGAAGCGCCCGGAACCCGCGAACTGCGCGAGGACCTGGAGGCGCTGGGCGCCCGGGTGACCGTCGAGTCCTGCGACGTCTCGGACCGGGACGCGCTGGCGGGCGTGCTGTCGCGCGTGCCGGACGACCTTCCGCTGACGGCGGTCGTCCACGCCGCCGCGCACGGCGAGGGCGAAGCTCCCGTCGACCTCCTGGAAGCCGACGACCTCGACGTCGTGCTGCGCGCGAAGATGACCTCGGCGCGGCACCTGCACGAGCTCACCGCGGACCGCGAGCTGGACGCCTTCGTGCTGTTCTCCTCGGGTGCGGCGAGCTGGGGCAGCGGTCGGCAGTCCGCCTACGCGGCGGCGAACGCGTTCCTGGACGGCCTGGCGCTGCACCGGCGAGGTCTGGGCCTGGCGGCGACCTCGATCGCGTGGGGCGCGTGGGGTGAATCCGGTATGGCCACCGACCCGGAGCGCGCGGAGCGGATGCGGCGGCTCGGCGTGCTGCCGATGGATCCGCAGCAGGCGCTGCTGGTGCTGCAGCACGCGGTCGAGGACGGGGTCGCGACGCTCACCGCGACCAACACCGACTGGCAGCGGTTCGCGCCGAGCTTCACCGCCGGTCGGCCGAGCCCGCTGCTGACCGGGATTCCGGAAGCCCGGCAGGCGCTCTCCGAGGCGGCCACCACCGTCCAGCAGGAGAGCGCCTCCGAGCTGGAGCGGCGGCTCACCGGCCTGACCGAGGTCGAGCAGGAGCGCGTCCTGCTCGACCTGGTGCGCACCGAAGCCGGGCGGGCCCTGGGCTACGCCGATCCCGGTGAGCTTCCCGTGGAACGCGCGTTCCGCGACCTCGGTTTCGACTCGGTGACCGCCGTCGACGTCCGCAACCGGCTCAAGGCGGTGACCGGGCTCGCGCTGCCGACCACGCTCGTCTTCGACCACCCGACGGCGAAGGCGGTGGCCGCGCACTTGCGGGGCGAGCTGCTCGGTCACCGCGAGGCGGTCGTGGCTCCGGTCGCCGGCGCGGTGCACTCCGACGATCCGATCGCAGTGGTGGGTGTGGGGTGCCGGTACCCGGGCGGGGTGTCCTCACCCGAGGAGCTGTGGGACGTCGTCGCCGAAGGACGGGACGTGATCACGTCGTTCCCGACCGATCGCGGCTGGGACCCCGAGCGGATCAACAGCGCTACGGCGCAGGGCGGTTTCCTGGATGACGTGGCCGGTTTCGACGCGGGCTTCTTCGGCATCTCGCCGCGCGAGGCGCTGGCGATGGACCCGCAGCAGCGGCTGCTGCTGGAGGTCTCGTGGGAGGCGCTGGAGCGTGCCGGGATCGACGCGTCGTCGTTGCGGGGCACTCCGACCGGCGTGTTCACCGGCACCACCGACCAGGACTACGGTGACCTGCTGACCAACTCGAACGCTCGCGAGGACTTCCAGCTCTACGCCACCACGGCGTTCTCCGCGAGCGCCCTGTCCGGCCGCATCTCCTACCTGCTGGGCCTGGAAGGCCCGGCGATCACGGTGGACACGGCGTGCTCGTCGTCGCTGGTGGCGATGCACCTGGCCGCGCAGTCCCTGCGGCAGGGCGAGTGCGACCTCGCCCTGGCGGGCGGGGTGCGTGTGATGGCGACGCCGAACGCGTTCGCCGCGTTCACCTGGCAGGGCGGCCTGGCCCCGGACGGGCGGTGCAAGGCGTTCGCCGACGGGGCGGACGGCACCGGCTGGTCCGAGGGCGTGGGTGTGCTCGCCCTGGAGCGGCTCTCGGACGCGCAGCGCAACGGGCACCGCGTGCTGGCGGTGCTGCGCGGCTCTGCGGTGAACCAGGACGGCGCCTCCAACGGGCTGACGGCGCCGAACGGTCCGTCGCAGCAGCGGGTGATCCGCCAGGCGCTGGCCGCCGCCGGCCTGGAACCGTCCGATGTGGATGTTGTTGAGGCGCACGGGACCGGTACCGCGCTGGGTGATCCGATCGAGGCGCAGGCGCTCCTGGCGACCTACGGCCAGGACCGGGAGACTCCCGTGCTGCTGGGTTCGATCAAGTCGAACATCGGGCACGCGCAGTCCGCGGGTGGCGTCGCCGGTGTCATCAAGATGGTCGCCGCGATGCGCCACGGGGTGGTGCCGCGCACGCTGCACGCGGAAGAGCCATCGTCCGATGTGGACTGGTCGGCCGGCGCGGTGGAACTGGTTTGCTCGCCGAGGGTTTGGCCGGAGACCGGCCGTGCTCGTCGCGCCGCGGTGTCCTCGTTCGGCGTCAGCGGAACCAACGCGCACGTGATCGTCGAATCGGCGCCCGTGGTGGACCAGCCGGTGGAGGAGCCGGAGGTCGAGCCGACCGCGGTCCCGTGGGTGGTGTCGGCGCGCTCCGACGCCGCCTTGTCGGAGCAGCTGCGGCGGCTCACGACCTTCGTGCGGGACGCCCCCGAGCTCTCACCCGTCGACGTCGGTTCCTCGCTGGCGGAGTCGCGGGCGGTGTTCGAGCACCGCGCGGTGCTGCTGGGCTCGGACTCCGAGGTGGTGGAGGTCGCGCGTGGTGTGGCCCGCGAGCATTCGTCGCTCGCAGTGCTGTTCTCGGGGCAGGGCTCTCAGCGCCTCGGCATGGGCCGGGATCTCTACGACCGGTTCCCGGTGTTCGCCGAGGCTCTGGACGCGGTGTTGGGGCACCTGGACCCTGCGGTGCGGGATGTGATGTGGGGCCGGGACGCGGTAGCGCTGAATGAGACCGGCAACGCCCAGCCTGCGTTGTTCGCGGTCGAGGTGGCGCTGTTCCGTTTGGTGGAGTCGTTCGGGTTGCGGCCGGACCATCTCGCGGGGCATTCGATCGGTGAGGTCGCGGCTGCGCATGTTGCTGGTGTGTTCTCGCTGGAGGATGCGTGCGTGCTGGTCAGTGCGCGGGCGAGCCTCATGCAGGCACTTCCGCCCGGTGGGGCGATGGTGGCGGTGCAGGCCGGTGAGGAGGAGGTTCTGCCGCACCTCACCGGTGGTGTGTCGGTCGCGGCGGTGAACGGTCCGTCGTCGGTGGTGCTGGCCGGTGATGAGGCTGCGGTGCTGGGAGCGGCGTCGCGGTGGAAGTCTAGGCGTCTGCTGGTCAGTCATGGGTTTCACTCGTCGTTGATGGACCCGATGCTGGACGACTTCCGCGAAGCGATCAGCGGATTGTCGTTCCAGGAACCGATCATCCCGATCGCCACCGGCGGGGACGTGACCTCGCCGGAGTTCTGGGTGCGGCACGTGCGGGAGACCGTGCGGTTCGCCGATGCGGTGACGCACCTGGTCGACGCCGAGGTCACGGCGTTCTTGGAAATCGGTCCGGACGGGGTCCTCGCCGCGATGGCCGCGGAGGTCGCGCCGCAGAACGCGGTCGCGGTTCCGGCGCAGCGCGAGGGTCGTGACGCCGAGTCGGTGCTGCTCGACGCGCTGGCGCGCTTGCACGTCTCGGGTGTCGAGGTCGACTGGACCGGAGTGTTCGCAGGCACCTGCGCGCGCCGGATCGACCTGCCGACGTACGCGTTCCAGCGGGAGCGGTTCTGGCCGGATCGGGTGGGGTCGAACACCGGCGATGACGTCTTCTGGGAACTGGTCGACAACGGCTCGCTGGCCTCGGAGTTGGGCCTTGACGAGGAAGCGGTGGCCGGTCTGGCCCCCGCGCTGTCCTCGTGGCGCAACCGGCGGCGCGTGCAGTCGCGGGTGGACTCCTGGTGCTACCAGGAAGTTTGGACCCCGCTGGACCCTCCGTCCTCCTCGCCGACGACGGGGACCTGGTTAATCGTCGTGCCCGCCGAACTCGCGGACGACCTGTGGGTCAGCGCCGTGGTCGACTCCTTCGGCGCGAGTTCTCAAGTCCTGGAGATCACCGACGGAGGAGGACGCGGCGAGACGGCCGACCGGCTCGCTGCCCTGCCGGAGGTGTCGGGTGTGGTGTCGCTGCTCGGCGTCGCCGAGCGGGGCCTGAGCAGTACCGCGCTGCTGGTGCAGGCGCTCGGCGACGCGGGCATCGACGCGCGCGTCTGGGCCGTGACCCGGGAAGCGGTGTCGACCGGCGACGACGACCCGGTCCGCCATCCGATGCGTGCCGGGACGTGGGGTCTGGGTCGGGTCGCCGCGCTGGAACTCCCCGGCCGCTGGGGCGGCCTGATCGACCTGCCCGACGTGCTCGACGAGCGCACGATCGAGCGCTTCACCGCAGTCCTGGGCTCGGGCGCGGAGGACCAGGTCGCGGTGCGAGCGCAGGGCGCGTACGGCCGCCGACTGCTGCCCGCGCCGCGTGCCCAGTCCGTCCCGGAACCGTTCTCGGCATCGGGGACCGTGCTCATCACGGGTGGTACGGGCGCGCTGGGCGCCGCCGTCGCGCGTGATCTGGCCGGACGCGGGGCCGAAGAGCTGATCCTGGTGAGCCGCCGCGGGCCGCAGGCACCCGGCGCCGCCGAGCTGCGCGACGAGCTGACCGCGATGGGCGTGCGGGTTCGGGTCGAGTTCTGCGACGTCGCCGACCGCAACAGCCTCACCGCCCTGCTGGCCGGCGTCGAGCGGTTGTCCGGCGTGGTGCACGCGGCCGGTGTGGTCGACGACGGCGTGCTGGAGCAGCTGACACCGGACCGCTTCACCGACGTGTTCCGGTCCAAGGTGGACTCCGCGTTGCTGCTGGACGAGCTGACGAGCGATCTGGACTTCTTCGTGCTGTTCTCGTCCGTGGCCGGTGCGGTCGGCAACCCGGGCCAGGCCAACTACGCCGCCGCCAACGCGGTCCTGGACGCGTTGGCGCAGCGCCGCCGCAGCGCCGGGCTTCCCGCCACCTCCATCGCGTGGGGTGCCTGGGCAGGCGGCGGCATGGCCGCCCAGGACGAGGTCGCCCAGCGGCTGCAACGCGGCGGCGCAGGGACGCTGGACCCCGACCTGGCGATCACCGCCCTGTGGCAGGCCGTCACTCGCCCTGCCGCGACGACGATCATCGCCGACCTGGTGCACCCACCGACGCTGAGCGCCTTGCTCGAACTGCGCCCGATGCCGCTGCTGTCCGAGCTGCCGGAAGCGCGATCGGCCCTGGCCGCCGTCGGGTCCGCCCGCCCGGACGTGGGACCGACCGCTTTCGCCGCCCGGTTGCACGAGCTGGCCGAGGCCGAGCGGACCGACCTGGTGCTCGACCTGGTCCGCACCCGCGTCGGTGCCGTGCTGGGGCACGCCGAGCCGGCGGCGATCGGACTCGACAAGGCGTTCCGGGACCTGGGCTTCGACTCGCTGACCGGCGTCGAACTGCGCAACCAGCTCGCCGCCGCCACCGGACGGACGCTGGCCGCGAGCCTGGTCTACGACTACCCGACGCCTCGGGCCCTGGCCGAGCACCTGCTCGGCGAACTGCTCGGCGACCGCGCCGAGATCGAGGTGGCGCAACGCCGCGACCGGGTCGAGGAGCCGATCGCGATCGTCGGCATGGCCTGCCGCTTCCCCGGCGGTGTCGCCTCCCCGGACGACCTGTGGCAGCTCCTGGTGGAGGGGGAGGACGCGATCGCCGCGTTCCCCACCGACCGGGGCTGGGACCTCGACGCGCTGCTGGGCTCCGGCGAGGTGCCCGGCGAGGGCGGCTTCCTGGTCGACCAGGCCGATTTCGACCCGGTGTTCTTCGGCATCTCGCCGCGCGAAGCGCTCGCCATGGACCCACAGCAGCGCCTGTTGTTGGAGACGTCGTGGGAAGCGCTCGAACGCGTCGGGGTCGTCCCGGCGTCCCTGCGGGGAAGCCGGACCGGTGTGTTCGTGGGCAGCACGATGCAGGACTACGCGAACGTGCTGACCAGCTCGGACCAGGACACCGGCGGCCACGCGCTGACCGGCGTCGCGGGCAGCGTGATCTCCGGGCGACTGGCCTACACCTTCGGTTTCGAAGGCCCGGCCGTCACGGTGGACACCGCCTGCTCCTCGTCGCTGCTGGCGATGCACCTCGCCTCGCAGTCGCTGCACCAGGACGAATGCGACCTGGCGCTGGCCGGTGGCGCCACCATCATGTCCACACCGGCGACGCTCTCGGAGTTGGAGCGGCAAGGTGCCTCGGCCCCCGACGGGCGCTGCAAGGCGTTCTCCGACGACGCCGACGGCGCCGGTTGGGCGGAAGGCGTCGGCGTGGTGGTGCTGGAACGCCTGTCGGACGCCAAGCGCAACGGGCACCAGGTGCTGGCGGTGGTGCGGGGCAGCGCGGTGAACCAGGACGGTGCTTCCAACGGCCTCACCGCGCCGAACGGTCCTTCGCAGCAGCGGGTGATCCAGCAGGCGCTGTCGGCCGCAGGTCTGTCCGCATCGGACGTCGACGCGGTCGACGCGCACGGGACCGGTACCGCGCTGGGCGACCCGATCGAGGTCCAAGCCCTCGCGGCGACCTACGGTCAGGACCGGCAGCACCCCTTGCTGCTCGGCTCGATCAAGTCCAACATCGGTCACACCCAGGCCGCTGCAGGCGTGGCGAGCGTGATCAAGATGGTGCTGGCCCTGCGGCAGGGGATGCTCCCGCGCACGCTGCACGCCGAGACGCCCTCCTCGCACGTGGACTGGTCCACGGCCGCGGTCGAAGTGCTGAGCTCGCCCGCGGAGTGGCCGGAGGTCGGCCGGGCGCGGCGAGGAGCGGTGTCGTCGTTCGGCATCAGCGGAACCAACGCGCACCTCATCCTGGAGCAGGCGGAGCCCGACCAGCCGTCGGCCGAGGGCTCCGGTCCGAGCGAGACCTTGGGCGGTGTCGTCCCGTGGGTCGTCTCGGCCAGGTCCGAGTCCGCATTGGACGGTCAGCTCGACCGGTTGGAGGTCTTCGCCGCCGACAACCCCGAGATCGCCCCGGTCGACGTCGGCTTCTCGCTGCTGACCACCCGCTCGGTGTTCGAGAACCGCGCTGTGGCACTGCGTCTGGGCGGTGACGCCGTCGGTGCGGTGCGCGGCGAGGTGGGCGAAGTCGGCCCCGGTCCGGTCCTGGTGTTCCCGGGGCAGGGCACCCAGTGGGCGGGCATGGCCCTGGAGCTGCTGGACGCGTCGCCGGTCTTCCGCGCCGCCATGCACGAGTGCGACGCGACCATCGAACCCCTGGCCGGGTGGTCGGTGCTGGAGGTGCTGCGCGAGTCCACGACCGAGGAGGGCGCCGCCGCGCTGGAGCGGATCGAGGTCCTCCAGCCGCTGCTGTTCGCGGTCATGGTGTCGCTGGCGGAGGTCTGGCGCTCCTGCGGGGTCCGGCCCGCCGCCGTGGTCGGTCACTCCCAGGGCGAGATCGCGGCGGCCTACGTCGCCGGTGCGCTGAGCCTGGTGGACGCGGCGCGGATCGTGGTGGTGCGCAGCCGGCTCTTCGCCGAGGAGATGGTGGGCGAGGGAGGAGTGGCCTCCGTCGCGGCCTCCCGGGAGGACGTCCGGGAGCTGCTCGACGACTGGCCGGACCAGCTCGCCCTCGCCGGGGTCAACGGGCCCGGCGCGGTCACCGTCGCGGGCGACCAGGACTCTCTGGACCAGTTCGTGGCGGCCTGCGAGGCGCGGGGGATTCGGGCGCGGGTCGTCGCCCCGGTCGCCTCGCACTGCGCGCACGTGCAACCGCTGCGGGACGCCCTCCTGGAGTCGCTGGCGTCGGTGCGGCCTCGGTCGGCGGACGTGCCGTTCTACTCGGCCGTCACCGCCGCCCGGATCGACACCGCAGAGCTGGACGCCGAGTACTGGTTCCAGAACGCCCGGCAGCCGGTCGACTTCGCCGGTGCCGTCGGCGCGCTGCTCGTCGACGGCCACCGGGTGTTCATCGAGCCCAGCGCCCACCCGGTGCTGACGATGCACCTGCAGCGGATGGCCGAGGACGCCGAGGTCGACGTGACGGCCGTGGGAACGTTGCGACGCCACCAGGGCGGTCCCGTTCGCTTCGCGACCTCGATGGCCGAGGCGTACGTGCGCGGTGTGGAGGTCGACTGGAGGCCGTTGTTCGCCGGCACCGGTGCGCGCCGCGTCGACCTGCCGACCTACGCCTTCCACCGGCAGTGGTTCTGGCCGAAACCGGGTGCCGCCGCGGCCGCGGTGGATCCGGTGGATTCGGCCTTCTGGGAGTTGGTCGAAGGCGGAGACCTGGGTTCGGCCTTGGGCCTGGACGCCGAGACGGCGGCCGCGATCACCCCGGCGCTGGCCTCTTGGCGCAACCACCAGCGAGCACACTCGGTCACCAGCGCCTGGCGGTACCAGGAGACCTGGTCCGCGATGACGGGACTCGCCGCGGAAGCGCCGTCCGGTGTGTGGCTCGCCGTCGTGCCCAGCGGTTCCGGTGACGAGTGGACGAACTCGGCGCTCACGGCGCTGGGACCTGATGCGGTGGTGGTCGAGGTTTCGCCGACCGCGGACCGCGACCGGCTGGCGTCCGAGCTCGCCGGGGTCGCGTCGGAGGGGACCGAGATCGCCGGGGTGCTGTCGTTGCTGGGCGTCCTCGAGACGGCGCATCCGGTGCTCGGCTCGACCCCGGTCGGCATGCTCTCGACGTTGACGCTGCTCCAGGCGCTGGGCGATCTCGGCGTTGACGCGCCGCTGTGGTGCGCGACCCGGCGTGCGGTGTCGGTGGGCGACTCGGACGCCCCCTGCAGCCCGGCCCAAACGGCGTTGTGGGGCATGGGTCGCGTGGCAGCGCTGGAGCTGCCGCGCCGGTGGGGTGGTCTGATCGACCTGCCCGACGAGCTCGACGAACGCGTCCTGGAGCACTTCGCCGGTGCGCTGGCGGGTTCCGAGGACCAGATCGCGGTGCGCTCCTCCGGTGCGTTCGGACGGCGGTTGGCGCGTGCGCCGCGCGGTCCGCGGACCGACGACTGGCGGGTCAGCGGCTCGGTGCTGATCACCGGCGGTACCGGTGGGCTGGGCGCCCGGGTCGCTCGCTGGGCGGTCGGCCGCGGGGCCCAGCACGTGGTGCTGGTGAGCCGCCGCGGACCCGACGCCCCCGGTGCCGCTGAACTGCGGGCCGAACTCCAGGCATCGGGCGCGGAGGTCACGGTGCGGGCCTGCGACGTCGCCGACCGGGACGCGCTGGCGACGGTGCTGGCGGAGATCCCGGACGACCGCCCGCTGCGCGGGATCGTGCACGCCGCGGGCATCTTCGACAGCGGCGTCGGTCTCGACTCCCTGTCCGGCGAGGAGGTCGACGGTGTGCTGCGCGCGAAGATGACCTCGGCGCGGCACCTGCACGAGCTCACCGCGGACCGCGAGCTGGAGGCCTTCGTGCTGTTCTCCTCGGGCGCGGCGAGCTGGGGCAGCGGCGGCCAGGCCGCCTACGCGGCGGCCAACGCCTTCCTCGACGGCCTGGCGCAGCAGCGGCGGAGCCTCGGCCTGCCCGCGACGTCGATCGCCTGGGGAGCGTGGTCCGAAGCGGGCAAGGCCGCCTCGGACGCAGAGGACGCCGAGCGCCTGCGCCGGCGAGGCGTGCTGCAGATGGCCCCGGAACTGGCGGTCCTGGTGCTGCAGCAGGCCGTGGCGGACGGGCTCGCGACCCTCACCGTGACCAACACCGACTGGGAGCGGTTCGCACCCAGCTTCACCGCAGGACGCCCGAGCCCGCTGCTGTCCGGGATCCCGCAAGCCCGCCAGGCGCTGGCGGAGCCCGAGGCGGAACCGGACGAGTCGGCGCTCAAGCGGCGCCTGGAGTCTCTGCCCGAGGCCGAACGGGGCCGCGTCGTGCTCGACCTGGTTCGCCGCGAAGCCGCGGTGACGCTCGGATTCACCGACGACGCGTTCCCGGCCAACCGGGCCTTCCGCGACGTCGGCTACGACTCGGTGACGGCCGTGGAGCTGCGCAACCGCCTCAAGGCGGCCACCGGGCTGGCGCTCCCGGTGACGCTCGTGTTCGACCACCCGACGCCCGCGGCCCTGGCCGGACACCTGCAACAACTACTCCTGCCCGGCGCATCCGCGAGCGGGGCCGACCCGGACGCGCACATCCGGGAGGCGCTGGCGGCCATCCCGGTCGGCCGCCTGCGCAAGGCCGGACTGCTGGACCTGGTCCTGGGACTCGCCCACGACGACGGCGATGCCGCCGAACCCCCGCCCGACGATGTGGGCTCGATCGACGAGATGGACGGCGAAAGCCTCCTGCGGCTGGCGACCGAGAACTCCGCGAACTGAAAGACACGGCGATCAAAGGAAACCGATGAGCAGCTCTGAGAAGCAGTACGTCGAGGCTCTGCGCTCGTCCTTGAAGGAGAACGATCGCCTGCGCAAGCAGAACCAGCAGCTCATCGCCGCCGCGGTGGAGCCCATCGCGATCGTGGGGATGGGCTGCCGGTACCCGGGCGGTGCGTCCTCGCCCGAGGAGCTGTGGGAGCTGGTGGCCGAGGGGCGCGACGTCATCTCGGAGTTCCCCGCGGATCGCGGCTGGGACGTCAGCGAGCTCTCCAGCGCCACCTCCCAGGGCGGTTTCCTGTCCGACGTCGCCGGGTTCGACGCGGGCTTCTTCGGCATCTCGCCGCGCGAGGCCGTGGCCATGGACCCGCAGCAGCGGCTGCTGCTGGAGGTCTCGTGGGAGGCCGTCGAGCGGTCGGGCATCGACGCCGCTTCGCTGCGCTCGAGCCGGACCGGCGTGTTCATGGGCACCACCGGCCAGGACTACAGCGAACTCCTCGCGGCTTCCAGCGAGGACGTGGGCCTGTACTCCACCACGGCGTTCGCCGCGAGCGTGCTCTCGGGACGCATCTCCTACCTGCTGGGGCTGGAGGGACCGGCGGTCACGGTCGACACCGCGTGCTCCTCTTCGCTGGTCGCCCTGCACAACGCCATGCAGTCGCTGCGCGGCGGCGAGTGCTCCCTCGCGCTGGCCGGTGGCGTGGCGGTGATGTCGACGCCCAACGCGTTCACCGCGTTCAGCTCGCAGAGCGGTCTGGCGCCGGACGGCCGGTGCAAGGCGTTCTCCGATTCCGCTGACGGGACCGGGTGGTCCGAGGGCGTCGGCGTGCTCGTGCTGGAGCGGCTGTCGGACGCGCAGCGCAACGGCCACGAGGTGCTGGCCGTGCTGCGCGGTTCGGCGATCAACCAGGACGGCGCGTCGAACGGGTTGACCGCCCCGAACGGGCCGTCGCAGCAGCGGGTGATCCGGACCGCCCTCGACAACGCGAACCTCTCGGCCGGAGACGTCGACGTGGTCGAGGCTCACGGCACGGGCACGACCCTGGGCGATCCGATCGAAGCCCAGGCTGTTCAGGCGACCTACGGGCAGGACCGCGAGCAGCCGGTGCTGCTGGGCTCGATCAAGTCGAACGTCGGCCACCCGCAGGGCGCTGCGGGTGTCGCCGGCGTGATCAAGATGGCCATGGCGCTGCGCCACGGCGTGCTGCCGAAGACGCTGCACGTCGAGAGCCGATCGTCCAACGTGGATTGGTCCGCCGGTGCGGTGGAGCTGCTGAGCTCGCCCCGGGAGTGGCAGCGGGGTGATCGGCCGCGCCGGGCTGGGGTGTCGGCCTTCGGCGTCAGCGGCACGAACGCGCACCTGATCATCGAGGAGGCTCCGGAAGCCGCGCTGCCCGATCCCGAGGGGGTGTCCGATCTCGTCGAGGTGCCGTGGGTGGTGTCGGGGAAGTCGGAGGCCGCGCTGGCGGCGCAGCTCGATCGGATCGACTCGTTCGCGGAGCGCCACCCGCACCTCTCGCCGGTCGACATCGGCTATTCCCTGGCCGCCTCCCGCTCGACGTTCGAGCACCGGGTGGTGCGTCTCGCCTCCCGCGATGCCGTGGTCGAGGCGGCGCGCGGCGTGGCTGGTGAGCGGTCGTTGGGCGTGTTGTTCGCGGGTCAGGGTGCGCAGCGGTTGGGGATGGGTCGGGATCTCTACGACCGGTTCCCGGTGTTCGCCGAGTCTTTGGACGTCGTTCTGGGGCATCTGGATCCGGCGGTGCGGGATGTGATGTGGGGTGAGGACGCGGAAGCGCTGAATGAGACCGGCAACGCCCAGCCCGCGTTGTTCGCGGTCGAGGTGGCGCTGTTCCGCTTGGCGGAGTCGTTCGGGTTGCGGCCGGATTGCGTGGCGGGGCATTCGATCGGTGAGATCGCAGCCGCGCACGTGGCTGGTGTGTTCTGCCTGGAAGATGCGTGCACGCTGGTCAGCGCTCGGGCGAGGTTGATGCAGGCGCTGCCGTCGGGTGGCGCGATGGTGGCGGTGCAAGCCAGCGAGGCCGAGGTCCTGCCGCACCTCACGGACGGTGTCTCGATCGCGGCGGTCAATGGCCCGTCGTCGGTGGTCTTGGCCGGTGATGAGGCCCCGGTGCTGGCGATGTCGGAACGGTGGAAGTCGACGCGCTTGGAGGTCTCCCACGCGTTCCACTCCTCGTTGATGGATCCGATGCTGGAGGATTTCCGCGAGGCGATCAGCGGTGTGTCGTTCCAGGAGCCGGTGATCCCGCTGGTCACCGGCCGGGTTCCGGATTTCAGTGGAGATCAGGCCCCGGAGTTCAGTGGAAATCAAGTCCCGGATTTCAGTGGGAGTCGGGTTCCCGATTCCAGTGGGAGTCGGGGACCGGAGCACGGGTGCAATTCGGGTTTTGACGGTGACATGACGTCGCCGGAGTTCTGGGTGCGGCATGTGCGGGAGACCGTGCGGTTCGCTGACAGCGTGCGGGCGTTGGGGGAGCGGGGTGTGAACGCGTTCCTGGAACTCGGGCCGGGTGGTGTCTTGTCGGCGATGGCCGCGGATTCCGTGTCGGAGGGCGCGGTTGTGGTTCCTGCGCAGCGCAAGGGTCGCGATGGGGGATCGGCTTTGGTCGATGCGTTGGCGCGGTTGCACGTGGCCGGTGTCGATGTGGACTGGGCGCGGTTCTTCGCGGGCACCGGTGCGCGACGACTGGACCTGCCGACGTACGCGTTCCAGCGCGAGCGGTTCTGGCCCCGGCCCGTCACCGCATCGGGCGATGTGCGCTCCGCCGGGTTGGAATCGGTCGGACACCCGCTGCTGGGCGCCGGAGCAGAACTGGCGGGCTCGGACGGGTTCCTGCTCGCCAGCCGGTTGACGCTGCGCACCCACACCTGGCTCGCCGATCACGTGGTGCACGGACGAGTTCTCTTCCCCGGCACCGGTTTCCTCGAACTGGCGATTCGCGCTGGCGACGAGGTGGGCTGCGGCCACGTCGAAGAACTGACGCTGTCCGCACCGCTGGTGCTGCCCCCGCAGGGCGACGTGCAGGTCCAGGTGTCGGTGGGTGCTGCCGACGAATCGGACCGACGACAGGTGGCCATCTTCTCCCGCCGTGCGGACGAGGGTGAGAGGGTCTGGACCCAGCACGCCAGCGGCGTGCTCGCCGTGACGGCGGCCGATCCGACGTTCGACCTGGGTGCCTGGCCGCCTGCCGGTGCCGAGCCCGTCGACGTGGCCGGCTGCTACGAGCGGTTCGCCGAGGTCGGGTTCGACTACGGCCCGGTGTTCCGCGGGCTGCGTGCGGTGTGGCGCCGTGGTGACGAACTGTTCGCCGAAGTCGCGCTTCCGGACGGCGTCGGCGCCGAGGACTTCGGCCTGCACCCGGCCCTGCTGGACGCCGGAATGCACGCATCGGGCTTCGGCGACGTCGGCGCGCTCAGCCGGAGCGGTTTGCCGTTCTCGTGGCAAGGCGTGTCGCTGCACGCCTCGGGCGCTTCGGTGGTGCGGATGCGGCTCGCCCCGGGACCGGACGCCACGACGGTGCTCTCCGTCGCCGACGCCACCGGCTCCCCGGTGGCCACGATCGACCGCCTCGTCACCCGGCAACTGCCCGCCGAACAACTCGCCGACGCATCGGCAGCGCGCGATGCGCTGTTCCAGCTCGACTGGACTCCCGTCGCCACCTCGGAGGCGATCGACCCCGAATGGGCCGTGCTCAGCCCGGACGACCTCGGCCTGGCCGCAGCGGCGCACGACGACCTGGCCGACGTCGACGCCGTCGTGCTCCTGGTGCCCGTCGTCGGTGACGGCGAGGACGTCGTCGGCTCCGTCCACGCGGCGACCACGCGCGTCCTGGAGCTCCTGCAGGACTGGTTGGCGCAAGACCGGTTCACCGACTCGCGACTGGTGTTCGTGACCTGCCGCGCGACCTCGGGCGAGGACCTGACCGGCGCGGCGGTGTGGGGCCTGGTGCGGTCGGCGCAGACCGAGCACCCGGGACGGTTCGTGCTGGTCGACGTGGAGCCCGGAACCCGACCTGAGGCGGTGGCCCGCGCGCTCACCAGCGACGAACCGCAGGTGCTGATCCGCGGTGACCAGGTGCTCGCCCCGCGCATCGGCCGGGCGACCGGTTCCGAGCAGGAACCCGCCTGGGACGGCGGGGGTACCGTGCTGATCACCGGTGGCACCGGTGGCCTGGGCGCTGTGCTGGCCCGTCACCTGGTGAGCAGGCACGGCGTGCGCGACCTGCTGCTGGTCAGCCGCCGGGGCCCGGACGCCGAGGGAGCCGAAGAGCTCGTCGCCGAGATGACCGAGCAGGGCGCCACCGCGGAGGTCGTGTCCTGCGACGTGACGGATCGCGCCTCGGTCGCCGCACTGCTGGAGCAGCACCCGGTGCGAGCCGTGGTGCACACCGCGGGCGTCGTCGAAGACGGCGTGATCGAGTCGCTGACGCCCGAGGCCGTCGACACCGTGCTGGCCCCGAAGGTCGACGCCGCCTGGCACCTGCACGAACTCGCCGGGGACCTGTCGGCGTTCGTCCTGTTCTCCTCCGCCGCGGCCACCTTCGGAGGCGCCGGGCAGGGCAACTACGCAGCGGGCAACGCCTTCCTCGACGGTCTGGCGCGGTACCGGCGGGAGCGCGGGCTCCCTGCCGTGTCGTTGGGGTGGGGTGCGTGGGAGCAGTCGGTCGGCCTGACGAGCGAGCTCTCCGAAGCGGACCTCCAGCGGATCTCGCGGATGGGAGTCCGCCCGCTGTCGGTGGAGCAGGGCGTCGAGGTGTTCGACGCGGCGCTGGGAACCGGCGAGCCGCAGCTCCTGCCGGTGCGCCTCGACCTACCCGCGTTGCGCGCTCGCGGAGAGCTCGCGCCCCTGCTGCGAGGGCTGATCCGCACGCCGATCCGGCGGACGTCGGCGGCGTCCCGCGCTGAGACGGAAGCGCTAGGGGATCGCCTCGCCGCGTTGACCGGAGCCGAGCGCACCGAGCGGTTGGTGGAGCTGGTCCGCGACGAGGTGGCGGCCGTGCTCGGGCACACGAGCGCCGGGGGAGTCGATCCCTCGCGTCCTTTCCAGGACCTGGGCTTCGACTCGTTGACCGCGGTGGAGCTGCGGAACCGGTTGACGGCGGCGACCGGCACCCGGCTGTCCGCGACCTCGGTGTTCGACTACCCGACGGTGACCAGGCTCGCCGAGCACCTGCGCGACGACTTGTTCGGCGTGGTCTTCGACACGCCCGCGCCCCTTTCGCCGCTCCCGTCGCTCGACGACGACCCGATCGTGATCGTGGGGATGGCCTGCCGGTACCCGGGTGGTGTGTCGTCGCCGGAGGACTTGTGGCGGCTGGTCACCGAGGACTCAGACGCGATCACCGGGTTCCCGACCAACCGGGGCTGGGACCTGGGGGGCCTGTTCGACACCGATCCGGACCGATCGGGGACCTCCTACGCGAACGCGGGCGGATTCCTGCACGACGCGGGCGAGTTCGACGCGGACTTCTTCGCGATGTCACCGCGAGAGGCGCTGGCGACCGACGTCCAGCAGCGGCTGGTGCTGCAGACGGCGTGGGAGGCCATCGAGCGGGCCGGCATCGACCCGACGTCGCTGCAGGGCAGCCAGACGGGCGTCTTCGCCGGTGTGATGGTCAACGACTACGGCACGCTGCTGGACGGCGAGACCTTCGAGGGCTACCAGGGCACCGGCACCGCGCAGAGCGTGCTGTCCGGTCGCGTCTCCTACACCTTCGGGTTCGAGGGGCCGGCGGTGACGGTGGACACGGCCTGTTCGTCGTCGCTGGTGTCGATGCACCTGGCGGCGCAGTCGCTGCGGCACGGCGAGTGCTCGTTGGCGCTGGCCGGCGGTGTGACCGTGATGTCGACCCCGGCGTCCTTCGTGGTCTTCTCCCGCCAGCGCGGCCTGGCCGCGGACGGCCGGTGCAAGTCCTACTCGGATGCGGCCGACGGCGTGGGCTGGTCCGAGGGCGCTGGTCTGCTGGTGCTGGAGCGGCTGTCGGATGCGCAGCGCAACGGTCATCGCGTTCTGGCGGTGCTGCGGGGTTCCGCGGTGAACCAGGATGGCGCGTCGAACGGGCTCACCGCCCCGAACGGTCCCTCGCAGCAGCGGGTGATCCGCCAGGCGTTGGCCAGCGCAAGTCTGTCCACTTCGGACGTCGATGTGGTGGAGGGGCACGGAACCGGTACGGCTCTGGGCGATCCGATCGAGGCCCAGGCGCTGCTCGCCACGTACGGGCAGGAACGCGAACAGCCGATGCTGCTGGGTTCGATCAAGTCGAACCTCGGGCACACCCAGGCCGCCTCCGGTGTCGCGGGCGTGATCAAGATGGTCATGGCGATGCGCACCGGCGTGGTTCCGCGGACGCTGCACGCGGACGTACCGTCGTCGCACGTGGACTGGGAAGCCGGTTCGGTCGAGCTGCTGGGAGCTCCCGCGGAGTGGCCGGAGACGGGTCGGCCTCGCCGGTCCGGTGTGTCGTCGTTCGGTGTCAGCGGCACGAACGCGCACGTCATCCTGGAGCAGGGTCCTGCCGTCGAGGAACCCGCGGACGAGCCGCGGGTGACGCCGGGCGTCGTGCCGTGGGTGGTGTCGGCGAAGTCCGAGGCGGCGTTGGACGAGCAGATCGCGCGACTTCGCGACCTCGACGCGGCACCTGCCGATGTCGCCCTCTCGCTGGTGACGTCGCGAGCGGTGTTCGAGCACCGCGCGGTGTTGCTTACCTCGGACAGCGGCGTGGTCGAGGTCGCGCGTGGCCTGGCCGGTGAGCCTCCCTTGGCGGTGTTGTTCTCGGGTCAGGGTTCGCAGCGGTTGGGGATGGGTCGGGATCTCTACGACCGGTTCCCGGTGTTCGCCGAGTCCTTGGAGGCGGTTCTGGGGCATCTGGACCCTGCGGTCCGCGATGTGATGTGGGGTGAGGACGCGGAGGCGTTGAACCAGACCGGCAACGCGCAGCCCGCGTTGTTCGCGGTCGAGGTGGCGCTGTTCCGCTTGGTGGAGTCGTTCGGGTTGCGGCCGGACCATCTCGCGGGGCATTCGATCGGTGAGGTCGCTGCTGCCCATGTCGCTGGTGTGTTCTCGTTGGAGGACGCGTGCACGCTGGTCAGCGCTCGGGCGAGGTTGATGCAGGCGCTGCCGTCGGGTGGCGCGATGGTGGCGGTGCAGGCCGGTGAGGAGGAGGTTCTGCCGCACCTCACGGATGGTGTGTCGATCGCGGCGGTGAACGGCCCGTCGTCGGTGGTCTTGGCCGGTGATGAGGCCGCGGTGCTGGAGGTGTCCTCGCGGTGGAAGTCGACGCGCTTGGAGGTCTCCCACGCGTTCCACTCGCCGTTGATGGATCCGATGCTGGAGGATTTCCGCGAGGCGATCAGCGGTGTGTCGTTCCAGCAGCCGGTGATCCCGCTGGTCACCGGCCGGGTTCCGGGTTTCAGTGGAAGTCGGGGACCGGAGTACGGAGATTTTCCGGGTTCTGGGCGTGACGTGACGTCGCCGGAGTTCTGGGTGCAGCACGTGCGGAATACCGTGCGGTTCGCTGACAGCGTGCGGGCGCTGGACGAGCTGGGTGTGGACGCGTTCCTGGAGATCGGGCCGGACGGCGTGCTCTCCGCGATGACGGCCGAATCCGCGCCGGACGCTTCGGTGATCACGTCGGTCCTGCGCAAGGACCACGACGAGGAGACCGCGCTCGTCACCGCGCTCGCCAAGCTCCACTCGGCCGGTGCGGACCTGCGGTGGGAGCGGGTGCTGGAAGGCACGGGCGCTCGTCGGATCGACCTGCCCACCTACGCCTTCGAACGCCATTGGTACTGGCCCGACGTGTCGGGCGAGTCGGGTGATGTGCGCGGCGCCGGCCTGGCATCGGTGGAGCACCCGCTGCTGGGGGCGGCGGCGGAGCTCGCGGATTCGGACGGGTTCCTGTTCACCAGCCGCTTGTCGGTGCGGTCCCAGCCGTGGCTGGCCGATCACGTCGTGCAGGGGCAGGTGCTCGTTCCCGGAGCCGCCCTGCTGGAGCTGGCGATCCGGGGCGCCGACGAGGCGGGGTGCGAGCGGATCGAGGAGCTGACGCTCTCCTCGCCACTGGTGCTGCCGGAGCAGGGCGCGCTGCAGCTGCAGCTGCGCGTCGGCCCGGCGGAGGACTCCGGCCACCGCTCCATCACCGTCCACAGCAGGCCCGAGCACGACGCGGAACTTCCCTGGACGCAGCACGCCGTCGGGCTGCTCGGTCTCGAAGCGCTGTCCCACGACTTCGACACGGCGGTGTGGCCGCCTGCGGGCGCCGAACCGGTGGAGGTCGCCGGCTTCTACGACCGCTTCGCCGAGGCCGGTTTCGACTACGGCTCGACGTTCCAGGGCCTGCGCTCGGCGTGGCGACGCGGCGACGAGGTGTTCGCCGATGTCGTGCTGCCGGAAGGCGTGGACACCAGCGGATTCGGCCTGCACCCCGCCCTGCTGGACGCGAGCCTGCACGCGCTGGCGCTCGTCGGTCAGGGCACGTCCGCTGGTGTGCCCTTCTCCTGGCGGGGAATTTCGCTGCACGCCTCGGGCGCCTCCGAGCTGCGGGTGGCGCTGTCGGTGGCCCACGACGGGTCGATGCGGATTGCGCTGGCCGACGCCGGCGGTGTTCCGGTTGCGACTGTGGAGTCCCTGGTCGTGCGCGAGCTCGCGCACAACGAGGTCAGCGATGCGCAGGTGGCGCGCGATTCGCTGTTCGGCGTGGAGTGGGTTCCGGTCTCGGCCGGTGCGGAGGCGCCGGAGTGCGCCGTGGTGGGGCCGGACGCGTTGGGTTTGCCCGGAATTCGCCATGACGACTTGACCACCGTAGATGCCGGTGTGGTGTTGGTGCCGGTGGTCGGCGGTGCCGGTGGTGTCGTGGACTCCGCTCATGCTCGTGCGTCGTACGCGCTGGGTTCGATCCAGGAGTGGTTGGCTGAGGAGCGGTTCGACGGTTCGCGTCTGGTGTTCGTGACGCGGGGCGCGGTGTCGGGTGCTGATGTGGCTGCCGCTGTTGTGTGGGGCTTGGTGCGGTCGGCGCAGTCGGAGCATCCGGGCCGGTTCGGTTTGCTAGATCTGGACGCAGGACCCGTGGATTCCGACTTGCTGGCAGCGGCTCTCGGATCTGCCGAGCCGCAGGTGCTGGTGCGCGACGGCGAGGTGCTGGCCGCTCGGTTGGCGAGGGTCACGCCGCGGGACGAGCCGGTTGAGTGGGGTGTGGATGGCTCGGTGTTGGTCACCGGTGGTACGGGTGGTTTGGGTGCTGTGATGGCGCGGCACCTGGTCGCTGAGCGCGGTGTTCGTGACCTGTTGCTGGTGAGCCGTTCGGGTCTGGGTGCGGTGGGTGCTGGTGAGTTGGCGGCTGAGCTGACCGACGCGGGCGCCCGCGTCGGTGTGGTTGCGTGTGATGTGGCCGATCGAGATGCGGTCGTGGATCTGTTGCAGCAGCACCGGGTGTCGGCGGTGGTGCATGCGGCGGGTGTTCTCGACGACGGTGTGGTCGAGTCCCTCACTTCTGAACGTGTGGATGCGGTCTTGCGGCCGAAGGTGGATGCGGCTTGGCACCTGCACGAACTGGCGGAGGATCTCTCGGCGTTTGTGGTGTTCTCCTCGGCAGCTGGAACGTTCGGCAGCCCGGGTCAGGGTAATTACGCGGCGGGCAACGCGTTCCTGGACGCGTTGGTCGAGCATCGGCGTTCTCTTGGTCTGCCGGGCGCTTCGCTGGCGTGGGGTGCTTGGGAGCAGGCGGGGATGGCCTCGGATGTGGATGCTGAGCGGCTGGGCCGATCGGGGATGCCGCCGCTGTCCACCGAACTGGGTGTGCAGCTGTTCGACGCCGCGTTGTCCACCGTTCGTCCAGTGGTGTTGCCGGTCCGGTTGGACCTGGCGGTGCTGCGGTCGGGCGGTGAGGTTCCGCCGCTGCTGCGCGGGCTCGTGCGGACCCGCTCGCGACGATCACTGGCCGGATCGCGAGCGGCGGAATCGCTGGTCGCACGCATGAGCGGGCTGGGCGCGGCTGAACGTTCGGAGGCGCTGCTCGACCTGGTCCGCGGCGAGGTCGCCGCTGTGCTGGGGCACGCCGAGGGCAAGGCGATCGACCCGTCGCGAGCGTTCCAGGACTCGGGCTTCGACTCGCTGACGGCGGTGGAGCTGCGCAACCGGCTCGGTTCCACCACCGGTCTGCGGCTGCCCGCCACGCTGGTCTTCGACTACCCGAACGCCCATGCCCTCACCGAGCACCTCAACGACGAACTGTTCGGCACGGGTGCGCAGGACGTTGCGAACGTGCCGGTCCTGGGGAACACCGCTGTCGACCCCGTCGTGGTCGTGGGCATGGCCTGCCGGTACCCGGGCGACGTGTCGTCGCCGGAGGACCTGTGGCGGTTGGTGTCAGACGGGGTCGACGCGATCTCGGAGTTCCCGACCGATCGTGGCTGGCCGCTGGACACCCTGTTCGATCCGGACCCCGACCACGTCGGCACCTCGTACACGCGATCCGGTGGGTTCCTCCGGGACGCCGCCGATTTCGACGCGGACTTCTTCGGGATGAGCCCCCGCGAGGCGCTGGCCACGGACTCCCAGCAGCGGTTGTTGCTGGAGGTCGCATGGGAGGCGATCGAGCGCTCGGGCATCGACCCGGTGTCGCTGCGCGGCACCCAGACCGGGATGTTCGCCGGGTTGATGTACAGCGACTACAGCGGTCTGCTCAACGGCGGTGACTTCGAAGGCCACCAGGGACAAGGCAGCTCTCCCAGCATCGCCACCGGTCGTGTCTCCTACGCCCTCGGGTTCGAGGGCCCTGCGGTGACGGTGGACACGGCCTGTTCGTCGTCGCTGGTGGCGATGCACTGGGCGGCGCAGTCGCTGCGCAGCGGCGAGTGCTCCCTCGCGCTGGCCGGCGGCGTGACCGTGATGTCCACACCGGGCCCGTTCGTGGAGTTCTCGCGGCAGGGTGGCTTGTCGCCGGATGGTCGGTGCAAGTCGTTCGCCGATTCGGCCGACGGTGTGGGTTGGTCGGAGGGTGTGGGCCTGCTGGTGCTTGAACGCCTGTCGGATGCTCAGCGCAACGGTCACCCGGTTCTGGCGGTGGTGCGGGGTTCTGCGGTGAACCAGGACGGTGCGTCGAACGGGCTCACCGCCCCGAACGGTCCGTCGCAGCAGCGGGTGATCCGCCAGGCGTTGGCCAGCGCGAGTTTGTCCACGTCGGACGTGGACGTGGTGGAAGCGCACGGTACGGGTACGACGCTGGGCGATCCGATCGAGGCTCAGGCGCTGTTGGCGACGTACGGGCAGGATCGTGAGCAGCCGTTGTTGCTAGGGTCGATCAAGTCCAACATCGGGCACACGCAGGCAGCTGCCGGTGTTGCCGGTGTGATCAAGATGATCACCGCCATGCGGCGCGGTCAGCTGCCCCGCACGCTGCACGCCGAGACGCCGTCGTCGCAAGTGGACTGGGAAGCGGGAACGGTCGAGCTGCTGACTGCGGCCACCGAGTGGCCGGAAGTGGGCCGCCCTCGCCGGGCGGGGGTGTCGTCGTTCGGTGTGAGCGGCACGAACGCGCACGTGATCCTGGAGCAGGGACCCGCCGTCGAGGAGCCCGAGGGGCAGACCGTCCCGGAGGTGGTGCCCTGGGTGGTGTCGGCGAAGTCCGAGGCCGCCTTGGACGAGCAGGTCGCACGACTCCGCGAGTGGGACGAACCTCCCACCGACATCGGTCTCTCGCTGGTGACCTCGCGGTCGACGTTCGAGCACCGCGCGGTCCTGCTGGCGGAGGACCACAACATCTCGGAGGTCGCCACCGGCGTCGCCCGCGAAGGCTCGCTGGCGATGCTGTTCTCGGGTCAGGGCTCGCAGCGTCTGGGCATGGGCCGGGAGCTCTACGACCGCTACCCGGTGTTCGCCGAAGCCCTGGACACCGTGCTGGCGCACCTGGCCCCCGAGGTGCGCGATGTGATGTGGGGTGCGGATGCTGAACTGCTGAGGCAGACCGGCAACGCGCAGCCCGCGTTGTTCGCGGTCGAGGTCGCGCTGTTCAGGTTGGTCGAGTCGTTCGGTGTGCGGCCGGATTACGTGGCGGGTCATTCGATCGGTGAGGTCGCTGCTGCGCACGTGGCGGGTGTGTTCTCGCTGGAGGATGCCTGCGTGCTGGTGAGCGCGCGGGCGAGGTTGATGCAGGCGTTGCCGTCGGGCGGGGCGATGGTGGCGGTGCAGGCCGGCGAGGACGAGGTCCTCCCACACCTCATCGATGGTGTGGCGATCGCGGCGGTGAACGGCCCGACATCGGTGGTCCTGGCTGGTGACGAGGAGTCCGTTCTCGCGGTGTCCTCGCGGTGGAAGTCCGCGCGCCTGAGCGTGTCGCACGCGTTCCACTCGCCGCTGATGGACCCGATGCTCGATGACTTCCGCGAGGCGATCAGCGGTGTGTCGTTCCACACGCCGAGCATTCCCGTCGTCACCTCCGGCGACGTGACCTCGCCCGAGTTCTGGGTGCGGCACGTGCGGGACTCCGTGCGGTTCGCCGACGCGGTCGCGGATCTCGCTGATGGGGGTGTCACGGCGTTCCTGGAGATCGGGCCGGACGGTGTCCTGTCCGCCATGGCGGCCGACTCCATCCCCGAGGACGCGGTGGCGACTCCGGTGCTCCGCAAGAATCGCGCCGAGGAACCGGCGCTGCTGACGGCGCTGGCTCGACTGCACGTCTCCGGCGTCGAGGTCGACTGGGCACCGGCGTTCGAGGGCACGGGGGCGCGCAGGATCGATCTGCCCACCTACGCCTTCCAGCACCGGCGGTTCTGGCCGAACCTGCCGACCCGGAACGGCGACGTCTCCGGTTTCGGCTTGGTGGACGTGGAGCACCCGCTGCTCGGCGCGAGCGCGGAACTCGCCGGATCGGACGGGTTCCTGTTCTCCAACCGCCTGTCGGTGCGATCGCAGCCTTGGCTGGCTGATCACGTCATCCTCGGCGAGGTCGTGGTTCCGGGCGCCGCCCTGGTGGAGATGGCGCTGCGGGCAGGCGACGAGGTCGGCTGCGACCGGGTCGAGGAGCTGGCGCTGGCCGCCCCGCTGACGCTGCCCGCGCGGGGCGCCGTCCAGGTGCAAGTCTCGGTGGGTGCCGCGGACGAGTCGGGCAGCCGTCCCATGACGGTGTTCTCCCGGTCCGCGCAGACCGTGGACGCGCTCTGGACGGAACACGCGACCGGAACTCTCGCCGCCGGGGAACGACCGCTCATGTTCGACGACGACCTCAGGCCGCCTGCGGACGCCGAGCAGGTGGACGTGGTCCGCTGCTACGACCTGTTCGCGGAGGCGGGGTTCGAGTACGGACCCGTGTTCCAGGGACTGCGAGCCGCCTGGCGGAGCGGCGACGAGGTCTTCGCCGAGGTCGCCCTGCCGGATGAGGCCGAGACCAGCGGTTTCAACCTCCACCCAGCGCTGCTCGACGCGTGCCTGCACGCGGCCGGGGCGACCGGGGACGGCTCGGTCGGCCTGCCGTTCTCGTGGTCCGGCGTGTCGTTGCACGCCTCGGGCGCGACCGAACTGCGGGTGCGGTTGTCCAGGCGTCCTGATGGCTCGATGTCGATCGCGCTGGCCGACTCCACCGGAGTTCCGGTGGCGTCCGTGGATTCGCTGGCCGTGCGACCGGTGTCGGCCGAGGGTTTCGCTCGTCCGGAACGCGATGCGCTGTTCGGTCTGCAGTGGACTCCCGTTCCGGTGACCGGCGAGCAGCCTGCGGGGGAGTGGCAGGTCGTCGGTCCGGACGTGCTGGGCCTGCCGGGCTCCGTCCGCGAGGACTTGACGGCTGTGGATGCCGGTGTGGTGTTGGTGCCGGTGGTGGGTGATGCCGGTGGTGTTGTGGATTCCGTTCATGCCAACGTGTCTCACGTCTTGTCCGTGCTGCAGGAGTGGTTGGCTGAGGAGCGGTTCTCCGGTTCGCGTCTGGTGTTCGTGACGCGGGGCGCGGTGTCGGGTGCTGATGTGGCTGCTGCTGCTGTGTGGGGCTTGGTGCGGTCGGCGCAGTCGGAGCACCCGGGCCGTTTCGTGCTGGTAGATGCTGATGTGGTGGGTTCGTCGGTGCTGGCGCGGGCGCTGTCCAGCGATGAGCCGCAGGTGCTGATCCGTGACGGTGAAGTGCTGGTGCCGCGCCTGGGAAGGGTGAGCCCTTCGGATGGCGCCGCCTGGGAGCCCGAGGGCACCGTGCTGGTCACCGGTGGTACGGGTGGTTTGGGTGCTGTGATGGCGCGGCACCTGGTCGCTGAGCGCGGTGTTCGTGACCTGTTGCTGGTGAGCCGTTCGGGTCTGGGTGCGGTGGGTGCTGGTGAGTTGGCGGCTGAGTTGACCGACGCGGGCGCCCGCGTCGGTGTGGTTGCGTGTGATGTGGCCGATCGAGATGCGGTCGTGGATCTGTTGCAGCAGCACCGGGTGTCGGCGGTGGTGCATGCGGCGGGTGTTCTCGACGACGGTGTGGTCGAGTCCCTTACTCCTGAACGTGTGGATGCGGTGTTGCGGCCGAAGGTGGATGCGGCTTGGCACCTGCACGAACTGACCGAAGACCTCTCGGCGTTTGTGGTGTTCTCCTCGGCAGCTGGAACGTTCGGCACTCCGGGTCAGGGTAATTACGCGGCGGGCAACGCGTTCCTGGACGCGTTGGTCGAGCATCGTCGCGAACGCGGCTTGCCCGGTGTTTCCCTCGCCTGGGGCGCCTGGGACCAGGACGGCATGGCCTCCGACGCGGTGGCGCGATCGGGGATGCCGCCGTTGTCCACCGAGCAGGGTGTGCGGCTGTTCGACGCCGCGTTGTCCACCGTTCGTCCAGTGGTGTTGCCGGTCCGGTTGGACCTCGCGGTGCTGCGGTCGGGCGGTGAGGTTCCGCCGCTGCTGCGCGGGCTCGTGCGGACCCGGTCGCGACGATCACTGGCCGGATCGGGCGCGACGGAGTCCCTGGTCGCACGGTTGGGGTCGTTGGGTGAGGCCGAGCGTCCGGCCGCCCTCGTGGAGCTGGTGCGCGGCGAGGTCGCCGCGGTGCTGGGGCACGCCGACGAGAAGGCCATCGATCCGTCGAGGGCGTTCCAGGACCTGGGCTTCGACTCGCTGACGGCGGTCGAGCTGCGCAACCGGCTCGGCTCGACCACCGGTCTGCGGCTGCCCGCCACGCTGGTCTTCGACTACCCGACGGCCAACGCGCTCGCCGACCACCTGCACGACGAGCTCTTCGGAGGGCTCGACGAGCCGACGAACTCGTTGCCGGTGCTGGCGAGCACGGCCGACGACCCGGTGGTCGTCGTGGGCATGGCGTGCCGCTATCCCGGTGGTGTCTCGACACCAGAAGACCTGTGGCGACTGGTATCCGACGGGGTCGACGCCATCTCGGACTTCCCGGCCAATCGAGGCTGGGACCTGGACGCGCTGTTCGACCCTGATCCGGATCGCGCCGGCACGTCCTACACGCGGTCGGGCGGGTTCTTGCACGACGCAGGTGTTTTCGACCCCGCGTTCTTCGGGATGTCGCCGCGCGAGGCGTTGGCGACCGACGCCCAGCAGCGCCTGCTGCTGGAGGTGGCGTGGGAGTCCCTGGAACGCTCCGGCATCGACCCGGTGTCGGTGCGCGGCAGCCGGACCGGTGTGTTCGCCGGCGTGATGTACAACGACTACGCCCAGCTCCTGACCGGTGACGCCGAGGGCTACCAGGCCACCGGCGGAGCGAGCGTGGTGTCTGGCCGCGTCTCCTACACCTTCGGGTTCGAGGGCCCTGCGGTGACGGTGGACACGGCGTGCTCGTCCTCGCTGGTCTCGATGCACCTGGCGGCGCAGTCGCTGCGCCAGGGCGAGTGCTCGTTGGCGCTGGCCGGCGGTGTGACGGTGATGTCCACGCCCAGTGCGTTCATCGGCTTCTCGCGGCAGCGCGGCCTGTCGCCGGATGGTCGGTGCAAGTCGTTCGCCGAGTCGGCCGACGGTGTGGGTTGGTCGGAGGGTGTCGGCCTGCTGGTGCTTGAACGCCTGTCGGATGCGCAGCGCAACGGGCATCGCGTGTTGGCGGTGGTGCGGGGTTCTGCGGTGAACCAGGACGGTGCGTCGAACGGGTTGACGGCGCCGAACGGTCCGTCGCAGCAGCGGGTGATCCGCCAGGCGTTGGCCAGCGCGGGTTTGTCCACTTCGGACGTGGACGTGGTGGAGGCGCACGGTACGGGTACGACGCTGGGTGATCCGATCGAGGCCCAGGCGTTGCTGGCCACTTATGGTCAGGATCGTGAGCAACCGTTGTTGCTCGGGTCGATCAAGTCCAACATCGGGCACACGCAGGCTGCTGCCGGTGTTGCTGGTGTGATCAAGATGATCACTGCCATGCAGCGGGGTGTGCTCCCGCAGACCCTGCACGCCGAGGCTCTGTCGTCGCACGTGGACTGGGAAGCGGGAACGGTCGAGCTGCTGACCGCGGCCACCGAGTGGCCGGAATTGGACCGCCCTCGCCGGGCCGGTGTGTCGTCGTTCGGTGTGAGCGGCACGAACGCGCACGTGATCCTGGAGCAGGGACCCGCCGTCGACGCGCTCGCCGAAGAACCGCGGATGGTGCCCGCGGCAGTGCCGTGGGTGGTGTCGGCGAAGTCCGAGGCCGCTTTGGACGACCAGGTCGCACGACTCCGATCGGTTGAGGCGTCCTCGCTGGACATCGCGTACTCGCTGGCCACGTCGCGCTCGTCGTTCGAGCACCGCGCGGTGCTGGTCGCTTCGGAAGGTGGCGTGGTCCCGGCCGCGCGCGGTGTGGCGGCCACGGGATCGTTGGCGGTGATGTTCACCGGCCAGGGCTCGCAACGCCTCGGCATGGGCCGCGAGCTGCACGACCGGTTCCCGGTCTTCGCCGAAGCCCTCGACGCCGTGCTCGCGCACTTCGATCCCGCGGTGCGCGACGTGATGTGGGGCGAGGACGCCGAAGCGCTGAACCAGACCGGCAACGCGCAGCTGGCGCTGTTCGCCATCGAGGTCGCGCTGTTCCGCCTGGTGGAGTGGCTGGGCGTGCGGCCCGACCACCTCACCGGCCACTCGATCGGTGAGGTCGCTGCTGCGCACGTGGCGGGTGTGTTCTCGCTGGAGGACGCCTGCGTGCTGGTGAGCGCGCGGGCGAGGTTGATGCAGGCGTTGCCGTCGGGTGGCGCGATGGTGGCGGTGCAGGCCGGCGAGGACGAGGTCCTCCCGCACCTCATCGATGGTGTGGCGATCGCGGCGGTGAACGGCCCGTCGTCTGTGGTGCTCTCCGGTGATGAGGAAGCGGTGCTGGCGGTGTCCTCGCGGTGGAAGTCGACGCGGTTGGAGGTCTCGCACGCGTTCCACTCTCCGTTGATGGACCCGATGCTCGATGACTTCCGCCAGGCGATCAGCGGGCTTTCCCTCCACACGCCGAGCGTTCCCGTCGTCACCTCCGGCGACGTGACCTCGCCCGAGTTCTGGGTGCGGCACGTGCGGGAAGCGGTGCGCTTCGGTGACGCAGTCGCGGACCTGGTCGAAGCCGGAGCCACGGCGTTCCTGGAGCTCGGACCCGACGGAGTGCTCTCCGGCATGGCCGCGAGCACCGCTGGTGAGGACACCGTCCTGGTCCCGCTCCTGCGCAAGGGACGCGGCGAGGAGGACTCGACAGTCACGGCACTGGCCCGGCTGCACGCGTCCGGTGTCGAGGTGACGTGGGAACCGCTCTTCGCGGGAACCGGTGCGCGCCGCGTCGACCTGCCCACCTACGCCTTCCAGCGCCAGTGGTTCTGGCCCGCGGTCGCGGCCCGGCACGACAGCTCGCTGGGACTCGGGCTGCTGTCGACCGAGCACCCGCTGCTGGGTTCCGCGGTGGAACTGGCCGAGGGCGAAGGTGCCCTGTTCACGAGCCGGCTCTCGTTGCAGTCGCACCCGTGGCTCGCCGATCACGCCGTCCTGGGGCGACCGGTCGTGCCGGGCGCGGCGCTGGTCGAGATGGCCGCCCGCGCCGGTGACGAAGTCGGCTGCGGCGGCGTCGAGGAGCTGATCCTGATCGCACCGCTGGTCCTTCCCGATCACGGCGGGGTGCGGGTGCAGGTCTGGGTCGGCGCGGAGGACCAGTCCGGGCGCCGTTCGGTGAACGTCTACACCCAGCCGGACGGCGACGAGGACCAGCCCTGGTCGCCGTGCGCTAGCGGCGTGCTCACGAGCGAATCGCGCATGACCGACTTCGACGCCGCAGGTTGGCCACCGGCCGAGGCGGAAGCCGTTCCGCTGGACGACTGCTACGACCGGCTCGCCGAGGCCGGGCTCGACTACGGACCGGTCTTCCAGGGCCTGCGCGCCGTCTGGCGGCGAGGTGCGGAAACCTTCGCCGAGGTCGCTCTGCCCGACGGGGTGGGCAGCGACGGGTTCGACCTGCATCCCGCACTCCTCGACGCGTGCCTGCACGCGGCGGCCGTCGCCGGCGACGGTGAACCGGGCCTGCCGTTCTCCTGGTCGGGTGTGTCGCTGCACGCTTGGGATGCCGCGGAGCTGCGAGTTCGGATTCGCAGGGAGGCCGACGGCTCGATCGAGCTCGCCATGGCCGATCCCGACGGTGCGCCGGTGGCCTCGGTGGCAGCGCTGACGGTGCGCCCGGTCTCCGACGACCAGCTGACCACCACGCGCCCCGAGCGGCGATCGCTGTTCGGGGTCGAGTGGGTCCCGGTCTCGTCGGAGGCCTTGGACGAGCCGGTGACCGTCGTCGGTTCGGACGGGTTCGGGCTGATCGGGTTCCTGCGCGAGGCGGGGGTCGAGGTGAGCCCCGCGCCGAACCTCCGATCGGTGGCCGGCGGCGTGGTCCTCGCCCCGACCGCACCGGAGCCGGGCTCGGTTCCGAGTTCGGCTCACGCCGCTGTGACCCGCGTGCTGAGCGTGTTGCAGGAGTGGCTGGCCGCGGAACGTCCCGACGATGCGCGTCTGGTGTTCGTGACGCGCGGCGCGGTGTCGGGTGCCGATGTGCCCGCGGCCGCCGTGTGGGGCCTGGTGCGGTCGGCGCAGTCGGAGCACCCGGGCCGGTTCGGGCTGCTGGACCTGGACGCCGAGTCCGTGGATCCCGGCGCGCTGGCAGCGGCTTTGGAATCCGCCGAGCCGCAGCTGGTGGTCTGCGGCGGTGACGTGCTGGCTGCCCGGTTGGCGAGGCTGACCCCGGCGGACGAGCAGGTCGAGTGGGATGTCGATGGCACGGTTCTGATCACCGGTGGCACCGGTGGCCTGGGGGCGGTGGTCGCGCGGCACCTGGTCGCCGAGCGCGGTGTGCGCGATCTGCTGCTGGTGAGTCGCTCGGGGCCGGACGCGGACGGCGCCGGCGAGCTGTCGGCCGAGCTCACCGACTTGGGTGCTCGTGTCGAGGTGGCCGCGTGTGATGTGGCGGATCGGTCCTCCGTGGCGGATCTGCTGGACCAGCACCGGGTGTCGGCGGTGGTGCACACGGCGGGTGTTGTCGATGACGGTGTTGTGGAGTCGTTGACCCCTGAGCGCGTGGACGCGGTGCTGCGGCCGAAGGTGGACGCGGCTTGGCACCTGCACGAACTGGCGGAGGACCTCTCGGCCTTCGTGGTGTTCTCGTCCGCCGCGGGAGTTTTCGGCAACCCCGGCCAGGGCAACTACGCCGCGGGCAACGCGTTCCTGGACGCGCTGGTCGAGCACCGGCGTTCCCTCGGTCTGCCGGGCGCCTCGCTGGCGTGGGGTGCCTGGGAGCAGACCGGGATGGTCCACGAAGCGGCGGGGCGGACGGGGATGCCCGCCCTGCCGGTCTCGGACGGGCTCGCGCTGTTCGACGCGGCGTTGTCCACCGACCGGCCCGTGGTGTTGCCGCTTCACCTGGACCTCGCGGCGATCCGCGCGCGGGGCGACGTGCCTCCGCTGCTGCGCGGGTTGGTCCGGAGCAGGATGTCCAGGGCTGGGGCGGGCTCCCGCACGGCGGAGTCACTGGTCGCTCGACTGGCCGGTCTCAATGAGGCCGAGCGCCTCGGAGCGCTGATCGACCTGGTGCGCGGCGAGGTCGCCGCGGTGCTGGGACATGCCGATGGCAGTGCGATCGTTGCGTCGAAGGCCTTCCAGGACCTCGGTTTCGACTCGCTGACGGCGGTGGAGCTGCGCAACCGGCTCGGCTCGACCACCGGGCTGCGGCTGCCCGCCACGCTCGTCTTCGACTACCCGAACACCGCGGTTCTCGCCGAACACCTGCGAGACGAGCTGTTCGGGGCCGAGACCGGGGCCTCGGTGCTGATGCCCACCCAGATCGCTGACGACCCGGTGGTCGTCGTGGGGATGGCGTGCCGGTACCCGGGCGGCGTGTCCTCGCCGGAGGACTTGTGGCGGCTCGTGTCGGAGGGCGTCGACGCCATCTCGGAGTTCCCGGCCGACCGAGGCTGGGACCTCGACGTGCTGTTCGACCTGGACCCCGAGCACACCGGAACTTCCTGCACGAGGTCGGGCGGGTTCCTCGGCGCCGCCGGTGATTTCGACGCCGGGTTCTTCGGGATGTCGCCGCGCGAGGCGCTGGCGACCGACGCCCAGCAGCGGATGCTGCTGGAGGTGGCGTGGGAATCCTTGGAGCGCTCCGGCATCGACCCGACCTCGCTGCGGGGAAGCCAGACCGGGGTGTTCGCCGGGGTGATGTACAGCGACTACGTCCAGCTCCTGAGCGGAGCGTCCGAGGGCCATCAGGGAACCGGGAACTCGCCGAGCGTGGTGTCCGGCCGCGTCTCCTACACCTTCGGTTTCGAAGGTCCGGCGGTGACGGTGGACACGGCGTGCTCGTCGTCGCTGGTGTCGATGCACCTGGCGGCGCAGTCGCTGCGCAGCGGTGAGTGCTCGCTCGCGCTGGCCGGTGGTGTGACGGTGATGTCGACCCCTGGTTCGTTCGTGGAGTTCTCGCGGCAGGGTGGCTTGTCGCCGGACGGCCGCTGCAAGTCGTTCTCCGAGTCGGCCGACGGTGTGGGTTGGTCGGAGGGTGTGGGCCTGCTGGTGCTGGAGCGGTTGTCGGATGCGCAGCGCAACGGGCACCCGGTCCTGGCGGTGGTGCGGGGTTCTGCGGTGAACCAGGACGGTGCGTCGAACGGGCTCACAGCCCCGAACGGTCCGTCGCAGCAGCGGGTGATCCGCCAGGCGTTGGCCAGCGCGAGTTTGTCCACTTCGGACGTGGACGTGGTGGAAGCGCACGGTACGGGTACGACGCTGGGTGATCCCATTGAAGCTCAGGCGTTGTTGGCGACGTACGGGCAGGATCGTGAGCAGCCGTTGTTGTTGGGGTCGGTGAAGTCGAACATCGGGCACACGCAGGCTGCTGCTGGTGTGGCGGGGGTGATCAAGATGATCACTGCCATGCAGCGGGGTGTGCTCCCGCAGACGTTGCACGCGGAGGCTCCGTCGTCGCACGTGGATTGGGAAGCCGGTTCGGTCGCGCTGCTGACGTCGTCGAGCGAGTGGCCGGAGACCGGTCGGCCTCGCCGAGCAGCGGTGTCGTCCTTCGGGATCAGCGGCACGAACGCCCACCTGATCCTGGAGCAGCCGGCCGTGGTGGACGTGCCTGCGGAAGAACCGCAGGTGCTTCCGGGCGTCGTCCCGCTGCCGGTGTCGGCGAAGACCGACAGCGCGCTGTCCGGGCAGGTCGAGCGGATCCGGACGTTCGTCGACGAGGAATCCGCGGTCGACGTCGGCTTCTCGCTGGTGACCTCGCGGTCGGTGTTCGAGCACCGCGCGGTGCTGCTGGCGGAGGACCACAACACCTCGGAGGTCGCCACCGGCGTCGCCCGCGAAGGCTCGCTGGCGGTGTTGTTCTCGGGTCAGGGTTCGCAGCGGCTCGGGATGGGGCGGGAGTTGTACGGCAGGTTCCGGGTGTTCGCCGAGGCCTTGGACGCGGTGTTGGAGCACCTGGACCCAGCGGTTCGGGATGTGATGTGGGGCGAGGACGCGGAAGCGCTGAACCAGACGGGCAATGCGCAGCCTGCGTTGTTCGCGGTCGAGGTGGCTCTTTTCCGGTTGGTGGAGTTCTTCGGTGTGCGGCCGGATTACGTGGCGGGTCATTCGATCGGTGAGGTCGCTGCTGCGCACGTGGCGGGTGTGTTCTCGCTGGAGGATGCCTGCGTGCTGGTGAGCGCGCGGGCGAGGTTGATGCAGGCGTTGCCGTCGGGCGGGGCGATGGTGGCGGTGCAGGCCGGCGAGGACGAGGTCCTCCCGCACCTCATCGATGGTGTGGCGATCGCGGCGGTGAACGGCCCGACATCGGTGGTCCTGGCTGGTGACGAGGAGTCCGTTCTCGCGGTGTCCTCGCGCTGGAAGTCCGCGCGCCTGAACGTGTCGCACGCGTTCCACTCGCCGCTGATGAACCCGATGCTGGAGGAGTTCCGCGAGGCGATCAGCGGTGTGTCGTTCCACGAACCGGTCATTGCGCTCGTCACGAGCGCGGACCCGGAATACGGCCGCGATCAGGGGTCTGAATGCGGGGGTGGTCCGGGTTCCGCGGCGTCGGCGGAGTTCTGGGTGCGGCACGTGCGGAACACCGTGCGGTTCGCCGATGCCGTTGGTGATCTCGCGGGTGCGGGGGTCACGGCGTTCCTGGAAGTCGGGCCGGACGGTGTCCTGTCCGCCATGGCGGCCGACTCCACACCTGAGGAAGCGGTGCTGGTCCCGATCTTGCGCAAGAACGTCGCTGAAGAGGCGGCCGCGGCCACCGCGCTCGCCCGGCTGCACGTCTGCGGGATCGATGTGGACTGGTCCCCGTTCTTCGCGGGTACGGGTGCCCGCCGGGTTGACCTGCCCACCTACGCGTTCGAGCACCAGCGGTTCTGGCCGACCCCGACGACGCAGCTCCAGGACGCGTCGAGCCTGGGCCTGACGGCCCTGGGACACCCGCTGCTGGGCGCCGGTGCCGAGCTGGCCGGGTCGGACGGGTTCCTGTTCACCAGCCGGCTGTCGGTGCGGTCGCAGCCCTGGCTGGCCGACCACGTCGTGATGGGTCAGGTGCTCGTTCCCGGTGCCGCCCTGGTGGAGATGGCGCTGCGGGCGGGCGACGAGGTCGGCTGCGACCAGGTCGAGGAATTGGTGATGGCGGCCCCCCTGGTGCTGCCCGAACGGGATGCGGTCCAGCTGCAGGTCTCGGTCGGCGCCGCCGATGAGTCGGGCCGGCGCCCGATCACTGTGCACTCGCGGCCGGAGAGCGCGGCGGAGACGCCGTGGACCGAGCACGCCAGCGGTGTTCTCAGCAAGGGAGCGCAACCGGCCGATGTCGACCTGGAAGCGTGGCCGCCCGCCGGCGGCGAGTTCGTGTCCCTGGAAGGTTGCTACGACCGGCTCGCGGAGGCCGGCTTCGACTACGGTCCGGTGTTCCAGGGCCTGCGTGCCGCCTGGCGACGCGGAGACGAGGTCTTCGCCCACGTCGAGCTGCCAGACGGGGTGCGGACCAGCGGATTCGGGCTTCACCCGGCGTTGCTCGACGCGAGCCTGCACGCGGCCTTCGTCGTGGAGGACGACGGCCGGGCCGGTCTGCCCTTCTCCTGGCGCGGGGTGTCGTTGCACGCCGCGGCGGCGACGGAACTGCGGGTGCGGCTGTCCCGAGGCGCTGACGGCGCGATGACGCTCGACATGGCCGACACCGCCGGGGTCCCGGTGGCCTCGGTGCGGTCGCTGGCGGTACGGCCGGCCTCGGCCGATCAGCTCGGTGGCTCGAGCATCGGCCGCGATTTGCTGTTCGGGGTGGACTGGGTCCCGGTTCCGGCTTCGGCCGGTGCGGATGCGCCGGAGTGCGCCGTGGTGGGGCCGGACGCGTTGGGCCTGCCCGGAACTCGGCATGACGACTTGACCGGTGTCGATGCCGGTGTGGTGTTGGTGCCGGTGGTGGGTGATGACGATGCCGTCGTTGATTCCGTTCGCGCCAACGCCTCTCACGTGCTGTTCGTGCTGCAGGAGTGGTTGGCTGAGGAGCGGTTCTCCGGTTCGCGTCTGGTGTTCGTGACGCGGGGCGCGGTGTCGGGTGCTGATGTGGCTGCTGCTGCTGTGTGGGGCTTGGTGCGGTCGGCGCAGTCGGAGCACCCGGGCCGTTTCGTGCTGGTGGACGTCGATTCGGTGGGTTCGTCGGTGCTGGCGCGGGCGCTGTCCAGCGATGAGCCGCAGCTGCTGATCCGCGACGGTGAAGTGCTGGTGCCGCGCCTGGGAAGGGTGAGCCCTTCGGATGGCGCCGCCTGGGAGCCCGAGGGCACCGTGCTGGTCACCGGTGGTACGGGTGGTTTGGGTGCTGTGATGGCGCGGCACCTGGTCGCTGAGCGCGGTGTTCGTGACCTGTTGCTGGTGAGCCGTTCGGGTCTGGGTGCGGCGGGTGCTGGTGAGTTGGCGGCTGAGCTGACCGATCTTGGCGCCCGCGTCGATGTGGTTGCGTGTGATGTGGCCGATCGAGATGCGGTCGTGGATCTGTTGCAGCAGCACCGGGTGTCGGCGGTGGTGCATGCGGCGGGTGTTCTCGACGACGGTGTGGTCGAGTCCCTCACTTCTGAACGTGTGGATGCGGTGTTGCGGCCGAAGGTGGATGCGGCTTGGCACCTGCACGAACTGGCGGAGGATCTCTCGGCGTTTGTGGTGTTCTCCTCGGCAGCTGGAACGTTCGGCACTCCGGGTCAGGGTAATTACGCGGCGGGCAACGCGTTCCTGGATGCCCTGATCGAGCATCGTCGCGAACGCGGCTTGCCCGGTGTTTCCCTCGCCTGGGGCGCCTGGGACCAGGACGGCATGGCCTCCGACGCGGTGGCGCGATCGGGGATGCCGCCGCTGTCCACCGAGCAGGGTGTGCAGCTGTTCGACGCCGCGTTGTCCACGGACAGGCCAGTAGTGCTGCCGGTCCACCTGGACCTGGCGGCGATCCGCGCGCGGGGCGAGGTTCCGCCGCTGCTGCGCGGGCTCGTGCGGACCAGGGCGCGTCGGTCGCTGGCGCAGACGCGCACGGCCGAGTCGCTCATCGCCCGCCTGAGCGGGTTGGGCGCGGCGGGCCGCCAGGAAGCGCTAATCGGCTTGGTCACCGGTGAGGTCGCCGCGGTGCTGGGACATGTGGACGGGAGTGCCATCGATCCGTCGAGGGCGTTCCAGGACCTGGGCTTCGACTCGTTGACGGCGGTCGAGCTGCGGAACCAGCTGGGCACCGCGACCGGGCTGCGGCTGCCCGCCACGCTGGTCTTCGACTACCCGACGGCCAACGCGCTCGCCGACCACCTCCGGGACGAGCTGTTCGGCGGAGCTGACGAGCCCACTGCCTCGCTGCCGGTGCTGGCGAGCACGGCCGACGACCCGGTGGTCGTGGTGGGCATGGCGTGCCGGTACCCCGGTGGTGTCGCGTCGCCGGAGGACTTGTGGCGGCTGGTGTCGGACGGTGTCGACGCCATCTCGGAGTTCCCGGCCGACCGAGGGTGGGACCTGGACGGGTTGTTCGACTCCGATCCGGACAACCCGGGCACCTCGTACACCCGATCTGGCGGATTCCTGCACGAGGCAAGCGATTTCGACCCCGCGTTCTTCGGGATGTCGCCGCGCGAGGCGTTGGCGACCGACGCCCAGCAGCGCCTGCTGCTGGAAACGGTCTGGGAAGCGCTGGAGCGGACCGGGGTCGACCCGAACACGTTGCGAGGCAGCCGAACCGGCGTGTTCGCCGGGGTGATGTACAGCGACTACAGCCAACTCCTCAGCGGAACCTCGGAAGGCCACCAGGGAACCGGCAATTCGCCGAGCGTGGTGTCCGGCCGCGTCTCCTACACCTTCGGGTTCGAAGGTCCGGCGGTCACGGTGGACACGGCGTGCTCGTCGTCGCTGGTGGCGATGCACTGGGCGATGCAGGCGCTGCGCAGCGGCGAGTGCTCCCTGGCGCTGGCAGGCGGTGTGACGGTGATGTCGACTCCCGGGTCGTTCGTGGAGTTCTCCCGGCAACGCGGACTCGCACCGGACGGCCGGTGCAAGGCGTACTCGGATTCGGCCGATGGTGTGGGCTGGTCCGAGGGCGCGGGCGTGGTCGTGCTGGAGCGGTTGTCCGACGCCCGGCGCAACGGACACGAGGTGCTGGCCGTGGTCCGCGGCTCTGCCGTGAACCAGGACGGTGCCTCCAACGGCTTGACCGCCCCGAACGGTCCGTCGCAGCAGCGGGTGATCCGCCAAGCATTGGCCAGCGCCGATCTGTCCACATCGGACGTCGATGCCGTCGAGGGCCACGGGACCGGGACAGCCTTGGGCGATCCGATCGAGGCCCAGGCGTTGCTGGCCACCTACGGTCAGGACCGCGAGCGACCGTTGCTGCTCGGGTCGATCAAGTCCAACATCGGGCACACGCAGGCTGCTGCCGGTGTTGCTGGTGTGATCAAGATGATCACTGCCATGCAGCGGGGTGTGCTCCCGCAGACCCTGCACGCGGAAGCGGCCACGTCCCGAGTGGATTGGGAATCGGGCACCGTCGACCTGCTGACGAACTCGGCCGCGTGGCCGGAGGTGGACCGGCCTCGCCGGGCGGCGGTGTCGTCCTTCGGGATCAGCGGGACGAACGCCCACCTGATCCTGGAGCAGCCCGCCGTGGTGGACGCTCCGGTGGAGGACACGCAGGTGCTCCCCGGTGTCGTGCCGCTGCCGGTGTCGGCGAAGTCCGTGGGCGCGCTGTCCGGGCAGATCGAGCGGATCAAGTCCTCTGTCGAGGAGGAATCCGCGGTCGACGTCGGGTTCTCGCTGGTGACCTCGCGGTCGGTGTTCGAGCACCGCGCGGTCCTGCTGGACGGGGACACCGGCCTCGTCGAGGCAGCGCGCGGCGTGGCCGGTGAGCCGTCGCTGGCGGTGCTGTTCTCCGGTCAGGGATCGCAACGCATCGGCATGGGATGCGAGCTCTACGACCGGTTCCCCTCGTTCGCAGAGGCGCTGGACGCCGTGCTCGACCAGCTCGACGCAGGTGTCAGGGATGTCATGTGGGGCGCGGACCCCGAAGCGCTGAACCAGACCGGGATGGCCCAGCCCGCGTTGTTCGCGGTCGAGGTCGCGCTGTTCAGGTTGGTCGAGTCCTTCGGTGTGCGGCCCGACTACCTGGCCGGGCATTCGGTCGGGGAGATCGCGGCCGCGCACGTGGCTGGCGTCCTCTCGCTGGAGGACGCCTGCACGCTGGTCAGCGCGCGGGCGAGCCTCATGCAGGACCTCCCGCCGGGCGGCGCCGTGGTGGCCGTGCGGGCCGGTGAGGACGAGGTGCTGCCGCACCTCGCGGACGGCGTCTCGATCGCGGCGGTCAACGGCCCGGCATCGGTGGTGCTGGCCGGTGACGAGGCCGCGGTGCTGGCTGTGTCCTCGCGGTGGAAGTCGACCCGCCTGCAGGTCTCGCACGCGTTCCACTCGCCCTTGATGGACCCGATGCTGGACGACTTCCGCGAAGCGATCAGCGGGCTGTCGTTCCAGGCGCCGAGCGTCCCGGTCGTGGTGGCGGGCGATGTCAGTTCGCCGGAGTTCTGGGTGCAGCACGTGCGGGAGGCGGTGCGGTTCGGTGATGTCGTCACCGACCTCGCCGACGCGGGCGTGACGGCGTTCCTGGAGCTCGGGCCCGACGGCGTGCTCTCGGCCATGGCGGCCGAGTCGGCCGAAGACGCGGTCCTGGTCCCGATACTGCGCAAGGACGGTGCCGAAGAGGTTTCCGCGGTCACCGCCATGGCCCAGCTGCACGTGTCCGGGATCGACGTGGACTGGGCGCCGTTGTTCACGGGAACCGGTGCTCGCCGGGTGGAACTTCCCACCTACGCCTTCGAGCACAAGCGGTTCTGGCCGATGCCGACGACGGAGTCCCGGGACGCCACGGGTTTGGGTCTGCAGGAGGTCGAGCACCGCCTGCTGGGTGCCGGGGTGGAGCTGGCCGGGTCGGACGGGTACCTGTTCACCAGCCGCTTGTCGGTGCGGTCGCAGCCCTGGCTGGCCGACCACGTCGTGATGGGTCAGGTGCTCGTTCCCGGAGCCGCCCTGGTGGAACTCGCGGTTCGCGCGGGCGACGAGGTGGGCTGTGATCGGGTCGAGGAGCTGACGCTCGCCTCGCCGCTGGTGCTGCCCGAAGAGGGGTCGATCCAGCTGCAGGTCGCGGTCGGCGCCCCTGATGAGTCGGGCGGTCGCAGCGTGGCGGTGTTCTCCCGCGCCGAAGGAGAGGTCGACGCGCCGTGGGCGGAGAACGCCACCGGCGTGCTCGTGGCCGGGGGAGACCCGGCCCCGGTCGACCACGGCGCATGGCCCCCCGCCGACGCTGAGCCCGTTCCGCTGGAGGACTGCTACGAGCGGTTCGCGGAAGCCGGTTTCGACTACGGCCCGGTGTTCCAGGGGCTGCGCGCGGCGTGGCGGCGCGACGGCGAGGTCTTCGCCGAGGTCGCGCTGCCCGAGGGTGTGGAGACCGGCGGGTTCGGCCTGCACCCCGCGCTGCTGGACGCGAGCCTGCACGCGGCGCTGCTCCGCGATGGCGACGGCGGAGCCGGTTTGCCGTTCTCCTGGACCGGCGTGTCGCTGCACGCGTCGGGTGCCGCGGAACTGCGGGTGCGGCTGTCGGTGGCTGACGACGAATCGATGAACATCGTGCTGGCCGACACCACCGGTGCTCCGGTCGCCTCGGTGGACTCGCTGGCCGTGCGCCCGGTCTCGACCGACATCGCAGGTCGGGGACGCGATTGCCTTTTCGGCTTGGAGTGGGTCCCGGTCACCGCGCCGACCGACGCACCCGAACTGGAATGGGCCGTGCTCGCGCCGGACGCCCTGGAACTGCCAGGGGCGGTCTGCGACGGCCTAGCGGGTACCGATGCCGGTGTGGTGCTGGTCCCGATCACCGGGTCTGCGGACGACGTGGTCGCTTCCGCGCACGACCTCACCGCGCACGCGCTCGGCCTGGCGCGGGAGTGGGTGGGCGAGGAGCGGTTCGGCGACTCCCGCATGGTGTTCGTGACGCGGGGAGCAGTGTCGGGTGCCGACGTGGCCGGAGCCGCTGTGTGGGGTCTGGTGCGGTCGGCGCAGTCCGAACACCCGGGCCGGTTCCTGCTGGTGGACGTGGACGCCGACGCGGTGAACCCGGCCGTGCTCGCTCGGGCGCTGACGACCGACGAACCGCAGCTGCTGATCCGAGGCGGTGACGTGCTGGCGCCGCGCCTGAGCAGGGTGAGCCCGTCGCACCGCACCGACTGGGAACCGGACGGCACCGTGCTGGTCACCGGCGGCACCGGTGGTCTGGGCGCGGTGGTGGCCCGGCACCTGGTGACCGAGCACCACGTGCGCCGACTGCTGCTCGTCAGCCGCCGCGGACCGGACGCCACGGGCGCCGAGGAGCTGATCGCGGACCTGGAGGAGCTCGGCGCCTCGGTGGAAGTGGTGGCCTGCGACGTGGCGGATCGGGCCGGGGTCTCCGACCTGCTGGGCCGGTACCCGGTGTCGGCGGTCGTGCACACCGCGGGCGTGCTCGATGACGGCCCGATCGACGCGCTCACCCCCGAACGCGTGGACGCCGTGCTGCGGCCCAAGGTGGACGCCGCCTGGCACCTGCACGAGCTCACCGAGGACCTCTCGGCGTTCGTCGTGTTCTCCTCGATCGCAGGCACGTTCGGCAATCACGGGCAGGGCAACTACGCGGCGGGCAACGCGTTCCTGGACGCGTTGATCGAGAAGCGCCGCGCGCTCGGCCTCGCCGGCGCGTCGATGGTGTGGGGAGCGTGGGACCAGACCGGCATGGCCGCTGACGTGGAAGCGCAGCGGATGGCCACATCCGGGATGCCACCGCTGTCCACCCGGGAGGGGCTGGCGCTGTTCGACACGGCCCTGGCAGTCGACCGCGCGGTGGTGCTCCCGGTCCGGCTGGACCTGGCGGCGATCCGCGCCCGCGGTGAGACACCACCGCTGCTGCGCGGCCTTCTCCGCCGCCGTACCCGCCGCGCGGTCACCGAGTCGTCGGTGGACCCGCTCGTGACGAAGCTCGCCGGCCGCGCAGCCACCGAACGAGCGGAGATCGTCCTCGACCTCGTCCAGCGCCAAGCCGCCGAAGTGCTCAACCACCACGACAAGGACGCGGTCGAACCCACCCGCCAGTTCCAGGAGATGGGCTTCGACTCCTTGACAGCGGTGGAGTTCCGGAACCGACTCAGCAAGGCGGCGGCCACCCGTCTGCCCGCCACCCTGGTCTTCGACTACCCGACCCCGGAGGAACTCGCCGACCACTTGCTCGCGGCACTGGCCCCGGCCGACGAACCAGGAGTCACCTCGCTCCTCGCCGAACTGGAACGCCTGGAGAACGCCCTCACCAACACGCAGATCGACGACGAGCTGCACAAGCAGGTCGCAGGCCGACTCGAAGTGCTCAGGACGAGGTGGGAATCCCGCCGAGCGGACCAAGTCCCCGAGCAGCAGATCGACCTAGACAACGCCTCCGACGACGAGATGTTCGCTCTCCTCGACGACGAACTAGGAGACGCCTGACCAGCCCGTAGACGCCCGGATCGCGGCCGTGATCGGAACCCCGGAACACCGCCGTGATCCGGGGTTCCGGCGATCAGCCGGGGAAGGCCGGTGACTGCGTTGGGTACATCTCGGCAACGGCGGCGATGTGAGCGTTGATCAGGGAGGCTGCTCCAGGCGGTCCAACAGCGGAGGACGCCAGTGCTCCGCGCAGCAGGCCGTCCTCGCGACGGTGAGCCGCCGAGATCGGCAACGCCGACGGGCATGCTGCGGTGAGGGATCCCAAGGACCGCGTCCAGGGCTGGTTCACCGCCACGCCGAGCCGGCGGCAAGCGTCGTCCTCATCCGCGGTCAAGGCGGACGGGCTCGGCCAGCGGTGAGCACGATGCCCCGCACCTCGTGCGGGTGCGGGGCATCGTCGTCCTGGTCGCCGTGGTCGCTTGATACCGGCAGGGGGCGAGCATCGTGCACCAGCGACGCTCCGGTGAGCGACTCGGTGGCCAGGGGCTCTTGTCGATCCTGGTCAGTCCTGGACCGTGATGGCCTGCGACGGGCAGAGGGTGGCGGACGTGGCGGCCGCCTGGGCGAGTTCGCCCGTGGGGTTGTCCTCCAGGACCATCACGAAGCCGTCGTCGTCCTGGTCGAACAGGTCGGGGGAGGAGAGCACGCACTGTGCCGCTCCGACGCACTTCGTGGTGTCCACGACGATCTGAGCCATGCTCGTTCACCTTTCTGCGGGAGACCCTGGATCGGACCCCGAAGCCGTCACCAGCGCACCGGCAGCTCGTGCAGTCCGAAGAGGATTCCGTCGTACTTGAAGGGCAGTTCCGACAGCGGGACGGCGATCTCCAGCGTCGGAATGCGCTCGAACAACTTCGAGTAGGCGACTTCCATCTCCAGCCGGACGAGGTTCTGCCCGAGGCACTGGTGCACGCCGTAGCCGAAGGCCACGTGACCCTGCGCCGAGCGGGTCGGGTCGAACTCGTCCGGCCGCTCGAAGACGGTCGAGTCGTGGTTGGCTCCGGCGACCAGCGGCACGACGCCCTCGCCGGCCTTGATCAGCTGCCCGCCGATCTCGACGTCCTCGGTCGCCACTCGCAGCGCCACCATGTCGGCCACGGAGTAGTAGCGCAGCAGCTCTTCGACGACCCGCTCGTCGTTGATCCACTCGGGGTGGGAGAGCAGGGTCATCACGCCCAGCGAGATGTTGTTCGCCGTCGTCTCGTGCCCGGCGATGAGCAGCAGCATCGCGACGCCGGCGAGCTCCTGGACGGACATGTCGCCGCTCGTGCCGAGCTTGCTGAGCAGGTCGTCCCCGGGGCGCTTCCGCTTGATCGCGATGAGCCTGTTGAGGTAGCGCAGGATCTGCTTGCTCGCCTCGTCGCGCTGCTCGTCCGTCGAGTTGATCGTCACGAGGATCTTCGTCTTCGCCTCGAAGAAGGCCCGATCGCCCTTCGGCACGCCCAGCAGCGCCGAGATGACCAGCGACGGCACCGACAGCGAGAAGTCCTCGACGAGGTCGGCGCTGTTGCCGCGGGCGAGCATCGCGTCGATGGACTGGTCGACGATCGCCTCGATCGCCGGCCGCAGAGCCCGGATCCGCCGCACGGTGAACTCGGGCAGCAGCTGCTTGCGGAACATCGAGTGATCCGGCGGGTCGAGGGCGACGAACCACCCTGGGATCTCGCTCGCGGCGGGAACCCCACCGGTGCGGCCGGGGGTCGGGAAGCCCTCGTGCGCCGGGTTGGAGCTGATCCGCGGATCGGTGAGGACCTCGCGCACGTCGGTGTGCCTGGTCACCAGCCACACCGTGTCGCCGGTGGGCAGCGCCGCCCGGGTGAGGCCCGGCCGCTGCCGGAACTGCGCGTACTCCGGCGGCGGGAACGACACCCCCGGCCGGCGGAGCATGAACGGGACCGGCTGTTGTTCTGTGTTCATCGCGGATTCACTCCACTGCGAGCGCGGGCAGGCCGAGTACCAGATCGGCCGCAGCGGTGCGGCCCCCGGCGACGCGCTGGAGCTCGGCCAGGTGCTCGGCGCGCTGCCGGAACGAGGGATCGCCGAGCACCCGGGTGAGCTTGTCGAGGACGTCGTCCGGATCCATGGCGTGCGGCTTGTCGAGGGTGAGGCTCACGCCGATGTCCTGACCGCGCACCGCCTGGTCGTAGCAGTCGACCCAGAGCGGCCGCATCACCATCGGTGTGCCGAAGTGGATGCCCTCGGTGTAGGCGTTGCCGCCGCCGTGGGTGAAGAAGACCTTGACGTTGGTGTGCGCCAGCACGTCCAGCTGCGAGGGCACCCACGACTCGATGCGGAGGTTGCCCGGCAGGTCCTCTGGGAGCCATCGCTGCTGGTCCTGAGGCAGTTTCCAGAGGACGTCGTGCTGCCCTTCCAGGCGCCGCGCCACCTCCACGAAGGAGCGGACCTGCTCGCCGGTCAGCCGGGTGATCGTGCCGAAACCGGCGTAGACGACCGACTGCCGCTCGTCCAGCCACCGGCCGAGCTCCTCGCCGGGCGCCTGCGGCAGCGGCGGGATCATCGCGCCGACGTTGTGCAGCATCCCGGGGATCTCGAACGGGTAGTCCATCTCGGGAATCGCGTAGCACAGCACCAGTTCGGCGAATTCGACGCGCGTGAACTGCCCGTACGTGGACGGGTCGATGCCGAGTTCGGCGCGGACCCGCGCATCGCGGGCGTTGCGCTCCTTCATCATCGAGGAGAACGCCAGGCTCAGCGTGCGCCACTTGAACAGCCGGTTCGCCAGCCGCTGGCGGACGTTCATCTCCAGCGGAAGCCCCGAGTTCGGCACGGGGAAGTTCGCCGGCGTGTAGGACTTCCCGATCGGTACGGCGGAGGTGAGGATGTAGCTCGGCACGAAGGTGTCGCTGAGCACGAACGGGATCTTCTTGGTGATCGCCAGCTCGTGCCCGAACTGGCACATGCAGTCGATGACCATCAACGCAGGCTGCGCCTCCTCGACGGCCTCCTCCAGCGCGCGGTACTTGGGAACCCGCTGCTCCGGCCGGTGGGTCTGCTCGATCACCGCGCGGTGGGCCTTGAACCGCGAGCGCTGGGTGACCCGGCGGTAGGTCTCGTCGTCCCAGGTGACAGACGACATCTCCGGGGTCACGTCACCGAGGGAGGAGAACTGGATGGGTGATCCCACCTGGGCCGCCTCCACGCCGGCCCGCGCCTTCTCGTCCGCGACGAACCACAGGTCCGTCACGCCCCTGCGCGACAGCTCCTCGACGAGCACCAGCATCGGGTTCAGCAGACCGGCCTCGGGCAGGCTGACGAACAGGATCGGCCGTGGAGTCGAGCTCATGGACAAAAACACCCTTCGGCGTAGGCGGGCCGACGTGGCACTCCCGCGGAAGCCTGCCGGACTGGCTCCGCGCTGTCCCGGATCTGCGGGGAGGTCGAGGAGAAGCCCTAGTCCTGGGCGCTGCTTCCCACCACCGGGTGCCGGGCCGTTGTGGAACTGGTCGACGGGGCGGCTGCGGGTGCGCGAGCCGGCCGGCGTGACGAGGACTACGGTTCGCACCGGTTCGCCGAGTGGATGATCCCCTCCAGCTCCACCGAGAGGTCTGCGCGGCAGACGTCGACGTTGAGGTAGGCGACCTGGGCGTCGGGCGAGAAGTGCTCCTCGCAGATCCGCCGGACGGCTGGGATGTCCTCGCCGTGCCGGACGTAGACCTTGATGGTGTCCAGGTCTGCCAGGGTGTTGCGCTGCTCGATCCCGTGGTCGGCGAGGGTCTCGGGCCCGATCAGGTGAGCGATGTTGTCCAGCGCCAGCAGCGCCTGCTTCTCGACGTCCCCGGCGAACAGCGTCTCGTGCCCGCGGATGCTCGACGTTCCCGCGACGTAGATCTGCCCGGACGTGCGGTCCGCGCTGGTCGCGCTCTGGTAGGTGGCCCTGGCGAACTTCGGCGGCCGGGGACCGTACTGCTCCGGGTAGTTGTACGCCGAGACCTGCTTGGAGTTCTCGATCGCGGTCAGCGAGCTCGTGCGGGAAGCCAGGACGTAGAAGGCGATCCCGCCTCCCAGCGATCCGATTCCGGTGGCCGCGGGCACCGAGGTGTCGCTGAAGTTGAACGCCTCGAAGGCCTCGGCCCTGCCCTTGCAGAAGTCCCGGTAGATCTCCAGGCCCTCGGCGTTGTCCTCGTTGATGCGGTTCACGAAGTTCCACATCCGCGCGCAGTTGTCGTAGCCGAGGGCGTCCATCAGCTCCAGCGTCGTCGTGTACGCGGCGCGGGTGCCTTCCGCGTAGCTGGTGGCGGGCGGGATGCGGCCCGCGCACAGCAGGTGCTCGCCGTCGTGCGAGTAGGCGATGCCGCCGGACTCTCCTGATTCCACCGGCCGTTCGGTCGTCCACACCTCGGCGAACCCGTCAGCGGCCGTCCCGGTCATGTGGAGGTCGAACCGCAGGTGCCCGCTCGTCACGTCCGGGTCGGTGGCACCGGAGGTGTAGTTGATGACTCCGAGCACGTTGGCCCCGGACGTCTCCTCATCGAGGTCGTCGGGCATCGCGAACTTCGAAGCGGGCAGGTCGAGGATCTGCTGCTGTGTCATGGGGAGGTCGCTCCAGGGGTCGATGTCAGTTCAAGCCGTGCTCGACGGCCTCGACGATTCGCGACCGCAGCTCGGCCGCGCTGATGATCGCGTCCACCGAGCCCATCTCGACCGCGCGCTCGATGTTGTGGATCCGGTCGAACTCCGCGGCGACCTCGCCGAGCTTGTCCGCCCGCACCGCCGACCAGACGTCGGCGAGCTGCGCGTTCAGCGCGTCCCGCTCGGCGTCGTCCGCTGCCGCGAGCTGTTCGTGCAGCTTGGCCACTCGCGGGTCGTCCTCGGTGCGGTTGTGCACGTCGCGGGAGAACACCACCGCCGCTGCTGGTGCGCCGCCGATGACGGAGGCGTAGGAGCCTTCGACGGCGAGGACGGTCATGTTGGGGTTGAGCGCTTTGGAGAACACGACGAACGCGCCGCCGTGGTAGCGGGAGATCACGCAGAACACGATGGGGCCGTCGAAGTTGACGATGGCCCGGCCGATCTCGGCGCCGTACTCCAGCTGCAGCTTGCGCATGGATTCGGGAGAGCCGTCGAACCCGGAGAGGTTCGCCAGCACCACCAGCGGCCGGTTCCCGCTGGCCGCGTTGATGGCGCGAGCGGTCTTCTTCGACGAGCGCGGGAACAGCGTCCCCGAGGTGTAGGTGTCGGGGCCGTCGGTGGGCAGGTAACCGCGCCGCTGCACCGAGCGCGATTCGATGCCCAGCAGGCAGACGGGCAGGCCGCCGACGTGCGCGTCCTGGACGACGGCCGTGTCGGCGTCGGCCATGTCGGCCCACCGCTCAAGCACCGGGTGGTCCTGGTCGGAGACGGCGCGCATCACGGTCCGGATGTCGAAGGGCTTCTTGCGGTCGGGGTTGTGCACGTCGGAGAAGATCTGGCCGACCCGGGTGAAGTCGCTGTCGGCGAGCTCGTGCGGGTAGGTCGAGATGTCGCGGTCGCGCGGGTCGGTGGTCGGGGCCCTGCGCGGCCCGGTTTCGCCCGGGGCGATGTAGGTGTGCTCGTAGTGGGCCATCAGCACGTCGTTGGCCGCTGCGAGGTTCGGCGCCCAGTACTGCGCCTGACCGTTCGGGCCCATGACCCGGTCGTAACCGCCGATGCCGAAGTTGTCCTCGGCCGAGACACCACCGGAGAAGTCCAGCGACTGCTTTCCCGTGAGCACCATCGCCGAATCCGGTGTCATCACCAGGATCCCCTTGGTGTGCATCAGCATCGTGGCCTCGGCGTTCCAGTACGGCTGCGCACCCACGTTGATACCGGCCACCACGAAGTTGATCTCACCGCCACCCTGGGTGAACGTGACGATCTTCTTGAGCGCGGCGGCAACCCAATCCATGTTCTCGGTTCCCGAGGACATCGAGATCCGCGCACCGGCCGAGAGCGCGAACCACTCCAGCGGCACCTGCATCCGCTCGGCCAGGTCCAACGCGGCGACAACCCGAGCGCACTCCGGCGCGGCGAGCGCACCGAGCGCGTTGGTCGGATCGCCCAGCAGCACAACGCGTTCGACGCCCTCGGGGTGGAGCGCGGTCGGCGTGGTGACCACGCCCGCGACGATCGCCGAGGTGTTGTAGCCCTTCGGCCGGTCCACCGGCACCAGCACGCCGTCCTCGTCGAGGTCGTGCTCGACGAAACGACCATTCGGACCGGTGAGCAGGTCGATCAGCTCGTACGGGTAGACGGTCCCGCGCCGGGCGGCGCGCAGCACCTTCTGCTGGTAGTCGTCCAGCGGCCGAGCGGGCTCCTCAGCGTGCACGCGCGCACCGCGCACGGGGTCCGCGGTGACGCGCGGCAACCGGCGGGAGAACCTCCGCAGCAGCACGTCGCGGGCCAGGTCCGACACCGCCGGGTAGCGCATCCGCGTCGCCTCGACCAGGCGCTCCAGGACGAGCCCGGCGCGCTCGCGCACCGACTCGTCCGGTGTCGGTCCGGCCAGCAACCGGGTCAGCAACTCGGAAACCACCACGATGTCCGACGGCATCCGCTGCAGCGCGAGGAAGATCCGGAAGATCGCGCCCTCCAGCTCCGGAGTGCGTTCCAGCTCGGTGACGCCGTGATGCGCGAGAACCTCCTGGAGCTGGTCCTGGAAGACCTCGCTGGCACCGGAACGTTCGACGTCGAGGCTCTGCAGGAAGCGGTGGAAGTGCTCGCGGGGGCTGTGCACCGGGTTGCCCGGTTCGGTGTCGAGGTCGCCGCGCGGCTTGTCCCTGCTGAGCTCGGCGAGGTCCACGAACACCGCCAGCAGCTCCAGCTCGCCCTCGAAGGACGACCAGCCCACCTCCGCACGCGCGGTGAGGTAGTCCGACAGCACTCGTTCCCGGTGCCTCTCATCGGTGTCGTAGCCGAGCAGCAGGCCGCGCAGGTCTCGCAGGCCGCGCTCCGCCCGCTCGGTCGCCTCGCCGGGCGCGGGCTGCGCGGGCAGATCGATCTTGACGACTTCGGGGTTGGCCTCGGTCTGCTCGGCGCCGTCCCCGACCAGCGGCTCCAACCGCAGCAACGGCGCACCGGTCTCGACCTGGCTGCCCACCGACACCGGGCACTCGCGGATCCGGGCGCGGAACGGTGCGCGCAGCACCGTCTCCATCTTCATGCTCTCCAGCACCAGCACCGGTGCGCCCGCCGCGACCTCGTCGCCGACCGACAGCGGATTCGCCACGACCAGCGCGGGCGCGGGAGAGCGCACCACGCCGCCCTCGTCCCGGCTGATCCGGTGCGTCACGCCATCGACCTCGACGAGGTGGGTGGGTCCGTGGGTGGCCGAGGTCAGCCGGAAACCGCGCCCGTTGACGACGATTCGGCTGCTGTGCGCGTCGAACCGCTCGACCTCGACGTCCGCGGGGTGCACGTCGCCGCCGCTGGTGATGCCCACGCGGAAGCGCTGCTGCCCGACGCGGACCACGCTCACCCGGTAGCCGACGCCGCGCAGCTTGAGGTCCAGCGGCGCACCCGGGTCGTGCTGCACCTGCGGCCGTCCGCCCTGCGCGGTGGCCAGCAGCCGCCGGCGGCTGATCTCCTCCGCGTCCAGGTAGGCGTCGATCGCGGCCGCGCCCAGGGCCACCGCCGAATGCCGGTGGCTGACCAGGCCGCCTTCGGCGCGCACCCGGTCGATCCAGCCGGTGTCGGCGCTGGCGTCGACGACCTCGGGCCGGTTGAGCAGGTCGAGCACGAAGCTCTTGTTGGTGGCGCCGCCTTCGATGATGACCGTGGTGTCGGCCATCGCGCGGCGCAGCCGGGCCAGCGCCTGGTCGCGGTCCCGGCCGTGAGCGATGATCTTGGCGATCATCGAGTCGAAGTCCGGCGGGATGGTGTCACCCTCGCTGACGCCGGTGTCCACCCGGATGCCGGGCCCAGCGGGCAGCACGAGCCGGGCGATGCGGCCAGGGGCGGGTGCGAAGTCGCGGTCGGGGTCCTCGGCGTTGAGCCGGGCCTCCACGGCGTGCCCCACCTCGTCCGGCCGGGCGCCATCGAGCGTTCCGCCACCGGCCACGTGCAGTTGCATCCGGACCAGGTCGGTCCCGGTCGTGACTTCGGTGATCGGGTGTTCCACCTGCAGGCGGGTGTTGACCTCCAGGAAGGCGAACACCTCCTCCCCGGGGTGGTAGAGGAACTCGACGGTGCAGGCGCCCCGGTAGCCGACGGCCACGGCGAGCCGCTCGGCCGAGGCCTTCAACTCGGCGACTTGATCCACTTGGAGCACCGGGGACGCGGATTCCTCGATGATCTTCTGGTTGCGCCGCTGCACCGAGCAGTCCCGCACGCCCAGCGCCCACGCGGTGCCCTGCCCGTCGGCGATGACCTGCACCTCGACGTGGCGGGCCCCGGTGATCAGCCGCTCCAGGAAGACGGTGCCGGACCCGAAGGCGCGCGACGCCTCCCGGCCGGTGCGCTCGTAGGACTCGGACAGCTCCACGGCGGAGGCGACCTTGCGGATGCCGCGCCCGCCGCCGCCCGCGGTGGCCTTGAGCATCAGCGGGTACCCGATCTCGTCGCCGACGCGCAACGCGTCGTCGAGCGTGGCGACGGCGCCGCGGCTCCACGGCGCGACCGGCACGCCGACCTCTTCGGCGATCAGCTTGGCACCGATCTTGTCTCCGAGCTTGCGCATCGCCTCCGCGCTCGGGCCCACGAAGGTGATGCCGATCCGCTCGCAGAGCTCGGCGAACGCCGGATCCTCGGCGACGAAGCCCCAGCCGACCCACGCCGCATCGGCACCGGAATCGACCAGTGCGCGCTCCAGCACCGCGTGGTCGAGGTAGGGGCGGGCCGCGGCCGGGCCCAGCGAGAAGGCGAGGTCGGCTTCTCGGACGAAGGTGGAGTCGCGGTCGGCGTCGGTGTGCAGCGCGACGGTCTCGATGCGCTTCCCGATTTCCGCTGAGAGGTCGCGGACGGCGTGGATGAGCCGCATGGCGGCTTCCCCGCGGTTGACGATGGCGACACGGCTGAACATCGGTCAAGCCTCCCGAGTACCCGCGTGCGGAAGGCGGCGTCCAGGCACCGGGGCGCCGGTCGCCACCTGTCCACAGTGGTCGATCGTTGACGGGTGCGCCAACGTCCCGCATCGCCCGTGCCGGACCTGCGGTTGTGCAGGGCTTCGGCGGAACGCGCCTCTGGGAATGCCTCCCAGTCGTCGTTCCATGCGAGGCTGGCGCGCAACACGACAGCACCCTACGGCGCGAATGACTAGGGAAATGCCGGATTGTGGCGCGTGATCACGAGCTCGTCGCCCGAGGCGGTTCGCACGCGATGGCGGCCCTCCCCTTCGGTCCCCGTGTCGCCGATCAACGCAATGGTCGTGCGCAGCGACAACGGCCGCTGTATGTCCAACGTGGAATGAGCGCTCCAGGGTCGTTGAGCGACAACGCATGACCCGCAACGCTTGTCGTGGAGCCAGGCGGAGCGGTTGCGCCGGGGTGCTACGGTCCTCCAGCGGTAGCAACGCGGCTGTCATTCTCCTGGTCCGGCTGGTCAGCCCGAGACGATCCAGCCCGCCTCTCCCGCCGTGCGCTGACCTCCCACCGCGAGCCGGATCGACGAGATCGGCTCGTGGGGTTGCCGTTGCGGGCCGGTCACCGAAAGGAACCCTCCGCCATGACTCTGACCGCAGGCCCAGCGGACGCCTCACCCGACCTGGATGATCAGCGGATCACAGCTGTGAACCCGCTGATCTCACCGGCGCTGCTGCGGCAGGAACATCCGATGACCCCGGATGTGGCCAAGACCGTGGAGCACGGCCGCACCGCCGCAGCGGACATCCTCGCCGGACGTGACGATCGGCTGCTGGTCGTCGTCGGACCCTGCTCGGTGCACGACCCGGAAGTAGCGCTGGACTACGCTCAGCGGCTCGCCCGCAAGGCCGCCGAGGTGCGAGATCAGGTGCACGTGGTGATGCGGGTCTACTTCGAGAAACCGCGGACGACGCTGGGCTGGAAAGGTTTGATCAACGACCCGGACCTGGACGGAAGCTTCGCCGTCAACAAGGGCCTGCGCACCGCCCGCCGCCTGCTGCTGGACATCGGCGCGCTCGGCCTGCCGGTGGGCTGCGAGTTCCTCGACCCGATCCTCCCGCAGTTCATCGCCGACGCGGTGAGCTGGGGCTCGATCGGCGCCCGCACGGCGGCTAGCCAGGTGCACCGCCAGCTGTGCAGCGCCTTGTCCATGCCGGTCGGGATCAAGAACTCCACCGAGGGCGACGTGCAGGTGGCCGTCGACGCCATCCGCGCAGCCGCGGCCGGCCACGTGTTCACCGGGATCACGGCGGACGGCGTGGCCGCACTGCTGACCACCACCGGCAACGCGGACTGCCACGTCATCCTGCGGGGCGGATCGGCAGGCCCGAACTACGACGCCGCCACCGTGGCCGACACCCTGACCCGCCTGCGCGCCGCGAACCTGCCGGAGCGGGTCATCGTCGACGCCAGCCACGGCAACAGCGGCAAGGACCACGAACGCCAAGCCGCCGTGGCCATGGAGTTGGCCGACAGGATCAGCGCTGGTGAGCGGGGCATCGTCGGCATGATGCTGGAGAGCTTCCTGGCCGCAGGCCGCCAAGACCTGGTCCTCGGCAGAGCCCACGAACTCACCTACGGCCGCAGCATCACAGACGCCTGCCTCGACTGGCCGACCACGGCAACCCTCCTCGACCACCTCGCCACCACGGTAGGAACCCGACGCCGCGCCGGCTGAGAGGAGTCGACGAGCTAGATCGGGGCCAAACCTCGCCGTCCTGCTCAGCGTTGGACATCGTGTTCGTGAAGGGACCGGAACCGACCCGCGGGCAGTCGAGGAGCAGGGATTCGTCCTCCCGAAGTGATAATCGACAGTCGTCCCAGCAGCTTCCTCTTGTTCGGGCCGTCTCTACGGCTGAAGCTTGCACTGGGACGTGTTGCCAGCGTGACCTTGACCGACTCCTGGTTCCTATTGCAGGTGTAGTTGATGACGTGTCAAGCCGATGAGGTCGGTCCAGAGTGCGAGGACGATCGCAAGCGCACCCACCTGCGCCACGCCTCGTCTCCAACCGGGCTTCAGTCACAGCCTCGCAGTCGCATGGGCTAGCGCCTGATCGTCCTGCACCTGGGCTGGGAATGACACGCTGCTGATGACAGCTTGCTGCGAAATGTGTGCGATGGTTCGTCGAACGCCTTCGGCGAGGCACATGCGGGGTGTCCAGCCCAGATCCCGGTATGCCGCAGAGGCGTCGAGCGCTGAAGCTCTGACGTCGCCGAGCCGTGCCGGGACGAACTCGGGTGCGTCGCGCGCGCCAACCACCTCGGCGACGATCGCGTGCAGCTCCCGGTCAGTTGTCTGCTCGCCGGTTCCGATGTTGTACCGAGCGCCCGCGCGGCCTCTGATCGCCGTTCGCACGAGCGCGTCGACGACATCGTCGACGTAGACGTAGTCGCGCGTATTGCTGCCGTCGCCGAACAGCCGGGTGGGCTTCCCGGTGAGCAGCGCATCGGCGAACGCGGCAACCACACCCGCTTCTGCGCGATGGTCCTGCCGCGGTCCGTAGGTGTTGGACAAAGCGACGTGCGAGCAGTTCAAACCGTGCATCGTGCCATAGGTGTTCAGGTACACCTCGGCGGCCGCTTTGCCCGCGCCATACGGAGAAATCGGCTGGCTGGGCGCGTTCTCGCCCAACGGCAAAGCACCTGCGTTGCCGTAGATCGCGCCCCCAGAGGAGGCGAAGACGACCTTGCGCACCCCAGCTCCGCTCGCGGCTTGCGCTACGTTGATCGTGCCGAGCACGTTGACCGCCGCGTCAGCGAGCGGATCATTCACACTTGTGTGCACGCCGACCTGGGCGGCGAGATGGAACACGATCTCCGGGCTAGCGGCAGCCATCGCGCTGGCCAATTCAGGGCCGTTGATGTCGAGCTCGAACACGGTGCACATTCCTGAGCTCTCGGCTGCCGCAAGGTTCTGCCTGCAGCCACTGCTGAAGTTGTCCATCACGTGCACGCGGTGCCCGTCCCCGAGCAAGCGATCGACAAGCGTCGATCCTATGAATCCGGCACCACCGGTGACCACAACGTCCATGGGTTAGAGGATCTTCCAAGGACGGCTACGTCTGCCCGGCGCGAACCACCATGTAGTGAACGAAACGGGATGATGTTGACCCTACTGTGTTTCAAGCTGGTGTTCGGTGAGCTTTGTAGACAGTGATCTGTTCGGGGTGGTGACGAAGGGCAGGTCCCCGGCAGATCGTGGCGCGAACCCATGCACCCGTCGCCGCGACGGGGACCGCGTACCAGGTACCACAGGCGCGTCGTTGACTCCGGAGGGACGCTGTCGCCTGCGTTGTGCGTGGGACCGAGCACAAGCGGTCCATCGCGCAGATGCCGGCATCGCCCGGAAGACCCGCGAAATGAGTCGGCCGCTGCGAACTCGACGCGAAAACGGGCCGGTGGACTCGACGTTCGAGCCTGTCGTCGGATCGGGACGAGGGACCCTGCCGAGGCCGTGGGCCACATCGAAACTCCGCGCCGCGAGCACAACCTCAGCCCGCGGTTGGCCGCCGACGAGGGCCGTCCGGGCGGCGTGGCCGACGAGCGTCGGTGGCTGCTCCAGGGCCGGCGAGGCGATCTCCGGTGCGCGGGTGCGGTGGTGATCTCGAGCTGGGCGAGCGGATCGAAGGTGGCCGACCGGCTGTCCGACGAGGTGCACTGGCTACGCCAGTGCGCGGCCTGGCTGACCCGGTCGCCACCGGCGACATGCCAGCTCTCCACGGCGACCCGTGCGCGCGAGTCACGCTGGCAGGACACGGTGGCAGTGTGCGATCACCTCGTCGACAACGGCAGTGGCCCGGGTGTCGCGAGGAAGGGCGGCGACCAGCGAGTTCGTCCCCAGCTGCTCGGCGATCTGCAGGAACTTCAAGGGACGGCCGTCGTGGCTGGCCCGCACCTCGGTCATGAGCAATGACCAGGCCAGCCCTCGGCCGACGATCGCCCGAATCGTCTGGATGTCGGAGCTGCGGTAGGAGATCCGAGGCGTGACGCCGAACCGGCGCAACAGCGTCTCGTTGAGGTAGCTGGCCGGCTCGACGTTCAGCAGGGCCCCGGGGTGGTCGGCGAGGTCGGCGACGTGCACCACTGGCCGGTCGGCCAGCGGGTGATCCGCGGCCACAGCGACTTTGATCCGGCGCTCGCGTAGGACGATCGGCTCGATCTCCTTCAGCAGCTGCACCTCGTAGAGGAAGCACAAGTCGATCTGCCCGCGCAGCATGCGGTCCTGCAGCTCCGCAGCGGGCGCCTCGACGATGTCGACGTGCACCTTCGGCCGTCTGCGTGCGAGCAGCTCCACGATCTCGGGAATGACCTGAGCGGACACTGACGGGAAGCAGCCCACGGTGAAGGTGCCGACCTCGCCCTCGTCGTGGCCGGTGAGCCGGCCGACCTCCTGCAGCACGTTCCGGGCCTGGGTCGCGGCCGCCCGGCCCGCCGACGTGAGGTGGACGCCCTTCGCCGTGCGCCGCACGGCGAGCTGCACACCCAAGGCGGTCTCCAGTTCGCGCATTGCCTGGCTGATCGCCGCCTGGGTGACCTGGCACCGCACGGCGGCGCGCGTGATCGACCCGTCCCGGGCGACCGCCACCAGGTACTCGAGCTGCCTCAGCGTCACGTCCTTCACAAGCGCAGCTTATGACTTGGCGAAGCAGAATCAACTATGCCTGGGCATCGGGCCGCGCGACAGTGTTCCGAAGGCAGGAGAACACGCACAAAGGAGTGCCATGCCCAGTCCGCACGTTGTGACCCTCGGAACGGCTGGCGGCCCCCGCTGGTGGGACCGCCCGGGCGCTGCAGCGGCACGCAGCGGCATCAGTACCGCTGTTGTCGTAGGCGACGCCATCTACCTCGTCGACGCCGGCCAAGGCGCCGGCCGTCAGCTGACCCGCGCCGGGCTCCGGATGGACCAGGTCCGCGCCTTGTTCCTCACCCACCTCCACTCTGACCACGTCGCCGACCTCACCGGGCTGCTGCTCTTCGGGCTCTTCGAGCGGAGGGAACCGGACGTGGTGCCGCTCGCAGTGCACGGGCCCGGCCCGCGCGGCGTGCTGCCCCCGCTTTCGCCCCACGCGAACCTGCGACCGGAACCTGTGGCCCCTGCCAACCCCACCCCGGGTACGGCCGAGATGATCGAACTGCTCTGCGCGGCGCACGCGACCGACCTCAACGACCGGATCTTCGACTCGCTGACCAGCTCTCCGGCGGACCAGCTCGCAGTGCACGACATCGAGCTGCCTGCGGGGACCGGCTTCGACCCGGACCACACCGTCGCCCCGCCGATGGAGCCGATCGAGATCTTCCGCGACGACCGCGTCCTCGTCACCGCGACGCTGGTCGACCACCCACCGACCGCACCGGCGTACGCGTTCCGGTTCGACACGGCCGACGGTTCGGTCACGATCTCCGGAGATACGGCGCCGTGCGACAACCTGGTTCGGCTGGGGCGCGACACCGACCTGCTGCTGCACGAGGCGATCGACCTCGACGCGATCAGCAGCCGCTACACGGACGAGGCGATGCGCCGGGCGACGATGGAGCACCACCGCCGTGCGCACACCACTCCCCGGCAGGCCGGCGAGATCGCCACCGCGGCCACCGCCCGCGCGCTGGTGCTCCACCACCTCGTCCCTGGCGATTCCCCCGCCTCGTCATTCCTGACGGCGTCGGAGACCTTCGACGGCCCGCTGCTGATCCCGGACGACCTCGACGTCATCGAGTTCGCGGTCGGCGCCCGGCTCCGGACGGAGGTGGCCTGATGCACTCGCCCGGGAACTCTCCGACCGTGGCACCGGCGACCGAGGCATCCCCGCAGGAGATGCGTCGCATCCTCGCCTCCAGCTTCATCGGCACGGCGATCGAGTACTACGACTTCCTCCTGTACGCCACGGCCGCCAGCATTGTCTTCGACACCGTCTTCTTCACTGGCGTGAGCTCGGGGACTGGCCAGGTCCTGGCCTTCGGAACCCTCGCCGCCGGCTACTTCGCCCGCCCGCTCGGCGGAATCATCTTCGGTCACCTCGGTGACCGGCTCGGCCGCAAGTCCATGCTGGTCGTGACCCTGGTCTTGATGGGCGTGATGAGCACGCTGATCGGGCTGCTGCCAACGACCGAGCAGATCGGCGTCGCGGCACCGCTGATGCTGGTGTTCCTGCGGATCCTGCAAGGCATCGCGGTCGGCGGCGAGTGGGGTGGTGCGATGCTGCTCGGCTTCGAGCGCGCCAAGAAGGGGTCTCGCGGATTCGCGGCTTCCTTCGCCTACATGGGAGCACCGGCCGGCACCATCCTCGCGACGCTGGTCTTCAGCCTCTTCTCCACGCTGCCCCGGGAGGACTTCTTGAGCTGGGGATGGCGCATCCCGTTCCTGTTCAGCGCGGTGCTGGCCGTTGTCGGCCTGGTGATCCGGCTCAAGACGGCCGAGTCCGCCGTGTTCCTGCAGGCGGCCGAGTCCGCGAAGGACAAGCAGGTCCCGCTGCGCGAGATCGTCACCCGCTACCCCCGCCAGCTCCTGCTCGCGATCGGCGCCGGCGTGTCCGGCCAGGCCGCTCAGGGCCTGATGGGCGTGTGGGCGCTGTCGTACGCCGTCAAGGAGCTGCAGTTGTCCTCGACGGGGGTGCTCAACGTGAAAGCGGTGGCCGGGGTCTGCGTCATCGCCATGATCGTCGTCGCAGCCCGGATGTCGGACCGGCTCGGCCGCCGCAGAGTTCTGCTCGGCGGGAACGTCACCGCGATCGCACTCGCCTTCCCGATCATGTTCCTGCTCGACTCGGGCAGCGTGTTCACGGTGTTCCTGGCCCTGTTCCTCGGCCTGGCCGGGATCCAGTCATTCGTCGCAGGTCCCTACGGTGCCTACGCCGCCGAACTGTTCCCCACCCGCATCCGCTACACCGGCGCGTCACTGGGCTACCAGATCGCCGCCGCGTTCGGGGCTGGCCTCATGCCCATCACCGCGACGTCGTTGGTCCTGCTGGCCGGCGGCGGACTGTGGATGGTCGCGCTGGCATGGATGGGAGTGACGTCGATCAGCCTCGTCGCGCTGCTGCTGTCCACCGAGGGCAAGGACCGCGATCTGCACGACATCGCATGACCGGCCATATCGGTGCTGCCATGCGCCCGTTCTGCGCCGCTCGTGCACGGGCAGGCCATCCTGCCCGCGCACGAGATCGGGGGAACGCAGGCCGCGTCCACTAGGGCTTCCGCGCAAGCCCTCCCGTCATGAAGCGCGCTGCGATGGAGGTGGCATCGGTGACGGGTGCGTCCGGACGCCACAACGGGAGCGGGACAACTCCCGGGGTCAAGAGCTCCAGGCCGGTGAAGAAGCGTGCGAGCTCCTCTGGTGTGCGGACGCGGCCGGTGCCCAGTTGGGAGAGCAGAACCCGCTCGAGCTCAACGGATTCCGGCGCATCACCGAGCTTGGTGAAGTTGGTGATGAAGAAGAAGGAACCGGGCGCAACCGCTCCGCGCAGCGTGGCGACGATGCCGTGGGGGTCTTCTTCGTCGAGGATGTGGTGCAGGATGCCACACAGCATCACGCACACCGGCTGGCTGAAGTCGATCAGCTCGAGTGTTTCGGAGTGTTCGAGCACCTGCTGCGGTTGACGAATATCAGCGGTGGCCACGCGTGTGTTGTCGTCGTTGGCGAGGATCGCGCGTCCGTGGGCAAGCACGATGGGATCGATGTCGACGTAGACAACGCGTGCGTCGGAACGAGCTTCCTGGGCTACCTCGTGGGTGTTCCTCGCAGTCGGTAATCCAGACCCGAGGTCGAGGAACTGGGTGACTCCTCGTTCTGCGGCGACGTATCGCACGACGCGGTGCAGCATCTCTCGGTTGTGGATGGCGATCTGCTTGAGCTCTGGCATCACGGCCAGACTTGCGGCCGCCACTTCCTGGTCAACGGCATAGTTGTCCTTGCCATCGAGCATGACGTCGTAGACGCGGGCCGCCGTCGGCACGCCGTCGTCCAGTCCCACCGACGGCATGAGCCGACCCTCGCGGCCGGCCCATCGCTTGTAGTCAGAGCACACTAGCCAAACTCCTTCGCGCGGAAAATATCGGGCGCAATCGTAACGGTCGAACCACTGTCCGTCACCGCCGTCGATGACCTGGCACGTCTCGAGCACACCAGGACATGAGCAACTCGGAGCACGGGGCGCCCTGCAGCGCACCACGCGAAGTCGAATGAGTTGTCTGCTGGGGCGAGGGACTCAGGCAGCAGGCGCCCGTGCGTCGGCGCAGCTGGCCTTCGCTGGTTGCTGGCGTCACCGACAGTGGGGCCAACCTTCCTCAGCAAGAAGGGCGCGCCCTCCTGCACGGCAGGCTCACGGAGCAGAACATGAGCACAACAAAGGCGGGGAGGGCCACAGCTCCGCTGGTCGGCAGGGTCCGTGCGTGTGGTTCCACGCTGTGGACGGTGCCGTCGACCTGCGGGCGAGCGCCGTATCGTCGAGGGCACCAACCATCGGGAGGCATAGCTCCGTCGCCCGGCTGGCGGCGACGGTGTCGACCCGCAGCTGGATGCGACTTGGTGGAGGAGCCGTGAGTGCGTTCATCGAGCAGTGGCAGGACTGGCACGCCAACCGTGAGCGGGAGCTCGCCGACCCCTACGGCTGGCTGGCCCTGGTCTCCCTGGAATGGCTGACCGACGTTCCCGCCACCTACCCGGCGGCCCCCGGCGTGTGGTGGCAGGACGCCGATGCCGCCTACGTCGATCCACAGGGCGCCGAACTTTCCTACCAGGGCGAGCCGATCACCGGGGTCCAGCACTTCGAACTGGTCAACAGCGGAGCAGGCACCCGGGTGTCGACCAGTGACGTGGAGGTCGAGGTGGCACGCCGCTCCGGCTACCTGATCCGGGTGCACTCGCCGAAAGCCCCAGCCCTAAGCGAGTTCCGAGGCGTGCCGACCTACCAACCGGACCCGAACTGGGTCATCACGGGTACTTTCGAACCGTTCGCCGAACCCCGACCGACGACGGTCGGCGCCGTCACGCCCGGCCTGAACCACGTCTACCAGGCCCCCGGTCTCGTGCGATTCGAGCACGACGGCACCGAGCACACGCTGACCGCGTCAACGGGAAGACCGGCAACGGCCTCAACATCCTGTTCACCGACGCCACCAGCGGGGTCACCACCTACCCGGCGAACCGCTCCGTGGCCACCACCGAACCTGCCGCCGACGGCACCGTCACCCTCGACTTCAACCGCGCGATCAACCTCCCCTGCGCCTTCACCGACTTCGCCACCTGCCCACTACCACCCGAGGGGAACCACCTGCCCTTCGAGGTAACAGCCGGCGAACTACTCCCCTACGAGCGATCCGAAGAACCCCGAGCTCGCTCCTGAACTCGTCATGCGGAGCGGGGGTAGCTGAACTCGACACGCCGTCCGGCCCCCAGGCGCCAGGACACGTGCACGCCTGCCACGGCTTCGTGTCGTCCTAACGGTGCCGACGTGTCAGAAATCCGCCCGGCAGGGAACGACACAGCGGCGCGAGCTGCGGGGTGGGTCTTCCAAACGCGCTCTGCAGTGCGCGCACGCTCGGAGGACGACGAGACCAACCCGCATGGCGGTCGCACCACGGAAACCGTCACCCGGATCGAATGCACCGGGTGAACAGCGCGGGTGTAGGGCCAAGCGGGACTGATGCGACGCACGCGGTCGGCACCTTCCGGGTCATCGGCATTGCGTCGCGGTCGTGTGGAGGATGCGTGACGAACGAGCTCAGCCGCGCATTGCCTCAGTGGCGGCTTCGCGCGGTTCGGGCGCCAGGGAACCGGAGGTGCTCGACGTAGTCCCCCACCGCGGAGACCAGCTCCCCGTCATCGGCGAGGGTGACGTCGAGCGCGGAGAGGACACGTCGCGGGGCGTCCTTCGAGCGGGCCAGTGGGACCAGTTCGTCGGCCCGGGGATCGCTGACCGGGCGGTCGCGCAGGTGGATCAGCCAGCCGGCCAAGGCCGCGACCGGGGCCTCCGGCATCCGCTGCTCGGCGCGCTCGGCTCGCAGCACGGGCAGGATACGCGCGGGGAGCTTCTGGGAACCGTCGGCGGCGATCTGCTCCAGGTTGTGCCGCACCCCGCGGGAGGAGAAGCGCAGCAGCAGGCGCTGCCGGTAGTCGGCCAACTCCTGCGCCGGCAGCGGCGTGTGGCGCGCCGCGACGTCCCACCACGACGCGGTCAAGCTCGCCAGCACCGGGTGCTGGACGGCTTCGTCGACCGTCGCGCAGCCCAGCGCGGAACCGGCGTAGGCCAGCAAGGTGTGTGCCCCGTTGAGGAACCGGAGTTTGCGCTGCGCGTACGCCGAGAGGTCGTCGACGAACCAGGCCCCGGCCTCCTCCCACGCGGGCCTGCCGAGCGGGAAGTCCCCGGACAGCAGCCACTCGCTGAACGGTTCGGTCACCACTGGAGCCCGGTCCTCGAACCCGGTGAGCCGCGCGGCGGTGGTGACGTCCTCCTCGGTCGTGGCAGGCGTGATGCGGTCGACGACCGTGTCGACGTAGGACACCTGGTCCTCCATCCACGAGCGGAAGTCCGGTGCCTCTCCGGCTGCGGCGGTGCGCAGCGCCTCGCGCAGCACGCCGCCGTTGCCGGGGAGGTTGTCGCACGGGACGAGTGCGATCGGGGCGCCACCGGCGCGGTGCCGTCCGCGCAGACCGGCCAGGACGCGGCCGATCGCGCTCCCGTCCTGATGACCCCGGTACCCGGCCTCGGTGATCGTCAGCGTCAGCAGCGCCACGTCCGGCGACGCCAAGTCGGTGAGCCACTGGTCGGTGTCGCCACCGGGATGAGCCCGGCTGATCGCATCGACGATCACGGCCTCCGGCTGCCCCTCTCCGCGCACCTGCAGCGTGAACAGGCCGTCCTGCTCGGTGAGCCTGCGCGGCAGCTCGGTGTTGCGGAACGTGTACGCCGCGATGCCCCACTCCGGGTCGGCCATCGTGTGGACGGCCTGGTGGGCCCGGTGGAACGCGCCGAGTCCGAGGTGGACGGCGCGCACCGGAGCGGGCGGGCGCGCGTCGGCGGAAGAGCGGGTCAGTCGTGTCGTCACAGGCGGAACGCCTTTCGCGGCTGGCGGTCGTGGAGGTCGTGGATGACGCGGGCGGCGTCGTCCTCGCTGAGCACGTGCTCGGCGACGAGTCCGGCCAAGTGGGCGGCATCCACCCGGCGGGCCGTGTCGTGGCGGGCCGGGATGGAGCAGAACCCGCGGGTGTCGTCGATGAAACCCGCGCTCCGGTAGAAGCCGGCCGTTTCGGTGACGGCGTCGCGGAAGCGGTGCATCGCGCGGGGAGCGTCGAGGAACCACCACGGCGCGCCCAGGTAGACCGAGGGGTAGAACCCGGCGAGGGGAGCGAGTTCGCGGGAGAACACCGTCTCGTCGAGGGTGAACAGCACCGTCTGGAACCGCGGGTTCGTGCCGAAGCGCTCCAGCACCGGTTGCAGCGCGCGGGTGAACTCCGCCTGCAGCGGGATGTCGTGGCCGGTGTCGGGTCCGAACCGGCGCATCGTGTCCGGGTGGTGGTTGCGCCTGCTGCCGGTGTGCAGCGCCATGACCATGCCGTCCTCGCTGGACATCCGGGCCATCTCGCCGAGCAGCTGCTGCGACAGCAGCCGTGCGTCCTCGGTGGTGGCCGTGCCGGATCGGACCGCGTCGAACAAGCGCCGCGCCTCGGCGATGTCCAGGAACGCCATGCGCGCATCGGGGGCGCTGTGATCGGTGGCGGTGGCGCCGTGCGCGCGGAAGTGCTCCCGGCGGTCCTCCAACGCCTGGACGAGGCCGTCGTAGTCGCCGGTGCCGATGCCGCTGGCCGCGGCCAGGTCGTCCAGCGCCGCCGTCCAGCCGGAGCCGGTCGCGTCGAGGTAGCGGTCGGGGCGGAAGGTCGGCACGACACGGCCCGACCAGGACGGGTCCTCGGCCAAGGCCCGGTGGTGGGACAGGTCGTCGGCCGGGTCGTCGGTGGTGGCCAGCGCCGCGATCGCGAACGAGTCGTGCAGCGCGCGCGGCCGGAACTCGGGTTCGCGCAACCGCGCGGTGAGCTCGTCGAACAGCTCGTCGGCGGTGTCGGCCGAGGGTTGCACCGTCACGCCGAGCACGTCGTGCAGCTCGGCCTCCAGCCAGCCGCGGGACGCGGTGCCGAGGAACAGGTGCCAGTGCTCGCAGAAGGTCCGCCACACCTCGCGCGGCTGAGCCGGGGCGGTGTCGCCGGTGCTGTCGCGCAGTCCGAGGTCGGCCATCGGGACGCCGTGGGAGTGCAGCAGGCGGGTGACGTAGTGGTCGGGCGTGACCAGCAGCGACGCGGGGTCGGTGAACGCCTCGTCGGTCGCGAGCAACCGGGCGTCGACGTGCCCGTGCGGGCTGATCAGCGGGAGATCGCGCACGCTCTCGTAGAGCCGCCGCGCGATGCCCCGCTGGGACGGTTCCGGCGGGAGGAGCCGGTCCGGGTGCGGGGCCAGCGGCACGCGGCCGGTCGCACGAGGTGGGGCGGGGGAGTCGGCGTGCTCGTGGCCGTGCGGGGACCCGGGAGTTGCTGCCATGCCGCGTTCCATACCGGCAGCCTGGTCATCGGGAGCAACTGGTGCAACTAGTTGCCATCAGTTGTCATGTCGCGGGGCGGCGGTGGAGCCGCGGGTCACGAGGTGGGCGTCGAAGCGCGTGGGATCGATCCGCGTCCGACGGGTGAGCTGGGCGTGCAAGGCGTCGACGGCGGACCGGCCGAGGCGTTCGGTCGGACCGGCGATCGTGGTCAGGCCGGGGGAGGTCAGGTCCGAGCCGAAGATGTCGTCGCACCCGATGAGGCTGAAGTCCGCGGGCACGCTGACACCGGCCGCCTGCACGCGCTGCAGGGCGCCGATGGCGATGAGGTCGTTGTAGGCGATCGCGGCGGTCGCGCGCTCCAGCATCAGCGCGTCGGCGGCTTCGTGGCCACCCCGCACGTTCGGCACGTGCGGTCCCAGGAACGTCGCGTCGAGACCGAGCGCGCCGGATTCCTCCTGCACGGCGCGCCAGCGCGCGCTGTTGATCCAGGAGTTGCGGGGGCCGGCGAGGTAGGCGATGCGGCGGTGCCCGATGGCGGCCAGGTGGCGAACGGCCTTGCGCATCCCTCCCGCGGTGTCGACCACGAGGCCGGGGATCCCTTCGATCTCGCGGTTGACCATGACCAGCGGGCGGTGCTGGGCGATCTGGCGGATGACGTCGTCGGACAGGCGGGAGGTGGCCAGGATGGCGCCGCTGGTGGTGGCCAGCAGCTGCCGCAGGTTGCTGACCTCGACGTGCGGTGACTCGTCGCTGTCGGTCAGCGCGAGCGTGTAGTCCTTCTCCAGCGCCTGCGACTGGGCGGCCTTGATCAGCGGCACGTAGTACGGGTTGGCGATGTCGGTGACGACCAGGGTGATCGTCCGCGTGCGGCCGGGCGCCTCCGCGCGCGCCAGCGGCCTGGGCAGGTAACCGACCTCCTCCGCGGCGGCGCGCACCTTCTCGCGGGTGGCGGGGTTGACCCGGCTCGGGTGGGAGAAGGTCCGCGACACGGTGGAGGCCGCGACGCCGCAGCGCTGCGCGACGTCGTAGATCGTCGGCTTGGTCCCGTCCACCGCGTACCTCCGTGGTCCTGCGCTGTTGATGTTGGCAACAAATGGCAACTGATTGCCAGCCTAGGGGGTGGCTCCTACTTTGAACCGACCACGAGGCGGCCACCGATCACCAGAACCCGGCGGACAGGCGACCGCTCGTCGTTCCAGTCAAGGAGGACCAGTGCTCATCGAGCGCGCAGACGTCATCGTCACCAGCCCCGGGCGCAACTTCGTCACGCTGAAGATCACCACAGACGACGGGGTGGTCGGCTACGGCGACGGCACGCTCAACGGCCGGGAGCTGGCGGTGGCCAGCTACCTCACCGACCACGTCGTCCCGCTGCTGATCGGGCGTGACGCGCACGCCATCGAGGACACCTGGCAGTACCTGTACCGCGGCGCGTACTGGCGGCGCGGTCCGGTGACGATGGCCGCGATCGCCGCCGTGGACACGGCCCTGTGGGACATCAAGGCCAAGGTCGCCGGACTGCCTCTCTACCAGCTGCTCGGAGGAGCCTCCCGCGAGCGGTGCCTGGTCTACGGCCACGCCAGCGGCAAGGACGTCCCCGAGCTGTTCGACTCGGTGCGCGCGCACCTCGAGGAGGGCTTCCGGGCGATCCGCATCCAGACCGGCGTGCCGGGGTTGGACTCGGTGTACGGCGTCGCCTCCAGCGCGGCCGCCTCGATCGGGGACGACACGCGCTACGACTACGAACCCGCCCGCCGCTCGGCGCTGCCCGCGGAGGAGAGCTGGGACACGCGCGCCTACCTGCGCCACGTGCCCTCGGTCTTCGAAGCCGTCCGCGGCGAGTTCGGCGAGGACGTGGCGCTGCTGCACGACGCGCACCACCGGCTCACCCCGATCCAGGCGGCGAAGCTGGGCAAGTCCCTGGAGCCCTACGACCTGTTCTGGCTCGAGGACGTCACGCCGGCCGAGAACCAGGAGGCGCTGCGCTGGGTGCGCCACCACACGACGACGCCGCTCGCCATCGGCGAGGTGTTCAACTCCGTGTGGGACTACCAGCACCTGATCCGCGAGCAGCTCATCGACTACGTGCGCTCGCCGATCACGCACGCGGGCGGCATCAGCAGCGTGCGCAGGATCATGGACTACGCGGCGATGTACCAGGTCAAGTCCGGCATGCACGGGCCGACGGACGTCTCGCCGATCGGGCTGGCGGCCGCGGTGCACCTCGGCATGGCCTTGCACAACTTCGGCATCCAGGAGTACATGGTCCACAGTGAACGGACGCGGGAGGTGTTCGGGCCTACGCACGAGTTCGCAGGCGGCGGCCTGCGGCCGAGCGAGGAACCCGGTCTGGGCATCCACTTCGACGAGGCCCTGGCGGCCGAGCACCCCTACGAGCGGGCGTACCTGCCGGTGAACCGGCTCCCGGACGGAACGGTCCACGACTGGTGACAGCCGCGTCACCGCTTCTGCTGCCTCATCCTTGACAACGTCGGCGCTGCTCGGCAGCGATCAGTCCGCCAGATCGAGAGAAGTTCACGTGCGCGTCACATCACGAGTCGAGCGAGTGGAACGAGCCGGTGACCGGGTCGACGTCCACACCGATGGCGTCGAAATCCGGCTCATCGTCGTGGCCGGCGGAATCCTGCGCATTCGGGCCGGCTTCGACGGCGATTTCGCCGAGGAGTCCTACACGCTCACGACGACGGCGTGGCCGGACCGGCTCGACGAGTTCATGGGTCCCGAGCGCACGCGAGTGACGCCGCTGCCGCTCGACGTCGACGACCTGGGCGACGTCGTCAGGGTGACCGGCGGGAACCTCCGCGTGGACATCGAGAAGGACCCGTTCCGAATCCGCGTCCACGACGACGAGGGCACCCTGCTGCACTCGGACGTCGTCGGCCTCGGGTACCTGCAGGATCCCAACGGTCGCCGCATCCACACCAGCGAGATCTCGCGCGACGACGCCTTCTACGGCTTCGGCGAGACCACGGGACCGCTGAACAAGGCGCAGAAGCTCATCACGATGAGCCCGAAGGACGCCCTCGGCTACGACCCGCGCGAAACCGACCCGCTGTACAAGCACATCCCGTTCTACCTGAAGATGAACAGGCAGAACCGCACAGCGGTCGGGTACTTCTACCACAACACCCACGACTGCGACTTCGACCTCGGCCGGGAGCGCAGCAACTACTGGCCGCCGCACAGCCGCTACCGCGCCGACGGCGGCGACGTCGACCTCTTCCTGATCGCCGGCCCGGGCATCCGCGACGTCGTGCAGCGCTACACCGCGCTGACCGGCAGGCCGCCGCTGCTGCCCAAGCACGCCCTGGGCTACCTCGCCTCGTCGATGTACTACTCCGAGCTCGACGCTGACAGCGAACGCGCGATCACCGAGTTCATCGACATCGCCAGGGCCGAGGACATCCCCGTCGACGGCTTCCAGCTCTCCTCGGGTTACACGGCGCAGGACACCGAGGCCGGGTCGAAGCGCTGCGTCTTCACCTGGAACGAGCGCCGCTTCCCCGATCCCGAGAGCTTCTTCACTGGAATGGCCGAGCGCGGCATCACCGTGTCGCCGAACGTCAAACCCGGCGTCCTCGACGTCCACCCCCGCATCGACGAGTTCAGCAGCGCGGACGTCTTCGTCACCCGCAGCGCCGACGCCGCCGCGACGGCCGGCGACGGCCCCGCCGTCGGCGCGTGGTGGGGCGGGCCGGGCAGGTTCGTCGACTTCACCAAGCCCGCCGCCCGCGAGGCGTGGCAGCGCTGGCTGACCGAAGCGGTCCTGGACAAGGGCACGACGTCGGTCTGGAACGACAACTGCGAGTACGACGGCATCATCGACGCCGATTCCGGCGTCGACTTCGAAGGTGCCGGCGCGACCATCGGCCGGCTGCGCAGCGTCATGCCGAACCTGATGTGCCGGGTGACCCGCGACAGCATCGCCGCGACGAACCCGACGGTCCGCCCTTACATCGTGTGCCGCTCCGGTCACGCGGGCATCCAGCGCTACGCCCAGAGCTGGGCGGGCGACAACTCCACGTCCTGGGAATCTTTGCGGCACAACATCGCCACGATCCTCGGTATGGGCCTGTCCGGGTTCCCGCACCACGGCTGCGACATCGGCGGGTTCCACGGCCCGGCGCCCGATCCCGAGCTGCTGGTGCGGTGGGTGCAGCACGGCGTCTTCCAACCGAGGTTCTCGATCCACTCGGTCAACTCCGACAACACGGTGACCGAACCGTGGATGTACCCGGCCCACACGCACCACGTGCGGGACGCGATCAAGTTGCGCTACCGGCTCTTCCCGTACCTGTACTCGCTCGCGGCGCGCGCTGCGGCGACCGGATGGCCGATCATGGAACCGCTGGTCAGCGCGTTCCAGAACGATGCGGCCCTCGACGAGACGTCCGAGGAGTTCATGCTCGGCGACGCGCTGCTCGTCGCCAACGTGCTCAGCCCGGGGGCGAGCACCCGCGTCGTCCGGCTCCCGGAAGGCGAGGTGTTCTACGACGCCTGGACCCGGGAGCGCCACGAGGGCGGGCAGGTCGTGGAACTGCCGGTGGACCTCGGCTCGATCCCGCTGTTCCTGCGCGGCGGCGGCATCGTTCCGGTCGCGGAGAACCAGCTGCACAGCCTCACCCGGGACGCGGTGACCGACCTGCGGTTGATCTGCGTCCCCGAGCGCGACGCCCACTTCACCCTCTACGAGGACGACGGCCTCACCCGCGCTCACGAGCACGGCGCGTTCCGCGAGACCGACGTCCGGATGATCGCGGGCGAGCAGGTGCGCCTGGAGCTGACCCGGCGCGGTGAGCACCGGAGCACTGTCGAGCGACTGCTGTTCGACGTCGTCCGGCCCGGGCAGAGCCCGCACTGGGTCACCCTCGACGGCGCTCGCCTCCCGCAGCACCTCCACCGCGGTCGCTTCGACGCGGCGGAAGTCGGCTGGCACTACGACATCGAGCTCGGATCAGTGCTGATCAAGACCCCCGACCCCGGCGGCGATCTCGCCGTCACGATCTCCTTCGAGCCCGTCGACATGATCGGCATGTGAGAAAGGCAGCCATGAGGAACCGATTGATCAGCGGCACCGTCGCCCTGGTCCTCGTTGCGGCCCTCGCCGCGTGCGCGCCGGCGTCCGGCGCGCGAACGAGCGCTGAGGCGACGCCCGAGAACCCCTTGGTGTTGACCTTGGCGAACAACCTCGATGACGACCACGTCACCTCCCAAGCGCTGGCCTCCTTCGCCGAGGACGTCAAGCGGCGCAGCGGTGGCCGCGTCGTGGTGAAGATCTACGGCAGCGGTCAGCTGGGCGCCGAACCCGAGGTGCTCGGCCAGCTGCACGAGGGCATCGTCGACATGACCCGCACCAGCGCGCCGGGCCTGGCGACCTACGCCCCCGGCTACCACACCTTCGGCCTGCCCTACGTCTTCAACTCCGAGCAGGAGTTCTACGAGGCGATGGATTCGCCTCAGATGGCCGAGTACTTCCGATCGACGGCGGACGAGGGCTTCCTCGGACTCACCTACTACAGCTCCGGCGCGCGCTCCTTCTACACCCGGAACACGCCGGTGCGCACCCCGGAAGACCTGCGCGGGATGAAGATCCGCGTGCAGGACATGCGATCGCAGACCGACCTGGTCGGCGGTCTGGGGGCTGCCCCGGTCGTGATGGCCTTCAGCGACACCTACACCTCGCTGCAGACCGGCCTGATCGACGGAGCCGAGAGCAACGAGACGGTGCTCACCGAGAGCGCGCACGGCGAGGTCTCCCACGCGTTCTCGAAGACCGAGCACACCCGGATCCCCGACGTGCTCGTGATCAGCACCCAGACGTGGGAGCGGCTCGCCCCGGCCGACGAGCAGATGCTCACCGACGCAGCCCGGGCCTCGACCGAGCAGCAGAAGGCCGCTTGGGCCAAGACCACCGAGCAGGCGGTCGCCGAGGCGAAGGCGATGGGCGTCGAGTTCATCACCGACGTCGACACCACAGCCTTCCGCGACGCGTCCCGGCCGGTGGTCGACCGCTACGCCCGGCAGTACCCGGAGGTCGCGGAACTCCTCTCCGTCATCACGGCCGGGAAGCGAGGCACACCATGACCGCACTCGATCGACTGCACGGGGTGCGACGAGCGCTCGGCGGCGCGCTGGCGGGCTTAGCCGGTGCCCTGCTCGTCATCATGACCCTGCTGGTGCTGTACCAGGTCTTCACCCGCTACGTCGTGGGCTCGCCCGCGGCCTTCACCGAGGAGCTCGTGCGCTACGCGCTCATCTGGACGTCGATGATCAGCGCCGCGTACGCGTTCGTCCACCGCAAGCACATGGCCCTCGCCGTCCTCGTGGACCGGTTCTCGCCGGCGACCCGGCGCGCGCTGGTCCTCGGCTCGGACGTGCTCGTGCTGGTCTTCGCCGTGGTCGTGCTGGTGATCGGCGGCACGATGCTGGCGTTCAGCGCGGCCACCAACTACTCGGCCCTGCTGGGCATCTCCCGGGGCCTGGTCTACGCGGTCGGCCCGGTCGCCGGGCTGGCGATCGCGCTCGCGCAGCTGCTCAACATCTGGGAGGACCTCATCGGTGAGGTCTCGATCGAGACGGAGGGGACCGACTGATGAGTGCTCTGGCCGCTGTCGCCATCCTGTTCGGCGCGTTCTTCGTCCTGCTGTTCGGGGGCGTGCCGATCTCGGTCTCGCTCGGGGTCGCCTCGTTCGTCACCGCGCTGGCGTTCCTGCCGTGGGACGACTCGACCTACATCATCGGGCAGCAGATGAACGTTGGCCTCGAGAGCTTCTCGTTGCTGGCCGTGCCGCTGTTCATCTTCGCGGGCAACATCATGAACACAGGCGGAATCGCCCGCCGCCTGGTCGACCTGGCGCTGGTCGTGGTGGGCCGTGTTCCCGGCGCGCTGGCGCACACCAACGTGCTGGCGAACATGCTGTTCGGCGCGCTGTCCGGCTCGGCGGTGGCGTCGGCCGCCGCGATCGGCAGCACGCTGCACGACCGCCAGCGCGAAGCCGGGTACGACCCGGCGTTCGGGGCCGCGGTCAACATCGCCTCGGCCCCAACCGGGCTGCTCATCCCGCCGACGACGGCCGCGATCGTCTACTCGACGGTCGCGGGTGGTGTGTCCGTCTCGGCGCTGTTCATGGCGGGCTACGTGCCGGGCATCCTGATGGGCCTGGTGATCATGGTGATCGCGTTCGTCGTCACCCGGCGGGCGGAGTACCCGAAGGCCGACCGCGTCACCTCGAGCGAGGCCATCCAGTGCCTGTTCCGGGCGCTGCCCGGCCTGCTGCTGATCGTCGTGGTGGTCGGCGGCATCGTGTACGGCGTCTTCACGGCGACCGAGGGCGCCGCGGTGGCCGTGCTGTACACGCTGGTGCTGTCGCTGGCGTACCGGAGCATGTCGTGGACGGCCCTGAAGGACGTGGTGACCCGAACGGTCGTCGCGACCGGTGTCGTCATGTTCCTCATCGCGGCCTCCACGGGAATGTCGTGGGTGATGGCCTACACCGGCATCCCGGCGGCGATCACCGAGGCGCTGCTCTCGGTGTCGGACTCGCGGGTGATCATCCTGGGGCTGATGCTGGTGGTGCTGCTGGTGGTGGGCACGTTCATGGACATCACGCCGGCGATCCTCATCTTCACCCCGATCCTGCTGCCGATCTCCGAAGAGCTCGGGATGGACCCGGTCCAGTTCGGCATGGTGCTCATCCTCGCGATGTGCATCGGCACCATGACGCCGCCGGTCGGTTCGGTCCTGTTCGTCGGGACCGGCGTGAGCGGGGTGTCGATCGAACGAGTCGTCCCGAAGCTGATCCCGCACTTCATCGGGCTGCTCCTGCTGCTCATCGCCGTCACCTTCATCCCGGCGCTGTCCCTGGCGCTGCCGGGCATGATGGGCCTGCTCGAGTAGCTCCTCCGCCGGGAAGAGGATCGGCATCGAATCGCGGGCGAAGATGTCGCTTCGTAGGCGCCCTTGGCTGCAGTTCGCACCCAGATTCGCACCCAGGCTCAGAGCACTGGCTATGGGAGGTTTGATTGATGTAGCTTGCCACGGCTGCGCGTGCCCATGTCGTGCGCGGATGCAGATCGAGTTCTATGGCGCATCGTCGGCTCCCGAGAGAGCCCCACCGATCAGTCAAGCTCAAGCCGTTGGCGTTCTGCCTGCACGATCCGGTGATCAATTGGAATCGTGGTGTCGTGCAGCAGGTTCTCGTTGACCGTGGTGACGTCGGTGGCCGCCGTGTTGCTGTCCTTGGTGGTGCTTTCGCGGGCGTAGGCGTCGAACAGGCGGGTCTTGCCTTCGAGCACTTCCTGAAGTCGCTGGTCGATGGTGTCTTTGGCCATCAGACGGTGGACGTGGACCTTGCGGGTCTGACCCATGCGGTGGCAGCGTGCGATGGCCTGGGACTCGGTGCTCGGCTTGAGCTGGGGCTCTGCGATGATGACCACCGACGCCGCCTGGATGTTCATACCGACCCCGCCGGCGTTGATTTGGCAAGGGAGGACCGCGGGCCCATCGTGCGAGCTGAACTTGTTGACGAGTTCTTGTTTGGCCTCGGGTGAGAGTTTCCCGGTCAGCGGTGGCATCGAACTCGGTCCCACGACCTTGCGCACGGATTCGAGGACGTCGAGGAAGTTCGAGAAGACCACGACCTTCCAGCCGTTGGCGGCCGACTCCTCGACGATGTCGCGCAGCCGGTCGAGCTTCGCTGAGTCGTTGACTGTGCCTGGCGCGTAGGCGGCTCGCCGCATTGCCATGAAACTGCAGTCGACGACCGCTTTCCGGTACGTGCGCCCGTCGGCGTCGCCGAGTTCGACCCAGTCGTCGAGTTCGAGCTTCTCGGGCAGTTCGGTGAGCACGTCCTCCTGGTTGCGACGCAGATACACCGGTGCCACGGTCCGCCGGAACGCCTCGGGAGCCATGAGCGCATCTTGGGCTCGGATTTTCCGCGCGACATCCGGCTGGAGGTAGGAGACCAGCTGCTTGAACTCCTCTACTCGGTTCTCCATGGGAGTGCCGGTGAGGAACAACGCATGCTCGGCTTGCCGAACCTGAGCGGCAACGACGTGGGAACGTTTGGCGCCCGGGTTCTTCACGTAGTGTGCCTCGTCGACGACGACCACGCCCAGCCGCACCTGGCGGAACTCGGGTAGCCGCCGCAGGGTGTCATAGGTGGTCACCGCGACGCCGCCTTCGCGCATCCACCGTCGGTCCTGCTCATCGCGGTCCCGCCCGTGCAGGATGTGGACGTCGAGGCGGCTGTGCTTGCCGACCTCGGAAGACCAGTTGACCAGCACACTCGCCGGGCAGACGACCAGGTGGTGCCGCCGGCCGGTCGTGGTGAGGTGTGCCAGCACAGCGAGGGCCTCGATCGTCTTCCCGAGCCCCATCTCATCGCCGAGGATCGCAAAGCGACGCGCCAGCGCGAACTTGGCGCCGAACTCTTGGTAGCCGCGCAGGGAGACGCGGAGGAGGCTCGTGTCGAGTGCCGTCGCGGAGATCTCGCGCTGGATCTCGTCAGGCATCGTCTCCCGCGTGGAGTCCGTGGATCGCTCGCCGGTGACGCGGCCGAGGAGGGTGTTGTAGCTGGCCGCGCGTTGCCGGTAATCGCTCCACAGGCACTTCGGGTCGGTTTGGGTGGCCTCCCCGAACCGCCGGGCTGCCGCGAATGTCCGTTCCGCGAGCGGCCCGCGGAGCACGTTTGCGAGCTCGTCCAACGCCTGCCGTGCCTCGGACTTCTTCCTCGGTGTTGAGAAGAACATCCGCACGCGGCTGCCCGTGCGTCGCGCCTGCTTGTGCAGCCCATTGACATGGCCGGTCAGAGGGTGGACGCCCTGGCCCAGTTCTTTGACCTCGCGCTCGGCGACCTCCAGGGCGTGCAGTGTGCTGAGCAGCTGTTTCTGGGCTTCATCCGGACGGTCTGCGTCGAACCGGAAGACCGCCTTCTTCCGAGCCGAGCCGGCCAGCGCGTCAGCCGCATGGCGGATCTGCTGCGCTGTCTTCGGCCCGATACCAGGGTGGCGCTGCAGCTCCTCGAGCGACGCGAAAGCGACGTCGCCGACGCTCCGTCTCCCCGCCTTCTCGAGGCCGCCGAGCCGGAGCTGCCCCGAGCTCACTTCGCGCAACTTCTCGAGAGGCATCTGCCCCAGAAGCCGCAGGACCTCCTGCTCCTGCAACCAGCGATACTGCTCGTGCGCCCGCTGCCAGAGGCTCTGGGGTGCCGCGTGAACAGACCCCGCAGCATCCAGGAACGACTTGGCATGCGAAAGCACGGACCTGGCAGCAGAGAAGCCACCCAAAGCCGGCAGAGATCCCCCAGATTTCGGAGCCATTCCTCTCCTTACGTCGCCCGAGTATTATGCCGGATCACCTCGTCCGCTCGCGGCTGCTTGGTGCTTCGGGTTGTTAAGCGCACCGCTATACGGTGACGAGCCGGTTAGACCGGTTATTTGGCTACGGCCATGTGAGTCCGCGCGCAGATCTCCTTAGACGTGGATCGGGATCACGACGATGTGTCTGGGCCCGCACCAACTCTGTCGTGTGCTGCTCATTGAGATCGTGGATGTGTCGTAGTTCTGATCGTCATCGGATGCCTGTTCCTACTGCTCTTGCCGGTAGGGTTGTCGGTTGACCACTCCGTGCTGCGTGACGTGCGGGCCGTCCGCAGGGCCAGGCCGGTCACGACACGGGAGCTACGGCAGCCGGGGCCAAACCTGGTCGCGTTCCCCTGGCAAGCGGAAAGCGAGATCTTCCAGTCGCATCTCAGCCAGACTCGCTGCGTTTGGTTTCGGTATCAGGTCGTCGAGCACTACCACCAGCTCCGTACCAGCGCGGTTGGTTCACGCTGGCACCCCAAGACGAAGGTGATCGTCGAGAACTCCGCTCCGCCGTCGATCACGTTGCGAGACGAGCATGGGGTCGTGTCATGCGACCTCCGCGTCACCGACTCTGACCAGCCAGGGGGACTCGATGAGGTGTTTCAACGCAAGACGGACCCAATTTTTTTTGTACTCAGGTTCCTACGGCGAACCGCGACGGGAAGTCGAGCCGGTTCACGGGCTTGCGACGGCTCATCGCCATGGCGTTGCTCGGCACGATGCTTACCGGCTGCGGTGGATTTCGAGCCGAGGTGGAACCACACGTCGACGCGGAGCTTGCGGGAAGATCGAAGCTGTCAATCACCCGGACGGCACAGGTCGATGAGCAAACTCGTGCCCGGTGACTGGGACACCGTGCACATCTTCGGCGAGTACGACGACCGGGAGAGGTCGAGCGGGTCGTTGGGTTCCCAGTCGACATGGAAAGCGACATCACGACGCCGAAACACGTGCTGTTTATTATGTGAAGGCAAACAGCTCGTTCGTGCGGCCGAGACCAGCTCAGGCAACCTCGTGCCCGGAACCTACAGTTCCGCGCTGATCCTCAAGGGCTGGCCAGTCCCAGGCTCCACTGTTCTGGAACTCATCGATCCCAGGTGAGGGCTCCGGCTTCGGGTGAAACCGAGTTTGGCGAAGAGATGTACGAAGTCGTGCAGAAACCCGGTCTCAGTCGTGCGGCAGCCAAGGGCGTCGCGTGGCTTCTGGTCTTCCCGATGACGGTCCGTGAATAGAGCGACGGTGTCGGTGGCGCTTCCGTGCAGCTTCGGGCGACGCCTCGTGGAAGCCTCCGCAGGACCTTACCATCACCATCCAGGTGCTTGCCGCGGACAGTTGTGGGAGCGGTGGCGTAGCCGGCAACTTCACCGTCCTGCACTTCGCCGACGCCAAGATCGATTCGCCGCTGGGTTACTTCGACGGCCCGCTGGGCGGGCACATGGTCAGCGACGATGCCGGCGTAGTCACCCTGATCAACAGGTTTGATGATTTGCGCCATATGGCGCTGTCCGAGGCTGACTCAGCCGAGATGCTGGTTGCAGTACCTGAGCAACAGCATCGGAAGGCACGACCCATGCCTGGCCTGTCCAAGGTCACCTGGCGCAAGTCCACCATCAGCGATGCGGGAGGCAACTGCGTCGAGGTGGCGTTAACCCACTCCATCGTTGGAGTCCGCGACACCAAGAACCGCGAAGACGGCATGTTGGCCTTCACCCGCGAGAACTGGGTAGCGTTCCTGTAGACGCTGAAGAGCGGGTAATAGCTCAAGAATTGATGCTGCGGGATGGTTGCTCAGGGCAAACGTGCCCGGGTTGTCCTCCGTTGTCATTGCAGGTCAGCATCGATGTGGCGTCGACAGGTCAGCTGACGTTCAACGAGGCGAGCGTATTTTCACGGTCGCGGATGTACTCTAGGCCCGAGTCCGTGGGAAACCAGTTCAGCAGCGCCTCGGGCGCGTTCCGTTCTCAACGGTCACGGGGATCTGCCGCTTGACGAGGCTGGCCGACAACTCGTTGATGAGCATCGGCCATTCGTCGACGTGACTACGTCCGGTACTCCGCCTGCCGGTCGGATGGAAGCCGGCCGGGCAAAACCTCAAGAAGAGCCTGCGCATCGGAACCGAGCTTGCGGAGATCCTCTTGAGTACGGGTTTGCGTCTGCTCGGCCACCTGAATCGAGGCAAAGTTTGGTCGCGGTTCGCGATGTACTCGTGGCCCTCAGCAGGAGCCATGTCCAGCAACCGCGCCAACATCGCCTTCTCGAACGGCGTCACCGCGGTGCTACGGGCGATCAAAACCTTGCACAACTCGTTGAGCAGTGCGGCCGACTCACCCGAATCGGCGAGCGTTCGGTACGAGTCCAGACGACGCTTCGGGAGACGATCAGCGAGCTGCTCCAGCAGCTCTCGTGTAGCGCCGTTCAAGTCGTCCGTCAATCGTTCCGTCTCCACACACTTGCTTCAGGGTACCGGGTTCGGGTTGCCAGATCCGTCGTTGCGGACGACGCCTTCGCCGCGAATAGGGAATCCGGTGCTTGACTTGGCCTTCTGGCGTCACGTGCCCCTCGATCTCGACGCCACCCCGGGTTCCACTGCCCTTGTAGTTTCCACTGTCGGACAGAAACGTCGGGCTGTGAGAATTCTGGCGACGTCCTCAACTGCATCGAAGATCTTCGCGTCATACCAGGATTCGGGGAATTCGGTCTTTGTCGGGGGTGCCGGTGCCGTAGAAGTGGCCGCCAGTGCCATCGGCGCCACCATCGAGGATGTGGATTCCGTTTTAATTACGGGACATTGATGTCTGCTGGGTCGGTGTGTTGCCAGCGACGTTATCCCAGTGCTGGCTCCCGTGGGCTGGGATGGCAGGTCGTCGTTGTTGATCGGCGAGTCTGCGAGCAGATCCGGAGGTGGTCCTCGGCAGGGAAGCCAAGGAAGACGAAGGGCACCGTCCACGCGGAACGAGCCCGGCAGCGGACGAAGGGCGAGAGTCGCTAGGCTCGTCAATACGAACACAAGCAGAAGCGCCGGGGCGACGGTATCGGAAGAAACCTCTTGGCCGAGGCCCGACGTGATGACCGTGACCCAGCTGAGGTTGAGCTGCGCCGGTTGGCCCAGAGCGCGGCTGGTACCCATGCTGGCCGCGATGCCACGGTACGGCGAACAGCTGGACGGGCGAGTGCGTTTTTCTCGGTGGCCTTCCTGGTTGCCGGCGTGGGTGAGGTCGCCGGAGGCGATGGGTCAGTTCAACGCGTGGTCTTCTCCAGGTACTCCTAAGTTTCCGGGTCGGTAGAGTAGACACAGACGCCGCAAGCTCTGAGCTTTGGGCCGGTCTCGTGCGGACTACAAATGGTCTATTTGGGTGATCGCCGATAGAAGTTGCTGAGTCGAACGAACTTGCGCCCCTAGGCTCCTGCGAGCATCGCCATCCTGGTGCTGTCAGCCAGGTTTGGGCATTGGCCAACCTCGTGCGGAGATTGGGGCATAGTGAAGATTGAGCTGTCGCGAAAGATGAGGAAAACAGCCACTGCTTTCGCTGTGGGGTTATTCGCGGTGGTGGTATCGGGTTGTGGTGGGTCCAGTGAGGTAGCAAATAGCTCTTCCGTCGAACCGCATCAGATGCCCAGTATGGTTGGGCAGCCGTTGACTCAGGCGAAGCGTGCGGCGCAGGAGAAGGGGATTCTCGCTGTCGCGCATGACGCTTCAGACGGCGATGTGAGGCCGACTGTCGATATGAACTGGGTCGTTTGTTTCCAGGTGGTGACGGAGCAGCGGTCCATGGACTTCGGCGTTGTCCCGTCCGGTGCTCCGTGTCCTGCGCGGGACGGAGAGTCGATCCCGTGGGCGAAGGTCCCCGATGTCCTACGGCTAAAATACTTGGACGCAACCAACAAGTTCCGAGAGGTCGGGATTAGCAGCTTGACGGCCCGCGGCGCTTATCTTGACCAGCAGCCGCCGGCGAATCCGAATGAGTGGATCGTCTGCTTCCAGGATCCTGCGGCCGGAATCGCGGTTCGAAGCTCGATGTCCGGAACCCTGAGTGTTGCCGCCCCGGGAATTGAGTGTCCGCAGCAGCCGGGCATCAATTTTAACCCTCCGGTTGATGTCCCGGATCCGGACTTGGACAGGCGTTATGTGCCGGTTCCCAGCGCCAACGATAGTGGGTCGGGTACCGAGGACAGGTCAAGTGACGACGGTGGGTCTGCCTACTACTCCAGTTGTGCAGCCGCGCGAGCAGCGGGCAAATCGCCGTTGTACGCCGGAGACCCCGGCTACAGGAAGGGGCTCGACCGCGATGGGGACGGAACAGCTTGTGAGTAGGCCGAGCTCTCGATAGATGGCGCGACCGAAGAAGTGGCCTGTGGGTCCTGATATTCACGAGAAGCGGATGGTGGCATCACTTCTGTCAAGGACCCACAGGGCCTTTCTCGCGGCCGCACCTTGATCAGGTTACATACCTACGTTGGTGTCCCGAGGCGTCGACCGGAACCGGTGACTCTGTACTGGCTATCCGCCGACCCGCGTGAGACGTTCCTCGAGGTCGTTCAGTACGACGTGAACAGGTGCCCAGCAGAGGCGAACGCTCTCTTGATCGAAGTCTGGAAGCTCGGCGAGCTCCTTTCCGGGGTGGACAAAGTTCCGGTAATCACGAACCCGGTGCATGAAGTCGGCGGCGACGAACTGAATCCAGTTCTTGGACCGGGCTGTGTTGATCAAAAGTTCGAGGCCTGCGCGCTGCGGGGTGATGTGCTTTCCGTTCTTCCCAGCAGGAAAGCCGTTTTCGCAGATTTCGCGGTCGCGCTCGGTCAGCAGGGCTAGAAGCATTCCTTCCACGAAGCTTCCGATCCCAATGATCGCAAGCGTGTGCGCCCCGGAACTGGCGCATATGTCCGCTTCCTTTGCTCGCTTCACCAGAACGTCGACAGTGGTCTTGCTCTCGATTAGTCCTCGCAGCCTTTGATCGAGGTTTGGCGGCTGGACGAACATGGGCTCGCCGCCGTCATCCGTCAGCTCACCGAGCACCGGGCGGCCGCTGATGTAGGTGATCGCAAGTCGCTCTGGCTGGAGCTTCTCATTGATGATCTGACAAAAGGCGTCCGCTGCGGGCTTGCCCTCGTCGTATTCAACAGGGTCGCATATGCGGCAGAGGAACCGTTCAATCGCTGAGCGATCAGTCGAACGTTCCGTCAGCTGTTCGACAACCCATGGGACTCGTGGGGACCCATCGTACTCCGGTGGGTCGACCCAACCAGCAGCAGAGAAGAGCTGTTCCAGCTGCCACCCTTTCCGCTCGTAATGGCCGCCTGTGTCGACCACGATTGCGGCGATGCGTTCGAGCGTCCGCGGGTCCAAGGGGAACATCAACTCTCCTCTTTATCTGCCAAGTGTTGCGCGATCTGTGCGGCTCGGGTCAATCGCTCTGCAATTTTCCGGCCCCTGCGTCGGTAGCCGAGCTCCTGGATTGCTTGCGTGATCCGTTCCTCGCGGTCGAGAGGCAAGCCGTCACTCAGCAACCACCGGAACAGCGCGATCAGTTCGGCTTCCTCGTAGCTATCGATGCTGGTGCCCGGTGCGCGTAGAAGGGGCCTGGAGCCACGACGGCTTGCCAGGTCGGGCTCTGGCGCGCTTCCGCGGACTGTGAGTGTTTTTTCGGGCTTTGGCGTCGGTTCAGGTTGGGGTGGGGCAGGTTTGCTCGCGTGGGCAACCGCGTCCCTCCACGCGGCTACGATCTTGCGGGTTTCTCCTTCGGGGTCGGCGAACCAAGCTGACGCCCAGACTCGATGGAAGCACCATCCCAGCCTCTCCAGGTGTTCCTGCCGGAGCCGGTCGCGATCGCGCGCACTACCGGCTTTGTGGTAGCGGTCTCCGTCGGCCTCAACAGCAAGGACCATCCGGCCGGGCTCGTCGGGGTGAGCCAGGGCGAAGTCAATTCGGTAGCTCGACACGCCCCATTGCGGGTAGACGTCGATGCCTTGGTCTGTCAGTCGCCGTGCGATGTCCTGCTCGAATCCGTTCAGCTCGACGTCTTTTGCTCGTCCGACCTCGGCGGGATCGGATTCTCGCTCGGCCATCTCCAGGAACCGCCGCAGCAGCTCGGTGCCCTTCGCTGACTCTTCAGGAGTGAGTGCGGTTGAAGGGAACGAGCTGACAACAGTCATACGCACTCGTGCTCGGGTCACGGCTACGTTGAGTCGCCGGCCGCCGCCCTGCCTGTTAAGTGCGCCGAAGCCGGTACGGTTTACCCGCCCCGTCGGGCCCGTGGCAACGCCGATGCTGAAGATGATCGCGTCTCGCTCGTCGCCTTGTACGGTCTCGATGTTCTTGACGAAGAACCGGCGGTTCGAGTCGCCTCCTTCGGAGAAAAATTTCTCTAGGTCATGACGGTCGCGAAGCGCATTCTTGACGGAGTGCTCAATGCGGTCTCGGTGCTTGCTCCCCAATGTGATCACACCGAGTGTTTCGTGAGGCCGATTTTCGGCGTGTTCGATGACGAGTTCGACGACTCGCCGGACCTCTTCCTCGGGCAGGCCCGCCTGCCCGGGTGATGCCGCGCCGGATTCGACTTGTACGTGGCGCAGTGGGGTCTCCTGGCGCGCACCAGGGAAGGTGACGAGGTCGCCGTTGTAGATCTCTTTGTTTGAGAAGGCGATCAGACGTTCATCTTGGCTCCGGTAGTGCCAGCGAAGTGTGCGGCTGATCGGTACGACAGGTCGGAGGGAGGTTAGGATTGATTCGTAGTCGGACAGCTCGTCGGAATCGTCCTCTTCTTCGCTGTGGCTTTCAAACTGCCGGTCGAAGAACGAGGACGGAGGGAGCTGCTTTTCATCTCCGGCGATGACCAGCCGTTTTCCACGCATGATCGATGTGATCGCTTCGTGTGGCCTGACCTGACTGGCCTCGTCGAAAATTACCAAATCGAAAAGCTGTGCTGCAGGGAGAGTCTGGCTCACCACCAGAGGGGACATCGCCCAGCACGGCCGCAGGGAGAGCAGGACGTCGGGCGCCTGTTCGACCAGCTTGCGCAATGGCATGTGGCGAGTCTTCTTACTGGCCTCCTTGCGCAATTCCCTTGTCTGCTCAGGGAAATTATCCTTGGCCTGCCGCGCCGCAACCGCCACTTTGCGGCGGATACGCGAAGCTGCGGTATCCCGATGCCTGCGGTCGGCATCCTGGAACTCGGCCGCGTATCGGTCGTGCTGGCTCGGGGTGAACTGGCGCAGCGCCGGGCTGTGCATTTTGAACTCGTCATCCAGGCATCGCAGCCAGGTGTGCCTGAAGATCCGCTTGGCGTCTTTCGCTCGGACGCGCTTCGCCGCGAACTCCTCGAGCAGCGGCGACAGCCCCATGGAGGTGAATCGCTGACGTAGACCGTTGATTTGGGGAAGCCGAAACAGCATCTCCTTGTCGGCTTTCAGCTCCTCGAGCTGTTCGGTGACCCTTGAGATCGGTTGTGATTCGAGGTCGCCAGCCTTGGTGGACAACGCGACGGCAGCCAGCTGCCGTCGGAGTTGCTGGTACTCGTCCATCATGTCGGCGAGCCCTATTACCTGCTCAGGCTTCGTCTCAGGGCCGCCGATTTGCCACCAGCGATCTCTCTGGCTGAGGACTTCCGCAAGTGCGTTGTGTAGTTGGTCCTTCTTTCGAAGTCCGTTCTTCGGCAGCGAACGGGCACGCTTGAGCAGTGACCGGCGCTGCCGCCAGTCCATACCCGGCCGGTGTTTCCTGCGCTCTGCTCGGACGGCAGTCGCGAAGAACATGTCGTCCAGGTCGTTGCTAAAAACCTCTGGCCCGAACCGGTCCACGCTCCGAGCAACTTCATCGAGGAGGTGCAGTATTGGTTGCCAACCGCTGATCTCCTGCGGAAGCGGTAGGCCGGCTTGGCTGACCAGTTTGTGCATCCGGTCGCTACTGCGATTCAAATTCTGGGTGGTGACCGCGTCCAACTCGTGCATGACACGAGCCATGTCCTTGTCGTCCCATACGTCGGCATGGGCCCACGGAGACTCCTCGTTGAGGATCCGAAGTCCACCCTGCTCGATGAAGTTTTCAAGGTCTTCTTCGATCTTGGGGATGACATCAGCGTGTAGATCTCTCAGCTGTCGGCCGCGAAACGAGCACTGCGATCGGTACTCGTCGCCGAGGTCTATGAGCTCGTCCCGCACCTGATAGGGGCTGAATCCCCAGGGATCCCGCTTATCGTGCAGCTCGCGTTCGTAGTCGTTCAGCTTAGCGCGGCGGGTAGCAAGACGTTCGTGGATCGAACTGACGTCAACAGGCGGTTCCTGCGTAAGCCGGGCCAGGCTTTCCGATAGCTGCTGCGCGACGTGCTTCTTGTCGATCGTGCTGCGGTGGAGATCAAGTACCAAGTCAGCGAGGTGGACCTGCTCCAAGCGGTCCGTTACCGCCTGGATGGCAGCACGCTTTTCAGCGACGAACAGAACGCGCTTCCCACGTGCGGCCGCCCCGGCGATGATGTTCGCGATCGTCTGGCTCTTCCCCGTTCCGGGAGGACCTTCGATCGACAGGTGGTGGCCGTTCATAGCGACATCGATGGCCTCGAACTGAGACGAGTTCGCGTCCACCACGAGAAACTCGTCCTCGGGTGTGAGCGAGTCCGGTGCGGTCGGCTGATACCCGGCAGCCTCGTCGTGTGCCAGTTTCACGGACTCGTGGTGGCCTGCAAGTGCAGCAATCAGCTCGTGTTCGGCTAGAAGCTCGCCGGCTGCCTGGAGGTCGCGCACCATCGGAAGCTTCTGGTAGTTGAAGATGCCGAGCGCACACCCGTGTTCCAGTTCGAGCTCTAGCCGCTCTGATCTTGCAATCTCTTCCAGAACTTCGAAGGTGCCGTCGACCTGATCCTGGAACTCGACGAGCTCGGTCAATCGGGCGGTGAACTTCTCGTTGATGTCATCCAAGGCGAGATCGAGTCCGTACTCGCGCTCGAGTGCATGTAGCAGCACCGGGTTCAGCTCGGCTTCTGACTCAACGGAGATGCTGAAGTCGTTTCCTGCGGCAGTCTTGGGGTCGAGGGCAATCGGGCGAAGCAAGAGCGGTGCGTAGAGAGGCAGGCTGGGGCGGGAACCGGTTTTGACCGACTTGACCTTGACGAATCCGCTTGCCAGGCGACCGACCTCGACGCCCTGCTCCTCCCGGAAAGTCGTGATTTTCCGATTCAGGTGCATGGCCCGGGTGCATGCATCTTTGTGTTGCTGGGTTTCCTGAAACAGGGACTTCAACGAGGTCTTGTTGCCGGCGAGGAGGCGGGCGAGGGTTTCCGTTTCGCATCTGGACAGGTCAAGACTTCCAGTCTTTGAATGACGGAAGTTCACCAGCGTATTCTTGTGGTCGAGATCGATAAGATCTTTCGCCCACTTGTCTGACTGTTCCAGCACCAATTGTTGCCGCGTTGCATCGGCCGGACTGGCCATCCACTACCTCCATCAGAACGGTCGACCTGTCCGCATCAGCCGAGTCAGGGTCCACCTGCTGAAGGTGAACTCTCCAGTATGCATCAAAGATCGGGTCCTGTCATCAATTGATAGGGAACAAGCTGGTATCCGCCGAGGAACCACGCGAAGCTTCACTCGGATGCGCGCGCAGATGAACCGATTGGCGGAGCGGCCATCGGTGAACAGTCGATGTTGTCCAGCTTGTTACGAAGTTCCTGGTTGGTGTGCTCCTGGCCGCCAGGTCGCTTGGCTTGCAGATCTTGAACCGGTGAATCTCCTCGTCGTTCAGGAGGTCGCGTCTGCGCTGACGTCACACGTGAGCCAGGCCGGGGAAGGTTAGAACGGCATACGACACGGGCGTTTACCAGTTGATCAATCAACGCCCGAATGGAGTAGTCAGATGGTGCTGATTCGGGTGGATGTCGGCCGTCGATCGATGAGGTCAGGTAGGGCAAGAAGGCAGCACGAGCTTTGGTGCCTGCGCGTGGTGTTGTGATGGTAGGTCGCGTACCTATTCCACGGTCGGACGCTAGAATGATCGGAGCACCAGCTGGGGATACTGGGGGTTCCGGGTGTCGATCCACGAGTCCGACGATCACTGCAGAGCGATGGGTGAAGGAGGTGAGAGTGGCTGCGCTCGGCAGAATCTCGGAGGTCAGGTCCGCAACAGCGTTGAGGGCTCTACAGTCGGGAATCTGGTTTTAAACGGGATCTGTCGATGGGGGTGTGCAAATCTCCGTTTCAATTCCGAATTACCGACAGTCAAGAACGAGCCGGAGGTAGCTGGCGATGAAGAGGTCTCCGAGAGCTGGTTTCATCGGAAGTTGCGTGAGGCTTTCAGAGTACTTCATGCGTATCGTTCGACAGAGATCGCCGGTGTTTCTCTGGCTGGCACTCGCACCGACGGCGAACGTTGCTGTGGTAGGGATTCTGGTGTATCTCCTCGGTGCGCAAGTTCCTTGTGAGTCGCCCTTGGAGGACTAGACACGGCGAAGTCGGAATTGGCCTTCGAGCGCTCTGGCCGTGGTCTTGTTGTGGCGGGATGTTTCGCGTCGTAAACAATTCGTCCAAATGGAAGTGAGCCTCGTCTTGCTCTTCGGGTTGGTTTTGGCGTTGGTCGTGGTCGCTGCCCGTGCGGTTCCAGCCCTGTTGAGCGGGGACTCTCTGGTGTCGCAGACACAGTCCGCTGCTGCCAAGGATACCCCATTGACCATCAGGCTGACCGATCGAATATCAGTAAGTTCGGTGGGTCGTTGATGGTGATCCTTAGTACGTTGGATACCCTCATTTTTGCTGGTCGCTCGCTCTCTTGAAATCAAGCGTGCTAGCTCCAAGTAAGAGGGCGTTTGTGAACGAGCTTGCTGTGGCCGGGGTGCCTGGCGTAGGTCGCGCTCTTATGGACGTCCGTCTCAGTTGGTCTGGGTGTTTCGGCGGTGGGTTCCGATATAGCCGATGTAGACCTTGCCGTCTTGGGTGTAGTTGTCGAGGTAGTACATGCGGGGGCTGATCATGCCTACCTTGCCGAGTTTCAAGTGGGCTTCCATGACGGTTTCTCCGGTGGTATCCACGTGGGTGGGGGCCGGGAAGCGGCGTTGGTCGCCCCATTCCTGCATCGTGCGGGCGGTTTCCTTGGCTGCGAACTTCTTGGGCGACACGGCTCGATAACCCTGCGGTGTGTTTTCGAGATACTGGCGGAGGCCGTGGGTGTGGTCGCCGGCTTCGCGGGCTCTGACGTAGTCGCAGAGGACCAGCACGCAGTCCCAGGTCACGCCGGCAACGCGGCCGATCGTGTCGTGTTCGGCGAGTTCGCGCACGATCTCTTCGTCACCGCTGAACACGACGCCCTCTCCGGACTTGGTGGCGAGCATGTCCACCAGTTCCGCGAAGTCGCCCGGGTAGCGGCTCGTTTCCTCCTCCGGCAGGAGCCGGTATGCGTTCTCGGCGTCTCCCGATGCCGCTAGCCGGCGTCGTAGCCAGCGGACTTCGTCAGCGAGTTTTGCCTGATCAGCCAGTGATACCGCGAGTTCGAGCTCTTGTTCCTCACTGGCCTCCTGCATGATGTCGCGTTCGAGTTCGAGTTCCTCGATGCGTTCGAGTCGTTCTTGAAGTTGCCTGGTGACGCGTTCGATCGCGTTCGTGCTCCGGGATGCGTGATCGGCGCGGTTGCGGATCTCCGTGAGCGCTTCGCGGTCGATGTTCGCGATGCCGAGGACTTCTTTGACGAGCTCGATCTGTTCGTCGTGGAAGGTGGTTTCCCCATTGATCCCCTCTACTTGGATGAGAGCGGTAGGGGCGACGGGTTCCTGGACCGGTGTGACCTCGGAGGGAGCCTCCGGTTCCGGTGTTGTGGACGGGAGCAGGTCGTCAACGAGCAGCTTGTCTTCCAGGCGGGAAAGTGCCCGGTGGACAGGCGAGAACCGAGCGGGCTGCGGTCGCTGCACGGCGTGCAGGCGGGTCGCGCGACCCAGAATCGAGCGGACGGTGCCGTCACGCCCGAGGAGTCGACCCGTGCTGAGAATGCGATGTCGTCGCCCATCAGCCGGGACCGCCGGGTCGACATCGGTATCGAAAGTGCGGATCGTCCAGGGAGAAACCGCGTGGCTCGGTCCGAGGATCTCTTCGAACTGGCGCGTGGCGGCTGGATCGAGCACGACCACTTGCGCCATGCCCCGCGTGTCGTGAGTCCAGTGCCCGACCTTGTCCGCGAACGAATCGAACGGCAGCTGCTCGTCGGTGCCAGCGACGAAGTAGAGGCCCTGCCGGTCGACGTCGGTGACCTCTTCCGCGACTTGTTCGACGTCCGGGCCGAAGACGCGACGCGGAGAAGCCGACAGCCACGTACCGCCATCGTGGAGCTTCAGTGCGTCGAGAAGATAAGCGGCAAGGCGTGGCACCTTGGCAGGTTTCCCGCCGGGATTCTCGACGCGGAGTCCTAGCCAGGACTCCGCGTCGGCTGACTGGTGGGCGGTCAAGTTGGTCCGCCAGGACCCGTTCGCGCCTGTTTCGGTCAAACGGAGCCTCAGGCTGTGACCGTCCGCCCCATCGCGGTGCACCACCAGGAGTTCTTGTCCCCGAGGGCCGGCAAAGTAGCCCGTCTTTTCCGTTGGTGGGTCCCACGATCCTTTCCCGCGCAGCCAGCTCTCGAACTGGGACTCGACGGCCTGGACCAGGCCGTGGTCCTCAGACACTGTCCAGATTGCCGAGTAAGCCGTGCTGTCCGCGTCTTGCCTGGTCCGACGGACTGTACTCAAGCGCGCGCCCCCTATCCGCGACCGCTGAATGTCGTAGGTGATCACGGTAATCTGGATCACCCGCAGGATCTGCAGGCGGATTCATGATTGGTGCTGAGGGTGGCTGAAATTGCGACAACCGGGTGATCTACTTCGACACTCGTCGTGATTGGGGATCGGTGGGTTGGGTTGGGAGTGCACGGCGGATAGGCCGTTCGGGTGGCGTCGTTGCGTTATCCGGACGGGTGGGGATTTGGGTAAGAGCATCGGGACGCTGTATCGACTCGGTGGAGGGAAGTTCTTGGCGTACAACCCGAAGCAGCCCCGGGATGCTCAGGGCCGCTGGACGAAGCAGGCGTCGGCTGGGGTTGTGGGAACGGCTTTGGTCGCAAGTCTGATGGTGGGCGGCGGGGGTGGTGGGACGACCGC
>NZ_SMKV01000020.1 GCF_004348445.1 Saccharopolyspora aridisoli | reverse complement strand
GGTTCGCGGGGTCGAGGACGTGCCCGCGACGGAGGTCGCCCTGGTGCTGGGGGCCGGGGTTCGGTGGGACGGAGTGCCCAGTCGGATCTTGCAGGGGCGGTTGGACGTGGCGTTCGAGCTGCTCCGGGCGGGGAAGGTCGGGCGGATCGTCGTCAGCGGGTCACCGGAGTCGCGGGGGCACAGCGAGCCGGTGGTGATGCGGCGCTACCTGCGGGCGCGCGGGGTCCCGGACGAGGCCGTGGTGCTCGACGAGTCCGGTGTGGACACCTACTCCTCGTGCCGGACGGCGGCCCGGGAGCACGATTCGCTGATCGTGGTGACCACCCGCTTCCACCTGCGGCGCTCGATCGCGCTGGCGCGGCGCTTCGGGATCGACGCCCACGGCGTCGGTCACGACGCGGCTGCCGACGGGTTGCGGCGGGTCAACGCGCGCGCGACCCGCCGCGAGTTCCTCGCGACCGTCAAGGCGTTCTGGCTGCCCCGCTGACCTCTACCGCACGACGATCGTGTGCACCGGCAGACCCGGGTTCGCCGGCATGTCCAGCGGCGACTGCTTGGCGCCGGAGTGCAGCACGTGCGCGCCCAACGCCGCGATCATCGCGCCGTTGTCGGTGCACAGCCGGGGACGCGGCACGCGCAGCGTGATCCCGGCCGCCGCGCAGCGCTCGCGCGCCAGCTCCGACAGCCGCGAATTCGCCGCAACCCCACCGGAGATCACCAGGGTGTCGATGTCGTGGTCGCGCGCCGCGCGGACCGCCTTGGCGGTGAGCACGTCGGCGACGGCCTCCTGGAACGAGGCGCACACGTCCGGGATCGGGATGTCCCGGCCCGCGCGCTGCTCGGTCTCCACCCAGCGGGCGACCGCGGTCTTCAGACCGGAGAAGGAGAAGTCGTACTTGGCGTCGCGCGGGCCGGTGAGCCCGCGCGGGAACGCGATGGCCTTCGCGTCGCCGAGCTTGGCCTGCTGGTCGATCGGCGGACCGCCCGGGTAGGGCAGGTCGAGGATGCGGGCGACCTTGTCGTACGCCTCGCCCGCGGCGTCGTCGATGGTCGTGCCGACCTCGGTGATCTTCTCCCCGACACCCTCCACCAGCAGCAACTGGCTGTGCCCGCCGGAGACCAGCAGGGCCAGGCAGCGTTCCGGCAGCGGACCGTGCTCCAAGGTGTCCACGGCGACGTGCCCGCCCAGGTGGTTCACGCCGAAGAGCGGCACGTCGAGCGCGGTCGCGTACGCCTTGGCGGAGGCGACGCCGACCATCAGCGCCCCGGCCAGACCGGGACCGGCCGTGACGGCGATCGCGTCCACATCGGACAGCGAAAGCCCCGATTCGTCCAGCGCGCGGCGCATCGTCGGCGCCATGGCGGCCAGGTGCGCACGGCTGGCGATCTCCGGAACCACGCCCCCGAACCGCGCGTGCTCGTCCACACTGGACGCGACCGCGTCGGCCAGCAGCTCCACGCGGCCGTCGGCGGAGAGCCGGACGAGACCGACTCCCGTCTCATCGCAGGAGCTCTCGATACCCAGGACGATCCGCTCGCTCATGACGCCTCCAGTGTCCTGCGGGGCACCCGCGCCCGGTCGGCTCGCACGAGCGCTGGGAGGAGCAGTGTCGCTCATGACGCCTCCACGGCTTCGCGTCGCATGGTGTGGGCGTCGGCCCCCGAGGGTTGGTAGTACCGCGGGCGCAGGCCGACGATCTCGAAGCCGTGGTCGCGGTACATCGCGATCGCCGGCTCGTTGTCGGTGCGCACCTCCAGGAACGTCGTCGCCCGGTGCTCGTCGGCGCGTGTCAGGAGCGCGCGCAGCAGGGCCTTGCCGACGCCACGTCCCTGGTGCGCGGGGTCGACGCCGATGGTGTGCACCTCGGCCTCCGCGTGCGGCGGGCGGCCGTTGACCGCCAAGCCCGCGTACCCGATCAGCCGCTCGTCGAGGTAGGCGCCGAGGTAGTAGTGGCCCTGGTCCAGCTCGGAGGAGAACGCCGACTGCGACCACGGGTCGTCACCGCCGAACAGCACCTGCTCCAGGTGGGCGCAGCGGCGCAGGTCGGCCCGCCGGAGCTTGAGGACCTTGACCTCGGTGACCGACTCGCTCACCGGGTGAGCACCGACTTCCGCTTCCCGGGTTCCTCGGCGTCCGGTCGCCGCAGGTACAGCGGCACCAGCGGCTCGGGGTCGGCGTCGAGCGCGGCGGCGGCCACCAGCCCAGCGGGGGTGGGGAACCGCGGCTCGACGGCGTCGAGGCCGACGGCCTCCGCCAGCTCCCCCGCCGCGACCGCGCATCCGCTGGTGGGGACGTCGGTGGGCCGCGCGACGTGCGGGCCGTCGACGCGGGTCGCGCCGTCGTAGGCGGCCCAGTAGGTCTCCTTGCGGCGCGCGTCGGTGGCGACCAGCAGCGGGCCGGTCACCCCAGCGGCAGCGGCGATGGCGTCCAGGCTGCACACCGGGTGAACCGGGAGGTCGCACGCCTGGCCGAGCGCGGCGGCGGTGGCCAGGCCGGTCCGCAGGCCGGTGAAGGGCCCCGGTCCGATCCCGGCGACGATCGCGTGGACGTCGCCGAAGCCGCGACCGGCTTCCTCCAGGACGTCGACCAGTTGTGGCATCAGCAGTTCGCCGTGCGCGCGCGGGTTGATCGTGACGCGCTCGGCGAGAACCCGCGGGCGGCCTTCGTCGAGGTCGACCAGCCCCGCCGTGACCGCAGGCGTCGAGGTGTCCAGCGCAATGACGAGCACAGCTATCCAGCGTACGTCAGCGCTGGTCACGGACGTCCATCGGGTCAGCTGGCACCGGTGCTCGCGGTCCCGGGACCACACCCCGCCAAGCGCGGCGGCCCCCGGCTCGTACCGGGGGCCGCACGCGTGGGGACGGATCAGCGCATCGCGTGTTGCTGCTTGGCCCGGGTGACGGCCATGACGTGCTCCATCAGGGTCGTCAGCAGCTGCTTGTTGGAGTCCCGCTGCCTCGCGTCGCACAGCATGATCGGCACGTTCTCGTCGATGTCCAGCGCACGCCGGACCTCTTCCGGGTCGTAGACCTGGGTGCCGTTGAAGCAGTTCACACCGATGATGAACGGCAGCCCGCGGCCCTCGAAGTAGTCGATCGCCGCGAAGCAGGTGTCCAGTCGCCGTGTGTCGGCCAGCACGATCGCCCCGAGCGCCCCGTTGGCCAGTTCGTTCCACATGAACCAGAAGCGCTCCTGGCCCGGGGTCCCGAACAGGTACAGGATCAGGTCGGAACTGATGGTGATGCGGCCGAAGTCGAAGGCCACCGTGGTGGTGGTCTTGCGCTCCACGCCCGTCAGGTCGTCGACCCCGGCGCTCGCCTCGGTCAGCGTCTCCTCGGTCCGCAGCGGGACGATCTCGCTGACCGACCCCACCAGGGTCGTCTTGCCGACACCGAACCCGCCCGCGATGAGGATCTTCGCGGCGACCGCGTTGAGGCTGGCTTGTTCAGAGTTTGCGGATCCCATCCAGCACCTTCTGCATCATGTCGAGGCTCGGGCCGGTCGTCGGAGACGAATCCGGTCCGAAGACCACGTAGTCCCGCTCGATCAAGTCACTGATCAGAATCTTCACCACGCCCAGCGGCAAGTCCGCTCGTGCGGCGACCTCGGCGACCGAGACCGGATACCCGCAACCCGCCAGGACCCGCTGGTAGTTCGGCGAAAGCGCACGCGCGTTCGGCGGCAGCGGTTGGCGCGCCACGACGAGCGTGATCAGGTCGAGCTCGTAGCTCGTGGCCCGCGTACGCCCCTTGGTCAGGGCGTACGGACGCACCACCGGTCCCGCATCCTCGTCGAACCATCCTCGGCCACCTGACATGGCGCTCACACATCAAGGGGAGAACCGGCGGCACGGGGCGCGGAGCTCAGGTAGTTGCCCACCCTGGTCACCATGCGGTTCGCCTCGAAGGCGATCATGCCGAGGTCGGCGTCCGCGGCGGCGATCAGCGCGAGGCAGGCGCCCTCGCTGGCCGCGGTGACCATCAGGAAGCAGTTCGCCATCTCCACGACGGTCTGGTAGACCTCACCGCCGTCGAACTGCAGCGCCGCCCCCTTCGACAGGCTCTGGAAACCGGAGGCGACCGCCGCCAGGTGCTCCGCGTCGGCTTGGCCGAGCTTCGGCGTCTTGCCCAGCAGCAGACCGTCGGAGGACAGCAACGCGGCCTTGTCCGCGCCGGCCAGCCGCTGCACGAGATCGTTGAGCAGCCAGTCAACTTCCTTGCTATAAGCCTTCAGCGTCATGCCTCGTTTCCTCCTGGCTGCGCACCATCGTTGGTCACGTTGTTGGTGCGCGCTCGCTTGGTGCCTGTCTGGAAGGCGTTCATGCTGTTGCGGAACCTGTCCGGCGTCCGCGGCGGACCGCTGCTGGGAGCGGGCTGCTGCGGCGCAGCTTCGGGCTTCTGGCTCTGGTCGATCTGGGCGCGGAGCGGCGCCGCGAGATTGGCCTTCTGACCGCGCCGGCGCTGCGGGAGCGGCGGCTTCTCGGCCGAGCTGGAAACCGACGTGTTCACCGAAACCCCGGCCGTGGTGCCGCTCTTCGGCGGACCAGAGCCGTTGGTTCCGTTCGCAACGACCTCCGTCGGGAGGATTTCACCAGACGCGTTGGGCATGTTCGACGACAGCCCCGGCATGTTCGCCGGAGCCTCCGGCGCGACCCGCCGTCCCATCGCCGGACGCTGCTGCTCGTCGACCCGGGGACCGGGCTGGCGCGGCGGCTCCGGCTGGCGCGGCAGCGCGGCGGCGCGAGGGTGCTCGGCCGGGTTCTGATGCGGCGCACCGATCTCACCGGTGGACGGCCCGGATCCGTTGGCACCCGGGTGGGTCCAGCGCTGCGTGGCCGCCTCGTGGCCGACCGGGTTGTGCGGGGTGATCGGGCTGTCCGGTCCGATCGGGTCCGGCATGACGTCCGGGTCGAGCCGACCCTCCATCCAGCGCTTGCGCGGGATCTTCGGCCTGCTCTCCGGTTCCGCGGCCGGGACCGCGGGCTGCGAACCGCTCTGCTCGACGCGTTCCTGACGCTCTGTCTGCGGACCGCGCTCGGCGACGATGTGGTTCGGGACCAGCGCCACGGCCCGGATCCCGCCGTAGGCGGAGTCGCGGAGGGTGACCTTGATGCCGTGCCTGCCCGCCAGCTGCGCGACCACGAACAAACCCATCCGGGCCTCTTCGGACAGCGCCATCACCGAGAAGTCGGGCGGGCTCGCCAGCAGCTGGTTGAGCTCGTCGAGCTTCTTGGCGTCCAGGCCGATGCCCTGGTCCTCGATCTCGACGATGATGCCCTTGCCGACCACGTTGCCGCGCACTTCGACGTGCGATTCCGGCGGCGAGAACGAGGTCGCGTTGTCCACCAGCTCGGCGAGCAGGTGGACGAGGTCGGCGACCGCGCGGCCCTGCACCGAGATCTCCGGCAGCTGCTGGATCTCGACGCGGGCGTAGAGCTCGGTCTCGGCGACCGCGCCCTGCACGACGTCGTGCAGCAGGACCGGGTTGCGCCACTGCCGGCCGGGGCGCTGACCACCGAGGATGATCAGGTTCTCGGCGTTGCGGCGGGACTGGGTGGCCAGGTGGTCGAGCTGGAACAGCAGCTCCAGCTGGTCCGGGTCCTCCAACTTGCGCTCGGCCTTGTCCAGCACCTGCAGCTGGCGGTGGACCATGACCTGGCTGCGGTGGGCGATGTTGAGGAACACCGAGCGGACACCCTGCCGGGTCTCGGCTTCGGCGACCGTCGCGCGGATCGCGGTGCGCTGCGCCTCGTTGAAGGCGTTGGCGACCTCACCGATCTCGTCCTCGCCGAAGCGCAGCCAGGAGACCTCGCGCTCGACGTCGACCTGCTTCCCGTTGCGCAGCCGCGCCACGACCGACGGCATCTCCCGCTCGGCCAGCGCCAGGGTCTCGCTGCGGAGCTTGTTGAGCCGCCGCACCAGCAGGTTCGCCAGCCGCAGGGCGATCAGGAAGACGATCAGGACGATGAGCACGATGATCGCGCCGGTGATCGCCGAGGTCAGCAGCGTCTCGCCGGCGACGGTGCCACCGAGCACCAGCGCGTACTGGTAGTGCGAGGTCGACAAGGCGTTGAGCTCGCGCGCCAAGTCGTGCGTGGAGCTGATCCAGTCGGTGGTGCTTACCGGGACCTTGATGACCTGACCGGCCGCGGCCTGGGCACCGGCGACCTCCATGGCGTCCTGCACCGCGTCGACGCGGGTCCAGGCCGAGCCCTTCTGGAGGTCCTTGTAGGTCTGCTCCTCGACCGGCGTCATTCGCGGCGACAGCGAGTTCAGGTTGTCGTGGAAGGCGCCGATCTGGTGCGCGTACTCGTGGTACTGCGCCGGCGTCATGCCGACCGAGGTGCGGCCCAGGGCGAGCGCGTGGCCTCGGGCCATTGCGTCGGCCGCGTCCATGAGGTCGGCGGACACCGAGCTCTCGTAGGAGACCTGGGCGTCCGGCGCGTACCGGACGTAAGTCCGCAGGCTCATGTTGTAAGCGTCGAACAGGCCGTTGTAGAACTTGTAGACCGCGTCCAGTTCGGCCGGTCCGCCGTCGACCTGCTTGCGCACCTCTTTGACGGTGTTGAGCTGCGAGCGGAACTCGTCGAAGTTGCTCCGCGCTTCGCTGGGCACGGAGTCGGCGAACTCCTCCGCGACCCCGTCCATCTCAGCCAGCGAGGCGTCGAACTTCTGACGCACCTCGTCGAGGTTGCGGCGCTCGTTGCGATTGCTGAGGTAGACGAGGGTCAGCTGGCGCTCGTCCTGCAGGTTGGCGACGAACCTGGCCGAGGGGTCCTTGGCGTCGGCGAGTCTGCCGACGTAGTTCTGCACGCTCAGGCCCTGGAAGATCAAGTATCCGGACAAGCCCACGCCGACGAGCAGGGCCGCGACACTCGGGACGAGTGCGATGGCCATCAGGCGCGCCTTGATCGTGCCGGAGGCGAAGGAGCTTTTCAGCGTTGACATGGACCTCGTCTCAAACCTTCTCCGTTGGTTGGCCGCAGCAAGAAGAACCCACGCCGACCCTGCGTACCCGAAACGGACGGGCCTGCGGGTGCGCCGAAAATTCCACGGTCCCACCGGCGCATCAGATGACGACGCAGCCTAGGACCGCAGTCATGCGTGGTCAACGCGCCATTGGACCCTATCGACACAATTGTTATACACGCTGGTCGGGCAGTATGCGCGGGAAGATTAGCAGACGCGCTCGGCAATGCTGAATTGCATTGCCACTCATCACATCGCACGGTGAACTGCTTCAGAACTCCAACGCCGAGACCGCCTGCCCTGAACCGGTTCCGACTGGTTGGCCACCCGGTCAGATGTGGTACGGACCTACGCAAGATTGCTCTGTTCAGCCTAATTCAAACGCCGCCAAAAGGGCGATTCAGACCCTACTTTACCGTCAGGTAGGCTCTCGCGACGTTGGCAGGTGAAAACCTGCCACACCGACTTTTCAAGCACCATTCCCCCGACCGCAGAGGAAGTCAACACAACCCCGGAAAGTCATCTTCGAATAGCTTCTGGTCACTGGAAGTGACGCGCGCGGCCAAATGTCGCAATTCGACTACTCCTGGCGACCGGAAATGAATTTTCGATGACGCGGTGCGCACCCCTCCGCATCGTGCGGGGTTAGCGACGGACCTGAAGTCGGACAAGTCCTGCCTTGGCCTGTTTGAGTACGTCGGCACATCTTTTCCGCTCGGTGAGTGGTCCCGGTCGGCCTTTTGAGTGCTGGCGCGCGAGAGGAGTTTGGATGGTTCACCCCGCCACCGCTCACGAGGAAGCCGCTCCGGCGCCCGGCATGCGACGCCGACGCTTCCTCTCCTACGTCGCGGCGGCCCCGATGCTGACCGTCGCCGGGAAGTTCGTGATGGAAGGCGAAGCAGCCGCCGCACCCGGCCAGGTCGCCGGTCAGCTGCCGCTTCCCCCGGTCTCCGGGCTCATGGACTTCGGCGACCTCATGGAGATCGCCACCGCGCCGACCATGGCGCTGATGAAGCTGGAGTTCACCGCGGACAACAAGGTCCGCTTCGAACTCCCGCGCCTCGAATCCGGGCAGGGCCTCAACACCGCAGTGGTGATGATGCTGGCCGAGGAGCTCGGCGCCCGCACCCAGGACGTCGTGGTCGAGCTCTCCGACGCTCGCCCCGAGCTGCTGTTCAACCAGTTCACCGCGGCTTCGTCGTCGGTGCGCACGTTCTGGAAGCCGCTGCGCCAGATGGCCGCCACCGCGCGTTCCCGGCTGATCACCGCCGCCGCCAAGAAGTGGAGCGTGTCCGCCAACGGCCTCACGGCCCAGGGCACCGGCATCGTCGGCCCGGGCGGCCGCAAGGCCACCTTCGCCGAGCTGGCCAAGGACGCCGCCAAGGTGGCCGTTCCCTCGGTGCCCGCCACGCCGAAGAACCCGGACGAGTTCAAGGTCCTCGGCAAGGGGCACACCCGCTCCGACGCCAGTGCCATCGTCACCGGCAAGGCCCACTACGTCTCCGACCTGAAGATCCCGGGTTCCGTGGTGGCCGTCGTCGTCCGCCCGCCGACGCTGGACGGTGAGGTCGAGTCCTACGACGATTCCGCCATCCGCAACGTCGCCGGCTACAAGGGCACCGCGCGGATCTCCACCGGTGTCGCGGTGTGCGCCGAGTACACCTGGCAGGCCATGGAGTTGGCCAAGAAGCTCGACGTCACCTGGAAGCCGGGCCCCATCGCCGACATGTCGTCGGCGGACATCCAGGAGAAGCTGGCCGGGATGACCGGCAGCCTCGACGACGGGATCTCCGACAGCGACGGCGACGAGATCGACGAGAGCTTCGACTTCGCCTTCGTCAGCCACGCGCCGATGGAGGTCAACTACGCGATCGCCGACGTCAAGGACGGCAGCGCCGAGATCTGGGTCCCCGCTCAGTCCCCGCAGATCGTGCAGAAGGACGTCGCCGCGGCCGTCGGCGTTCTCGACGTCAAGGTGCACGTCACCCGCGCCGGCGGTTCCTTCGGCCGGCACCTGTTCCACGACGCAGCGGTCGAGGCCGCCGAGGTCTCCAAGGCCATCGGCAAGCCGGTCAAGCTGATGTGGACCCGCAACGACGACACCCGCCACGGCCGGATGCGTCCCGCCTCGCACCACCGCGTCAAGGCTTCCTTCCGCAGCGGCAAGGTGCGGTCCTGGGCGCACAAGATGGCCAGCGTCTCGACCGACTTCAACCACGGGATCGGTGACCTGATCACCTCGACCGCCGTGCAGTCCGGGATCGGCAAGCTCCCGGCCGCTCAGCTGTACTTCAACCTGACCCAGTCGGTGCCCTACGAGTTCGGCGCGACCACCATCTCGCTGAACGACTACGCGCTGGAAGGCGTGCACACCGGCAGCTGGCGGTCGGTGCACTCGGCGACCTTCCGCACCGCGGAGGACCTGGTCATCGACCAGATCGCGGAGAAGGCCGGTTCCGATGCGGCGAACTTCCGGCTGGACAACGCCAAGAGCGACCGCGCCAAGGACGTGCTGCGGAAGGTCATGAAGGACGGCAAGTGGGGCCGCTCGATGCCCCAGGGCCACGCGCAGGGCATCTCGATGCACGAGGAGTTCAAGTCGGTCGCGGCTTGCCTGGTCGAGATCAACGCCACCGACCCGAAGAAACCGCGGGTCACCAAGGCCGTGATCGCCGTCGACGCGGGCATCCCGCTGAACCCGCGCGGCATCGAAGCTCAGATGATGGGCGGCCTGACCGACGCGATCTCCACGGTGCTGCAGGCGGGCATCCACATCGACAACGGTGCGGTGCGCGAGGGCAGCTACGGGGACTTCCTGTGGGCGCGTCAGCGTCACACCCCCACCGATCTGCAGATCCACGTCATGCCGGCCACCACCGACGAGCCGGGCGGTGTGGGCGAGCTGGGCGTTCCGGTGTGCGCGGGCGCGATCGCCACCGCCTACGCCCGAGCGACCGGCACCAAGCCGCGCAGCTTCCCGGTCAACTACTGATCCCGGTCTGAAGAGATCTCCCGCTAAGGAGTCCCCGAGCGACATGCCCAAGTACGAGTTCACCGTCAACGGCAAGGACGTCGAGGTCGACGTCCCCGCGGAGATGCCCCTGCTGTGGGTGCTGCGCGACGAGCTGCGCATCACCGGTCCCAAGTACGGCTGCGGTGTGGGCGTCTGCCGCGCCTGCACCTGCCTGCAGGACGACGAGGCCGTCCAGACCTGCATGGTCAAGGCCGAGGACGCCGACGGCACCGAGATCACCACGATCGAGGGGCTGGCCGACGACGACGAGCTGCACCCGGTGCAGCAGGCGTGGTTGGACCGGGACGTCGCGCAGTGCGGCTTCTGCCAGCCCGGCCAGATCATGCAGGCGGTCGCGCTGATCAACGAGAACAGCGAACCGACCGACGCCGACATCGACAAGATCGAGAACGTCTGCCGCTGCGGCACCTACGGCCGGATCCGCCAGGCCATCAAGCAGGCCGCCGAGAACATGTGAGCTGTGTGGCCGGGCGGGCACCCTCCGCCCGGCCACACAGCTCTCGCGAAGGATCGAACCGAGGTCCGCCTCGATGTGCGAGCAAGCGGCGCATCCGCGAGCCGTTCGAACCACCTGATCAGCTCGCACCGCCGCGGGTTCTGGCACGTCTCCTGGCGAGTACGCTGCGACGCCGTGCATCGGCGCACATCAGGAGTGGCGCACCTGGTCCAGGAGGCTCACCGGGCCCCGCCACCCGCACCGCTGAGCAGAACGAGCACAGGTAACAAGAGAAGTTGATGAGGGCATGACACTTCGCAAGTCTTTCGCCGCCGGGCTGGTCGTCGCCTGCGCGGTCCTCTCCGCGTGCGGCGGTGGTTCGTCGGAGGACCACAGCACGCACATGCAGCACGGCGGCGGTGATCACGCCGGTGGCGGCATGCAGATGAACATGGGCGACGCCAACGCCACGCCTGCCAAGGACGTCCAAGGCGCCCAGCTGCGCACCAACGCGTTCACGCTGCTGCCCACTCGTGCGCCGGGCACCGACCAGGCCGCGGGCACCGCGTGGCTGGCGATCCACCCGGGCGGCACGACGGTCACGCTGGAGATGACCGGTCTGGCGCCGAACGGCAAGTACATGGCCCACGTGCACGCCAAGCCGTGCGCGGAGGAAGCCGGCGGTGAGCACTTCAAGTTCGACCCCGCCGGGTCGGAGATGCCGCCCAACGAGATCCACCTGGCGTTCACCGCTGACGCCACCGGTCGCGGCTTCATGACCGCCGAGAACGACAAGCCGGCCGAGGCCGCCAAGTCGCTCGTGGTCCACCCGGCCGAGTTCACCGACAACCGAATCGCATGCGCCAACCTCTGAGAACCACCGTCGGTGCGGTCGTGAGCGCGCTGCTGGTCCTGCTGGGCGCGGGCACCGCGTTCGCGCACAGCGGGCTCAACTCCGCTTCCCCCGGCCCAGGTGAAACCGCCCAGGCCGGGGTGGACCGCATCGAGATGGACTTCGCAGGAGCCCTGGACGAGTCGAAGCCGCCTCGGATCGAGGTGAAGGACCCCTCGGGAGCCGATCACGTCTCGGGTGAGGCGGACGTCGACGGCAACCACGTGACCGTCCGCATCGAAGCGCTGAAACCCGGTCTGCACACGGTGAAGTACCAGACGGTCTTCGACGACGGCCACGCCACCGAGGGCGGCTTCTACCTCAACGTCGCCCCGGCTCCGCCGGGTGAGTCCGGCAGCGGCAGCTACGTGCTCTGGTTGAGCATCGGTGGTGGCGCGGTGATCGTCGTGCTGCTGATCGCGGTGGTCGCCCTGATCCCGCGAAGGTCCGAGTCGGAGTAGCACCAGCGCATCGAGAACGGCCCCTCCCGGGTTCACCGGGAGGGGCCGTTCTCGATCCGGCGGCTCAGAGGTGGTTCTCGGCCAACGTCGCGGCGAGGTCGGTCAGGATGGGGGCCGGGTCGGCCATGCAGCGCTGCGGGTCGGGTTCGACGTCGAGGAGGGCGTAGGCCGCGTCGATGCCCGCCGCCGCCAGCCGCTCCTGGGTGAGGTCGCAGCGGCCCGCGATGGCGATGACCGGGATCCCCGCTCCGATGGCGCGATCCGCGACCCCGGCCGGGGCCTTGCCGTGCAGGGTCTGCTCGTCCAGCGCGCCTTCGCCGGTGATGACCAGACCCGCGCCGTCGAGCTGGCTGTGGAAGTCGACGAGGTCGAGGACGACGTCCACGCCGGGCCGCATCGTCGCGCCAAGCGCCGCCAGAGCGGCGAAACCGACTCCGCCCGCCGCGCCCGCGCCGGGCTGCTCGGCGACGTCCCGTCCACCTGCGGCCCGCATGGCCCGCGCGTACCGGGCCAGAGCGACGTCGAGGAGCTCCACCTGCTCGGGGTTCGCGCCCTTCTGCGGGCCGTAGACGTGGGCGGCGCCGTTCGGTCCGGTGAGCGGATTGTTCACATCGGAGGCGAGGACCAGTTCGACCTCACCGATCCTGGGATCCAGCCCGGACAGGTCGATCTCACCGACGTTGGCCAGCGGTCCGCCACCGGGTGCGACCGGATTTCCGCTCGTGTCCAGGATTCTCGCGCCGAGGACGGTGAGCAGCCCGGCACCGCCGTCGGTGCAGGCGCTGCCGCCGACACCGAGCACGATCCGCTGGGCGCCGGTGCTCAGCGCCGCCAGCAGCGCCTCGCCGGTCCCGTCGCTGGAGGCGCCGAGTGCGTCCAGGTCATCGGGGTCGAGCAACGCGAGGCCGGAGGCGGAGGCGAGTTCGACGACGGCGGTCTCCCCGTCGTAGGCGATCTCGGTGTCCACCGGGTACCCGGTGGGGCCGCTGACCGGCACGGTCATCCGGGCGTACCCGGCGGCCAGCGCGGCGTCCACGGTGCCGTCACCGCCGTCGGCGACGGGGGCGAGCCGCAGCTCCACGTCGGGCCGCGCCTGGCGCAGCCCGGCGGCGACCGCCTCGGCCACTTCCGGTGCCGTGAGAGTGCCTTTGAACTTGTCCGGTGCGATGAGGACGGGACCGGGCAACGTGACGCCTCCTTGGTTCAGCTCGCCATCCAGCCGAAGGATTCGGCGCTGGCGCCGCTGGGTTCGTATTCGAGTCCGATGTGGCCGGTGTAGCCGACCTCGTCGAGCCGGCTGAAGTAGTGCGTGAAGTCGATCGATCCGGTGCCGGGTTCCCCGCGTCCCGGCGAGTCGGCGATCTGCACGTGCCCGATCGCTCCCGGGCGTTGGTCGAGCACCGAGTTCGGGTCGTCACCGTTGGTGACCAGGTGGTACAGGTCGAGCAGCAGGTGGACGTCGTCCACCTCACCGGCCTCGCGCACCCGGTCGACGACGGCGAGCCCGTCGGCGGCGGTCCGCAGCGGGTAGTTCGGGATCCCGCTGACCGGCTCGATGAGAACGGTACCGCCGATCCGGGCGACGCCGCGGGCGGCGCGCACCAGGCTCTCGGTGGCGGCCTCGTCCTGGGCGCGCGGGTCCACGCCGTCGATGCGGTTGCCGTAGAGCGCGTTGAACGCGCGGCAACCGAGGCGCTCGCCGATCTCGCAGAGCACGTCGATGTTGGCCGCGAACTGCCCGGCCCGGTCCGGATCGGACAGCACTCCTCGCTCACCCGCGGCCAGGTCGCCGCCGTAGAAGTTCAGTCCTACCAGCGACACACCGGCGTCGTCGATGGCCCGGATGAACTTCTCCACGTCGGCTTCGGCGGGCACGGCGGCCTCGAACGGCCACCAGAACTCGACGCGGTCGAACCCCGCCGCCTTGGCCGCGGCCGGTCGTTCCAACAGATCCAGCTCGGTGAACAGGATCGACAGATTGACGTCGAATCGGTCGGTCTTCATCGGCTTCCCGTCTGGGTCGTGGTTGCACGCGGACGCTACCGTCTCGGTCAGGGAGGTCGGTCCGATGATGCTGCGCGCAGAGTTCACCACGGAACCGTTCGAGGGCGAGGGCGAGCCACCGGCGCACGCGCTGGCGGCGCGGGACTGCCTGCTGGCGGCGGGTCTGGATCCGGACTTCGGCCCACTGGGCACGGCGATCAGCGGCGACCGCGAGCAGCTGCTGCCCGCGCTGGCGGAGGTGCTGGACGAAGCGCTGGCGGCGGGGGCGAACCGGATCACCCTGCAGGTCACCGCTGAGGACGACCGGGTCTAGGCTGGTCACGATGCATCCGCTGGCCAACGCGATCGCCCCGCTGCTGGAACACATCGGGGCCACTGCCGTGCCCGTGGACCAGCGGGAACCGGGCGACATCGTGCTGAACTGGGAAGGTTCTCCGGCGGTCGCCGTGCGCGTGCCGGGCCAGGAGCTCACCAGCGCCCTGGACCGCCTCATACGCGAGGTGGAGACCGAGCTCGGCGCGAGGCTGCCCGACCTGCCCCGCCCGGAGAAGCAGAAGGCCGTCCGGCTGCTCGAGGAGCGCGGCGCGTTCAGCATGCGCAAGTCGGTCGAGACCGTCGCCAAGGCCCTCGGCGTCAGCCGCTTCACGGTGTACAACTACCTCAACCGCGACCAGGCGCGGAACTGACCCACGCCTGCCTGCCACCCTTCCAGGACCCTGCCGACCTGGCCTTTTCAACAAACTGTTGACACCCCGTCGGGGTGGTCGTAGCTTTTTGCGCACCGGACCGGACCTGCGGTCACCGAGCTCTCTCGGCACGATCGAGCCGGCATGTGAACCACTTCAGCGGAGAAGCGCATGGCTACCACCACCGGTGTGCGACGGCTCAACGAATCACCTCGGGCCGAACTCATCGACAGGCTGCTGAACTGCCTGGACATCACCCGATGGGCGGCCGACATCGCCGATGCGCGCCCCTTCGCCGACGCCGAGGCCGTGCAGCGGAGCGCCGCGAACGCCGCCCCGGACCTCACCGACACCGAGATCTTCCGAGCCCTGGCCGCTCACCCCCGCATCGGTGAACGACCCGCCGATACCGGCCGCGGCGCCGAGTTCTCCCGCCGCGAGCAGGCCGGGGTCGGCGAGGACCTCGCCGAGGAGCTCCGGGCCGCCAACCTGGAGTACGAACGCCGCTTCGGGCACGTCTACCTGGTGTGCGCCAGCGGTCGCAGCGGCGAGGAGCTCCTGAAAATCCTCCGCTCCCGGCTCGACAACAAGCCCGACGACGAGCTGCGCATCGTCGACTCCGAACTCCGCAAGATCGCCGCACTGCGGCTGGCGAAAGTGATCGAACCATGAGCGCTGTGACCACCCACGTCCTCGACGCCGCCCAGGGCGAGCCCGCCGCAGGCGTCGCCGTCCGACTGGAGACCGCCGACGGGAAGCCCCTGCCGGGCGGAACCCAGTCGGCGACCGGCCGGACCGACGCCGACGGCCGCTGCCGCGACCTCGGCCCAGACCGCCTCGACGCGGGCGACTACCGGCTGACCTTCGACACCGGCGCGTACTTCGACCAGCGGAGCACCGCCACGTTCTACCCGGAGGTGTCCATCACCTTCCGGATCACCGACCCCGAGCAGCACCACCACGTCCCCCTGCTGCTGAGCCCGTTCGCCTACTCAACCTACCGAGGGAGCTGAATCATGGGCATCTCCATGGGCCCGAACCAGTACGGCAAGGCCGAGGTCCGCATCGTCACCGTGGACCGCTCGACGCCGCGCCACTCCATCAAGGACCTCAACGTCAGCACCTCGCTGCGCGGCGACCTCGACGAGGTGCACCTGTCCGGCGACAACGCGAGGGTGCTGCCGACCGACACGCAGAAGAACACCGTCTACGCCTTCGCCAAGCAGCAGCAGATCGGTGAGATCGAGGACTTCGCGCTGCGTCTGGGCAGGCACTTCGTGTCCTCCGCCGAGGGCATCAACGGCGCGCGAATCCTCATCGACGAGTACGGCTGGCAGCGGATCCCCGTCGAGGGCACCGGTCACGACCACTCGTTCTCCCGGGCGAGCGACGAGAAGCGCACGACCGCGGTCACCATCGACGGCGACCAGGCGCACGTGGTCTCGGGCTTGAAGGACCTGGTGGTGCTCAAGTCGACCGGCTCGGAGTTCTGGGGCTACCCGAAGGACCGGTACACGACGCTGCCCGAGACCACCGACCGGATCCTGGCCACCGCGGTCACCGCCCGCTGGCGCTACCTGCACACCGACGTGGACTGGACCAAGAGCTTCGAGTCCGTGCGTGCCACGATGCTGGAAGCATTCGCCACCACGCACAGCCTCGCCCTGCAGCAGAGCCTCTACGAGATGGGCAAGGCCGCGCTGGAAGCGCACCCGGAGCTGGCCGAGGTCCGGCTCTCGCTGCCGAACAAGCACCACTTCCTCGTCGACCTGTCCCCGTTCGGGCTGGAGAACGACAACGAGGTCTTCTTCGCCGCCGACCGCCCCTACGGCCTCATCGAGGGCGTCGTCCGCCGCGACGACGTCGATGACGCGCCGATGGCCTGGTACAGCACCGCGGAGTTCTGAGAACTCTCCGCTGACGGACTCGTCCTGCACGGCGGTGCGGGCCACGAGCACCGTGCTCACGACTCGCGGCCACGCCGCTCGTTCAACGCGAGTCCGACGAAATCCCCTGAAGGTGAAGGCGTTCCTGGCGGTACGCCCGGTCCGTCCTGCCCAGAAGTCCATCGTGGACCGCAATAGCGTTGCAACACAACGAAAACCGGGAAAGAACAACTCGTGCCGATAGTGACGTGACGATGTAGCCCTGCGGGTTTGGGAGCGAAGAACATGGCCACAACCGACAGCACCACGCACCCGTGCGACGAGGTGCTACCGACCACCCGGATGATCGCCTTCGGCATCCAGCACGTCGCGGCGATGTACGCCGGAGTCGTGGCACCACCGCTGATCGTCGGCGAGGCCATCGGGCTGCCACCGCTGCAGATGACGTTGCTGATCGGCGCGAGCCTGTTCACCGCAGGCCTGGCCACCGCCCTGCAGGCGCTGGGGGTGTGGAAGATCGGCGCCCGGATGCCGTTCGTCAACGGTGTGACGTTCGGGTCCGTGGCGCCGATCCTCGCCATCGTCGCCCAGCAGAGCGGATCGCAGAACCCGCTGTCGGTGGTCTACGGCTCGGTGCTCATCGCCGGAGTGCTGGCCTTCCTCGCCGCGCCGTACTTCTCCCGGCTGGTGCGGTTCTTCCCGCCGGTGGTCAACGGCACCGTGATCACCCTGATCGGGCTGTCATTGATGCCCGTGGCGATCAAGTGGATCGCCGGGCAGGACAGCGAAGCCCCCGACTACGCGGCACCGCAGAAGATCCTGCTCGGCGCGGTCACCTTCGTGCTGGTGCTGCTGCTCAACCGCTTCCTCACCGGTTTCCTGAACCGGATCGCGCTGCTCATCGGCCTGCTCGCGGGCAGTCTCGTCGCCTGGCCGATGGGCCTGGTCGACACCTCGACCTTCGAGTCGGCACCGCTGTTCAACCTCCCGGTGCCCTTCGAGCTCGGAACGCCGACGTTCAGCCTCACCGCCACGCTGTCCATCTGCATCGTGATGCTGGTGGCGATGATGGAGAGCACCGCCGACATGATCGCGCTCGGCGAGATCGTCGACCGTCCCGCCGACGAGAAGACCATCGCCGCCGGCCTCCGGGCCGACGGCGCGGGCAGCGCCATCTCGGCGATCTTCGGCGGATTCACCTGCAGCGCGTTCGCGCAGAACATCGGCCTGGTCGCGCTGACCGGCGTGCGCAGCCGGTTCGTGGTCGCCACCGGCGGCGGCGTGCTGGTGCTGCTGGGCCTGTTCCCGGTGGCCGGCGCCGTGGTCTCACTGGTGCCGCAGCCGGTGCTCGGCGGCGCCGCGCTGGTGCTGTTCGGGTCGGTGGCCACCAGCGGCATCCGCACCCTGAGCACGGCCGGGCTCGGCGACCCGCACAACGCGCTGATCGTGGCCGGAGCGCTCGGCATCGGGCTGATCCCGGTCGTGACGCCCTCGTTCTACGACCACTTCCCCGAGGCGATGCGCACCGTTCTCGACTCCGGGATCAGCACCGGTTGCATCGCGGCTCTGCTGCTGAACCTGCTGTTCGGCAAGCGGCGCGAACCGCGCATGCCGTGAGTGCGGGAAAGCGACCGCTCCTCATGAGGATCACCTAATCGGACAGATCGCCTCCGCATTGCTCCAGCCGAAGCAACTTGCCCCCGTGAACGGTCCAATCACAGTTGCGAGTGAAACTATTCGCCGACCGGCTCGTTGATCCGCCAAATGCCGAGCCAACCCAATGGGAGTCGCAATGCGCATGCGGACCCTGGTCACCGCGAGCCTGGTCGGCTTATCGCTGGTGGCAACGCAAGCGAGCGCCGGTGCAGCCGCCGGTGACCCGCTCATAGAGAAGCAGTGGGGCTTGCAGCAACTGCACGCGCCAGAAGCCTGGGCCAGCAGCACGGGTGCCGGGCAGACCATCGCCGTCGTGGACACCGGCGTTGACCTCGGACATCCCGAGTTCAGCGGGAGGCTGGTCCCCGGCGCCACCTTCGCCTGCGGCGGAGCACCGGGGCCGTGCGGCAACGGTGACTGGACCGGTCCCGACGGCGTCGGCCAAGAATCCGACGTCCACGGCACGCACGTCGCCGGGATCGCGGCCGCCGCCGCGGGCAACGGCGTCGGCATCGCCGGCGTCGCGCCGAACGCCGAGATCATGCCGATCAAGGCGCTGGAGAACGGCTCGGGCACGTTCGAGGAGATCGGGGCGGGTGTTCGCTACGCCGCCGATCACGGCGCGAACGTCATCAACCTGAGCCTGGGCGCCCAGCCCGGCACCCAGGTCCTGACCCTGTTGGGCCTGCAGTCGGCCACCAAGGACGCCATCGCCTACGCCCGTGAGAAGGGTGTCGTCGTGGTGGCATCGGCGGGCAACGAGACCGCGCCGCTGTGCGACACCCCGTCCTGGGAGGCGGGCGCGCTGTGCGTCGCGGCGACCGACTCGAAGGAGATGCACGCGTTCTACTCCAACCTCGGCGTCAAGCTCAACATGCGGGCGGTTTCCGCCCCGGGCGGTTCGTCGCTGGAGGACTGCGACGCCGACGTGTGGTCCAGCGTTCCGCGCGGGATGGGCAAGCCGGAGTGCGGGCAGGCCGACTACGACTCCCTCGCCGGGACGTCGATGGCCGCCCCGCAGGTCGCCGGGGTCGCCGCGCTGCTGGGCGCGCAAGGACGTGACGCCGCCGGTATCGAGGACGCGCTGATCTCCACCGCGCGCACCCCGATCGCCGGCCTGCGCGGGGTGTACAACCCGGTGTACGGCTACGGCGTCGTCGACGCCGCGGCCGCCGTCGCGTCCCAGGGCTGAGGTCCGGGCTGGGCTGGAGTTCCCTCGACCGCGGCTGGTGATGGCATTCGCCATTACCAGCCGCGGTTCTTCATCCACTGCGTGATGCTCTTTTCATCCGAAACCGGTCGCATCGGCCACTCGATCTACGGAACAATGGTCTGATGGGCGGCCCCCCGTGTCGCCCGAATGATCACCGGCCTTTCGGGAGTGCGCAGTGGACCTTTCCAAGCTGTTCCAGATGGTGTCCCCGGCGAAGCAACACCATTCGCGCGGCAGCAGCGACCACCACCGCCGACACCGCGACAGCAGCGACCACCGCCGCCGCCGCGACAGCAGCAGCGACCACCGCCGCCGCCGGCACGACAGCAGCGACCACCGCCGCCGCCGCGACAGCAGCGACGACCACCGCCGCCGGCACCGCAGTCACAGCTGACCGCAGCGGTGTTGACCGATTCGTTGACCTCCTCCTACTACTACGGCGAACTGGAGCAGAGCTGGGGACCGCCCGGAGCGCCTCTGGCGCCCGGCGACACCCTCGCCTCCGGCTACCGGATCGTCGACCACCTGCGGCGCGGTAGCCGACTCGACGTCTACGACGTGTGGAGCGAGCAGCGGTCCTGCCGCTGCATCGCCAAGACGATCAGACCCGAGCGCGCCGCCGACGAACGCGCGATCGCCTGGCTCCGCAACGAGGGCGTGCTGCTGACCCAGCTCACCCACCCGCACATGCTGCGCGGCTACGAGATCGTGCGCACCGCCGAACCCGAGCGTCCGGCGGTGATCACAGAAACGCTGCCCGGGCACACCCTGAGCTACCTGATCGCCGAGCTCGGCAGGCTCCGCCCGCTCGACGCCGCGGTGCTCGGCATCCAGCTGTGCTCGGCGCTGCACTACCTTCACGGGCACGGCTGGGTGCACCTGGACGTGAAACCGTCCAACGTGGTCGAGATCGGTGGCCGCGCGGTGCTCCTGGACCTGAGCCTGGTGTGCCGGATCGGTGAGAAGAGCTCTGCGGGCACGTTCGACTACCTCTCGCCGGAACAGGCCAGGGGCGAGCGCATGTCGCCCGCCGCCGACGTCTGGGGCCTCGGGGTGACGCTGTACGAGGCGCTGTCGGGAACCACGCCGTGGGCGTCCGCCTCGCACCGCGAGCGCACCGAAGGCGGCAGCCGCCACTACCCGCAGCGCGACGAACGGGCCGCACCGCTGCGCACCCACCGGCGGCTGCCCGCCGCGCTCTCGCGCACCGTGGACGAGTGCTTGACTCCGGATCCCAAGTCCCGGCCGAGCATCGCCGACGTCTCCGCGAAGCTGGTCGCCTGGTCAGGCATGGACCCCCGCTCGGTCGGCGCCTAGGAAGGTCGTTCAGGAATTGCTTTGCTTCGCGCGGTGCCAGTCGCAGAACCTGAGCGGCGGTGCGAGCTGTCCCACACCTGGAAGAGCGGCTCCGCCGCGTCTCAGAAGCCTCAGCGGCGACGGCGGAAGGCGATCGCGCAGGCCACCACCGCTGTCGCCAGCGCGAGCTGGCCGCCCCGAACGATCCGGTTGACGTTCACCGCCGGATGCCAGGCGACCGTCCCGTCGGCGACGAGGGAGAACGCGCCGATCGCCCGCGCTCGCACTCCACCGCCGCCTCCGGTCTCGTCACTGCGTCCGCCCCAGCCCCCGCCGAGCTGCACCTCCCCGACGGGGACGAGCGTGGTGTCGCCCTGGCTGACGGGCTCACCGAAGATCTGGTGATCGCCCAGCTGGTCCTTGAGCGCGTCGAGCGCGTCCTGTTCCATCCCCGGTCCCTTCCACGACGTTCGAGCACAGTCTGCCGCGACCGCGGGATCGGTGGAGGACGGTTCGCCCGAAGGCCGCTGGATCAGAAGCGGATGATCTGGCGCATGGCCCGGCCGGAGGCCAGCTCGTCCATGGCGCGGTTGATGCCGTCGAGGCCGACGGTGCCGGAGACCAGCTCGTCGACGGGGAGCTTCCCGGCGCGCCAGAGCTCGGCGTACTCCGGGATGTCCCGCTGCGGCAGGCCAGTTCCCAGGAACGAGCCGATGATCGTGCGGGTTTCGCTGACCAGTGCGAGCGGCGAGATGCTGGCCCGCGCGTCGGGCGAGGGCAGGCCGACCGACACCGTTCGCCCGGCGGGTGCGGTCACCTGCACGGCGGTCTCGAACGCTCGGGCGTTGCCGCTGGCGTCGATCACCACGGAGCTGCGACTCCCGCTGTCGACGGCCTCGTCCGGCGAGAGCGCCGTGGTCGCACCCAGCTCCAGGCCGCGTTCGCGCTTGCTCTGGAGGGGGTCGACGACGGTGATGCTGCCTGCGCCGAGGGCCTTGGCGACCAGCACCGCGGCCACGCCGACACCGCCGATGCCGACGACCGTCACGTCCTCGCCGGGTTGCAGCGCGGCGGCGTTCTTCACCGCCCCACCGCCGGTGAGCACGGCGCAGCCGAGCAGCGCACCGATGTCCGGCGGCACGTCGTCAGGCACCGGGACCAGCGAGTGGCGGTCGACCACGGCGTGCGTTGCGAAGCCGGAAACCCCGCAGTGGTGGTGCACTTCGCGTCCGTCCCAGCTCAGACGGCGCTCACCGGACAGCAGGGTTCCGGCGCCGTTGGCGGCCCACCCGGGGGTGCACAGCCTCTTGCCGCCCGCTTGGCACGCATCGCACTCCTCGCAGCGCGGCACGAAGAACAGAACGACCCGCTGACCGGCTCGAACGCCGGTCACACCGGGGCCGACGCGCTCGACGCGGCCGCACGCCTCGTGCCCCAGCAGCATCGGGACCGGCCGCACCCTGTTCCCGTCCACAACGGACAGATCGGAGTGGCAGACCCCGGCGGCCTCCATCCGCACCAGCAGTTCGCCCGGACCGGGCTCATCGAGCTCGACCTCGGTCACCGCGAGCGGTCTCGTCATCTCCCACGGCCCCGAACGACCGCACTCCTGCAGCACCGCACCCCGAATTTCCACAACCCCATCCCCACACACCGAACCCGCCGGAGCAACCCCCCGCCCGCATCGCGGTCTTCTTGCTCGGCGGTGCGTGCAGGAGGCCTGAGCCGCTCGCCACTTCGACGTGCCCCTAGTGGACGTCGAGGACCAGGGCGGTGACGTTGTCGTCGGCGTCAGCGTCGAGAGCGGCTCCCACCAGCAGGTCGCAGATGCGCTGCGGGTCGGCGTCGGCGCCCAGCAGCTCCCGGATCTCGTCGTTCTCCAGGGCGTTGAACAGGCCGTCGGTGCACAGCAGCAGGCGGTCTTCGGCATCGGTGGACAGCTCGGCGTGGTCGATCTCGACCTCGGGTCCGACGCCGACGGCTCGGGTCAGCACGTGCCGGTGGGGGTGGTTGCGCGCGTCGTCGTCGCTGACCTCGCGGCTGCGCAGCAGCTCGGCCAGCACCGTGTGGTCGTCGGTGAGCTGCGCGAGCTCCCCGCCGCGCAACCGGTACAGCCGGGAGTCGCCGACGTTGACCGCGACAGCACCCGCGTCGGTGGTCATGGCCACGGCCACCAAGGTGGTGCCCATCGACGTTCCGTCGGCGTTGGACCTCAGCCACACGGCCTCGTTCGCCTCGCGGGCCGCGCCGAGCAGTCCGGCGACCGTGCGGTCGGCGGCGTAGGCGCTCTCCAGCGTGTCGAGGGCGAGCCTGCTGGCGACGTCGCCGTTGACGAATCCCCCGATGCCGTCAGCGACGGCGAACAGCCCTTCGGCGACGAGCATGGAGTCCTGGTTGTTGTCCCGTCCGCCGACGTGCGTCGCGGAGCCGGAAAGCAGAGTGCTGGTCACAGCGGTTCCTTCCTCGGAAGGTCCCCTGGCGTGGTGTCGGCGACAGGGCCGCGCGGGCGTCGGCCAGGGCTTTCCGACGCTCCTCCGAGGACTCCGCGAGCTCGCGGTCCCGGCGTTCTCACGGTTCGACGCGGAGATCGGCGAAGTAGTTCACGAAGTCGTCGACGCAGTCAACAACGCCCGGGGCGTTCGGTGGGGCAGATCGCTCCGCGAGTCGGGCAGTTCTGGTCCGAACTGACCGGCCGATGAGGACTTCGACCGCGGGCGGTTCGCGGACCAGAGCTGCCCCCGTCCACCGCGAGGCTCTCGGCGCGACGCGCAGCGCCACGCCGAGAGCGCGGGTCAGAGGCGGCCGAGGGCTCGGAGGTCGGCTTCCGCGAGACCGGTGAGGCCCGTGACCTCGTCGGCATCGGTGGCGCCGTTGTCGAGCGCCCGGACGAAGGAGGCCGCCAGCGCGCGGGCCGTGGCCGGTTCGTCGAGGACCTCGGCGGAACCGGTGCCGGTGTAGGCCGCCAGCCGCGCCGCTTCGGCGGGTGCCGAGTCGCGGAAGGCCGCGAAGACCGCCGCGTAGCGGGTCACCAGCTGTGCGGGGTGCAGGTCCCAGCTCTGGTAGAAGCCGTGCGCCAGCGAGCGCCGCACCAGCTCGTAATGGGTCTGCCAGCCCTTGATGACCTGGTCGTCCACCGGCAGCACGTTGGTGGAGCCGTCGGAGAGGAACACCCCCGTGCCCGCTGCGGCCACCTGCATGGCGTGCCGCGCGTAGTCGCAGGCGCGGTGCGCGAGGTGCTGGTGGGCGGCGGTGAGACCGCAGGACGCCGTGTAGTCGTAGGTGCCGAAGTGCAGCCCGGTGACCCGGCCTGCCCCGGCGCGCAGGAAGCGCGGCAGCGCGAACCGGCCCTCGGAGTCCACGATGGACTGCGTGGTCTCCACCTGGACCTCGAAGCGCAGCGCGCCCTCACCGAGCCCGAACCGCTGCTCCAGCAGGCCCAGGACCTCCACGAACACCTCGACCTGCGCGACGTCGACGACCTTCGGGAAGGTCAGCACGAAGCCGTCCGGAACTCCGCCGGTCCGGGCCAGCAGCGCGGTGAGGAAGACGTCGAGCGTGCGCACCGAGCGTTCGCGCAGCTCGTGCGTGTCGTAGGACTTCACCCGCAGTCCGAAGTTAGCCGGGGCCACCCCGTCCCGCAGCCAGTCGGCCACGACACCGGCGGTGCGCACGGCGTCGGCGTCCTCGGCGTCGGCCCGGTAGCCGTCCTCGAAGTCGATCCGCAAGTCCTGCACGGGAGAACCGGCCAGCTTCGCCCGCACCCTGGGGTGCACGGCTTCGGCGATCTCCTGGGTCAGGCCCAGGACCTCGGCCAGCCGGGACGGAGTGGCAGCGTGCTCGTCGAGCGCCGCCAGCGCCTGGTCGGACCAGGACCGCAGCACGGTCGCGTCCACCCGGTCCGCAGGAACGTAGCAGGTGTGCACCGGTTGCAGGTCGGATCTGGCGCCGGGGTAGGTCCGAGCCACGTGATCGTCCACAGCGGATAAGCGCGCGAGTCGCCGAGCGACTTCAGCGGAGTCCAACGAGGTTTCAGCCACTTCCACCCTCCCAATAGACCAAAGCGGGGGTGCCGGAGTTCTCCGGCACCCCCGCGATGACGGATCAGTCGATCTGCTCGTAGGCGGGCAGCGTCAGGAAGTCGACGAAGTCGTCGGCCACCGCCACCTGCTCGAACAGCTCAACCGCGCGGGAGAGGTTCTCGGTCGGGAAACCGGATTCCCCGCGCAGCGCTTTCTCCGTGTCGGCCAGGACCTCCCGGACCAGTTCCAGGGTCACCGTCTGGCCGTCGGCCAGCTGCACGTTGTTGTGCAGCCACTGCCAGATCTGCGAACGCGAGATCTCGGCGGTCGCGGCGTCCTCCATCAGGTTGTGGATCGCCGCCGCGCCGTTGCCGCCGAGCCAGGACACGATGTAGCGCACGCCGACGTCCACCGCGCCGCGCAGACCCTGGATGGTCTTGTCACCGGGAGTCTCCGAGACGGCGAGCAGCTGGTCGGCGGTGACGCTGACGTCCTCGCGCTTGCGCTCGATCTGGTTCGGCTTGTCGCCGAGGACCGCGTCGAACTCCTCGAAGCAGATCGGCACCAGGCCCGGGTGCGCGACCCACGAACCGTCGAAACCGTCGCCCGCCTCGCGCTTCTTGTCGGCGTGGACCTTGTCCATCGCCGCCGCGTTGGAGTCGTCCTTGGTCGGGATGAACGCGGCCATTCCGCCGATGGCGAAGGCACCGCGCTTGTGGCAGGTGCTCACCAGCAGCTCGGTGTAGGCGCGCATGAACGGCGCGGTCATGGTCACCGCGTTGCGGTCCGGCAGGATGTACTTGTCGGAGTCGCGGAAGGTCTTGATGACGCTGAACAGGTAGTCCCAGCGACCGGCGTTGAGCCCCGCGGAGTGGTCGCGCAGCTCGTAGAGGATCTCCTCCATCTCGAACGCCGCCGGGTAGGTCTCGATCAGCACCGTGGCCCGCACCGAGCCGTGCGGGATGCCCAGCTCCTGCTGCGCGTGGGTGAACACGTCGTTCCACAGCCGCGCTTCGAGGTGGCTCTCCATCTTCGGCAGGTAGAAGTACGGGCCGCTGCCGCGGTTGATGAGCTCACGGGCGTTGTGGAAGAAGTGCAGGCCGAAGTCGACCAGCGCGGCCACGACCGGCTTGCCGTCGACCTCGATGTGCTTCTCGTCGAAGTGCCAGCCGCGCGGGCGCACCAGCGGCACAGCGTGGGTGACGTCGTCGCGCAGCGTGTAGGACTTGCCGCCCGGGATGTGCAGCTCGATCTGCTTGCGGACGAGGTCGTGGAGGTTGACCTGACCGGAGACGACGTTCTCCCAGTGCGGGGTGTTGGCGTCCTCGAGGTCGGCCAGCCAGATCTTCGCGCCCGAGTTCAGCGCGTTGATGGCCATCTTGCGGTCGGTCGGGCCGGTGATCTCCACGCGGCGGTCGGCGATGTCGGCCGGCGGCGCGGCGACCTGCCAGTCGCCCTCGCGGATGTGCTTGGTCTCCTCGAGGAAGTCCAGGCGGCCCTTCTCAGCGGCCTCCGCGCGACGCTGCTTGCGGCGTTCGAGCAGCTCATCGCGCCGCGCGCCGAAAGCGCGCTGCAGGCCCGCCACGAACTGCAGCGCCTCGGCGGTGAGGATCTCATCGCCGCGCTCGACGGCGCCGCCGAGGACCTTCACCCCTGCCGTTTCGGACATGAATCGTCCACCTCTTTCTGCTGCCGGATTTCAGACGGTGGCTGATGGCTCACCTTGCCGCGTGACGAGCCGGCGCGCACTCGCGAGCAGGTTCGTCACAAGCGAAGAACATCCTCAATGAAATTCTGCATCGTGGATGTTAGTTTCCACATAGCGTCGAAAGCAACATGAGCTGGCGCACGCACCACGAACTAGACTTCGACTGGATCCGGGAGAGGGAGTTCTGCGATGACCACTGGCCCACGGCGGGCGAACCAGGGCGGCGGGGTGCAGTCGGTCGAGCGCACCTTCGAGCTCCTGGAACTGATGGCCGATGCTGGCGGTGAGGTCGCGCTGTCCGAACTCGCGGAGCGGTCCGGACTGCCCTTGCCGACCATCCACCGCATCATCAGGACCTTGGTGAACAGCGGTTATGCCCGGCAGCAGCCCTCGCGGCGGTACGCGCTGGGACCGCGGCTGATCCGGTTCGGCGAGACCGCCAGCCGCGCGCTGGGCTCATGGGCGCGCCCGTACCTCGCGGAGCTGACCGAGGCCACCGGCGAGTCCGCGAACATGGCCGTGCTCGACGGCGCGCAGATCGTCTACGTCGCCCAGGTCCCCTCGCCGCACTCGATGCGGATGTTCACCGAGGTCGGACGCCGGGTCGACGCCCACGCCACGGCCGTGGGCAAGGCGGTCATGGCCACGATGCCCAGCGACGAGGTCACCCAGCTGCTGTCCCGCACGGCGATGAACCCGCAGACCGAGCGCACCATCACCGAAGTCGAGACGATGCACGAGGAGCTCGACCGCATCCGCAAGCAGGGCTACGCGATCGACGACGGCGAGCAGGAGGTCGGCGTCCGCTGCTACGCGGTGGCGGTCCCGGGCGCCCCGGCGGGCGCGGGCATCTCCATCTCAGGCCCCGAAGGCCGCATGACCCGGATCACCACCGACGAGGTCATCCCGCTCATGCAACGCCTCGCCAAGGACCTCTCCACGGAACTCAGCGCCACAGCCTGACCGAGGTCCTCCTCCCGCACTTGCCGACGCGAAATCACCTCGTCGAGGGGTGTTTCGGATTTCAGTGGAAGTCGGACCCTGATTCCGAATCCGTCCCCCGATTTCCACTGAAGTCGCGGCGACGACGGAACCACCAGACCAGGCCGAGGACCACCGCGGCGAGGGCTACGAGGGGAAGGCCGAGGAGTCCCACAGCGGTGCGGACGCGGGTGTACGCCTCACCGGACCAAGCGCCGAGGAGGGTGAGACCGATGCCCCAGAGCGCGCCCATCGGGACGTTGCAAGCACTGAAGTGCAGGTGAGGCATGCCGGAGCGGGCCGCCAGCCGTGGGACGAGGGTCCGGACCACCGCGAAGCACTGGGAGATCGCGGTGGTGGGTTTGGCGCGTCCGCCCATCGCGGTCTCGATGCGCTCCATGCGCTGCTCGCCGACCCGGTCGACCAGGCGCCGGTTCAGCGCACCGCGGTGGGCACCGCGGAGGAAGCCGTGCTGGCAGCCGGCGATGGTGGCCAGCGACGCGGTCAGCGCTGCCGCCCAGACGGGCAGCGCGCCCTGCCCGGCGAGCCAGCCCAGCGCCAGCACCGTCCCCGACCCGGGCAGGAGAACACCGATCAGCAAACCGGATTCGGCGAACAGCACGGCAGCGGCGATCGCGAGCGCGAGCAGACCGGGGAACCCGGCCAGCAATTCCGTCACCCGGTGAGCTCGCCCAGCCGCTCCGCCCAGCCCTCGCCGTGCGGCTCCAGGGTGAGTTCGCGCACGTCGTCCTCGCGACGCCGCAGCCGCACCATCAAGTGGGTGTCGGAGAGCTGGTCGGCCAGGCCTTCGCCCCACTCGACGACCACGGCGGCGTCGGTGAGGTCGGTGTCCAGGTCGAGGTCGTCGATCTCGTCGAGCCCTCCCAGCCGGTAGGCGTCGACGTGCACCAGCGCGGGCCCGTCGCCGTCGGGCCGGTGCACGCGGGCGATGACGAACGTCGGCGAGGTGATCCTGCCGGTCACCCCCATGCCTGCCGCGACGCCGCGGGTCAGCACGGTCTTGCCGGCGCCCAGCGGCCCGTCGAGGAGCAGCAGGTCGCCCGCCCGCAGCGCGGCGCCGAGACGGCGGCCGAACTCCAGGGTGTCGGATTCCTGCGGCAGTTCCACGGTCTTCAGCGCGGCGCTCAACTCCCGGTCCCCTTCTTGAACTTCTTCCCGGTGGCGCGCCGCAGCATCGCCACGATCTGATCGGTGACCAGCTCGGGGCGTTCGAGCATCACCGGATGCCCGGCGCCTTCGACCTTCACCAGCGTCGCGTTCGGCAGCTCGCCGGCGAGCACCTCGGCGTGCGGGGTGAACGGCGTGAGCTTGTCGAGATCGCCGCTGAGCACCAGCACCTCGCAGGTGTTGAGCGCTGCGAGGGCTTTCTTGCGGTCGTGCAGGCTGATCGTCTCGAGGAAGTCGGTGACGACCTCCACCGTGGTGGCGCCGATCATCTCGGCCATCAGGTCAACCACCGCCGGGGACACCTTGCGGTCCCCGAACGACAGCGCGCGGATGATGCTCCACGCCAACCGGTCGCCCATCCTGCGGGTGCGCTCGACCAGGCCCGGGTTGAGCCCGGACAGCAGCGCGAGTCCGCGCGGGACGGGGTTGGCGCGTGAGAGCCAGGTGCGCGGCAGTCCGGCTTCGCCGAGCTGACCGGCGGAGGTACCGACGAGCGCCACCGCGCGGACCCGGTCGGCGAACAACCGGGGGTTCTGCTCGGCCAGCGCCATGATCGTCATGCCGCCCATCGAGTGGCCGACCAGCGCGATCGGGCCGCGCGGGGCGGCGGCGCGCAGGACGGCGTCGAGGTCGCGGCCGAGCTGGTCGATGGTGCTGTTCGTCTTGCTGGAGTGGCCGGAACGGCCGTGGCTGCGGTGGTCGAACAGCACCAACCGCACCTTGGGCCCGAGCAGCTCGGGCAGGTCGCGGCGCTGGAAGTGCCAGCAGCGGGAGTCCAGCGCGAAGCCGTGCACGAACACCACGGTCAGCGCGGGATCGCCGCCTGCCGCGGGGCCGATCTCCTGCACCGACAGCGGGACGCCGTCGTCGGCGGCGACGGTGGAGTGCCGGTCGGGGCGGAGCCTGCCGAGGGGTTCTTCCACGAAGGCGTCCTCACCCTTGCGCTGCACCGCGGCACGGGTGCTGTGCGCGGCCACACCCACGGCGGCGCCGGTGACCGCTGCCCCGATCACCCCGCTCGTCCAGGCCAATGCCTGCCACACCGGTTTCACGTCGCCTCCACTCGGCTCCGGCGGCGGAAGAACGTGAAGATCGTTACAGAACGCAGCCCCGGTTGCCCAGCGCTCTGTGCGCTGCGCCCCACTTCCCGGACGCCGATCTGCGCGAAGAGGCCCACCTCGGTCATGGCGCCTCCAGTCCGGAGTCCACGACCGTTCTGGTCACCCGCGGCCGGTACATGCCGGTGACGATCTCGTAGTGGATCGTGCCGAGCTCGTCAGCCCACTCGGCGGCGGTCGGTTCTCCCCGATCGCCCGGGCCGAAGACGATGACCTCGTCCCCTTCGGAGACCTCGTCGTCGCCGCAGTCCACCACCAGCTGGTCCATGCACACCCGGCCGCGCACCGGCCGCCGCCTTCCCGCCAGCCACACCTGCATGCGGCCGGACAGGCTGCGCGGCACGCCGTCGGCGTAGCCGACCGGGACCAGTGCCAGGTTGGTGGGCGCATCGGCCGTCCACGAGTGCCCGTAGGAAACGCTCTCGCCCGCGGGAACGCGCTTGGTCAGGGACACCGAGGAGCGGAAGGTCATGGCCGGGCGCAGGTCGTGGTCACCGGCCTGCGGAACAGGGTCGAGGCCGTAGGCGGCGATGCCCGGGCGGACCAGCTCGAAGTGCAGGTCCGGCCGGGTGAGCACGGCGGCGGAGTTGGCCAGGTGCCGGATCGGGTCGAGCCCGGCGGCCCGCGCCTGCTCGTAGGCGCGGTGGAACCGCTCGGCCTGCATGTCGATGGACGGGTGGCCGGGCTCGTCGGCGCAGGCCAGGTGCGACCACACGGCCTCGACGTGGACGTGCCCGTCGGCCTCGGCCTTCGCGGCGGCCTCGACCAGCGCGGGCCACAGCTCGGCTGGGCACCCGCTGCGCGCCAGACCCGTGTCGATCTTGAGGTGGACTCGCGCGACGCGGTCCTGCGCGGCGGCCGCTGCGACGATGCGGGCCAGCGTGGCCTGCGACGACGCGGACAGCTCGATGTCGGCGGCGATGGCGGGACCGAAGTCGTCGGCCTCGGTGAACAACCAGCACAGCACCGGCGCGGTGATCCCGCCCGCGCGCAGCTGGAGCGCTTCCCCGATCGCGGCGACGCCGAGCCGGTCTGCCCCTGCCTGCAGAGCCGCCCTGCTGACGGTGAGCGCCCCGTGGCCGTAGCCGTCGGACTTCACGATCACCATCGTCCGAGCACCGGAAGCTTCGGCACGACCCGCCAGCACCCGAACGTTGTGGCGGATCGCGTCGACGTCGATCCGCAGGTCGGCGCGGTACGCGTGCTGGTCACTCATGGCTGGTCCATGGTCTCACATCCGGCATCCCACCCTTCGCCCCACGTCGCCTTTGCGCAGCTCAACGCGCTAACGAGACGCAGGCGACCGGACACCCGCGCGACTTCCCACCATCAGGTGATCGACGAGGTGTCAGGAAGGCAGCGCGGCGTCCCGAACCGCGCGGATGGCGTGGGGAACCGCGGCCAGCAGCGCGGAGGCGCCGATGGGCGCTCCGGCCTCGGAGCGGGGTCCACCGCCGATGGCGCCGTGCGCGGCGAGTTCAGCCGCCAACGAGTGAACGTGGGCGGCATGACCGCAGGCCCGCAACGGCTCGACGCCTGCGGCGAGCAAGGCCCCGATCAGCCCGGTGAGAACATCCCCGGAACCCGCCGTGGCGGGCCACGCCTGGCGAGCGTCGTTGACCACGACCCGCCCATCGGGTGCGGCGATGACCGTCGTGTTGCCCTTGAGCAGCAGGAACGCGTCGTAGCGGGCGGCGACCTCGCGGGCAGCGGAGACCCGGTCGACGCCCGGGCCTTCGCCGGCCAGCCGCGCGAACTCACCGGCGTGCGGGGTCAGCACCAGCGGAGCATCGGGATCACGGGAATCCCAAGCGGTCTCGTCGTCGGCCAGGATCGTGATCGAGTCGGCGTCGGCGCACACCGGGCGCCCGGACTCCAGGACGAACCGCAGCACCTCACGACCGCTCGCGCCGAGCCCAATGCCCGGTCCGACCGCCCAGGCCTGCACCCGGCCGGCGTCCCCGACCGAACCGGTGGCCACGACCTCCGGCCAGCGGTTGCGCACCTCGTCGGCGGCGGGACCGGCGTAGCGCACCATCCCAGCGGTGGCCTGCACCGCGGCGCCGGTCGCGAGCACCGCGGCGCCCGGGTAGGTCGCCGAACCGGCGGCGATGCCGACGACTCCGGTGCTGTACTTGTCGTCCGCCGGGCCCGGGATCGGCCACTCCTCACCGACCTCAGCGGCGTCGAGCAGCGCGATCTCCGGTTCGGGCAGTTCCTCGGTGATGCCGATGCCGACGACGGTGACCTCGCCGGAGCGCACCGCCCCGGTCCCGAGCACGTGGCAGGGCTTGAGCCCGCCGAACGTCACTGTCAGATCCGCCGGCACCGCAGGCCCTTCCACGGCTCCGCTCACCGGATCGACGCCGCTGGGCAGGTCCACGGACACGATCGGCACCAGCACCCGTCGCACCAGCTCGGCGGCGGTGGGGCGCAACGGGCCGCGCGCCGAGAGGCCCACGATCCCGTCGATGACCAAGTCCGCCCGTTCCAGCGCGTCGGCGGCCTCGGCCCCGATCCCGGAGGTGTCGGCGTTCGCGCCCTCGGCGGCGACCGCCCGGCCTCCCGCGCGGCGAAGCCCTGCGAGCCCGGCCTCGTGGGTCTTGTCCGGCGCCAGCAGCACGGCCGTCACCCCGACCCCGCGCCGCCGCAGGAACGCGCCCGCCCACAGGGCGTCGCCGCCGTTGTTCCCGGCCCCGACCAGCAACGCGACCCGCCGGCCGGCAACGCCACCGGTCTGGTCGGCCAGCATCCGGGCGCACTGCCCCGCGACCGCGTAGGCGGCCCGGCGCATCACGGCGGGCTCGGGTGTCCGCGCGAACAACCGCTGCTCGGCACTCCGGATCTGGTCAGGAGTCCACACACCCTGCATCACGAGCCCTCTCGCCGAACGTCAACCGTTCCCGGATGGTGTCATTCGACGGTGACGGACTTGGCGAGGTTGCGCGGCTTGTCGACGTCGTAACCGCGAGCCCGGGCGATCTCCGCCGCCAGGACCTGGAGCGGGATCGTGGACACCAGCGGCTGCAGCAGCGTCGGCACGGCCGGGGTGGTGATGAGCTCGTCGGCGAAGGGCTTGATCTCCTCGTCGCCCTCCTCCGCGATGACGATCGTGCGGGCGCCACGCGCCTGGATCTCGCGGATGTTGGACACCATCTTGGAGTGCAGCAGCGCCCGGCCGGTCGGTGAGGGCATCACGATCACGACCGGGAGCTTGTCCTCGATCAGCGCGATCGGGCCGTGCTTGAGCTCGCCGGCCGCGAAGCCCTCGGCGTGCATGTAGGCGAGTTCCTTGAGCTTGAGCGCGCCCTCCAGCGCCACCGGGTAGCCCACGTGACGGCCGAGGAACAGCACCGCCTTCGAGTCCGCCAGCTCCTGGCCGAGCTTGCGGACCTGGACAACGGTGGACAGCGTCTCGCGCACGGCCTCGGACATCGCGGCGAGCTCGTCGAACTCGCGCGCCACCTCGTCGGAGTACTTGGTGCCGCGAGCCTGCGCCAGGGCCAGCCCGACCAGGTAGTTCGCCGCGATCTGCGCGAGGAACGTCTTGGTGGCGGCCACGCCGATCTCCGGGCCCGCGTGGGTGTAGAGGACCGCGTCGGACTCGCGAGGGATCTGCGCGCCGTTGGTGTTGCAGATGGCCAGCACCCGCGCCCGCTGGGTCCGCGCGTGCCGCACGGCCTCCAGGGTGTCGGCGGTCTCACCGGACTGCGAGATCGCCACCACCAGGGTGTCGCGGCCCAGGACCGGGTCGCGGTAGCGGAACTCGCTGGCCAGCTCGACCTCGACCGGGATGCGGCACCAGTGCTCGATGGCGTACTTGGCCAGCAGACCCGAGTGGTAGGCCGTGCCGCAGGCGACGATGAACACCTTGGTGATGTCGCGCAGGTCCTGCTCGGTGAGCCGCTGCTCGTCGAGGACGATCTGGCCGCCCGCGAAGTGACCGCGCAAGGTGTCGGCGAGCGCCTCCGGCTGCTCCTCGATCTCCTTGAGCATGAAGTAGTCGTGGCCGCCCTTCTCGGCGGCCGAGAGGTCCCAGTCCACGCGGAACGGCTTGGCCTCGACGTCGGTGTTGTCGAAGTCGCTGACCCGGTAGCCGTCGCGGGTGATGGTGACGACCTGGTCCTGGCCGAGCTCCACCGCGTCGCGGGTGTGCTCGATGAACGCCGCCACGTCGGAGGCCACGAAGTGCTCGCCCTCGCCGACGCCCACCACCAGCGGGGAGGAACGGCGGGCGGCGACGATCGTGCCCGGCTCGTCGGCGTGCGTCACGACCAGCGTGAACGCGCCTTCGAGGCGTCGCGCCACGGCGCAGACGCTGCCGGTGAGGTCACCGGCGGTCGGTCCAACCGCGTAGGCGGCGGACACCAGGTGCGCGGCGGTCTCGGTGTCGGTCTCGCTGGCCATCTCGACGCCGTCGGCCTCCAGCTCGGCCCGCAGCTGCGCGAAGTTCTCGATGATGCCGTTGTGCACCACTGCGACGCGGCCGGCCGAGTCCTGGTGCGGGTGGGCGTTGCGGTCGGTAGGCGCACCGTGGGTCGCCCACCGGGTGTGTCCCATGCCGCCGTTGCCCTCGAACTGGGAGCCGTCGCTCTCGGCGAGCTTCTTCTCCAGGTTCGACAGCGCTCCGGCTGCCCGCTCCACCGCGAGGCCGCCCTCACCGTCGAGCAGCGCCACGCCTGCTGAGTCGTAACCCCGGTACTCAAGTCGCCGAAGTCCGCCCAGCACGACTTCCAGCGCCTGGCGATGTCCTACGTAACCCACGATGCCGCACACGCGAGTCAGGGTAGTCATTCCGGCCGAACGGAACATGGTGGAGCCCTGGTGACCCACATCGCTCCGGCGGGTCGCGGAGCCGCGGGAGCTCCACCCTCCGGGCACCGCGGAGCGATTGGATCACGGCACGAGCTCTCAACGCGCGCGGCGGCGTAGATCCGCTACCGTTGTCGACCATGGCGCGCAAAGCCAAGAAGCTGCCCTCCGCGAAGCACGCGTTCGTCGAGCTGTCCCGTCGTGGCCCGCACGACGTCATGCACGGCGACCTGGCGCTGGTCGGTCTGCCCGGCATCGTCTGCACCCCGCGCACGGGGACGAGCCTGCCCGCGGTCGTGTTCGGGCACGGCTTGCTGCAACCGCCGCGCCGCTACCTGGCCCTGATGAGGCACCTGGCCAGCTGGGGGATCGTCGTGGCCTCCCCGGCGACCCAACGCGGCCCGCTGGCCTCCCACCGGCTCTACGCCGAGGACATGCGCACGGCGCTGGACATCGCCGCCGGAGTCCGGCTCGGCGACGGTCAGATCAGCGTCGACCCGAACAAGCTCGGCGCCGCCGGTCACGCCATGGGCGGCGGCTGCGCGGTCCTGGCCGCGGCCGAAGACCCGCGCATCAAGGCCGTGGCGACGCTGGCCGCGGCCGAAACCCTCCCGTCGGCGCTCGAGGCGGCCGCGAAGGTCAAGGCCCCCGCCCTGCACCTCGCCGCGGGAGACGACCTGCTGACGCCCCCGGTGGCCAACGCCGAACCGATCTCGCGCGCCTGGGGCGGACCGGTGCAGATGCGCACCATCAAGAAGGCCACCCACCTGGGTTTCACCGAAGGTGTGCACTGGACCCAGCTCCTGCTGCACGGCAAGCCGGAGTACCACACCCAGCGCATCGCCAAGGGCCTGCTCACGGCGTTCTTCCTCCGCGCCCTCGCCAACGACCGCCGAGGCGACCTCCTGCTCAACGAGAACATCAAGGGCGCCACCATCGACCAGGTCAACACCCACGGAAAACTCGCCGCCTAGAGCTGGCCGGAACCCTTTCGCCGCGGCGAGCTCTCGGTGCGGATCTCGCCCACAGCGGTCAGAAGGTGCGCGACAATCGGGCACCATGACGCCCCCGCAGCCCCCGTACGGCCAGCCCCAGCAGCCTGGATTCGCCCAGCAGGGCTATCCGCAGCAGCAGGCATACCCCCAGCAACCTGCCCATCCGCAACCGCAGGTCGGGTATCCACAGGGTTATCCACAGCAGCCCTACCCGCCGCAGCAGGGCTATCCACAACAGCCGCAGAGCGCCAACGCCGGACGCATCATCGGCATCATCGCCGCTGCCATCGCGATCATCGCCGGCATCTACATCTTCTTCGACGGCATCGACAACCTGCTCAACATCCTGCTGTGCGCGACCGGTGGTCTGGCGTTGATTGCCGGTGGTGTTCTGCTGATCCTTCGGCTCTGGATCTCGTCGTTCGTCCTGCTCGGCGGCACCATCCTGCTGCTGGCGAACCTGGTGCGGAGTATCGTCTTCCTGTTCATGACCATGGATCCGGAACACGGAGACTCGGTCCTCGAAGCGCTCACGCCGTTCGCCGGTTGGGCGACCTTCCTGCCCGGCGCGATCGTCACCGGTCTCGCCTTCGTGCCGGCGGTGCGCAACTCGTTCAAGCCCAGGCCCGGAGCGACGGCCATGGCCGCACCCGCGCAGTTCCAGCAGAACTACCCGCACCAGCAGGGTTATCCGCAACAGGGCTACCCGCAGCCCGGGTACCCACAGGTGCCCGGATATCCGCAACAACCGCCGGGCGGCTATCCGCAGCAGTGACACCTCGGGCCGTGATCCAGCGAATCACGGCCCGAAAACGCGCTCAGCGCAACCAGCTCCGGTTCTCGTAGTCATCGTCGTCGTCGAACGCGGGCTGCCGTCGCGGGGCGGGCTTGGGCGGAGCAGGCGGTTTCGGCGCGGCAGGTGGCGGGGCCGGCTGCTGCTCGTTCCGGCGGCCAAAACGGCCTGCCTGCACGTTCCACCTGCTCTCCGGCGCAGGAGCCTGCGGTGCCGGTTGGCCGTAGTTGCCTTGCTGCGACCCGGAATTCTCCTGCTGCACCGCGACTTCCGCCGACTGCGCGGTCGTCGCGGCGGCCTCCTCCACCTTGCTCTTCTGAGTTGCGTAGAGCTCCTGCGAGAACCGCTCCACTTCCGGATCCGCGTCGACGGTCGCCGGCTCTTCGCCCACCGAGATCTCCTGCACGCCCGACTTCTCGTCCGCGCGACGGAGGTTCTCGGCCCGCTCGCGGATGCGCTCCACGAGCTTCTGGCCCTTCTCCGTGGTCTCCTGCGCGGACTTGTCGGCGGCCTTCGCGGAGTCGGCCCAGTTCTGCTCGACGGCGCGGACGCTCGCCGAGTTCTCCCGTGCCAGACCCTCCATCGCGTTGCGGAACGCCTTGGCGTTCTCACTGATCGCGGTCACCGTTGCACTCCTTCACCGGTATCCACCAGGCTCACTTATCCCGGTCCTCACCCAGCACCGAGCGGAAGCGCACGTTCGACGCATCCACCCCGTCGTCGAAGAGCTGGCCCTCGGTCCGCCACGGGCTGGCATTGGTGCGCTCCTGGTCGCCGCCCTGCTGGCCACCCTGACCACCACCCATCATGCCGCCCATCATTCCGCCGCCCATCGCGGAGGAACCGCCCTGACCGCTCTGCGAGCCAGCTGACTGACCACCCGCACCTGGATCACCGCCGAGCGAGGAAAGACCTGTCGAACCCGCGCCGTGTGCCGCACCTCCGGCTGGATCGCCGCCGGCCAGCGAGGAAAGACCGCTGGAACCCGAGTTCGCGGGAGACGCCGCGTCCGAGGCATCACCGAAGAGGTTGCCCGCCATGCTCCCGAAGGAGTTGTGCACGCCATCGTCGGAAGGCGCCGACGAAGCGACGCCCGCGGCCTGCGCGGTGGTCGCGGCCGGGGAGCCCGGAACCGGCTCAGCGGTCGTGTCCGCCGCAGGCATGGTGGTGAAACCGCTGGTGTCCGCCGCGGGCATCGTGCCAAGACCGCTGGTGTCCGGCGCAGGCATCGTCGTGAAACCACCTACCGCACCGGGCGCCGCGAGATCGGGCGCGGGGGGTGGCACGGCAGCGGCCGGAGCGACGGGCTCAGCCGGGAGAACACCCGGCTCCACCGGCGGTACTCCGGGCTGCGGCGGCTCGGCCGGGTACGGACCACCGATGATCCCGCCGCCTGCCGGAGAACCTGGCGCACCGAGGTTCGGCGGCTGCGGCTCGTCACCGAAGTCGATCGTCTGGTTCAGCGGGGGCTGACCACCGCCGTTGTCGACGCTGACCTTCATCTCACCCCCGGGTCCCTGTTCCAGGGTGATGGTGCGGTCGCCCTCGTGGATGACGGCGCGTCCGTCCGGTCCCGCCTGGACAGGGATCGGCTGCGGGCCACCCGGAGCGGGTGCCCCCGGCGCGGGAGCGGGCATCGCCTGCGCACCGCCGGGCGCCGCTCCTGGCTGGCCGGGCATCTGACCTGGCTGGCCTTGCCCGAAGTCGACCGCGTAGGTCTTGGGCTGGCCGTCCGGCCCGGTCAGCTGGACCTGGGTCTTGCCGTCCGCGCCCGGCTCCTGGACGGTCACGGCGTTCTGACCCTCGCCGAGCGTCACCTTCTCTCCCTCGGGCCCGCCCGGTCCGCCGTGGCCCGGCATGCCCGGAACCTGCGGCATCTCCGGCATTTCCGGAGGCTTGGGCATCTCCGGAGTGGGAGGCATCGCACCGCCGCCGGCTCCGGCACCACCGCCGGCTCCCGCACCGGCCCCGCCGCCACTGCCGGCGCCACCAGCGCCTTGCTGGCCTCCGGGCTGCTGCTGGCCACCGGGTTCCTGGTCGCCGCCCTTGTCGGCCGGCCCCGGGTTCTGGAAGGGGTTCTCCTCGGCCTTGCCCAACTCGTCGTTGAGCTTCTTCCACGCGTCGTTGATGTTCTTCTTGGTGTCCTCGCACATCTTCACGAAGCCCGCGCAGGTGTCCTCGACCTGCTTCGCGAAGGTGTGGCGGACGACCTTGTGACACTCCTGCTTGATCTTGTCCCGAGCTGCGTCGGACAAGTCACCGCACTCTTCCTCGATCGGGATTCCCCAGATCTGACAGGCCTTGCGCAGCGTGGTGTCGTCCTCGGTGTCGTTCGCCACCGTGATGGTGGTGTCCCAGTCCTGCTCCGCCTTCTCACCGATGCGCTCGGAGAACTTGTCGAGCTCCAGCGCGGCGTTGGCCTTCTCGCGAATCATCTTCGACACGGCCTTCACGGTGTCCTGCGTGGTCGAAGCGGCGTCGCTGACCGTCTGGATCACACGTTCCTGCGCTGTCGGAGTGAACTTCGACGAGAAGAAGTCCTGCGAGGCGTCCGACGCGCCACCGGTCCAGCCCTTCCACAAGCCTCCGAGCTTGTCGGACATGGTCTGCACGGACTCGCGCATGCCCTTCTCGGCGCTCTTGAGGTCTTCGATGTTCTTGGCGAACTTGTCGAAGTTGAGCTGCCGCTGCTCGTCGTAGTGCTCATTGAGCTTGTCGAGCTTCGGAACCTTGCTCTTGTCGCCGTAGTCGTTCTCGATCTTCTCGTAGAGCGGCACCCACCGCTCGAAGAACCTCAGCCCCGGCTTGCCCGCGTCGAGCAGCTCGTCGCCTGATCTGGCGCCGGCCCCGCCGTTCTCGCCGTTCTCGGACTTGCGCTGGACGTCGTCGAGCTTGCCCTTGCCGTCCTTGACGGCCTGGTCGTGCTGCTGTTCCGCCTTCGCGGCCTTGTCAGACTCGCCCTTGGCGTCTTTGTAAGACTCATTGAGGTTGTCGACGGGGTTTTCGAGGAAACCCTCCCCTCCGACGCGCCACATGCCGTCGTCGTACTTGTCGAGGTAGGGCTCAACTTCATCATTGATGCCGTTGCCCCAGATCTCGTCGGAGTTCTGGGCGTAGGCGAGTGTCAGCTCACGCTTCTTATCGTCAGAGACGTTGGGGTCGTCGAGTAGCTTCTTGACGTCTTCCCACTTCGGGCTCTCGTCCGACATCAGTTACCCCCGGATTTTCCGACGGTGCTAGCCGCGTCGGCGTCGGACCAGGTGTAGCCGGAGCCGGTCTTCTCCAGCTTCCCGGCGAAGTCGTCCATGCCGTCGGCGAGACTCGCGACGCACTTGGAGATCTTCTTCATCGCCTGGTCGTAGGGCTGGAAGTTCTCGCCATGGGCCTTGCCGAAGTCGGCCTGCCCCATCCCCATGTCGGCGATGTTCTTGCTGTGCTGATCGCGGACAGGATCCGCCGCAGCGCGAATGCTTCCACCTGCCGATGAGAACTCACCGGCGTTTGCCCCGAACCCGGTCACCCTTCCCCCTCCGTCAAAGGAACCCTCCGTCGCTCATGCGGCGCTCAAGCACAGGTTCCGACGTGAACCAAGACTGCCTGGTTCCTCATCTTCGCAGGATTGCGCGGCTGAGAGGCTGAAACGGAGGAGGTACTTGCATCCGCGAAGGGGTCACTGGTGCGGCTGGCCGTAGCCCTGTTGCGTTGGGTACTGCTGCTGGGGAGGCTGCTGCTGCGGCGGCGCCTGTCCCCACTGCCGTTGCGGCATGTGGGCATCTGGGCCCCACTGCTGCGGAGGCCGCGGGCCCGATATTGCTGTGGGTGGCCGTTGGACGGCGGTGACTGCTCGGGATTCCCCTTGACCAGCACGTCACGAGCGCGATCGCGCCACGATCAGCAGCAGGCCACCATCGCCCACCGGCTGCGGATCAGCGGGTGCCTTCCCCGCACATCACTGCTGCGGGTACTGCCCGTAGCCCTGTTGCGGCGGGTACTGCTGCTGCGGCGTCTGCCCCCACTGCTGCGATTGTTGCGGCCACTGCTGCTGGCCCCAGGGCTGCGGCTGCTGCGGGTAGCCCTGCTGTCCTGGCCGTGTGCGGAAGATCAGGAATGCGATGAGGAACCCGATCCCGAATCCGACGGGTAGGAAGATGACAGCTGAGACCAAGGCGTTCCTCCGGTGGCGACGACGCTGACGACCGCGCAGGTCACTGGGGCGGATGGGGCGGCTGGCCGAAGCCCTGCTGAGGGGGGAACTGCTGTGGCGTCGCCTGCTGAAAGGGGAACTGCTGTGGCGTCGCCTGCTAAGGGGGGAACTGCTGTGGCGTCGCCTGCTGCCACTGCTGCTGCGGCGGAGTGGCCTGCCACTGCGGGGGCTGGGCGAACTGCGGATGCCGGCCGTGACCGGTCCGCCCCTTGTCGTGGAACACCAGGAATCCGACGAGGAAGCCCAGCCCGACACCGAGGAGGAGCCCAACCAGCGTCATCGTCAGATTCATCGCACTCCGCCTCCGTCCAGCCGTGATCGCACCGCGAACCTACCGAACGGGAGCGGCGGACGCGACGGCACTCAGTGCAACAGCGTCGGCAGGCCCCAGCTCTGGGCGAGGATGACCGCGAAGACCAGCGCGCCCAGGAGCATGCATACGAGCGGGACGATCAGGACCGTCCAGAGGTCGCCGAGGAGGCGCATCGGATTCTCACACCTTGTGATGGCGTCGGTTGACGTACCAGGAACGGCTCTCGTGGGCTGCGTTGACAGCCTTGAGAGCTCCGAGCATCAGCGCACCCAGCGCGAGGATCCCGACAACGAGTCCGACGGCGATGAGACCGACAACTATGGCGACGACGATGGCACCCATGTGAGCAGGGTCTCACAGATCGAGGCCCTGTGGAGACTCAAATCACAAAGATCACCGAATAGCGGAAACGATCTTTGCCAGTCTGTCCGCGATGTCCTGCGCGTTCTGCTCGCTGGACGCCTCGACCATGACCCGGACCAGCTGTTCGGTGCCTGATTGGCGGAGCAGGACCCGCCCGGTCTCGCCCAGCTCGACCTCCGCGTCGGCGACCGCGGCGGTCACCTCGGGGGCGACCACGACCGCCGCCTTGTCGGCGACGCGGACGTTCACCAGGACCTGCGGCAGCCGGCGCATGACCTTCCCCAGCGTGGCCAGCGGGGTGCCGGTCGCCGAGACGCGGCCCATCAGGCGCAACGCCGTCAGCAGGCCGTCACCGGTGGTGGCGTGGCCGGGCAGCACGACGTGACCGGACTGCTCGCCGCCCAGCGAGTAACCGCCCGAGCGCAGTTCCTCCAGCACGTAGCGGTCGCCGACGGCCGTGGTGCGCAGGGACACGCCCTGCTCGCGCATCGCCAGGTGCAGCCCGAGGTTGCTCATGACCGTCGCGACCAGCGTGTTGTCCGCCAGCTCGCCGGATTCGCACATCGCGACCGCGAGGATCGCCATGATCTGGTCGCCGTCGACGACGTCGCCCGCGGCGTCCACGGCGAGGCAGCGGTCGGCGTCACCGTCGTGGGCGATGCCCAGGTCGGCGCCGTGCTCGAGCACCGCGGCCTGCAGCACGTCGAGGTGGGTGGACCCGACGCCGTCATTGATGTTGAGGCCGTCGGGCTCGGCGTTGATGGCCACGACCTCCGCACCGGCGCGGCGGTAAGCGTCGGGTGCCGCTTCGGAGGCGGCGCCGTTGGCGCAGTCGACGACCATCTTGATGCCGTCGAGCCGGGACGGAGCGGCGATCAGCAGGTGGTCGGTGTAGCGGCGCAGGGCGTCCGGGACGTCGCGGACACGCCCGACGTGCACGCCCGTGGGGCGCTCGACGCGCTCGTGGAGGCGGGCTTCGATCTCGTCTTCGATCGCGTCCGGGAGCTTGTTGCCGCCCGCGCTGAACAACTTGATGCCGTTGTCGGGCATCGGGTTGTGCGAGGCTGAGATCATCACGCCGAGATCGGCGCCCAGCTCCTTGACCAGGTAGGCCACCGCCGGGGTCGGCAGGACGCCGATGCGCAGGACGTCGGCGCCCGCCGAGGTCAGACCCGCCACGACGGCTGCTTCGAGCATCTCGCCGCTGGCCCGCGGGTCACGACCGACCAGCGCCACCCGGCGCCGCGAGTCGTCCCGGTCGTAGAGCACGCGCGCGGCGGCCGAGCTCACAGACATCGCCAGTTCCGGCGTGAGATCGCCGTTGGCCAAACCGCGCACACCGTCGGTGCCGAACAACCGAGCCATCAGCAGCAAGTCCTCCTCGTGTCTGCGACCGGTTGGTCTAGCGTCGCACAACCGGTCATCCGGCACTCCACAGCGTCCCCCGTGCGCGGGTGGTTTCGCGGCCCCGAACCACCATGATCGAAGTCGCTTCAGCCCGGTCACTTCCGAGCACGACCACCCAAGGCCCGGAAACGACTGCGGGAGCAGGTTCGCCCGAGTGGGGTGAACCTGCTCCCGCAGGTGATGCTGGGGTACGCGTCAGCGCTTGCTGTACTGCGGCGCCTTGCGCGCCTTCTTGAGGCCGTACTTCTTGCGCTCCTTCTCCCGCGAGTCACGGGTGAGCATGCCGGCCTTCTTCAGCGCCGGGCGGTCCTCCGAGTCGAAGGCGGTCAGCGCGCGGGCGATCGCCATGCGCAGCGCACCGGCCTGGCCCGACGGGCCGCCACCGCTCAGGGTCGCGAGCACGTCGAAGTTCTCGAGGCGCTCGACGGTGACCAGCGGCTCCTTGATGAGCTGCTGGTGGACCTTGTTCGGGAAGTAGTCCTCGAGGGTCTTGCCGTTGAGCTTGAAGCCGCCGTTGCCCGGCACCAGCCGGACGCGGACCACGGCTTCCTTGCGGCGACCAACGGTCTGAACCGCGCCACCGGTCGGAACCGGAACGGGAGCGGGGGCCGGGGTCTCGTCAGCGGCGACGGCCTCGACCGTCTCCTCCGCGGCAGCGGTCACTGCCTCTTCCTGCTGCAGTTCGTCAGTCACTTCTCGACCTTCGCCTTAATCTCGAACGCCTGCGGGTTCTGGGCCTGGTGCGGGTGCTCCGGACCGGCGTAGACCTTGAGCTTCTTGCCCATGGCCCGGCCGAGCTTGTTCTTCGGGAGCATGCCCTTGATCGCCTTCTCCAGCAGCCGCTCGGGGTGCGAGTCGAGCACCTGGCCGAAGGACTGCTTGCGCAGACCACCCGGGTACCCGGAGTGCCGGTAGTGGAACGCCTGCTCGCGCTTGTTACCGGTGAGGGCCACCTTCTCGGCGTTGATGATGACGACGAAGTCACCGGTGTCGACGTGCGGCGCGTAGGTGGGCTTGTGCTTGCCGCGCAGCAGCGTCGCGGCCTGAGTTGCCAACCGGCCGAGCACCACATCCTCGGCGTCGATCACATGCCAGGCGCGGGTCACCTCGCCGGGCTTCGGGCTGTACGTGCGCACGGGTCTACCTCGTCGTCGTTCGCGTCGGAATCTCAGTGCGGAGCCCGTCTCGATCACGTCGGACAGTTCGCACGAGGTCTTCTCGTGGAACCGGCACGTCCGCCAGTACCGCCGCCGGGACCGTGACACGCTTTCGCGAGTCCGTTCCGCTGGCGCGAACTGCAGCCGCGCACCGCACAACAAAGAATGAGGGTACTTGGTGGCTTCTGGCCCGGTCAAAACGGGTCCTCGGTTGCTAATTCGAGGTTCTGACCTGGCAGATTGCCGAAACCAGCATAGCCAATGCCCGCTGGTGCCCGGCGGGGGCCCCGGCAAAGCCGACCGGACCTCCGCAAACGGAGATCCACCGCCGGACGCGTTGATGGCCCCGGCGAAAGCACCGGAGCCATCAACGCGGGAATCAGTGCGAGGTGAGCTCAGCCACCGAAACGGCCGGCGTTCTTCTTCTCGCCGGCCTGGAAGGACTCGTTGGCCGCACCCACGGCCATGCCCATCTTGGCAGCGGTCTCCTGCATCTTGGCGGCCTCCGCGTCCCAGGACGCCTGAGCCTCCTGGTAAGCGGCCACGGCCTCGCCCTCCCAGGTGGAGACGAGCTTCTGGATCTTGCCCTCCAGGTCGTCCAGCTCACCCTGGATCTTCTGGGCAGCGGCCTGCAGGTCGTCGGAAGCCTGCTGCAGCTCCGCGAAGTTGACGTTGATCTCGCTCATTACCTGTCCCCTCGAATGCGTCTAGATCATCAAATGTGGAATCTGCGAAGAATGCGGAAGCGAAATCAGCCGTCGAGCATGCTGGTGATCTTGGAGATCTCCTGCGCCTGCTCCTCCTGGACCTGCGCGTAGTCCTGACCCGAGGACTGCACGTTCTGCCCCAGCTCGTCCAGCTTCTGGATGATCGTCTTGCCGCTCTGCTCGTACTGCTCCATCAGCTTGCGGAAGACGTCGGCGGCGGCACCCTTCCAGTTCTGCACCGGGCCCTCGAGCTGGCCCTGCAGCTGCTGCAGCGCCTGCTCGACCGCGTTGCGCGCCTCGTCGATGTCAACCGACGCCTGCTGGATCGCCTCGGTGTCCGCACCAATTCCAGCCATCTCTGGATGACCCCCTTCAAACTCGGTATCAAGCTCTGATGAACCTGCGACGCAGACATTGCCATGTCCGGTTCCCCGTTGTCCTGGATTTCTCGGCAAGCCGTTGCTGTTGTGAACGCGAAAACTGGAACCCGCCGGTCAACACCGGTTTTGCGGTTGCGAAAACCTCAAACGTGGTTCGGCCGAACGAAGCCCGTTCGCGAATGCATCAGCCGATCCCGAGTGAACCCACGACCTGTTCGCAAGCGCGAACGACGTCGTCCTTCCCCTGCGGTCCGTACTTGCATCCCACGCTCACTTTGAATTGACCTTTGTACAGCGTGTACCACTCGACGGTCGCCTCCGGCAGCGTTTCCCGGTAGTACACGACGTCCCGGCCGGCGAAGCTGGTGGACGGCGTGAACAGCGAGAACTTCTCGCCCGCCGCAACGCTCTCCTCGTACTCGCCGCGCAACAGCTGCACCGCCCGGTTGCGGTCGCCGTCGGTGTCGAAGGTCAGCCGCCCCTCCTCGACGGCGACCAGCGATCCCTGCGGTCCGTCGCCGGGCGCGAGAAGCGTCTGGAACTTCGTCGCATCGCCGCCCAGCGGACGCCAGTCGCCGGGGTAGGAGAAGTGGTAGTCGTAGGCGGCCATCTGCTGCGCGGGCACGAGCGGATCGGCCTGCGGCCGGTTGCCGGTGAGCAGCAGCGCGGCCGCTCCGGCCGCCGCGACCAGCGCCACGGCCCCGGCGCCGACGCCGACGCCGACCAGCCACGGGGCCTTCCGCTTGCGCTTGAGCTTCGCTGGTCTGGTCACCGGGCGGGTCGGTTCGTCGCCGGTCATGACCGCCGGTCTGGGGCGGCTCGGCGCCTCACCCCTGGTGGGCTGGTGCCCCGGCAGCGGGTAGTCGCGGACGGTCGTGCCGCCCGCCCACGCTCCGGTGGGAGCCAGACCGCCGCTGCGCCCGGGGTCGAGCCGGACCGCGCGCAAAGCGCCTCGGGCGACCACGGTTTCGGGCTGGTCGAGGGTCGCCGGGACGACGCCGGTGCGCTCGTGGATCAGTCGCGCCACCATCGGGATCCGGCTGGAACCGCCGACGAGGAAAACCCCGGCGAGCTGCCCGCGCGGGACCTGCCCGTCGCGCAGTGTCGCCAGCACCAGCTCCGCGGCCTTCGCCAGCGGGGCCGCGATGAGCTTCTCGAGGTCGGCCCGGGTGACGTGGGCGTCGGCGAACGGCGGCGGCATGGGGACGTCGGTGTAGGCGTGGCGGGACAGCGTCTCCTTCGCGCCGCGCACGTCCTGCCGCAGCACGCGACGACGTCGCCGGTCAGGCATCTCGCGGCCCTCGACGAGCTTGCGCCACGCGTCCGGATCAGCAGTGCCGACGAGCTCGCCGACGTGTTCCAGCAGCAGCTGGTCGATGTCCGCGCCGCCGAAGTTCGGTTCGCCCTTGGTGGCCAGGACCTGGAAGGACGCGCCCTGCTTGCGCACCACGGAGGCGTCGATGGTGCCGCCGCCGAGGTCGAGGACCGCCAGCGCACCTCCGTCGGGCAGGCCGTTGCCAGCCGAGTGGAAGACGGCTGCGGCGACCGGTTCGGGCACCAGGACGATCTCCTTGCCCAGGCCGGCAGCGGCCTGCCGGAGCTCAGCGGCGCGCACGGAACCCCAGTCTGCGGGGTGGGTCAGGACGAGGAGGTCGACGGCGATCCCGCCCGCGACGCGGCGGGCCTCGCCGACCGCGCGGTGCAGGACGGCCCTGATGACGTCGCCGACCTTGAGCACGGCGCTGCCGAGCAGCAGCTCACCCTCGTCGATGCGACGTTTGGGGTGCGGTTCGAAGCGAGCGGGGTCGACCGCGGCCTGGCGTTCGGCCTCATGACCTACGAACAGCGTGCCGTCGGCTGCCGCGAACACCGCGGAGGGCACCAACGGCTGCCCGTCGATGACGACCACCTGTGGCTCGGCACCGCCGACCGAGACCACCGTGCATGTGCTCGATGTGCCGAAGTCGATCGAGACGTGCAGGGACACCCAGAACTCCATTCACCGTCGCCGAAGCGCTCGTCGGCGGCGACGTCGTCATCCGGCCCGCCGTACCGGCGGCACCGTCCCCCGGGGGAGCACCCTAGAGCCACCCGCCACCCCGCACCAACATCCACACGCGACCCGCCGACGACTTTGGGTGATCGCCCCGGTGAGAGACGACCCACCACACCTGCGAATGCAGACCCGACCTGATGCGGACCGACTCAGCTCCCGCCACCAACGACCGCCCACCACCAACACCGGGTGTTCCCAACGTCCCCGACACACCACCCAAGCCCACCTGAGTGGGTGGAGTCTCGGGTTCAGTGGAAATCAGGACCCCGATTTCCACTGAAACCCGATGCCCGATTTCCACTGAGATCCGGTACCTGAGTTCCACTGAAATCCGGGATCTCATGGGAACCGCTGTCCTGGGTGGGGTGGGGGTGGATCAGTTCTTGGCTCGGGTGCGGACTTCTGCTACCCGGTTCTCGAGGGCTGCGGTCAGTTCTGCGGGGCCCAGGCCTGCTAGGACGATCTCCGGACCCACGCCTGGGCGATGCTGTTGGGTGAGGCCGTAGCGGCCGTCCGGTTCCGGGGCGTCGAACCACTTGAGGACCGCGGAGCGGTGCGTTCGGCCCAGGCGGTCGCGGAGGTTGGCCGTGAACTGGCCGTCGCGGTGGTGCTCGGCTTCGACGAAGGCTAGGAGGGTTTCGGCGGCCGGTGCTTTGCGCGGACCCGCGGACTGCATGTGGTCGATGCCCTCGAAGTCGTCCGACGGCTTCTGAGCAGCCAGGTCGGCCGACGGGACCGCCAGGCGGGGACGTGTGCCGACGGGCGCGGGCGGCATGCCCTGCACCGCGGCGGCGCCCACCGAGGTTCGCGGCAGCACCGAGATCCGCAGGTCACCGCCGTATTTCTCGGTGTCTCCGGACTGCTGGACGAGCAGCAGCGCGCCCTGCTCGGTGGCCACCGACAGCAACCTGAACGGGGATTCGGCGGTGTCGTCGGGCATCCAGAGCCCTTCGATCCACAAGCCCGGTTTCGCCAGCTGCCCGAGGACTTCGGCGAAGCGCTGGGTCAGGCCGTTCTGCCCGAGCAGACCGGCTTTCTGCAGCTCGGGAAGGCTGCGCTGACGCAGCACGGCACGCTCTTCGAGCGTCTCACCGTGCGAGCGGACGGAGATCGGGAACGGGTACTCGTCGAACCCGCCGATCTCCCAGCACAGGTCGAACCACAGCGGTGGCAGCAGCCAACGCTCGGACAAGCTTCCTCCCCCAGCTACGCCGAACCGCTCGTCACTCGCCGAAAACGGGAGGCGCGGTCTTCGGCATGTCGTCCATCCAGATGTCTTCTTGCTCTTCGAGCCACGAGGGACGCTCGTGCTCGTTGTCCTCGGAACCTTCGCCGCGCTGACCCGCACCGGCACCGGCTCCGGGGGCGCCCGCGGCACCACGACCAGCGGCACCCGCACCCGCAGCGCCCGCACCGGCACCCGCGCCGAGACCGCCCATCCCGGCTCGGCCACCAGCGCCCATGCCGCCACCGACCTTGCCTCCGGCACCCATGCCTGCGCCCGCACGGCGAGCACCGCCCATGCCGCCGGCACCACGACCGCCCGCGCCCGCGCCCGCACCGGCTCCCGGCGGCATCCCGCCGACGAACCCGGCAGACGGCCCGCCCGGACCGGGACTCATCCCGGGCGGCGTGCCGCCACCGGCACCAGGACCCGTCGGCGACGGCGAAGCCCACTGCGAACTGCTCTGAGCAGGCGACGAACCACCCGAGGAGCCCCCGGCAGAACCACCGCCGAGCGACGAGCCGGAATAGCCGCCGCCACCGGACCCCGAACCCGAACCGGACCCGCCGGGATCCGCACCGCCGGGGTCACCGGAACCAGGCGGTGGCGGCGGAGGAGCCAGCGGGTTCACCGGCGGCGGGAACGTCGGAGTGCTCGTGTCGACGGCCTGGTAGCCCTTGCCGTAGACGTTCTCCGCGACCTGCCGCGCCTGCTGATCGGCTTCTCGCTGCTCGCGCATCTGCGCGGCGCCGTCCATGAGACCGCCCATCGGCCCCATCGCTGTCGCGATCATCCCGCGGGTCGTGTCGTACCCGGCGGGCGGCTGCAGGGATGCTTTGGTCTGCTCGGCTGCGACCCCGGCTTCTTGGATCTTCAGGCCCGTTCCGCGCACCGAGTCACCGAAGGCACGACCCCACTCCTGCAGCGGCTTCGACGCGTTGAACCCGGCCTCGGCCGCCTGACCGCGCATCCCGTCACCAGCTGCGGCGCGAGCCCTCTGATCCAAGTTACCGAAGATCTCGGCGATGTCGGCGCCGATCTTCTCCCACGCCCGACCGAATTTCGCGATCTCCTCGGGATTCAGCGACGGCTTGAGCTGGTTGGCGAGCCGGGCCTGGTCCCAGTTCTCCCAGTTGTCCTGCTGGGTGATCGACGCGGGGTCGTGTCCATCGAGCTGGAGGTTCTGCTGCTGCTGGGTGAGCGCCTTGAGGTCATGGCGCCCGTCCTTGGCCGCAGCTTCGCGTGCCAGCCGAGCTTCCTCCTGCGCGGAGGTCTCACCACCGACAGCGCCGACGAACGCATCACCAGCAGACGAGGCGACGCCGCCGACGAAGTCGGTGAACCCGTTCCCCATGTCGTTCCCCCTCGACAGTTCCTACTTCGGCAGCTTCGGCTCGACGACCTGCGCGATCTCCATCGCCTTGGCACAGGTGGCGTCGTCGTTCTGGTAGCTCGCCGAAGATGTTGTCACCTGGATGGACACAGAACCCTGCCCAACAAAGACGGCCTGGCTGCATACCCCGTTCCCGACCGATGCAGTCGAGACCATCTTTGCGCCGTCGCGCTGCCCGACCTTGTTCGTCTCGAAGACAGCCATGTTCGAACGACGACTTTCCCAATAAGCCAAGGAGCTCTGCTCACCCTTCACGACGGACAGATCAAGAGCGTCGCCGCTGAACTCGCACGCCTTCTCACCAATGCCCTGGTCTAGGGGCTCACCAGGCGCGCTCACGCCCAAAGCCCGCAGGTCCTGTTCCCCGAACACCTGGCACGGGTCCACCGATGCCAGCACGTTCGGCGCTGACTCTGGTGCCCCTTGCTGCGCGCCTCCGCCAGCGGAGCCGCAGCCACCAACAGTCACCGCGAACCCTGCAAGCAGCACGGCACCAATTCGTGTTTTTCGCATACCCACCATCAGATCAGACGCGTCCTACGCGCCGGGAGTGTTCTTCGTCGGTGTTCTGCATTTCGCGAGACGAATCCCGGTATGCCTGCGCCATGTCGCGCAGGGTCTGCTCCATCTTGAACAGAATCGCTTGGAGACCAGTGTCCGGCGCACGAAGCTTGTCTGAGAACTTTTGCTCAAGCTGGCGCCCGATGAAGCAATCACCAAACGACTCGCTGAGGAAAAGCCGCTCGGCGCGGGATCGCTGTTGCCGAAGGTCGTCGGCCTTCTCGTCGTAGACCTTGGCGACCGCTTCGGCCCTCTCCGGGTCCATGACGAGTTGGCCGTTGTCGACGGCTGCTCGCAGGCCGGCCGACTGGCCTTCGAGCGCTGAGGCGCCGGCGGCTAAGCCTTCCATCCCGGTGGTCATCGAGAGCCCCCTCCACGTTCGTGATCATGAACGTCACTCAACCGAGCGATCACGAACGCAGAGGGTACAAGGGGGCAGTCTGGCATGGGGGCGGATTCGAGGGAGGTAGCTCACATGCCAGCCGAACAGCCCAAACCCTCAGCCGAATCGGCGTAGCCCGTCCACGAAATCGGCCCATCGCTCCTGGGGGAACACCAGTACATCGCCTTCGCGGTTCTTGGAATCCCTGACTCCGACGACCTCCGGAGCTCTCCCAACCTCAACGCAGTCCGCCTGCGCTCCGCTGTAGGAGGACTTGTGCCAGTCGGCTAACTCGCTCTTCATGCCGCCTCACCCTCGTACTTCTTCAGGTACGTGCTCACGATCTCCACCGAGGAAGCCGGATCCGCAGCCTGCACGTCAAGGCTTTTCACAGCCTCGTCGAACAAGCTCACATCTTCAGGCTCGTCGATGAAAGCACCAGAGCTTCGACCTTCCAAGAAGACGATCGGGCGAGCTCTTACGAATTCCATGACCACGAAGGTCCCGCTCAAGCCAGCGTGCGCGCCAACCTCAAGCGGAAGGACGCGCAGCGTGATGTTGGGCGCGTCAGCTGCTGAAACGAGCTTCCGGAGCTGCTCAGCCATCACACGAGCGCCGCCGACAGGGCGTAGCAGTGCAGTTTCATCGACGAACGAACACAGCTCAGCCGGATCTTGCTTGCTCAGAACGCCCTGCCTGACCTGACGAATCGAGACGTGGTCATCGATCTCGTCGTCGGGGACGCTGCCCGCAACCATGATTTCCCGCGTGTACGCCCGGGTTTGGAACAGACCCGGGATCGTGTTCAACGAGGCATTGGTGATCCGAACCGCACGCTGCTCGGCGTCGATGAGAGCAGTCAGCTGTTCCGGCAACTCGCGACCGAGTTCCCACCACACGGGCTGGTCGATTTCGCGGGCCATCTTGAGCAGTCGATCACGGTCCGTGCCGGTGACGCGCAGGACGGCGAGGATCGCTGAGACGTCGGACTCCGCGATGCCCTGCTTGGCGTTCTCGACGCGACTGACCTTCGCCTCGGACCAGCCGAGCTGCTTTCCGACGAGCCGCATCGAGAGACCAACCTCGTTGCGAGCAGCCCGGAGTTCCTTGGCTAGCGCACGGGCGCGCGGGGAATTCGACACACAAGCACTTTACGGACGTTCATCAGCACTTTCGATACCCCCAATCGTGGACCTTGCAAGGCTTGCAGAAATCGCGAGAGCCTTTAACGACACCAACTCACTGGGGAGTCCCGATGCCTGCATACCTGACCTACGTGTGGCGGCCCGTTCCCGGGAAGCGGCACGCCTTCCCGGTCGCCGCGACCAAGCTCGCCCCCGAGGAGACCGCGACCGCCTACTGCGGAGCCGAAGTCGAGGCCGCGACGCTCCACGACCTCAACGAGATCGCCTGGATACTCGAACCCACCTGCATGGACTGCTGGAAGCACCTCGCCGGGAACCCGCCCACCAGGTAGCCGCGCAGCAGGTAGCCGCGCACCAAAAAAGCCTCCCCTCGAACCGGGTTCGAGGGGAGGCTCCTTCAGCGTCAGATCACTGCTGTTGTTCGGTGATCATGGCTGTTTGGATCATCTGCGGGCCGCCGCGGAGGGTGCGGCTGACGAGGGTGCCTCGGCCCGGGGGCAGCTGGCGGGACTTGATGTTGGCGACCAGCTGACCGTCGTCCTTGTTCGCGCTCATCGCCAGGCCGGGGGCCGACGTTTCGCGCATCTTGCCGATCAGCGGTTCGTACAACGCGCGTCCCGCACCGCCGGAGTTGCGGGCCAGGATGACGTGCAGTCCCACGTCGGCGGCCTGCGGGATGAACTCCGCCAGCGGGGCCAGCGGGTTGTTGCCCTGCGGTGCGACCAGTTCGTAGTCGTCGACGATGACGAACAGTTCCGGGCCCTTCCACCAGGAGCGGTCGCGCAGCTGTTCCTGCGTGACGTCGGGTCCGGGCAGTCGCTTCTTCAGCGAGGCGCAGACGTCCTTGACGTTGGACTTGAGCTGATCGGCGCCGACCGAGTACTCCAGCAGGTGGGAGTTGAGGAAGCCCAGCATCGAGCGCCGGTAGTCGACCAGCAGGATCAGTGCTTCCTTGGGCGTGTAGCGCTCGGTGATGCCCCGCACGATCGTCTTGAGCAGCGCGGTCTTGCCCGATTCCCGCTCGCCGAAGGCGTAGAAGTTCGGCTCGGCGCGGAAGTCCAGGTACACCGGGTGCAGGCCGTCCTCGTTGATGCCGATCGGCACCAGCTTCGGGTTCGGCTGCTGCTCCGGACGCGGCAGCTGCTGGTAGGGCAGCAGTTCCGGCAGCAGGCGCACCTGCGGGGCCGGACGGCCCTTCCAGGAGCTCTTGACCCGGTTGACCAGGTCGGCCACGCCCTCGGAGACGTCGTCGTTGTAGAGCTCCCAGCCCATCCGGGCCGGACGCCGCTCGTCCTCGGCTGCCTGCGCCTCGACCGCGATCCGGTCGCCGATCTTCTCGCTGTCCACCCGAGGCAACGCCGTCAGGAAGTGCAGCTTCGACTCGTGCATACCGCGTCCCGGACGGCCCTGCGGGACCTTCACCGCCGCCTTGCGGTCGATCTCCGACTCGCTCGGATCACCCAGTCGCAGCTCGATGCGCGTCTGGATCAGGTCCTTCATCGCCGGCCGGATCTCCGCCCACCGGGTGGCCGTGATGAACACGTGCACACCGAAGGCCAGACCGTTGGAAGCCAGGTTCAGCACGTCCTGCTCGAGGGCCTCGAACTCCTCGCGGAACGCCCGCCACCCGTCGATCACCAAGAACAGATCACCGTAGGGGTCGTCGTCGAACTCACCGCGACGCTTGCGGTTGCGGTAGTCGTTCATCCCCTCGACGCCGTGCTGCTGGAACCGGCCCTCACGCTCGGCCAGCACAGCCTTGAGCTCGGCGATCGACCGGCGAACCGTGTCCGGGTCACGACGCGAACCGTAACCACCCACGTGCGGCAAACCCCGCAGCGTGGTCAGCGAACCACCACCCAGATCAACGCAGTAGAACTGCATCTCCTGCGGCGTGTGCGTCAACGCCGCCGAAGCGATGATCGTCCGGATCGTGTTCGACTTGCCCGAACCCACACCACCGACCACAGCACCATGACCACCCTGACCCGACAGGTCGAGTGTCATCGCGTCCTGACGCTGGTGGTACGGAACGTCGATGATGCCGATCGGGATCTGCAACCGGGAGCTGCCCGAGTACCCGGCGGCGGTGTAGCCGCGGTCGTCGGTGGACTGCAGCGGCGGCAGCAGGGTGTCCAGAGTGGCCGGAGCGTCCAGCGGCGGCAGCCAGACCTGGTGCGCCGGTGGCGCGGCCAGCTTCTTGAACTTGTCGACGATGATCTGGAAGTCGGTGTACTCCGGCTCCTGAGCCTCTTCCTTGACCTCCGGCTCGTCCGACGTCTCCGGTTCCGGTGGCTTCTCGATGAAGTCCGGGATGAAGTAGCGCGGCATCTTCTCGCCGGTCACCGGCGAGGCCCCGCCCAGCATCGTCGGGCGACGACCGCTGGTCTGGTGCAGGTGGCCGGAGACGTAGGCCGCGCGGAAGCGGTCCATGCCGTTGGGGTGCTTGAGGTAGCCGTGACCACCGGTGGCCGGCAGGTCGGCGGCGTCCGGGACACCGATCGCCGCACGGGATTCCGCGGCGTTGAAGGTCTTCAGACCGATCCGGTAGGACAGGTGCGAGTCCAGACCGCGCAGCTTGCCCTCTTCCAGGCGCTGCGAAGCCAGCAGCAGGTGGACCTGCAGCGAACGACCCAGCCGACCGATCATCACGAACAGCTCGGCGAAATCCGGCTGCTGGGAGAGGAGTTCGGAGAACTCGTCGATGACCACGAACAGCGCCGGCAGCGGCTCCTGCGCGTGCTCGTCGCCGGCCTCGGCCATCTTCCGGTAGTCCCAGACGTTCTTCGCCCCCGCCTTGTTCAGGACCTCCTGACGGCGGTTCATCTCACCGGCCAGCGCGTCCTGCATCCGGTCGATCAGCGAGCCGTCGCCCGCCAGGTTGGAGATCGACGCCGACACGTGCGGGGTGTTGAACCCGTTGAACGTCGCGCCACCCTTGAAGTCGACCAGCACGAAGTTGAGCATCTGCGAGGAGTGCGTGGCCATCAAGCCCAGCACGATCGTGCGCAGGAACTCCGACTTGCCGGAACCGGTCGCACCGATGCACAGACCGTGCGGGCCCATACCGCCCGACGCGGTCTCCTTGATGTCCAGGTGCACGATCTCGCCCTGCTCACCGGGGCCGATCGCGACCTTGTAGAGGTCGTCGGTGGGACGCGGGCGCCACGCCTCGTTGAGGTCGAAGGTGACCACGTCACCGGCCAGACCCAGCTGCTCGATGTAGTTCAACGGCGTGGTCAGCGGCTCGTAGCTGCCCGAGTCGGTGTCGATGGCCGGACCACCGGCGACCCGGTACGGGGCCAGCTGGCGGGACAGCGATGTCGCCTCTTCCTCGGTCAGCGTGTCCGGCGTGCCGAACCACTCCACACCGGAACCACCGCGGGCACCGATGCGGTCCTCCTCCACGACCATCCGCATGCCGCGGCGAGCCGTGAGCGGCCCCAGCAGGTCGGACAGGTCGATCATCGTGACGCCCGCCAGGCCGCCCTCGACGTAGAGGGCTTCCTCGCGGCTGATCTCGGCGTCGTCGATCAGGATCACCACGTGCGGCTGACCGTCCGGCGGAGCCGCGTTGCGCTGGAAGCGCGGGCGGTCGGCCAGCTGCTCGGAGAGCATGCTCTCAACCGTGGCCAGCGAACCCGCCATCAGCCGCATCTGGCCGATGCCGTCGGTCTCGGTGGGGTGCTGCGCGTGCGGCAGCCACTTCACCCACTCCCACTCGCGGCGCGCCTGGCCGGAGCTGGCGACGGCGATGATCACGTCCTCGGGCGTGTGGAAGGCGGCCAGCTGGCAGATCATCGCGCGAGCGAGACCGCGCACCTGCTCCTTGTCGCCCTGCAGGCCCACCGCGGCGAAACCGCGCAGCGACGTCGCGATCGGCAGGTCCTGCACCAGCGAGTGCGCGCGCACGAAGCGGCGCAGCGCCAGCGTGGTGATCGGCTCCAACTCGTCGACCGGGCCGGTCTGCGGCGGGACCAGGCGGGTCTCCAGCCGCTGCGAACCGCGGCCAACGCGGACCTGGCAGAAGTCGTTGTCGTTGGGGCGGCGCTCCCACATCCGGCGGCTGCCGGCCGCCAGCGACCACAGGGTCTGCGGATCGGGGTGCACCCACTCACGGGCCAAGCGCTGCTCGTCCGCCGCCTCGCGGGCGCGGTCGCGCATCTGGCCGAGGTACCGCAGGTAGTCCTTGCGGTCCTCGTCCATCTCGGCCTTCTTCTGACTGCCGTCGCGGCCGCCGCCGGCCATCATCCCGAATGTTGAGATGAGCATCATCATCGGCATCATCATCATCATCGGGTTGTTCTGGGCCCGCGTGAACATGAAGGCCATCATTCCCAGCGAAGCCACGATCATCAGGCCCGGCAGGACCTTCTGAACGATGTTTCCCGGGATGGTCCGCGGAATTTCCGGCGGTGGTTCGAGGTGCACCTCCCCGCCCGGTGGCCTGGGAGCGGCCAGGCGTGGCGTTCGCTTGAACTGCAGCGTGCTCACCGGACGCAACAACCTTTCTCAGACGTGCCTGAAAACACCAGAAGACCTCCGGTGCTCGTCGAACTCGCAGCCAGCATTGTTCACTGCCGCGCAGCTCTGGATAACGGGGTACGGCTCAGCGTGACCAACCAGATACCAAGTAGTTGACACGAGTTCCGCCAAACCCGTCACCCGTGGACGGTCGGTGTGGCCATACTAGGGGCGCTCTCCGATCGGGCGGGTGGGTTTCGACAAGAAAACCCGGCCTTGGTTGGATCGAGCCCTCGACAAACGAATGCAAGGCAATCAACTTCAGGGAGTAGGGGGCCCAAGTGGCGACCGGGACCACGGTGTTCAGCCGCGTGACGGTGGTGGCGCCTACAACTCGTATCGACCTGGCGCTGCCTTCAGACGTATCGGTGGCGGACCTGCTGCCGATGCTGCTGGATATGGCCCGCGAGATGACCCCGGACGGCGGTTCGCGGCACGGCGGCTGGGTGTTGGCCAAGCTCGGTGAGAGCGCGGCCCTCGATCCGAGTCAGTCGCTGTCCTCGCAGGGAGTTGTCGACGGCGACATCTTGCAGCTGCGCCGCCGGTCGGACGACCCGCCGCCGCCGCTCTACGACGACGTCGTCGACGCGCTCGCGGAGGCCGAACCGGGCAGCTACCGGCCGTGGACGAAGGAGACCTCCGCGAAGGTCGGCCACGCCGCCGGCGCGCTGGGGCTCATCGCCGCCGCCGCCGCTCTCGGACTCGCAGGTCCCGCCGGGATGCTGCACCCGACCACCATCCACGGCACCACCGCGGTCGTGTTCCAGCTGGCGGCGGCCGTGACCGCGATGGTCATCGCGATCTTCGCGACCGGCATCGGCTCGATGGTCACCCGCGCCTACGCGGCCTCCACGACCGGAACGGTGATCGCCGGCGCCGGTGGTCTGCCGATGGCGTTCGTCGCCGGCTTCAACATGGTTCCCGGCAACACGCTGGAACCGCGGTTGCTGCTGGGCAGCGCGCTGGCGTTCATCTTCGCCTCGATCTCGATCATGGTGATCGGTGCGGGCATCGTGACGTTCATCGCGGCCGCCACGGCCGGAGCTTTCGGCACCATCGCCTTCGCCGTCGCGACGATCTTCTCGCAGGTCAGCGCCTCCAGCGTCGCCGCAGGCGCCGGTGCCGTGGCGCTGGCCGGGATCTCCCTGCTGCCGCGCATCACCATCCAGCTGTCGAAGCTGCCGCTGCCGCACGTTCCGGGCAGCGCGGAGGACCTCAAGGAGGACTCCGGGTTCCCCGACTACCGGATGATCGAGCGGCAGACCGGACTGGCCCACCAGTACATGACCGGTTTGATCATCGGTTGCGGCGTCGTCGCGGCCATCGGCGCCATGGTCGCCGCCGCGACCAACCCCATCTGGGGCTCGGCGTTCGCCGTCGTCGTCGCCGCTGTCCTGCTGCTGCGCGGCCGCAACTACGCCAACGGCAGCCAGGCGCTGGCGCTGCTGTTCAACGGTCTGCTGGCCTCGGCGGGCATCACCGTCGGACTGCTGGTGCAGGTCGCTGACAACCCGGTGTACGTGGCGGCCGTGTTCCCGCCGCTGCTGGTCCTCGGCGGCCTCGCGGTGATCTTCGGCGTCGTGTTCCCGAACCGCCGGTTCTCGCCGGTTCAGCGCCGGATGGTCGACATCCTCGAAGCCGTCCTGATCGCCCTGGTGCTCCCGCTGGCGCTGGCCGCGATGGACCTCTACATGGCCATCCGCGACCTGAACCTGAACTTCTAAGAGGGACCTCGCACATGGGCTTCAAGCACCCCCGCTCTCGCGGCGCACGGCGCGGACTCGCGCTGTGCGCCGCGGTGGGCGTCCTCGGGCTCAGCGGACCGATGGCCCCGGCCATCGCGCAGCAGGTGGGACCACCGCGGCTGGACCCCAGCAAGCAGACCGGGACGTCGCTCAAGCCGCAGAACTTCCCGCAGAAGCAAGGCTGCATGAACGGCAGTCCTGGCAGCACGATCCCGGAGAAGCCCTGGAGCCAGCTGGTCCTCGGTTACGAGCGGGCGCACGAGCTGGGATACACCGGGGCCAACGAGATGGTGGCCGTGATCGACACCGGTGTGAACAACCACCCGCGGCTGGGCACGGTTCTGCCCGGTGGCACCTCGATCACGTCCGACGGGCGGGGCACGGAGGACTGCGACGGGCACGGAACGATCGTGGCCGGCGTCATCTCCGCCGATCCCGATCCGACCGGTGAGACCGGCTACGTCGGTGTGGCGCCGGACTCGACGATCCTGTCGATCCGGCAGACGTCCAACCTCTTCGTCGACGACCAGACCAACGCCACGGTCGGCACCACCGAGACCATGGCGCAGGCGATCAACCTCGCGGCCTCGCGGGGCGCGGAGGTCATCAACATCTCGCAGTCCTCGTGCCAGCCGATCGCGCAGGCGAGCAGGTACGACGACTACGGCAACCAGATGTTGCACAACGCCGTCAAGAACGCCTACAACCAGGACATCGTGATCGTCGCCGCTGCGGGGAACGTCGGCGGGAACTGCCAGAAGAACTCGCCCGGCAGTCCGTCGACGGCCGTGCTGCCCGCGTGGTTCGACGACGAGGTGCTCACCGTGGCCTCGCTGAACCAGCAGGGAGCTCCGTCGGAGTTCACCGTCCCGGGTCCTTGGGTCGACGTGGCGGCTCCCGGTGAGAACCTGATCGCGCTCGACCCCGGCAACGGCGGAAGCGGTCTGGTCAGCCAGATCTCCGAGGGCGAGGACGGGCAGATGGGGCCGATCCAGGGCACGAGCTTCGCGGCTCCGTACGTGTCCGGGCTGGCTCTGCTGATCAAGCAGAAGTTCCCCACGATGTCGGCGGCCCAAGTCATGGAGCGGATCAAGACCACCGCTCTGCACCCGGGCGGCGTCAACGGGCGCAACGACATCGTCGGCTACGGCATGATCGACCCGATGGCCGCTCTGCAAGACGTGGTCCCGGCTGAGCACGGCAAGCAGGCGCCGCCGAAGAAGCCGACGCACCTCGCGGCGGATGCCCTGCAGCAGAAGGACTTCCCGGCCATCATCGTCGCCATCGGCGGTGCGGGAGCGGGAATCGCGGGCATCGTCTTCACGGCGTTCCTCGCCAACGCGGTCCGCAGCGTCCGCGCTCGGGCCCGCCAGAACCGCTGAGGCGCGACCTCCGCTGCGCTGGACCGAGAAAGGGGCCGTCTCCCCTGGGAGACGGCCCTTCCTCACATCCACACCGCGCGCCCCACAAAGTACCTCTCACCCGAACATCACAACACCCCCAACGCGTGGTGGGTGGTTGCGCAGCGGGAACGCGGAGTGGATCAACCTCGGGGCTTCGGAGGTGGGGCGTCGGCGATGCCCGCGGTGCCCGCTTCCGGCTTCGGCTTGGAGTCCACCTCTGGAGCCAGGGCCTCGTCGATCGAGGGCTTCGGCGGTGCCGCTTGCAGGGTCGAGGGCAGGTCCAACCCCCTCGGCGTCGTCTGCGCTTCCTCGGGCTTCTGATCCGCTTGGGACTGCTGGGAGTTCGCCTGCTCGCCGAAGACCGCTGGGGGCGCGTCAGGTTGGGCACCGAAGAGGTCTTCCGGGTTGGACTTGAGGCGGGAGGAGTTCTGGCGCTCCTGGTTGCCGCCACCTCGCTGGCCCATCGTTCCGCCCATCATGCCCATCGGCACCATTCCCATGCCGACGCCTGCCGCTCCCACGGCTGCGCCTGCGGCGATGCCACCCGCAGCGGCACCCGCGCCGGGTTGGTCCTCCCCCTGCCCGGACTCCGCCGACGCCGCAGTGGTCCCGGCGGGTTCCGTGGTCGCGGTGGCCTCGGAAGTTCCCGGAGCAGCCGGAGTTCCAGCGGAGACCTCGGCCGGTAGCTGAGCCTCCCAGCGACCGGGTTCGCGGGTCGCGACTCCGGCCACGTCGTCGCAGAGCCGGGTGAAGGCCATGTAGTAGTCCGCTATGGACTCCAGGAGCTCGCGGGCGGGTTCGGCGAGGTCGGCCAGGTGCTCGCGGGCGCGCTCGGCGTCGGCGGCCGTCATCGCGGCCCTGACGTCGTCGGCGGTCCTGGCGACCAGCTCGTTCAGACGTCTCTCCTGCGCACCGACGCCCTCCGCGGTGTGATCGAGGGCATCGGCGAGTCCTGTCATCGCATCGGCGAGGTCCTTGCCCGCGAGCCCGGCGTCGCGGACGTGCGCGACGAACGCCTCGGCGTCCGCGCCCTGCCACGCCGTGTCGATCCCGCCCAGCTCTCCGTCCACGTCACCTGAGGACTGCTCGACGACCTCGGCGGCCTCGCGCCACACCTGGGCGGCCGCGCGGAAATCCTCCGGCCTGCCCACGAGTTCGTCGACGGCGCTGGGTGGGAAGTACGGGACGTCGAGCTCCTCGGCGATGCCCGCGAGGTAGTGCTGGTGCTCGGTCGACATCGTCACGCCTCCTGCCTGCGCAGGTCAACAGCGCTGTCGTCGTCACCGGCGGAGTGGTGGTCGACCACCTCGCGCAGTTCGTCACCCGCGCTGGTCAGCGTCTCGGCGGCCTTGCGGTGCCGGTCCAGCAGCTGCTCGCGCAGCCGCTGATACGCATCGGGCGCACCAGATCTCCGGCCGATCTCGCCGAAGGACGCACCGGTGAGCTCCGCCTCCGCCAGTTTCGCCCGGCCGGTGGTGATGTCCTCACCGGCGTCCTTCACCTGCCGCGCGTGGGTCGACAGCCACTCGATGTCGATCCTGATCCCCGACATCCGCCCACCTCCAAGATCGGATCTCGCTCCCAAGACGAAACCGCCCGCAGCTCACCGTGGCTGCGGGCGGTTCGCTCGTTCCTCGGACGTTCGAAACCGGCGGTTCGGTTCCCGGCGAGGTGAGAGGTTCCCGCTGGAACTTCCCACCTCGCCTGCGCGGATCAGCCTCCGGCGGCTCCTCCGGCCTGCGGCTTCGGGGCCGGGCGGTTCACGCCGCCCGGCATGACCGGCACCGAGTCGTAGGTGACGCTGGCGGCGGCCGGGTCGAGGAAGTCGCCGCGCGGCAGGCTGCGCATCAGCCACGACGGACCCGCCTTGATGTCACCCGCGCTCTTGGCGACGCCCAGGCCCTGCGCGGTGGCGAGGTCCTTGACGCCGTACTGCACGCCCTGGTCGGAGACCAGGAAGATCGGGCCGCTCTCAGCACCGGCCTCGTTGGACGTGCCGCGCACGACGGCCGCCTTGCCCGCCGCGCCGTAGTAGTAGTCGACCTGCGGGCCCGAACCGTCGAACTGGGCCAGCTTCACCGCCGGCTTCACCGCCGGGGTGCCCTCGTTCAGCGTGACCGTGATCACCTGAGCTCCGCCGATGTTCTTCCAGCTCAGGCAGGACGTGTCGGCCTGCTGGAAGGAAACCGGCTTGGGCACCGACATCGGGAAGTAATCGAGGTTGAGCGGGTTTTCCGTCCGCTGAGCGTCGGTGATGGCACCGGTGACGTTCGGGATCTCGCGACTGGAAACCTTGCCCGCGTGCAGCACGGCGGCCGCACCTTCGGCGCTGAGCTCCTGCTTGCCGTCCTGCAGCAGCACGAAGAACTGCTCCGGCTCACCGGGAACGCTGCGCTTGACCACGTCACCGACCTTGTACCGGTTCAGGTACGAGGCGGGTTGTCCCGCACCGTCGATCTCCGGGACCGACAGCTCCGGGACGCTCGGAATCGCGTTGAGCATGTTGGTGCTGATCGTGCGCGGAGTAACGCCGTTGAGACCGAAGACGTCGCGAACGACGGTTTCGCTCTTGGCGACCTTCGACTTCACCGCGTGCGTGTTGTCGTCGCGGCCGACCCGGTAGACGAGGTACTCGTCGCCCGAGCTCTGGTCCTTGACGAACAGCGACTGCCTCGGGTCCAGCTGGGTGCCGTGGTTGCCGTCACCGCCGATGACCGTCGTCTCGACCTTCGTGGCGGCTTCCACGCGCGAGGAGCTCAGATTCCCCTGCACCTGGCCGACATCGCAGATCGCCCACGACGGTTCCGCCGGGTTGTCCGCGCTCGGCACGTAGGTCGGGGCGTTGACCATGCCGGTCAGCGGGCCGCGCGGGAAGTCCGCCAGCGCCGCTTCCTTGACCGTGGTCGTCGGCACCGCGCCGCTGCCCTGCTTGCCGCCCTGCTGCATCACCAGGAGCTTCGCCGATGCCATGTTGAGCATCGGGATCAACCGCTTCTGCGCCTTGTCGTCAGAGGTGACGACGAAAACGCTGCCGCTCTCCTTCGCGACGACGATGTTCCCTGGTTCGGGAACCGTGCCCTTGCCGCCGAACAGGCCCCAGACGAGGAACCCGACTACGCCGACGGCCGCCAGCACCGCACCCGCGACCGTGGCCCGCTTGTGCGAGCCCATCGGATCGTGGAGCATCACCGCGTCTTTCCGCACCAGCGCCGACTCCATGCGGCGAAGCACGAACCGATAGGCCTGAACCTGTGACTTCGTTGTGGGTGTTGATGCCATTCTTCGCCTACAGCTCTCCCGTCCGAGGTACGGTTTCGCAGGATAGTCGCTGAGATATACCGAATGGGTGCGGTTCGGCGGACTCCGTCAGTATTCTCTGCACGCGGCTCAACTCCGACGAACGCGTCCGCCGCACCTACCTGCGAGGGGGAGAGACCGAACGGATGTCCGTGCCCACACAACATCCGGCCCAGCCGAAGGCTCCCGGGGCCGTCAACCCGACCCGCGCCCGGATTCGCGCGCGCCGTCGGCGGATCAACGGCGTGACGCTCGCCGGAATCCCGGCGGCCAACATCGTGCTCATCGAAGTCGGCCTGGGAATCGGCGCCGGCGTCTTCTTGATCAACCCGCGAGACCCGGTCATGTGGTCCATCGCGGGCGGAATCGCCTTGCTGGCCCTGATCATCGCCCTGCTTCGCCGCCGTGGCCGCTGGTTCACGCAGTGGTTCGGGCTGGTGCTCGAATACCGCGGTCGCAACCACACCCGCGCCTCGCAGCCGGCGAACGTCGATGTCGCCGAACCCGCTGAGGACAAGGACGGCGACGGCATCATCGGCCCGGACGAGAACCACCGGGTCGCCCTGCTGCGCTTGGTCGTCGAAGACCTCGTGATCGCCCGCACCCAGGACCACGACCGGAACCCGGTCGGGATGTCGTGGCACAACGGCAAGTGGACCGCGGTGCTGATGGTCGAGCCGACCCCCTCGCTGCTCAACCCCGTGGACAACGCGCCGAACCTGCCGCTGGGCGTTCTCGTGCCGTGCCTGGAGGACCGCGGCGTGGTGCTCGACGCGATCCAGGTCATCTGGCACTGCTACCCGGGAAGCGCGGCCCTGCCGTCGAACTCCCCGGCGCTGAACTCCTACCTCGAGGTGCTGGGCCGGCTTCCCGCCGCGGCCCGCCGCACCACTTGGATCGCCGTGCGCCTCGACCCGCAGAGGTGCGCGAAGGCCGTCGGTGAGCGCGGCGGTGGCGTGCTCGGCGCCCAGCGCGCGCTGATCGGCGCCCTGTCCCGGGTGCGTTCCTCCTTGGAGCAGCGCGGAATTCCGGCCCGCCCGCTGGACCCCGACGAGCTGCTGCAGGCGGGAATCTCCTCCGCCGAACTGCACAGCGTGCTCGGGTCGCAGCGGCCGGTGGGCCTCAAGGAGCGTTGGGACGGCGTCACCGCCGGTGGCGTCGGCCACTCCAGCTACGCCATCACCTCGTGGCCGAACCAGATGAACGACAGCCTCAACGCGCTCACCGGCATTCGGGCGCTGTCCACCAGCATCGCCCTGTCGGTCTCGCCGGTCGGTGAGGAGAACGAGGTCGGCCTGCGCGGTCTGGTGCGAGTTTCGGCCCGCACACCCGCCGAGCTGGACACCGCCGACGCGCGGTTGAAGGCCATCAGCAACCGACTCGGGTTGACCCTCACGCCGCTGCGCGGTTCGCAGCTGGCGGGTTACGCAGCGACGCTGCCGCTCGGAGGTGCGGCATGAGCCGAAGCAGGACGATCGACGTTCCGGGAAGCCAGGGCGTCGCACCGGAGTTCCTCGTCACGCCGGAGACCCTGGACGCCATCAGCCCGTCGGGCGACCGCGGTGGTGTGATCATCGGATCCGACCCGCAGGGCGAGGCCCAGGCGGCGTCGATCCTGCGCTCGCTGCCGACCCGCATGGTCACCGTGGGCGGTCTCTACCTGGCCCGCCAGCTCGCGCTGCGGGCCATGGCCACCGGTGCGTGGGTGATCATCGCGACCGGGCGTCCGGCCGCGTGGAAGATGCTGGAACGCGCCGCCGGTGAAACCCCGGACGGCAAGCCCGTTCCGCTGGTGCAGATCCGCCGGCTAGCCCCGTTCGACCTGCCGCGGTCCTCCGAGGACACCCCGCTGCTGGTCATCCACGACGGCGGTGCCGTTCCGCAAGAGCTGTTCCCGCCGCGCGCGCCGTGGCAGACGACCATGTACGTGCTGCCGTACCTGCACCCGCAGGTCAGCAGCGGCACCGCGGCCAACACCGCGGACCTGGTCCTGCTGCAGCGCCTGCCGCTCAACCAGGCCCAGCTAGCCCAGCGCATCTGGAGCCTGCGCAACCACCAGGTGCAGCCGCTCACGCAGCTCCAGGACGACCAGCTCATCGCGCTGGGCAACATGACCTGGACGATGATCCGCCTGGTGACGAACCAGAAGGAGAAGGAGATCCTCGGCCCCATACGCCGAGGCGACTGACCTCTCCGCTCGCGAATCCCCCGGCCGTCGGCCGGGGGATTCGTCGTTGCGGCCCGGATCTCGCGCCGAGCTCGGAGTTCCTCGTCGCTGACCCGTTGTTGAGGAGGAGCCCACGGGTGCGGCCATGGGACGGTTGCCTGGGCGTTCACCCACCCTGGGCGACCGGGCGTCGAACAAGCCGTTCAGGAACGCGCGCGCAGTGGCGCGAACTGGCCGATCGCCCCGGACGGTGAACCGAGCCTGACCGCGCAGCGCTGGTCAGGAGAGGTCGCGAACGGCCCGCGTCTGGCTGGCTCTGCGCGCCAGCTCGTCCGACGAGGGGTAGTCGATCGCGCGAAGGGTGAGGCCGTGGGGTGGGGCCACTGCGGTGGTGCGGGTCTGCGCCGCCAGCAGGTCCGCCGGGTGGGACTCCGCGCGGCGGCCGTCGCCGCTCATCAGGAGGGTGCCGACGAGGCTGCGGACCATGGAGTGGCAGAAGGCGTCGGCCGAGACGTCGGCGACGATGAGGTTGTCCTCCACGCGGTTCCAGGTGAAGCGCTGGAGCTCGCGGATCGTCGTCGCGCCGTCCCGGGGCTTGCAGTAGGCCGCGAAATCGTTGAGGCCCAGGAGTCCTCGGGACGCCTCGTTCAGCGCGTCCACGTCCAGCGGGCGGTTCCAGGCCAGGGTGTCCTTGCGCCGCAGCGGATCAGCGCCCCACGGTGCGTCTGAGACCTGGTAGCGGTAGTGGCGCCGCAGCGCCGAGAAGCGGGCGTCGAACTCCGGGGGGACCACCTGGGCGCCGAGAACTCGCACGTCCGGCGGGAGGATCCGGTTCCACCGGTGGACCATGCGCGTCAGGTCCGGGATTCCGCTCGAATCGACCGGCAGGCGACCGGGCGCCTCGGGATCCAGCGGGACGACGTCGAAGTGCAGCACCTGACCGGTCGCGTGCACGCCGGTGTCCGTGCGACCGGCGACCACGACGGACTTGGGCACCTCGCGACCAGGGGGCTGCTTGGCCAGCGCGTCCTCCACCAGCCCCTGCACGGTGCGCAGGCCCGGTTGCTTGGCCCAACCCTTGAAGTCCGTCCCGTCGTAGGACAGGTCGAGGCGCACGCGAACGAGCCCGCCATCCCCAGCGGGAACAGCGGGCTCGTGCACAGCATCACCGGCCAGGATCAGGACTCGTCCTTCTTCTCGGCGGCGGTGTCTTCGGTGGTCTCGACCTGAGCCTCATCGGCCTCAGTGGTCTCGACCGTCTCTTCGCCCTTCGACTCCGCAGCCTCAGGCTGCTCGTCAGCGGCGAACTTGGTGCCGCGGGCGGCCTCGGCCTCGGAGGTGGCGGTCTTCTCCGCCACCAGCGCGATCACAGCCATCTTCGCGTTGTCACCCTTGCGCGGCATCGCCTTGATGATGCGGGTGTAACCGCCGTCGCGGTCGGCGAAGAACGGGCCGATCTCGGCGAAGAGCTTGTGCACGACGTCCTTGTCGCGGATGGTCTTCATGACCTCGCGACGGTTGTGCAGGTCGCCCTTCTTGGCCTTGGTGATGAGCCGCTCGGCGATCGGCCGCAGCCGCTTCGCCTTCGCCTCGGTGGTGGTGATCCGACCGTGCTCGAACAGCGAGGTGGCCAGGTTGGCCAGGATGAGCCGCTCGTGCGACGGGGACCCGCCGAGACGCGGACCCTTGGTCGGGGTGGGCATCGGTTGCTCCTCTCGAGGGCGCGCCGGTGAACCCCGGACGCGCAACACAGCTACAGCTGCTCTGTCTCCGCGTAGTCCTGACCGTCGTCGTAGCCGTTGTCCTCGACGGGACCCGCCGAGCCGACGATGACCTCGTCCTCGGCGGTCCAGCTCTCCGCGGGGTACTCGGCCGCGGCTGCGGACGGGTCGAACCCGGGCGGGCTGTCCTTGAGGGCCAAGCCCAGACCGGCCAGCTTCATCTTGACCTCGTCGATGGACTTCGCACCGAAGTTGCGAATGTCCAGCAGGTCGGCCTCGCTGCGCGAAACCAGCTCGCCGACGGTGTGGATGCCCTCCCGCTTGAGGCAGTTGTAAGAGCGAACCGTCAGGTCCAGGTCCTCGATCGGCATCGCGTAGGCCGCGATGGTGTCGGCCTCCGCCGGCGACGGTCCGATCTCGATGCCCTCGGCATCGACGTTGAGCTCGCGAGCGAGCCCGAACAGCTCGACGAGAGTGCGTCCGGCCGACGCCACCGCATCGCGGGGCGTGATGGACGGCTTGCTCTCGACGTCGAGGATCAGCTTGTCGAAGTCGGTGCGCTGCTCGACACGAGTGGCCTCGACCTTGTAGGTCACCTTCAGAACCGGCGAGTAGATCGAGTCGACCGGGATCCGGCCGATCTCAGCACCGGTCTGCTTGTTCTGCATCGCGGGCACGTAGCCACGACCACGCTCGACGACGAGCTCGATCTCCAGCTTGCCCTTCGCGTTCAGCGTGGCGATGTGCAGCTCGGGGTTGTGCACGGTGACACCGGCCGGCGGAACGATGTCCGCGGCGGTGACCTCACCCGGGCCCTGCTTGCGCAGGTACATGGTGACCGGCTCGTCCTCCTCGGAGGAGACGACGAGCTCCTTGATGTTCAGGATGACGTCGGTGACGTCCTCCTTCACACCCGGAATCGTGGTGAACTCGTGCAGCACACCGTCGATGCGCAGGCTGGTGACCGCCGCCCCCGGGATGGAGGAGAGCAGCGTACGACGCAGCGAGTTGCCCAGGGTGTAACCGAAGCCCGGCTCCAGCGGCTCGATGACGAACCGGGAACGGGTCTCCGACACGGCCTCTTCGGACAGTGTGGGTCGCTGGGAGATGAGCACTTCGTATTCCTTTCCTCACGGCGCCCGCTATTTGACGCCGATGGAACGGCATGCCCGCGACGGATCGCGGGCCGGCGACGGATTCCTGCACCGCCACCGCTGGTTGCGGACCGCCGGCGGCCACCTCGTGGAAGGCCGCCGGCGGGACGCGTCACTTCGAGTAGAGCTCGACGATGAGCTGCTCGGTGACCGGGGTGTCGATCTGCGCGCGCTCCGGGCGCTGGTGCACCAGGATGCGCAGGTTCGAGGGCACGACCTGGAGCCAGGCCGGAACCGGGCGCTCGCCGAGGGTCTCCTTGGCGATCAGGAACGGCGTGGTGCCCAGGGCCTTCGGCTTGACGTCGATGATGTCCCACTTCGAGACCTGGAAGCTGGGGACGTTCACCTTCTTGCCGTTGACCAGGAAGTGACCGTGGCTGACGAGCTGACGCGCCATGCGGCGGGTGCGAGCCAGACCAGCGCGGTACACGACGTTGTCCAACCGGCTCTCCAGCAGCTGCAGGAGGTTCTCACCCGTCTTGCCCGGGCGGCGGTTGGCTTCCTCGTAGTACGCGCGGAACTGGCGCTCGAGCACGCCGTAGGTGAACCGGGCCTTCTGCTTCTCCTGGAGCTGCAGCAGGTACTCGGTTTCCTTGATGCGCGCGCGACCGTGCTGCCCCGGCGGGTACGGGCGACGCTCGAAGGCCTGGTCTCCGCCGACAAGGTCAACCTTGAGACGACGGGACTTGCGGGTCGCGGGACCGGTGTAACGAGCCATTGGTGATCCTTACTCCTTTCCCGCGGCTCAGACCCGACGACGCTTCGGCGGGCGGCAGCCGTTGTGCGGCTGCGGGGTCACGTCCTGGATGGTGCCCACCTCGAGGCCTGCGGCCTGCAGCGAGCGGATCGCCGTCTCCCGGCCCGAACCCGGACCCTTGACGAAGACGTCGACCTTCTTCATGCCGTGCTCGGCGGCCTTGCGGGCCGCGTTCTCGGCGGCCATCTGCGCGGCGAACGGGGTGGACTTGCGAGAGCCCTTGAACCCGACGTGGCCGGCCGATGCCCAGCTGATCACCGCACCGGTGGGGTCGGTGATCGAAACGATCGTGTTGTTGAACGTGCTCTTGATGTGAGCCTGCCCGTGGGCAACGTTCTTCTTCTCCTTGCGCCGCACCTTCTTGACGGCGCCAGCGCGAGCCTTGGGTGGCATAGCTCCAGCTTTCTCCTAGCGAGGCTTACTTCTTCCCGGCCTTCTTCTTGCCGGCGACCGTCTTCTTCGGCCCCTTGCGGGTACGCGCGTTGGTCTTCGTCCGCTGCCCGTTGAGGGGCAGGTGACGACGGTGGCGCACACCCTCGTAGCAGCCGATCTCGATCTTCCGGCGGATGTCGGCCTGGACCTCGCGGCGGAGGTCACCCTCGACCCGGTAGTTCTCCTCGATGAAGTCGCGCAGCTTGGTCAGCTGCTCGTCGTCGAGGTCACGCGGCTTCGCGTCGGCGGAGACACCGGTGCCGGAGAGGATCTCCTTGGCCCGGGTCTTGCCGATCCCGAAGATGTAGGTAAGCGCGATCTCCATGCGCTTTTCGCGCGGGAGGTCGACGCCAACGAGCCGTGCCATGTCGGCTCCTTCTCCTTAGATCAGTCCAGGTCTGCTCCCACGCCGCCCCCGCACGGGATGTGCGGAGCCCCGGCCTGGCCCGGAGGTCAGCCGGCTCAACTCGCGAGCCGACAGGTCGTGGGAGTTCTTCTCTGTTTCCGCTCGCTGCGACCTCAGTGGTCTGCGGTCAGCCCTGACGCTGCTTGTGTCGGGCGTTGTCGCAGATCACCAGGACTCGTCCGTGACGACGGATGACCTGGCACTTGTCGCAGATGCGCTTCACACTCGGCTGGACCTTCACGGTCGTGCTCTCCTGTTGGACGCGTGTCCAGGTCTCCCCGGACACCGTGGAGGTCACTTGTAGCGGTAGACGATGCGCCCACGGGAGAGGTCGTAAGGCGAGAGCTCCACCACAACCCGGTCCTCGGGGAGGATTCGAATGTAGTGCTGGCGCATCTTGCCACTGATGTGTGCGAGGACCTTGTGGCCGTTCTCCAACTCGACACGGAACATCGCGTTGGGAAGCGGCTCGATCACCCGACCCTCGACCTCAATGGCCCCGTCCTTCTTGCCCATGTCCTCCGCGTTTCGTGACGGTGACGGTTTGCGGGGCAAAAGCCCCTGCCACACGAGCCGGAGGCCCCGGCACGCATGACCAACACACGCGGGTTCCGATTCGAAATACCGATGACCACCCGATCCGGATACTCTTGAGCAGAGTCGCGCGGACGGACACTCCGGGCACAACGAACCGGCGCCACTCGTGCGCCGATAGTCCATCGTACGCGCAGCCCGATGAGCACCACACATCGGGGCTGCTCACACCGCATCCGCCGCCACCGGCGGCTTGCACCGATCTTCGGGCCCTCACTACTTTCGACCACATACTCGAACCCTCGACACCGGTGTCGAGGCGCGCCCACCCCGGAAACACCCGAGGAGCAGCGTGACAGCGCAGCAGCAGCCCACCGGCAATCCGGTGCAGGCGTTGACCGGCAAGCTCGCCGAATACCGGACCTTCCTCAGCAGCGCGGTCCACAACCCGCGCATGGTCGGCGCCGCCACACCCACCTCCGCCGCCGTGGCGGCTACCGTCGCGCAGGTCGTGCCCAGCACCGGCAGCCCCGTGGTGGTCGAGCTCGGCCCCGGGACCGGATCGCTGTCCGACGGCATCCACGCCCGGTTGCCCGCGGACGCCCGCCACCTGGGCATCGAGCTCGGCGCCGACATGGTCGCGCACCTGCGCGAGCACAGGCCGTGGCTGGAGGTCGTGCACGGCGACGCCGGGGACCTGGTGTCCGTGCTGGCCGAACACCGGATCGACAAGGTCGACGCGGTCATCAGCAGCATCCCGTGGTCCCTGCTGGACGACGACGCCCAGGGGCACATCCTCGACCAGGCGGCCAAGGCGCTCACGCCCAACGGCGCGTTCACGGCCCTGACATACCTCCCCGCCGAACGCACCCGCAACGCGCGCCGGTTCCGCGAGCGGTTGCACGAGACCTTCGACGAGGTCCTCACCCACACGACGTGGCGCAACTTCCCGCCCATCCTGCACTACTTCTGCCGCCGTCCCCTGGTCTGAGCATTCCGACAACCGGGTACTTCTTCGCAAACGGCCGAGTTTCGGTCGACGTGGAGGTCTGATTGCGGACCGGTTACGGTCGGGCGGCATCAAACCCGGGGAGGGCAGGAGAGCCGTGAGCAAGTCACGCGAGTACCTGATGTTCGTGGGCCGCGCCGTCCAGAACCCGTCGAAGGTCGGCGCGGTGCTGCCGACCTCGGAGCACGTGGCACGCGCGGTCGCCGACGTGGTGCCCAGCCACGGCCCCAGCACGGTGCTGGAGCTCGGTCCCGGCACCGGTGCGCTCAGCGATCCCATCCGGGAGCGCGTCGCACCCGGATCGCGGCATCTGGCGGTCGAGATCGATCCGGAGCTGGTCCGCTACCTCAACCGCACCAAACCGTGGCTGGAAGTGATCCACGGGGATGCTTTTGACCTGCGCAAACTCCTCGCCGACGCGGGCGTGGACAGGGTCGATGCGGTGATCAGCTCGATCCCGTGGACGCTGCTGCCCGGCGACAAGCAGCGCGAGCTGCTGCACGAAGCCGCCGCGGTGATGACCCCCGGCGGGGTGTTCACCACCGTCACCTACCTGACGACGCTCTGGCGCGCGCAGACCAAGGAGTTCATCGGAGCGCTCGACGACACCTTCGACGAGGTGTTCCCCCGCAGCGCCGTCTGGCGCAACGTGCCGCCGGCGCGCGTCTACGCCTGCCGCCGCCCCAAGAGCTGAGGGCTCAGGCCTCGTCCGGGGCCGTGAGGACCCAGGGGCCGTCTTCGGTGATGGCGACCGTGTGCTCCCAGTGGGCTGCGCGGGAGCCGTCAGCGGTGACGACGGTCCAGGCGTCGTCGAGCTCCTCGGTCTCGGCGGTGCCGCCGGTCAGCATCGGCTCGACCGCCAGCGCCATGCCCACCCGCAGCTTCGGGCCGCGGCCCGGCTTGCCGAGGTTCGGCAGGAACGGCTCCATGTGCATCTGGGTGCCGATGCCGTGGCCGCCGTACTCGGCGATGATGCCGTAGTCGCGGCCGTCGGTCGCAGCCGCCGACAGCGCGGCGGTCTCCACGGCGTGCGAGATGTCGGTGAGGCGGTTGCCCGCGCGCACCTTCTCGATGCCCGCCCACATGGACGCCTCGGTCGCGGCCGAGAGCGCGCGGTCGGCTTCGCTGATCTCACCGATGGCCAGCGTGACGGCGGAGTCGCCGTGCCAGCCGTCGAGGATCGCGCCGCAGTCGACCGACAGCAGATCTCCCTCGGAGACGGCCTCGCGCACCGACGGGATGCCGTGCACGACCTTCTCGTTCAGCGAAGCGCAGATCGAACCGGGGAAGCCGTGGTATCCCTTGAACGAGGGCACCGCACCGGCATCGCGGATGACCTGCTCGGCGATCGCGTCCAGCTCACCGGTGCTCGCACCCGGTACGGCCTTCTCGCGGACGGCCGCCAGCGCACGCGCGACGACCAGTCCGGCGGCTCGCATCGCATCGATCTCACCGCGCGACTTGAGCTCGATGCCCTTACCCCGACGCAACAAGGCACTCACCTTCGAAGTATTGCTGGACGATGCCGGTTCGCGCCCGGCGAGGAAGATGCGGCGGCCGGCCACCATCGGTGACCGGCCGCGCCAATTGCTCACTGGTGGCTGCGCAGCGCTTCCAGCGCGCGGCCTGTGATCTCCTCGATCGAGCCCATGGCGTCGATCTTGATGACCTTGTCCCGGTAGTAGCCCAGGATCGGTTCGGTCTCCTCGTGGTACACCGCGAGACGGCGGCGGATGACGTCCTCCGTGTCGTCCGAGCGGCCGCGCGCCAACATGCGCTTGACCAGCTCCTCCTCCGGGACGTCGAACTGCACGACCGCGGTCAGCGCGAGGTCCTTCTCGCCGAGCATGCCGCTGAGCACCTCGGCCTGAGCGGTGTTGCGCGGGTAACCGTCGAGCAGGAAGCCGGGGGCTGCGTCCTCGTCGCCGAGGCGGTCGCGCACCATCTCGTTGGTGACCTCGTCCGGCACCAGTTCACCGGCGTCCATGTAGCTCTTGGCCTTCTGGCCGAGCGGCGTGGAGTTGCCGATGTTCGCGCGGAACAGATCTCCGGTGGAGATGTGCGGCACACCGAGCTTCTCGCTGAGCACAGCCGCCTGGGTACCCTTACCGGCACCAGGCGGGCCGACGAGAACCAATCGCACCAAGGGTCTGCCTCCGAATCCTCACCATCGCGCGCCAACTGCTGACGAGCTACGCGGCACCGCCCCGTACCGACGGCGCTGCGATCCCAACCACCCTACGCATGGACGAGGGCGGGCGAACACACCCATGCGGAAGTCCGCGCAAGGGCAAGCACGCTGGCCCGGGCGTGTGCAGCACACGCCCGGGCGCTCCACCTTACCTGAGGAAGCCCTCGTACTTGCGCTGCGTGAGCTGGCTCTCGATCTGCTTCACGGTGTCCAGACCCACGTTGACCATGATCAGCACGGCGGTGCCGCCGAAGGGGAAGTTCTGGTTCTGACCCTGACCACCGGTCAGGCCCAGGAAGAACATCGGCAAGATGGCCACGATGCCCAGGTACAGCGAGCCGGGCAGGGTGATGCGGGAGAGCACGAAGCTCAGGTACTCCGCGGTCGGGCGACCGGGGCGGATACCGGGGATGAACCCGCCGAACTTCTTCATGTCGTCCGCCCGCTCTTCCGGGTTGAACGTGATCGACACGTAGAAGTAGGCGAAGAAGATGATCAGCAGCATGTACAGCAGGATGTGCACCCAGCTGGCCGGATCGACGATGTAGGTCTGCAGGAAGCGCGCCCACCAGCTGTCCTGGTTGCCGGCCAGCTGACCGATCAGCTGCGGCAGGTACAGCAGCGACGAACCGAAGATGACCGGGATGACACCCGCCTGGTTCACCTTCAGCGGCAGGTACGTGGACGTGCCGCCGTACATCCTGCGGCCGATCATGCGCTTGGCGTACTGCACCGGGATCCGGCGCTGCGCCTGCTCGATGAACACCACGGTGGCGATGATCGCGACCGCGAACAGGCAGACCATGGCGAAGACCAAGCCGCCGTGCGAGGTCAGGATGTTGCCGCCCTCGGCGGGGATCCGCGAGGCGATCGAGACGAAGATCAGCAGCGACATGCCGTTGCCGATGCCGCGCTCGGTGATCAGCTCGCCCATCCACATCAGGACGGCCGCACCGGCGGTCATGACGACCACGATGGTGATCAGGTTCAGCACCGAGTCGTCCGGGATCGGCGAGACCGAGCAGCCCTGGAACAGCTGCCCGCGCACCGCGAGCGCGACGATGCCGGTGCCCTGCAGGACCGCCAGGGCGATGGTGAGGTACCGGGTGTACTGGGTGAGCTTGGCCTGGCCGGACTGGCCTTCCTTCTTCAGCTGCTCGAAGCGAGGGATGACCACCTGCAGCAGCTGGATGATGATGCTCGCCGTGATGTAGGGCATGATGCCCAGCGACAGCACCGACAGCTGCAGCAGCGCACCGCCGCTGAAGAGGGTGAGGAGCGAGTAGACACTCTGAGCGCCGCTGCCCTGAATCTGCTCGATGCACTGCTGGATGTTGGGGTACGACACACCGGGCGACGGAATCGTCGCACCGAGGCGGTACAGCACCACCATTCCCAGCGTGAACAGGATCTTGCGGCGCAGGTCCGGCGTTGCCAGAGCCGAGCGGAAGGCGCCGAGCACGCGAACCTCCTGTACGCGAACCGGTCGGAACCGGCCGGAAAACAAGCGGCCGGCTTCGCCAGCCGGCACGGCGGGAAACTCCATGGACAAGGCCGTGGTCACCCACGGCACTACCGCGCGACTTTAGCAGGCCGCGAGGTGGATACGGACAGCGACCGAACCTCCACGACGATCAACGTTTCGCAACATCGCCGCCAAGCAGCGGCAACCGCGCCCTCCTCGGCGCGGTTGCCGTTATTCCCAGCTTGACCTGCGGTGTTGTCGAAGATCGACGATCACTCGAGGGTCAACCGCAGTTGGCCTGCTCTTCTTCCTCCGTCATCGCCCGGGTGGACTGGGTGACCGTCCCGCCCTGATCGTCGGCCGGGCCGCTGGCCTCGAAGTCGTTGACGTACCAGATGTAGTGGTCGTAGAACTTGTCCTCGAAGTGCAGCTCGTAGGTTCCCTTGGCCTTCTGCATCTTCGGACCGTGGTAGACCTGCCCGACCTCACCGGGACGCACGGTGATGAAGGTGGTCTGCGACTCGGTGTGCTCGGACCGCCACTCGTGACCGTAGGTCGCCTTGAAGGTCACCTTGAACACCTCGCCGAAGCTGGTGCTCATCGAAAGCCCCACGCTGTTGCTCTCCGCGGTGCTGTCGGACCAGGCGACGTTCATCATCTGCTCCTTGTCGGTGCAGTTGAACACCGGAGAGCCGACCGCCTCTGAACTGTTCTGGTAGTACTCCACCTCGCCTTCGGGGTGGAACACGCAGCTGTCGGTGCCGTTGTCGCACTTCTCCAGCAGCTCGCGAACCGTGGGCTCATCGGCCGCCGTGGCGGGCGGGGCCAGCAGCAGAGCCGCCCCGATCGCCGACACGCAGCTCACCGCGATGCGCTTCATCATCGAGTTCCTCTCGATCAACTTGAAGACCAACCGGACAACCCCGCACCCGAGAACCGGACGACGGTCGTTGCCGGTGCCCGGACTACGGCCGCCCAGGCCCCGGACCACCGCCGCGACCGGGGACCCAGGGTGACCGGGTCAGGCCTGGTGGGCGGTCACGGGCAGGCGTCCACTTCTTCTCGGGTCATGTCGCGGGAGTGCTGGCTGACCGCGGTCGACGAGTCCTGGGCAGGACCGGTCGCCTCGAAGTCGTTGACGTACCAGATGTAGTGGTCGTGGAACTTGTCCTCGAAGTGCAGCTCGTAGGTGCCGCGCACCTTCTGCATCTGGGCGGCCCGCTCGACCCAGCCCACCTGGTGCGAGCCGGTGTCGACGAACGTCGTCTGCGACTCGGTGTGCGACTCCTCCCAGGTGTGCTGGAAGGTCTGCTCGTAGCTGACGGCGAAGACCTTGCCGAAGCCTGCCTCGGTGGTCATCGACAAGCCGACGCTGTTGCTCTGCGACGTGGTGTCCGACCAGGAGACGCTGTGGCGCTGGTCATCCGGGGTGCAGTTGTAGACCGGGTCGCCGACCTGCTTGGTGTCCGCGGTGAAGTGCTCGGGCTCGCCGGCCGGGTGGAAGACGCAGCTGTCGGTGCCGTTGTCGCACTTCTCCAGCAGCTCGCGGACCGTCGGCTCCTCGGCGGCGTTGACGCCCCGCGCGTTGACGACACCCGCGCTCTCAGCGGTCGCGTGGGCGGTGCCGGGCACGACCAGCGCGCCGAACGCGCTCGCCGACGCCACCAGGGTCCGGATCGTTCGTGCTCGCATGGCGAGATCCCCCTCAGCTCAGACCGACGGACTGGGTGCGGTCGTTGAGCATCGAACCGACGTCGGGCGTGTTCTCCTTGAACGGCCCGTCGCGCTCGCCACCCAGGTCTGGCTCCGGGTACAGCCAGATCCAGCAGCCGCCCCACGGCTGAACCGACGAGACGACGTCCTTCCAGTCGTCGGGCAGGTTGATCTGGAAGTTGACGACACCGTCCTTCTCGCACATGCCGGAGCCGTAGACGGTGAAGCTGGCACCGCCGTAGTCGGGGTCGGCGAACAACGTCGCCTGGATGACGTCCCCACGCGCGTCCCTCGACTGCGCGGTGGCTTCGGCCAGCGTCTTGAAGCACAGGACCTCGCCGGTGCTGAAGTGATAGCTGCAGTGCGAATCCGGTTTCGGGGCCACCTGCCCGCCGGCTTGGGCCACCGCTGCTCCCGGGACAACCGCGGCCAACACCGCGACGATCACCAGGACGGCACGCCGTCCCGCCTGTCGTGGTCGCATTTGCCGTCGCTCCTCCCTCGATCTACCAGCGCCGTCCGGGTGGAACGGCGTCGATAAAGCTAGGGAGTTCTGCGATGGGGCCGACACCATCGAAGAGCCGCTGCGCGAACCCACCTTCGCTTGAAACTCATCGGTGGATCTTGTTCGGCTGAAGAGGTGCCCGAGGATTCGGACATGTCGCCGTGCGGAAGTCGCGATGCGGCTAAGTGAACTGCCAAGGGTGATCCCCTGGACGCATACCGTATCGCGTCCGTGAATTTGTGGGAATCACCAGAGAGCAGAAGACCCGCCATCCCGGTTGGATGGCGGGTCTTCTCCTGAACTGGATCAGCGCTCGAGCTTGGTGACCGAGCCGCCAGCGGCGGTGATCTTCTCCTGAGCGCTGCCGGTGAAGGCGTGAGCGGTGACGTCCAGCTTGACGCCCTCCAGGTCCCCGTCGCCGAGGATCTTCACCAGCTCGTTCTTCTTGACCAGGCCCTTGGCGACGAGCTCGTCGAAACCGACGGTGCCACCCTCGGGGAACGCCTGGGCCAGCTTGCCGAGGTTCACACCCTGGTACTCGGTGCGGAAGCGGTTCTTGAAGCCCTTGAGCTTCGGGAGCCGCATGTGGATCGGCATCTGCCCACCCTCGAAACGAGGGGAGACGGTCTTGCGGGCCTTGGTGCCCTTGGTACCGCGGCCGGCGGTCTTGCCCTTGGAGCCCTCACCGCGGCCGACGCGGATCTTGTCGCGCTTGGCGCCAGGGGCCGGACGCAGGTCGTGCAGTTTGATGACCATGTCAGTCGACCTCCTCGACCGTCACCAGGTGACGGACGGCATTGACCATGCCGCGCACGTTCGAGTCGTCCGGGCGAACCACGGACTGACGGATCTTGCGCAGGCCGAGGCTGCGCATGGTGTCGCGCTGGTTCTGCTTCGAGCCGACCAGCCCGCGCACCTGAGTGATCTTGAGCTGTGCCATGACGATCAGACCCCCGTCCCGGCGGCACGCGCACGCATGATGAACGCCGGAGCGACATCTTCCAGCGGCAGGCCACGGCGAGCCGCGACCTCCTCCGGACGCTGCAGCTGCCTGAGGGCGTCCACCGTGGCGTGCACGATGTTGATCGGGTTGTCCGAGCCCAGCGACTTGCTCAGCACGTCGTGGACACCGGCGCACTCCAGCACCGCGCGCACCGGACCACCGGCGATGACACCGGTACCGGCGCTGGCCGGACGCAGCAGCACGACGCCGGCGGCGTCCTCACCCTGCACCGGGTGCGTGATGGTGCCGCCCAGGCGCGGGACGCGGAAGAAGTTCTTCTTCGCCTCCTCGACGCCCTTGGCGATGGCCGCGGGAACTTCCTTGGCCTTGCCGTAGCCGACACCGACCATGCCGTCGCCGTCGCCGACGACGACCAGCGCGGTGAAGCTGAAGCGCCGACCACCCTTGACGACCTTCGCGACGCGGTTGATGGTCACGACACGTTCGAACTGCGGGGTCTTCTCTTGGGCCGCCCCGCCACGGCCGCCGTCGCGGCGGTCCCGGCGGTCCTTGCCGCCGGACTCCCCGCCGCCTTCACGCCGAGTGCGTCCAGGCATCAGGCGTCCCTTCCAGTCTCGTTCTTACGCACTTGTCAGAACTCCAGTCCGCCGTCACGGGCGGCGTCGGCCAGAGCGGCCACGCGACCGTGGTAGGCGTTGCCGCCGCGGTCGAACACGACCTTCTCGACACCGGCGTCCTTGGCACGGGCGGCGACGAGCTCGCCGACCTTGGTGGCCATGGCCTTCTTGTCACCCTCGAAGCCGCGGAGCTCGGACTCCAGGCTCGTGGCCGACGCAACGGTGTGGCCCTTGGTGTCGTCGATGACCTGCGCGGTGATGTTGCGCAGCGACCGGGTGACGACCAGACGCGGGCGCTCGGCGGTGCCCAGGATCTTCTTCCGGAGGCGCGTGTGACGCTTGGCGCGGGCGAGCCGACGCTTGGTCGAGATGTCCTTGCCAACCGGCTTGCGCTTGGTAGCTGTCTCGCTCATGGTCACTTACCCGTCTTTCCGACCTTGCGGCGGATGGTCTCACCCGCGTACCGGACACCCTTGCCCTTGTACGGGTCGGGCTTGCGCAGCTTGCGGATACGAGCCGCGATCTCGCCGACCAGCTGCTTGTCGATGCCCTTGACCGAGAGCTTGGTCGGGCCGTCGACCGCGAACTGGATGCCGTCCGGCGGCTCGATCACGATGGTGTGGCTGTAGCCGAGGGAGAACTCGAGGTTCGATCCCTTCTGCAGCACTCGGTAACCGACGCCCATGATCTCCAGGTCCTTCTGGTATCCCTGACTGACGCCGATCACCATGTTGTTCACGAGAGTGCGGGTCAGCCCGTGCAGCGACCGGCTCTCCCGCTCGTCGTTGGGGCGCTTGACCAGCACCGCGCCGTCCTCGTCCTTCTCGACGACGATCGGCTCGCGGACCTGGTGAGCAAGCTCGCCCTTGGGGCCCTTCACGGTCACCGCCTGGCCGTCGATGTTCACCTCGACGCCGGAGGGGACGGTGATCGGCAGCTTTCCGATGCGCGACATAGCCGCTCCTCCTCCCTTACCAGACGTAGGCGAGGACTTCCCCGCCCACGCCCTTCTTCATGGCTTGCCGGTCGGTCACGAGACCGCCGGAGGTCGAGATGATGGCGACGCCCAGACCACCGAGAACCTTGGGCAGGTTCGTGGACTTGGCGTAGACCCGCAGACCGGGCTTGGAGACCCGGCGCAGGCCCGCGATGCTCCGCTCGCGGTTCGGGCCGTACTTCAGCTCGACGACGAGGTTCTTGTGAGTCTCCCCGTCCTCGACGCGGGAGCCGGCGACGTAGCCCTCCCGCTTGAGGATCTCGGCGATGTTCGCCTTCAGCTTGGAGTGCGGCATCACGACCTCGTCGTGGTATGCCGAGTTTCCGTTGCGCAGACGCGTCAGCATGTCTGCGATCGGATCGGTCATCGTCATGACCTGCTCAACCTTTCTCGTCTGGTTCCGATGAGCCCGGACCACGACCCACCCGGAGGGTGAGCGTCTGGACTCTGGCCTGGACGAAGTTCGGGGTCTCCCGCCACGGTGACGGGGCCCTGTTCAGTCGTGCGCAAGCACGGCTCGCGTGCGGAGCGTGGGCATCAGCCCTGGTAGCGCCTGCTTCAGGGTAAGGGTCGCCGGATCAGACCGGGCAACCGGGACCCCGAAGCAGGCGAGTGCTCACCAGGAAGACTTGCTCACGCCGGGCAGCTCGCCCGCGTGCGCCATCTCGCGGAAGCAAACGCGGCACAGGCCGAACTTGCGGAACACGGAGCGCGGACGCCCGCACTTCTGGCAGCGGGTGTAGCCGCGAACCTTGAACTTCGGCTTCTGGGCCGCCTTGATGACCAGCGCCTTCTTCGCCATCGCTCAGTTCTCCTTGAACGGGAAGCCCAGGTGCTTCAGCAGCGCCCGGCCCTCGACATCGTTGGTGGCAGTGGTAACGACGGTGATGTCCATACCCCGCGGGCGGTCGATGCTGTCCGGGTTGATCTCGTGGAACATCGACTGCTCGTTGAGGCCGAACGTGTAGTTGCCCCTGCCGTCGAACTGCTTCGGCGAGAGACCGCGGAAGTCACGGATTCGCGGCAGCGCGATGGTGACCAGGCGGTCCAGGAACTCCCACATGCGGTCGCCGCGCAGGGTCACCCGCGCGCCGATCGGCTGACCCTCGCGCAGCTTGAACTGCGCGATGGACTTGCGGGCCCGACGGATCTCGGGCTTCTGGCCGGTGATGGAGGTGAGGTCGCGAACCGCGCCCTCGATCAGCTTGCTGTCCCGCGCGGCGTCGCCAACACCCATGTTGACCACGACCTTGACCGCGCCCGGCACCTGCATCACGTTGGAGTAGTTGAACTCCTCGTTCAGGGCCTGGCGGATCTCCTCGCGGTACCGGGTCTTGAGCCGGGGGACGATCTTCTCAGCAGTAGTCATGATCAGATGTCCTTACCGTTGCGGCGCGAGACGCGAACCTTCTTGCCGTCCTCGTCGATGCGGTGACCGACGCGGGTCGGCTTGCCGTCCGAGTCCACGACCATCACGTTGCTCACGTGGATCGGGGCTTCCTGGGTGACGATGCCGCCGGACTGCGCGCCACGCTCGGTCCGGGAGACCTTGGTGTGCTTCTTGATCCGGTTGACGCCCTCGACCAGGACCCGCTGATCCGCCGGCATGGCCTGGATGACCTTGCCCTTGGCGCCCTTGTCCTTACCGGAGATGACGACGACCGTGTCGCCCTTCTTGATCTTCATGATCACAACACCTCCGGCGCGAGCGAGATGATCTTCATGAACTTCTTGTCGCGCAGCTCTCGGGCCACCGGCCCGAAGATGCGGGTGCCTCGCGGCTCGCCACCCGGCTTCACCAGGACGGCGGCGTTCTCGTCGAACCGGATGTACGAACCATCCGCGCGACGCTTCTCCTTCTTCTGGCGGACGATGACGGCCTTGACCACATCGCCCTTCTTGATTCCGGCACCGGGGATGGCTTCCTTGACGGTCGCCACGATGATGTCCCCGAGGCCCGCGTAGCGCCGACCCGACCCACCGAGGACACGGATCGTGAGGATCTCCTTGGCCCCGGTGTTGTCGGCGACGCGAAGTCGCGACTCCTGCTGGATCACGTATGACTCCTGACCCTAAGTGCCCGAACCTCATGTCCGGACACACTCTGGCGTGCCAAATTGCCGACCTGACACGCGCGGTCAACTACCACGAGCGAAACGGCCGGCCGCTGATCTTGCCGGCGACCGGCCGGTTCACTGGTGTTCGTTACTTGGCCTTCTCGACGACCTCGACCAGTCGCCAGCGCTTGCTGGCCGACAGCGGCCGGGTCTCCATCAGCAGCACCCGGTCACCGACGCCGGCCGAGTTGGCCTCGTCGTGCGCCTTGACCTTGGTGGTCTGACGCATGACCTTGCCGTAGAGGGCGTGCTTCTTGCGGTCTTCCAGGGAGACCACGATCGTCTTGTCCATCTTGTCCGAGACGACGTAGCCCTCGCGCACCTTGCGGCTGTTGCGCTCCACGCCCTGTCCTTTCTCACTCATGCCGCGCCCTCCTCAGCGCCTTCGGGGTTAACCGTCAGGCCCAGTTCGCGCTCGCGCATGATGGTGTAGATCCGGGCGATGTCCTGTCGGACGACGCGCAGCCGCCGGTTGTTCTGCAGCTGACCGGTGGCCATCTGGAACCGGAGGTTGAACAGCTCTTCCTTCGATTCCTTCAGCCGCTGCACGAGCTCCTCGTTGTCCAGCTCGCGGAGCTCGGATGCGGTGACACCCGCTGCCATCAGAAGTCACCACCCTCGCGGGACACGATCTTGCACTTCATCGGGAGCTTGTGCGCCGCACGAGTCAACGCCTCGACCGCCGTCTTCTCGTTCGGGAAGGTCAGCTCGAACATGATGCGTCCGGGCTTGACGTTGGCGACCCAGGACTCCGGCGAACCCTTACCGGAACCCTGACGGGTTTCGGCCGGCTTCTTGGTCAGCGGGCGGTCCGGGAAGATGTTGATCCACACCTTGCCGCCACGCTTGACGTGCCGGGTGATCGCGATACGCGCCGACTCGATCTGCCGGTTGGTCACGTAGCCGTGCTCGATCGCCTGAATGCCGTACTCGCCGAAACTGATCCGGGTGCCACCCTTGGCGAAGCCCTTACGCTTCGGCGCGTGGCTCTTGCGCCACTTCACCCTGCGTGGGACGAGCACGTCTCAGCCCTCCGTCTTCTCTTCAGCCGGCGCAGCCTGCGGCTGCTCGCCCTCCGCGGCCTTGGTCTCGGCCTTGGCGGACTTGTCAGCTGCACCGCGCTCACCGCGATCCGCACCGCCACGACGACGGCCACCGCGGTCACCGCGGCCACCACGCTCGTTGCGGTCGTTGCCACCGCCGCGCGGCGGACGGACCTCGGACTCCTGCTGCTTCTGCTTCAGGCCACCGACCAGCTCGCCCTTGTAGATCCACACCTTGACGCCGATGCGCCCGAAGGTGGTGCGGGCCTCGAAGAAGCCGTAGTCGATGTCCGCGCGCAGCGTGTGCAGCGGGACGCGACCCTCGCGGTAGAACTCCGAGCGCGACATCTCCGCGCCACCCAGACGTCCGCCGCACTGCACCCGGATGCCCTTGACCTGCGACGAGCGCATGGCCGACTGAATGGCCTTGCGCATCGCGCGCCGGAAGGACACGCGGTTGGACAGCTGCTCGGCCACACCCTGTGCGACGAGCTGGGCGTCCGCCTCGGGGTTCTTGACCTCGAGGATGTTGAGCTGGACCTGCTTGCCGGTCAACTTCTCCAGCGCACCGCGGATGCGGTCCGCCTCGGCACCGCGGCGGCCGATGACGATGCCCGGCCGGGCGGTGTGGATGTCCACGCGGACGCGCTCACGGGTGCGCTCGATCTCCACCTTCGAGATCCCAGCGCGCTCCATCCCGCGAGACAGCTGCCGGCGGATCTTGACGTCTTCCGCGACGTACTCCGAGTACTGCTTGTCGGCGTACCAGCGAGACTTCCAGTCCGTGGTGATGCCGAGTCGGAAGCCGTGCGGGTTGATCTTCTGACCCACTACCGGGCACTCCCCTTCTGGCTCTTTCGGGACTTGGTCACCGCGGGCCGAGATTCGACCTCGACCGTGATGTGGCTGGTCCGCTTCCGGATCCGGTACGCACGACCCTGCGCGCGCGGCCGGAACCGCTTCAACGTCGGACCCTCGTCCACGTACGCGTGGTTCACGACCAGCGTCTCGGGATCGAGGGAAAGGTTGTTCTCCGCGTTGGCGATCGCACTGGCGAGCACCTTCGACACCGGACCGCTGGCGGTCTGCGGCGCGAACTGAAGCACAGCCAGGGCATCGCTGGCGCTCCGGCCCTTGATGAGCTCGACCACGCGCCGCGCCTTCATCGGCGACACGCGGACGAACCGGGCCCGCGCCACTGCCCGCGGGGCTTCCGCGGCAGTGGAGTCGGAACGGGCTGTCATCCTGCTACCCCTTGCTCTTACTCGTTCGTGTCACAGACCCGCTCAGCGGCGGCGCGACTTCCGGTCATCCTTGACGTGGCCCTTGAAAGTGCGGGTCGGGGCGAATTCGCCCAGCTTGTGCCCCACCATCGCCTCGGTGACGAACACCGGGACGTGCTTGCGACCGTCGTGCACCGCGAAGGTGTGGCCCAGCATGTCCGGGATGATCGTCGACCGACGGGACCAGGTCTTGATCACGGTCTTCTTGCCCGACTCGTTAAGCGCGTCCACCTTCTTGAGCAGGTGGTCGTCCACGAACGGGCCCTTCTTCAGGCTGCGTGGCATGTTTGCTTACCTCCCTGCTCAGCGCTTCTTGCCGGTACGCCGGCGGCGGACGATGAGCTTGTCACTCGGCTTGCGGAGACGGGTACGACCCTCCGGCTTACCGTTCGGGTTGACCGGGTGGCGACCACCGGAGGTCTTGCCCTCACCACCACCGTGCGGGTGGTCCACCGGGTTCATGACGACACCGCGGACGGTCGGGCGCTTGCCCTTCCACCGCATGCGGCCGGCCTTGCCCCAGTTGATGTTGGCGTGCTCCGAGTTGCCGACCTCGCCGACGGTGGCACGGCAGCGCGCGTCCACGTTGCGGATTTCACCCGAAGGCATCCGCAGCTGGGCGTACGGGCCGTCCTTGGCCACCAGCTGCACCCGGGCACCGGCCGAGCGAGCGATCTTCGCGCCCTGACCGGGGCGGAGCTCGATCGCGTGGATCACGGTACCGGTGGGGATGTTGCGCAGCGGCAGGTTGTTACCCGGCTTGATGTCGGCCCGAGCGCCGCTCTCGACCGGGTCGCCCTGCTTCACACCGTTCGGCGCGATGATGTATCGCTTCTCGCCGTCGGCGTAGTGCAGGAGCGCGATCCGAGCGCTGCGGTTCGGGTCGTACTCGATGTGCGCGACCTTGGCCGGCACACCGTCCTTGTCGTTGCGGCGGAAGTCGATCAAGCGGTAGGCCCGCTTGTGACCGCCACCCTTGTGCCGCGTGGTGATCTTGCCCTGAGCGTTGCGGCCCGCCTTGCGGTTCAGCGGGACGATCAACGACTTCTCCGGCTCCGTCCGGGTGATCTCGGCGAAGTCGGACACGCTCGAGCCACGACGGCCAGGCGTCGTCGGCTTGTACTTGCGAATGCCCATTTCTAAAGCAACCTCGTCCTAATCAGCACCGTCAGGCGGCCGGACCGCCGAAGATCTCGATCGCCTTGCTCTCCGGCGTCAGGGTGACGATGGCCCGCTTGGTGTCCTTGCGCTTGCCGAACCCGGTGCGGGTGCGCTTGCGCTTGCCGTTGCGGTTGATCGTGTTGACGCTGGCGACCTTGACGTCGAAGATCTGCTCGATGGCGATCTTGATTTCGGTCTTGTTCGAGCGCGGGTCCACCAAGAAGGTGTACTGCGACTGCTCCAGCAGTCCGTAGCTCTTCTCGGAGATCACCGGCTTGAGGATGATGTCCCGGGGGTCGGCGCTCACTGCTCTGCCTCCTCAGCGGAAGAAGCGGCGGCCTTGACCGACCGGCCCTTGGCCGGACCTGCGACGAAACGGTCGTAGGCGGCCTTGGTGAACACAACGTCGTCGCTGTTGAGCACGTCGTAAGTGTTCAGCTGACCCGGGTCGATCAGGTGCACGTTCTGCAGGTTCCGCAGGCTCAGCCACGAGTTCTGCTCTTCGTGGCGGTCGAGCACGACCAGAACCTTCTTGGCTTCGGTCCAGTTCCGCAGCGCGGTCTTGGCCGACTTGGTGGACGGCTGCTCGCCGCCGACAACGCCGGTGACCACGTGCAGCTGGCCGGCGCGAACCCGGTCGGAGAGGGCACCGCGCAGGGCGGCCTTCACCATCTTCTTCGGGGTCCGCTGGGTGTAATCCCGCGGCTGCGGGCCGTGGACGGTGCCACCGCCGGCGAACTGAGGGGCGCGGATGGAGCCCTGACGGGCGTTACCGGTGCCCTTCTGCCGGTACGGCTTCTTGCCGCCGCCGGAGACCTGACCGCGGGTCTTGGTGGCGTGCGTGCCCTGGCGAGCCGCGGCCAGCTGGGCCACGACGACCTGGTGCATCAGTGCCACGTTGGCCTGCGCGTCGAAAATCTCGGCCGGCAGCTCAACGGTGCCGTCGGTCTTGCCGTCCGGGGTACGGACGTCGAGCGTCAAGCTCATCACGCACCACCCTTCGCGGGGCTCTTAACCAGCACCAGGCCGCCCTTGGGGCCGGGCACGGCGCCCTTGATCAGCAGCAGGCCGTTGTCGCCCTCGACCTTGTGCACCTTCAGGTTCTGCGTGGTGACGCGGTTGGTACCCATCCGCCCCGCCATCCGCATGCCCTTGAAGACGCGACCGGGGGTCGCGCAGCCGCCGATGGAACCCGGCTTGCGGTGCACCGCCTGAGCACCGTGGCTCATCGGCTGACGGTGGAACCCGTGCCGCTTGATGGTGCCCGCGAAGCCCTTGCCCTTGCTGGTGCCGACCACGTCGACCACCGCGCCTGCCTCGAAGAGGTCCGCGCTGATCTCCTGGCCGACCTCGTACTCGCCGGCATCCGCGGTGCGCAGCTCCACGACGTGGCGGCGCGGGGTGACACCGGCCTTGGTGAAGTGGCCGCCACGCGGCTTGTTCACCCGGCGGGGGTCGATGGCGCCGAACGCCAGCTGCACGGCGGCGTAGCCGTCCTTCTCGGGGGTCCGGATCTGGGTGATCACGTTCGGCCCGGCCTGCACGACGGTCACCGGGATGACCCGGTTCTGGTCGTCGAAGACCTGGGTCATGCCGAGCTTCGTGCCCAGAATCCCCTTGATCTGCCTGTCAGACATTGGTCTCGTTCTCTCCGCTACCTCGTCGCCGTGCCTTACTGGATGTTCACGTCGACGCTGGCCGGCAGGTCGATGCGCATCAACGCGTCGACCGTCTTCGGCGTCGGTTCGAGGATGTCGATGAGCCGCTTGTGCGTACGCATCTCGAAGTGCTCCCGCGAGTCCTTGTACTTGTGCGGGGAGCGGATGACGCAGTAGACGTTCTTCTCAGTGGGCAGCGGCACTGGCCCCACGACCCGAGCGCCGGTGCGCGTCACGGTCTCGACGATCTTGCGTGCGGACGCGTCGATCGCCTCGTGGTCGTAGGCCTTGAGCCGGATGCGGATCTTCTGTCCCGCCATGGTGGCTTGCCGTTCCTCTAGTCTCGTGCCGCGGTCAGGTACATGGGTGCAGGGCGCACCCATCGGTGCCCCTCACGGCCCTCAGCGTGGTGTCGTCCCCGATACCGGGAGCCGTCACAGCTCTCAGTCCGCCCCTGTTCAAGTGTGTAGGTGCCCGGTACACGCGGTCGGGCGTGTCGCCCAGCTGTCGCATACCGGTCCCCTCGAACGTCGCCGACGGGGTGGGCCCGAAAGCCCGTACACCTTCTTGTGCCCTGCTCGGCCGACCGAATGCGGCCGGGGGATCGGGCTCCGAAGGAGAACGGAGCCGAACACCGAACAAGGGCGCGAGGCCCTCGCACCAGGGCGGCCGGAGCTTCGTCACGACTACCAGGACCGATCACGCCGATCCGCGAGTCTGGAATTCCGGCCGCCCTGAACGAGCAACCCATACAGGATGGCACATCCTCTGCACCACCCGAAATCGGGGGTCGTTTTGCGGGACCGAAGTCACCGCAAAGCAAGAGAGGACCCGCTTCCCGTGAGGAAAGCGGGTCCTCGTCACGTCACTTGGTGATCTTGGTGACGCGACCGGCGCCGACGGTGCGGCCACCCTCGCGGATCGCGAAGCGCAGACCCTCGTCCATCGCGATGGGCTGGATCAGCTGGACCGACATCTCGGTGTTGTCGCCCGGCATGACCATCTCGGTGCCCTCGGGCAGGGTCACAACGCCGGTGACGTCCGTGGTCCGGAAGTAGAACTGCGGACGGTAGTTGTTGAAAAACGGCGTGTGACGGCCACCCTCGTCCTTGGACAGGATGTAGACCTGCGCCTCGAACTCGGTGTGCGGGGTGGTGGTGCCGGGCTTCACGACGACCATGCCGCGCTCGACCTCTTCGCGCTTGATACCGCGAATCAGCAGACCGACGTTGTCGCCCGCCTGGCCCTCGTCGAGGAGCTTGCGGAACATCTCGACACCGGTGACGGTGGTCTTGAGCGGCTTCTCCTTGATGCCGACCAGTTCCACCTCCTCGTTCACCTTGATGATGCCGCGCTCGATGCGGCCGGTGATGACGGTGCCGCGGCCGGTGATCGAGAAGACGTCCTCGACCGGCATCAGGAACGCCTTGTCGGTGTCACGCACCGGGTCCGGAACGTTCTCGTCGACGGCGGTCATCAGCTCGACGATCTTGTTGGCCCACTCTTCCTCGCCCTCCAGCGCCTTCAGCGCGGAGACGCGGACCACCGGCACGTCGTCGCCCGGGAATTCCTGGGACGACAGCAGCTCGCGGACCTCCATCTCGACGAGCTCGAGGATCTCCTCGTCGTCGACCATGTCGGACTTGTTCAGCGCGACAAGGATGTAGGGCACACCGACCTGGCGAGCCAGCAGCACGTGCTCGCGGGTCTGCGGCATCGGGCCGTCGGTCGCGGCGACCACCAGGATCGCGCCGTCCATCTGGGCGGCACCGGTGATCATGTTCTTCACGTAGTCAGCGTGACCCGGAGCGTCGACGTGAGCGTAGTGACGCTTCTCCGTCTGGTACTCCACGTGCGCGATCTGAATCGTGATACCGCGCTCTTTTTCCTCCGGCGCCTTGTCGATCTCGTCGAACGGCGTGAAGGGGTTCAGCTCCGGGTACTTGTCGTGCAGAACCTTGGTGATGGCTGCGGTGAGCGTGGTCTTGCCGTGGTCAACGTGACCGATGGTCCCGATGTTGACGTGCGGCTTGTCCCTCTCGAACTTCGCCTTCGCCACTGGATTGTCCTCCTGGACTTGTTAACTTTCCGCCGTACGACTTGTTGTGCCAGGCGGAGTCCTGTCGGGTAGGTGACGAGCGGATCGCTTCCGATGTGGTCGCGGCCCGCTCGCCGCCTTCTGGAGGGGATTGCTCCCCGGTCGCCTTCGCGAGGCGTCGCCTCTTGGCCGACCCCGGTCACCCGAGGCCGACCAGCGGGTCACTCGCCCGTTGCCTTGGCGATGATCTCCTTAGCCACACCGGCCGGAACCTCGGCGTAGGAGTCGAACACCATCGAGTAGTTGGCACGACCCTGGGTCTTGGACCGCAGGTCGCCGACGTACCCGAACATCTCGGACAGCGGCACGAGAGCCTTGACGACGCGGGTACCGCTGCGCTCCTCCATGGCCTGGATGTGGCCACGGCGTGAGTTCAGGTCTCCGATGACATCGCCCATGTAGTCCTCGGGCGTGGTCACCTCGACCGCCATCATCGGTTCGAGCAGCGCCGGAGACGCCTTGGCGGATGCCTCCTTGAGCGCCATCGAACCGGCGACCTTGAAGGCCATTTCCGACGAGTCGACCTCGTGGTACTGACCGTCGAGCAAGGTCACCTTCACGCCGACCAGCGGGTAGCCGGCCAGCACGCCGTACTGCATGGCGTCCTGCGCACCCTGATCGACCGACGGGATGTACTCCCGCGGGATCCGACCGCCGGTGACCTTGTTGTCGAACTCGTAGGTCGCGCTGTCGGACGTCTGCTCGATCGGGTCGAGCTTGATGATCACACGCGCGAACTGACCGGAACCACCGGTCTGCTTCTTGTGCGTGTACTCGTACTTCTCGATCGACTTGCGAATCGTCTCGCGGTAGGCCACCTGCGGCTTACCGATGTTCGCCTCGACCTTGAAGTCGCTCTTCATGCGGTTGACCAGCACCTCGAGGTGCAGCTCACCCATGCCCTTGATGATCGTCTGACCGGTCTCGTCGTCCAGCTTGACCTGGAACGTCGGGTCCTCCTCGGCGAGCTTCTGGATCGCCGTGGAGAGCTTCTCCTGGTCAGCCTTCGTCTTGGGCTCGATGGCCACCTCGATGACCGGCGCCGGGAACGTCATCGACTCGAGGACGATGGGGTTCGCGGAGTCGCACAGGGTGTCACCGGTGGTGGTCTCCTTGAGACCGATCACCGCGTAGATGTGACCCGCCTGGATCTCCTCGACCGGGTTCTCCTTGTTGGAGTGCATCTGGAACATCTTCCCGATGCGCTCCTTGCGGCCCTTGGTCGAGTTGATGACCTGGGCACCGGAGGCGACCTTGCCGGAGTACACCCGGATGTAGGTCAGCTTGCCGAAGAACGGGTGCACCGCGATCTTGGAGACCAGCGCGGCGAACGGCTCCTGGGTGCTCGGCTTGCGCTCCGCCGGGGTCTCACCGTCCGGCAGGGTGCCCTGCACGGCGGGGACGTCCAGGGGCGAGGGCAGGTAGTCGACGACCGCGTCGAGCATGGGCTGAACGCCCTTGTTCTTGAACGCGGTACCGCAGAGCACCGGGAACGCGCTGCGCTCGACGGTGATCTTGCGGATGCCTTCCTTGATCTGCTCCTGCGTCAGCTCTTCGCCGCTGAAGTAGGCCTCCATGAGGGCCTCATCGGTCTCAGCGACGGCCTCGACGAGCTTCTCCCGGTACTCGGCGGCCTTGTCGGCCAGATCCGCCGGGATCTCCTCGACCTCGTAGTCGGTGCCCTTGGACACCTCACCACGCCAGGTCAGAGCCTTCATCTGAACCAGGTCGACGACGCCCTCGAACTCGGACTCCACACCGATCGGGAGCTGCAGGACCAGCGGCGTGGCGTGCAGCCGGTCCTCGATGGTGCTCACGGTGTAGTAGAAGTCCGCGCCCAGCTTGTCCATCTTGTTGACGAAGCAGATCCGCGGGACGTCGTACTTGTCCGCCTGGCGCCAGACCTGCTCGGACTGGGGCTCGACACCTTCCTTGCCGTCGAACACCGCCACCGCGCCGTCGAGGACGCGCAGCGAGCGCTCGACCTCGACGGTGAAGTCGACGTGGCCCGGGGTGTCGATGATGTTGATCTGGTGGTCGCCCCAGAACGTGGTGGTAGCAGCCGAGGTGATGGTGATACCCCGCTTCTGCTCCTCCTCCATCCAGTCCATCTGAGAGGCACCGTCGTGCGTCTCGCCGAGCTTGTGCGTGATCCCGGTGTAGTACAGGACCCGCTCGGTGGTGGTGGTCTTGCCCGCATCGATGTGGGCCATGATGCCGATGTTGCGGACCTTGGTCAGGTCAGTCAGCACGTCGCGTGCCACGAGATTCTTCCCCGTTCCCTAACAGCAGGTGCAAGTCGCGGTGACAGGTGCAAAGCTGTCGAATCGGTTCGGCTGGCGGGCAAGACCCACCAGATGTCACCAGCGGTAGTGCGCGAAGGCCTTGTTGGACTCCGCCATCTTGTGAGTGTCTTCGCGCTTCTTGACGCTCGCGCCGAGGCCGTTGCTCGCGTCCAGCAGCTCGTTCATGAGGCGCTCGACCATGGTCTTCTCACGACGCTGCCGCGAGTAGGTGGTCAGCCAGCGCAGCGCGAGGGTGGTGGACCGACCGGCCCGCACCTCGATCGGCACCTGGTAGGTCGCGCCACCGACGCGGCGGCTGCGGACCTCCAGGGTCGGCTTGACGTTGTCCAGGGCACGCTTGAGCGTGACGACCGGGTCGGTGCCGGTCTTCTCCCGGCAGCCTTCCAGCGCCGCGTAGACGATCTTCTCGGCAAGCGAGCGCTTGCCGTCCACGAGGACCTTGTTCACCAGCTGCGTGACCAGCGGCGAGCCGTACACGGGATCAGCGTGCAGCGGCCGCTTCGGGGCCGGACCCTTGCGGGGCATCAGCTCTTCTCCTTCTTCGCGCCGTAGCGGCTGCGAGCCTGCTTGCGGTTCTTCACACCCTGGGTGTCAGCGGAACCGCGGATGATCTTGTAGCGCACGCCGGGCAGGTCCTTCACACGGCCGCCACGAACGAGCACGATCGAGTGCTCCTGCAGGTTGTGGCCCTCACCCGGGATGTAGGCCGTGACCTCGATGCCGCTGGTCAGCTTGACACGAGCGACCTTGCGCAGGGCCGAGTTGGGCTTCTTCGGGGTGGTCGTGTACACGCGGGTGCACACGCCACGCCGCTGCGGGCTCCCCTTGAGCGCCGCGGTCTTGGTCTTGGCGACCTTGTCCTGGCGGCCCTTACGGACCAGCTGCTGGATGGTGGGCATGGACCGGCTTTCTGTCAGCGTTCGCGTCTTTTAGGTACTCGACCAAGCAGCCGCTCGTTCGAGCTTCGGCGTGCCCTGGGCGTCGAGCACCTGTCAGGCACTGTGTTTCGGGACTCCCCCGCACACGAGGTCGGGCGTGTCGCCCGCTCCTCGGCCCTCACAGCGCCCGTTCCGGCCGAAACCGAGGTAGACCCCAGAGGGTTTTCGGAAGAGTTCCACACATCCTCGGCGCTGCCGCGGCCCTCCGCTCGGGCGGCCACGTCATGCACGGGCATGCGGATCGACCCGATTGGCGTCGGGTCCGATAAACAAAGATACCCGCCCCGTTCTCAGAGGGTCAAAACGGGGTCCCCTTGACCTGCTCGATCACCCGGCGCGGGCTCCGCGCCACAGATGAGGTGCGAGCTGTCATCGACTTCTCACGGATTCTACCCCGTGTGACAAGACCCTCCGCCAGCCGAGAACGGGGTGTCCGCGCGGACACCCCGTTCTCGGCGAAGGCTCAGGCCTCGGTCAGCCATCCCTCTTCGGTCAGGACCTCCAAGGAGTTGGGCAGGACGTAGGCGGTCCCGCCGCCGACCTGGCCGTGCTCGGGCTTGACCACGCCGGTGATGGCGTCGAACGCCTTCGCGACCCGGTAGCGGCGGTACTGCCCCGGCTGGCGGCCCGGCGGCATGCTGCGCTGCGGGATGGTGGTGCCCGCGACGAACGCGGTGTTGCCGACCGGTTCGCCGAAGCGGTCGAGCTCGTCACCGGGCTGCAGCTGGACCACGAACTTCTGGTCGTAGGACGACAGCGGCGGCTCGTCGGCCATCTCCGGCCACGGGCACTCGAAGTCCAGCAGCGCCTCGTCCGGCTCCCGGAGGTAGCGGTCGCGCTCGACCGTCATCGCGCCGATCAGGAAGAACCCCGCCGTCCACGGGTCCGGGAAGCGCTGCTTGGGGTTCGGCCGGTCGTCGTGGGCCTCCACCGCCCACCAGCCGTCCGGCTCCGGCCGCATGCTCCAGCCGCCGCCGACCGGCTCGTGGAAGCTGTAGAACCGGCTGCTCACGCCCTGCGCCGCCAGGTGCGCGCCGACCGCTGCGAACGCGTCCTCCGGCCGGTGGGCCAGCATCGAGGCGGGATCGGTGGCCAAGATCAGCGACTTGGCCTCGGCCGACTTGACGTCGGCGACCGTCGTCGGCGCCTGGTAGCGAGCGCGGCGGATGTGGTCGAGGAACTCCGGCGGCGGGGCGATGTCGTGCTCTTCGAGGTAGTAGGCCATCGCCTGCGGCCACACCCACACGCCGTCGGTGTGGAACTGCTTGGGCACCTCGGAGCCGCGCGCCGGGTCGAGCTCGTCGGCATCGGTGGACATCGCGGACAGCACGATCTCACCGCCGTTGAGGTAGCTGAACACCTCGCGCTTCTCGATCCACGGCACCGCCGGCCGGAACACCTGCGGCCTGCCCTGCGCGTCGCGGCCGTCGAACACCGGGAGCATCCGCAGCGGGCCGGTCGCCCCGTCCGGGTAGGTGACGGCGTCGACGAAGTAGTCCCAGGCCGGGGCGAGCAGCCACTGCTCGGGGTTGCGGCGCGGGTAGAGCCGCAGTTCGTCGAGGTGAGCACGGCCGTCCTCGGGCGCGTTCTGCCACTGCGGCTCGGCGTGGGAGGTGTGCAGCTCGCCGCCGGAGAACACCGCGGAGGTCCAGGCGCCGGTGTCCGGGCGGTAGCCGACGTCGCGGATCCTGCGCAGCAACTCGAAGACCTCATCGCTGGCGTCGGTCTCGAAGCGGGTCCCCAGCGCGGTGCAGCGGACCTCGGTGGAACCCGCCGCCGCCCGCAACGCCTGCAGCAGCTCCGCCACCTGCGCGGTGCGGTCCGGGAACGCGCCGAACGCGGCCGGCGCCGGGAACGGCGGGTGCACCGGTAACGGGCCACCCTGCCTGACGTTGATCAACTGTCCCCCTCAACGGTGTCGGTGCTCGCCACCCCGTCGAGGCGGCGGCGAGGTGCCGGTTTCGGCGACGGGAAACCCCCGGCGTCGGCACCGACGGTCGCCGGTTCGGCCGACCACTGCGGCCGCACCGGGTAGCGCTCGTTCCAGTCCTGGTCGGACGGCGGGTCGATGGCGGCGCGGCCGGGCTGGAAGCCGCCGCGGCCGAACTCGGCGACGCAGTCCAGCGCCATCTGCTCGATGACGTCGCGCAGCTCCAGCTCGGCGAGCCAGTCCAGCGGCAGCGCGCCCACGCCCTGCAGCGCGCCGACGACGTTGCCGCAGATCGCGCCGGTGGAGTCGCTGTCGCCGTCGTGGTGCACGGCGATCTTCAGCGCCAGTTCCACGTCCTCACCGGCCGCCAGCGCCGCGCACACCGCGATCGCCACGGCCTGCTCGCCGACCCAGCCACCGCCGAGGACCTCGGTGACGCGCTCCGGCGTCGGCACGCCCTCGGCCGCCAGGTCCACGGCGGCCTTGATCGTGGCGGAGGTTTCCTCGTGGTCGTCCCAGGTCTCCAGCACCTGCAGCGCCAGCCACACGCCGTCGTCGAGGCTGCGGCCCAGCAGCGCTTGCTGCACGATCACCGCCAGCGCGCCCGCGGAGTGGTATCCGGCCGGGTGGCCGTGGGTGAGCGCGGCGGTGCGCACCGCGAACTCGAAGACCTCGGCCGGATCCGTGGAGGTCAGCGCGACCGGTGCCGCGCGCATCGCCCCGCCGCAGCCCTTGGAGTCGTTGATCTTGTCGGTCAGCGAACCGGCCCGGTGACCGTCGCCGAAGGCGGTCAGCGCCCGGAAGATGGTCTTGCCCGGTGCGCGGGTGTGGAACAGGCCCGCGACCTCGACGAGCCAGCCGTCCGGCACCGGGTGGTCGGCGAAGAACTCGCCGGCCGCCGCGTCCCACTCGACGCCCTGGGTGTGCAGCCAGCGCTGGTAGGCCAGCTGCACCTCGGGCAGCGGGTCCCCGGCCCCGAGGGTGCGCGCGGCGACGCTGCCCCGGATCAGGCCCTCCGCGGTGAACAGCGTCATCTGCGTGTCATCGGTGATCGCCCCGTGCACGCCGTAGGCCTCCCGCAGGCCGCTCGGTCCGGACGCGCCGAAGCGCTCGGTGATCTGCGCGGCGGTGATGAACTCCAGGTCCGCGCCCAGCGCGTCGCCAAGGGCGCCTCCGAGGAAGCAGCCCAAGACCCGCTCGGTCAGCGACGGCGCGGCATCGCCCGGTCCATCGCTCTTGCCGTGCACGCGACGGCCGACCGATACCGGAAGGGCCTCGACCCGCAGTTCCGGCTCGGCCGGGATGTCCTCGGCGGCGTCGGCCGGGATGTCCTCGGCGGCGTCGGCCGGGGTGTCTTCGGGTTCGGCCGCGGCGTCTGCGGCGGTGTCCTCGGCGGTCGCGGTGTCCTCGGTGGCGGGAGCGATGTCCACTGCTGGTTCGACGAGGTCGGCGGGGACAGTCACTGCTGGCTCCTCGACGAGGGCGCGAGCGACGTCCTCCGGCCCCTCGGAGGAGGCGACCTCGTCCCGCTCGGCTTCGTCCCGCTCGGCTTCGTCCCGCTCGACTTCCTGCGGTTCTTCCGCCGCCTCGTTCTCAACTTCTTCGGCGACGTCGGCCTCGGTGTCCTCGGCCTCGGTGTCGTCCGGCTCGATGACCTCGGTCTCGGCGACTTGCGGAGCGGTGGTCTCGGGCTCGGGGTCCTCCGGCTCGGCGGTGACTCCGTCCGCCTCATCCGCGACGACTTCGACTTCCTCGTCGACCGGTTCGGGTTCCGGCTCGATCGACGAGAGCTTCGCCAGCGCCGGGACCACATCGGGGACCACGTCGGGGTCCGGTCTCAGGTCGATCGGCGACGGTTCATGCTCGGCGTCGGCGAAGCGGAGTTCGGGATCGGAGTCGCGGGTGAAGCGGGCGTCCGGCTCGGGCTCGTTGTCGTCGCGCGTGGGGACGGTGATCAGGTCGAAGGGCGAACCGATGCCGCTCACGTCCACGACGGTCGAGCGCGCGGGCTCACCGGAGTCCGACGCGGCCTCCACGACCTGCGCCGTCCCGGTTTCCGACGCGGGTTCCGGATCGGGTGCGAGGTCGACCACGGGTGTTTCGGGGATCGGCGCGGGTTCGGCGATCTCCGGCTCCGGTTCTTCGGCTTCGCCCGGGTCGAGGTCGATGGGCGCGCGGGGACGCGGTTCGAGGTCGACGGGGGCCCGATCGGGTTCCGGCTCGGGATCGGAGCCGATGGCCGCGAAAACCGCGGTGGTCTCGGTTTCCCGCTCGGCGTCGGGAGCGGGCGACGCAGCCGGGAACGTCGGAGCGCCGGGCTGGCCGGTGCTCCGCGCCTCGAAGTGCGGCACCCCCTCCCGCGCAGGCGGTTCCGGCTCGACGGCCAGTTCGGGCGCGGGGGACTGCGCGACCGGCGGCTCCGGGACGACCGGGGGCTTCGGCGCGACGGGCCGCTGAGCGACCGGCGGCTCCGGCGCGACAGGCTGCGGCGAGGCGTGCTTGGTAGCGGGCGGCGGGGTGTCGGCCGTGATCGCCGGCATCACCATCGTCTGCTCGGCGGAGCCATCGACGGTCTTCGCCGGTCCGGCGGGGATCTGGCGGGGTCCGGTCTGCTGGGGTCCGCGCGTGTAGCGCTGCGCCCACTGCGGCGGTGGCGGCGGCGCGAACGCTTCGGTCGCATCGCCGCACAGCGTCTCGATGACCTGCCGGAGTTCCAGTTCGTCCAGCCACTGCGCGGGAATCGCGGCGGGGCCGTGCAGCGCACCGGCGAGCTGTCCGGCGAGCGCACCGGTGACGGCGCTATCGGCGGAGTTGTTCACCGCGACCTGCACGGCGTCGGCGAAGGTGCGGGTGCTGCCGACCGCGGCGAGCGCGATGCCGAGCTCACCGGGCTTGTCGGCGACGTCGAACTCGATGTCGATGTCCAGCGGTCCGGGTGTTCCGCCGCGCTGTCCGGTGAACATGGCCGCGTGCACGGTCCGCCGCACGTCGGCGGGTACCCCGGCCACCCGGTAAGCGGCGTTGAGCCGACGCTGATCGGAACTGGTGACGGCGTCCCACAGCGGGATACCGCGGATGAGCTGCGCCAGCACGTCGGCGTGCACACCGGCAGCGCCGACGGAGTTGGCGCCGGAGGTGTAGAGGTTCGCGATGCCCGCGCCGGCCGCGTACACGCCTTCGGGCACGTTGGACCACACCATCGCCGGGGCTGCCAGCACCGGGTAGTCGGCGGAACCGTCGGCGTCGACCGGCGGGTGCAGACGGCCGTCGGCTCCCAGCGGGGACCGCGCCGCCATGCGCCCGAGCAGTCCGAGGGCGTTGCCGGCCGGGTTGCGGGTGGAGTACAGCTCGCGGCGTTCCAGCAGCCAGCTGGTGGGCGCGGGTTCGGTCGCCGCGAACGCCGACATCGCGTACTCCCACGGCACGCCCTGGGTGTGCAGCCAGCGCAAGTGGTTGGCGAAGACGAACTCGGTGGGTAAGCCGGTGCAGCCCTCGGCCTTGGCGCGCAGCAGGCCTTCGAGGGTGAACACGGTGAGCTGCGTCAGGTCGGTGACGGCACCGCGCCGCCCGTAGACGGGGAGGTAGTCGACGACGCCGCGCGGACCGAACCACTGCTGTATCTCGGCGGTCGAGGTGTGCCGGACCCCGGCACCGAGGGCATCGCCCACGGCACCGCCGAGCAGCGCACCTCGGAAACGATCGGCCCAGCTCAGCTGCCGTTGCGGGTCGGTCATCGCCTTCTCCTCGTTGCTCACCAGGCGGGGTAGCGCTGCGCCCACCCCGGGTCCGTCGGTGGGCCCGGGCTGAACTCCGCCAGCGCGTCCTCGGCCACGGTTTCGACCAGTCCGCGCATTTCGAGGGTCCCCAACCAGTCCGCTGGAACGGCCCGGGCCCCGTAGAGCGCCCCGCCAATGTTGCCGCACACCATCCCGGTGGAGTCCGAGTCCCCCGAGTGGTTCACCGAAAGAAGCAGTGCCTCGCGCAGGTCGTCGGTGGCCAGCACGGCGTAGAGCCCGATCGCCAGAGCCTCCTCGCCGACCCAGCCGCCACCCAGCTCCTGCGCGATCTCCTCGGGCGAAACGGGTCCGCGCTCGGCCAGCGCGACCGCCTTGTCGAGGACCTGCAGCTGCTCCTCGTGCTCCGGCCACCGCGTCAACAGGTTCCGCGCCATCCGCACGGCCTCGCGCAGCGGAACCTCGCGGATCAGCTGATGCACGATCACCGCCAACACCCCGGCCGACAAGAACCCGCTGGGATGGCTGTGGGTCAGCGCAGCAGTCCCGACAGCCGCGTAGAACACCTCAGCAGGATCGTTCGACCACACCGCCACCGGCGCAGCCCGCATCACCCCGCCGCAGCCCTTGGAGTCGTTGATCCGACGCTGCGGAGTCGCGAAGACACCGGTCTGCGCGAAGTTCGACAGAGCCGTCATGCAGGTGCTGCCCGGAGCCCGACTCGCGAACAGCTCCCAGTTCGTGATCAACCAGCCGTCCGGCCGCTGCAGGTGCTGCGCGTAGGGACCACCCGCGGTCAACCAGTCCCGCCCCTGCGTGTGGTACCAGCGCTGATACGCATGCTGCACCTCAGGAACCGGATCGTTGTCGGTCGGCTTCACCCGCCGAGCCACATGCGCCCGAATCAACCCCTCCAGCGTGAACAACATCATCTGCGTGTCATCCGAAACCCGAGCAACCCCCTGCCGAAGCACAGGCCCAGTGACCCCGGCAGGCCCGTAATCCCGCCGAAGCACCTCGATGTCCTTGAACTCGATCGCATACCCGAGCCCATCCCCCATCGCACCCCCGAGCATCGACCCCATGAAGCGCTCGTGCGCGTCGATGGGTGGGTCAACCGGGCGCGGTGGTAGTTGGTTCATGACCGACTTCCCTCCCGGAGCAGCTGAGGCCACAACGTCCGACGGTTGCTCGGCCCGGGTGGTACTGGTCGGGGAATACCGAGCGAACCACTCGTGCGTGTTCGCAGGGAGTGGCCCAAGTTCGCGTGCTGCGTCGGACGCGAGTTGACGGACCCCCTCAGCGATCATTTCCAGGTGGCGCCAAACCGTGCGGTCAACGGCGCCCGCGCCTTCAGCAGTGCCTTTGACAGCTCCGCAGACGAAACCAGCGACTACCGGATCGGCGTGCACGGTCGCGACCTTCAACGCCTCAGTGGAGGACGACGCGCACGCCGCCGCGAACATGCCGACCGCCAGAGCGGAGGTGATGCCGCCCGGAACGGCCAGTTCGGTCAGCCCGTCCTCCAATGGGACGTCACCGTTGACGTGCTCGATCCGCAGCTCCACCGCGCGAACGACCGCGTGGGCGACCGGGTCAGCGCTGCCGAGGTTCCGCGCTGTCTCGCGAACGTGGTTCAACGCGCTCGCCAAGCCACGTTCCGGAATCTCGCGCAGCAGGACCGCGAGCAGACCCGCCGCCCCGAACCCGCTCTCGTACTGGCCGCGGGCGGCCTCGCGAACGAGGTCGAGAAGTGGCTCATCCGGTCGTCTCCCGACTCGCTGGTCGGCGCCGCCCCACCACAGCGAGAGTGCGGAAAGGACGAGCGCGTGCGCCTCTGCTGGAACAGCCTCGATCCCTGTGGGTCTCGCCGGCAGGTATCCGGTGATCACCCTCGGGGGCTGCACGCCACGGCCGCTCTCGAAGGCACGCCACGCGGCCAGGGCAGCCGAAACTTCCTCGGCGATCGCGTCCTCATTGGTGCGGCGAAGCCGGGTGTGCGCGCGGACAACGGCCTCCGCCACGAACAGCGTTCCGCGCACCAGCGGCGAGCTGAAATCAGGTTGCTCGGGAGTTGGTTCGCCTTGAAAACGGGCGAGCCCGAACCCATCGCCGAATGTCGCTCCTGCCAGCAGACCGGTGATGTGTACGGGAATTCGTCTCGGCGTGCTCCACATCGTCTGGAAACCGGAGGGCACGGCTGACGTCAAGTTCTTCGCGAGGTGACCCTCTGGACGAGGCAACCCGATTCCACGCTGCTCGAAGCGGTGCTGCACGACCGCGTCCGTGACCGTCTGGACGATCGGATCGGTGCACCGGTTTCGCCACTCCTCGAGAGCCTCCTGCTCCTCAGGAGTCAGCGACATCGACACCCGATCGTCAAGCGGCGGGAATCTAGTGGCAGGGGCAGTGGGGTGTGCTGCGACGAGCGCCCTCTTGGCCTCCGGGGTACCCGAGATCGACCGCCACTCGGCAAGTGCGGCTCGTTCGGTCGCGTCCAGCTGGATCCGGACGGTCCGGTCTTGTGTCATGGCGATGCCTTCGGGTTCTATGAGCGCTCAGAACGAGACCAGGTAGCGTTCGCGCCACTCCTGGGACTCGGGCGGCTGCGGTGCGCAGAACTCGGCGACGACATCACGCAAGAGCTCTTCGGCTTCATACCGAAGCTCCATGTGCAACCGCCACGGTTGCGGAATGGCCTTTCGTCCGAGCTTCAGCCCCATGAGCACGCCGCAGACCGCCCCAGCGGTAGCGCTGTTGCCGGAATGATTGACCGCCGCGCAGACGGCCGCGGCGAAGTCCTCGGGGTACGCGAGCACTGCGGCTACAGCGACCCCGAGCACACCCGGCGCCGACCTGGGACGGCGGAAGCGCTCGTCGAGGGCTTCGGCGCTCACCTGTCCGGAACGCCCCAGCTCGATCGCAGCGTTCAAGGCCCTCGTGGTGTCTTCATGGCCGGGCCACCGGCCCAACTGGTACATCGCGGCCTGCAGCGCGACATCGAAGGACTGGTCGTGGAGGAGGTGCTGAGCGAGGACCGCGAGCACTCCGCCCGGCAGGTATCCGGACGGGTGACCGTGCGTGATCAGGCTCGTCGTCGCACCGATCTTGAACGCGCGTTCCGGCACATCGGTCCAGATCGCGGTCATCGCAGCGCGGGCGAGGCCCCCGGCCTCCTGAGAATCGTTAATTGGAAAGGTGAACGAACTCAATCCCTCGCCTGGATCGCTGGCAGTGCTCGACGCGAACGCACCGAGCGCCGACATCGACACGACATCAGGGGCCCTCTGGACGAAAAGCTCGGGGTACGCGATGAGCTTCCCGTAGCGCTTCGCCGGTTCAGGACGCATATCGGGAGGCAGCACGGCATTCCATTCGACGCCCTGGGTGTGCAGCCACTGCGCGAGCGCGATCTGAGTCTCGAGACGCGGCTGCACCCGCTGGTCGAAGTCCGCCTCGCGTAACCTGACACGAGCCATGATCAGGCTCTCCAGGACGAAAAGCATCATCTGGCTGTCATCGCTGATCGAACCCTTTCCCCAGTGCGGGTAGATGTAGTCGGTCAACCCCGATCCACCGCAGTCGCGTTTAATGTCGTTCCAAGTCTGAAATTCGACCGGCGACCCGAGAACGTCCCCGATCATCCCTCCGAGAACGCCGCCGGGGAGATTGCGCGCGATTTCCCCGCAACTCGTCTCGTCGTATACCGGAACCACTCGTCGCTGCGCGAGAAAACCCGATGCGTCCGGGACCAACCGCTGCCGCACGAACCCCTCACCCAGAACCTTCCGCGCGATGTCGTCGAACACGGCCGATTCGGCCTCGTTGACCGAGCCGCCGCGCCAGTACTGGCGCCAGGCATCGATGAATTGGGCCTCCTCCGGAGTGAGCTCGACGACCTCCGCGCGCGGCTCCTGGCTGGGCCGATCACCCGAACCAGACATCCCTGCCTGCCCTTCACCAGTAGAAATGTGCACCTGTTCCCCAGTGTTCGTCATCCGTCACCAGCCCGGGTGACGCTACAGCGACACCGCCCCGCTGATACCAAGGCAAATCCCGTAACCACCGCGTTGCTGTAACCGACGTACATCGACATCGCCAGGCGGGATAGCGCTGGGTCCAGGACTGGTCGGTGGGCGGGCCGGGACTGAACTCCGCCAGGGCGTCGTTGGTGATCGCCTCGATGAGTCGCGGCTCTCGGTGAACGTGAACCGGCGATCCAGTCGGCACAGGCTTTGGCGTTGATCCTCGCGAACACCATCATGACCGGGCAGTACAGCCGCGGCCTCGGTCAAATCGCTTCGGAGTACACCAAGTTCGGGCACGAAGAGATCCTGCGCCCGATGCGGTCCGCAAGCCGATTGGCCGGACACCACGTCACCCCGGAGACGATGTCGAGTCTCGGCGACGGTAAGACACCGGCTTCGGCACTCGCGATCGCCTCCTGCGCTTTGCAGTCCTCGGAAGGGCGTTTCGACGAGGCGCTGCGAGTCGCGGTCAGCCACCCTGGAAACCGAGTGGTCACCGGCGCACTTGCCGGGGCGATCATCGGAGCTGACTTCGAAGGTATCGACACCATTCCGCCGGACTGGATTCGGAGTTTCGCGCGCGTGCTTGATGATTTCGTCGTTGTGCCGCGACCAGAGGCTGGCGGGAACAGCCGCGAGGAGAACTTCGGGCTGTGCAGTTGATGTTCCGGCCAGACCAGAGGCGAGGAGCGCAGGGACGGTTGTTTTGGCGAGCAGCTGCGGCAGATGCTCGCTCCACCACCCCGCGCGCTCGGACGCCGTGGAGCCTCCCGATGCCCATAGGTCGTACGCGGCGCGCAGCTCGCCGAACGTGTCCTGGCCGTTGACCAGAGCGCGATCAAGCCTGGTCCGGGCATCCAACGCTACCGCCAGCATCGCCATGCAATTCGGACTCGACTCGTCACCCTCAACAGGTTGCAGTGGGAGGGTATCGGGGTCATCGAATCGCGCTTGAATTTCCGGGACTGTCATCGAGGACACTTGGTGTCCGAGCGCCTCACCGATCATGGCCCCAGCGACAGCGCCGAGGAACCGCTGGCACACTTCGGGCTCGCCGACGGTCCCGATCACGGTCGTCCCACCACCGGTGTCGTCGATGCTCGACCACCGGCTAATCGCCTCGGGCACAAGCCGCTCATCACGCGAAACGGACCCCGCGTTCATGCCACCTCCCCTACCAGCAGCTCATCGGCGACCAGCACCAGACCCACGCAGTGCCCTCGCCCTGGTACCGACCTCGCTAGCGCCGTCAACTGGATCTCCGCCCTCACGCGTCACCAACCCGGATAACCGGCGCGTCAGCATCACCGATCGCCGCCCCTGCAAAGGAGCCACGATGGTGTTGGAAGGTGTTCGGCTCCGGCAATGGCTCCTTCGTATAGGGGTCGAGCCACTGGAGCTTCCGAGGCTTCGGGGCGAAGTCCAGCGCCGAAGCCAATCCGCGGTCGCGCTTCTCCGGATAGTGCTCCCGAATATCGAGCCGCTTCGTCCACTCCTTGTGCCAGATGAGGGCTTCCCGACTCCGTCGCTCGTCGCTTCGCGCTACCCCACTTCCGCCGAGGAAACCAGGACGCCCCCGAGTCCTCCGCGTGACATGCACCGGGCTCACCAGGCGGGGTAGCGCTGGGTCCACGAGGGGTCGGTCAGAGGACCGGGGCTGAACTCCGCCAGGGCGTCGTTGGCGACGGTCTCGATCACCTCGCGCAGTTCCAGATGCTGCAACCACTCCGGCGGAATGGCCCGAGTCCCGTACACCGCGCCGCCGATGTTGCCGCACACGATCCCCGTCGAATCCGAGTCACCGGAGTGGTTCACCGACAGCAGCAGCGCATCCCGCAGGTTGTCGGTGGCCAGCACCGCGTAGAGCCCGATCGCCAATGCCTCTTCCCCGACCCAGCCCTCACCGAGCTCAGCCTTCAACTCCTCCGGCGGCACGGGACCCTGCTCAGCCAACGCCACCGCGCGATCGAGGACCCGCAACTGCTCCTCGTGCTCCGGCCACCGCGTCAGCAACTCCCGCGCCAACCGCACGGCCTCCCGCAGCGGAACATCGCGGATCAGCTGATGCACGACCACCGCCAACACCCCGGCCGACAAGAACCCGCTCGGATGGCTGTGGGTCAGCGCGGCAGTCCGCACCGCCACGAGGAAGACCTCGCTGGGATCGTTGGACCACGCCGCCACCGGCGCAGCCCGCATCACCCCACCACAGCCCTTGGAATTGTTGATCCGGTGCTGCGGAGTCGCGAAAACACCGGTCTGCGCGAAGTTCGCCAACGCCGACATGCAGGTGCTGCCCGGAGCCCGACTCGCGAACAGCTCCCAGTTCGTGATCAACCAACCATCCGGCCGCTGCAGCTGACGCGCGTACGGCCCGCCGGCCACCTCCCACGCCTGGTTCTGGGTGTGGAACCACCGTTGATACGCGTGCTGCACCTCAGGAATCGGGTCGTTGTCCCGCGGCTCCACCCGCCGCGCGACATGCGCCCGGACCAACCCCTCCAGCGTGAACAGCATCATCTGCGTGTCATCGGAGATCTGCACGACCCCATCCCGGAGCACGGGTTCGGCGAGCCCGTTTTCGCCGTGGTGGTGACGAATCATCCCGATGTCGCTGAACTCGATCGCATACCCCAGCGCATCCCCCATCGCCCCACCCAGCATCGAGCCGAGGAACCGCTCGTGAGCATCGATCGGCGGCTGTGGCTGCGTCACGGTGACCTCCCGAACTGGTGATGACGCACTCGAAGGCTCCGGGGCATTCGCATGCGTCTGGCTCGAGCGAGACTTCTGCTCACTCCCCGCAGCGGCTGGCATATTGGTGTGCGCAGGCACTTCGCTAGACAGCGGGTATCGCCGGTTCCAATCGATGTGGTCAGGCGGGTTGTCACCGAGTTGCACCGGAACGTCCTCTGCGATGCGGAAGACGAGTTGCGCCCAGTCCGGGAGGGCTTCGACCCAGTGCGGGAGCCTGTCGATGCCTTCGAAGCTCGCTCCGATGATCGCGCCGGCGAGCGCGCCGGTGATCACTCTGTCGCCGGGGTGGCTGACCGCGATGCGCAGGGCTTCGTCGAAGCGGCCTTCCGAGGCTTCGACGGCGCACGCCGCGATCGCGAGTGCCGACTCGGGCGTCGAGCCGTCGCCAAGACTCGCGATCTGCTCGGGTGCGATCGTGCGCTGCGCCAACGATTCAGCAGCTCGCATCAAGCGCAGCATCTCCTCGCGGCCAGGACCGAACTCCTCGGCATTCGCTTCGATCACGTGCCCGAGGCCGCGGATGTAGTTCCCCGTCACGACGGTCTGCGAGAGGATCACCGCCAGCGCCTGAGCTGGAGCAATCCCATTCCCGCTCTCACCCAGCGCTCCCACCGCGTCGCGCGCGTGCGCGATGACATCGCGACTGCTGCACGCCCACAGGCCGGCAGGAAGTGCCGTGTAGAGCAATTCGGGACGTCCGGACGCGTTCCCAGCCAAGCCCTCCGCGAGGAGGGGCGGAACGCCCGTGCGGGCCAGTCGCTGTGGCAGATGCTCGCCCAACCACCCAGCTCGTTCGGGTGCGGGGACTTCCGCAGACGCCCAGAGCTCATAGGTGGCGCGCATCTCACCGATCGGGTCCTGGCCGCTGACCAGTGCCCGATCGAGCCTGATTCGGGCATCCAGCGTCACCACCAGAAGGGCCATGCCGTCGGGCATGAACTCGTCCTCGGTAGGACGCAGCAGGCCGGCATCGGTGTCGCCGAATCTAGCGACGATCTCAGGCAGCGACTCAGACGACACCTGGCGTCCGAGTTCCTCGCCGATCATCGCTCCGACGACGGCGCCGAGGAAACGCCGACTGGCGGTGGGTTCGCCACGGAGCCCGAACACGGTCTGCCTAATGAACCCGTCAGCCGGCCCGAACCTTCGAAACAGCTGCTCAGCGCGCGCCTCCAGCGACGGCAAGGCCTCCGACCTGCGACGCCACAACAAGGGGAAGGCCCCCGCGCCATCTCGTGCGCCGACCAATAGCCCTGTGATCACCGCAGTGAGCCGATCGGTGCCCGCAGCTGCGTTCATCACTGCTCGGTCCGCCGAACTGAAACGCCAGGCCAGCAGCAACGCTCGCGCCACGACCGCAGGAACCGATTCGCTGCCGTCGAGCCTGGCCATAGCCTCCGGCAACGAGAGATCGAAGCCCGTCCCAGCGACGTCGAGGAGTGCTTCCAACCGCGCTCGCATGTCAGCGTCGCCGTCGTCGAGCAGGTTCAGCGCTCGCCGCACGAAGCGGTTCAGGTCGGTACCGGCATCACGGAGTCGTGTTTGCAACGCAACTGCGAGCACTCCAGCGCTCGCGTCGTCATCACCGAGGGCACGGGCGACCGCCCTCGTCCTGCGGAACAGGTCGCGCTCGCTGTCGAATACCCCCGCCAACGCGGCGGGAACCGAGGCGGCGAGACACCCAAGCTCGCCCGGATTCTTCGTCCGGAGACCCGGCACGAGCGCCGGATCCAACGCGGCGGCATCGACCGGAACCGCCGCAACGTCACCGGCCAGACCGGCGAACGACGCGATGTCGCGGATCACTTCGGAACCATCCGGCGACGCCGAGCGAAACGTGCTCAGCAGGTCCTCGATCGGCATCCTGCCGATCGACCCGGCGGCGTCACCGAATGCCCCGCCGACGAGCATTCCCAGAACGCGGCCGAACGTCACGAACTCCCACTCATCGGCCCTTCTGGGGGTTACCGGAAGTGCTGTTCCCCCGAACCGGGAACGGGATTCCAGGTTGTTGTAGCTGTCGTCCACGTGCGTGAACCAGGACAGGGGTAGTAGCGCGGGCCGGGACTTGATCTCCCGCCACGCGCGCACCAGATGTCGCCGCACCTCGGCACTGTTCTCGCCCACCGTCATCTCCCCAGATTCAGAACGCCGGATAGTCCGTCGACCAGCTCGACGGCCACTCCGGGCTGGTCCGCACCGCCACGACGTCTTCAGCCAGCCGATCGACAACGTCCCGGAGTTCGAGGGTCACGAGTCGTTGTGCAGGGACGATGGCATCACCCTGCGCGGCACCCAGCATCGCACCGGCCAGGCCCGCCGCCGCAGGACACCTCCTGCTCAGGAAACCGATGGCTCCGTCGAAATCATCTGGATTCGTCCGGACAGCGGCGAGCGCAGCAGCCAGCGCTCCAGGCGCAGAGCCTGGGTCCCCCGCCGCGGTCAGCATGTCGGGCGACCGGTGCTCAACGGCGTCCCAAGCCACATCGAACGCCAAGAGGACGTTCTCGTTCTCCGGCCACGACCTGAGCTCGTCGAGCGCCAAGTGGCGAGCATCCGCGACATCCCCGCCCCGGAGCATGACATTGACCACCAGCGCGAACGCACCCGCGCTGAGGAAGGCGTCCGGCCCACCGTGCGTGAGAAGGGCGTTCGCCACGGCCTGTGCAAACACGTCCCCGGGATCGTCAGACCAGACCGACAAGGCGACGGCCCGCTGCAGAGCCGAGGCGGTCACCGCGTCGTTGACGCGATTGTGGAAGGAGCCGGCGACCCCCTCCGCAGCGAACCTGGCCAAGGCGGTCGCGCACACCGGGTCACTTTCTCGCCGTTCGAACAGCCGCGAGTCAGCGACCAGCCAACCTGTCGGCTCTGGAACGACCGCGGCGGCAGCCCCGGCCGCCGACGGCCACGGGATACCTTGCGTGTGCAGCCACCGGAGCAGACCGAAGAACGCGGCGTTGCGCGGACTGACCTTCCTCTCCTCGCGATACAGCGTCTCGGCACGCAGAACGGCGTCGAGGCAGAACAGCATCTGCTGCGCTGCCGCCGAAAAACTGCCCCCTCCATGCACCGCCACATCAGCGACCGCTGCGGCACGCACGGCAGCCCGAAAGTTCGATCGGACACCGTGAACCAACATCAAGTCGGTGAGTTCGGATAGCACTGCAGCGGGCACCGTGCAGAACTCATCGCTGCTGCGCCCGAACGCGCGCCGCACGACCACAAGGTCCCAAGGATCATGACGCCCGGCGTCGTCGATTCTTGCCCACTTGCTGATCACCTCGGGCACCAGTCGCTCATCTCGAACGAGCGGCCTCAGGTTCACGGCGTCCTCCCAGCGAGCAGGTCGTTGGCGAGCGGCACCACGTTCCCGCCGTCGTCCGTGTAGGACAGCCTCGGTCCGATCTGCTCGAGCATCTCGGGGGTGAGCTCAGACGGCAGGATTTCCTCAACCTTGACGTACATGACTTCCATCTGCTCCCCGTCGATTTCCTCGATGCGAGTCTCGACCTCGCGGGTCAAGAAGTACGAACGCGCCCCGAAGAGGTACTCCGATTCCCCCCTGTTCCCGGACAGGAAGTCGATGTCCGCAGCGGTGCGCGAAAAGATCTCCATACGCACTCGGGGAGCGCCCTTGTCCGGGATGTAGTTGTAGCTCAGGTCGCTGGAACTGGAGAAGGCGTTCTCCACCGAGGCCTTTCCGGGTGCGAACCGCTGCTGGTACATCTCGTAGCTTCCAGGGGTGTGCCCTCCGATGTTCCGCCGAACCCAGCCCTCTTCCTTCGGAAGGCGGTTCAGCGCGGACTGCACGCACCTCGTCATGGGATCGGCGTGCTGCGCCGCGTTGGCGAACTTGAACAGGTCGGTCTCCCGCTGTGCTCGGTTGACGATCTTGTACCCCTGCTCCGTGTACAACCGCAGGCCCAGCAACTCCTCGTCGGTGATCTCGTGAACCTCCGGGTACTGCTCCCGCGGATAGCGCTCTTCGAGGGCAGCACGCATCTCCGGCAGCACGTCTTCGTAATCCTGGGTCCTGCCGTTGGTGTAGCTGCCGAACTGGTCGCGGAAGTCGGCACGATCCTGATCCGACACGCGGAAGTCCGGATCTTCGAGGTAGTCCTGCGCCAAACGTCCATCGAAGTGATCGAGCGCCATCCGAACATCAGCTGGAACTTCCGGCTCTGCTGCCGCTCGTCCATGCGCGTCCGCGTCCGCCGACTGCGTGTCGAGGCGGTCGGGGACATCTCCGTCCGGCGACGAGTGCGAGGAGCCCGACCCGCCGAGCATGTCCTCGATCCGGCTTGAGGACGGTTCTTCCTTGCCGAACGGCTTCGGCTCGAAGTCATCATTGACCGGAGCCCGCTCCGCATGAGGAGGACGTTCGGGAGCAGCGTCGGCCGGCTTCGACGGAGCGAAGTCGTCGAACACCTTCTTCGCGTCCGTGCCGTCCGGGGTTTTCAGCACTCGTTCCCGAGCTTCTACCGGAGCGAAGTCATCGAGGATCTTCTCGGGCTGTGTCTGGGAGGCAGCGGCACCCGTTCCGCGTTGCGGGTCGAACCCTTTCTCCTGCTCCGGGGCGCGGTGGCGCTGAACTTCGGGAACTTCCGGAGCCGGGGCGGCTGCGGTCGGCTCGAAGTCGTCCAGCTTCGGTGTCTGCGGCGCCACCGGGGTGTTCGGCGTCGGCCCCCGATCGTGCGCGCGCTGCGGTTCTGCGGCCTGCCTCGGAGCGACGTGCTCCGGGCTGGGTGAAGCGGGATGCTGTTTCGGCGGTGCAGGCTGTTGATGCGAGGGGGTCTGGCGAGGTCCTCCGGGAGGGTTGTCGAGCGGCTGCGAAGGGCGTGGTGCCTGCGGGTTCCCAAGAGCGGGTTGAGCGGTCGGGCCCTGGCGCATACCGGCCTGCGGGATGCTCGGCGGCTGAGGAGCACTGGGCGCGCCCGTTGTCTGCTGCATCGGCTGAGATCGGGGAGCCTGCGGAGCAGCGGTCGGTTGCGGGCGCGGGGCGGCTGGTGGCGGCGTGGTGCTGGGCCCCATCCGTGGCCCCGGGGGAGGCGGCGACGCAGGGGCCGGAGGCTGAGTTCCCGGCTGCGACTGGGGCACACGCGGCCCCGAGGGCACCTGCGGCGGTTCGTAACCGCCCGGGTGCGACTGCGCACCTGGCCCGTAACCGCCTTGATGAGGTGCTGGCGGGTAACCCGGCTGTGGTTGGGCGTGTTGGTGCTGCGGCGGGAGGTAGCCGCCGTTGTGGGGTGGGTTCGGTTGTGGGTTCTGCTGCTGGCCCGGGGGTTGGTAGGCCTGTTGTTGGGCCGAATGCGGGTGGCCCTGGGGCGGGTATCCCTGCTGCGGAAAGCCCTGGTTCGGTTGTGTGAAGTTCTGGGGCGGATAGCCCTGATGCTGTGGGAAGCCCTGCTGCGGCGGCTGCTGCTGCGGGAAGCCCTGCTGTGGAGGCGCGGGATTCCCGTGTGGGGGGTAGGCCTGCGGCTGCTGCGGGTGGTAGCCGTGGTTCTGCGGTGGCGGGCCGTAGTGCCCCTGTGGGGGTGCGTTGCTGTAGTTGTGGCCGGTGACCGGGTCGATGGAGAAATCTTCGTCCTTGCGTCGGCCGAAGATGCCTCGGATCTGGGCGCTCTCGGCTTGGACGCCGTGGCGGACCCATTCCGGTTGGTGGCCTGGGGGGTAGGGGCTGCTGTGGACGGCTTTGGTGCCGTCGGGGCGGAAGGCGGTCCACTCGCCGGGCGAGTCGAGGCGGGGTTTCGGGGTGCCTGACTCGTCCTTGTCGAACTTGGCGCTGGATTCGCTGGCGTAGATGTTGCCGTGGTTGTCGACCCACGCGTTGGTGTTCGGGGCCAGCACCTCCACGCCCAGTTCTTCGGAGAGCTGCTGGGCGAAGTTCTTGGAGCCGTCGGGCACGTCAGCGCCGGTCTCGCAGGAGACCAGGCGGATCGGCGTGCCTTCCTTGTAGCCCGAGGAGCCCCTGATGATCTCGGCGAGTTCCTTGGCGTCGAGATCGATGTGCTTGAACTTCACGCCGTTCGGGCCGCCGTGCATCTCGACCGTGAACCGGTTCGGGTCGACCGAGCACCTGGGGCGCTTGTGCGCCCATTCGGCCCGGCCGAAGTAGTCCGTCACCGGGGGCTTGGTGAACGACAGACCTGCGCCGGTGGCTTCGATGTCGCGGCGGAACGGCCCGAGCTTGTCCCGGAGCTCGGGCGAGATGTTGAGGCGAGGGGTGTGGTCGACCATGTGGTGCCCGGCCTGCCACTGGTCCTTCGGCGGCGTCTCGGCCGCCATCGACTCCGCCGTCGAAACCTTCGCCTCATCGAGTTTTGGCTGCTCAGCAAGGCTGTTCGGCGTTTCCGGAGCGCGCTGGGCCGGGATCGGCGTGCGGGGCGAATCCGCGGTGCGCAGGTGGGGCGCCCGAGGCGGGGCGCTCTGCGGTCGCTGCACCGGCGTTCCCTGCCGGACCTGAGCGTGGGGCGCGCCGGACCGGACGGGCCGCATCGGCCCGGGCGCGTGCGGGGCCTGGCGAGGCGGCACCCCGCCCCTGGGGGCGTGCGCGGGGTCCGGGGCGTCCGGGCG
>NZ_SMKV01000001.1 GCF_004348445.1 Saccharopolyspora aridisoli | reverse complement strand
CGTCCGGGTGGGGGTGGCGGCGCGGGGCGCCGTCCCTGAGGGGGCTGCGCGCCGCGGTAGTAGTCGTACCTGTCGCCGCCGCCCTGCGGCCTTCGCCTCGGCGGTCCGCCCGCCGACCAGTCGCTCATGCTCACACCTGCGTCGGTTTGTTGGCGACGCGTCCCGCACGCGCCGCTGGTGGCGTGCAGCATTGCAGAAGCACGTCGCGCAGGTGGCCGCCGCTATCGAACAGTAACCCGTGGACCAGCGTTCGTGCTGGTGGCGGGCCCGAGGAAGATCTCACACCCACCACCAGCGCGTTCTCTAGCGTGCCACGGCCGAGCGCACCGCGGTGGCCCACAGTTCGATCGCGGCGTCGACCTGTTCGGCGGTGACGATCAGCGGCGGGATCATGCGCACCACGTTGCCGTGCGGGCCGCAGGTCAGCAGCAGCAGCCCGGCCTCGGCAGCGGCGGCGTGAGCGCGGGTAGCGGTGGCGGTGTCCGGGGTGCCTTCGGGGGTGGTGAACTCGTTGCCCAGCATCAGCCCGAGCCCGCGGACGTCGCCGATGACCGGGTGGTCGGCGGCGACCTTGCGCAAGCCCTCGACCAGCCGCACGCCCTGCTCGGCTGCGTTGGCCACCAGGCCTTCCTGCTCCACCACGTCCAGGGTGGCCAGTGCCGCGGCGGCGGCCACGGCGTTGCCGCCGTAGGTGCCGCCCTGCGACCCGGGCCAGGCCTTGCTCATCAACTCCTCGCCCGCGGCGATCGCCGAGATCGGGAAACCGCTGGCCAGGCCCTTGGCGGTGATGAGGATGTCGGGGCGCACGCCGGCGTGGTCGTGGCCCCAGAAGCGGCCGGTGCGTCCGACACCGGTTTGCACCTCGTCGACGATGAGCAGGATTCCGTGGGCGTCGGCTCGCTGGCGCAGCCCGGCCAGGAACTCCGGGGGCGCGGGGATGTAGCCGCCTTCGCCGAGCACGGGCTCGATGATGATCGCGGCGGTGTCGCGCGGGGAGCTCTGGGTGACCAGCAGCTGGTCGAACTCCGCCAAGGCGCGGCGCACGGCCTCCTCGGTGCTGCACTGCTGGCGGTAGGGCTCGGGGAAGGGGGTGAACACCACTCCCGGCATCATCGGCCCGATCCCCGCGCGCACCTTGACCCCGGAGGAGGTCAGGGCGGCCGCGCCCATGGTGCGGCCGTGGAAACCACCCTGAAAGGCGATGATGTTGGCCTTCCCGGTGGCGTGTCGCGCCAACCGGACGGACGCTTCAACCGCTTCACTACCGGAGTTGACGTAGAAGAGGCGGTCCAGGCCTTCGGGCAGCACCTGGCCGAGCCGTTCGGTCAGGTCGAGCAGCGGTTTGTGCATCACCGTCGTGTACTGGCCGTGAATGAGGGTGCCCACTTGGCGCTGGGCGGCCTCGACCACGCGCGGGTGGCAGTGTCCGGTGCTGGTGACCCCGATGCCGGCGGTGAAGTCCAGGTAGCGGCGGTCGGACTCGTCGTAGAGGTAGACCCCTTCGCCGCGTGCGGCCAGCACCGGGGTCGCCTGCTTGAGCGCCGGGGAGAGCTCCGTCATGATCGACTCCAAGCGTGCAGACTGTAGGATTGTTGACAATCTAGCCAGTCATGCAACCATCGGCAACACTCGGTGTCCACCACCGAAGCGGACTAGGTTGGCAAACAAGCACATCCGTCGACACCCAGGAGGGTTCGCGCAGCGATGACCACCACCCCAACGCATCCCCGCGAGGCGACCGTCGTCGAGGCCGCCCCCAAGCAACTGCTCATCGCCGGCAAGTGGCGCGACGCCACCGGTGAACGCACCTTCGCCGTCGAAGACCCCGCCACCGGCGCCACCCTCTGCCACGTCGCCGACGCCTCCCCCGACGACGCCCTCGCCGCACTCGGTGCCGCCCACGACGCCCAAGCCGACTGGGCCGCCCACCCGCCCCGCGAACGCGGCGAGATCTTGCGCCGCGCCTACGAGACCATCATCGAGCGCCGCGAGGACCTCGCCCTGCTCATGACCCTCGAGATGGGCAAACCACTGCCCGAGGCCCGCGGCGAGGTCACCTACGCCGCGGAGTTCTTCCGCTGGTTCGCCGAAGAGGCCGTGCGGATCAGCGGCGACTACGCCGTGGCCCCCAACGGCTCCGGCCGGTTCCTGGTCACCCGCCAACCCGTGGGACCCGCCCTGCTGATCACCCCGTGGAACTTCCCCATGGCCATGGGCACCCGCAAGATCGGCCCCGCCATCGCCGCCGGCTGCACCTCGGTGATCAAACCCGCGCAGCAGACACCCCTGTCGATGCTGGCGCTGGCCGAGATCCTGCGCGAAGCCGGGCTTCCCGACGGCGTGCTCAACGTCGTCACCGCCAGCAACGCCGGCGGGGTCATGGAACCGATGATCCGCGACCCGCGCGCCCGCAAGCTGTCGTTCACCGGCTCCACCACCATCGGCCGCAAGCTCATCGAGCAGTCCGCCCAGCAGGTCCTCAAGGTCTCCCTCGAACTCGGCGGCAACGCACCGTTCCTGGTCTTCGACGACGCCGACCTCGACGCCGCCGTCGAAGGGGCCATGCAGGCCAAGATGCGCAACATCGGCGAAGCCTGCACCGCGGCCAACCGCTTCTACGTCCACGCCGACATCGCCCAGGCCTTCTCCGACAAGCTCGCCGAGCGCATGTCCGCGCTGACCATCGGACGCGGCGTCTCCGACGACATCCAGGTCGGCCCGCTCATCGACGCCAAGCAACTGGGCAAGGTCACCGACCTGGTCTCCGACGCCATCGCCCAAGGCGCCCAGGTCGTCACCGGCGGCGACCGGCACGGCGGCGACGGTTACTTCTACACCCCCACCGTGCTCACCGGCGTGCCCGAAGGCGCGCGCATGGCCAGCGAGGAGATCTTCGGGCCGGTCGCCCCGATCACCACCTTCACCGACGAGCGCGAAGCCATCGCCAAGGCCAACAACACCGAGTACGGCCTCGTCAGCTACCTGTTCACCCAGAACCTGCAACGCGGCCTGCGCGTCACCGAAGCGCTCGACACCGGCATGGTGGGCCTCAACCAGGGCATCGTGTCCAACCCGGCCGCCCCCTTCGGCGGGGTCAAGGCATCCGGGCTGGGCCGCGAAGGCGGCAAGGTCGGCATCGACGAGTTCCTGGAGACCAAGTACGTCTCCATCGGCGGCCTCTGACCGAGACGCACCAAGGACGTGGGGGGCTGGTTCCCGCGGGAACCAGCCCCCCACGTCGCGCGAGATCCCTACTCGGCGATCGAACCGCTGAGGCGTTCCAAAGCGTCGTTCATGTGCGCCTCCAGCCGCGCCAGCAGCAGCGCCTCGTCACCGGACTCCACCGCATCGACCAAGCCCTTGTGCTCATCGACCAGCGCCTGCACATCGGCGTGGTACTTGTCCTGCAACGCCGTCAGGCACATCCGCTTCTCCACCAGCAGCGTCTGCGCCATCCGCTGCAACCGGGCACTGCCCGACACCCGCACCAGCGTCTCGTGGAACTCCTGGTCGGCATCGGCCAGCTCGATGGCATCACCCTTGCCCGCCGCGGCCACCATCCGCGACTGCGCCGCGGTCAGCTCAGCGACCGCCTCCACCCGGTGATGCCGCACGATCTGCTCGCACGCCGCCCGCTCCACCGCCAGCCGCGCCAGGTAGATGTCGGCGACGTCCTCGGTGTGCAGGTCCATCACGAACAACCCGCGATGCGGCTCACTGCGCAATAACCCCTCGGCGACCAACCGCTGCATCGCCTCCCGCAGCGGACCCCGGCTCACCCCCAGCCGCGCCGCCAACTCCGCTTCCCCCAGCTGCGATCCCGGAGGCAGCGACCCGTACATGATCGCCGCGCGCAACTGGTCGGCCACGATCGCCGCGGTCGACTTGCGCTGCACCGGCTCCAGCTCACCGGGCTGCTGGTACTGCTCCTCGGTCCCGAGCACTGCGCTCACCATTTCCCTTTTCGCCGGAGACCACCGGGGTCACCGGCCCGTTCCGGTCCGGAACAGCGTTCCCAATCCCTCACGCGACGTGCCCGCACCGGCCAGTCGCAACGCCTCCCACGCGCTGACCTGGTTGGCGGTCAGCACCGGCTTGCCCAACAACTGCTCGATGTCCTCCAACCACGCCGCGGTGTGCAGCGCGGTGTCGGGCATCAGCAGCGCTTCGGCCCGGTCGTCGTCGTTGGCCGCGGCAAACGACAGCACCTCGTCGCGGCCCAGCGTGCCGACCTCGGCGGCGGTGACGATGCCCCTGCTGGACAGTCGCACCACCTCCAGGTCCCCGGCGCGCAGGAACTCCACGAAGTGCTCCGCCACATCAGCCGGGTACGTCGCGGCCACCGCGACCCGCCGCAACCCCAGCAGGGCGGCGGCGTGCACGAACGCGAACGACGTGCTCGACGTCGGCTTGCCGGTCACGGCTTGCAGCTTCTCCACCTGATTACGCGCTCCGGACCAGCCGAAGACGAAACTGCCCGAGGTGCACGCCCAGATCACCGAATCCACCTCGCCCAGCGCACGCGCGCCGTCGGCGAGCACCTGATCGGAACCCACGTCCAGCAGGGCATCGACCCGGTGGGCGTCCTCACGCATCAGCGTGTGCACCAGTGGCAGCCGGACGTCGTCTCCGAGCAGGCCCTCCAGGGTCGGGTAGTCGTCTTCGGCGCTGTAGCCGGGATACAGAATTCCTGCGGTGTGCGGCACCGGGGAGCTCCATCCTGTGCTCGACGTCCAACGGCCAACGACCCTGGGGATTCCCGCCCGGACACGCCGGAAACGAGGTGTCGATTGTTGACAATGTTACCGCAGGGTTGACGGCCGCCGGAACGTTCGTGATGTCATCTTTACCGCCCCGCTCATGCGGCCGGAGCGTCCACCGCCTGCATCAATCGCTGCTCGGCACCCACCGCCGCGAGCCCCAGCTCGCGCAACGCCGACCAGATCGTGACCTGGTTGGCCGTGAGGACCGGCTTTCCCAACTCCTGCTCCAACGGCCCGATCAGGTCGTAGGTCGGCAGGTTCGTGCACGAGATGAACATCGCCTCGGCCTCCGGGCGATCCGCGGCGCGCACGATCTCCACCACATCGCGGTACCCGGTCTTCCAGATCTGGCCGTGCAAACCCAGCCCGACGCTGGAGACCACCTCCACCCCGTGCTCACCCAGGAACGAGCACAAGCGGTCGGTGATGCTGACCACGTAGGGCGTCGCGATCGACACGCTGCCCACGCCCAGCACCTCCAGAGCCCGCACCAACCCACCGGAGGTGGTCACCGCCGCGGGCGCACCGGCATCGCGCATCACCTCCACCAGCCGCCGCTGCCCGCCGGCGCCGTCGACGAAACTCCCGGAGGTGCAGGCGTAGGCCACCACCTCCGGCTCGGGCACCAGCAGGTCACGGGTGGCCGCGTGCACCGCGGCCTCGTCGGAGACCAGGCTCGCCTGCTCGACGCTGACCGGCACCGGCACGAACGCGGTGCGCGTGAGGTGCAGCGACACCTCCTGCGGCGCCCAGCGCCACAGCTCGCGATCCAGCGCCAGGTCGAACGGGGCGATCACCCCGATCCCCCGCTGCCGCACCGGGCCGGACACCGCGCCGAGGAAGTCATCAAGTGGCATGCCGGCCCCCGATGGTTCCCTCGAAGCGCTCGTAGCGCAGGGTCTCGCCGACGCTGCCCGAACGCCACACGTCGTTGCAGGCCTCGGCCATCTCCGCCAGACCCTCCACGATCGTGGCGTAGACGTTGCCGGGAACCCAGCCCACGTCACCGTTGAGCAGCAGGTTGTTGCGCCCGTAGAAGATCGCCAGGTCGATCACCCCCGGCAGGTCCTCGATTCCCTTCTCCTGCTTGAACTCCCGGTCCAGCATGCCGCCGGGGAAGGAGAAGTAGACGACGTCGCCGGGGATCGGGGTCACCGTGGGGTTCTCCTGGCCAGGCTCGTCCTCGGCGAAGCGCGGCACCATCGTGTAGATCTCGTTGCGGGCGTACTTGGCGTGGTGCACCGGCCCGACCTGCGGCAGCGCGTTCCACACCGCCTCGCAGGTTCGGGGGGCGTCGGCGTCGAGCAGCTCCGCCACGCAGGACACACCGCGCTTCTCCAGCGTGATCGACAGGTACCTGGGCATCGTGATCCATTCATTCGCTGTGGCCATCTCGCACTCTCCCCGGGCCGACCTGCCGTCGCCAGTGGATTGTTGACAATCCTACGAACCGTTCCTAGCGTGTCAATGCCTCCAGCGACGCTCGTTCTCACCGCCCAGTGCTGGGGAAACACGCTCGTCATCGGCGTGGGAGACGCTCACCCGACACCCCTGCGGCCCTAAGGTCATCGCCATGGTCAACACCCGCCCCACCGTCGTCGTCCTCCACGACGGCGACGCACCCGACGAGATGGCCCGCATCGCCGAGCACGCCGAACTGCGCTACGCCACGGGCGAGCAACTCCCCGACGCCCTGCCCGGAACCGATGCCCTGTTCGTGTGGGCCTTCCGCTCCCAAGCCATCGCCGACGCCTGGCCCCAGGCCGACGAGCTGCAATGGATTCACGCCGCCAGCGCCGGAGTCGACCGCCTGCTGTTCCCGCAGCTGCGCGACTCCCCCGTGCAGCTGACCAACTCCCGCGGCGTATTCGACCAGCCCATCGCCGAATACGTCCTGGCCACCGTGCTCACCTTCGCCAAGGACATGCACACCACCCTGCGCCTGCAAGACGCCAAGCAGTGGGAGCACCGCGTCACCGAACGCATCGGAGGCAAGACCGCCCTCGTCGTCGGCACCGGACCCATCGGCCGCGCCATCGCCCGCCAACTCACCGCCGCAGGACTGCGCGTGGCCGGAGCCGGACGCACCACCCGCACCGGCGACCCCGAATTCGGCGACATCCACGCCTCCGACGACCTCGCCCTCATCGCAGGCGACTTCGACTACCTCGTCGTCGCCGCACCCCTGACGCCCCAGACCCACGGGCTCATCAACGCCGAAGTCCTCTCGGCCATGCGCCCCAGCGCCCGCTTCATCAACGTCGGCCGCGGCGAACTCGTCGACCAGCCCGCCCTCGTCACCGCCCTCCAGCAGCAACGCATCGCCGGCGCCGCCCTCGACGTCTTCGACACCGAACCCCTCCCGCAGGACTCACCCCTGTGGGAGATGCCCCACGTCCTGGTCTCCCCGCACATGTCCGGCGACACCCTCGGCTGGGCCGACGAACTCGTCGACCTGTTCCTGACCAATCTGCGCGCCTTCACCAACGGCACCGACCTGCGCAACGTCGTCGACAAGCAACGCGGGTACGTCACCGCCTGACCCCCCGGAGCCCGCCACACCCAGGGAGACGCCATGGCCAACACCCAGCCCGCCGAACTCTCGGCCACCGAGCTGCTGGCCGCCTACGCCGCCGGAACCCTCTCACCCGTCGAAGCGTGCGAAGCCGCCCTGCAACGCATCAACGACCACGACCCCGCCATCAACGCCTACTGCCTCGTCGACCCAGAGCACGCCCTGCACGCCGCCCGCGAATCCGAAAACCGCTGGCACCGCGGCCAACCCGTCGGACGACTCGACGGCGTGCCCACCTCCATCAAGGACATCTTCCTCACCCGCGACTGGCCCACCCTGCGCGGCTCGAACACCATCGACCCCGACCAGCCCTGGCCCGAAGACGCCCCCGCGGTCACCCTGCTGCGCCGCGAGAACCCCGTCCTCCTCGGCAAGACCACCACCCCCGAACTCGCCTGGAAAGGCGTCACCGACAGCCCCCGCCACGGCATCACCCGCAACCCCTGGGACACCTCCCGGACCGCAGGCGGCTCCTCCGGCGGCGCCGCAGCCGCCGTGGCCACCGGCATGGGCCCCCTCGCACTGGGCACCGACGGCGGCGGATCCGTGCGCATCCCCGCCTCCTTCTGCGGCATCACCACCATCAAACCCACCTACGGCCGAATCCCCCTCTACCCGGCAAGCCCCTTCGGCACCCTCTCCCACGCCGGTCCGATGACCACCACCGTCACCGACACCGCGCTCATGCTCGACGTCCTCGCCCAACCCGACGTCCGAGACTGGTCCGCGCAAGCCCCACCCGCCGACTCCTTCCTCGACCACCTCGGCGGCGGCGTCGCCGGCCTGCGCATCGCCGTGAGCACCGACCTGGGCTTCGGCACCCCCGTCGACCCGCAGATCGTCCGCGCCCTCACCGACGCCGCACGCACCTTCCAAGACCTCGGCGCCCACGTCGAACACGCCGACCCCGGCATCACCAACCCCATCGAGGACTTCCACGTCCTCTGGTTCGCCGGCGCCGCCAAAGCCACCGAACACCTCACCGACGCCCAGCGCGAACTCCTCGACCCCGGCCTCGCCGCCATCTGCCGCCAAGGACTCACCTACAGCGCCCAGGACTACCTCGAAGCCACCAACACCCGCATGGAACTCGGCCAGCGCATGGGCGCCTTCCACCAGGACCACGACCTGCTGCTGACCCCCACCGTCCCCATCACCGCCTTCCCCGCAGGACGCGAATCCCCCACCCACGGCGACCGCTGGACCACCTGGACCCCGTTCACCTACCCGTTCAACATGACCCAGCAACCCGCCGCCAGCATCCCCTGCGGCACCACCGACGACGGCCTGCCCATCGGACTGCAGATCATCGCCCCACGCCACGCCGACGCCACCATCCTGCGCGCCGCCCACGCCTACGAGCAGGCCCGCCCCTGGACCCGCACCACCACACCGAAGCAGACCTGACGCCGCCGAAGACCCGACCGGCACGGGCACCCATCGTCGGACGCGCCGCACCGAGCCCACCTAGCGTTGAGCCCGTCATCGACGAACGCAGGAAGGCACGACGATGGACCCCTGGAACCAGGCCGTCGCGCACATCGAACGCGACATCGCCGACGGAGCGGCCCACCGCACCACCGGGAAGATCGACGTCGCCGCCCTGGCACGGATCACCCTCACCTCGGAACACCACTTCCGACGGATGTTCTCGGTCCTGGCGGGCATGCCCGTCTCCGAATACGTCCGGCGCCGACGCATGACCATCGCAGCATCCGCCGTGCTCACCGGGCACGAGCCGCTGCAGGACATCGCCACGCGCTTCGGGTACACCTCCGCCGACGCCTTCAGCCGCGCCTTCACCGCGGTCCACGGCACCGGACCGACCGGAGCCCGACGCACCGGCGCGGTGCTGCGATCCCAGCCCCCACTGCGCTTCTCGCTCTCAGTGAAAGGAACAACGCAGGTGGACTACCGGCTCACCGACGAAGCACCGTTCACCCTCGTGGGCCAACGGCGCACCATGCCCCTGGTCCACCACGGACCCAACCCCGACATCGAGCACTTCCGCGAACAACTCGGCCTGGACGCGCTCGAGGACATCAGCGCCCTGTCCACCCGGACACCTTCCGGCGTGCTCGCCGTGAGCACCGAATTCACCGAAGACCGCGACGACGGCAGCACCTTCGAGTTCTGGTACGCCGCAGCCACCGACCACCCACCAGCACCCGGCACCGGCCACGACGCGCTGCCCGTCCCCGCCCACACCTGGCTCGTGCTCAGCTCCCACACCGCGCGCACCGACGAGGTCCAGCAGCTGTGGGCCCAGGCCTACGGCGAGTGGTTCCCCGCCAACCCCCACCAACCACTCCCGGCCCCCGAACTGCTCGCCACCGTCCTCGACGACGACGGACGACCCGACCACGCCGAACTGTGGCTCGCCGTCGCACCGACACCCTGAACATCAACCCTCGAGATCCCACGCCGACATCACGTGCTTGATGCGCGTGTAGTCCTCCAGACCGTGGTGGCCGAAATCCCGCGCCGACGCCGAATGCTTGAAACCCGAATGCGGCATCTCGGCCACCAACAGGTCATGGGTGTTGATCCACACCGTGCCCGCCTGCAACCGCCGCGACATCCGCATCGCCCGACCGTGATCACGCGTCCACACGCTCGCCGTCAACCCGTAGCGCACACCGTTGGCCAACTCCACCGCCTCCTGCTCACCGGCGAAGGACTGCACCGTCACCAACGGCCCCAACATCTCGTGCTGCACCAGCTCATCGTCCTGCCCACAACCGTCGACCACCGTGGCCTCCAGGAAGAATCCCCGCTCACCACGCCGCCGACCACCCGCCACGACCCGCGCATGCCCCGGCAACCGCTCCAACCGGCCGAGCACCAGGTCCAACTGCCCCTCGCTGTTGAGCGGACCGAACGCAGCATCCGCGTCCTGCGGCGGCCCGGGCCTCAACCGCCCGGCCCACTCCACCAACCGCCCCACCAACTCCTCGCGCACCTCACCGGCCACCAACACCCGGCTCGCCGCCGTGCAGCTCTGACCCGCGTTGCCGAACGCGGCCGCCGCGATCCCCTCCGCAGCCCGGTCCAGATCCGCATCCGCGAACACCACCGCAGGCGCCTTGCCCCCCAACTGCAGATGCGCACGCTTCAAATCCGCCGCCGCCGACCCCGCGACCTCCATCCCAGACCGCACCGTCCCGGTGATCGAGAACATCCCCGGCACCTCGTGCGCCACCATCGCCCGACCGCTGTCACGATCACCGCACACCACGTTGACCACGCCCGGCGGCAAGAACTCACCCACCAGCTCACCCAGCAACACCGCGCTCACCGGCGTGGTCTCGGCCGGTTTGAGCACCACCACGTTGCCCGCCGCCACCGCCGGACCGATCTTCGCCGCCGCCTGCAACAACGGATGCGTCCACGACGTCACCGCCGCGCACACCCCGATCGGCTCCCGCCGCGTGAACGACGTGTGCCCCTCCCTGTACTCACCACCGGCGGTGGCACCTTCCACCCTCGCCGCACCCGCGTAGAACCGCAGCAGGTCCACCGCCATCGGCAGCTCCTGCGCCCGCACCACCTCGAACGGCTTGCCGGTGTTGCGGCACTCGGCGAGCACCAGCTCCTCGCTGCGCGCCGCCACCGCATCGGCGATGCCCAGCAACGCTTCCTGCCGAAGCCTCGGCGTCGCCTGCGACCAGGACTCGAAGGCCCCGGCCGCCACTGCCATCACCGCATCGACATCGGCCCAGCGCGTCAACGGCGCCGTCGCGTACTGCTCACCCGTGCTGGGGTCCACCAGCGGCAGCGTCGCACCATCCAACGCCGCCACCGACTCGCCACCGACCAGGTTGTGCAGTTCCCAACTCACGCCACACGCCTCCAAGCCACGCCGGCCGCCGCTGGCCGACCACGCACCCGAGGCTAACGCCGCGCGCACATCACAGGGCGCGATCCCGCGACCACCACTGGGACGCGGTACCGATCACCAGCAACGCCAGCACCGGCGCGAAAGCCCACCGGTAACCCGCCGCCGGATCCAGGCCCGACACCAGCTCCAGCACACCACCGACCAGCAGCTGGATCAGCACCGCAGCGCTGAAACCGCCCATGTTCACCACACCTGTGGCAGTACCGGAACGGTGCTCGGCGTTGGCCATCCGCGCACCGTCGAAGGCCAGCATCGCCGCACCACCGGCCACACCGACCGCCAGCAAGGCCACCACCAGCACCGGCATCGGCAACACCTGCGGCCAGCCGACCATCACCGCCCACACGACCACGACCACCAAGGACAACCCGAACGTGTAGCGCTCCCGGCGACGCGGACGCCCCGACACGTACTGCCCGGCGAACCACGACCCCGCGATGAACCCGGTCACGCTCACCAGCAGCAGCGACCCGACCTCCGACTGGCCGTGCCCCTGCCCGGCGCTCAACCACGGACCGCCCCACAGAGTGGTGATCGCGACGAACTGCGCCATGAGCACGAAGTGCGTCCAGAACGAGTGCTTCGTGCCGCGCTGCGCGGCCACCGCCCGCAGGCTGTGCCGGATCTGCTCGGACATCGGCCCGGGTTCGGCGACGTGGGCGTGCGCCGAGGTGTCGCGGTCGCGGATGATCAGCGCAGCGGTCAGCCCCAGCGCGGCGGTCAACGCCGCAGCGCCCAGGAACGTCGGCACCCAACCCAGCGAGTGCAGCGACAGGCCCAGCGGCAGCGTGGAGACGACCTGCCCCAACCCTCCGGCCAGCCCGGTCAGCGCGGCGACCTTGCCGTAGCGGTGCGGCGGGAACCAGTGCGCGGCCAGCCGCAACACGTTGGTGAACATGAACGCGTCACCGAAACCGATGAGCATCCGCCCCGCGATCCCGCCGACGATCGAACCGCTCAGCGCGAACACCGCCGAGCCGACCGCCAGCGCGACCATGCCACCGGTGATGACCTTGCGCGGCCCGAGCCGGTCGGCCAGCAGCCCGGCCGGGATCTGCAGCACCAGGTAGACGCCCAGCTGCAGCGCGGAGAACAGCGCCAGCACGCCCGGACCGGCATCGAATCGCTGCACCGCCTCCGGGGCGGCGACACCGAGCCCGGCGCGGTGGAACAGAGCCGCGCAGTAGCACAGCGCTCCGACACCCCAGACCAGCCACGCCATGCGGCTAGCGGATCCTCGCCGCTGGGCGCCCGCCTGCGGCGGTGGCGCTTCGACCGTCGTGGACAACTGCAACCCTCCCCTCGAAAGCTTGTATTCATCTTAGATACAAGAGTGGTGGAAGTAGGATGCCCACGTGTCGAGCGCAACAGCATCCGAGACGCCGGCGGCCGACCGCGCGTACCAGCACGTCAAGGCCGGACTCCTCGACGGCAGCTTCCCCGACGGAGAGCTACTCAGCGAGGGAGAAGTGGCCAACGCCCTCCAGATGTCGCGCACACCCGTCCGCGAGGCGTTCTTGCGCCTGCAATCGGAGGGATTCCTCAAGCTCTACCCCAAGCGCGGCGCCCTGGTCGTGCCCGTCAGCGCCGCCGAAGCCCGCGCGGTGATCGAGGCGCGCCTGGCGCTGGAGAGCTTCGCCATCGACAAGCTCGCCATCGAAGGACCCGAGGCCATGACCACCATCGGCCGCGAACTCGCCGGTCACCCCGCCTGCGACGGCACCGACCTCAGCGACGCCGAGATGCACGTCGCCGACCGCGCCTTCCACGCCACCCTGGTCGGCGCCGCGGGCAACCCGGTCGTCACCGACCTCTACAACACCTTGCGCGACAAGCAGATGCGCATCACCGCCACCGCCCGCACCCACTCGGCGCGCGAGCGCATCACCCACCAGCACGCCCAACTCGCCGACACCCTCACCGCCGGCGAGGCCGAGCTCGCCAAGCAGCAGCTCCGCGAACACCTCCTGGGCACCGTCCGCGCCCTCGGCATCGCAGGAGGCTCCTACCTCGACCCGACCGACGACGTCTGAAGCGGGTCTTCTCAGAGGTGACGGGTGTGCGTAAGTGCTGGGCTGCGCAGCATTGAATTCGGTAAGCACTGAAATCACCGAGGATACTAAGCGTCAACCGCGCCTTCCGAGAGGCGCTGATCCTCATCCCGCCGCAGAATCTGACCATGAACGACACCGAACACCGCTCGGCCATGGTCATCGCCGACCCCAGCGGCACGATCGTGCACTTCAACGCCGACGCCGAACTCCTCTTCGGCCACCCCGCCCACGAAGCCATCGGCGCCACCCTGGACCTGATCGTGCCCGCCGAACACCAGCAGGCGCACTGGGCGGGTTTCCACCGCGCCATGCGCACCGCCCACGCCGACCTCGAAGGCAATCCGATCAACCTGCCGGTGGTCTGCCGCGACGGCCAGATCCGGGTCTTCCCCGGCGTGTTCGGGGTGCTGCGCGACCCCTACGGCAACGCCCGGGGCGCCGTGGCCACCTACGCCGCCGCCCACCAGGGCGCGCAGCCGTTCACGCCCATCACCGAGACCGCCCAACAAGTACGTCCCGGCGCCGGATGACCGGCACCGGGACGCGACAACCGCTCGATCAGCCCCGTTCCGGCGGCTGCGACATGTTGGCCGGCGGAACCTCCTTGCGGGCCACCGCCTCCGCGGCGCGCACCGCTTCGGCGACCTCGGGGTTGGTGGAGGTGTCGAACCACGCCTGCACCGACTCCTCCACCGCCTCGGCCGGCGGAGCGTCGCTGGTCTCCTGCGACGGCTCGTAGCGGAACACCCCGTCCTCGCCCGGCTCACCGAGCATCCGGGCGAAGCCCTCCAGCGACTTGCCGAAGTCACTGGGCACCACCCACACCTTGTTGGCATCACCCTGCGCCATCTGCGGCAACGTCTGCAGGTACTGGTAGGCCAACAGCTCCGGGGTCGGCTTGGCCCGTTTGACCGCCGCGAAGACCTTCTCGATGGCCTTCGCCTGCCCCTGCGACTGCAGGTACTGGCTCGCCCGCTCACCCTGCGCCCGCAGGATGCTCGACTGCCGGTCGGCCTCGGCCTCCAGGATCGCCGCCTGCTTCTGGCCTTCCGCCGCCAGGATCGCCGACTGCTTCTGACCCTCAGCGGTCTTGATCGCCGACTCCCGGGTGCCCTCGGCGTTGAGGATCATCGCGCGCTTCTCCCGGTCGGCGCGCATCTGCTTCTCCATCGAGTCCTGGATGGACGGTGGCGGGTCGATCGCCTTGAGCTCCACCCGCGCGACCCGGATGCCCCACCGGCCGGTTTCGGTGTCCAGGACCCCGCGCAGCTGCGTGTTGATCGCATCCCGCGAGGTCAGCGTCTCCTCCAGGCTCATCGCACCGACCACGTTGCGCAGCGTCGTGGTGGTCAGCTGCTCCACCGCCACGATGTAGTTGGAGATCTCGTAGACCGCCGCACGCGCATCGGTGACCTGGAAGTACACCACCGTGTCGATCGAGACGGTCAGGTTGTCCTGCGTGATCACCGGCTGCGGCGGGAACGACACCACCTGCTCGCGCAGATCGATGCGCGCCCGAACCCGGTCGAAGAACGGCACCAGCATGTTCAGCCCCGGCTGCGCGACGGTCCGGAACCGGCCCAACCGCTCCACCACCGCCGACTGCGCCTGCGGCACCACCATCACCGACTTCACCGCGACGATGAGCACCAGCAGCACCACAACCGCCAGCACGATCACTTCATCCACTCCCACGAAGCCTCATCTCCCTCAGGGCTCGGCCCACACCACCGCTGTGGCACCCGCGATCTCCATGACGGTGACCGTGCGGCCGGCCTCGACAACCTGCGTCTCGTCCAGAGCCCGCGCCGACCACAACTGGCCGTCGATGCGAACCTGACCCCCCTGCACATCCACTGTGGACACCACGCGCGCCTGCTTCCCCACCAGGGCGTCCACGTTGGTCTTGAGCGCCCGCTGACCGATCATGTGCCGCCTGAGCGCGGGCCGCGCCAGCACCACCAAACCCAGAGCCAGCATGGCGAACACCGCGACGTCCACGCCCAAGGGCATCCCCAGCGCCGAACTACCGGCGGCCCCCAGAGCCGCGGCGCCGATCATGACCAGCACGAAATCCCCGGACAGGACCTCGGCGCCGATCAGCAGCACCCCGGCGATCAGCCACAGCAGCGCAGGAGTCATGCGTCCATCGTGGCACGCCCACCCCAGGTGGCACCGGCATTCCGAACCACGTGATCAACGTGTGACCGCCAGATCACCCATCGCCGGTGACGAAATCGATCAGCTGCTCCACCGCGGTCAACAACGGCGTTTCGACGTCGCGGAAACCAGTGGCGCCGGCCAGCACCCGCCGCCAACCCTCCGCGGGCTCACCCCAGCCCAGCTGCGAGCACACGCCCTGCTTCCAGTCCTGCCCGCGCGGCACCGTCGGCCACTCGCGAATCCCCACCGCAGCGGGCTTGACCGCCTCCCAGACATCCACGTACGGGTGCCCGGTGACCATCACGTGCTCGTCGGTGATGCCCTCCACCAACCGCGATTCCTTGCTGCCCGGAACCAGGTGGTCCACCAGCACCCCGACCCGGCGACCCGGCTCCGGCCCGAACTCGGCCAGCAACCCCGGCAAGTCGTCCACGCCGTGCAGCGGCTCGACGACGATGCCTTCCACCCGCAAGTCGTGACCCCAGATCCGCTCGACCAGCTCGGCGTCGTGAACGCCCTCCACCCAGATCCGGCTGCCGCGCGCCGTGCGGGCCCGCAGACCCTCGACCTTCACCGAACCAGACGCCGACCGCGCCGGACCCGCCGGGGCGCTCGTGCGCGCAGGCACCAGCGTCGCGGGCTTGCCCTCGAACAGGAACGCGGCCGGGCGCATCGGGAACAGGCGCTGCTTGCCGTGCCGGTCCTCCAGCACCACGTTGTTCTTCTCCACCCGCACCACCGCACCGCAGAAACCACTGGCCGGGTCCTCGACCACCAGATCCGGTTCAGCCGGGATCTCCGGCACCTCCTTGCGCCGCGAGCCCGACAGGATGTCGCGTCCATAATCAACCGACCGCACGAACCGACACGGTAATCGACCGTGGCCAACCGTCATGCCGCCACGCCGCGCAACCGCCCCATGGGCGGAGTCACACCACACCTCCCCCCGGGCACGGCAAGGGTTTTCGATCCGTACCCTCTACCGACGTGCCATGCCCAAGCGCCACTTCGGTTGTCTGGTCGTCCGCCTGGCTGCACGGTGCGGCCGCGTCTGACGACGTGCTCGATGCCCTGCAGACCTGGGGCGAGGTGCAGGAGTTCCGCGCCGCCGACGACGAGCTCGCCGCGCGCCTGGACCTGCCCGGCCCCGACGACACCCCCGCCGGCCCCGCCCTGCTGCTGGCGGCGCTGCGCAAGGCCGGTGCCTCCACCGGCGAACTCGCGCTGCCCGTGCCCGGTGACGCCCGGGGCCTCGGCGGAGCCACCCCGTTCTCCAAGCTCGCGATGCGCATCGGCGAAGCCGCCGTGCTTCCCGAAGCCGGACTGGGACTGGTCCCCGAACGCATCGCCGAAGGCATCCTGCGCTGGACGGTGTTCGAGACCGGCGAACTGCCGCCCGCCGAGCACCTGCCGATCGGCGAAGCCGAGCACGGCATGGCCTCGGCCATGCGCGAGGCCGCCACCGCCCTCATCGAACTCGGAGTGGCCAAGCAACGCCCAGGTGTGCGCGAGGAGATCGCCCAGACCATCGCAGCCAAACCCGCCCCGGACTGGCCGGAGAACATCCCCCAGCGCACGCTGCGGATCCTCCAGCGCGCCACCGAGGTCGAGGCCATCCTGTGGGTGGCCACCGACGACGCACCCGGCGGCGCCCTGTCGGCATCAGCGATGCGCAGCCGCACCGACGCCCTGCGCCCGCTGTTCGACGCCGTGCGCGCCGCCCGCCGCGCCTCGGTCGCCGAGATGGTCCGCGTCCTGGCAGACCAAGCGGCCCGTTCCTGACCGACGTTGGTGGGGTGTCTGCTCCGCGGAGCAGACACCCCACCAACAGCCGCGAACCCTCAGCAGCAGCCGGGAGCGCACAGCGCCCCGTTGACCGTCGAACCCGCCATCCGAAGCTCCGAGAGCTTGCACACCGGTGCAGCATCGGTGTGCTCGGCGATGAGCTCCACGATCATCTCCACGAACCGCGGATCGGTGCCCGCCGTGGCCGCGCGCGCGAAACCCATGCCCAACCCGGCAGCCGCTTCTTCCGCTTCGTTGTCCAGGTCCCACACGACCTCGAGGTGATCGGAGACGAACCCGATCGGGCTGACAACCACCGACCCGACCCCCTTGGCGTGCAGGTCCTGCAGGTGGTCGCAGATGTCGGGCTCCAGCCACGGCACCTGCGGCGGCCCCGAACGCGACTGCCACACCACGTCGTAGGACTCGGCACCCACCTGCTCGGCCACCAGCCGCGCGGCCTCGGCGACCTGCCGCGAGTACCACTGCGGCCGCCCGTCCGCACCCGGCCGCTCATCCGCGCGCAGCGGGATGGAGTGCGCGGTGAGGACCAGCCGCGCCTGCTCCGCCCGCTCCCCCAGCTCGGCGTAGGCGGCCCGCACGGCGTCGGCGTTTGCCCCGACGAACAGCGGGTGGTCGAAGAACTGCCGCAGCTTCACCAGCTCCGGCGCCCGCTGCCCGACCGACTCCCGCGCCCGCACGATGTCCTCGTGGTACTGCTTGCACCCCGAGTAGCCGCCCCACGCCGAGGTCGCGAACACCAGAGCCCGCCGCACCCCGTCATCGGCCATCCGCGCGACGGTGTCCTCGACCATCGGGTGCCAGTTGCGGTTGCCGAAGTAGATCGGCAGATCCCGACCCTGAGCGTCCAGCTCGGACCGCAACGCGGCCATGATGTCCTCGTTCAGCCGGTTGATCGGCGACACCCCACCGAAGTGCAGGTAGTGCTCGGCCACCTCGTCGAGGCGCTCCGGCGGCACTCCCCTGCCCCGGGTCACGTTCTCCAGGAACGGCCGCACTTCCTCCGGGCCCTCCGGCCCCCCGAACGACAAGAACAGCAACGCGTCAAAGCTCACCGGACCATCATCGCGCCGCTGATTCATCCCCGCGCAACCGGGGCGCACCCGATGTGAACCACGCGGTGCAGACGACGAGGGGCGCCCCGGATCATCTCCAGAGCGCCCCTCCGCACGACGAATCACACCCCGAGGGAGTGCACCCCACCGTCGACCATGATCATCGAACCGGTCGTGGCAGGCAGCCAATCCGACAGCACCGCGCAGATCGACTTGGCCACCGGCGTCGGGTCGTTGACGTCCCAGCCCAGCGGGGCCCGGTCACCCCAGCCCGCTTCCAGGTCCGCGAAACCCGGGATCGACTTGGCCGCCATCGTCCGCACCGGACCGGCCGACACCAGGTTCACCCGCACGCCCTTGGGGCCCAGCTCACGCGCCAAGTACCGCGACGTCGACTCCAGCGCCGCCTTGGCCACGCCCATCCAGTCGTAGGCCGGCCACGCCACGCGCGCGTCGAAGTCCATGCCCACGATCGAGGAGCCCTCGCTCAGCAGCGGCAGCGTCGCGGTGCTCAACGACTTCAACGAGTACGCCGAGATCCGCACCGCAGTGGACACGTCCTCCCACGGGGCCTCCAGGAAGTCCCCGCCCAGGCACGACGCCGGCGCGTAGCCGATCGAGTGCAGCACACCGTCCAGCCCGCTGACGTGCTGGCGCACCCGCTCCGGCAGCGTCTCCAGGTGCTCGGCGTTGGTGACGTCCAGCTCCAGCACCGGAGCAGGCTTGGGCAGCCGGTTGGCGATCCGCTCCACCAGGCTCAACCGGCCGAACCCGGTCAGCACCACCTCGGCGCCCTGCTCCTGGGCGGCCTTGGCCGCGTGGAACGCGATCGACGCGTCGGTGATCACCCCGGTGATCAGGACCCGCTTGCCTTCGAGCAATCCGCTCACGAAAAACCCCTTCGAAAATCACATGCCGGGCGCCCACGCACCCGAAGTGGCCGGCACCAGCGCTGTGCCGGAAGTCCCCTCACCCGCTGCCGAGCGGGTCAGTGCCCCATCCCGAGACCGCCGTCGACCGGGATCACGGCACCGGTGACGTACCCGGCCTCGTCCGAGGCCAGCCAGCGCACAGCGCCCGCGACCTCCTCCGGGTCGGCCATCCGCGAGAGCGGAACCTGCCCGAGGATCTCCTCCTTGCGATCTTCGGGCAGATCATCGGTCATCTCGGTCTTGACGTAACCCGGTGCCACGACGTTCGCCGTGATGCTGCGCGAACCCAGCTCACGCGCGATCGAACGCGCCATGCCCACCAGGCCGGCCTTGCTCGCCGCGTAGTTGACCTGCCCCGGACCACCGGAGAGCCCCACCACCGACGAGATGAAGATCATCCGTCCGAACCGGTTGCGCAACATGCTGCTGGCCGCGCGCTTGGCCACCCGGTACGAACCGGCCAGGTTCGCGTCGATGACCCGACCGAACTGCTCCTCGCTCATCCGCAGCAGCAGCGTGTCATCGGTGATGCCCGCGTTGGCCACCAGCACCTCGATCCGCCCGTGCGCGGCCTCCACCTCGTCGAAGGCCGCCGCGACCTGGTCCGGGTCGGTGACGTCGCACTGGACGCCGAGCAGGCCCTCGGGCGCGCCCGATCCGCGGTGCGTGACCGCGACCTTGTCCCCGGCCTCCTGGAACGCCCTCGCGATGGCCAGGCCGATGCCGCGGTTACCGCCGGTCACCAGTACGGACCGTGCCACTGTGGATCTCCCATCGAACGCCTCAAGATTCGTTTCAGCCGCGACATTATCGGCTCGGCAAGCTCCACCGCTCATCGACTCCTCACACAAAAACGGACCCTTTCTGGTGGCGTGCCTACACACCGGGCCACCCGCGCACGACGAACCTCACCCGCGGCCAGTACGGTGGCCCACCACGCTCGCGCTGATCGCCACGATCGTGGTGCGACCGACACGAACCGGGGGAATGCGCGGTCCCGCGGCCGGCGTTGCCCGACTAACTGCCCCACCATCCGAAGAGGGATCCAATGGCCACGGTCGAACTGACCAAGGACAACTTCGACGAGGTCGTCAGCGACGACAAGTTCGTCATCATCGACTTCTGGGCTTCCTGGTGCGGCCCGTGCAAGCAGTTCGCCCCGGTCTTCGAGAAGGGTTCGGAGACACACGACGACATCGTCTTCGCCAAGGTCGACACCGAGGACCAGCCCGAGCTCGCCGCCGCCTTCGACGTCCAGTCGATCCCGACGTTGGCGATCATCCGGGACAAGGTCTTGGTCTTCCAGCAGCCCGGTGCCCTGCCCGAGAACGTCTTCGAAGACCTCGTCGGCCAGGCCCGCGACCTCGACATGGAGCAGATCAAGAAGGAAGCGGATTGAGCCCTCCCCCGCCCGCTCGCCGGCGCGCATCCCGCCGGCAGTGCGCAGGCGGGGATTCGCAGCTCAGACAACCTGAGCGCACCGCGTGCGCCCAGGTCTGACGCCCACATCACTGCCCGGATTGGGAACCAGCCCGGCTCCGCACGACGAGGGCCGAGGTCTTCCCCTCGGCGCGGTGCACCCCACCGTCGCGCAGGTGTAGGCGCGTTGCGACATCGGGAGACCGGTCTTCGGCTCCGGCATCGCGGCGCAGGTGGTCGCGGTGTTGGCCGGGGGCGCAGGACGATCACGCTGTGCCCCCGGCCGCCTCGAGTAGCGGGCGGATTCGTGACGGCCTGCTCGCGGTGCGGGCGCGGTCCGCCGATGCCGGCCCCCGCACCGCCTCAGAAACCGCCCTCGGCCGAATCGCCGACCGCAGCGTGCAGCACGCCCGGCAACTGGCTGATCTCCTCCACCAGCGTCGACACCGGTGTCTTGCCGCGCAGCCGCAGCGCCACCACCGCCGTGCGCTGCTCGTCGTCGGAGTCCTCCCGCTCGACCTGCAGGTCCAGCAGCGCCCACCCCCGGCTGGTGCACATCGTCAGCACGCTGCGCAGCACGCCGTAGCCGTCCAGGTAGCCCACCCGCATCACCTGCGGCTCCCGCAACGCCGGACGCGCGACCCGCAGCAGGTGCGGGAAGCCGATCGCCACCAGGAAGTGCACGCCGGTCGTGGCCGCCGCCAGCACCACCAGCCCACCGCCGCAGGCCATCCCCACCGCGGCCACCAGCCACACCGAGGCCGCCGTGGTCAGACCGCGCACGGCATCCCGGCGCACGAAGATCAGCCCGCCGCCGATGAAGCCGATGCCGGAGACGATCTGCGCCGCGACCCGCGACGGGTCCAGCGACACCCGGTCGAACACCAGCAGGTCACCGAAGGCGTACTTGGACACCAGCATGAAGAGCGCCGCGCCCACGCCCACCAAGGCGTGCGTGCGCAACCCGGCGCTCTTGGCCCGGATCTCCCGCTCCAGCCCGATGAGGCTGGAGAACAGCAACGCCGTCCCCAGCTCGATCAGCAGCGGTAATTCGTCAAGCCCGGACACCACGGCATCAGCAGGCATCCCAGCAACCTAACACCGCCCCCGGCGGCGCGCGGCTACGACGAACGCGGCCTGCGGGCCAGGTACACCACCGCGGGCGGCAGGTTGCGCCACACCGTGCGGCTGACCACCGTCTCCTCGAACGTCGCCTTGAGGTCCGCGTGCTGCTTGCGGGCTGGCGGCGCCCACCGCGTCCAGGTGTAGGCGAACTGCGTGAACACCCCGTCCGCAGCCATCACCGACGCCAGCAGCTCCACCAGCGGGACGCCGTTCACCGGCGCGTGCGCCACCCACGGCAACCCGCTGACCACCACGTCGGCCTTGGCGAGTCCGCGCTCGGCCAGCAGTTCCGGGACGCTGCGGGCGTTCCCGCACACGGAGTCCACGCCCGGGAAGCGGTGCCCCAGGTCAGCGGCCCAGCTCTCGTTGAGCTCCACCGCCAGGTGCGTGCCCCGTCCGCCCAGGCGTCGCTGGATCACCTCGGTGAACGCACCCGTGCCCGGGCCCAGCTCCACCACGACCGGATCACCGGTCAGCGGAACCGGCGCCACCATCTGCTCGGCCAGCGCCCGAGAACTCGGGCCCACCGCGGCGGTCGTGGTCGGCGACTTGACGAATTCCCACAAGAAACGAGCTGCCGTGTTCAAGGGGACGAAGCTCCTGTCGTCGGCTACGGCAATCGCCGACCGGCGAACAACGAGATCCCGGCCGCGATGATCGCGCAGAGAGTACCCAGCACCAGCCACGGTTTGCTGGCGTCTGTGTGCTTGGTCTCGTAGCCGATCTGCTCACCCAGCGTCTCGTAGACCTCGCGCAGCTGCTCAGCGCTGGCGGCCTTGTGGAACTCGCCGCCGGACAGGCGCGCGATCTCCTGCATCGCGTCGTCGTCGACCTCGACCCACTCCTGCTCGCCCTCGATCTCGATCGAGCCGTGCTTGGTGCCGAAGGAGATCGTGGAGATCGGAACGCTGGCCTTCTTCGCCTCGAGGGCCTTCGTGTACGCGCCACGCGGCGCGTCCATCTCGCGCGGGATGGTCTGCCCGCCATCGGCCATCAGCACGATCCGCGCGGGCGGAGCACCCGCCGGACCGCCGACCATCTTCCCGAACGAGTCGATGGCCTGCATCGACGCGTTGATCCCGTCACCGGTCGCGGTCGCCTCGGCCAGCTTGAGGGTGTCGATCGCCTGCTTGACGCTCGAACGATCCGTGGTCGGCATGACCAGCACCGTCGCCGTCCCGGCGAACGACACCAGACCCAGGTTGATGCCCGGCGTGAGCTTGTCGGCGAACTCCTTGGCCGCGACCTTCGCCGCCTCCAACCGGTTCGGCTCCACATCGGTGGCCTTCATAGACAACGACACGTCGATGGTCAGCATGACCGTCGCCCGGTTGCGCGGAATCCGCTGCTCGGCCGTCGGACCCGACAGCGCCACGGTCAGCAGGACCAGCGCCACCCCGAGCAACGCCGGCGGCACGTGCTTCCACCAGCCCTGCCTGCTCGAGGCGACCCGGTCCAGCACCTCCAGGTTGGAGAACTTCAACGAATCCCGATGCCTGCGCCGCATCGCCCACACGTAACCGGCGACCAGGCCGGCGACCACCAACAGCAGCAGGAACCACCACGGCGCGGTGAACCCGGTCAAACTCAACATCACCCAGCTCCTCCGCCGGACCAGCCGCGCTTGCGCGCCATCACGAACCGCACGACATCGGCGATCCAGTCGGAATCGGTGCGCAGCACCAGGTGAGCGCACCCGGCCCTGCGCAGAACCCTTGCCACGTCCTCGCGGTGCGCGGCCGCCGCAGCGGCGAACTCCTTGCGCAGCACCGGCGTCGTGTGCACCTCGCGCCGCCTGCCCGTCTCCGGATCAGACAGCAGCACCGTGCCCACGTCGGGCAGCTCCACGTCGCGCGGGTCGATCACCTCGATGGCCAGCAACGAGTGCCGCGCACCCAGCCCGCGCAGCGCGCGCTGCCAGTCGGCGGATCCCAGGAAGTCGGAGACCACCACCGCCAGCCCCCTGCGCCGCGGCGGCCGCCGCAACGATTCCAGCAGCGCGGACAGATCTCCCCGGGTGCCCTCCGGGGCGCGCGGGGTCTCGGCGACCTCCTTCAGCAGCGCCCGAGCGTGCGCCGCGCCGCCGCGCGCGGGCAGCCGGTGCTGCCCGGTGCCGTTGTCCACCACCGCACCGATGCGGTTGCCGCCACCACTGGTCAGGAACATGACAGCGGCCAGCGCCGCCACGGCCAGTTCCCGCTTGTCGCAGGCGGCGGTGCCGAAGTCCAGGCTCGGCGAGAGGTCCATCGCCACCCACGTCTCCAGCTCGCGGTCGGCGACGGTCTGCCTGATGTGCGGCTCGGCCATGCGAGCGGTGACCGCCCAGTCCATCCGCCGCACGTCGTCACCGGGCTGGTAGGCGCGTGCCTCGCCCGGCTCGCTGCCCGGACCGGGCACGAGACCGAGGTGATTGCCCTGCAGGAGACCGTCGAGCCGACCGCGCACGCTCAGCTCGAGAGCGCGCAGCGCGACCTCCATCCGCCCGGTCTCCAGGGCCGGTGGCGCCCAGGCCGGGCGGTCACCGCCGGAGTCCGCGGGTACCGCCACGTCTGCCCCTCCCCTCACTGGTGCGGTGGCATCGGCGGCTGGCCGTAACCGGGCTGCACGGCCGGACCGACCGGCGCGGCCTGCTGCTGGCCGCCCTGCGGGCGGGCCGAGACCTGCGGCAGCGGCACGGTTTGCAGCACCCGGCCGACGATGTGCTCCACGGGGATGCCGTCGGCCAGCGCGTCGTAGGACAGCACGAGGCGGTGGCGCAGAACGTCCGGCACGACGTCGACCACGTCCTGCGGCAGCACGTAGTCGCGACCGCGCACCAGGGCCAGGGCTCGCGCGGCGGCGATGATGCCGAGGCTGGCGCGCGGCGAGGCGCCGTAGGAGACCCAGCCCGCGATGTCGGACAAGCCGTGGTCGTTGGGCATCCGGGTGGCGACCACCAGTCGCACCACGTAGTCGACCAGCGCGTGGTGCACGAACACCCCGGCGGCGACGTCCTGCAGCCGGATCAGCTCCTCGGGGTTGAGCACGCCGTTGGGCTCGGGCGGGGTGACGCCCATCCGGTAGATGATCTCGCGCTCCTCCTCCGCGGTCGGGTATTCGACCGGGAGCTTGAACAGGAAGCGGTCGCGCTGCGCTTCGGGCAGCGGGTAGACGCCCTCGTTCTCGATGGGGTTCTGGGTGGCCAGCACCAGGAACGGCGCGGGCATCGGGAAGCTCTCGCCGCCGATGGACACGTGCCGCTCGGCCATGACTTCCAGCAGCGCCGACTGCACCTTGGCGGGAGCGCGGTTGATCTCGTCGGCGAGAACGAAGTTGGCCAGCACCGGGCCGAGCTCGACGTCGAAGCGCTCGCTGCCCTGCCGGTAGATGCGGGTGCCGAGGATGTCGGCGGGAACCAGGTCGGGGGTGAACTGAAGCCGCGAGAACGAACCGCCGACCACGCGGGCGAAGGTCTCCACCGCGAGGGTCTTGGCGACACCGGGCACGCCTTCGAGCAGGATGTGCCCCTTGGCCAGCAACCCGGTCAGCATCCGCTCGACCAGGCGGTCCTGGCCGACGATGACGCGCTTGACTTCGAAGACGGTGCGTTCGAGCAGCTGCGCATCGCGCGCGGGAGTGCTCGACGAACTCGCCTGACCCGCTGGACGCGCCGCTGCCGCTCCGGCGCCCCCGCTCTCACCGTTGCCGGCCTCGGTCACTTCTCCCAGCCTCCTCGTCGACGCGGCCGTTTCGGGCCGATCAAGATCCTGGCACGCCGCTCGCTCCTCGCGCACGAGGGGGCGCATCGAAGCCCACTCAACCCCATCGGCGGTTTGACCGCTGTGAAGCCGAGCGGCGTTCATCGTCCCGGCCTGGTTCGGGGTTTGCCCGTGGAGCACTGACTTCAGTCGACACTGAAGTCATGGACGCGACAAATGATTCGATGCGGCGGTCCCCCGGGCTTCGACACCACTGGAGGGGTCAGCGTTCCGGCGTGCGAGCCCGATGCAGGTCGCGCGGGGTATCCACATCGGACACCTCAGCTGTGGTGGCGTCGATCCGAAGTGGCTCGACCGGCGCGAAGAGGGTGCGCACCGGCCGGTTCCCGACCTCCGCAGGCATCGCCTCGCGCAGGGACCGCAGGCGCCAGAGGCCTACCAGCCACTGCGCGCGGCCGCCGGGCTCGGACAGGACCGCTCCCCCGGCCCCGGGATCGTCGCGCAGCGCAGCGCGCAACCGGGCCAGCGTGCCCTGGGTGAGGTGCGGGTGGTCAGCGGCGAGGATCGCGACCAGCCCGTCGGCGTCGTCGATCAGGCGCAGCCCGGCCTCGACGGCCGCGAGCGGTCCTCCCCCGGAGGGCTTCTCGGCCGTCCAGCGGACGGGCGTGGCCGTCGGCCGTTCGGGACCGACCACCACGACGGGATCGGCACCTGCCACGGCGTCGAGCGTGCGGTCCAGCAACGTGCGGCCGGCCACCGGCAGCATCACCTTGTCCACGCCGCCCATCCGGCGCGCTCCCCCACCTGCCAGCAGCACCGCCGCGAAATTTGCCACGCGGCCATGCTTGCAGCACCCCTGGTCCGAAGACCAGCCGGGCCGTCAGAGCACCCGGACCGCGTAGGGCGTGATACCGCCGTAGCGGACCTGGGTGACGCGCACCCGAGAACCCGAGTACGGTGCCTCGACCATCTTGCCGTTGCCCAGGTAGAGGGCGACGTGGTGGATGGCGCCGCCGTGGTCCCAGAACAGCATGTCGCCACGGCGCATCTGCGACAGCGGGACGCGCTTGCCCGACTGCGCCTGGTACCCGCTGTAGTGGTCCAGCGTGATCCCAGCAGCGGCGAAGGCGTAGATCATCAGCCCGGAGCAGTCGAAGCCGGTCTTGGCGTAGTCGCCGTAGGAGTCGGCCACTCCCCCGTCGCGGATGCCGCGCGTCGGCCCGCGCGAGTTGCCACCACCCCACGCGTAGGGCATCCCCAGCTGCGACAGCGCCCGCGAGACCACCGCCTCGACGTCGCCGGAGGCGGAGGGTGCGGAGCTGCCCGCCTGGTCGTCGTCGTTGCCGACCGGCTCGGCAGCGACGACCTGCTCCTCGCGGACCTTGTCCTCATGCCACTCCTGGTAGTCGGCGCGCTGCGCCTGCAGCCCGGTGACCCGGGAGAGGGCTGCATCGAGATCGGCCTGCACCGAATCGCGGTCGGCTTGCAGGCCCTGGGCCTGCGCGGCCTGCTGCGCGCGGGCCTGGATCGCCGTCTGCTGCGCGGCTTCGGCGGTGGCGCGCGCCTCGTCGGCGGAACGGCGCTTGGCCTCGGCCTCGTCGAGCGCGGCGCGGGTCATGGAGTCCTTGTTGACCTTCTCGATGCGGGCGCGTTCGAGGTCGTCGAGGACGTCGAGCTGGGAATCGCTGATGGCGTCGAGCAGCGAGGCCCGTTCGAGCATCTCCTGCGGGTCGCGAGCGCCGGCGTAAGCCGTGATCGAGCCCAGCTTGCTGCCCTGCCGGTAGCTGCTGGCGGCGAACTCGTCGAGCCGGGAGCGCTGGGCTTCGATCCGGGCTGCCGCCGAACGCGCTTCGGCGGCAGCAGCGTCGGCGGCGGTGCGCGCCTGCCCGTAGGCGGTCTCGGCGCGCTGGAGGTCGACGCGAGCCTTGTTCGCGTCCTCCATCTTCACCTCGACCTGCGCCTGCAGACCGACCAGCAGGGACTCGGCCTCGGCGAGGCGGTTGGCCAGTTCACCGGCCTGGCCCGCGGTGCGTTGAGCTTCGGACTTGCCCGCCTGGAGCTCGGCGTCGCTGGGGTTGGGCGGGGGCGGCGGGACGGCTACGCCGGTGCCGACGGGTGCGAGACCGACCGCGCACAGCACTACCAGCACGCCGATCCTGCGTGCACCGCTCTTCGTCGACAACACCCGTCACCTCCAGCAGATGCACCCGTTCGGCGCGCTGGAGCTTAGGCCGAACGGAGTAATAATTGACCGGAGCTTGACACTCGTGCCACAGGCGCACCACGCGAAACGGAGGTTTCGCTTGCAGCGTCAACCACTCGTGTCACATCTGTCCCCAGGTGCTGGGATCTCCCCAGGAGCGCAGCGGCTCGGCGGAGTTGATCCGCGGCGCCGCGGCGAGTCCGGGCAGCACCTCGGTGAGCGGGCCGCGCAGGACCGCGTCGGCGATCTCGTCGTAGGGGGTGGGCTCGGCGTTGCAGATGACCAGCTTCGCGCCTGCCTTGGCGGCCAGCTCCGCGAAGGCAGCAGCCGGGTAGACGGTCAGCGATGTGCCCGCGGCGATGAACAGGTCGCAGTCCAGCGACGCGCGCCTGGCTTCCCGCAGCACGTCGGTGTCCAGCGCCTGGCCGAAGAACACCGTCGCCGATTTGAGGATGCCGCCGCACGAGCGGCAGTCCGGGTCCCGCTCCCCCTCGGCGACGCGCTGCAGGGCGTCGGTCATGACCCCCGTGGCGCCGCAGTGCACGCACACCGTGCGGCGCATGGTGCCGTGCAGTTCCAGCACGCGGTCGCGGGCCAGGCCTGCGCGCTGGTGCAGCTCGTCGATGTTCTGGGTGAGCAGGGCACCAAGGCGTCCGGAGGCGTCGAGGTCGACGAAGGCCCGGTGCGCGGCGTTGGGTTCGGCGTGCCAGGCGGGGTTCTCGGCGCGGGCGCGCCACGCCTGCGCGCGGACGTCCTCGTCGGCGAGGTAGCTGTCGATGTCGCTGAGCCGGGCGGCCTGCGGGTTGCGTGTCCAAAGACCGTCCGGGCCTCGGAAGTCCGGGATGCCGGAGGCGGTGGACACGCCCGCGCCGGTGAGCGCGGTGATGCGCCGGGCGGCGCCGAACAGTTCGCGAGCGCGCTGCCAGGTCGCGCTGTCGTCGGCCTCCGAGGCTCGTTCCGTCACCTCCACAAGGTGCCACGAACGCGGCCGCGGACGGAGCACCGGGCCGCCGTGTGTTGCCGGTCACGGCCGTTCTGACCGGGGGCGCAGCGATCATGTGAAGACCGTTTTTCTTAGCGGTAACGCGCGGCAACCACCGGGGAAACAGCCGATTCCTACCTTCGGAGCACCCCGTTGAGAGGAGCCGCGTTGACCACGAGCGCACGGGCCCCGAGAGGCCGCTGGATCGAGGGTTGGGACCCCGAGGACGAGGACCTCTGGGAATCCACCGGCAAGCACGTCGCACGCCGGAACCTCATCTTCTCGATCATCTCCGAGCACATCGGCTTCTCCGTCTGGAGCATCTGGTCGGTCCTGGTGCTGTTCATGGGCCCGGACATCGGCCTGCCCTTCACCCCTTCCGAGAAGTTCCTGCTGGTGATCACGCCGAACCTGGTGGGCGCGGTGCTGCGGTTGCCCTACGCGGCGGCGGTGACCCGCTTCGGCGGACGCAACTGGACGATCTTCAGCTCGGTGGCGCTGCTGGTGCCGGCCGGACTGGCCTTCCACTTCGTGCAGCAGCCGGGAACTCCGCTGTGGGTGTTCATGCTCATCGGCGCCACCGCCGGTGTCGGCGGCGGCAACTTCGCCTCGTCGATGACCAACATCACGATCTTCTTCCCGCAGCGGTTGCAGGGCTGGGCGCTGGGGCTCAACGCCGGTGGCGGCAACATCGGTGTCGCCACCATCCAGGTGGTCGGCCTGCTGGTGATCGCCTTCGCCGGCAACACGCACCCGTCGTACGTGGCGGCGATCTACCTGCCGCTGATCGCGGTGTCGGCTGTGTGCGCGGCGCTGTTCATGGACAACGTCGACGCGATCAAGGCCAAACCGGGTGCGCTGCTGGAGGCGTGCGCCAGCAGGCACACCTGGTGGATCTCCTCGCTGTACGTGGGCACCTTCGGTTCGTTCATCGGCTACAGCTTCGCGTTCGGGCTGGTGCTGCAGACCGAGTTCGGCTTCACCCCGTTGCAGGCGGCGAGCTGGACGTTCCTGGGCCCGCTGATGGGTTCGCTGTCGCGGCCGCTGGGCGGCTGGCTGGCCGACCGGATCGGCGGTGCTCGGGTGACGGCGTGGAACTTCGTGCTGATGGCCCTCGGCGTCGCGGTGCTGCTGGTGGCCTCGGCGCAGGGCTCGCTCGGGTTGTACGTCACGGCGTTCATCGCGCTGTTCCTGCTGACCGGGCTCGGCAACGGCTCGACCTACAAGATGATCCCGGCGGTCTACGCCGCCGAGGCCGAGGACGAGGTCACCTCCGGTGGCGAGGCCGCGGCGGCCTTCGCGAAGGCGCGGCGGCTCTCGGGTGCGGTGATCGGCATCGCCGGGGCGATCGGCGCGCTCGGCGGGGTGGGCATCAACCTGGCGTTCCGCGCCTCCTACGGCGGTGCGGCGGCCAGCGGTGACGCGGCGCTGGCGGTGTTCCTCGCCTACTACGTGGTGTGCGTGCTGGTGACCTGGGCGGTGTACCTGCGGGGTTCGCTCAAGCCGGGGCAGACCCCGCTGCGGGCGGCGGAGAAGCGGACCGCGGAGGCCGGCCGTGCCTGAGGTCCGCACCGTGGCCACCCACTGCCCGTACTGCGCTCTGCAGTGCGGCACCCGGCTCACGCGCGAGCGGCGCGGGGTTTCGGTGCGACCCACGGACTTCCCGGTCAACCGCGGCGGGCTGTGCCAGAAGGGCTGGACCGCTCCGGCGCTGCTGGACGTCCCCGACCGGTTGCGCCACCCGATGCTGCGCCGCGACGGCGAGCTCGTCCGGGTGTCCTGGGAGACCGCGTTCGACACGATCGCGGCGCGCCTCGACGCCATCCGGGCCGAGCGCGGTCCCGACGCCATCGGGGTGTTCGGCGGTGGTGGGCTGACCAATGAGAAGGCGTACCTGCTGGGCAAGTTCGCACGGCTGGCGCTGGGCACGAGCCAGATCGACTACAACGGCCGGTTCTGCATGTCCTCGGCGGCGGCGGCCGGGACGGCGGCGTTCGGGCTGGACCGTGGGCTGCCGTTCCCGGTGACCGATCTCGGCGGCGCGGACGTGGTCCTGCTCGCCGGGGCCAACCCGGCGGAGACGATGCCGCCGCTGATGCAGCACCTGCGCTCGCCGGAGCTGATCGTCATCGACCCGCGCAGGACCGCAACGGCGGAGCAGGCGGCACTGCACCTGCAGCCGCTGCCGGGCACGGATCTCGCGCTGGCGCTGGGACTGCTGCACATCGCGGTGGCAGACGGCTTCAGCAACACCGCCTTCATCGGCGAGCGCACCCGCGACTTCGACGCCGCGTGGCAGCGCGCGATGTCGTGGTGGCCGGAGCGCGTCGAGCGCGTCACCGGGGTCCCGGTGTGCGAGCAGCGCCGGGCGGTGCGGATGCTCGCCGAGGCGGGCAGCGCCTACGTGCTCACCGGCCGGGGCGCCGAACAGCACAGCAAGGGCGTGGACACCGTTTCCGGGTTCATCAACCTCGCGCTGGTGCTGGGCCTCCCAGGGCGAGCGGGTGCCGGCTACGGATGCTTGACCGGCCAGGGCAACGGGCAGGGCGGTCGGGAGCACGGGCAGAAGGCCGACCAGCTGCCCGGCTACCGGATGATCACCGATCAGGCCGCGCGCGAGCACGTCGCCGAGGTCTGGGGCGTGCTGCCGGAGGTGCTGCCCGGTCCGGGTCGCTCGGCCTACGAGCTGCTCGACGCGCTGGGCACCTCGGACGGCCCGCGCGCGCTGCTGGTCTTCGGCTCCAACCCCGCGGTGTCGGCACCGCGCGCCGAGCACGTCGTCCGCCGGTTGCAGTCCCTGGACCTGCTGGTGGTGGCCGATTTCGTCCCCTCGGAGACCACCGAGCTGGCCGACGTGGTGCTGCCGGTGACCCAGTGGGCCGAGGAAGAGGGCACCATGACCAACCTGGAGGGCCGCGTCCTGCGGCGCCGCCGGTTGCAGGTGCCTCCAGGCCACGCGCGCAGCGACCTGGAGGTGCTGCGCGGCATCGCGACCCGGCTCGGCGAGCCCGGCCACCGCTACCCCACCACCGCGCGCGAGGTCTTCGACGAGCTGCGCCGCGCTTCGGCCGGCGGCAAGGCCGACTACTCCGGCATCAGCTACCAGCGCCTCGACGCCGGCGAAGCGCTGCACTGGCCGTGCCCGGACGGCGAACACCCCGGCACGCCGCGGCTTTTCCTCGACGGGTTCGCCCACGCCGACGGCCGGGCGAGGTTCGCGGCGGTCGAGCACCGCGATGCCGGCGACGTCCCGGCGGAGGAGTTCCCGCTGACCGCCACCACCGGGCGCGTGCTGGCGCAGTACCAGTCCGGTGCGCAGACGCGCCGCGTCGCCGAGCTCAACGACGCCGCGCCCGAGGTGTTCGTCGAGGTGCACCCGGACACCGCCACTCGCGCCGGGCTCGCCGAAGGCGCGCTGGCCCGGGTCTCCTCATCGCGCGGCAGCACGATCGCCGCGGTGCGGCTGGTACCGACGATGCGCACCGACACGGTGTTCCTCCCGTTCCACTTCCCCGGCGAGGGGCGCGCCAACCTGCTCACCGGGGACGCGCTGGACCCGCGCAGCCGGATGCCGGAGTTCAAGGTCAGCGCGGTGCGCATCGAACCCCACCGGGAGGTGGTGACGCCATGAGCACCGCGCTGCCCCTCAACCGCGTCGCCGGCCGGGTGGTCGTGGTCGGCAACGGCCCGGCCGCGCACCGGCTGGTCGAGCGGCTGCGCGCGCAGGGCCACGACGGCCCGATCACCGTGCTCGGCGCCGAGGGGCGCGGCGCCTACAACCGGGTGCTGCTCAGCTCGGTCCTCGACGGTTCGCTGTCGGCCGCCGCGGTGAGCCTGCCGGGTCTGGACGCCGAGGTGCACCAGGACGCCGTGGTGACCGACGTGGATCGCGCGCAGCGCTCGGTGCGCACCGCCGGCGGCCGCGAGTTCGGCTACGACGCGCTGGTGCTGGCCACGGGTTCACGACCGCTGGTGCCCGAGATCCTGGGATTGGGTGCCGACCAGCTCACCGCGCTGCGCACCCTCGCCGACTGCGCTCGTCTGGAGACCACGAGGGGTCCGGTCGCGGTGCTCGGCGGCGGGATGCTCGGGGTGGAGTCCGCGCGGGCGCTGCTGACCCGTGGCCGTCAGGTGACGCTGGTGCACCGCGAGCCGCACCTCATGGAGCGCCAGCTCGACGAAGCCGGCGGCCGGATCCTGGCAGAACGCCTGCGCGCGCTCGGTGTCGACGTCCGGACGGGTGTGAAGGCGACCGCGCACCGGTCCGGGACGCTGCTGCTCGGCGACGGTTCCGAAGTGCCCGCCGAGCTGGTGGTGGCCTGCACCGGGGTGTGGCCTGAGGTGGCGCTCGCGCAGCGCGCCGGGGTGTCGGTCAACCGCGGTGTGGTCGTCGACGACCAGCTGCGCACCAGCGACCCGCACGTCCACGCCATCGGCGACTGCGCCGAGCACCGGGGCGCCACGCCCGGTCTGGTGGCCTCGGCGTGGGAGCAGGCCGAGGTGCTGGCCGCGCACCTGACCGGGCGCGATGCCACCTACTGCGGAACACCGGTGGTGTCGCGGCTGCAGGCTCGCGGCATCGACCTGGCGTCGGTCGGATCGGTGCGCGCTCTCAGCTCCGCCGACGCCGAGATCGTCACGCTCTCGGACCCAGCGCGCGGCCGCTACGCCAAGCTCGCGCTGCACTCCGGGCGGATCTCCGGCGCGGTCCTGCTGGGCTTCCCGGCCGCGATCGCCGCGATCAGCCAGCTGCACGACCGCGACTTGCCGATGCCGGCCGATCGCCTGTCGCTGCTGCTGGGCACCCCCGCGGTGCCTGGCGCACCGGTGGAGCTGCCCGAGGACGCGGTGCTGTGCCGCTGCAACAACGTCACCAAGAAGTCCCTGATCAGCGCCTGGCACGCCGGTGCCCGCTCGGTCGCCGAACTGGCCAGGGCAACGCGGGCGACCACCGGCTGCGGTGGCTGCGTCGACGATGTCGGCCGGCTGTCCAGCTCCTTGGCGGATCGCATCGAATCAGAAAGGGAGGGCGCGGCATGACCCGCACGCTCGTCGTCGTCGGCCACGGGATGGTCGGCCACCGGCTCGTTGAAACGCTCCGCGAACGCGATGAGGCCAACACCTGGCGGATCGTCGTGCTCAGCGAGGAGCCACGCCCCGCCTACGACCGGGTGGCGCTGTCGTCCTACCTCGACGGCAAGAGCGCCGAGGACCTCAGCCTGACCGGCCAGGACGTCCTCGACGACCCGATGGTCGAGTTGCGCCTGAACACCGCGGTGACCGGTGTGGACACCGGCGCCCGCGCGGTGACGCTGGCCGACGGCGAGTCGCTGACCTACGACGCGCTGGTCCTGGCGACCGGGTCGGAGCCGTTCGTGCCGCCGGTGCCCGGTCACCGGCTTCCCGGCACGTTCGTCTACCGCACCATCGAGGACCTGGACGCGATCCGCGGTGCGGCCACCGAAGGCCGCGACGGCGTGGTCATCGGCGGTGGGCTGCTCGGTTTGGAGGCCGCGAACGCGTTGCGGCTGCTGGGAATGCGCCCGCACGTGGTGGAGATGGCCCCGAGGCTGATGCCGCTGCAGGTCGACGAGGGCGGCGGGCAGGTGCTGCGTGGTCTCGTCGAGGAGCTGGGCCTGACCATCCACGCCGGATCCGCCACCGCGTCGATCGACGGCGAGGAGCACGTCACCGGCGTCAGGCTCGCCGACGGCACCGTCATCGACACCGACCTGGTGGTGTTCTCCGCCGGGGTGCGTCCGCGCGACGAGCTCGCCGAGCTCGCCGGTGCGGCGCGCGGTGAGCGCGGTGGTTTCCTGGTCGACGAGGCGTGCCGCACCACCGTCGACGGGGTGTGGGCCATCGGCGAGTGCGCGGCGGTCGACGGCCGCTGCTACGGCCTGGTCGCGCCGGGATACGCCATGGCCGAGGGCGTCGCCGAACAGCTCCTGGAGCTGGGCGAGGGCACGTTCCCCGGTGCCGACACGTCGACGAAGCTCAAGCTCCTCGGCGTCGACGTCGCCAGCTTCGGTGACGCCCACGGCACCACCGAGGGCGCGCTGGAGGTCGTCTACGCCAACAACGCGGCTGGCACCTACGCCAAGCTGGTGCTCTCCGACGACGCCCGCGTGCTGCTGGGCGGTGTGCTGGTCGGTGACGCCGGCGCCTACGCGGTGCTGCGACCGCTGGTGGACCGCGAACTCCCCGCGCCGCCCGAGCAGCTGCTGCTGCCCGCCGGATCCGGTGCGGACTCCGGTGCGCTGCCCGACGACGCCACGGTGTGCTCCTGCAACAACGTCACCAAGGGCCGGATCACCTGCGCCATCGCCGAGCACGGGCTCACCGAGGTCGGCGAAGTCAAGTCCTGCACCAAGGCGGGCACCAGCTGCGGTTCGTGCGTGCCGATGCTCAAAACGCTGCTCACCGACTGCGGCGTGGCGACGTCCAAGGCGCTGTGCGAGCACTTCGGCCAGTCGCGGGCGGAGCTGTTCGAGATCGCGCAGGCCACCGGTATCGGATCGTTCTCCGAACTGATCACCAAGCACGGGACGGGACGCGGCTGCGACATCTGCAAGCCCGCAGTGGCCTCGATCCTGGCCAGCCTCGGCAACGGTCACATCCTCGACGGCGAGCAGGCCGCGCTGCAGGACACCAACGACCGGTTCCTGGCCAACATCCAGCGCAACGGCACCTACTCGGTGGTGCCGCGCATCCCCGGCGGCGAGATCACTCCGGACAAGCTCATCGTGCTCGGCGAGGTGGCCAAGGAGTTCGGCCTCTACACCAAGATCACCGGTGGCCAGCGAATCGACCTGTTCGGCGCGCGGGTGGAGCAGCTGCCGGAGGTCTGGAAGCGTCTGGTGGACGCCGGTTTCGAATCCGGTCACGCCTACGGCAAGGCGCTGCGGACCGTGAAGTCCTGCGTCGGGAACGACTGGTGCCGCTACGGCGTGCAGGACTCGGTGAGCATGGCGATCCGGCTGGAGCTGCGCTACCGGGGCCTGCGCTCACCGCACAAGCTCAAGTCGGCGGTGTCGGGCTGCGCCCGCGAGTGCGCGGAGGCTCGCGGCAAGGACTTCGGCGTCATCGCCACCGACAAGGGCTGGAACCTCTACGTCGGCGGCAACGGTGGGTTCACCCCGCGCCACGCCGAGCTGCTCGCCGCCGACCTCGACGACGAGCGGTTGATCCAGCTCATCGACCGGTTCCTGATGTTCTACGTGCGCACCGCCGACCGGTTGCAGCGCACCTCGGCGTGGGTGGAATCGCTCGACGGCGGCCTGGAGCACCTCAAGGACGTCATCGTCGAGGACTCCCTCGGCATCGCCGGCGAGTTGGAAGCCGCGATGCGGCGCCACGTCGACACCTACTCCGACGAGTGGGCGGGAGTGCTCGCCGACCCGGGCAAGCTCTCCCGGTTCGTGTCCTTCGTCAACGCTCCGGACGCCCCGGACCCCACCATCCGCTTCATCTCGGAGCGCGGTCAGGTCCGGCCGGGCCCGGTGGTCCTGCCGATGCCCTCGATCAGCTCCCACACCCAGGAGGTCCACTCGTGAACTGGCACCAGATCTGCGACATCGACCTGCTGCTGCCCGAGTACGGCGTTCCGGTGCTCGTGGGCGACCACCCGGTGGCAGTGTTCCGCACCCACGACGACCAGCTGTTCGCGGTGGGCAACGTCGACCCGTACTGCGGGGCCGGGGTGATCAGCCGCGGCATCGTCGGCGACCGGGCGGGCGAGCCCACCGTGGCCTCCCCGATGCTCAAGCAGGTGTTCTCGCTGCGCACCGGGCAGTGCCTGGACGATCCCGGAACGCGGCTGCCGGTGTTCCCGGTGCGGCGGCGCGCGGCGTTGGTGGAGGTCGCGCTCCCTTGAGCGAAGAACTCACCGGCTACACCGTCGCCGTGACCGCGGCCAGGCGGGCGGACGAGCTCGGCACCCTGCTCGAACGACGTGGTGCCCGGGTCGTGCACGGACCGGCGCTGCGGATCCTGCCGCTGTCCGACGACACCGAACTGCGGCGGGTCACCGACGCCTGCATCGCGCAGCCGCCCGATGCCGTGGTCGCCACCACCGGTATCGGGTTCCGAGGCTGGGTGGAGGCCGCCGACGGCTGGGGCGTGGGAACGGAGTTGCTCGCGGCGCTGGCCCCTGCTCGGCTGCTGGCCCGCGGTCCGAAGGCGCGAGGCGCGGTGCGGGCGGCCGGGTTGCCCGACCCGTGGTCACCGGACTCGGAGTCCTCGGCGGAGCTGCTGGAGAACCTGCTCGGCGGACCGCTGGAGGGCTTGCGGATCGCGGTGCAGCTGCACGGCCAGCCGCTGCCGGACTTCGTCGAGGCCCTGGAGTGCGCCGGGGCGGAGGTCATCGAGGTCCCGGTGTACCGGTGGGCGGCCCCGGCCGACATCACCGCGCTGGAGAACCTGCTGTCCGCGGTGTGCGCGCAGCAGATCGACGCGGTGACCTTCACCAGCGCACCCGCAGCGGCGAGCCTGCTGTCGCTGGCCGCCGAGCGCGGCTGCCGCGAGGAACTGCTGACCGCGCTGCGCGGCCCGGTGCTGGCGGCCTGCGTGGGTCCGGTGACGCACGCGCCGCTGGCCGATCACGGCGTGGCGGCGGTGATCCCGGAACGCTTCCGCATCGGCGCGTTGGTGCGCGCGCTGTCCGAGGCGCTGCCGATGCGCTCGCCGACGCTGCCGGTGGCAGGTCACGACCTCCAGCTGCGCGGGCACGCGGCCATCCTCGACGGTGAGGTCAAACAGCTGTCCCCGCAGGGCAAAACGTTGCTGCGGGCGTTGGCCGAACGACCGGGCCGGGTGGTCTCGCGGCGGGCGCTGGCCGAGGCGCTGCACTGCGCCGGAGGGACCGCCGACGAGCACGCGGTCGAGCAGGCCGTGGCCCGGCTGCGCTCGGCGCTGGGCGCGCCGCAGCTGGTGCAGACCGTGATCAAACGCGGATACCGACTTCCGCTGGAACCGATGAGGGACTCCCCGCGATGCGCCGATGCGCTGTGAACCCGCCGTTGCTGCTGGTCGCCCACGGAACCCGCGACCCAGGGGGTCCGCGGGTGGTCGAGGAGCTGGCCGAGGCCGCCTCGGCACGCCTGGACGTGCCGGTGCACGTCGGCTACGTCGACGTCATCGGCCCGACCGTGGCCGAAGCGCTGGCGTCCGCTCCCGGTCCGGTCGTGGCGCTGCCCGCGTTCCTGGCGGCCGGCTACCACGTGCGCGTCGACCTGCCCGCGCAGATCCGCGCCACCGGCCGCGAGGACGTGACGATCACCGAACCGCTGGGTCCGGCACCGGAGATCACCGCGGCGCTGCTGGACCGGCTGCGCGCAGCCGGGTGGCGGCCGGGCGACCGGGTGCTGTTCTCCGCGGCGGGTTCCTCGGACGAGCGCGCGCTGTCGGACGTGCGCGCCGCCGCACGGTTGCTGGGTCGGCGCTGCGGGCAGTGGCTCACGCCCAGCTACATCACCACGGCGAGCCCGGCCACCGATGCGGTGTGCGCGCCGGGTCATTTCATCGCGCCTTACCTGCTGGCACCTGGACTGTTCCACCGCCGCCTCGCCGACCTCCGAGTCGCCGGGGTCGCCGATCCGATCGGCGTCCACCCGGCGGTGATCGAGCTCGTCGCCCAGCGCTACCGCGCCGCCGTGCGCGACGACGTCTACGCGGCCTGATCGACCGCGGAGGGTGCCGGCAGTCCGCTCACCTGGTCTGTTCACCCGACATCCATGCTCCGTTCGTCGTAGCATTGGTTGCGCCGTCGGTTCCGCTAGGAGGTCGTCGCCATGCCCAGCAACAGCACCGGATCCGCGCAGCCAGGCCGGAGGCGTCCGACGTCGGAGCACGGCCGCACGACCGGCAGGACGCCCTCGAGCACCGAGTCACCCACGACCGGCAGGACATCCTCGAGCACCGAGTCACCCACGACCGGCAGGACATCCTCGAGCACCGAGTCACCCACGACCGGCAGGACATCCTCGAGCACCGAGTCACCCACGACCGGCAGGACGCCCTCGAGCACCGAGTCACCCACGACCGGCAGGACATCCTCGACCTCATCAGGTGCTTCGATTCCCGTGCCGTACGTGACCGCGCAGCTGCACACCACGAACATCCCGCTGCCTGGGATCCCCGGCCGCAACGAGGTCGCCTCGACGGTGACCGCCGTGCGCGGGGCGCTCCCCTCCCGCGACCAGCTGCTGTTCTACGGCGGGCTGACGGCGGCAGCGGCGCTGAGCGTCATCGAGTGGCCCGTCGCCGCCGCGATCGGCATCGGAGCGGCCGTGGTGCAGCGCAACGCGCACCAGGGCGACGAGTCGGACTGACCACGCTGGGGGCGCCGATGCTGCGTTGGCTGCTGTCGCAAGCCACCGAAGTCGCCGCACCGGTGCTGCAGGCTGCCCGCGCGGCCACCACCTCGCCCGGTGACCGCCGGACCTGGCGCGGACGCGAACGCAGCCACCTGGAGATGCGGGGTGCGCACCTCCCCGGCAACGACGACGCCGTCCGCGAGGTGAAGCGCCGGCTGAGCGAGCTCGCCGGGGTGCGCAGCGCCGAGGTCAACGGGGTGCTCGGGCGCGTGGTCGTCGAGCACGACCCCGAACTGCCCGACCTCACCGAACCCTCGCGGATCATCGCCGAGGTCGAGAGCGGTTTCGGCCTGGGAGACCAGGACGTGGCGCCGCGCAGCGAGCGGCACCCGGGCAACGCCGAGGCCGTGCTGCGCGACGCCGGCGCCTTGGCGGTCGGCGTGCTGGGCCTGGGCTACGCGGGACTGGGCGCGCTCCTTCCCGGCCGCTTGGTGTCGCCGCTGGTGCCCGCGGCGGTGTCGCTGGTCGACTCGGTGCCGTGGATGCGCGGTGGCCTGCAGCGCGTGGTCGGGCGCGGACCGCTGGACCTGGCGCTGGCGCTCGGCGGGGCGGCCGGGCAGGGCCTGTCCGGGAGTCCGCTGGGTGCGCTGACCGATCTGTGCGGACGCTTCTGCTCCGCGCGCGAGACGCTCGCGCGCAACCAGGCCTGGCAGCACTGGGAGGACGCGCTGCCGCACGCCTGCCCCGCGCTCGCGCACCGGCCTCGCCCCCGCCCGGTTCCCGACGGTCCCGTGGAACGGGTCGCCAACGCATCGGGTGGCGCGGCGCTGGGCGGTGCGGTGACCGCCTACGCGCTGTCGCGCGCTCCGCAACGCGCGCTGGCGGCGCTGCTGGCCGCGGTTCCCAAGCCCGCCGCCGGCGGGCGCGAGGCGTTCGCCACGACGTTGAGCACGTCGCTGGCCTCGCGGGGAGCGCTCGTCCTGGAACCGGACGCGCTGCGGCTGCTGGACCGCGTGGACGCGGTCGTCTTCGACTCCCCAGCCCTGCTGACCGGACGGCGCGTGGTCGACTCGGTGATCCCGTTGGACGACGGCGGGGAATCCTCGGAGCTGTTCACCCGCGCGGGTGAGCTCGTCGACCCCGCCGATCCCGTCGCCCACCGCAGCAGCGGGAACTGGTCGGTCGCCCCGCTGGACGAGTTGGACCACCCGCTGGAGGCCCGGCGTGCGGCGGAGGCCGAAACCGCTTGTGGTGCGACGGTTCTCGGTCTGGTCCACGATGGACGGACGGTGGCTCTCGTGGTGGTCGCCGACGAGCTCGACCCGCTCGCCGAAGCCCTGGTCGACACCGCCCGATCAGTCGCCGCCGAGGTGCTCGTGACCGGGTCCGGGATGGAGCGCCGGCTGCCCGTCGACGGGTCGGTGCCGGGCGGTTCCGAGCTGGCCGACTCGGTGCGCGCACTGCAAGATGACGGCGCCGTCGTCGCGGTGGTCTCGCACCTCGACGGCGACGGCCTGGCCGCCGCGGACCTGGGCATCGGTCTGTCCCCATCGGACCCCGCAGCCTGGGCCGCGGACGTGATCTGCCCGAGCGCCGCGGTGCTCGACCTGCTGCTGGGCTCGGCCGGGGAGGCTCGGGCGGCGAGCAGGTACGCAGCGGGCATCTCGGCGGCGGGAGCGCTCCTGGGTGCGCTGTTCGCCGCGTTCGGCCCGGCCTCCGGCGCCCCCGCCCGCGCTTCGATGCCGGTGCACGCCGCGACGTTGGCGGCCTACGCAACCGGCGCCTGGGTCGCCCTCCGCGTCACCACCAGACCACCGCCGCTCCCCCGCGAACGCACGCCGTGGCACGCGATGCCCACCACCACCGTCCTGTCCACACTGGACACATCTGAGCAGGGGCTCGCGGCGTCCTCCGCCGCCGAGCGACACCGCCCACCAGACGACGGTCACGCTCCGGTGGGCGTGTTCGCGGCGACCGTCGAGGGGTTGATCACCCCGATCACGCCGGTGTTGGGCGCAGGCGCGGTGATCTCCGCGGGTCTCGGGTCGGTCGTCGACGCCGGGCTGATCTGCGGAGTGCTGCTGGCGAGTGCGCTCATCGACGGCGTCCAGCGCGCCGCCACCGACCGCGAGCTCGCCAAGCTGCTGTCCTCCGGGCGGACACCGGCGCGGCGACGCCGAGGAGGCAACACCGAGATCGTCTCGTCCGACGAGCTCGTCCCCGGCGACGTCGTCGAACTGCGCGCGGGCGACGGCGTTCCGGCGGACTGCCGGTTGCTGTCGGTGGAGTCGCTGGAGGTCGACGAGTCCGGGTTGACCGGCGAATCCCACCTCGTCACCAAGACCGCCGCACCCACCACCGCGCCCGCGGTCGCCGACCGCACCAGCATGCTCTACCGGGGCACGGTGATCGCCAGCGGTACCGGGCTCGCGGTGGCGGTCGCGGTCGGTTCGCACACCGAGCTGGGCCGCACCACCGCCCAGGTCACCGGGACCGACGATGCGACCGGTGTCGAAGCGAGGCTGGCGGAGCTGACCAAGAAGGTGCTGCCGGTCTCCATAGGCGCGGGCGCGCTGCTGTTCGCGTCCGACCTGCTGCGCGGGGTGCCGATGGGCCAGACCGTGGCGCGGTCGGTCGGTCTGGCGGTGGCCGCGGTGCCCGAGGGCTTGCCGTTCGTGGCGACCCTGGCCGAGCTCGCCGCGGCGCGTCGCATGTCCAAGCGCGGCGTGCTGGTGCGCAGCCCCGCCACCATCGAGGCGCTCGGCCGGGTCGACGCGCTGTGCTTCGACAAGACCGGCACGCTCACCCAGGGCCGGATCGCGCTCGGCGAGGTCTCCGACGGCCGCGACTCCCGGGGCGTGCACGAGCTGCAGAGCGCGCACCGGGAGGTCGTGACCGCCGCCCTGCGCGCCACCCCGCGCCCGCAGGACGACCACCCGCTGCCGCACCCGACCGACCGCGCGGTGCTCGACGGCGCCTGCGAGATCGGGCTGACCGCCGACGGCGAGGTGCTGGCCGAGCTGCCCTTCGAACCGTCGCGCGGTTTCCACGCCGTGCACACCGACCGACTGCTGTCGGTCAAGGGCGCCCCCGAAGTGGTGCTGGACAAGTGCACGAGCTGGCGGCGGAACGGGGCGTCGCGCTCGTTCGACACCGAGGCCCGCGCCGACGTCGAGACCGAGGTCGAACACCTGGCACTGCGCGGTTTCCGGCTGCTGGCGGTCGCCGAGCGCCGGGTGGGCGAGGACTACGCGCTCACCGAGTCCGATGTGGACGAGCTCGAACTCGTCGGTCTGCTCGGCCTGGCCGATCCGGTGCACGCCACCGCGGCGGATGCCGTGGAACAGCTGGGCCGCGCGGGCGTGGACGTCATCATGATCACCGGTGATCACCCCAGCACCGCCGAGGCCATCGCCGCCGAGCTGGGGATGCTAGGCGACAAGAGGGTGCTGGCCGGAGCCGATCTCGACGAGCTCGACGACGAGCAGCTGGCGGGCGAGGCATCCAAGATCGCGGTGTTCGCGCGGGTCACCCCGGCGCAGAAGGCGCGCATCGTCCGCTGCCTGCGGGACGCAGGTCGGGTGGTGGCCATGACCGGCGACGGCGCCAACGACGTGCCCGCGATCAACCTCGCGCACGTCGGGATCGCGTTCGGTTCGGGCGCCACGGCGGCGGCCCGCGACGCCGCCGACCTGGTGGTCGCCGACGACCGCATCGAAACGCTCACCGACGGCATCGTCGAGGGCCGGGGCATGTGGACGTCGGTGCGCGAAGCGCTCGCGGTGCTGCTCGGCGGCAACCTCGGCGAGATCGGCTACGCGCTGGGCACCGGGCTGATCAGCCCGTCGGCCGCGCTCAACGCCCGGCAGCTGCTGGTGGTCAACATGCTCACCGACGTGCTGCCCACGATCGCCATCGCGGTACGACCACCGGCCGACCGGACCCCCGAGAAGCTGCTGGCCGAAGGACCGGAGGCATCGTTGGGCACCGCACTGGCGCGCGAGGTGGGCGCGCGGGCCGTGGCCACCGCCTCGGCGGCGGGCCTCGCCTGGACCTTGACCCGACCGCTGGCCACCGCCGCGCAGGCCCGCACGGCCGGTCTGGTGGCGCTGGTGTCGGCTCAGCTGGCGCAGACGCTGACCTCGCGCGGGCGCACGCCGCTGGTGGTGCTGGCCGCGGCGGGCTCGGTGCTGGTGCTGTTCGCACTGGTGCAGCTGCCCGGGGTCAGCCAGTTCTTCGGCAGCAGCCCGCTGCTGCCGCACCAGTGGGCCATCGCGCTCGGCGTTTCGGTGGCCGTCGCTCTGGCGATGCGGGTGTGGCAGACGTGGCCGGTGGGACGCTCGATCCTGCCCGACCTGCGGAATTGGGCGCGGGTTCACCCGGCGGCCACCTGGCTTCCGAACCGAGCTAACCCGCTTGCCCCAGAGTCGGAGGCGTCGAAGCACCACTGATTGGGACGAGGACGCCACCGATGCCCGCATTCCTGACGACCATCCTCACCGCCGCGGCCATCGCGTTGATCGAGACGCTGGTCGTGCACCTGGTCAGGTCAGCGCTGCGCACCGCCTGAGTCACGGCGCCGGCGAACCGACCGGACCGGCCGGCGCACGCGCGTCGCGATCGAAGGGCGCGGCGCGTTGCGCGACGCAAGCGCCGATGAGCACCAGCGCACCGCCCACCAGTTGCGGCGGTCCCAACGCCTCCGCCAGCAGCACCCACGCCAGCAGCGTGGCCACCACCGGTTCGAGGAACGCCACGCCGCCGGCGACCTGCGGGGACAGCAGGCGCACGGCGACGATCCCGGTGAGGTAGGCCAGCACGGTGGTCCCGACGACGACCCACCCGACGGCGACCACCGCCGGGACGTGGTGCCCGGCCAGCTCGACACGACCCGCCAGCAGCGCGAAGTCCACCTCCCAGGGCCGTGCGATCGCGGTGACCACCACGGCGCCCACCAGCAGGCCGAAGCCGGCCAGCGCGAAGGGGTCGACCTCCGCCGTCGAATCCGAAAGCAGGAAGTAGGTGGCTTGGCACGCCGCGGCTCCCAGGCCCAGCAACAGACCCAGCGGGTTGAAGATCAGCCCCGAGAACAGCTCGACCACGCACGCCAGGCCCACCACCGCCAGCAGCACGCCGATCACCGCGGAGCGGCTCACCGGTGCGCGGCGGACGAACCGGATCCAGCCCAGCACCAGCACCGGACCCAGGAACTCGATCAGCAGCGCCACGCCGACCGGGATGGTCGCGATCGCGGCGAAGTAGCAGACCTGGACCCCGGCGACGGAGAACAACCCGTAGCCGAGGATCAAGCGCGGGGCACGGCGCAGCACCGGCAGGTGGCGCAGCAGGACCGGCAGCAGGAGCAGCGCTCCCCCAGCCAGCCGCAACCAGGCCACGTGCAGTGGGCTCAGCCCGGCGTTGATCAGCGGTTTGGCGAACGGCCCCGATCCGCCGAAGAAGATCGCAGAGGCCACGGCCACGGGCAGGCCGACGGCGCGGGGATCATGGGCCGGTGAGCGCACGGGCACATCGAAGCACGCCGGACCGAACTCCGGTACTGGCGTGCCACACCGCCGAAGGGCGCCACTTCCGCGCTCACGAGGTCCGCTGGGCGAACATTCGGCCCACATGATGTTCCACCATCGGAATCGCCGCTTCCCGCGGTGGAAACACTCGCGCTTTTTGACGGAAGTGCGCATAAGCGATCGACAGTCAGGTCACCCTTTGTTGAGCGGCTTTATAGGACACGCGTACTGTTAGCGGTGAAGAGCGCGAGTCCTCGCGCACGCTCAGCTGACGTGCGCGAGACTCGCAATCGTTCCCGAACTTGCGCCCGTCGCGAGATGGAGTTGAACGTGACTGCACCTGCGAGCAAGGACAGCTTCGGCGCACGCGGCACGCTGAACGTCGGCGACGCCTCTTACGAGGTGTTCCGACTCAGCGCCGTCGAAGGTGCCGAGCGGCTGCCCTACAGCCTCAAGATCCTCCTGGAAAACCTGCTGCGCACCGAAGACGGTGCCAACATCACCGCCGACCACGTGCGCGCGCTGGCCGGCTGGGAGTCCAAGGCGGAACCCGCCACCGAGATCCAGTTCACCCCCGCCCGGGTGATCATGCAGGACTTCACCGGCGTGCCCTGCGTCGTTGACCTCGCCACCATGCGTGAGGCCGTCGCCGACCTCGGCGGTGACACCTCCAAGGTCAACCCGCTGGCGCCGGCCGAGCTGGTCATCGACCACTCGGTGATCATCGACGTGTTCGGCCAGCCCGACGCCTTCGAGCGCAACGTCGAGTTCGAGTACAGCCGCAACAAGGAGCGCTACCAGTTCCTGCGCTGGGGCCAGGGCGCCTTCGACGAGTTCAAGGTCGTCCCGCCGGGCACCGGCATCGTGCACCAGGTCAACATCGAGCACCTGGCCCGCACCGTGATGTCGCGCAACGGCCAGGCCTACCCCGACTCCTGCGTCGGCACCGACTCGCACACCACCATGGTCAACGGCCTGGGCGTGCTGGGCTGGGGCGTCGGCGGCATCGAGGCCGAAGCCGCGATGCTCGGCCAGCCCGTGTCGATGCTCATCCCGCGCGTCGTCGGCTTCAAGCTCACCGGTGAGATCCCGGCCGGTGCCACCGCGACCGACGTGGTCCTCACGATCACCGAGATGCTGCGCAAGCACGGCGTCGTCGGCAAGTTCGTCGAGTTCTACGGGTCCGGAGTGGCCTCGGTGCCGCTGGCCAACCGCGCCACCATCGGCAACATGAGTCCGGAGTTCGGCTCCACCGCGGCGATCTTCCCGATCGACGAGGAGACCCTCCGCTACCTCAAGCTCACCGGCCGTCCGGCCGACCAGGTCGCCCTGGTCGAGACCTACGCCAAGGAGCAGGGCTTGTGGCACGACGCCGACCACGAGCCGGAGTACTCCGAGTACCTCGAGCTCGACCTGTCGACCGTCGTCCCCTCGATCGCCGGCCCGAAGCGCCCGCAGGACCGCATCGCGGTCTCCGCGGCCAAGCAGTCCTTCCGCGCCGCGCTCACCGACTACGCCACGGCGCCCACCGATGACGCGGCCTTGGACGAGGCTGGCGAGGAGTCCTTCCCCGCCAGCGACCCGGCGTCGATCAGCCCGCACGCCCAGCCCGAGCTGATCTCGGCCGCCAACGGCTCCAACGGCCGGATCTCCAAGCCGGTCAAGGTCTCCTCCGAGGAGCTGGGCGAGTTCGAGCTCGACCACGGTGCCGTGGTGATCGCCTCGATCACCTCCTGCACCAACACCTCGAACCCGTCGGTGATGCTGGGTGCCGCGCTGCTCGCGCAGAAGGCCGTCGACAAGGGCCTGACCCGCAAGCCGTGGGTGAAGACCTCCATGGCCCCGGGCTCGCAGGTCGTCACCGACTACTACGAGAGGGCCGGCCTCTGGCCGTACCTGGAGAAGCTCGGCTTCCACCTGGTCGGTTACGGCTGCACCACCTGCATCGGCAACTCCGGCCCGCTGCCGGAGGACGTCTCCGCCGCGGTGCAGGAGAACGACCTCAGCGTCACCTCGGTGCTGTCGGGCAACCGGAACTTCGAAGGCCGGATCAACCCCGACGTCAAGATGAACTACCTGGCCTCGCCGCCGCTGGTCATCGCCTACGCCCTCGCGGGCACGATGGACTTCGACTTCGAGAACGACCCGCTGGGCAACGACACCGAGGGCAACCCGGTCTACCTCCGCGACATCTGGCCGACGCCGCAGGAGGTCCAGCAGACCATCGACTCGGCGATCACCAACGAGATGTTCACGTCCTCCTACCAGGACGTGTTCGAGGGCGACGAGCGCTGGCGCGCCCTGCCCACCCCGGAGGGTGAGACCTTCGAGTGGGACGAGCAGAGCACCTACGTCCGCAAGCCCCCGTACTTCGAGGGCATGCAGATGGACCCGGCTCCCATCACCGACATCTCCGGCGCCCGCGTGCTGGCGATGCTGGGCGACTCGGTCACCACCGACCACATCTCCCCTGCCGGTGCCATCAAGCCGGACTCCCCCGCGGGAAAGTACCTCTCCGACCACGGCATCGACCGCAAGGACTTCAACTCCTACGGTTCCCGCCGAGGCAACCACGAGGTGATGATCCGCGGCACCTTCGCCAACATCCGGCTGCGCAACCTGCTGCTGGACGACGTGCAGGGCGGCTACACCCGGGACTTCACCCAGGAAGGCGCTCCGCAGGCGTTCATCTACGACGCCGCGCAGAACTACGCCGCGCAGAACACCCCGCTGGTCGTGCTGGGCGGCAAGGAGTACGGCTCCGGTTCGTCGCGCGACTGGGCCGCCAAGGGCACCCGCCTGCTGGGCGTGCGCGCCGTCATCGCCGAGTCCTTCGAGCGCATCCACCGCTCGAACCTCATCGGCATGGGCGTCATCCCGCTGCAGTTCCCGGAGGGTTCCTCGGCGAAGTCGCTGGGCCTGGACGGCACCGAGACCTTCGACTTCTCCGGCATCACCAAGCTCAACGACGGTGACACCCCGGAGACGGTGAAGGTCACCGCCACCAAGGCCGACGGCTCCCAGGTGGAGTTCGCCGCCAAGGTCCGCATCGACACCCCCGGTGAGGCCGACTACTACCGCAACGGCGGCATCCTGCAGTACGTCCTCCGCAAGATGATCCGCTCCTGATCCCCTGCTTTATCCTGGCAGGACATTGAAGAACGGGCCCGGCTGGAGTCACAAGCTCCTGTCGGGCCCGTTCTTTCGTGCTCCGGGAGCCGAGGCTTATGTATGCCAATACACGACACGTCGGCTGTCCTCACCAGAAGACGTGTCAGAACCCGCGGCGGCGCAAGTGCCTTAGGTGGGGTGAAGAGAAACCGGCTTCGCCGGTTGCCTGACGTGGGTCAGGGGAGGTTCGGCCTGCGGCAGACGTAAGTCCTTGCCGGGGGAACGTTGCGCCAGACGGTGCGTGAGGTGATGACCTCGTCGAAGCTGACGTCGAGGCGGCGACGGAACTGGCGGGCGCCGGACATGCCCAGGGCGTGCAGGTAGGCGAAGGTCGTGAAGGCACCGCCGGGGGTGAGCACCGAGCCGACCTGCTGCAGGATGTCGTGCTGGAGCTTGGCCGGGAAGATCGACCACGGCAGGCCGCTGACCACGGCGTCGACCCGATCGATGCCTGCGGCCGACAGCAGGGCTCCCAGGTGCGAGGCGTCTCCCTGAACGACCTCCAGCCACGGAAGTGCCCGGTTGAGGTGTTCGACCATGCCCGGGTCCAGTTCGATCGCCACGTGCCGACCGCCCGCGGGAAGCCGGTTGGCGATGGCCGAGCTCAAGGCACCCGTGCCGGGGCCGAGCTCGACGACCACGGGACTGCCGGTGCGCGGCACCACCGAGGCGATCTCGCGAGCCAGGTGCGGCGAGCTGGGTGCGACGGCACCGACCTGGCCGGGTTTGCTCACCGCGCGCTGCAGGAAGGTCCGGTAGTTCTGCAGCACCGACGCGCCCCCTCGTCCGCTCCCCGGCCCCGCAACGGGCGTCGTCGGGGTGTCCGGGCTGCTGGGCGTGTGTGGAGAGGTCACGGATGCCTTCCCGATCGGTGTAGCCGGTCGTTGGTGCTCACCAGCCTATCGGGCGATCTGCGACCGGGCGCACAGCAGTGCCGCACACCACGGGACGCGAGGAGGAAGATCAGGAATTCCGCAATTCACCGGGAGGTGCTCGACCGGTCGCGGAAAAGGGGCGCGGAATTGCGCCGGAACCTGTAACGAAGTGCGTTCCAAGAACGATTGAAAAGCCTCACGGGCTTGTCCCGAGTGGGATCAAGCCCGTGCGCGCGCTTACCTCAGGCGGTCTGCCCGGTGGGCTCGATGACCCGGTCCGGGGTCTCGTCCGAACGCCTGACCCAGCTGGTCAGCGCTCCGGCCGCACCCAGAAGAACGATCGCCTCGGCCGCCAGGGCCATCCACACCGTTGCCACTCACTTGCCTCCCTTCCACTGTCCGCCCCGCCTTCCGAACGCGCGCACGCACATACCCGCCCAGGCGGGTCGATCGGAAGGAGGTTTGGGTTATAACCCGGTACGGACCAATCTTACGGCTGTGTTTCGGGACTTCCCAAACCAGGCAGATGTAATGTGCACGACACTCGAACAGTCGACCGCCACAGCCACCAAGTCAGCCACGTTCGTGTGAAAGTCGCAGGTAGTGCGATCGTTCGCCTCGCGAATCAAAATGGACGCCGCTCTTCCTCTTAACGGAGTACCCGGCATGCGACAATCCGCGCGAAGCACAACAGGGCCGAATCGAGGATCATGACCACCGAAACGACGCCGCGACTGCGCGCAGACGCACGCCGAAACCGGGACCGGATCATCACCGCCGCCCAGGCCGTGTTCACCGAACGCGGTACCGAGGTACCCATGGAGGAAGTCGCCCGAGCCGCCGGTGTCGGTGTCGGCACCCTCTACCGCCGCTTCCCCGATCGGGACTCGCTGATCCGGGCCGTCGCCCACGACGCGTTCAGCTCTGTGCTGGAAGACACCCGCGCGACCATCGAGCAGGAGCCCGATGCGTGGCGTGCGCTCAGCCAGATCCTGCACCGCGGCATGGCGCTGCGCACCGTGGTCCGGTTGACGGTCCTGTCCTCCAGGGCGCGGGCGCTCATCAACGCAGACCCCAACACCGAGGCCGTGAACAACGAGTTCATGGCGCTGGTCGACGACCTGGTGAAGCGGGCCCAGGCCGACGGGACGCTGCGCGCCGACATCAGCACCGGCGACATCGCCGTGCTGAGCTCGCTGGCGCTGCAGGGCGTGCAAGCGCTGCCCGAGGAGCTGCGCACCGTGGCCCCGGCCCGCTACATCGCGGTGCTGCTCGACGGGTTGCGCGCGGACAACAGCCGTCCGCTGCCCGGCCGCCCGATCTCCGCGCAGGAGGTCGTGGTCCGCACCCCGGAGGTGGACGTCTAGCTCCTGCGGGCCATGCTCATGCGCAGCAGGTGGTGGCCGATCAGCGTCACCACCGTGCCCAAGGCGATGCCGCTGAACTCGAACGACGGGGTGATCTGCAACGACACCCCGCCGATGCCGGTGACCAGTCCGGCGGCCAGCGGCAGCAGGTTGACCGGGTCGGCGAAGTCCACCCGGTTCGCCACCCAGATCTTGGCGCCGAGCAGGCCGATCATGCCGTAGAGCACCACGGTGATACCGCCGAGCACCCCACCCGGTGTGGCGGCGATGACCGCGCCGAACTTCGGGCACAACCCGAAGGCGATGGCCACGATCGCGGCCACCCAGTACGCGGCGGTCGAGTACACGCGGGTGGCGGCCATGACGCCGATGTTCTCCGCGTAGGTGGTGGTCGGCGGGCCGCCGACGGCGCTGGACAGCGCGCTGGCGAACCCATCGGCGAAGATCGCGCGGCCGAGGCTGCCGTCGAGCTCGCTGCCGGTCATCTGCTCCACGGCCTTGACGTGCCCGGTGTTCTCGGCGATGAGCGCGATGACGGCCGGGAGCACGACGATGATCGCGGCCAGGTCGAACGAGGGCGCGTGGAACTGCGGCAGCCCGAACCAGGGCGCGTCGGCCACACCGCTGAGGTCCAGCCTCGGGTGGGTGCTGACGTTGCCGTCAGCGTCCGGCGCGGTGATCGGGCCGAAGGCCACGTCGAACGCCCACGACAACGCGTACCCGCCGGCGAGGCCGAGGAAGACCGCGATGCGCCCCCAGAACCCGCTCAGCAGCACGCTGGCCGCGAGCACGATCACCATGGTGATCAGCGCGACCCACTGGTCCTGCGGCCAGTAGGTCTCGGCGACCACGGGCGCGAGGTTGAAGCCGATCAGCATGACCACCGCGCCTGAGACCGCCGGCGGCAGCATCCGGTGGATCGCCGCCGTCCCCGCGAAGTGCACGATCAACCCGACCGCACCCAGCACGAGCGCGCAGACCAGGATCGCGCCTGTGACCGCCGAGCTGTCCCCGCCGCCGGCGCGGATGACGGTCACTGCCCCGACGAACGAGGCGCTGGAGCCGAGGTAGCTGGGGATCTTGCCCTGCACGATGAGCAGGAACAGGATCGTCGCCACTCCCGAAACCATGATCGCCAGGTTCGGGTCCAGTCCCATCAGGACCGGGAAGACGAAGGTGGCTCCGAACATCGCCACCACGTGCTGAGCACCGAGCCCGATCGTCCGGCCCCACGAGAGCCGTTCGTCCGGTGCGACGGCTTCACCGGGTTGCGGCGTCCCTCCGTCGCCGTGCAGTCGCCAGCCGATGCCCAGCTTGGAGCCCAGTCCTTGCCGCATGCGAGCCTTCCTGTTCCACCCGCTGCGCGGGACCGCTAGATCGAGCGGAACTCTACAAACCGGCACCCGTGTGACGACCGCCGCAGCCTGCGGAACCACGCGGATCACATCAGGCGAGGAGCGGGATGATCTCCTCGCCGTAGGCGCGCACGGTGTCGTCGATCGCGTCGTGCATGGCGTAGACGGCGAACTGGTCCACGCCGATCTCGCGGAGCTCGGCGAGCCGATCCACGTGCGCGTCGGCCGGTCCGAGCAGGCAGAACCGATCGACGATCTCGTCGGGAACGAACTCGGTGCTCTGGTTGCTCGCCCGGCCGTGGTGCGAGTAGTCGTAGCCACCGCGGTTCTTGACGTAGTCGGTGAGCGCAGCTGGTACGGCCTGCCCGGCGTCGCCGTAGCGGGCGACGAGGTCGGCGACGTGGTTGCCGACCATGCCGCCGAACCACCGGCACTGCTCGCGCGCGTGCGCGAGGTCGCCACCGACGTAGGCCGGAGCCGCGACGCACACCGTGACCTCCCCCGGCTCTCGTCCCGCCCGCTCCGCCGCGTCGCGGACGTGCTCGACCATCCACCGGGTCAAGTACGGGTCGGCGAGTTGCAGGATGAACCCGTCTGCCTGGCGCCCGGCCAGTTCCAGGGCTCTCGGCCCGTAGGCGCCCATCCACACCGGCAGTCGACCCTCGCGGACCCACGGAAGCCGGACCGGAGTGTCGTTCACCAAGGCTTCGCGACCTTCAGCGAGGTCCCTGATCACTCCCATCGCCTTGCCGAGAGTGGCCAGGGTGGCGGGTTTTCCGCCGGTGACGCGCACCGCGGAATCACCGCGGCCGATGCCGCAAACGGTGCGCGGCCCGAACATGTCGTTGAGGGTGGCGAACAGCGACGCGGTCACCGTCCAGTCCCGGGTGCTGGGGTTGGTCACCATCGTTCCGACGCGCAACCGCCGAGTGGCGGCGAGCACCCGGCTGTAGATGACGAACGGCTCCTGCCACAGCACGCAGGAGTCGAACGTCCAGCCGTGGGCGAACCCCAGTTCCTCCGCCTGGCGCATCCGGTCGACGAGCACCGATGCGGGCGGGTCGGTCTGCAGCACGAGTCCGAACTCCATGGCCGCGCTCCTCAGCTCAGGTATCCGCAGGATTCACGGCGCAGGAACCGGCCCCTGCCGGGCCGGCCGTGGTACTCGCCGTCGTGCAGGATGACCTCGCCCCGGGACAGCACCGTGCGCACCCGGCCCGTGATCTTCCTGCCCTCGTAGGCGTTGTAGTCCACGTTCATGTGGTGGGTCTCGGCCGAGAGCACCTGCTCGAAGCCGGGGTCGTAGATGACGATGTCGGCGTCGGCGCCCGGGGCGATGGTGCCCTTGCGCGGGTGCAGCCCGAACATCCGAGCCGGGGAGGTGCTGACCAGTTCGACCCACCGGCGGCGGCTGATCCGGCCCGCGACCACGGCGTCGTGCAGCAGGTCGAGGCGGTTCTCCACGCCCGGGATGCCGTTGGGGATCTTGGAGAAGTCGTCGCGCCCTAGCTCCTTCTGGTCGGCGAAGCAGAACGGACAGTGGTCGGTGGAGACCACCGACAGGTCGTCGGTGCGCAGCGCCCGCCACAGCGACGCCTGGTGCTCAGCCGGGCGAAGGGGTGTGGAGCACACGTACTTGGCGCCTTCGAACCCGGGCGCGGCGAGTTCGTCGACGGTCAGGAACAGGTACTGCGGGCAGGTCTCACCGAAGACGGTGAAACCCTCGTGGCGGGCCCTGGTGATCTCGGCGACCGCCTCGGTGGCCGACACGTGCACCACGTACAGCGGCGAACCGGCCACTTTGGACAGCTGGATGGCGCGGTGCGTCGCCTCGGCTTCCAGCAGCGGGTGGCGGACGCGGCCGTGGTACACCGGATCGGTGTGCCCGGCGTCGAGCGCCTGGCGGACCAGGACGTCGATGGCGATGCCGTTCTCGGCGTGCATCATGATCAGCGCGCCGTTGTCGGCGGCCTGCTGCATGGCGCGCAGGATCTGCCCGTCGTCGCTGTAGAACACGCCCGGGTAGGCCATGAACATCTTGAAGCTGGTGATGCCCTCCGCCACCAGCGCGTCCATCTCCTTGAGCACGCCGTCGCCGACGTCGGAGAGGATGCCGTGGAAGCCGTAATCGATGGCGCAGTTGTCGTCGGCCCTGGCGTGCCACGCCTCCACGCCTTCGCGCAGCGTGCGGCCGACGGGCTGGATGGCGAAGTCGATGATGGTGGTCGTGCCGCCCCACGCCGCGGCGCGGGTGCCGGTCTCGAAGGTGTCGGCGGCGTAGGTGCCGCCGAAGGGCATCTCCATGTGCGTGTGGGCGTCCACACCGCCGGGGATGACGTAGTGGCCGGTGGCGTCGAGCACCGCGTCGGCGGTCCAGTCCCGCGCTACGCCGGGTGCGGCGATGGCGGCGATCGCGTCGTCCTCGACCAGGACGTCGGCTTCGATCTCCTCGGTCGCGGTGATCACCAGTCCACCGCGGATGGCGGTTCTGCGCATCGCGGGCTCCTTCAGGGCTGGGTCAGCGGGCCGTAGGCGTCGGGGCGGCGGTCGCGGTAGAAGGCCCACTTGCGGCGGACCTCCTCGACGACGTCCAGGTCCAGGTCGCGGACCAGCAGCTCTTCGTCGTTATCGCTGGCCGGGTCACCGACGAACTGGCCGTAGGGGTCGACGAAGTAGCTGGTGCCGTAGAAGTCGTTGTCGCCGTACTCCTCGACGCCGACGCGGTTGATGGCGGCCACGAAGTACTCGTTGGCCACGGCTGCGGCCGGTTGTTCGAGCTTCCACAGGTAGGAGGACAGGCCCCGGCTGGTGGCCGACGGGTTGTAGACGATCTGGGCACCCGCCAGACCCAGTGCTCGCCAGCCCTCCGGGAAGTGCCGGTCGTAGCAGATGTAGACCCCGACGCGTCCGACCGCGGTGTCGAAGACCGGCCAGCCGAGGTTGCCGGGCCGGAAGTAGAACTTCTCCCAGAACCCGGGCAGGTGCGGCAGGTGGTGCTTGCGGTACTTGCCGAGGTAGGTGCCATCCGCGTCGATCACCGCGGCGGTGTTGTAGCGGAAGCCGGGCCCGTCGACCTCGAAGACCGGCACGACGACGACCATCGACAGCTCGCGAGCGAGCGCGCACATGCGCTGCACGGTCGGGCCGTCCGGCACCGCCTCCGCCCAGCGGTGGTGCTCGTCCTCCTGGACCTGGCAGAAGTAGGGCGCGTTGAACACTTCCTGGAAGCCGATGATCCGCGCCCCCTGCGCGGCTGCGGCTCTGGCGCGCTGCTCGTGCGCATCGACCATGCTCGCGGTGTCACCGGTCCACTTGGCCTGCACGATTGCTGCGCGAACGACGTTGGGCATCGACGAGGCCCCTCCCGCTCGGCCTTTCCCGCCGGATCTCGGGCGGATGAGACCGAACGTAGGCCCACAGGTGAACACCCGCAATGACTGCGCGATCACGCAATGTGACGAGTTGTGCCCTCCCCCTCGGGAGGAACCCGGTCACTCCCACCAGGGGCGGTAGCCGACGCCGTGCTTGTTGGCGCGGTCGACATCGCGGCGCATGGCGCGGGTGTCGCGGGCGACGCCGGGAGGGAAGCCATGCTTGATGGCGCGATGCTCACCGGTCTCGCCCATGTAGCAGACCGAGTAGAAGAGCCCGACCAGCAGTCCGAGGGCCAGCGAGCTCAACCGGATCCACATCGGACCGGGCAGCAGCATCAGCACGGCGCACAACGGGGCGAGCTGGGTCAGGGCGCGGGCGAGGTGCCGCAACACCCAGGTGCGGCAGGTGACGTCGTGCAGCACCCACTCGGCGCACCGGTCCGGCAGCTTGCCGCCGAAGGCGTACCAGGCCCATTGCGCCGGGTTGGGTCGTGATGACGGCGCGGGCCGGGTGGTCGCCATGGCTCCAGGTTAGTCCTCGTCGCAGCGCTTGGGGACCGTCCGTTCGGCCCTCGGCACCGATCCTATGCAGCCGTTGCCGGGCGAACGACCTGACGCCACCGCCGACGGCGATCTGCGTCACATTTGGGTGATTCAACGCCACGCTTGCGAGTGAAGCGCGTCCCACGGGTAACGAGGGATTGCGGGAGCTCGATACCGCAATCGGAAAGGGGAGGAAAAGTGTTCGTCGTCGTCGTGGCAATGCTGCTGGTTCTGGTTCTGGGATTCGTGATGTTCACCGACGCGCTGGACGGCACCGGGTCGATGAGCACCCGGCGGGGGCTCCGCGATGTGGCCGCGCAGGTGAAGCGCAGCGCGCGCCTGTCCGACCACAACTGAGCGAGACCGCCGGCCTCCTTCGCAGGCCGGCGGTGCTTCCCGGGGGTCAGAGCAGTCCGCGGTGGACCAGGTTGGCGAGCAGGGAGCGCACGCCGAAGGTCCACTGCGGACACCGCTCGCTGCGGTTGACCCGGTTGGCGAGGGTGCCGAGCTTCGGGGTGGAAATCCGCACCACATCGCCGACCTGGTGGGTGAAGCCCTTGCCGAGCGCGCCGCGATCCTCGGTGGGGGCGAAGAGGGTTCCGGTGTAGAGGATCAGGCCGTCCGGGTACTGGTGGTGCGGTCCCAGCGCGGACGCGGCCAGCTCCTCGGGGTCTCGGCTGATCTCCCGCATCGAGCTGTGCCCGTCGAGGACGAAGCCGTCCTCACCCCGCACTTCCAGCCGCACGTCGAGGTTCCGCACGTCGTCGAGGCCGAACCCGTCGTCGAACAGGCGCAGCAACGGCCCCAGCGATGCGGAGGCGTTGTTGTCCTTGGCCTTGGGCAGCAGGAGCGCGCTGCGGCCCTCGACGTCGCGCAGGTTGACGTCGTTGCCCAATGTCGCGGCCACGATCCGGCCGTCGCTGCGGATCGCCAGCGCCACCTCGGGTTCCGGGTTGTTCCAGTCCGAGCCCTCCGCGATGCCGATCTCGGCGCCCGCGCCCACGGCCGCCAGCAGCGGCGCCTTGGTGAAGATCTCCGGGTCCGGGCCGAGCCCGACCTCCAGGTACTGCGACCAGAGTCCGTCGCGCACCAGCACTTCCTTGACCGCGCGGGCCTCCTCCGAGCCCGGCCGGATCGCGGCGAGGGTGCCGCCGATCGCGGACTCCACCTGCTCGCGGATCTCCGCCGAGCGGGTCACGTCGCCCGCGGCACGTTCCTCGATGACCCGCTCCAGCATGCTCTTGACGAAGGTGACCCCGGCCGCCTTGAGCACCTGCAGGTCGGCCGGTGCCAGCAACCTCGGCCCCGGCCCGCCGTCGACCGTCGCGGCGAGCACGCTCGTCAGCGGCCAGCTCTTGCGCGGTGCGGCGCTGCGGGCGAGCGCGACGGGATCGCGGTGCTCCAGCAGGTCGGTCAGCGTCGGGACCGCGCCGGTGATGTCGACCAGCTCGTCGCCGCGAACGGCGACCACGGACGGGCCGGCCTCCTGCGGGTCGTGCACGCGGCCGACCAGGGTGGCCGCGTCGCGGTCGGTGGGCAGCACGTCACGCACGTCGTCGAGCAGCTTCACGTCGTACCTCTCGTTCGGCTCGACGGCAACATAGCGCCCCGAACACCGCTCGCCCTTCCTCTTCGGCGAACACCCGCCAGCCGGAGGAAAGAGCGCATGGTTCCGCGTCCGGGAGGATTCAGGGGAGCTGGCGAACGGGCGAGCTGGTGACGTAAGGTTCGATCGACTCTCACTCGTTCGGATGAGAGTCTTTGGACGGAATGGATCAACCGGCAGTGGGGTGAGTGGCAGTGGTCAGGTCGTCGTTGGCGCGATCCGGGCGAGGACGCCACCGGCGTGGCGCTGCGTGGCGGTACACCGCACCGGTGCTCGGGTACACGACGGCGGCGGTGCTCGCCGTCATCGCCGCCACCAGCGCGCACTACTCGCAGACGCGCGCGGACGAGGTCGCGATGCCGGAGCCGGCCAACGCCGCGCGGGCCCAGGCCTCCGCACCGTCCCGTCAGTACCTGCCGCAGTTGATGCGGCCCGAGTCAGGCCTCGGCACTCCCCCGGTCGTTCCGCCGCCCGCACCGACCGCACCGGCGATGGCGGGACCGCAGACCGCCGTGCCGACCTCGGAGGCTCCGGAGGAGACCACCACGCGCAGCTACGCGCCGTCGACCACGACCGAACCGACGAGCACCCCGTCGGCGACCAGCGAGCCGACGCCGACCTCCGAACCCACTGGAACCTCGGAGTCGACCCAGACCTCCCCACCGACCCAGTCTTCTGAGCCGAGCCAGACCTCGGAACCGACGCAGCCCAGCACGACGTCTGAGCCGAAGCCGGGTCTGCTGCCACTGGTCGGAGGCGTGGTCGACGGCCTCACCGGCCCGCTGCTGGGGAGCTGACGCCGCTCGCGGAGGTCGCGCACCAGTGGGATCGTCGGTCCCGGGAGGTGCGGGCCCATGGAAACGGTCGCGATCACCGGTGGCACCGGTCATCTGGGACGTCAACTGGTTCGCCTGCTCAAACCGACGCACCGGGTTCGGGTGCTCACCCGCCACCCGGGAACTGATGCCGACGTCGAGTGGGTGCCCGGGGATCTGGCCGTCGGCACGGGCATCGAGGAGCTCGTCGCCGGAGCGAGCACCGTGGTGCACGCGGCGACCTGGTCCCCGGGCGCGCAGCGCGGATACCTGCTGCCGGTGGACTTCTGGCGCAGCCCACCGGACGTCGACGTCGACGGAACCTCGCGACTGATCGACGCCGCCACGGCCGCGGGCGTCGATCATCTAATCCACGTCTCGATCGTCGGCATCGACCGACCGGCGCTGCCCTACCTGCGGCTCAAGCACACCGCCGAGGAGCTGGTCAGCGTCTCCGAAGTGCCGTGGTCGATCGCGCGGGCCACCCAGTTCCACTGGCTGCTGGACCGGATGTTCGGTCGCGCCGCTCGGCTTCCCGTCATCCCGCTGCCGGGCGAGCTGCGCACGCAGCCGGTCGACGAGCGCGATTTCGCCGACCACCTCGTGGGATGTGTGACCGAAGGGCCATCGGGGCGGCGTCCGGACTTCGGCGGTCCCGAGGTGCTCACGCTGGAGCAGGCGCTGACGGCCTGGCGGGAGGCGCGCGGGACGAAGCCGCGCGTGCTCAACCTTCCGGCTCCCCAGCGCCTGCGGCGCATCGCATCGGACTGGACGTGCCCGAACGACCGGCACGGCCGGACCACCTGGGCGGAGTGGCTGCGCAACCACCCCGCCCAGTGAGCTGATCAGGCGATCTTCACCAGCATCTTGCCGGTGTTGTCACCGCGCATCAGGCCCAGGAACGCGTCGGGAGCGTTGCGCAGGCCCTCCACGACCGTCTCGCGGTACTTGATCTTGCCCTCGGCCAGCCAGCCACCGACCTCGTTGACGAACGCGTCCTTGAGGTGGCCGTGATCCCCGACGATGAAGCCTCGCAGCTTCAGGCGCTTCTGCACGATCATCATCATGTTGCGCGGCCCGGGCTGCGGGGTCTCGTTGTTGTACTGCGAGATCATCCCGCACTCGGCGGCGCGGCCGAAGTCGTTGAACGCGGAGATCGCTGCCTCGAGGTGCTCACCGCCGACGTTGTCGAAGTACACGTCGATGCCCTCGGGCGCGGCTTCCTTGAGCTGCTTGCGGACGGGTCCGTCGTGGTAGTCGAACGCCGCGTCGAAGCCGACCTCGTCCAGCAGGTACTTGACCTTCTCCGGGGAACCGGCGCTGCCGATGACCTTCTTGGCGCCGCGCAGCTTGGCGATCTGGCCGGCCAGCGAACCGACAGCACCCGCCGCGCCGGAGACGAACACGACATCGCCCTCCTCCTGCTCGGCGACCTCGACGAGACCCGCGTAGGCGGTCATGCCGGGCATGCCGAGCACGTAGAGGTAGGCGCTCGGCGGTGCGACGCTCGCGTCGACCTTGGTGGCGTGCTTGACGGGCACGACCGCGTAGTCCCGCCAGCCCAGCATGTGCAGCACGAGATCACCGGTCTGGTAACCGTCGGCGTTGCTGCTCACGACCTCACCGACGGCACCGCCCTGGAGGGCCTCGCCGACCTCGAAGGGCGGCACGTAGGACTTGCCCTCGTTCATCCGGCCCCGCATGTACGGGTCGACGCTCATCACCAAGTTGCGGACCAGCACTTCGCCTGCACCCGGCTGCGGAGCCTCCACCTCGACGAAGTCGAAGTTGTCCATCGTCGGCAACCCCTGCGGACGGGACGCGAGGCGGATCTCCAGGCCCTTGCTCATTCAACTGCTCCTTTCACCAGAACACTTTCCCGGGACTCTACGCCGCGGCACCAGCCGTTCGCCGGGGGCTGATCAAGTTCGTCGGACGCGGCCGCGCGCCCGCAGCGCGACGTGGGGCATCTCCGGTGCCGCCAGCGCGGCGGCGTCCCCGTGCACGACACCGAAACGTCCTGGCTCGTCGGGTGTTCCGCGGCCGTGCTCCCACTCGGACCTGGCCCGTGCGACCTCGTCGTGGGTGCGGCCGACGAAGTTCCACCACATGACGATCTCTTCCTCGAACGGCACACCGCCGAGCAACATCGCCCGCCCGGGTCCGGCTGCCTCGATCGTCACGTCGCCGCCGCCCTGCCCCACGTAGAGCATGTCGCCGGTGCGCACCTCGCGGCCGTCGACCGCCAGGTCCGACAGCGCCAGCACCGCGTGCTCGAAGTCCTGCTCGACCGGGATGCGCATGGTCGCACCGGAGTTGATGGTCAGCTCCGCGCCGACCAGCGGGGTGTAGGCCTTGGCCGGCGAGGTTGCCCCGAGCAGCGAGCCGATCAGCACCATCACCGAGCCCTCCGGGGTGGTGATCACCGGCAGGTCGACGTGGTGCTCGAAGTGCGGGTCCACTCCCCGCTCCTGGGCGGGCAGCGCCACCCACAGCTGCACTCCGTGCAGGATCGCCGAGTGATCCGCCGGGGACTCCTCGGAGTGCGAGATGCCTCGGCCGGCGGTCATCAGGTTCAGCTGGCCCGGCTCGACGAGCTGGCTGTTGCCGAGGCTGTCGCGGTGCAGGACCTGCCCGTCGAAGAGCCAGCTGACGGTCTGCAAGCCGGTGTGCGGGTGCGGCGGGACCTGCATCCCGGCCTGACCTGAGATGTCCGCCGGTCCGTAGAAGTCGGCGAAGCACCAGGCCCCGACCATCCGGCGGTCGCGGTTGGGCAGCGTCCGGCCGACCAGCATCGCGCGCGGACCGCCGAGCGGAACCTCGCGCGGTCGCAGCAGTTCGGGTTCCGGAGCAGCGGTGATCACGCCTCCGCAGCGCAGCTCGTCGGGGTCGTTCTCGACATTGCTCACGTCCTCAGCCTCCTCCAGCGGGCTCGAGCATGCACAATCGATTGTTGAACCATCATCCAATGACGGGAGAGCAGCGGTGAGCACCGAGCCCGAGATCAAGGACGACCCCGACGCCAACCGGTTCGAGATCCGCGTCGACGGAGAGCTGGCGGGCTTCGCCGAGTACAAGCTCAAGACCGGGCAGATCTCCTTCACCCACACCGAGATCGACGACGGCTTCAGCGGTCAGGGCCTGGCGAGCAAGCTGGTGCGCGCCGCGCTGGAGGAGGCCCGGGGACGCGAGCTGGCGGTGCTGCCGTTCTGCCCGTACGTGCGCGGCTGGATCGCCAAGCACCCCGACTACGTCGACCTGGTTCCCGCCGAGCGCCGCGCCGACTTCGAGCTGTGACACCGCGTCCCAGGTTGTGAGTCCTGCTAACTACTGGGGCTAGGCTGGCCACGACCACCACCTACGCGATCAGGAGAGATCCGTGTCCGACACTCCCCCACGTCGCCGACTCGGCCGCAACGGGCCCGAGGTCAGCGCCATAGGTTACGGCGCGATGGGCCTGTCCGGCGTCTACGGCACCGCCGACGACGCCGAATCGGCGAAGCTGCTGAACGAGATGCTCGACCTCGGTGTGAACTTCCTCGACACCGCCGACGTCTACGGCGAGGGCCACAACGAGCAGCTCATCAGCGGACTGCTGGCCGAACGCCGCGACGAAGTCGTGCTGGCCACCAAGTTCGGCGCCAACAAGGAGACCGGCGGAGGCAAGCCCGAGTACGTCCGCCAGGCCGCGGAGGCCAGCCTTTCCCGGCTGGGCACCGACCACATCGACCTCTACTACCTGCACCGGCTGGACCGCACCACGCCCATCGAGGAGACCGTCGGCGCGATGGCGGAGCTGGTCGCCGAGGGCAAGATCGGCCACATCGGGCTCTCGGAGATCAGCGCCGCGACGTTGCGCCGCGCGCACCAGGTCCACCCGATCACCGCGGTGCAGCAGGAGTACTCGCTGTTCACCCGCGACCCGGAGGCCGAGCTGCTGCCCGCGACCCGCGAGCTGGGCGTGAGCCTGGTGGCCTACTCCCCGCTGGGACGCGGGGTGCTCACCGGATCGTTCACCAGCGCCTCCGACGTGGAGAACCTGGAGGTCCGCGAGAAGCGCTACCCGCGGTTCCAGGAGGAGAGCCTGCAGCGCAACATCGAGCTGACCCGGCCGCTGCGCGAGCACGCGGACCGCCTCGGGATCACTCCGGCGCAGTTGGCGCTGGCGTGGTTGCTGGCCCAGGGCGAGGACGTCCTGCCGATCCCGGGCAGCCGCCGCATCGGGCGCGTCCAGGCCAACGTCGAGGCGGCCCACGTCAGGCTCAACCCGGAGCTCGCCGCGGAGCTGTCCGAGCAGTTCCCGCCCGGCACCGCCGCGGGCGAGCGCTACCACCCGGACGGGATGTCCCGCCTGGACCGCTGACCGCTTCCGGTCGTGGTCGACGCGCTCACCATCGCTGGAGTCGCCACATACCGGCACGATCCAGCAGCCGCCACCCTTCACGGCACCCGCGTCGATCAGCCGACGGTGGCTCCGAACAGGACGCCGAGAAGGTAGGTGACCGCTGCGGCGCCCAGGCCGATGGCCAGTTGCCGAAGCGCTCGGGGCAGCGGGGCGGCTCCGGAGAGAACGCCGACCGTAGCGCCGGTGAGCATCAGCGCGAGCCCCACCAGCACGACCGAGGCCACGATCGCCACCACTCCGGTCAGGCCCACGGCGAAGGGCAGGACCGGGATCAGCGCACCGGAGGCGAAGAACGCGAAGCTCGACACCGCCGCCTTCGCACCCGAGCCGACCACCTCGTGGTCGTCGGAGGTCTCCGACGACGCCTCCGCGCCTCCGTCGGTCTCGGGGGTGGCGTCGGATTCCTGGTGGGCGTGCGGCAACGTCGACCGCAACTGCCGCAGCAGGGCGGAGGCGCGGCGCTGCGCCTCCGCCTCGTCCATTCCCCTGGCCCGGTAGACCAGGGCGAGCTCGTTGGCGTCGACGTCGAGGTGCGGGACGACCGCGCGCGCCTGCGGGTCCGGGGTGGCCGCGGCGAGGAGCTCGCGCTGGGAGCGGACCGAGATGTACTCGCCCGCACCCATCGACAGAGCTCCCGCCAGCAGGCCCGCGAACCCGGTCAGCAGCACGACCTCGGAAGACAGGTTGCCGCCGATCACGCCCAGGACCAGCGCGAGGTTGCTGACCAGGCCGTCGTTGGCGCCGAAGACCGCCGCGCGGAACGACCCCGACACCCGGGCGCGGCCGCGCGCGGCCAGAGCGCGCACGACCTCCTCGTGGATCCGCTCATCGGCCGCCATCGAAGCAGGCACGTCCTGGTCGTAGTGGTACGGCGAGCGGCTTTCGGCTCGCTGGGCCAGGGCCAGGACGAACACCGAACCGAAGCGGCGCGCCAGGACGACCAGGACGCGCATCCGGAACTGCCCGCGCCGCTGCCGGCCGATCTCGTCGCCGAGCAGGTCCTCCCAGTAGCGGGCGTGGCGCTCCTCGGCCTCGGCGAGACCGAGCAGGATTTCCCGCTCCTCGCCGCTGCGACGGGCGGCCAGGCTCCGGTAGACACGAGCCTCTTCCCGCTCGTCGGCGAGCCGACGCCGCCAGCGTCGGATCGAACGGCCGTCACTGATCTTGTCCTGCACGCGTGCAGCCTGCCAGCGCCGACACGCGGTCACCACCCGACCCGGCGCTCACCCGTTCCAGGGACGGGCTGCGGAGCCCACCCGTGGTTGTCCTCCTGCGGCGTGGTCGGTGGTGTCCGCCCCCGTGGGAACACCAGGGAGCGACCACCCATGAGCAAAGCCACCGACCTCGGAAGGCTCACCGGCGACCACACCATCGACCCGGTGCACTCCCGGCTGGGATTCGTCGCCCGACACGCGATGGTGACCGCTTCGACCTCGACAACCACCCGGAGATCGTGTTCACCTCCACCGGGGTGCGGACTCAGGGCGAGAACACGTTCCACGTCACCGGTGATCTCACGATCAAGGGCAACACCAAGCCGGTGGAGTTCGACCTGGATTGCACCGGCCAGGCCAGGACCCGTTCGGCGCCGTCCGCGTCGCGTCGAGGGCGGGCTGCAGGTCAACCGCGAGGACTGGGGCCTGACCTGGAACGCAGCGCTGGGACCGGCGTCTGGGGTGGTCGGCGAGAAGATCACCGTCGAGCTCGACATCTCCGCGGTCAAGGAGGCCTGACGACACCCCGACGCGGCCGTGGAACACCGTCCCAAGACGTGACACGCGTGTTCCCGTCGTGTGACGGCTGGGGCGGGTGTGCAGGGTAGGGTTCCTGCGGCGCCGGGCGGACCGACGGAGGCTGATCGCATGAACCGCAAAGCCGTGACCGTGATCGTGATTCTCGTGGTGCTGGTGTGCGGCTCCCTGCTCGTGCGCGACCCCATCTCGGCCGCTGAGGCGGTCCGCAACGCGGTCACCACCATCATCGGCGCGGTGACCACCGTCATGGGCGCGCTCACCACCTTCTTCGAAGCCCTCTTCCACTCGAAGTAGCACGAACTCGGCTGCTCAGCACCGCCGGAAGCAGTAATCTGGGTCGGCAATGTCGTGAAACCGGGATGACTGGGGTCGACATGAGCAAGCTGACCCAGCCGACGAAGCCCGAGGGCAAGCTGTCCCGTTCGGTGGCCGACGGAGCCGACCAGCTGGACAAGCGGTACCGCGCGGCACCGGGGATGAGGCGCCAGCTGAACAAGGTCTTCCCCAACAACTGGGGTTTCCTGCTCGGCGAGATCGCCCTGTACAGCTTCATCGTCCTGCTGCTGACCGGCACCTACCTCGCGTACTTCTTCGACCCGTCGATGGCCGAGGTGACCTACGACGGCAGGTACACCAACCTGCGCGGCGTCGAGATGTCCCGGGCGTTCGAGAGCACGCTCGACATCTCCTTCGAGGTCCGGGGCGGGATGTTCGCCCGGCAGCTGCATCACTGGGGCGCGCTGATCTTCATGGCCGCGGTCGTGGCGCACATGTTCCGGATCTTCTTCACCGGAGCGTTCCGCCGCCCGCGCGAGACGAACTGGCTCATCGGCGTCAGCCTGTTCGTGCTGGGCATGTTCGAAGGCTTCATCGGCTACTCGCTGCCCGACGACCTGCTCTCCGGCACCGGCCTCCGGATCGCCTCAGGCATCCTGCTGTCCGTCCCGGTCATCGGCACGTGGCTGCAGTGGCTGCTGTTCGGCTCGGAGTTCCCCGGTACCGAGATCATCCCGCGCTTCTACCTGTTCCACGTCTTCCTGCTGCCCGGGCTCATCCTCGCGCTGGTCGCGGCCCACCTGGCGATCGTGTGGTACCAGAAGCACACCCAGTACCCGGGGCCCAAGCGCACCGAGTCCAACGTGGTCGGCGTGCGGATCATGCCGAAGTTCGCGGTGAAGGCGACCGGTTTCTTCCTCATCGTCACCGGTGTGATGGCGATCATGAGCGGCATCTTCCAGATCAACGCGATCTGGAACTTCGGCCCCTACGTCGTGTCGAAGGTCTCCTCCGCCTCACAGCCCGACTGGTACATGATGTGGACCGACGGGATGGGCCGGTTGTGGCCGCCGTGGGAGCTCTATCTCGGGCCGTTCACCGTCGGCGCCCCGTTCTTCCCGCTGGTCCTGGGCATGGGCCTGGTGTTCACCGTCGCCGCGATCTACCCGATGCTGGAGCGCAAGCTCAGCGGCGACGACGCGCACCACAACCTGCTGCAGCGCCCGCGCGACAACCCGGTGCGCACGTCGCTGGGCATGATGGCGATCGCGTTCTTCCTCGTCGTGCTCATCTCCGGGATGAACGACATCGTCGCATTCGTCTTCAGCCTGTCGCTGAACATGATGACCTGGGCCGGGCGCATCGGGGTGCTGGTGCTCCCACCGCTGGCCTACTACATCACCTACCGGATCTGCATCGGGTTGCAGCGCAGCGACCTCGAGGTGCTCCAGCACGGCGTGGAGACCGGCGTCGTCAAGCGGCTCCCGCACGGCGAGTTCATCGAGGTGCACCAGCCGCTCGGCCCGGTCGACGAGCACGGCCACCCGGAACCGCTGGACTACCAGGGCGCGCCGGTGCCCAAGAAGATGAACAAGCTCGGTGCCGCGGGGCACTCCGTCCCCGGCAGCCTGTTGTGGCCCGACCCGCCCGAGGAAACCCGGGCGTTGGAGGCCCCGCAGGAACAGGACGAGGAATCGCCGGTGAAATCCGGGCGACCACGCCCGCCCGAAGACTGAGGCCCGCTCCTCGCGAGCGGATCCGGCGCATAGGGTGCTCGACGTGTCAAACCGGGAACTCGTCGTGCTCGGCACGGCAAGCCAGGCGCCGACGCGCACCCGCAACCACAACGGCTACCTGCTGCGCTGGGACGGTCTGGGGCTGCTGTTCGACCCGGGTGAGGGTACGCAGCGGCAGATGACCTTCGCCGGTGTCAGCGCCAACGACGTCGACCACCTGTGCATCACGCACTTCCACGGTGACCACTGCCTGGGAGTGCCCGGGGTGGTGCACCGGATGTCGAGCGACCGGGTTCGCGGCGCGGTGCACGCGCACTACCCGGCGTCGGGCGCCAAGTTCTTCGGTCACCTGCGCCACGCGGCGGCCTACGACGACGCGGTTCAGCTCGACGAGCACCCGATCACCGGTGACGGCACGATCGCGCGAGGCCCGTTCGGACGATTGCGGGCGGTGCGGCTGGAACACCGCATCGAGGCGTTCGGCTACCGGCTCGAAGAACCCGACGGCCGCCGCATGCTGCCCGACGCGCTGGCGCGGCTGGGCGTGCACGGGCCCGACATCGGCAGGCTCCAGCGTGAGGGATCGGTTCTGGTCGGCGACCGGACCGTGGAGCTGGCGGAGGTCAGCGAGGAGCGGGCGGGGCAGCGGTTCGCGTTCGTGATGGACACCCGGCTCTGCGACGGCGTGTTCGAGCTGGCCGCCGATGCGGACATGCTGGTCATCGAATCGACCTTCCTGGACCAGGACGCCGACCTCGCCGATCGGTACCGGCACCTGACCGCGGCGCAGGCCGCCCGGGTCGCCGCCGACTGCGGGGTGCGGTACCTGGTGCTGACCCACTTCTCGCAGCGCTACACCGATCCGCGGCGCTTCCACGACGAGGCGGCGGAGGTCTTCGACGGCACGATCGTCGTCGCCTCCGATCTCGACCGCATCCCGTTCCCGCCGCGCCGCTGATACCGCAACACGCCGTCCTGGATCCGCTGCCGGCGACGGTGCCGCGCCGTACGGTGTGCGCAAGCGTTCGCCGCCGGATGTGAGGAGCGGGACCGGATGACCAGCGCCGATGTGCTCGTCGATGCGTTCAGCCGGATTCAGGCAGTGGTGCACGAATCGGTCGTCGGTCTCGACGAGGAGGCGCTGGCGCACCGCATCGACCCCGAGTCCAATTCGATCGCCTGGTTGTTGTGGCACCTGGCGCGGGTGCAGGACGACCACATCGCCGACGTCGCCGAGACCGAGCAGGTGTGGCTGGTGCAGAGCTGGGCCGCGCGGTTCGGGCTGCCGCTGGACGAGGAGGACACCGGCTACGGCCACGACTCGGACCAGGTCGAGTCGGTGCGCGCCTCCGGTGAACTGCTGACCGGCTACTACGACGCGGTCCACGAGCAGACGCTGCGGTTCGTCACCGGACTCGGCGACGCCGACCTGGACGAGGTCATCGACGCCAGCTGGTCCCCGCCGGTCACGCTGGGCGTGCGGTTGGTGAGCGTGATCGCCGACGACCTGCAGCACGCCGGCCAGGCCGCGCTGCTCAACGGGTTCCTGCGCAGCTGACGGTGGCGCGCGGTCGCGCTCGTACCGGACAATCGCGTCATGGCAGAGCGCAAACCTCCCGGGGTCACCTTCGAATCGTGGGTGGACCGGCAGATCCGCACAGCCCAGGAGCGCGGCGAGTTCGACGACCTGCCCGGCGCGGGCAAGCCGCTGCCGGGCGCCGGTGCGCCGCTGGACGAGCAGTGGTGGATCAAGGAGCAGATCCGCCGCGAGGGCCTCTCCGGTGACGCGCTGCTGCCCACTCCCCTGCGACTGCGGCGCGAGATCGACCGGCTGCCCGAAACCGTCGCCGAGCTGACCAGCGAGCACGCCGTGCGCGAGGTCGCGGCCGAGCTCAACCGCCGCATCGTCGAGCACCTGCGCTTCCCGGTCGGCCCGCAGGTCGCGATCGCACCGGTCAAGGTGGACTCGCTGGTCGAGCGCTGGCGGTCGCAGCGACCGGCCACGCAGGCTCCCGACACCCCGGAACCGGCCGCCGATCAGCGGTCCACGCCGCGCAGACGACGCTGGTTCCGGCGCCGGCGCTGACCGGCGTGTTCCGACTGCACGAGCACGCTTTGCGTCACCGATCCTGACCCCACCCGGCGGCATGGCCACCGGACCGCTGCTGGTGCAGCGTGCGCGCGTCGACCCGATGCGGGCCACTTCCGCTGCGTGTCCGCGCGGTTGAGCCTTCCGCTCCCGCCCGTGTCACACCCCGCAGCGATGGAGGACCGTGCCATGGCGCTGGAACCGGCAAGAGCGGGCTTCGCCCCGGCCTGCGCCCGGTCTCGTCCAAGTCACCGCCCGATTGGTGGTCACCCGCGAAGACCCTGGACCTGCTGGAGAGGATGCTGACCCGCAACGCCGAGCTGCGCGAAGCGGTTCCGGCGCAGTCCACGGTGGACGCCGAGCCGGTGGAGTTGCCGAAGCTGCGAATCGTGGTGGCTGCCAGGCAGATCGTCCGCCCAGACGGCACCCCGCATCCGCGTCACCCGGCTTGGGTTCGACCTGCTGCTGTTCCTTGCCCGCAACCCCGGCCGGGTGCACCACCGCAACCCGCTGCAGGCAGCGGTGTGAGGACTCTCCCGCGAAATCCCGCACGTGCACGGTCGACGTCCACATCCGCCGGATCCACGACGAACTCGGCCCCCGGGATGGATCCCATCACGACTGTGGGCGGCGTCGGATATCGGCTCGATCACGGAGAGCGCATCCGAATCATCACCGACTAGACCGATCGCGTTGACCGCGACCAGCATTCGCGCAATCCTGGTGAAGTTTCGTCGGCGAACTGAATCCAGGTGGGGACATGAGCGTGGTGATCGGCGTCCTGGTGCACGCGCGGCACCAAGAGGTCTTCCGCCAGGCGGCGAGCACCGTCTCCGGCGTCACCCTGCGCTGGGCCGTCTGCGGCGAAACCGCACAGGCCGGGGACCGGCTGCGGGAACTGCTCACCTCGCCTGGGGTGAACGGGCTGCTCATCGGCCCGCTGTCCTACGAGGCCGTGCGCGGTCAAGTCCCGGAGGGCCTCCCGGTGGCGGTGACGCGACCGAGCTCGCTCGAGCTGGCGCTGGCGGTGGCCCGGATGCGCAGCGACTACCCCGAGCACCGCAGGGCGAGCATCGACACCTTCGACCACCACGTGATCCAGGAGGTCGCCACCACGCTCGGCGTCCGCCACTCCGCGCTCCCCTACGCCACCGACCAGCCGATAGCGGAGATCATCGCCCACCACCGCGCTGCGCTGCGCAACGGCGGCGTGGTGATCACCCCGCGCCTGGAGGTCGCCGAGGCGCTGCGCGCGGAGGCACCCGTGGTCGACACCGTCCTGCTGTCGGCATCCGTGCGCGCCGAGCTGCAGGACCTGCTGCTGCGGGTGAAGGCCGGTCAGGCCGAGGATTCCCGCTTCGCCGCCGGGGTCTTCCAGGTCCGCGACGGTGAGGACGTCGAAGGCGCGCGGGCGGGGTTACGTGAAATCCTGCTGCAAGACCCGCAGTTAGCCGGCTCGTGGGTGGAGAACCGCGGTAAGCGCGGACTGGTCCTGTTCGCCCACAAGGCTCTGCTGGAGCGCGCAACCTCGGGCTGGCAGGTGGTTCCGGCGTTGCAGCAGGCCGAAGGCAGCATGGACGTGCGCATCGCCGCCGGGTTCGGGCTGGGCGCTTCGGTGCGGGCCGGTATCGCGCTCGCCGAACGCGCGGCGGTGCGCGCCGAGGCCGAGCCGCACTCGTGCGGGTTCGTCATCCAGGACAGCGGTGTGATCATCGGGCCGATCGGGGGCGCCGGGCGGCGCACCGAGTTCGCCTACCGGGACCACAGCGCCGATCTGGAGCGGATGGCCCGCGAGGTGGGGTTGAGCCCGACGACGTTGTCCCGCCTGGTGTCGCTGGAACGCGAGTTGCGCGGGCGCGCGGTTTCCCCCAGCGAGCTGGCCACCTTGCTGGGCATCACCGACCCGAGCGGGAGGCGGCTGATCCGCAAGCTCGGCACCGCCGAACTGGTCACGTCCGAGGGCAGCGCGCAGCCCACCCGGCGCGGACGTCCGACCCGCCTCTACAGGCTGCGCGTCGGCGAAGCCCTGGGTCAGTCAGGCTCCGCCCTCGACTAGTTCCGCTCAGCGGAGCCGGATGTGCCACTGCGCGGTGTCGCACTGACCGACGTCGTTGCCGAGCGTCACCGCCGGGTCCGCCGAGCCTTCCCGCTGCCGTGACCGTGCCACCTCCGCGAAGATCGACGGGGTGCCAATCCCCGGCGCCCGCAGCAGCGATCTCGCGCCCACGTGCTGACATCGCGCGCACCCTCCTGCACCCGGCCCCGCCGCAGCCGAACCGGGAGGTTCGGTGAGTTCGGTTCCCCGCTGTCGCCGAGCCGTTCCAGACGTCGGGCGACGCTGCTGTGGTGCACGTGCAGCATTTCGGTGGGGCGGTCGCGGGAACCGGTGGCGCAGCAGGCGTCCAGGGTGGCCAGGTCGTCGGGTTCGGCGCAGAGGCGTGCGCCGCGTTGTGACCGAGTGCGCTCGGCAAGAGGTTGACAAGTTTGCGCAAGGTTGGTCAAGATCTGCTCGGCCTGGCGCACCGCCGGGGTGCGACGGAGCGGAGGGGCGATGGCGCCGACCTTGACCGACGTGGCGAAACGAGCCGACGTCGCGCTGTCCACGGCCTCGCGCGCCTTCAGCGACCCGCAGCGGCTCGGACCGGACACCTTGCGCAAGGTCCTCGACGCGGCCCAGGAATTGGGCTACCAGACAGCCAAGCCGCCTGAGGCGCAGGTCGCCGGTTCCACGGTGGCGATGGTCGTGCCCGACATCGCCAACCCCGTCTACGGCACGCTGGTCAAGGCGGCGCAGGGCGAAGGCCGGCGACGCAGGCACACCCTCGTCCTCCACGACACCGACCGGGACCCGGAGCGCGAACGCGAAGCCATCGCCCACCTGCGCAGCCAGGTCTCGGCCATCGTGCTGTGCTCGTCCCGGTTGCCCGCCGACGAACTCGTCGAGCTGTGCGGGTCGACGCCGTCAGTGCTGATCAACCAGGAGCACGACGGTGTCGACTGCGTGCTCGCCGACGCCGGTGACGGCCTGCGCCAGGCCGTCGACTACCTCGCCGCGCTGGGCCACGAGCGCATCGCCTTCGTCTCCGGTTCCACGAATTCCTGGTCGAGCCCGCGCCGCGTGCGGCTCGTCGAATCCCTCGCCACCGAGGCAGGCATCTCGCTGCACGTGCTGGACTGGCACGCCGAAACCGTGGCGGCCGGAACCGCCGTGGCCGCCAGCGTGCTGGCCACCGGAGCATCGGCGGTGATCACCCACAACGACCTGGTCGCGTTCGGCGTGATCAAGGGTGCCCGCGCGCTGGGCGTGCAGGTCCCCGATGGGCTCAGCGTCATCGGCATCGACGACGTGGCGCTCACCGAGGTCTCACGGCCGTCGCTGACCAGCATCTCGATCCCGTGGTCCAAGGCGGGTTCCCTGAGCATGGAGCTGCTCGGCCCGATCCTGGGCGGACACCGCCCGCCACCGCGCAAGCACCTGCTGCCCGCGCACCTGGTCGTGCGCGACTCGACCGCTCCCGCCGCCCGCCGGCCCGCCTGATTGGTTCGCCATGCAACGACTCAACGCGTCCACCACACCCGTCTCCGCCCTGCAGCACCACCGCTCGCTGGGCGCGCCGGGCATCGTCCACCTGGGACTCGGCAACTTCCACCGCGCCCACCAGGCCGTGCACACCGCCCGCGCGCTGGAGCACACCGAGGGGCCTTGGGCGATCGTCGGCGTGGCCAACTCCTCGGCGACCGTCGCCCAGGCCATGCGCGAGCAGGACATGCGCTACGGGGTCGTGGAGATCTCCCCGGAGCGCACCGAGATCGGCGTCCCGGCGGTGCACAGCGACGTGCTGGTCGCCGCGCAGCAGCCGGGCGCCGTGCTGGACGCGCTGTCGGCGCACGAGACCCGCATCGTGACGCTGACGATCACCGAGAAGGGCTACAGCTACTCGCCGCGCACCAAGCTACTCGACCTCGACGACCCGGGAATCCGGGACGACCTGGCCGGTGGCGCACCGCGCACCACGATCGGCCGGCTGGCCCGCGCGCTCCAGCGCCGCGCGGCCACGCACGCCTCGCCGGTCGCGATCCTCAGCTGCGACAACCTCACCGGCAACGGCGAGCTCACCGCACGCCTGGTGCGCGAGTTCGCCGAAGCCCTGCCCGCCGCCGAGCGCGAAGACCTGCTCGCCTACCTGCACGGCTCGGTCAGCTTCCCGAACGGGATGGTCGACCGGATCGTGCCGGCGACCACCGACGCCTACCGCGAGACCGTCGCCGACCGGCTCGGGCTGCGCGACGAGGCCCCGGTGCCCGCCGAACCGTTCAGCATGTGGGTGCTGGAGGACCACTTCGCCGCGGGACGTCCGGCCTGGGAGCACGGCGGGGTCACCTTCACCGACGACGTCGAGCCCTACGAGCTGATGAAGCTGCGGCTGCTCAACGGCACGCACTCGCTGATCGCCTACCTGGGCGCGCTCGACGGCTGCGACCTGATCGCCGATGCCACCGCCCGGCCGCACATCGCCGAGGCCGCACATCGGCTGATGCGCGCCGACTACCTGCCGACGCTGACGATGCCCGCCGACATCGACTTCGAGGACTACTCCGCCCAGCTGTTCACGCGCTGGAGCAACAGCGCGCTGGGCCACCGCACGCGGCAGGTCGGCTCCGACGGCTCGACCAAGCTCGCCCAGCGCGTCCCGGAACCGGCCGGGCTGCACCTCAAGGCCGGTCGGGTGCCGCAGCACCTCGCGCTGAGCGTGGCCGCCTACCTGCGCTGCACGACAGCGCCCGAGACCACCGAGCACACCGCGGCGATGGTCGATCCGGCCGCCGGGGCGCTGCGCGCCGCACGCGCGAACGCCTCCGGCACGCGCGAGTTCGTCGCCGCGGCCCTGCGCGAGGGACTGCTGGGTGACGAACTCGCCGCCCACCAGGAGTTCCAGACGCGGGTCGCCGAGCTCGTCGACGTGCTCAGCGCCCACGGGGTCGCCGCGGCGACCGAAGAAGCCCTGCAAGCCGACGGTTGACCGACCGCACGAGAAGATTGCGTGGACCCATGAGCGAACGAAGAAGTTCCACTGCGGACACCACCGAGGCAACACCCGACCGCAAGTCCGTGCGGCGCGCGGCGTGGGCCGGACTCATCGGCACAACGCTGGAGCAGTACGACTTCGTCATCTACGGCACCGCGTCGGCGCTGATCTTCAGCAAGTTGTTCTTCCCGAACATCTCGCCGGTCGCCGGGATCCTGGCCTCCTTCAGCGCCTACGCGGTCGGGTTCGCCGCGCGGCCTTTGGGCGGGCTGATCTTCTCCCGGTTCGGTGACCGGCTGGGCCGCAAGTGGGTCCTGGTCGCCACGCTGCTGCTGATGGGCGGGTCCACGCTGGCGATCGGCCTGCTGCCCACGTATTCGCAGGTGGGGCTCTTGGCGCCGATCCTGCTGGTCGCGTGCCGGTTCTTCCAGGGCATGGGTGCCGGTGCCGAGCAGGCCGGTGGCGCCACGCTCCTCACCGAGACCGCGGGCAGGGGCAAGCGCGGCGCGCTGGCATCGCTGGTGATGACCGGTGCCGCGCTGGGGACCGCGCTCGGAGCCCTCGCGTGGATCCTCGCGCAGTCGCTGCCCGAGGACGCCTTGATGACCTGGGGCTGGCGGCTGGTGTTCGGCAGCAGCCTGCTGGTGACGATCGCCGCGCTGATCATCCGGCGCAAGCTCAACGAGAGCCCGGTGTTCCAGGAGCTCAAGGAACAGGTCGGCGAGACCAAGGCGCCGGTCGCCGAGACGTTCCGCAAGGGCCGCAAGCCGCTGCTGCTGGCGTTCTTCCTCAACGTCGGTTCCAACGCCCAGTCCTACACCTACCAGGTGTTCATGGCTTCCTACCTGGTCTCCGCGGTCGGGGTGGACGAGGCTTTCGTGCCGAAGGTGCTCCTGCTGGGCGCGATCTGCGGCGGCATCGCCGCCTTCGGGTTCGGCGCGCTGTCCGATGTGGTCGGACGCAAGGGCGTTTACTCCACCATCATGGGCGCCCTGGTGCTGCTGCCGGTGCCGACGTTCATCGCGCTCAACACCGGCTCGCCGGTGGCGATCACGGTGGCGATCGTGCTCGGCTTCATCCTGGCCTGCCACGGTTCGGTCGGTGTGCAGATGAGCTACTTCCCCGAGCTGTTCGGCAACCGCTACCGCTACGCGGGCGTGGCCCTGGGCCGCGAGTTCTCCTCGGTCGTCGGCGGTGGCGTCGCGCCGCTGATCTGCGCGGGCCTGATGGCCGCGTCCGGCGGATCGTGGGTCCCCGTCGCGATCTACATGATGGTGATGATGGCGATCAGCTTCATCGCCTCCCTCGTCGCCCCGGAGACCAAGGACCGCGACCTCAACGTCGCCCACGACGCGGTCTGAGCTCTCCACCCGGAATGGGCATCGGCCACGTGGCCGATGCCCGCTCCGCGGTCTTCCCGCCCGGTCGGTTCGGGCCGGAACCGACCGCTCCCCCAGCACCGGCGATGCCGCGCCGGGTCACCGGGTGGAACGCCTTCCGCCGGTCTCGCGCTCTGCGGCACCTGCTCGTCAACATCCCGCAGAACACCCGCATCGCCCACGGCTCCGAGACGGCGCTAGGTCCGCACCACCTCACTCCTCCCGCACGAAGCGCAGGTAGCGAGCTGCTGAGCGCTGGACGATCTCGTGGGCGCCGGTGGGGATCACCGTGTCCCACCAGGCCCCGTGGAGGGAGTCGAAGGTGAGCTCGTCGAGGAGCTCGGCGGCCCGCCGCACGACGCTGGGCCGTTCCGGGATGAGGTTCGGGTAGCTGTACATGAAGCCGACGTGCGTGCGGTCCGGGATGACCTGGACGATGTCGCCGGTGAACAGCGAACCCCGCCCGGCGGCGCTGTGCAGGACAGTGCCGCCCGCGAAGTGGACGCCGAGGTTGATCAGCGCCAGGCCGGGGATGATCTCGTGGGTCGTGCCGTTCCAGAACCGGATCGCCGGGTCCGGGCGGCCGACCCACTGCCGGTCGGCTTCGTGCAGGTGGATGGGCACGTCGAAGGCGCGGGCCCACTCGATCATCGTCGTGTAGTAGTGCGGGTGGCTGATCGCGATGCCGATCAAACCGCCCAATTCGTTGATCGCGCTGACGATCTCGTCGTCCAGGTAGGCCGTGCAGTCCCAGAGGACGCTGCCCGCGCCGGTGCGCACCAGCAATGCGCGCTGGCCGATGGCGAACTTCGGTTCGCAGCCGATGCCGAGCACGCCGCCCTCGTCGCGCAGCACGGCGCGGCGCTCGGCGCGGAGGGCGTCCAGGTCGGTCCACTGCTGGCCCTCGCGCGGGACCCACTGGCGTTCGTCCTCGCAGATCGGGCAGTCCTCGCGGGCCTCGGCGTACTGCATCCCGCAGGTCGCGCAGATCGGCAGCACCATCGTCCCTCCTCCGGTGTCGGCGCCGGGACCAAACTACCTGGTCGCTGTCAGAGGTGAGGCGGACAATGCGGGCATGTGCCGCAGCATCAAGACCCTCCGCCCGCCCTACGCCGAGCAGGTCACCGACGCCGACGTCCGGGCTGCCGCCCTGCAGTACGTCCGCAAGATCTCGGGGTTCCGGGCACCGGCCGCCCACAACGCCGAGAGCTTCGAACAGGCGGTGGACGAGATCGAGCGCGCCACCGCGAAACTCCTCGGCTCACTGCGGGTCAGAGGCCAGTGATCACGTCCCGTGGCAGTCGGCGCCGGTCGAACGCGGGACGTCGAGGGTGGGGTTGCGGTCGAAGAAGCCGACCGGGGTGAGCGTGAACCCCGCGCGGTCGACGGGCATGATCGGCCAGTCCTCGGGCCGCGGGAAGTGGGTGAGCCCGAAGGTGTGCCAGACGACGATGTCCTGGCCGTCGATGTCGCGGTCCTCCGCCGTCCAGGCCGGTAGGCCTGCGCCTCCGGGGTTCTGGTTGACCAGGTCGCCGGCCGGGTAGCGCTGCTCGCGGTCGTAGCGGGTCACCCACAGGTGCTTGGTCGCGAAGGTTCCCCGGGCGTGCACCGAGGACGACTCGTCGGCGAGCATGACCGGCTGCCCTTCGGGGTGCAGGACGTAGGAGACGTTGTCGCCGTAGCGGTTCCGGCTGCCGGGGTTGACGATGTGCCAGGTCCGCGCGCGGGAGCTGTCGGCGAGCCGGGCGGCCTGGCCCTCGGTGCTCAGCCGGGTCCTCCTGGCCCGGAACGCGTTCCCGCGCGGGTTGGTCTCGCTGACCGGGACGCGTTCGGCCTCGACCTCCTCCACCGCGTTGCGCGGCCCGTCCACGGCCACGTCGAGCCGGGCGCAGAACAGGTGCTGGTGGAACGGGGCGCCCAGGCCGGGGGCGATCTGGTTGGCGTACTCGTGGCCCTCGTCGGGGTAGGCGGCGGTGAAGGTGATGCCGGTGGCCTTGCACTCCAGCTGGATGGTGCCGTCGAGGTAGAAGTACCAGTAGAAGCCGTAGTCGTAGTTGCCGATGGTGGTGAACAACGAGATCACCAGCCGGCGCTGCCGCCGGGTCTCCTGAGAGCCGGTGAACAGGTCGGTGTGCTTCCAGAGCACCCCGTAGTCCTCCTCGTGCATGCAGATGCCGTTGCGGATGGTGCGCGGCCTGCCGAAGTCGTCGGCCACCACCGCGTCGAAGTAGTGGATCTCGCCGAGGCAGTCGCAGCCCAGTTCCAGCGAGTTGGTGTAGCGGGCGAACATGTACTCGCCGCAGTCGAAGTAGTTCTGCCAGAACCGCACCGGCGACGGGTCCGCGTAGGGCACCACCATCTCGGCAATCGACGCGCGGTGCAGCACCTGCCGCTGGTGGAACGACAGCTGGTGCAGGGTGAGCCCTTCCCGCTCGTTGAAACCCAGTCTCAGGTCCCAGTTCTCCCAGCGCACCCGGTGACCCTCCACGGTGAAGCTCGGCCCTTCGGGCTGGGTGATCTCGATGGGCTTCAGGCTCGTGCGGGCCGGTCCGGTGACCTCGGGGTCGTCGAAGTTGCCGGATTCCTGCGGGACTGGGAGCTCGCGGTGGTCGATGACGCGGGTGACCTCGCGGTTGGTGAGGTCGATGTAGGCGCACAGCCCGTCCACCGGGTGCGCCCACGGGTGGTCCGCGGGGTGGAGCTGCTGGAACCCCAGCGACCGGATGATGCGCTTGCCCCGCTCCCCCGGCTCGTCGTAGACGCCCGCCGACAGCGGCGCGGCGCGCACCGTGGCCGGGTCGATGCCGCGCTTGCGCAACGCCGAGGTCCAGCGCTCGTCGGCGTTGACGATCTCCTCGACCAGCTCGAACTCGGTGTCGATGATCGGTGGCTGCCCGTCCACCGCGGGGTCCAGCCGACGCACGGAGTCCACAGTGGATCGGGTGGCGGAGACGACGGTGTCGTGCGAGACACCGCTGGCCAGGTCCAGCAGCACCGCCCGGAACCGGCGGTCCACGTCCTGGCCGGGTCGGTGGGCGAGCGCCGCCCTCCTGTCGGGTTCTTCGAGCGCGACGAAGGTGAACCGGACGTTCTCGCCGAGCAGGCCGGCGTCGTCGAGCGCCGCGCGGACCGCGGTGACCTCCTCGGCGGTCATCGGGTCCAGCGGGTGCGTGGTCGTGGTGGCGGGCTGTTCGGCGATGGTCATGCTTCCTCCCCCAGAACGGCCGCCGGTCCGGCGGCGGCAGGCCACCACCCAGCATGGCGCTGGTAGCTCTCGCAGGCGAGACCGATCCCCCGATGAGACCCCACGCCGCACGTGGCGCTCCGCCTCGGGTGTGCGAGGTGCGAGGGTGGCTCCGTCGCCCACGGGAGGAGCCGCGGTGTCCGGGATGCTGACCGGGTTGGAAGACCGCATCGCAGGTGTCCGCGAGCTCTACGAGGACCTGCACCGGAACCCGGAGCTGTCGTTCCAGGAGGAGCGCACCGCCGGGGTGCTGGCGCAGCGCCTGCGGACCGCCGGCTGCGAGGTGACCAGCGGCGTCGGCGGGACGGGCGTCGTGGCCGTGCTGCGCAACGGCGACGGCCCGGGCGTGCTGCTGCGGGCGGACATGGACGGGCTGCCGGTGCGCGAGGTCGAGCAGGTCGCCTACCGCAGCACGGCCGTCGGTGTCGATGCCGACGGCAACGAGTCACCGGTGATGCACGCCTGCGGGCACGACGCGCACATGGCGGCCCTGATCGGCGCGATCGAGCAGCTGGCAGCGCGCCGAGATGCCTGGTCGGGAACGGTTCTGGCGGTGTTGCAGCCCGCCGAGGAGGTCGGCGGCGGAGCGCAGGCGATGGTCGACGACGGCTTCCTGGACCGCTTCCCCGCCTTCGACGTGGCCCTGGGCCAGCACATCGCCTCGGCCCCGAGCAGGCACCTGTACGTGCGGCCCGGGGTGTTCATGGCCGCCGCCGACAGCCTGCGGGTCACGGTGCACGGCCGTGGCGGGCACGGCGCGCAGCCGCAGGCCACGGTCGATCCGATCGTCATCGCCTCGTCGATCGTGCTGCGGTTGCAGACCGTGGTGGCGCGGGAGATCTCGCCCGAGGACGTCGCGGTGGTGACCGTGGCCGCCGTGCACTCGGGCGGCAAGGAGAACGTCATCCCCACCACCGCCGAGCTCAAGCTCAACGTGCGCACCTTCGACCCGGAGGTGCGGGAGACCGTCCTGGCCGCCATCGGCCGCATCGTCCGCCACGAGGCCGCGGCGGCGGGCGCGCCCCGCGAACCCGGCATCGAGCCGATCAACGCGTTCCCGCTGCTGGTCAACGACGTCGACGCCGCGCGCCGCGTCTCCGACGCCTTCGCCGAGGAGTTCGGTGACGAGTTCGTGCACACGCCGCAGGCGAAGGCCGGCAGCGAGGACTTCGGCGTTTTCGGCACCGCGGCCGGGGTGCCGTCGGTGTTCTGGAACTTCGGGGGCTTCGACCCCGAGCTCTACGCGGACCCGGCGAAGCCGAACGCGGCGGTCGCGGCCGGGAAGGCGCCCGGCAACCACTCGCCCGAGTTCGTGCCGACCGGCCTGGAACCCACCCTGCTGCGCGCTTCGTCCGCCCTGATCACCGCGGCCGCGCTCTGGCTCGGCTGACCCGGCGCGATCACGCCTCCGGTTCGGCGGTGTCGGCGCTGCTGACGTTCCTGGAGCGCACGAAGACGCCGACCGACGAGCCGGGGCGGTGTGGGCGAGCTGGGCGTTCCGGTGTGCGCGGGTGCGATCGCCACCGCCTGCGCCCGTGCGACCGGCACCAAGCCGCGCAACTTCCCGGTCAACCACTGATCCCGGTCTGAAGGGGCCAGGACGTCAGATGTCGCTGTACCGGACGCGGCGTCCATGGGGACCCTCCGGGGGTGAAGCGGGGAACACCACAACGATCACCGGCTGACCGACCGGCTATTTTCGGGGTGGATGCGACGGCGGAGCGACTGGAGGTGGCACCGGATGGAGCAGTCGGAGCGGACCGTGATCGGTGTGCTGGGCCTGGGCGAAGCAGGCGGCGCGTTCAGCGCCGACTTGGCTGCGGCGGGCGCGGTGGTGCGCGGCTACGACCCCGCGGTGACGGCCGGGCCGGACCTCATCGCGGCCACCAGCGAGTCCGGTGCAGCGACCGGGGCGGATCTCGTGCTCAGCGTGAACCGCTCCGCGGCAGCCGTGGAGGCGATGGAGGCAGGGATCGGCTCGCTCCCGCCGGGTTCGGTGTGGGCCGACCTCAACACGGCTTCGCCGGAGGTGAAGCGTCGGCTGGCCGAGATCGCCGAGCAGCACGGGGCGCGGTTCGCCGACGTGGCGATCATGGCACCGGTCCCCGGACCGAGACTCCAGGTCCCGCTGCTGGTCAGCGGATCCGGCGCCCAGCGCACGGCTGAGCTGCTGCGCGGCTTCGGCGCGAACGTCGAGGTGCTCGACGGCCCGGCGGGGCTGGCCGCGACCCGCAAGTTGTTGCGCAGCGTCTACTTCAAGGGCATGGCGGCCTCGATCGTCGAGGCGCTGGAGGCCGCCAAGGCCGCCGGTTTCGAGGACCTGCTGCGGGAGAACATCATCGCCGACTTCACCAACGCAGGTGAGTCCACTGTGGAGCGCATCATCTCCGGCTCCTACCAGCACGCGGTGCGCCGCACCGACGAGATGGCCGCGGCCACCGAGATGCTCACCGACCTCGGCGTCACCCCCACCATGGCCGCGGCAAGCCGAGACCTCCACGCCCACCTCAGCGCGCACCGCCGTTGACGAATCGTCCTGGACCTGCTCAGGGACGCGGCGGTGCCGAGTTCCAGGGGTGGGGATCGGCCCGCGCCGCCGCGGGTTCGCCAGCGGCGTCGTGGCGAGGACACCACGACGCCAATGTCCATACCCGGGGTGAGCGGAACCACCAGGAGTGGCGCGCGGAGTCCACGGAGCCGCTGCGCTTCCCCCTTCGAGGTCCCCGCTCGACCGGGCGCTTGAACAGGTAGCCGCTGTCGACCGGTTCTCCACCACGTCGTACCCGACGCAGGGACGGCTGAGCTGCATGATCACGTTCGCCGCTGCGGCCAGCAGGCCGGTCTCCAGGCCCGAGTCCTCCACGCCGCCGCTGCGCCGCATCGCACGACCTCCGCAGCAAGGTCTGGGAACCGTCGTTGTCACAGACGTGAGACGGGTCACGGTGCGAGATGTCAAGATGGTCCGGTGGCCACCACTCCTCTGCGCGTCTACGGCGGCGTGACGGGTTCGGACCGCCAGGCCGAACGTCGCGCCTTGTTCATCGAGGCCGGACTGGAACTCCTCGGCTCCCCCGATGGAGATCCGAGCCTGACGGTGCGCGGGGTTTGCAGGCAGGCCGGACTGGCCGACCGCTACTTCTACGAGAGCTTCACCGATCGCGACGAGCTGGCCACAGCCGTCTACGACCACGTCGTCAACGAAATCGCCACCACCGCGCTGGACGCCGTGACCGTCGTCGAAGAACCCGAGAGGAAGGTCCGCTCCGGCCTGACCACGATCGTGCGGCTCATCGCCGACGATCCGCGTCGCGGCCGGCTGCTGTTCTCCCCGTTCCTGGCCGGAACCCCGCTGGCGCACCGGCGGGCCGAGTCGACGCGGCTGTTCACCCAGCTGCTGGGCACGCAGGCGCGCCAGGTCTACGGGGTGCAGGGCGGTGCCCGGCTAAAGCTGCTGTCGAGCTTCCTGGTCGGCGGTCTGGCCCAGACGCTCACCGCGTGGCTCGACGGCGGTCTGAACGCATCGGACTCCGAGATCGTCGAGTGGTGCAGCGAGATCTTCCTCGCCACCTCCGATTTTCCGCAGTAGACCGGCAGTCCCCGCCGACCACCGCAGCGACCGCCGGTGGTCACGTCCCAGACGGGAGCCAACCGTGACGCTGACCGACCGGATCGCCGCAGCCGTGGCCGCACCCCGCAGCGACGACGACTTCGACGCCCACGCCGAGTTCGCCGAGGTCCTGGCCGGGATCGGGATGGAACCAGCCGACACCGGCGGGCAGGTGCGGTTCCTGGGCGCGGATCCGGTCGTGCCGAGCACGCTTCGGTTGGGCGGAGCGGCCGCGATCACCCTCGCCGCCAAATCCGCGGCTATCGCCCGGTTGTGGCGGCTGCGCGGGGGCGAAGGGCAGGACATCGAGGTCGATCTGCGCACCGCTCCGCACCGGCTGTGCCCGTTCTACGACCGCAAGTGGGAACTGCTCAACGGCTACCCGGGCGCCGGAGACCCCAACCAGGCCTTCGGTTTTCGCTTCTACCCCACCGCCGATGGCCGCTGGGTGATGCCGCTCAACCCGTACCCGAAGATCAAAACCGGTGTGCAACGACTGCTCGGCGTGCCGGAGGACTCCGAGGCGGTGACGGCGGCCGTCAGCCGGTGGAAGGGGCGCGATCTCGAAGAAGCCGGGGCCGAAGCCGGTGTCGTGATGCCGATGCTGCGCAGCGCCGAGGAAATCCTCGCCGAACCGCAGTACGCCGGGCACTTCGCCACGATGCCGCTGGTGGAGGTCGAGCGCATCGGCGACGCCGAACCCGAACCGCTGGCGCCGGGCGCTGAGCAGCCGCTGTCGGGCGTCCGGGCGCTGGGCATGGGGCACGTCATCGCCGGGGCGGGGACGGGCCGCGCGCTCGCGCTGCACGGCGCGGACGTGCTGAACCTGTGGCGGCCGGCCGAGTTCGAGCACGAGGGCGCTTACATGAGCGCCAACGTGGGCGTGCGCTCGGCGACGATCGACCCCCGCAAGCACCGTCACGAGGTCGCCGAGCTGCTGGCCGGCGCGGACGTCTTCTACGCCAACCGGCGTCCCGGCTACCTCGACGAGCTCGGGCTGTCCCCTGCCGAGGCCGCCCAGCTGCGCCCCGGGATCGTGCACGCGACCACCACGCTCAACGGTGAGCGCGGACCGTGGGCCGACCGGGTCGGTTTCGACCAGACGGCGGGCAGCCTGGTCGGGATGATGAACCTGGAGGGCGACGGCACCAAGCCGATGCTCCCGCCGATCCTGGTGGTCAACGACTACATCGTGTCCTGGCTGCTCACCGCCGGGATCACCGCTGCCCTGACGCGTCGCGCCACCGAAGGCGGCAGCTGGCGCGTCCACGTCTCGCTGACCCGCGCGGCCCTGTGGATCCTGAGCCTCGGGGTCTTCGACCGCTCCTACGCGTTCGACACCGCGGGGCGCGGCGAGCAGCACGCCTACCTGGACCCCGAGACCTTCACCGCGGACACGCCTCTGGGTCGCTACAAGGGCGTCACGGACCAGGTCCGCATGGCGGCGACCCCCGGCCACTACCGCCACGTCCTCCTCCCTCGAGGCTCCAGTCGCCCCGAGTGGCTCTGACCTCGGGTTCCCGTTGCGCTCGTCCAGGGCCACGGGAGCAGCGGTGGCCCCTCGCTAGGTGATGACGCTCGGCAGGTAGGTGGCGGTTCCGGGGACGGCGATCATCAGCAGGATCAGGGCGGTCTCGATCGCCAGGTAAGGGGCGATGCCCCGGAAGACGTCGCCGAGGTCGAGTTCCGGGACCACCGACTTCATCGTGTAGAGGTTCAAGCCGACAGGCGGGGTGATCACCGCCATCTCCAGGTTCACCACCAGAAGCACGCCGAACCACAGCGGGTCGAAGCCGAGTTCCTCGATGGCCGGGACCAGGATCGGCGTCACCACCAGCAGCAGCGACGCGGCGTCCACCAGGCAGCCCAGCAGGATCAGCACCAGCATGATCCCGATCAGCACAACGTAGGGGTGCACGTCCAGGCCCACCACGAAATCGGTGAGCGCCTCGGGAACCCGCGCCACGACCAACATCTGGGTGAACACGAACGCCGAGCCGACGATGGCCAGCATCGCCGCCGACACGGTGGCGGTCGAGGTGAAGATGAGCCTGAGGTTCTGCCGCCCCAGCTCCCGGTACACCAGCCCGGTCATCGCGAACGCCAGCAGCGCGCCGATCGCCGCGGCCTCGGTGGGTGTGGCGAAACCGGTGTAGATCGAGCCGAGCACCAACGCGATGAGCACCAGCGCGGGCGTGATCTTGCCGATGGCCGTCCAGCGCTCACGCCAGCTGAACCGCTCGCCGTCGCGGGGCGCGCTGTCGGGGTTGAGCTTGGCGCGGACCACGACGTAGCCGATCATCGACGCGGCCAGCAGCAGTCCGGGAACGATGCCACCGGCGAACAGCGCGGCGACGCTCTCGCCGGTGACCGAGGCGTAGAGGATGAACATCAGGCTCGGCGGGATGAGCATCGCCAGCGCACCGGAGGCCGCCACCGAACCGGCGGCGAAACCCGGTTTGTAGCCTCGCGAGAGCATTTCGGGCACGGCCATCCGCCCGATGAGTGCCACCGAGGAGATGCTGACCCCCGACATCGCGCCGAACAGCGTCGACGACGCGATGGCCGAAGCACCGAGCCCGCCCGGCACGCGGGTGAACCAGCGGTGCGCGGCTCCGAACAGGTCGCGCCCGAGTCCGGTGACGGCGAGCGCCTCTCCGAGCAGGATGTACAGCGGGGCCGCGACCAGCGCGTACTCCTGCAGCTGGGCGCCCATGGCCAGCGGCACCAGCTTCAGCCCGCCGAACCCGGTCAGGCACAGCAGCCCACCGATGCCGGAAACCGACAGGGCGATGAAGATCGGTGTGCGCACCGCGATCAGCACCAGCAGCAGCACGACCGCCAGCGCCACGACGAGCCCGTGGGAGAGGATCACGCGTTCGCTCCGTCCTGTGCGGTGTCGGCGCCCGCGGCGGTCGCGGCGAGCTCCGGTTCGGCGTGCGGCGGGAACAGCAGCGCCACGAGCAGCAGGAGCGCTCCGGCCGCGCCGAGGATCAGGTCCGGTATCCACAGTGGAACGCTGAACGTCCCGGACCCGGTGAGCCCGTGGGCGTAGGACAGCACCACCGACTGGAAGCCGGTGACGGCCAGCACCAGTCCGAGCAGCGCGGCCGCGGTCGCCGTCACCGCGTCGGCGACCTTCCGCGACGTCGGCGGCAGCGAGCGGTGCACGAGGTCCATCGAGATGTGATGGCCGGTGGCGTACAGGTGCGGGATGGCCAGCACCGTCACGGCCAGCACCGCGCTGGAGTTGAGCGGGTAGGCCCAGTCGGTGGGTGCGCGGAAGGCGTAGCGGGCGACGACGTCGTAGCTGATGGACAGCATCATCAGCCCGATGGTGATCATGGCGAGCACCGCCATGGACCGGGTGCCGACCAGCACGATGCGGCGGAGGTGGTTCAGCATCGTCGCTCCTCAGGCGTCGCGGATCAGCTGGAGCGCCCGCTGCGCGGCGGCCGGGTCGCCGAGCAGGGCGCGCCAGCGTTCGTGCACGGCCGACACGGCGTCGCGGAAGGGCCGCAACCGCGCCTCGTCGAGCTCGATGAGTTCGACGCCGGCATCGCGGACGGCGGGGAGGTACTCGTGCTCGTGGACGTCGACGAGCTTCGCGGTTCCGTCGCGGAAGAGCACCCGTCCGGCCTCGTCGAGCGCGTGGCGCTGTTGCGGCGCGAGCGCCTCGTACCAGTCGTTGCGGCAGTAGGCGTCCACGGTGTACGCGCCGAAGTGGGCGGCGGTGCCGTAGCGCAGGATCTCCTGCAGGTCTCGGGAGACGACGGTGCCGAGGTAGCTCATCATCCCGTCGATCGTGCCGCGCTCCAGCGCCTGGTAGAGCTCGGCGGATCCGAGGAAGACCGGTGCTCCGCCGAGCGCCTTGACGGTCTCGCCCTCGATCTCACCGGCGACCCGCAGCCTCATCCCGCGCACGTCCTCGGGCGTGCGGATGGGCCTGTCGATGGTCCAGAGGTACTCGAACCCGGTGGCCATGCCGCCGAGCATCCGCAGGTTTTGACCCGTCAGCGCCCGGTTGATCAGCCGGGACACGTCGCTGTCGGGATCGCAGGCGCGCAGGTAGCGGTTGAAGTCCTCGGTGGTGAAGGGAAGTTCCAGCGATCCGAGGATGGGGAAGCTGGAGGACACGTACGAGCTGGTCTGCAGGACCAGGTCGGCGACGCCGTGCAGCATCCCGGGAACGAGCTCCTCGGCGCCGAGCAGCTGCCCGGAGGGGAACACGTCGAAGTCGAACCCGCCGAGCGCGCGGGCCTTGCCGAGGAACATCTCCACGCCCGGGTAGAGGTCGTCGTAGGACGTGGTCAGGTAGGTGGCGGCCACCGGCCGGTGCGCGCCGGGTGCGCAGCCCGCGACCCCGGCGAGAACGCCCAGCCCGGCCGCGGCGAGGAAGCTCCGCCTCGGCACCGCGCATCGAGCCCTCCCCGGAAGTCGGGGCGGCACATCGAAATCCGGGTCGTTCACCGGCGAACTCCCTCCACGCATGAGCCGCCGGAGGCTCGCACCGCGAACGCGGTTCCACCAAATCGATCATCCCGACCAGCGGAAGATCACCGCAACGGCGTAGCGAGCCTGGTGACCAAGTCCTGCCAGCCGGATTCGAGGCGGTCGAGGCCGAACCCGCGCTGCTCGACCAAGTGGTGCACCAGCGGGGTGTCGAGGAAGGCCAGCATGGTTTCCGCGGCGAGCTCGACGTCTGTGGTGGCTTCGGTCATGCGCAGCAGGATCGCCAGGTGACTCCGGCGGAGTCCGCGCGCGGGCACCACGCAGCGGCGTTCGGCGGGCGGCTCGGCGGCGAGGTAGAGCTCCACGTTGTCGAGCTCGTGGCGCATCACGGCGGGCCCGAAGGCGCGCAGCCGCTCGATGGCCGGAGCACCGGGGCCCAGCGGTGGCGGGCCGGACAGGAACGCCTGTTGGAGGCGTTGCTCCTCGTGGTCGAGCAGGGCCAGCAGCAGTCCGTTGCGGTCGCCGAAGCGGCGGAACACGGTGCCCTTGCCGACTTCGGCTTCGGCTGCCACGGCGTCCATGGTCAGGTTCGCGGCACCGCAGTCGGCCATCAGGCGAGCGGCGGCGTCGAGCAGCTTGGCCCGGTTGCGGACGGCGTCTGCGCGCGGCCGACGAGCACCGCCGACGGACGTGAGGTCGAGTTCCACCGGTCCGGCCAGGGCATCGCCGGTCGGCCCGATCCGCGGAGTGCCAGCACTCATGCGCACAGCGTAACGCCTCCCACAAGGAACTGGACCGGGGTCCACTTCGGTGGTACAAAGTTAATCGGACCACGGTCCGATTAACTTCCACCATACTCCTCACCTGGAGGAACACCTATGTCCGTCAAGGTCCTCGCGCTCGTCGGCAGCCTCCGCTCCGGATCGCACAACCGTCAGCTCGCCGAGGTCGCGCGCAGCCTCGCCCCCAGCGATGTCGAGATCGAGGTCTTCGACGGTCTCGGCGACCTGCCCTTCTACAACGAGGACATCGACACCGAGGCCGACGTGCCCGCCGCCGCCACCCGGCTGCGCGACGTCGCCGGCGCGGCCGACGCGTTCCTGCTGTTCGCGCCCGAGTACAACGGCACCATCCCGGCCGTGCTGAAGAACGCCATCGACTGGCTGTCCCGCCCGTTCGGCGCAGGCGCCCTGTCCGGCAAGCCCACCGCCGTCATCGGCACCGCCTTCGGCCAGTACGGCGGGGTCTGGGCGCAGGACGAGGCCCGCAAGTCCGCTGGCATCGCGGGCGCGGCCATCGTCGACGAGGTCGAGCTCAGTATCCCCGGCTCCATGACCCGCTTCGCCGAGACCCACCCGGCCGACGACCCGGAGGTCGTCGAGCAGCTGGCGACCGCAATCGCCAAGCTCACCGCCAACGTCTCGGCATGACCCCTCCGGCGGCGGTGCGGTGATCGCAGACCGTACCGCCGCCGGCGTTCGCCGAGTTAACGTTCCCCCGTGGCTGGTAGCGGAACGAACTGGGCTGGGAACCTCACCTACCACGCGCAGCGGATGCACCGCCCGCGCAGCGTGGAGGAGGTGCGGCGGATCGTCGCCGAGGCCGGGCGGATCAAGGCGCTCGGCTCGCGGCACTGCTTCAACGGCATCGCCGACACCACCGCCGATCACCTCACGCTGGACGCCCTGCCCGACGACGTCGAGATCGACGGCGACGTCGTGTGGGTTCCCGGCGGCACGCGCTACGGCGAACTCGCCGCGCACCTGGCCGCTTCCGGCCGCGCGCTGCACAACATGGCGTCGCTGCCGCACATCACCGTCGTCGGGGCGACCGCCACCGGCACCCACGGCTCCGGCGTGCGCAACGGTTCGCTCAGCGCGGCGGTGGCCGGGCTCGACATCGTGCGCGCCGACGGCGAACTGGTGCGGCTGCGACCCGAGGACCCCGATTTCGCCGGTGCCGTGGTGCATCTCGGCGCGCTGGGCGTCGTCACCCGCATCGGCGTGCGCGTCCAGCCTTCCTTCGATGTCGCCACCACGGTGCACCTCGGCCTGGACTGGGACTCGCTGCTCGGCGAGTTCGAGGCCATCACCTCGGCCGCCTACAGCGTCAGCGTGTTCACCGACTTCGACGAGGTCATCCAGGTCTGGGCCAAGGCCCGGGTGGGCGACGACGCCAAGACCGACTTCTTCGGCGCCCGCCCGGCCGAGGTGCCCACGCACATGTTGCGGGGCACCGGGATCGACAACCTCACCGAGCAGCTCGGTGTCGCTGGCTCGTGGCACGAGCGGTTGCCGCACTTCAAGGCCGGTGTCACGCCCAGCGACGGCGACGAGCTGCAGAGCGAGTACTTCGTGCCGGCCGAGCACGGCGCGGCGGCGCTCGCGGCGTTGCGACCGCTCGCCGACAAGATGGCTCCGCTGCTGCACATCGGCGAGATCCGAACCATCGCCGCAGACGACCTGTGGTTGAGCCCCGCGCACGGCACCGCTTCGGTGGCCTTCCACTTCACCTGGCGTCCCGCGCAGGCATCGGTGGAGCGGCTGCTGCCCGACGTCGAAGCCGCGCTGGAGCCCTTCGGGGGACGCCCGCACTGGGGCAAGCTGTTCACCACCGAGCCTCCGGACCTGGACCTGCTGTACCCGAAGCTGGCCGATTTTCGCTCGCTGGCACGGCGTTTCGACCCCGAGGGCAAGTTCGGCAACGACTTCCTCGGCCGCACGATCGGTCTGTGATGGCCGCGCGCGGAAAGCCGGCCGGCGCCACCGGTCCCGTGGTCCGCCGCACGCTGCACCTGCTCGACGCGTTCTCACCGGAGCGCACGGCGCTCACGCTCACCGAACTCGCCCGCCAAGCCGAACTCCCGCCCTCGACGGCCTACCGGATGCTCGGAGACCTGGTCGACTGGGGCGCGCTCGAACGCGGCGAGGACGGCGCGTACCGGGTGGGTCTGCGGCTGTGGGAGCTGGGCGCGCTCGCACCGCGCGGTCTGGGTTTGCGCGAGCGGGCCCTGCCGACGATGGAAGACCTCTCGGCGGTGACTCGGGAGAACGTGCAGCTGGCGATCCGCGAGGGCGCCGAGGTCGTCTTCGTCGAGCGCATCGCGGGCAGCGGCGCGATCCCGGTGCGCACGCGCGTGGGCGGGCGGTTCGCGCTCACCGCCACCGGAGTCGGGCTGGTGCTGCTGGCGCACGCGCCCACCGAGGTCCAGGACGAAGTGCTCGGCGGGCACATCCCGCGCTTCACCGACCTCACCGTGACCGACCCGGCGGCGTTGCGGCGGATGCTGGCCGAGGCGCGCGGCTGCGGTTTCGCGATCAGCGACCGGCAGGTCACCGACGACGCGCTGTCGGTGGCGGCGCCGGTGCACGACCAGCGGGGCGAGGTCGTCGCCGCGGTGTCGCTGGTCGTGCGCCACGGCAGTGCCGCTCCGCACGCGCTCAGCGCGCTCGTGCGAGCGGGCGCCCGCGCCATCTCGCGAGCGATCACCGAGCCCTGATCCACGGTTCTGCCGTTTACTGTCAAGATCAACAACAATACGGTGGGAGCTGCAACGCCCTTCGCGACCGGGTCGCGGACCTGACAGGAGCTCGCCATCGACACCCTCTGCCCGACCGGCGAGACCCTGGCCAACCGCGTGGAGTGGCTGCCGGGCGACAGGATCCGCGCGGTCTGCCGCTGCGGCGCCGAGCGCGAGTTCGACACCGCAGCACCGATGTGGGACTGGCTGATCCACCACTCCCACCTGTGGGATCAGGGCAGGATGGAGTCCACGTAGCGCCGCCGACGCGCACCGCGGCACCCGTGGTCGCCGAGGCCAGCGGGGCGATTGAGGCGCTGCGCGTCCTCGGCGCCGGGATCAGCGGGGTGTCGGCGGCCATCGAAGCCGCGGAGCTGGGCAAGCGCGTGGTGCGGGCCCCCGCCGCGGGTGCGTGAGCCCGGCCCGGCGTTCAGCCCTTCCAGTCGACGAGCTGGACGATCACGCCGTTGGGGTCGCGGACCTGGAACGCCCGCTCGCCCCATTCCTCCACCGTCAGCGGCATGGTGATGGCCACGCCTTCGGCGTGCAGCCTGGCGAGCTCGCCCTCCAGGTCGTCGACCTCGAAGGCCAGGATCAGCCCGGCGGCGTGGTCGTCGCGCTGGTCCTCGGGCAGCGACTCCAACCCGCGTCGCAGGAACACCACGTTGACCCCGGCGTCCTCCCTCGCCAGCGATGCGAACCCGTCGGCCGCCATGATCTCGGAGAATCCGAAGTGCTCCACCAAGAACCGGCTCGACGCCACCACGTCTTCCACGTTGAGCGATACCGCAGTTGCCGTGATCCGCATCAGCGACCCCCTCCTGCTCCGGTTTCCCGTACGACGTACACTGTACCTTGTACGGAGGTGGTGCGTGGTGGTTGAGCGGAGCAGCGCCGGAGATCCCGGGCGGACGCTGGAACTGCTGTGGCGGCACGAGCTTGGCGAGCGCTCACCGCAGCGCGGCCCGCGCAAGGGCCTGAGCATCGACCAGGTCGTCGACGCCGCCATCGAGCTCGCCGACGCCGACGGGCTGGCGGCGGTGACGATGCGCCGGGTCGCCGAACGACTGGGTGTGTCGACCATGTCGATGTACACCTACGTCCCGGGCAAGGCCGAGCTGCTGGACCTCATGCTCGACGGCATCTACCAGCGGATGCCGCGCGAACCGCTGGTGGACTTGCCGTGGCGGGAGCGGGTCGTCGAGGTCGCCGCGCGCAACCGCGAGCTCTACCGGCTCCACCCGTGGGCGTTGAGGGTTCCGACGAGCCGCCCACCGCTGGGTCCGGGACTGATCACCAAGTACGAGCACGAGCTCGGCGCGTTCCTCGACCTCGGACTGGACGACGTGGCCATCGACTCGGCGCTGACGCTGGTGCTCGACTTCGTCCGCTCCACCGCTCTCGCGGCGGCGGAATCCGAAGCGGCGCAACGCGACAGCGCCACCACCGACGAGCAGTGGTGGCACACCAACGCACCACTGCTGGCGGAGGTCTTCGATCCCGCGAAGTACCCCAACGCCGCCCGCATCGGCGCAGCCGCCGGTGCCGAGCACCGGGCCGCCCACAGCCCCCACCACGCCTACGAGTTCGGCCTGGGCCGAATCATCGACGGCCTCGCCGCGCTGATCGACGACTAGTCGAATTGCCCGGGGAGGTTGTGACGGACCCATCGGGCCAACGTGGACTTGCCCGAGCCGGTCCCTCCCACCACGCCGATGTTTCGCCGGGCTGGAGGTCGAAGGACACGGAGACGGCGTGCACGGTGCCGCCCTTGACTCCCCCGGCGCCCCGGGAGGCGAACTGGTGCACGACGTTGCGGACCCGCACCTCGTTCGCCTTCGGTTCGTCGAGCTCGACGTCGGTGATCTCCCAGGGCCGACCGGGCTCCCGGCAGATGGCGGCACGCGTGGTCATGCTCATGTGGGCCTCGTTCCTGGACGATCGGCACGGCACATCCGCGGGGCCTCGCGGTCCTGGACCGGCGAACACGCTCACCCGCAACGCGTTTCAGCATGCCCCCGTCCGCCCCGGCCCGGCGACACCGCTTCTGCGACGCGCAAGCCGCAGCCGCGGAACGGAACGGCCGAACCGGGCCCGCACCACGTGCGATCCCGGTTCGGTTGTCTGCGCTGTCCTGGAGCGAGGCCTCAGATCTCGACCGTGCCGTCGATGCAGGTGACCGTGCTCCCGCCCACCCAGATGCCGTTGCGCTCGTCGGTGTCCACGCGGACCTGACCGGCGCGACCGAGGGCCGTTCCCTGCCGGGTGGTGTACGGGGCCGTCGTGCGGCCGGTGGTCAGCAGCCACTGCGCGAGGGAGGCGTTGAGGCTGCCGGTGACCGGGTCCTCCATGCAACCGCCGCCGCCCGGGGCGAACGCGCGGACCTCGTACCTGGCGGGTCCGTCCGCAGGGTGCGGTCCGGCGACACCGATCTTCAAGTCGTCGCGGTAGGTGGGCTCCAGCGCCAGCACCGCATCGGCGTCGGACAGCAGCAGCGCGACCCATCCCGGGCCGTTGTCGGCCCACCGCGCGTCCACGACCTCGCTGCTGTCGATGCCCAGAGCCGCGGCGATGCGTTCCAGCAGTTCCGGTTCCACCGGGCCGGAGCGCAGCAGCGGGGGCGCTTCGAAGGCCAGTCCGCCAGCTGTCCGGCGCACTGTCACCAGACCGGCACCGCACTCCTGGACCACCACGTCGCGCTGGCCGTGCACCGACTGCCAGGCGTGGCAGGTGCCCAGCGTCGGATGACCGGCGAAGGGCAGCTCGGCGGAGGCCGTGAAGATCCGCACCCTGTAGTCGGCCTCATCGCTGGTCGGCGGCAGCACGAAGGTCGTCTCCGACAGGTTCGTCCACGCCGCGAAGCGCTGCATCTGGGCGTCCGACAAGCCTTCCGCGTCGCCCACGACCGCGACCGGGTTGCCGTAGTACGGGACGTCGGTGAACACGTCCACCTGCTGGAACCTCCGCATGAACGCAGACTAGTTCACGTGATCCGCCCGACGCCGCGGAATACCGGACGTCCGCCCCGGGTTGTGATCGACATGCGTGTCGTTGGTCTCACCGAGTTCGGCGGTCCGGAGGTCCTGGGAGTGCACGAGGTGCCGGAACGGCATCCCGGCCCCGGCGAAGTGCGGGTCCGGGTGCGCGCGGCGGCGGTCAACCCGACCGACACCGCCGGTCGCGCGGGTTGGTTCCCCGATCGGTACCGCGACGTCGAACCGCCCTACGTGCCGGGCATGGACGCCGCCGGCGTCATCGACGAGATCGGCGAGGGCACCGACACCGACCTGCGGGTCGGCGATGCCGTGATGGCCATCGTCATCCCGTCCGGTGCGCACGGCGCCTACTCGGAGAGCATCGTGCTGCCCGCCGCGTCCGTCACCCACGCCCCTGCCGGGACCGGTCACGACGCCGCGTCGACGCTGCCGATGAACGGACTCACCGCTCGCCTCGCCCTCGACCGGCTCGCGCTGCCGCCCGGCGCCCTGCTCGCCGTCACCGGCGCCGCCGGAACCCTCGGCGGCTACGTCGTGCAGCTGGCCGAGGCCGACGGCCTGCGGGTGATCGCCGACGCCAAGGACTCCGACCGCGACCTGGTGGCCTCGCTGGGCGCCGACGAGATCGTCGAGCGCGGCGACGACGTCGCCACCCGCATCCGCGAGGTCGCGCCCGGCGGTGTGGACGGCGTCGTGGACGCCGCAGTGCTCAACGACGCGGTCGAGGCAGCGGTCCGCGACGGCGGCGGCATCGCCACGGTGCGCGGGTTCACCGCCGAGGCCGAACGCGGCATCCGCTACCACGCGGTGCTCGTCCGCGACTACTGGTTGGAGAAGGGCAAGCTCGATCGGCTGCGGCAGCAGGTCGAGGAGGGTGCGCTGACGCTGCGCGTCGCGGACACCTACCCGATCGAGGAGGGTGCCGAGGCGCACCGACGGCTCGAAGCCGGTGGCACCCGGGGTCGGTTGGTCATCCGCTTCTGACCGCTGGCGGCGGCCGGACGGTCAGGGCCCGGCCCCCGCCAGCTCCTCCCACAGCTCCTCGGGCACGGGCGCGTGGAACAGCTCGGCGTTGCGCCGGACCTCTTCCGGCGACCGCGCTCCCAGCACCACCGACGCCACCGCCGGGTGCCGCGCGGCGTGCGCGATGGCCGCCTGCGGGAGCGCCACCCCGTGGCGGCGGCAGATCTCGGCCATGCGTTGCGCCCTGCCCACCACCTGCGGTGATGCCGGGAGGTAGTCGTAGACGGCGTGGGCGGCGGGGTCGTCGGTGGCCAGCAGCCCGCCGTTGAACACCCCCGCCGCGAGCACCGACACGCCGCGGCGAGCGCACTCGTCGAGCAGCGGCTCACCGGAGGAGTCCAGCAGCGTGTAGCGGCCCGCGAGCATGACCGCGTCGACGTCGGTGTCGGTGGCGAAGCGCCGCAACATCTGCCACTGGTTCATCCCCGCCCCGATCGCCCCCACCACTCCTTGCGAGCGGAGCTCGTGCAGGGCCGGGTAGGCCTCCGCGACCGCCTGCGCCCAGTGCTCGTCCGGGTCGTGCAGCAGCACCAGGTCGACGTGATCCAGACCCAGTCTGTCCACACTGGATTCCAGGGAACGGCGGACGCCGTCGGCGCTGAAGTCCCACCGCCGCGCGAGGTCCGCGGGCACTGCGAACCCGCCCGCCAGGTCGTGGGCCCGCCCGGGGTTCGGGACGGGTTCGAGGATCCTGCCGACCTTGGTGGACACCGAGAACTCGTGCCGGGCCCGTCCCGCCAGCGCCGCGCCGAGCCGGCGCTCGGCCAGCCCCAGGCCGTAGTGCGGTGCGGTGTCGAAGTAGCGGACCCCGGCATCCCACGCCGCCGCCACGGTCTGCGCCGCCGTCGACTCCGACACCTCGCGGTAGAGGTTGCCGATCACCGCACCGCCGAAGCCCAGGGCGCTCACCCGCACCCCGGATCCGCCCAGGACGGTCACTTCCGCAACCGCAGGCCCTGCATGCCGCCGTCCACCGCCAGCGACGTCCCCGTCGTGGCCCCGGCCGCGGGTCCCGCCAGGTAGGCGACCGCGGCCGCCACCTCGTCGGCGGAGACCAGGCGGCCCGAGGGCTGCCGAGCGTTCAGCGCGGCCAGCTCCGCGTCCGGATCGTCCGCCGACGACAGCAGCCGACGCACCCACGGCGTGTCGGCCGTGCCCGGGTTCACGCAGTTGACGCGAATCCCCTCAACGAGGTGATCAGCGGCCATCGCCTGGGTCAGCGACAGCACGGCGCCCTTGCTGGCGCTGTAGACCGCGCGGTCCGGAAGGCCCGCCGTCGCCGCGATCGAGCACGTGTTGACGATCGACGCGGCGGCCGACCTGCGCAGGTGCGGCAGAGCCGCGCGGCTCGTGCGCACGATGCCCAGCACGTTGACGTCGAAGACGCGGCGCCACTCGTCGTAGGAGTTCGTCTCGACCGTGCCCTGCGCGCCGATGCCGGCGTTGTTGACCAGCACGTCCAGGCCGCCGTGGTGCTCGACGGCCTGCTGCACCGCTCCGCGCACCGAGTCCTCATCGGTGACGTCGCACCGGAGACCGAGCACCCCGGCCGGAACCGAACCCGGGTCCAGGTCCAGCGCCGCGACCCCCGCCCCGCGATCGGCCAGCGTTCGCGCCACCGCCAGTCCGATACCCGACCCGCCGCCGGTGACCACCGCCGCCAGCCCCTCGAACTCCCCTGCGCCCACCGGTCAGCCCTTCGCTCGCCGAGATCTCCCAGCAGAACTAGCAGCTCGAACGAGCAGGCGACAAGGAATCCCCCTCCGCCCCCTCGACCTCAACCCGGGAGTCCTCCACCTCACCCTCGACGACCACCACACGCCCACGCTCGAACCACGAGAAACCCCCAGAACTCCCAGGAAGCGGAAACGCGCTGCTCGAGGCGCACCAGCACGAGCGCTCCGCCGTCCCGCCCAGGTCGCGCAGGTCGACGATGTCGGTGGTCGGATCGGGGCGGAGAACCGCCTCGCACCGGACCGCGAGCCCGGCGGTGAACCGGCCCTGCCGGCGGAAGTCGCCGAGCGACTCCCTGCGCTCATGACCACCCATGCATGTCACCTTAGCCCCTTATCACACCAATCCTGGTGGGACGCTGGTCTTAGGCGGTTAGCATCGGCCATGGCCTCTGGTGAACTGCTCGCCATCAGCGACCTGCACGTTGCTGCTGATGAGAACAAGGACATAGCCCGGAAGTTGCGCCCCGGCTCCGATCACGACTGGTTGCTGGTCGCCGGGGACGTCGGGGAGATGTCCGACGACATCACCTGGGCGCTGGAGATGCTGTCCGGGCGCTTCGAGAAGGTCGTGTGGGTTCCCGGCAACCACGAGTTGTGGACGCCGAAGCAGGATCCTCTGCAGCTGCGCGGCGAGGCGCGCTACCTCGAACTGGTGCGGCGCTGCCGTGAGCTCGGCGTCGTCACACCCGAGGACGACTTCCCGGTGTGGACCGGCCGGGGCGGACCGGTCACGATCGCGCCGCTGTTCGTGGGCTACGACTACACCTTCCGACCCGCCGGCACCTCCACCAAGGAGGAGGCGCTGGCCGTGGCGCACGAGTCCGGGGTGGTGTGCACCGACGAGTTCCTGCTGCACCCGGACCCCTACCCCAGCCGCGACGCGTGGTGCCGAGCCCGCGTGGATCACAGCGAGAAGCGGCTCGCCGCCTGCGATCCGGACCTGCCGACGGTGCTGGTCAACCACTACCCGTTGGTCCGCCAACCCACCGACGTGCTCTGGTACCCGGAGTTCGCGCAGTGGTGCGGCACCGTGCACACCGCCGACTGGCACGTGCGGCACCGCGCGGCGGCCGCCATCTACGGCCACCTGCACATCCCGCGCACGACCTCCTACGACGGGGTCCGCTTCCAGGAGGTCTCGATCGGCTACCCGCGCGAGTGGAAGCGCCGGGGCCTGCCCGACGAGCCGCTGCGCCGCGTGTTCCCGGAGGAGCCGTGATGCTCGAACGAGTCCTGCCCGACGATCTCGCGCGGCACGAGCTGTTCACCGACCCATCGGAGGCGCGGTTGTTCGCCGAGGAGACCGCGGTGATCGCGCGAGCGGTTGACAAGCGACGTCGCGAGTTCGCCACCGTGCGCCACTGCGCCCGCACCGCCCTGGCCGAGATCGGCGCACCCGTCGGCCCTCTCCTGCCTGGTGAGCGCGGCGCTCCGGGCTGGCCACCGGGAGTGGTGGGCAGCATGACGCACTGCGCGGGTTACCGAGCGGCCGTGGTCGCCTGGGACAAGGCGGTGCGCACGATCGGCATCGACGCCGAACCGAACGAGCCGCTGCCCGACGGCGTGCTCGACGCGGTGTCGCTTCCGGCCGAGAAGGCCATGATCTCGGCGCTGCCGGGCACGGTGCACTGGGATCGAATCCTGTTCAGCGCCAAGGAGTCGGTCTACAAGTCCTGGTTCCCGCTGACCCGCGAGTGGCTCGACTTCGAGCAAGCCGAACTCACCCTCTCCCTCGACGGCACCTTCCACGCCCACCTGCTCAAGCAGGGCCACGACCCCCACGGCGCACCCGTGACCTCCTTCACCGGCCGCTGGCTGGCCGAGAACGGCCTGATCATCACCGCCATCGTCGACCGCTGAGCGCTCTCGCCGGCGTCCGACGTGCCATACTCCGCTGCTCGAACAGCAGTCGCCCGAGGGGAAGAGCGGTGGCGGGACTTCCGGACTGGTCGCTGGTCGACGTGCTCGACTGCTCGACGTCCTCCGCGCCCACGTGGGCGTGCGCTTCGCGGTGCGGCGGACGATGGTGACCCTCGCCGACACGCCGGGGAACCCGCTGGCCCGCGGCATCTCGTACCTCCTCAACTCGCTGGGTCCAGATCTGGTGGTGATCGGGGGGCGCGGGACCGGGAAGCTGCTGCTGATGCCGTTGCGCGAGGAACTGCCGCGGCGGCTCGACGAGGCCGTGGCGCCGTGAAGCGGCCGACGATCATCGACATCGCCCGCGCGGTGGGCGTGTCCAAGGCTGCGGTGTCCTACGCGCTCAACGGCCGCGGCGGGGTCTCCCAGGAGACGCGGGACCGGATCCTCGACGTGGCCGCGGACATGGGGTGGCGCGCCAGCAGTGCGGCGCGGGCCCTGTCGAGCGACCGGGCCGCCACCGTCGGCGTCGTGCTCGCGCGGTCTCCAGAGGTGCTGCGGACCGAACCCTTCTTCATGCAGGTGGTCGCTGGTCTGGAGCAGACGCTCTCGGCGCACGGCTTCTCGCTCCAGCTGGCGCTGGCGTCGGATCCGGGCACCGAGCTGGAGACCTACCGCCAGTGGTGGGCGGAGCGCCGCGTCGACGGGGTGCTGCTGACCGATCTGCGGGTCGACGATCCGCGCCCGGCGTTGCTGCGGGAGCTGCGGATACCCGCGGTGTTCTTCGGCACCGAGCGGCCGATGGCCGGCATTCCCGTGCTGTGGGTCGACGAGCACGACATCGCCGACAGCGCGATCGGGCATCTCACCGACCTGGGTCACAACAGGATCGGCCACGTCCAGGGACCGGGGCAGCTGAGGCACACCGCTCGCCGCGAACGGGAACTGCGGCGTGCGGCCGCGGAACGAACTGGCGTGACGCTGCTGCGCGATCACGGCGACTACACCGAGGGCGGCGGCGTGGCCGCCACGGCGCGGCTGCTGGACACGGCGCGGCCACCGACGGCGATCATCTACGACAACGACGTGATGGCGGTGGCGTCGGTGGCTCGGGCCGCGGAACTCGGGGTGCGGGTGCCCGCGGACGTCTCGGTGCTGGCGTGGGACGACTCGATGCTGTGCCGGGTGGTGCACCCGGCGATCACTGCCTTCTCGCACGACGTGGGCGCGGCCGCGGCGCGGGCGGCGTTGATGCTGCTGGAGCTGATCGAAACAGGCGTCGCCGACGACTCCCGCTTGCAGCCCAGGGAGCTGATCACGCGCGAGAGCACAGCTGTGGCACCGGTGTTCGGCTGACCGGAGCAGCACTCGAGCACCGGAAGTAACGAATCGGTCACGCAGATCGGACCGGCCTTCTTGTTAACCGGTTAAGTCCCTAGTTTGAGCGGCGGACCCAACGACGGGTCCGACGAGGCCGAGGAGTCGTTTCGTGATCAAACGCTCACTCGCGGCGGTGTCGCTGATCGCGGCGCTGCTCGCCGGGACGCTGACGGGATGCGCGGGCTCGGCCGAAGACCCCAACACGATCACCTACTGGGCCAGCAACCAGGGCAAGAGCGCCGAGCAGGACATGGAGGTCTTGCACGACGAGCTCGCCCAGTTCACCGCCCAGACGGGCATCGAGGTGAACGTCGAGGTCATAGGCTGGTCCGATCTGCTCAACCGGATTTTGGGCGCGGCCACCTCCGGGGTCGGACCCGACGTGGTTAACCTGGGCAACACCTGGGCCGCGTCGCTGCAGGCCACCGGCGCGTTCGTGCCGTTCGACGACCGGTTGATGCAGCGCTTCGGCGGCCGGGAGCGGTTCCTGGACAGCAGCATGAGCTCGACCGGCATGGCGGGCCAGGTCCCGACATCGCTCCCGCTGTACGGGCTGAGCTACGGCGTGTTCTACAACAAGGAGCTCTTCGCCGAGGCCGGATTGGCTCCCCCGCGCAACTGGGACGAGTTCCTCGCCGCCTCCAAGCGGCTGACCGATCCCGCCCGCAACCGCTGGGGACTTACCATCGCGGGCGCCAGCTACACCGAGAACGCGCACTTCGCCTTCATGTTCGCCCGCTGGGAGGGCGTCGACCTCATCACCGCCAACGGGCCCGAGTTCGACTCACCCGGCGCGGTGTCCGCCGTCCAGCGCTACTTGCACCTGATGTCGACGCAGAAGGTCGTCAGCCCCGGCGACGCCGAGGAGGGCAACACCTCCAGCGCCGCCGAGGACTTCACCGACGGCAACGCGGCGATGCTCATCGCCCAGAACAGCGTCATCCCGACGCTGCAGGACAACGGGATGTCCGAGGACGCCTACGGCGTGGTTCGGCTGCCCGCGCCCGATCCGCTTCCGCCGGGCGGCACACCCGCGCTGAGCCACGTGGCCGGGTCGAACGTCGCGGTGTTCGCCGACAGCCCGAAGCGCGAGCAGGCGCTGGAACTGGTGGAATTCCTGACCAGCAAGGACGTCCAGGCGTCGTTGAACAAGGAGTACGGGACGCTGCCGGTGGTCAACGACGCCTACGACGATCCCGCCTTCCACACCGAGGAGGACGAGGTCTTCTCGGACGTGCTGGCCAACTACTCGGAACCGGCACCGATGATCCCGACCGAGGCGCACTTCGAGACGACCGTGGGTTCGGCGATGCGGGACCTGTTCGCCGAGATCGCCACGGGCCGTCAGGTCACCACCGATGACGTGCGGGCCGCGCTGGCCGACGCCGAGCAGAAGATGCGAGGTACCGGAAGTTGACCAGCACCGCTGCCCACTCCCCCGCCCGGCCGGTGACGACGCCGGAACCCCCACCGCGACGCAAGTGGTCGCCGAGCCGTCGACTGCTGCCGTACCTGCTGGTGGCGCCCGCGTTGTGCTTCGAGCTGCTGGTGCACCTGCTGCCGATGCTCGGCGGGCTGTACATGAGCGTGCTGGAGCTGACCCAGTTCTACTTGCGGGACTGGCTCAACGCGCCGTTCGCGGGCGTGTCGAACTTCAGCTTCGCGCTGGACTTCAACAGCGCCGTCGGCGTCACCCTGCTGCGCTCGTTCGCGGTGACCGCGGGGTTCTCGATCCTGACCGTGGGACTGTCCTGGCTGCTCGGGGTGTTCGCGGCGACGCTGCTGCAGCGCTCCTTCCGGGGACGTGCGGTGCTGCGCACCTTGTTCCTGGTCCCCTACGCGCTGCCGGTCTACACCGCCGCGATGATCTGGAAGTTCCTGCTGGACCAGGACGACGGCATGGTCAACGCGACCCTGGGCGGGCTGGGCCTCACCGGCGGCCAGACGTTCTGGCTGCTGGGCGACAACGCGTTCCTGGCGACGGTGGCCACGGCGACGTGGCGGCTGTGGCCGTTCGCGTTCCTGGTGCTGATGGCGGGCATGCAGTCCATCCCGCACGACGTCTACGAGTCGGCCACTGTGGACGGCGCCGGGTTGTGGCAGCAGTTCCGCTCGATCACGTTGCCGATGCTGCGGCCGGTGAACCAGGTCCTGGTGCTGGTGCTGTTCCTGTGGACGTTCAACGACTTCAACGTCCCCTACATCCTGTTCGACAAGTCGGTGCCCAACGCGGCGAACCTGCTGTCGATCCACATCTACAACAACTCGTTCATCACCTGGAACTTCGGTCTCGGGTCAGCGATGTCGACGTTGCTGCTGCTGTTCCTGCTGGTCGTCACGGCCGGGTACCTGGCCTTCACATCGCGGAGGATGAAGGATGCCTGAGCCGAGGTGGTTCCGCGTCCTGCGGGTCGTGGGCCTGACGCTGCTGACGCTGTTCACGCTGGTGCCGCTGTACGTGATGGTGACCTCGGCGTTGAAGCCGCTGGGTGACGTGCGGGACCGGTTCCAGTGGTTCCCGGACCACCTCACCTTCGAGCCGTTCGTCGACATGTGGTCGACGATCGATCTCGCCGACTACTTCCTCAACAGCGCCATCGTGGCGCTGGGCGCGGCGCTGGTGTCGCTGACGCTGGCGATCCTGGCGGCCTACGCGGTCAGCCGGTACAGGTTCCGCGGGCGGAACGGTTTCCGGATCGTGGTGCTGTCGACCCAGATGTTCCCGGGGATCTTGTTCCTGCTGCCGCTGTACCTGATCTACGCGACGATCGGCCGCTACACCGGCATCGAGCTCTACGGCAGCCAGCTCGGGTTGATCGTCACCTACCTGACGTTCTCGCTGCCGTTCGCGATCTGGATGATGGTCGGCTACTTCGACACGATCCCGCGCGACCTCGACGAGGCCGCGCTGATCGACGGCGCCAGCCCGATCGGCGCGCTGTGGCGGGTGGTGCTGCCCGCCGCGCGGCCGGGAATCGCCGCGGTGGGGATCTACGCGTTCATGACGGCGTGGGGAGAGACGCTGTTCGCATCGATCATGACGGACTCGGATTCGCGGACGCTGGCGGTCGGGCTGCGCGAGTACTCCACGGAGACCTCGGTGTACTGGAACGAGGTGATGGCCGCCTCCCTGGTGGTCAGCATCCCGGTCGTCATCGGTTTCCTCGCGCTCCAGCGCTACCTCGCCCAAGGCCTGACCGCCGGCGCCGTGAAGTGACCGAGCTTCCGGCACCAGCCGTTTCAAGTGTGGGACTCAGCCCGCTCCGCCGCGGGTTCTGAGCGGCTTCGTGGCGAGTACGCCGGGACGCCGTGTATTGGACATACATCAGGAGCGGCGCACGGAGTCCACGAAGCCGCTCAGGTTCCGCCACCCGCACCGCCAAGCCGGGCAACCACAGAACAGAAGGACAGCGGAAGGGTTCTCATGCGACGTAATAGCGCCAAGGTGACTGTGGCCGGGCAACCCCAGGTGTGGCTGGGTGCCAACTTCTGGTCGCGCACCGGTGGTCCTCTGATGTGGCGGAACTACTCCCCCGAAGTCGTGCGCGCCGAGCTCCGGGTGCTCCACGACCACGGCCTGCGGCAGACCAGGTCGTTCTTCTACTGGCCCGACTTCATGCCCACCCCGGACACCGTGGACGAGCAGAAGGTGGCGCACTACCAGGACTTCCTGGACGCTCACACCGAGATCGGGATGACCTCGATCCCCACGTTCCTCGTCGGTCACATGTCCGGGGACAACTGGGACCCGGAGTGGCGCGGCGGCCGGGACCTCTACGCCGACGTGTGGCTGGTGTCCCGGCAGGCGTGGTTCGTCCAGCGGATGACCGAGCGCTTCGCCGGGCACTCGGCGGTGGCGGGCTGGTTGCTCAGCAACGAGATGCCCATCTACGGCCGGTTGCGCCACGAACCGAAGGCGCCGACCGAGCAGGTCAGCGCGTGGGCGCAGCTGATGGTGCAGGCGGTGCGCGCCGGTGGCGGCACCCAACCGGTGTCGCTGGGCGACGGCGCGTGGGGCATCGAGGTCACCGGCGTCGACAACGGGTTCTCGGTGCGGGAGACGGGCGCGGTGGTGGACTTCGTGGGTCCGCACGTGTACCGGATCGACAGCGATCCGGTCCGCCAGCACCTGATCGCGGCGTTCATCTGCGAATTGTCGGCGGTGGCCGGCAAGCCGGTGGTGCTGGAGGAGTTCGGCCTGTCGAGCGACCAGGTGTCGCCGGAGAACGCCGGCCACTACTACCGCCAGACGCTGCACAACTCGCTGCTGGGCGGTTCGACGGGCTGGGTGGCGTGGAACAACACCGACTACGACGACCTGATCGGCCAGGGCCCGTACTCGCACCACCCGTTCGAGATGCACTTCGGCATCACCGACCACACGGGTGCGCCGAAACCGCCGCTGCGCGAGCTGGCCGCGTTCGCCGAGGTGCTGGAGCAGGTGGACTTCACACGCTGCGAGCGCAGCGACGCGCGAGCGGGCCTGCTGGTGACCGAGTACCTGGAGCGCGGGTACCCGTTCTCCCAGGACGACGACCGGCCGCTGATCTTCGACACTCTGCGCCAGGCGTACGTGGCGGCTCGCGAAGCGGACCTGCCGGTGGGGTTCACGAGGGAGCGCGACGGCATCGACGCCGACTGCGACCTCTACCTGCTGCCGTGCGTGAAGCAGGTACAGGGCCCGACGTGGCAGCGGCTGCGCGAGCGGGTCGCCGAGGGCGCGGTGCTGTACCTGTCCTACACCGCCGGCGAGGTGGGACATCACCGGCAGCCGTGGATCCCCTACTTCGACGAGACCTTCGGCGTGCGCAAGGAGATCACCTACGGCGTGGTCGACGAGGTCGCCGACGAGGAGGTGGTGTTCACCTTCGTCGAGGACTTCGGCTGCATCGAGGGGGGTGCGACGCTGCGGTTCCGGGTAGCGGGCAACGAGCACAGCCGCTCGTTCCTGCCCGTCGTCCCGGACGGCGCCGAGGTGGTGGCCACCGATGCGCACGGCAACCCGGCGCTGCTGCGCTGCCCGACCGGCCGGGGCCAAGCCGTGCTGTGCACGTACCCGGTCGAGCTGTTCGCGGCCCGCAGCACGCGGGTGAACCCGGACGACAGCCACCGGCTCTACGCGGCGCTGGCCGACGTCGCCGGAGTGGCCCGCGAGGTCGTGGTGAACGATCCGGAGGTGTTCGCCGATGTCGTGGTGCACGAGGACGGACGCCGGTTCGCGTGGCTGGTCAGCCAGCACGCCGAGGACGTGACGGTGGTCCCGCGCACCGCGGCTTCGCTGCGGAGCCTGTCCGGTGAGCCGATGTCGGAGGTGACGCTGGCGCCGTTCGGCGTCGAGGTGGTCGAGCTGAAGCCCTGACCGGCCGCTGGCGGACCTCGGTCTCTCGAGGAGCGAGGACCGCCCGCTCCTCAGCACGGTGGCCGACGGTTCCTCCTCCCCGGAGTGCCCGCTGACATCGGGCGAGCACGAGCGCCGACCGGTCCGCGAGGCCGAGCTGCGCGTGGTCCAGGTCGATGTGCCCCGCGCCGGGCCGCCGTGAGGGCGGGGCCGGCCGCCTGCGCCGACGGCCGGCCCCATCGGACTGCGCCGACACCGCATCCTGGTCCTGAGGGGCGGATCGCGGTGGGGCGTGACCGACCTTCCCGCGGGTGGCGACGATGGTCACCACGGCCGCGACGGTCGAGGCGATGAGGGATGTGCGGGTGACCGTGGCGTGGTCGCCACCGGAGGAGATCTTCGCCACGTCGTGGAGGAGCAGTTGTTCACCCCGAGGTGCATCAGCGCCGCATCGATCGTTCTACCCGTCCTCGCGGACCTGCCACGTGTGCGGAACCGGGCGGCGCAGGCTCTTCGGGGACTCGATGGCTCTGCCGTCCGACAACGCAGCGAGCGAGCTGAGCCCCACACCTGGAACAGCGGCTGCGCCGGGTCATCGAGCAAGGCCTGGCGGTGCCGGTCGGCGGTCTGCCCCTGGCCGCCGACCGGCACGGTCCTCACTTGCCCGCGCCCGCGGTGAGTCCGGCGATCATGAACCGTCGGCCGAGGACGTAGAGCACCAGCACCGGTATCGCCGAAAGCACCACACCGGCCATGATGGCGGGAACGTTGACGGTGTACTGGCCCTGGAACTGCCACAGCATCACGGGCAGCATCGCGGTCTCCTCGCGCTGGGTGAGGATCAGCGGGAACAGCAGCCCGTTCCACACCTGCAGCGCCTGGTAGATGCCCACCGCCAGCAACGCCGGCCGCGACAGCGGAAGCACCAGGTTCACCAGCACCCGCACCTGCCCCGCTCCGTCCAGGCACATCGACTCGTAGAGCTCCTCGGGGATGTCGCGCAGGAAGTTGCTGAGGATCAGCACCGACAGCGGCATCGCGAAGGCGATGGCGGGCAGGATGATCGCCAGCAGGCTGTCGTAGAGCCCGGCCTCCACGATCATCACGTACACCGGGATGATCGTGGCCTGCAACGGGATCGCCAGTCCTGCCAGGAACATCCGGAACAGCCATTGGTGCCTGCGTCGTTTGCCGCGCACCACGACGTAGGCGGCCGGCAGCGCGACCATCAGCACCACCACGACGGTCAGCCCGGTGGTGAGCAGGCTGTTGAACAAGAACTTGGAGAAGCCGTCGGAGAACACCATCCCGTAGTTCTCCAACGTCGGAGAACCGGGGAACGACAACGGGTTCGAGCCGGTGGTGTCCTCCTGCGCCCGCAGGCTGGTGACCACCACGTAGTACAGCGGCACGGCCACCACCAGCGCCCACAGCAGGGCCGCGGCGTTGGGCAGCAAACCTCTGATTCGCAGCATCACGCGCCCTCCTGGTCGCTGCGCATCCGGGCGAAGCCGGAGTACTTGGTCAGTCCCAGCGAGAGCGCGGTGCCGAGCGCCACCAGCAGCAGCGCGATCGCGCTGGCGTATCCGAGCTGGTACTGCTGGAAACCGGTGACGTACATGGTCACCGGCAAGATCCGGGTGGCGTCGCCCGGTCCGCCTTCGCTGAGCACGTAGAACAGGTCGAAGTAGGTCAGCGAGCCCACCAGCATCAGGGTGCTGGACGTGACGATGGTGTTGCGCAGCTGCGGCAGCGTGATCAGGAAGAACCGCTGCACCGGCCCGGCGCCGTCGAGTTCGGCGGCTTCGTAGAGCTGCGCGGGGATCTGCCGCACGCCGGCCTGGTAGATCAGCGTGTGGAACGGGATGAATTGCCAGGACACCACGAAGATGAGCGTGAACAGCGCCAGATTCGCATCACCGAGCAGGTTCAGGCCGGGAAGGCCGAGCGCGGGCAGCACGCCGAACTCCGGGTCGACGAGGTTTCGCCACAGGATGCCGATGCCGGTGGAGGAGAGCACCAGCGGCAGGAAGAACAGCGCGGCGAGCACCGCCCGGTGCCGCTGCTGGCCGGCGACGTAGACGCCGAGGAGGATGCTGATGGGGGTTTGCACGACCCAGCACAGGATCATCACCTGCAGCGACACCCACACCGAGTGCCACATCCCGGAGTCGGAGGCGAGTTCGCCCCAGTTCTCCGCGGCGTTGAGCTCGGGGGCGGAGATGCCGTTCCAGGCCATCATGGACAGCACGATCACCACGACGATGGGCGCGACGACGAACGCCGCGAAGAACACGAGAGCGGGTGCGGCGAACCAGGTGGAGGGCTCGGTCCAGTGCCGCGCGGAGCGGCCCCGTCGTTCGGTGGTGGCCGGTGCCGTGGGGCGCAGCGCCTCGGTGGCGGTCATCGCGAGGACTCCTCCATCAGCTGGGAGAACTCTTCCGGGCTGATCTGGTCGAGGAACAGCTTCTGCAGGTTGATCAGCACGTTCTGGGCGGGTCCGGGCGGCAGCGCCTGGTCCCAGGACTGCTGGAAGTGCGGTGCGTTCTTGGTCAGGTCGTAGACGAAGGTCATGAAGTCGGCGTCCTCGGTGGCCCGCAGCTGGTCCTCGATGCCGGTCACCGGCGGGACGTCGCCGCGCTCCAGGCGGCCCTCGGTGAAGGCGTCGCTGGAGAGCTCCTGGCGCAGGAACTCCACCGCTTCCCGCTGGTCGGGGCCCGCGGTCGCGGACATGAAGGTGGTCGGGTTGCCGACGAGGTTGGCGGGATCTCCCTTGCCGCCTTCGACGGCGGGGAACGGTGCCCAGCCGAGATGCCCTCCGCGGACCCACTTCTCGTCGTCGCCGAGCAGGTCGGAGTAGCCCGAACCGAGGTGGACCATCATCGCCGCGCGCTCGCTCGCCAGCAGCGTGCGCTGCTGGCCGAGTTCAGCGCTGGTGGAGGCGAAGGCGTTGCCGAACGCCCCTCTGCGCACGAGGTCCTGCAGCATGGCGTTGGCCTTGATGATGTCCGGGTTGAGCCACGCCCCGGGTTTGCCCTCGACCACGTCCCGGAAGGCCTCCGGTCCCGCGACCCGGTCGACGATGGCCTCTTCCCACATCAGGTAGGTCCAGGAGTCGGCGCCGCCCAGCGCGATCGGCAGGACGCCTGCCTGCTGGAACTCGGGGATCTGGTCGAGCAGCTCGTCCCAGGTGCGCGGTGGCTGCAGGCCGACCCGGGCGAAGACGTCCTTGTTGTAGTACAGCAGCACGGGCTGGATGCCGCCGACGGGGATGCCGTAGGTGCCGCCGTTGATGTCGACCGGGCTCATCACGCTGGGCAAGAAGTTCTGCCGCCACTCGGGGTGTTCGCGCATCGCCGGGCCGAGGTCTGCGACCTTTCCCGCGTCGATGAACGCCTGCAGCGCTCCCCCGCCCCAGCCGAAGAAGGCGTCCGGCGGCGTGCCAGAACCCATCGAGACCCAGAGCTTGTTCTTGTAGGGGTCGTTCTGGAAGAACTGGGTTTGCATGCGGCGACCGGTTCGCTGCTGGAACCTCTCGCTCTCGGCGGGCATCAGCTCTTCCTCGCCACCGCCGCTGATCGCCCAGGTGGTGACCACGTCGGCGCTGCCCTCGCTCGGCGGCAGCAGCACGGCGCAGCCGGTGGAGGTCAGCGCGCACGCCAGCGCCGCACCCATCGCGCACAGACGTCGCAGTCCACGCATCGTCAACTCCCGTCGCACCGTTGCGGACCTTCCGGAGCCCCGGCGGCCGGTGTGCACGTGGTCACACCCGGCTGCCGGTCGGCGAGACCGTACCGCAGCGTCGAAGCGAACTTCAAGGAGATGTTTCCAAAACTTTCACACCGTGCTTCACCCGTGATCAACGGTACGAGTGCAGGACTTTCGATGAAACATGTGGCAATCTGTCGAGCATTGCACCCCTGGTTGCCGGATCATCGACAGAAACTGTTTCGAAAGCGTCGTCCGGACGACCGCCCCACCACGACGGGAGTCGCCGCACATGCCGCAGTCGCGCCCGACCGAGGACCGCCAGCCCTACCGCGATCCCGCACTACCGGTCGAGGAGCGGGTCGCCGACCTGGTGTCCCGCATGACGCTGGAGGAGAAGCTCAACCAGCTCGTCGGGATGTGGATCTACGTCTCCGGAGCCGAGGAGCGCGTCGCGCCGCACCAGGAGGACTTCGCCGACGACACCCCACCATGGGACGAGATGATCGAGAACGGGCTGGGCCAGCTCACCCGCGTGTTCGGCAGCGCGCCCATCGAACCGGCCAAGGGCGCCGCTGCCCTGTCCCGCCTGCAGCGGGAGATCACCGGATCCAGCCGGTTCGGCATCCCGGCCGTCGCGCACGAGGAGTGCCTGGCCGGTTTCACCGCCTGGGGCGCCACCGCCTACCCGGTTCCGCTGTCCTGGGGCGCCTCCTTCGACCCCGACCTGGTCCGCGAGATGGCCGCGAGCATCGGCGCCGACATGCGTTCGGTGGGCGTGCACCAGGGGCTGGCCCCCGTTCTCGACGTCGTGCGGGACCTGCGGTGGGGACGGGTCGAGGAGACCATCGGCGAGGACCCGTACCTGGTCGGCGCGGTCGGCTCCGCCTACGTCACCGGACTTGAGTCGAGCGGGATCGTGGCCACCCTGAAGCACTTCGCGGGCTACTCCGCCTCCCGCGCCGGCCGCAACCTGGCGCCGGTGAGCATGGGACCGCGCGAGTTCGCCGACGTCGTCCTGCCGCCTTTCGAGATGGCGCTGCGACTCGGCGGCGCCCGCTCGGTCATGCACTCCTACACCGACGTCGACGGCATGCCCTCGGCCGCCGACGAGGCGCTGCTGACCGATCTGCTGCGCGGCGAACTGGGTTTCACCGGAACCGTCGTCGCCGACTACTTCGGCGTGTCCTTCCTGCACAAGCTGCACGGCGTCGCCGACGGACCCGGGGCGGCGGGCGCGGCCGCGCTCCGCGCCGGTGTGGACGTGGAACTGCCCAACGCCCGCTGCTACGTCGAGCCGCTGGCGCACCTGGTGCGCTCCGGGGAGGTCGGCGAAGCGCTGGTGGACCGCGCGCTGCACCGGGTGCTGAACCAGAAGGTCGAACTGGGCCTGCTGGATCCGGACTGGTCACCGGAGGCCGCGCAGCCGCGCGAGCTCGACCCCGCGCGGAACCGGGACCTGGCCCGGCGACTGGCCGAGGAATCGGTGGTGCTGGTCGCCAACGACGGCACGTTGCCGGTGCGCGAACCGGGGAGGGTGGCGCTGGTGGGCCCCCTGGCCGACGACCCGTTCGCGCTGCTGGGCTGCTACTCGTTCCCGGCGCACATCGGCGTGTCCTACCCGGACTGGCCCAACGGCATCGAGCTGCCGACCTTCCGCGACGAGATCGCCCGCATCGCCACGCACGTCGACCACGTCAAGGGCTGCGACCTCCCCGAGGGCGGCGCCGATTTCGACGCCGCGCGCGCCGCCGCGGCTGACGCGGACCTGTGCGTGGCGGTGGTGGGCGACCGGGCGGGCCTGTTCGGGCGCGGTACCTCCGGCGAGGGCTGCGACGCGGCCGACCTGCGACTGCCCGGCGACCAGGAAGAGCTGGTCGAGCAGCTGCTGGAGACCGGAACACCCGTGGTGCTGGTGGTTTCCAGCGGTCGCCCGTACGCGCTGGCCAGGTTCGCCGACCGGGTCGCGGCGGTGGTGCAGGTGTTCTTCCCGGGCGAGGCAGGTGCCGCCGCGCTCGCCGACGTGCTGACCGGCGAGGTCAACCCGTCGGGCCGGCTGCCGGTGTCGATCCCGGCCACCCCGGGCGGCAACCCGGGCACGTACCTGACCGCTCCCCTGGGTGCCGCCAGCGAGGTCAGCTCGCTGGATCCGACGGCGCTGTTCCCGTTCGGCCACGGCCTCTCCTACACCACCTTCGCCTACTCGGACCTGGTGATCAACGCCGGGGAGGTCGCCACCGACGGCTCGGTGGACATCTCGTGCTCGGTCATCAACACCGGCGACCGCGACGGCGACGAGGTCGTGCAGCTCTACCTGCGCGACCCCGTCGCGCAGGTAGCCCGCCCGGTCCGCCAGCTGACCGGTTTCACACGCGTTTCGGTTCCGGCGGGCGAGTCTCGAACGGTGTCGTTCCACCTGCACGCCGACCGGACCGCCTACACCGGCGCGCGCGGCAAGCGCGTCGTCGACCCCGGGGTGATCGAGGTCCACGTGGGCGGCGACAGCGCGCACGCGCGGTTGTCCGGCGAGTTCCGGCTGGTCGGCGAGGTGCGGGAGGTCGGACCCGACCGCGTCCTCGACACCCCGGCGACGGTGACTCCGTGAGGTGATCGGGTGTGGGCGGTTGCTCCGAAACTTTCAGGTACGGTGACGTCGGTCGAGCGAGGAGGCAGGGTGGCTGAGGCGAAGAAGGACCGCGTGACGATCAGCGACATCGCGCGGGAGGCCGGTGTCTCGGTCCCGACGGTCTCGAAGGTCCTCAACGGACGTCCGGAGGTCGCCGCCCACACCCGCGAGCGGGTCGAGAAGCTCATCAACCGCCACAACTACTCGCGTCGGGCCAACCACGGCAGCGGGCGCGCGGGGCTGATCGACCTCGTCTTCCACACCCTCGACAACGAGTGGGTGCTGGAGATAGTGCGCGGCGTCGAGAGCGTCACCCACGACGCCGGGGTGGGCATGGTGGTCTCGGCGGTGCACGACGGGCGCAAGACCGAACGCGCGTGGCTGGACAACCTCACCTCGCGGCGCTCGGACGGCATCATCCTGGCCGTCACCGAGCTCGGCCCGCGACACGCCGAGCAGCTGCACGGCCTCGGTGTCCCGGTGATCATCATCGACTCCCTCGGCCAGCCCGATCCTCGGGTGGCGTCGGTGGGCGCGACGAACTGGAGCGGCGCCCGCGCCGCCGTCGAGCACCTCATCGAGCAGGGGCACGAGCGCATCGGTTTCATCGGCGGTCCACCTCAGTTGCAGTGCTCGGTCGCGCGCCTCGACGGCTACCGCTCCGCGCTGATGGCGGCGGGTATCCCGGTCGCCGACGAGCTGATCGCGGACGGCGACTTCACCCACGACCGAGGCCAGGACGCCGCGGGCGAGCTGCTGGCCCTGCCGGAGCCGCCGTCGGCGATCTTCGCGGCCAACGACCAGCAGGCACTGGGCGCCTACCGAGCCGTCGAGCAGGGCGGGCTGCGCATCCCCGACGACATCAGCGTCATCGGCTTCGACAACCTGCCGATGGCGCAGTGGATCTCGCCCGCACTGACCACGGTCAACCAACCGGTCGCGACGATGGCGGCCGAGGCCGCGCGAATGGTGCTGCGGCACGCCGAAACCGGCCGCTTCGAGACCAACCGCGTCGAACTGGCCACGGACCTCGTCCTGCGCGCCAGCACCGGGCCCGGCCCCCAGTCCTGACACACCGCGCCCGCCCGGACACGCCGCGCATCTGAGACCAGATCACACGGCGTCCGGGAAATATCGGAACTCGGCGATGCGTTGCCACCCAGGGTGGCCGGGACGTCGGGTCCCGGCCCGTGGCTCGTGTGGAAAGGCTGATCCTGTCGTGACTGTGGTCCTCTCCGTTCTCGATCTGGCGCACATCGGCGAGGGGGAGACCGCCGCGGACAGCTTCACCGCCAGCGTCGACATGGCCCAACGCGCCGAGCGGTGGGGCTACCACCGCATCTGGTACGCCGAGCACCACAACATGCCGACCATCGCCTCCTCCGCCACGAGCGTGCTGATCGGCCACGTCGCTTCCCAGACCAGCACGATCCGGCTGGGCGCGGGCGGCATCATGCTGCCCAACCACTCGCCGCTGACCATCGCCGAGCAGTTCGGCACGCTCGAAACCCTGTTCCCGGGCCGGATCGACCTCGGTCTGGGTCGTGCGCCGGGAAGCGACCAGCGCACGATGCGGGCGCTGCGCCGCGATCCCACCTCGGCCGACGCGTTCCCGCAGGACGTGCTGGAGCTGCAGGGCTACCTGGCCGGCGAGACCCGCGTCGCCGGGGTCAACGCCACGCCCGGCCACGGCACGAAGGTGCCGCTGTACGTGCTGGGTTCGTCGATGTTCGGCGCGCAGCTGGCCGCCCTGCTGGGTCTGCCGTACGCCTTCGCCTCGCACTTCGCCCCGGACGCGCTGGAGGCGGCGACCTCCCACTACCGCCGGGAGTTCCAGCCCTCGGCGCAGCTATCCGAACCGCACGTGATCGCCGGGGTCAACGTGATCGCCGCGGACACCACCGAGCACGCCCAGCAGCAGTTCCTGGAGGCCAAGCGCTACCGCGCGGGGCGGATGCTGGCGCAGGGCCGCAACCTCAGCACCGAGGAGATCGACGCCCTGCTGGCCTCCCCCGCCGGCCGCCAGATCGAGGGGATGACCCGCTACAGCGCAGTAGGCACCCCGGCCGAGGTGGACGACTACCTCGACGGGTTCGCCAAGCAGGCCCAGGCCGACGAGCTCATGGTCGTCTCCTCGGCCGTCGACCGCGCCACCTGGCTGCGCTCCCTGGAACTCCTCGCCGACGTCCGCGGCCTGGGCGACTGACACCAGCCCACGGCCCCGAAAGTGCTCCGCGCGAAGCGGCTTCGGGTCCGGACCGTCCGGCGATCGTGGACGGTCCGGACCAGAACCGCGCGGTGCCCACCCCCGGTCACGGGCACCCCGAGGACGGGCTCAGGCGGCCAGCCGGGATTCGAGCTGGTCGCCGAGCTCGTTCATGATCTTGGCGTAGCTGGCGTGGCTCATCGGTGCGACCGCGTCCCACTCGACGAACCGGTCCGCGCTCGCCGCGGGCGTGGCGGCGAAGACGGGGTCCTGCTCCACCTGCTCGGGCGTCATCGAATTCGACCGCGCGTCCCAGAGCATGATGTCGCCGGGGTAGGCGTTGGCCTCCTCCCAGGACAACCGCTCGAAGTAGCCGCCGCCGGCCTGGTCGGGACGCACCGGGGTGGTGATCGGCAGGCCGAGCTCTCCCGCTCCTCGACCAGGTGCCACAGGCCCTGGTACTCGGCGTACTCGCCGCTGACCAGCAGGTCCGGATGCGGCGAAGCGAGCCGTTCCAGGTTGACCTCCCCGTACCCGGCGCCGGTGACGTCGGTGACCGTCCTGGGATCGAGGCTGCCGGCCTGGGTTCGACCGAGCGTCCTCGCGCCCCAGCGGCCCGAAGGTTTCCGGCGATCTTCACACCGAAGTCCTGCAGCGCGGCAGCGGCCGAGACCTGGGCGACGGTCCGCTGCGGGCGCTCGGGGGCAGTCACCGAGATGCCGCGGTCATCGGTGTAGCACCAGCCGTTGCCCGTCTGTTCGGGCTGCGTGATCCGCACGCGGACAGCGGGCCGATGGCGGCGAGCGAGACCGCGGTCAGCGCGGCGGCCCGGATCGTGTGAAGCAAGGTCGACCTCCCATGAACCTAAGGCTAGGCTAACCTAGCGCCACCATCGGGAGGTTTCAGATGACAGCCGCACGAACCGGACGAATCGCCAGCGCGAAGCCGGAGTACCGCCTGTTCCCGGTCGTGGTGAACCGAGTGCTGCGCCTCGGGCCCAGCTTCGTGCGGATCACCTTCGGCAGCGCTTGCCTGTCCGGGTTCGGGTTCGGGTTCGGCGGTCTCGACCAGCGCATCAAGATCGTGCTGCCCAAACCGGGCCGTCCGCTCGGCGACTTCCCCGAGGGCGACAACTGGTATCCCCGCTGGCTGGACCTGCCCGACGACGTCCGACCCGACCTGCGGACCTACACCGTGCGCGCCTACCGGCCCCACGCCCGGGAGGTCGACGTCGACTTCGTGCTGCACGGGCTGGACGACGGCCACGCCGGCCCCGCCTCCACCTTCGCCGCCACCGCGCGACCCGGCCAGGTCATCGGCCTGTTCGCGCCGGACCGCCCCGGCTCGGGCCGGATGTGGGGCTGCGAGTGGTCTCCCCCGGCCTCCGCCGACCGCCTGGTGCTGGCCGGAGACGAGACGGCCGTGCCCGCGCTCGCGGCCATCGTCGAGTCGCTGCCCTCCGACTCGCACGGCGTGGTCTGCGTCGAGGTCCCCGACATCGGCGACGAGCAGGAGTGGGAACGCCCCGCCGGGGTGGACGTCCGCTGGTACGCGCGCGCTGGAGCACCGCACGGCAAGCTCCTCACCGAGGGCGTGGCCGAGGCGCTGCGCGAACTGCGCCCGGTCCGCGACGCCTCCCCCCGGCAGTCCGAGCTCGTCGACGTCGACGTCGACACCCGGGCGCTCTGGGAGGTGCCGGAGGCAGCGACCGGCTCGATCTACGGGTTCCTGGCAGGCGAGGCGGCCATGATCAAGCGGTTGCGCCGATTGCTGATCGACGAGCACGGCGTCCCCGAGCAGGCGGTGGCGTTCATGGGCTATTGGCGCGAAGGTCGTTGTTGACCCTCTTGTCGGGCTCGCGCGCTAGCGTCTTCGGCATCGGGTCGGGCCACCTCACACCGAAGGACAGCGCCATGCCAGTCACCTCGACCGCGCCAACCGACGACTTCGTCGCGCAGGCGGACTCCTACCGCCGGGAACTGATCGCGCACTGCTACCGGATGCTGGGTTCTCTGCAGGACGCGGAGGATCTCGTGCAGGAGACCTACCTCAAGGCGTGGCGGTCCTACGACCGCTTCGAAGGGCGCAGTTCCGTGCGCACCTGGCTGTACAAGATCGCCACGACGACCTGCCTGACGGCGCTGGAGAACCGCAAGCGGCGTCCGCTGCCCAGCGGTCTGGGCGCTCCGGCCGACGACGTGCCACACGAGAAGGTCGTCGAGTCCGGTGAGGTGCCGTGGTTGCAGCCGATCCCGGACGGCATGATCGCCGACACCGCCACCGACCCGGCCTCGGTCGTGGGACTTCGGGAGAGCACCCGGTTGGCGTTCATCGCCGCGCTGCAGCACCTGCCCGCGCGGCAGCGGGCGGTGCTGGTCCTGCGCGACGTCCTCAAGTGGCGGGCGTCGGAGGTCGCCAACGCCCTGGGGATCTCCACCGCTGCGGTCAACAGCGTGTTGCAGCGCGCCCGCGCCCAGATAGCCGAGGTCTCGCCGTCCGAGGACGACCGGCCGCAACCGCTGACCGCCGAGCAGGAGCGGCTGCTGGAGCGCTACGTGGCCGCGTTCGAGGCCAAGGACGTGTCGACGATCGTGGACCTGTTCACCGCCGAGGCCGTCTGGGAAATGCCCCCCTTCCGGCTGTGGGTGCGCGGCGGCGAGCGGATCGCGCAGCTCAACACCCGGCAGTGCCCGGCCGGGCCGGACGGGCTGCGGCTGCGCCACACCCGCGCCAACGGGCAGCTGGCCTTCGGCGTCTACATCCGCGGCGACGACGACGTGTTCCGCCCCTTCCAACTGCACGTGCTCGAACTCGGCGAGAAGCAGGTCGAGCACGTGGTGTGCTTCTTCGGCGTGGACTTCGCCAAGTTCGGCCTCCCGGAGTCGGTGACGGACTGATCTGTGCTGATCGGAGTTACCTCCTACAGTGGGCGCCGGAGACGTTCGGGGTCTGGTGGCCCCCACGGCCTTCAAAGCCGATGGCGCCGAGCACCTCGGCGCGGCGGGTTCGATTCCCGTCCGTCTCCGCCAACTTGTTCCCCGACCGCGAAGGATGTCGATGGGCGGGTATCGGCTCACGCAGTACGCGCACGGCGGCGGATGCGCTTGCAAGATCCCGCCGGGCGAGCTCGAGGAGGTCGTCGGCGGGCTGATGCCGGAGGTCGCCGAGCCGAACGCGAAGCTGCTGGTCGGGTTGGACACCGGTGATGACGCCGCGGTGGTGTGCACCGACGAGGGCGCGGGGGTCGTGGTGACCACGGACTTCTTCACCCCCGTGGTGGACGATGCGTTCGACTGGGGGCGGATCGCGGCGGCCAACGCGCTGTCCGATGTGTACGCGATGGGCGCGACACCGCTGCTCGGGGTGAACCTGCTCGGCTGGCCCCGGGACGTGCTGCCGTTCGAGCTGGCCGGGGAGGTGCTCCGCGGCGGCTCGGAGATCGCGGCTTCGGCCGGATGTCACCTGGGCGGCGGGCACAGCGTCGACGATCCCGAACCCAAGTACGGGCTGGCGGTGACGGGTCTGGTCGATCCCGACCGGATGCTGCGCAACGACGCGGCACGGCCGGGTCTGCCGCTGACGCTGACCAAACCGCTGGGCATCGGAGTCCTCAACACCCGGCACAAGCGGACCGGCGAGCGCTTCGCCCACGCCGTCGCGGCTATGACCGAGCTCAACGGGGACGCCTCGAAGGCGGCGCTGCGCTCCGGAGCGGTCTGCGCAACGGACGTCACCGGTTTCGGTCTCCTCGGGCACCTGTTCAAGACGATGCGCGCCTCCGGCACGACCGCTGAGCTCGACGTCTCGGCCGTGCCCTACCTGGAAGGCGCCCGGGAAGCCGTGCGCGACGGCTACGTCAGCGGAGGCACCCGCCGCAACCTCGACTGGGTGAGACCCCACCTGGACCCGGGCAGCACCGGCGTCGAAGACCTGTTCCTGCTCGCCGACGCCCAGACCTCCGGTGGCCTCCTGGTGGTCGGCGAAGTCCCCGGTTCCCCGGTGATCGGCCACGTCCTGCCCGGCCGATCCGACGACATCCGAATCACCCTCCGCTGAAGCAAGCTCGTCCACCGCTTCCCGCACGCCCCGGCTCGCCTCCGTGGTGAGTCGCCCGCTGGGTCCGCAGCCCGCCCCTCCCGACGGGCCCGGCGAGCGCCCCATGACCAGGTCTGCTCCCGACGAACGGCATGGAACGGGGCGTGGTCGCCGGTTGAGCGACCGGCGACCACTAGCCGCGGCCGATGAAGGGCATCGTGGTGGCGGTGATGGTCATGAACTGGACGTTGGCGTTCAGCGGCAGCCCTGCCATGTAGAGCACGGCGTCGGCGACGTGCTGCGGGTCGAAGGTGGGTTCCGGGCGCACCGATCCGTCGGCTTGGGCGGCACCGGTGGCGATGCCGGAGGTCATGTCGGTGGCGGCGTTGCCGATGTCGATCTGGCCGCAGGCGATGTCGTGCGCGCGGCCGTCCAGCGATATCGACTTGGTCAGCCCGGTGATGGCGTGCTTGGTCGTCGTGTAGGCGACGCTGCGCGGCCGCGGCGCGTGCGCGGAGATCGAGCCGTTGTTGATGATGCGCCCGCCGCGCGGGTCCTGGTCCTTCATGATCTGGAACGCGTGGTGAGCGCACAGGTACGAGCCGGTCAGGTTCGCCTGCACCACGGCATCGAAGTCAGCGGCCGAGAGCTCGCCGACGTCACCGGCGGGTCCGAACGTGCCTGCGTTGTTGACCAGCAGGTCCAGCCGCCCCCACCGCTCGCGGACGCCGTCGAACAACGCCGCCACCGAGTCGGGATCGGTGACGTCGGTCGGCATGACCGAGGCGCCCGCGGCATCCCCGGCCGCCTCGGTCAACGGCTCGGCGCGACGCCCGGCAAGCGCCACCCCGTACCCGCCGGTCAGCAGCGCGCGGGCGATCACCCGCCCCAGTCCCGAACCGGCACCCGTCACGACCGCGACCCGCGTGTTGCTCATGGCCTCATTGTCACCTCTCGTCCCCCGAGCGCGGATCAGCCCCGCGGCCGGTCGGAGGTCCCGGCTACTTCCCCGTCGCCACGGCGTGCTCGGGCTGCAGCTCGAAGTACTGGTCCTCGACGCGTCTGGAGCCGATACCCACCTCTCACGGCGGGCCGCCTGCCAGGGCCGGGACCACGACCGTCACGAGATCCTCCGGCAGGTCGTGGACTCGTACTCGCCTGCGGCCGAGGCGGGCCAGCTGCGGGCCGGACGGGTCGGTGTTGGGACCCACGCCTTCGCCAAGCTCAGACCTCGATCGAAGTGCGAGTTGTTCCAGGACCCGTAGCCTCGGACAGCGGGGGGAAGGAGTCGGCTGCACCATGCGCACCCGATCATGCACGTTCTTCGCCGCGCTGATCATGCTCGCGACCCTGGCTCTGACGGGCTGCCAGCCGACTCCGGTCCCACCTCCACCGCAGGGCGGCGGGACGACCTCCGGCCAACAGCAGGGCGGTGGCGCAGCGGCACCTGACGGACCGCCGGTGGTGGCGGTCAAGATCGACAACTCGGCCGATGGGCGCCCACCGGTGGGCATCGACGCGGCGGACGTGGTCTACGTCGAACCGGTCGAAGGCGGACTGAGCCGGTTGCTGGGCATCTTCGCGACCCACAAGCCCAAGACGGTCGGCCCGGTGCGCAGCGCCCGCGAGACCGACGCCGAACTCCTCCCGCAGTACGGGAGGCCGACGCTGGCCTACTCAGGCGCGGCTCCCGAGGTGCTGCCGATCATCGCGGCCGCCCCGCTGACCGACGCCTCCGATGCCAACGCGCCCGACGCCTACTCCCGCGACGACGCCCGCCCCGTGCCGCACAACCTGTTCGTCGACTCGACCAGGCTGCCGCCGGCGCAGCCGTGGCCCGGCGCGAGCAGGCCGCTGATCGGCGACGTTCCCGGCGGCGGCGTGCCCACCGAGCGCTACGAGGTCCGCTACCCCGCTGCCACCATCGGGTTCTTCTACGACCACCCGTCGCGGCGCTGGATGATCTCGATGGATGGCGAACCCTACGCGGCGGTGCACAGCGGCCGGCTCGGCGTCTCGACCGTGATCGTCCAGAAGGTCCGCACGCACGAATCTGCGGTGCGCGATGCCGCGGGCAGCCCGTCTCCGGTGGCCGAGAGCATCGGCAGCGGTTCGATGCTGATGCTGCGCGACGGCAAGAGCTTCGAGGGCACCTGGAACCGGCCCTCCCCCGAAGCTCCCACCACCTACGCGGACCCGACCGGCGCACCGCTCACCGTGGACGCCGGTCAGGTCTGGGTCGTGCTCAGCCCCGTCTAGAACTGGTCGACGAGCAGGGCGATCGAGAAGTAGCCGTAGAACACCACGGCCACGCACATCATGACCATCCGCCAGCCGCCCAGCCGGATGTAGCGCGGGAGGAACCGGCGGTTGGTGAAGATCAGCAGCATCGAGTACAGGAACATCACCACGCCGCCCGCCGACGAGGAGATCAGGATCAGCGCCAGCGGCTCCTCCGTTCCCGACAGCAGGATCGCCGAACCGGCGATGATCATCACCCAGATCACCGTGAAGTAGATGCGGCTCTCCGTGACCTTCGTGCTGCCGCGGAAGAAGGTGACCTTGACGGTGTCGGCGGTCAACCTGCTGACCCAGTCCATGATGCCCAGCTGGGTGGAGAACAGCGCGATCGCACCGGCCATCCAGAAGCTGGTCTGGAACCACCCCCCGAAGCGCTGGCCGAAGATCTCGCCCTGAGCGCGGATGAAGTCGAAGTCGTCCTCCGGCAGCGGCACGCCGAACACCGTGGCGTAGGCCAGCACCGACATGATCACCAGCGTTCCGCAGCCGAGCAGGAAGAAGGTGCCGAACTGCTCGGCGTTGGCGACCTTCCACCAGCCCTTCCAGCGGCGCCGGTTCTCTTCGCTGTCGAGGAACATGTGCCCGGTCCCCGCGGCGGCGGCCTCCTGACCGGTGAACGGCGAGGTCACGCGCGGCATGTACTGCCCCATGCCCATCTGCTTGTCGCGCGCCCAGTTGCTCTGAACCAGGTTGTTGCCGCCACCGGCCCCGGCGAAGGCGATCGCGCCCAGCAGCGCGGCGATACCGCCGACCTCCTCCATCGGCGGCAGTTGACCGACGTGGGCGAAGCTGGCGCCGAAAGCGGCCCAGTCGGACAGCCCGGTTCCGACGAACAGGGCCACCACGAGGAACACCGCGATTCCGCCGACCAGCACCATCTCGACGCGTTCCACGGTCTTGTAGACCACTTTGGACAGGGTCAGGGCGGCGCCGATGGCGACCATGGCCACGATCGCGATGGGCACGGGAGATCCCGCCCCGGCCACGTAGGTGACGATGGTGGCCGCGCCGGTCGCCCAGCCCGGCCACAGGTTCGGGGTGATCGCGATGAGGGTGATCAGCACGCCCAGCGGCGGCCAGATCCGGGAGAAGCCGGTGACCGCGGTTTCGCCGGTGGCCAGCGTGTAGCGCTCGATCTCCATGTTGAGGATGTACTGCATGAAGAAGCCGAGCACGGCAGTCCACATCAGAACGAGCCCGACCTGGCTGGTGATGTAGGGCCACAGCACGAACTCGCCGGAACCGATCGCGGTGGCGGTGAGGATGATGCTGGCCCCGAAGATCTGGCGGAACGTGCGGGGTTCGGGCAGGTCTCGGTACTTGGCCGCGGGAAGGAACCTGCTGGGCAGTTCGCGGGCTTCGGCCCCTGCCTCCGGTACCTCTCGATCCTGGATGGCCACGATGCCTCCTGGCTGGAGCGGATTCGGCCGATCAGGTGTAGCAACCCGAACCAGCCCTGTGAACCAGGTCACAGAACTTGATCCATCCCGAAAGTCCGATTTGAGATCTGTGCGCAGCGGAAACACCCTTTCGAACGCAGGTGCTCACACCGCCTCCTCGGGTAAAGTGATCTTTTCTCCGCACCTTGCCGAAGGGACCCGCACCAATGCCCAAGTTCTCCTGGCACACCGACCCCGTTCCGGCGGGTCTGGCGGTGCGGCAGGTGTACGGGTTCCTCTTCGTGCCCGACGGCAGGCTGCTGATCCGCCTCGACGGAACCAAGCACACGCTGCCCGGCGGGCGCCCGGAGCCCGGCGAGGTCGCCTACGTCGACATCCTGCGCCGCGAAGCCATGGAAGAGGTCACCGTCGACATCGACGAGCCGCACTACCTCGGCTACCAGTGCGTCAACGACGGCATCTCCCCCTACGCGCAGGTCCGGATGGCCGCGCTGATCTCCTGCGCCTACCCGCCCGCGCCGGACCCCGACAGCGGGCGCACCTACCGGCGACTGCTGGTGCACCCGAGCAAGGCCGGCGACCTGCTGGCCTGGGGCGAGACGGGGTACCTGCAGGCCACGGCGGCCGCTGAAGCCGCCGTCGAGATCCTCGGCCTGCCCGCGGACGGGCTCCCGGCCGCCAGCGAGCTCTAACCCGCTCCCACACCGCTCCAACCAGGCGAAACCGCCCTTGACCTCGCCGCAGTAGGTCCTCTATTGTTCGCATGCAGCACATCTGTTCACAATGCGCACAACGAGAGGTGGTCGGGGTGGCACGCATCCTGAGCCTTCGCGAGGCCGTCGCGGAGCTGGTCCACGACGGTGACACGGTGGCGCTGGAGGGCTTCACGCATCTCATCCCGGTCGCCGCCGGTCACGAGATCATCCGGCAACACCGCGAGGACCTGACGCTGATCCGGATGACGCCGGACATCGTCTACGACCAGATGATCGGCGCGGGCTGCGCGCGCAAGCTGATCTTCTCCTGGGGCGGCAACCCCGGGGTCGGGTCGCTGCACCGCTTCCGCGACGCCATCCAGAACTCCTGGCCGGTGCCGCTGGAGATCGAGGAGCACAGCCACGCCGGCATGGCCAACCGCTACGCCGCCGGTGCCTCCGGGCTGCCCTTCGCCGTGCTGCGCGGCTACACCGGGACCGACCTGCCCGGCCAGACCGACACCATCAAGCCCATCGAGTGCCCGTTCACCGGCGAGCGGCTCACGGCCGTGCCCGCGGTGAACCCGGACGTGGGCATCATCCACGCGCAACGCGCCGACAAGGCGGGCAACGTGCAGATGTGGGGCATCACCGGTGTGCAGAAGGAGGCCGTCCTGGCCTCGAAGCGGTCGCTGGTGACCGTCGAGGAGGTCGTCGAGGAGCTCACCCCGGTGCCCGGCGCCGTCGTGCTGCCGCAGTGGGTGGTCACCGCCGTCGCCGAGGTGCCGCGCGGCGCGCACCCGTCCTACGCCCAGGGCTACTACGAGCGCGACAACGAGTACTACCAGGAATGGGACCCGATCGGCCGGGACCGCGAGCGCTTCGAGCAGTGGCTGACGACCGAGGTCCGCGGTGCGGAGAGGAGCGCGCGATGAGCCTGGAGTACACCTCCGACGAGATGATGACCGTCGGTGCCGCCCGGTCGCTGGACGACGGAGCGAAGTGCTTCGTGGGCATCGGCCTGCCCAGCACGGCGGCGAACCTGGCGCGCCGCACGCACGCGCCGAACCTCGTGCTGATCTACGAGTCGGGAACCCTGGGCACCAAGCCGGACCGGTTGCCGCTGTCCATCGGCGACGGGGTGCTGGCCGACACCGCGGATTCGGTGATCAGCGTCCCGGAGATCTTCAACTACTGGTTGCAGCCGGGCCGCATCGACATCGGCTTCCTCGGCGGGGCGCAGGTCGACCGCTTCGGCAACATCAACACCACCGTCATCGGCGGTGACTACCGCAACCCCGAAGTGCGCCTGCCCGGCGCGGGCGGCGCCCCGGAGATCGCGGCGTCGTGCCGGGAGGTGCTGATCGTGATGCGGATGAGCCCGCGCAGCTTCGTCGACCAAGTGGACTTCGTGACCTCGCTGGGCTACGGGACCGGCAAGGGCGACCGCGAGGCGCTGGGACTGCGCGGACGCGGCCCGGTCAAGGTGATCACCGACCTCGGCGTCCTGCGCCCCGACCCGGAGACCTGCGAGCTCACCCTCACCGAGCTCAGCCCCGGCTCCACCGTCGAGCAGGCCACGGCGGCCGCTGGCTGGGACCTCAAGGTCGCCGACGACCTCGGGACCCAGGATCCGCCCAGTGAGAACGAGCTGGAAGTCCTGCGCGCCCTGAAGGCTACGGTCTAACCGTCGAGCAAGCACCGATGCTTCCTCTTCCGCCTCCTGAGCAACTCGCACCGCCGCGGGTTCTCAGACGTCTTCTGGGGAGGACAACCGCAGCGAAGCGCATTGGCACAGATGAGACGCGGATCCCGGGGGCCAGGAGGCGTCTGAGGTTCCGCTACCCGCACCGCCACGCAAAAGGACCACAGAGCTCGAAGACGAGTTCAAGGAGTTTTCCATGACTGTTCATGAGACTCGGTCGGAATCCGGTCTCATCCTGCCGGAGTACGCGTCCGACGATGCCTCGCACGCGCCGCTGGATTCGGCCGAATACCGGTCCTCGACGCTTCGGCACCCGAAGCAGCCCCTGCAGTACCTGCCGCAGTACCTGACCGAGATCACCGGCCCGCTGCTCGGCCAGGACCGATGCGCGGACAACGACGACGATCTGACCGCCCAGCACGACGGGGAACCGCTGGGCGAGCGGATCATCGTCTCCGGGAAGGTGCTGGACTCCTCCGGCAAGCCGGTGCCCAACACGCTGGTCGAGATCTGGCAGGCGAACTCGGCGGGGCGCTACCTGCACCAGGGAGACCGGCACCCGGCGCCGCTGGACCCGAACTTCTCCGGCACCGGCCGCTGCATGACCGACGCGGAGGGCAACTACCGGTTCGTCACCATCAAGCCGGGCGCCTACCCGTGGCGCAACCACGACAACGCCTGGCGGCCCGCGCACATCCACTTCTCGCTGTTCGGGCAGGCGTTCACGCAGCGGTTGATCACCCAGATGTACTTCCCGGGCGACCCGCTGTTCTACCAGGACCCGATCTTCAACTCGGTGCGCGACGAGAAGGCGCGGGAGCGGATGATCTCCCGGTTCGACCTGGACTCGACCGCGCCCGAGTGGGCGTTGAGCTACAAGTGGGACATCGTGCTGCGCGGTCCCCAGGCCACGGTGTTCGAGGACGAGGAAGAGGAGGACGACGACTGATGGGCGCTCCCGCCACCACCCCGTCGCAGACGGTCGGCCCGTTCTTCGCGCTGCCGCGGGGAATGCTCTGGGACGACGGCCCCGAACTCGTCCCCGCCGACCGCGAGGGCGCGTTCGTGCTGCGCGGTGTTCTCCGCGACGGCAACGGCGATCCCGTCCCGGACGGCGTGATCGAGATCTGGCAGGCCGACGAGCAGGGCCGCTTCGACCACCCCGACGACCCGCGCCCGGAGTCCTCCGGCTGGCAGGGGTTCGGCCGGTGCGGCACCGACGCGGAGGGCCGGTTCTGGTTCCGCACGGTCGAACCGGGCCCGCTGCCCACCCCCGCTGGGCAGACCGAGGCGCCGCACATCAACGTCACGGTGCTGGCTCGCGGCATGCTCAACCGGGTGGTGACCCGCGTGTACTTCCCGGGCGAGGCGGCCAACGACACCGACCCGGTGCTCTCCGCGGTGCCCGTTGAACGCCGGGACACGCTCATCGGGGTCGCCGAGGCCGACGGCGTGCGGTTCGACATCCGCCTGCAGGGCGATGGCGAAACGGTGTTCTTCGCGGTCTGATGGTGCCGCGAGTCCACACGGGATCGAGGGAGGCCGGCTTGTTCGGTTCGATGTTCAGCACCCCGGAGGCCACGGCGCGCACCGGCGACGACGCGTGGTTGCAGGCGATGCTGGACTTCGAGTCGGCGCTTGCCGCCGCCCAGTTCGAAGTCGGGATCGTGCCCGCCGGGGCCGCGGCGGACATCGCCGCGCACTGCCGTGCCGCGGAGTTCGACACCGCCGCCATCGGCGAGCGCGCGGCGTCCTCGGCGACCCCGGTGATCGCCCTGGTCAAGGACCTCACCGCCCTGGTCGGCCCGGATTCGCGGCCGCACGTGCACAAGGGCGCGACCAGCCAGGACGTCATCGACACGGCGACGATGCTGGTGACCCGCGACGTGCTGGAACTGGTGCTCGGCGACCTCCGGGAAGCGGCTCGGGAATGCGCGCGGCTGGTCGACGAGCACAGGGACACGGTGCTCGTCGCCCGGTCGCTGTTGCAGCAGGCGCTCCCGACGACGTTCGGGCTGCGCTGCGCGGGCTGGCTGACCGCCCTGGACGAGGTGATCGCCGGGCTGGAGCGGGTGCCGCTTGCCGTCCAGTTCGGCGGCGCGGCGGGCACTCTCGCGTCGCTGGGAGGTGACGGTCCCGCGGTGCTGGCCCGGCTCGCCGAGCGGCTCGGCCTGGCCGAACCGGTGCTGCCCTGGCACACCGACCGAACCCGCATCGCCGAGCTCGCCGGTGCCCTGGGCGCGGTGTCCGGGGTGCTGGGCAAGATCGCCTTGGACGTCGAGCTGCACGCCCAGACCGAGGTCGGTGAGCTCACCGAGGGCAAGCCGGGTGGGTCCTCGGCGATGCCGCACAAGCAGAACCCGGCCATGTCGGTGCTGATCACCGCCGCGACCCACCGGGTCCCGGGGCTGGTGGCGACGCTGCTGTCGGCGATGCCGCAGGCCTACGAACGCGCGGCCGGGGCGTGGCAGTCCGAGTGGGAACCGCTGACCGAACTGCTGAGGCTGACCGCCGGCGCGGCCAGCCGAGCGCGAGAACTCCTGTCCGGCCTGCGCGTCCACCCCGAGCGCATGGCCGCCAACCTCAGCCTGACCCGCGGCCTGGTGCTCGCCGAGAACGCCGCAACCCGGCTGGCCGGCGCGCTCGGCCGCACCGAGGCCCAGGAACTCGTCGCCGAACTGTGCCGCCGCACCGTCGACCGCGGCAGCACGCTGCGAGCCGAACTGCTCGCGGAGCCGAGGGTCCGCGCCGTGCTGTCCGAACAGGACGTCATCGCGGCCACCTCGGCGAGCGATCACCTGGGCGCCGCATCGGACTTCATCGACCGGGCACTGGCCGCACACACCGAATTGGAGGAGCGGTGAACGTCAACCACGAACTGACCGGGCCCGAGGGGGCGCCGGTCGTGGTGCTGTCCAACTCGCTGGGCACCGACATGCGCTTGTGGGACGAGCAGGTCCCAGCGCTGACCGGCAGTTTCCGCGTGCTGCGCTACGACCAGCGCGGGCACGGCGGCACCGAGGGCAAGCCCGGGCCCTACACGCTGGCGCAGTTGGGCGGCGACGTGCTGGAACTGCTGGACTGGCTGGACATCTCCGAGGCGCACTTCGCCGGGGTGTCGCTGGGCGGCATGACCGGGATGTGGCTGGCCGAGCACGCTCCCGAGCGCATCGGTCGGCTGGCGCTGATCTGCACCTCGGCGGACCTGGGCGGCACCGCGTGGCTCGACCGCGCCGCGACCGTGCGCGCCAACGGCATGGCCGCGATGGTCGAGCCGTCCCTGCCGCGCTGGTTCACCCCGGCCGCGGCCGAGCGCCCCGACATCCGGGCGAAGTTCAGCGACATGATCGCCAAGGCCGACGCCGAGGGATACGCGGCGTGCTGCGAGGCGATCGCCGACATGGACATCCTCGACGAACTGCCCGGTATCACCGCCCCCACCCTGGTGATCGCCGGCGCGGAGGACCCCGCCACTCCCCCGTCGCACGCTGAGCGCATCGCCGCCGGCATCGCGGGCGCGCGCGTGGAAGTCCTGTCGCCGGCCGCGCACCTGGCCAACGCCGAGCAGCCCGGGGAAGTCAACCGGTTGCTGCTGGAGCACTTCGGAGGTACCGCATGAGCGACGAAGCCCGCCACGCCGCGGGGATGCAGGTGCGTCGCGCGGTCCTCGGCGATGCGCACGTCGACCGCGCCAACGCGCGCAAGACCGAGTTCACCGAGGACTTCCAGGACTTCATCACCCGCTACGCCTGGGGCGAGGTGTGGACCGGTGACGGCGTCGACCGGCCGACGCGCAGCATGCTGACGCTGGCGATCCTGGCAGCGACCGGCTGCGAGGACGAGTTCGCGATGCACGTGCGCGCGGCCCGCCGCAACGGTCTGGAACCGGAGCGGATCAAGGAGGTGCTGATGCACGTGGCGATCTACGCGGGCGTCCCCCGCGCGAACACCGCATTCGGCATCGCCAATACGATCCTGGCCGAGGAGCGAACGGAGTAACTTCACCCGGAGCTGCGCCGACGAGGGGATCACCGATGGAGTCCGAGTCCGACACCGGCACCGGTTACGTGCAGTCGCTGGCGCGCGGGCTGCTGGTGATCCGCGCGTTCAACGAGGCCAATCCGGAGATGACGCTGTCGGAGGTCGCCCGCGCGACCGATCTCTCGCGCGCGGCGGCCCGCCGGTTCCTGCACACCCTGGTGCACCTGGGCTACGTGTGGACGGACGGGCGGGTGTTCGCGCTGACCCCGCGCGTTCTGGAGCTCGGGTTCTCCTACCTGTCGAGCGTGTCGCTGCCGGAGATCGCCCAGCCCCACCTGGAGCAGCTGGTCTCCGAGGTGCACGAGTCGGCCTCGGTGTCGGTGCTCGACGGCACCGATGTCGTCTACGTCGCCCGCGTTCCCACCTCGCGGATCATGGCGGTCTCGATCAACATCGGCACCCGGTTCCCCGCCTACGCGACCTCGATGGGCAGGGTGGTGCTGGCGGATCTGCCGGAGGAGAAGCTGCACGCGCACCTCGATCAGGTCGACCTCGCACCGCTGGGCCCGCACACCATCACCACCCGCGCCGACCTGGTCGAGGAGTTGGCGCGCATCCGGGAGCAGGGCTGGGCGCTGGTCGACCAGGAGCTGGAGGCGGGACTGCGCTCGATCGCGGCTCCGATCCGCGACCGCTACGGCCGGGTCGTCGCCGCGGCCAACATCTCCTCGCACGCCAGCCGGACCACTCTCGAAGCGGCACGCGACGACCTGCTCCCGCCCCTGCTGGAAACCACTCGTCGCATCGCCGCTGACCTCGCGGTCTCCCCGCAGTCCCGTGCCGTGGTGCGCTGACTGCGTACCGACAGGGGAGTACCTCTCGCGCGAGTCGCGGTGATCCGCCGTGCCTCGACGAAGCACCGCCTGCTCGATCTTCTCCACCGACGCCGCAGTTCCCCGGCGTAGGCATCCGCAAAGCTGGTCGGACGCCGCGCGCAGCACTGCGAGCGTCTGGCTGACGCCGAGCACCTTGCGAGGTCGCGTTCGGCGGGCAGCCGGTCACCGATCTTGAGCGCACGGGAGGCGCTGCTCCTCGCCCCGCTCGACGACCAGCTCGTAGGTGCGGGTGCGCGCGACTCGTCGCCATTCGGCGTCGCCCACTCCCCGCGTCGTCGCCCGCACCGGTACCTGGGGTAAATCTCCGCTGTGGTCGGACCATACAATGGTCAGCATGTCCGGTGTTGTGGCGCGCGGTGCGCGAGGATGCTCTGAGCTCCGAACGGAGAGGAACCGGTGATGCGCGCATGAGGGTGGCTCTGTTCGCGACCTGTCTCGGCGACACGCTGTTCCCGTCAGCCCCGAAGGCGACGCTGCAGGTCCTGGAGCGGCTCGGCTGCGAGGTGGACTTCCCCGCGGCCCAGACCTGCTGCGGTCAAATGCACACCAACACCGGGTACCGGAAGCAGGCGAAGTCCTCGGTGCGGACCTTCGTCGAGGCCTTCGCCAGCTACGACGCGATCGTGGCGCCGTCGGGTTCGTGCGTGGCCTCGGTTCGCCACCAGCACGCGATGGTCGCCGACGGCGACCGCGCGCTGACCCGCGCCGTCGAGCACACCGCGCCGAAGGTTCACGAGCTCTCGGAGTTCCTGGTCGACGTGCTGGGCGTGACCGACGTCGGCGCCTACTTCCCGCACCGGGTCACCTACCACCCCACCTGCCACTCGACGCGGCTGCTGCGGGTCGGGGAACGCCCGCTGCGGCTGCTGCGCGCGGTGCGGTCGCTGGACTTGGTGGAGCTCCCCGCGTCAGAGCAGTGCTGCGGCTTCGGGGGCACGTTCGCGCTGAAGAACCCCGACGTGTCGGTGGCGATGGGATCGGACAAGGCGCGCCACGTGCGCGAGACCGGCGCGCAGGTGCTGTGCGCCGGGGACTCATCGTGCCTGATGCACATCGGCGGATTGCTGTCCCGCGAGCGCTCCGGGGTCCGGGTGATGCACCTGGCCGAGGTCCTGGCATCAACGGAAGGAGACCAGCTGTGAGCGCGACTCACCTGGGAATGCCCGCGTTCCCGGACGCGGCCAAGCGCGAACTCGCGGATTCGCAGCTGCGGCACAACCTCGCCAACGCCACCACCACGATCCGCCGCAAGCGCGCCGATGTCGTCGAGGAGCTGGACGACTGGGCGCAGCTGCGGGAGTCCGGCGCGGAGATCAAGGCCCACACGCTGTCCAACTTGGACATCTACCTCGAACGGTTCGAGACCGCGGTGACCGAGGCGGGCGGCACTGTGCACTGGGCCCGCGACGCCGACGAGGCCAACCGGATCGTGACCGAGCTGGTGCAGGCCACTGGCGAACGCGAGGTCGTCAAGGTCAAGTCGATGGCCACCCAGGAGATCGAGCTCAACGAAGCGCTGGCCGAGGCCGGGATCGACGCGTGGGAGACGGACCTGGCGGAGTTGATCGTCCAGTTGGGACACGACACCCCCAGCCACATCCTGGTGCCCGCGATCCACCGCAACCGCGCGGAGATCCGGGAGATCTTCCGCAGCGAGATGGGCAAGGTCGGCACCCCGGCTCCGGATGACCTGACCGACGAGCCCGCGCGACTGGCCGACGCGGCGCGAAGGCACCTCCGGGAGAAGTTCCTGCGCGCCAAGGTCGCGATCTCGGGGGCCAACTTCGCGGTCGCCGACACCGGCACGCTGGTGGTGGTGGAGTCCGAGGGCAACGGGCGGATGTGCCTGACGCTGCCGCAGACGCTGATCAGCGTGGTGGGCATCGAGAAGCTCGTGCCGAGCTGGCGGGACCTGGAGGTGTTCCTGCAGCTGCTTCCGCGGTCGAGCACCGGCGAGCGGATGAATCCCTACACCTCCACCTGGACCGGTGTGACCGCAGGCGATGGGCCGCAGGAGTTCCACGTGGTGCTGCTGGACAACGGGCGCACCAACGCGCTGGCCGACGAGGTCGGTCGGCAGGCCCTGCGCTGCATCCGGTGCTCGGCCTGCCTGAACGTGTGCCCGGTCTACGAGCGCACCGGCGGCCACGCCTACGGTTCGGTGTACCCGGGGCCGATCGGCGCCGTTCTGACGCCGCAGCTGCGCGGTACCGCGTCCGAGGTGGACAAGTCCCTGCCGTACGCGTCCTCGCTGTGCGGGGCGTGCTACGACGTGTGCCCGGTGGCCATCGACATCCCGGACCTGCTGGTGCACCTGCGGACTCGGGTCGTCGAGGAGCGCTCGGGCGTCCGCGACAAGCCGATGGACGCGCTGATGGGCGTGGCCTCGTGGGTGCTGGGCGATGCGAAGCGGTTGGCGGTGGCGCAGAAGGTGGCGTCGTGGAGCCGGAAGGTGATCGGCCGCCGCGGCACGATCGGGCGGTTGCCCGCCCCGCTGTCGCGGTGGACCGACGCGCGGGATGCGCCCGCACCCGCGCAGGAGTCGTTCCGGTCCTGGTGGGAGCGGACCCGAGGAGGCAAGCCATGAGTTCGGATATGGCCCGCGAGGAAGTGCTGGGGCGGGTTCGTCGGGCGCTGCGCGATGCCGAGCGCACTCCCCTGTCGGCCGTTCACCGCGACTACCGCATGACGCGTCCGCTGGCGGATCTGGTGGGGTCGTTCTGCGACGCGGTGGCCGACTACCGGGCCACTGTGGACCGGGTGGCCGCCGACGCCGTCGCACCGGCGATCGCCGCGACCGCTCGCGCGGCGGGAGCGCGGCGGCTGCTCATACCGGACGGGGCACCACAGGCGTGGTCCGACGAGCTGGGCGAGGCGTTCGAGCTCATCGACCCGGCGGCCGACACGGCGGCGTTGGAGCAGGTCGACGCGGTGATCACCACAGCTGCGGTGGGCATCGCCTCGACCGGCACCATCGTGCTGGACCACGGTCCCGGCCAGGGTCGCCGGACGACCACCCTGGTCCCGGACCTGCACATCTGCGTGATCGGCGAGTCTCAGGTCTGCGACGACGTGCCCGCCGCGCTGTCCCGCCTGGACCCGGTCCGCCCGACGACGTTCATCAGCGGCCCCTCGGCCACCAGCGACATCGAGCTCAACCGCGTCGAGGGCGTCCACGGCCCCAGGACGCTCCACGTCCTGGTCCACCCGGACACCTGACCGGTCAGAGCGGGACGACGTCGGCCAGCACCGCGCCCGACTCCTCCAGCCGGTGCGGTGCCGGGCTGTCGTAGACGACGAGCAGCTCACCGGAGGGCAGCAGGGCGATCCCTTCGGCGTGGTCGTCGCCTTCACCGTGCGGCAGTTCGAGCACGCGGTGCAGTTCGGCGCGGTGGACGACATCCGCCGCGTCGAGGGTGGCCGCGCCCGGCCAGCGGTAGACGCGGACCGGGCCGTCGAGGTCCATCGAGGGCCCGGCGAGCACCAGCAGGTCGTCGCCGTGCACGCACATGTCGCGGATGCCCAGACCGTCGAGGTCGAGGAAGACCTTGGCGTAGCGGTGGCCGTTGAGCTTGCGCAATTCCAGCTCCCCGTCGTCCTCGCGGGGTTCCAGCAGCAGCACCACCGCCCAGCCGCGCAGCACCGGACCACGCAGGCCGAGGTAGGCGCGTTCCTCACCGGGTTCGCCGTGAACGACGATGCCTTCGACGTCGAGTCCGTTGTCCTTGCCGGGGATGCGCAAGAAGGGCGCCAAGTGCTCGTCGTCGGCCAGCAGCTCGAACAAACCTCCCCTGCCGAGGCCGGCGCTGCGCGCGCCCTCCGGGGTGCGTTCGGCGGGCACGTCGTCGAACAGGGCGATGCGGGCGAGCACCCGGCGGCTCGGTTCGGCGCTGACGGAGGCGAGCCGCTTGGCGGCCTTGGCGTCGGAGTGGTGCGACTTGATCTTGCGCCGCTTGGCGCTGTGCGACCCCACCACCCACAGGAACGGCCCGTTGCGGGAGATCCCCTCGACATCGACCTCCTCGTCGGCTTCGCCGGGCAGATCGATGACGTCGGCGAGCGGGAAGCTCACGTGCTCCCGGTATTCGGTGGGGTTCCCTGGGTCGTCACAGGTGAGCCGTTCGACCGTGGCCGTCTCGTCGCCGGCGATCCACAGGTGCTCACCGTCGGTGCGCACCGCCGAGAGGTTGACGTGCGTGTCGGATTCGACCGCACCGGCGGTGAAGGTCAATCGCACTGCTCGTGCTACGTTCATCCGTCGTTCCTACCAGGATGTGCCGGTACGAGCTCCTGGATCTGGGTACGGGATGAGCTCTTCGCCCACACGATCAAGTGACTGCGGGAACCGGGCCAGGGGTGCGCGGGTCCTAGCCGATGTCGTTGTCCTCTGGGAGAAGGAAAGGGGTCGCCGTGCCAGACATCCGGGTCCGGCTCCGCGGTGGGCCGCAGGACGGCCAGGAGCTGACCGTCTCGGCCGACTCATCGGGCAACCCGATCCCGCGCATCACCCTTCCCGCCCGCGCTCGCAATCCGGAGGCCGTGCCACCGCGGCTGATCTACGAGCGCGCCGGCGAGAACGGTGATGGAACCTGGGAGTTCCGCTACACGGGTGCCGAAACCTGACACCTCGTCGCCACGGCAGGGCACGGAGCCGAGTGCCCTGCCGCGACCGAGGTCAACGACCGACCAGCTCTTCCGGACCGATCCGCACCACGGTGGCCCGCGCGCGGAGTCCGATGCGCGGTTAGACCTCCGGTCCGGCGCGCTTCAGCACCACGCCCCAGACCAGGCCGAACGTGGAATACCGCTGGGCCCGACAGAACCACCCGGCCCAGCGCGTGCCCCGAGCCAACGCCGAGCGTGGTGCCGTGCGAGCAGGCCGCCAGCACCAGCACGAATGCCAGCAGCACCGCCGCCGCGGTGGGCGCGATCGTGGTGAGCACGCGCCGTAGCCGTGCCCGCCGACGCGGCGGGAGTACCCGACGACGGCGATCGAGGTCAGCAGCACGCCCAGCACCGGTCGTGGCAGCCCGGAAGAACAGGTGCACGGCCGGGTCCAGCCCCAGCGTCTCGGTGGCCAGCACCGCGACGCTCGCCGCACCGGTCGCGATCAGCGATCCGGCGACCGGCGCGGGCGAACGCCGCGTCGAAGACCAGCAGCACCGTCACCTCGGCTAGCAGCAGGGCGAGCACCCTGCCGTTGACGTCGATGCGCTGCACCCCCAGGGCTGCGACCAGCAGGATCGCGGCCGTCGAGAACCACCACCGCGACGCCGGTGAGCCGCTCGGCGAGATCCGCTGCTCCGACGCCGAGCCCGCCGACCAGCCCGGCGAGGATCATCAGGTAGGACACCACGGCGACCGCCCCGGCTCCTCGGAGCATCTCAGTGGCGCGGGGTGATGGCGGATCTCCCGCGTGCCACGGCGATCTCGTGCACCAGGCCGCGCAACGTGCCGGGCAGCAGTGATTCCCAGGATCCCATGCGGAATTCTCCCTGACGCTGCGCCTGCTTGGACAGCCGCAGGTGCCGCAACGCACCGGTCTCGCGCACCAGGAGCGCGAAGGTGATCTCGGCGAGCCGTTCGGGCACGGTGATCACGCCGTTGCCGGTGGCGGTCTCGGTTCCGGTGAACAGCTCTTCGAGGTCCGCGGTGGTGTTCCCGCGATGCTCGTCGGCGATGCGCCACGCCGCCGCCGAACCGCCGCGCAGCCCGCCGGACACCGGGACCTCGCGCAGGACGTCGATCAGGACGAGCCTGCACCGCACCTTCTCCACCGCGGTCTGCGCCAGGTACTCCAGCCAGGTGCGCAGGTCGTGCCCGGACTCGCGACGGACCTCGCGCAGCACCGTCCAGGACAGGAAGTCCGGGCAGCGCCCGTTGCCGCTGGGCCGGACGTCGGGGGTCAGGGCGATCTCCTCCTCGACGATCAGCTCGGCCAGCAGACCGCCCGCGCATCCCAACGCCAGCAGCTCCCCGTCGATCCGCGGCGAGATGCGGCTCTCCCCACTGTGCGCGGCGAGGAAGAACCGGTCCGCGACACGCAGCGGAAGTCGCGTGCCGTCGAGCTCCGCGACGATTCGACCGTCCCTGGCCGCGCCCTTCACCACGTGGTCGTTCTCCTTCACCAGCCAGATTGGGTTCGCCGAGCTCGCCGCACTCCCGAAGGTGCCCAGGGCGGCACTCCGGTGGTGCACGCCCATCGTTCAAGATCAACCTCTGCGGGCGCATCGAACGGAGGTGGGATGTGGCCGAATCGTTGTGCCGACCAACCGTCCCCTCCTGCCGGCCGAGGGGAACATCCCGGAGGCGCATTGACTTCCACCTAGCACGAAGTCCGAGGATGTAGTCACCCGAACCGCTCCACACCACCACGTCTCGAAGGACCACCAAGTGAACGCCAACTGGTCGACGATGCGCTCGTTCGCGAGCGACAAGTCCGTCACCCGGCAACGCCTGTCCGCCGGCCTGCTGCGCCGCATCGCCGGCTACGCCCGGCCCTACGTGCGCGACATCGTGCCGTTCCTCGTGCTGGTCGCGCTGGCCGCCGTGCTCGGTGTGGTCAACCCGCTGCTGTTCAAGGCCATCATCGACGACGGCATCGTGCCTCGGAACTTCTCGCTGGTGGTGTGGCTGGCGATGGCGGTGGCCGGGGTCGCCGTGCTGGAGGCGGCGATGAGCCTCGCCCAGCGCTGGTACTCCGCCCGCCTCGGGGAGGGCCTGATCTACGACTTGCGCCGGGAGGTCTTCGACCACGTGCAGCGGATGCCGGTGGCGTTCTTCGTGCGCGCCCAGACCGGAGCGCTGGTCAGCCGGCTCAACAACGACGTCATCGGCGCGCAGCGGGCGCTGACCTCGACGTTGTCGTCGGTGGTGTCCAACGTCCTGAGCCTGGTCCTCGTGCTGGCCACCATGTTCACGCTGTCCTGGCAGATCACGGCGGTCTCGCTGGCCATGCTGCCGCTGTTCCTGCTGCCGGTGCGCTGGGTGGGTCGCAAGCTCCAGCGCATCACCCGCGAGCAGATGCAGCTCGACGCGGAGATGAGCTCGCTGATGACCGAGCGCTTCGGGGTGGCCGGAGCGATGCTGGCCAAGCTCTACGGCCGCGCGGACGAGGAGTCCGACCGCTTCGCCCACCGCGCCGAGAAGGTCCGCGACATGGGCATCATCTCGGCGATGTACAGCCGGGTGTTCATGGTGGCGCTAACGCTGCTGGCGGCGCTGGCCACCGCCGTGGTCTACGGCCTGGGTGGCGGTCTGGTGCTGGCCGGGGCGTTCCAGCTGGGCACGCTGGTGGCGTTGGCGACGTTGCTCAACCGGCTCTACGGGCCGCTGACGGCCCTGTCGAACGTGCACGTCGACGTGATGACGGCGCTGGTGAGCTTCGACCGGGTCTTCGAGGTCCTCGACCTCGAGCCGATGATCACCGAGAAGCCCGACGCCCGTGAACTGCCAGCCGGAGCCTCCGACGTCGAGTTCGACCAGGTCTCGTTCCGCTACCCCGCCTCCAGCGAGGTGTCGCTGGCGTCGCTGGAGTCGGTGGCGCGGGCCGACCACGCCCCCGCCCACCCGGTGCTGCACGACGTCAGCTTCCGAGCCGAACCGGGTCAGACGATCGCGCTGGTCGGTCACTCGGGCGCGGGCAAGACGACCATCACGAACCTGGCCGGTCGGCTCTACGACGTCGATGCGGGCGCGGTGCGCATCGGCGGGATCGACGTGCGGGAGGCGTCGCTGGCGTCGCTGTACGATCACGTCGGAGTGGTCACCCAGGACGCGCACCTGTTCCACGACTCGATCCGGGAGAACCTCGCCTTCGCCCGCCCGGGAGCCACCGAGGACGAGCTCGTCGCGGCGCTGCGGACCGCGCAGCTGGGCGAGCTGATCGAGACCATGCCCGACGGGCTGGACACGGTGGTCGGCGATCGCGGGCACCGGCTCTCCGGCGGTGAGAAGCAGCGGCTGGCGATCGCCCGGCTGCTGCTCAAGGCGCCGCCGATCGTGGTGCTCGACGAAGCCACCGCCCACCTGGACTCGGAGTCGGAGGCGGCGGTGCAGCGGGCGCTGGCCACAGCGCTGTCGGGCCGCACGGCGTTGGTCATCGCCCACCGCCTGGCGACCATCCGGGAGGCGGACCGGATCCTGGTGATCGACGGGGGCACGATCGCCGAGGAGGGCACCCACGAGGAGCTGCTCGCCAGGGGCGGTCACTACGCGGAGCTGTACCGCACGCAGTTCGCCTCGGAATCGGACTCCGACGAAGCGGCCTGAGACCGGGTCAGCCGGGCGGGGTCACCGAGAGGGTTCCGCCCGGGTCGACCTGGGCGAGCATGGCCGTGCAGAGCTCGTCGAGGAGTTGGACGTGGTCCTCGTCGAGGCCGTCCATGATCAGCGATCGGACCTGCTCGACGTGGCCGGGGGCGGACGCGACGACCTTGTCCATCCCGACGTCGGTGAGCTCGGCGATGCTGCCGCGCGCGTCGTCCTCGGCCTTGCGGCGGGAGACGTAGCCCTGCTTCTCCAGCCGCGACACCACGTGCGAGACGCGCGAGGCCGAGGCGTTCGACTGCTGCGCGAGGTGGCTCATCCGCAGCTGGTGCCCGGGCGCCTCCGACAGCATCGCCAGCACCCAGTAGCCGAACATCGTCAGCCCGGCGTCGCGCTGCAGCTGCGCGTCCAGAGAGGCCGGCACCACCGCCATCAGGGCGGCCAGCTTCCGCCAAGCGCGCTGCTCGCGGTCGCTCAACCAGCGCGTTGCACTCACGCTCCAGAGCCTAACAGCATTTCAAGCTTCAACGAGGTTGCCCGATCGGTGGCGACACCCCGCGGGCCGCGCAGAACGAGCCGATCTTCTCGCGCAGTTCCACCGCCGCAGGGGCCGCCTGCAGCGGGGTGCGCTCCAGGGCCTTGCCGAGCCGGCGCAGCCGCCGCAGCAGGGCCTCGGTCCGCCGCGTGGCAGCCGCCGCCAGCACCAGGTCGACCTGCTCAGCGGCGCCGTCGAGCTCCCCGCCCCGCAACCGAGCGGCGGCCAGGTCCAGCCGCGCCAGGCACAGCTCGCCGATGCGCTGCCGCGCGGCGGGTTCCTGCGCGTAACCGGCGATGGCGGTGATCGCGTCCCGCTCGGCGCGCGCGAGCCCCACCTGGCCACCGAGCCACAGGGCGGTCGAGGAGGCGTAGCCGTACTGCTTGGCGACCGGGAACTCCATCAACCCGGCCGGGTCGTCGGCCTCGGCGACCTGATCGCGGGCTTCCTCGGCGCGGGTCAGGGCGCGTTCGGCGGCGTGGGCATCGCCCAGCCGCGCCTGCGCGCGGGCCTCCACGGCCGCCAGCCGCACCATGGCGGTACCGGCTTCGGGCTGGTGGCGCAGCCCGTCCTGGGCGAGTTCGACCGAGTCGCGGCACCGGTCGTCCCAGTAGGCGACCAGGCTCTGCGTGCCCCGGAGCCAGCAGCGCAGCGCATTGCTGCCGGCCTGCTCGGCGCACTGGAAGGCGGTGCGCGCCTGAGCTTCGGCCGCCGCGGAGTGCCCGAGGTCGAAGGAGGCGTTGGCCATCGCCGCGCACACCAGTCCGGTGGTGTGGAACCAGTCGCGGGCGTGCTCGGCGGGCACCCGCCGTTCCAGCACCTTCATCGCCCGGTCGCGCAGGTCGCGCAGCGCCACGTACAGCGGGAACACCGGCTGGTGCGGGTAGTCGTCGATGATGCGCGCGACGTCCGCGCGGAAGCGTTCGAGGTTCTGCGGCCCGCTGGGGTCTGGCCGGGTGGGGTTCGCTGGTTCGGTGGCCGGCATGAGCGCCTCGCTCTCGACGTGCCGTCGCCCCGAAAACCGGGCATGGGCCTGCTGCTTCGTCGCAACGGCGGCTCACGCGTACGGTGACAGCCCGCCCGAGGAGCCCGCAAGAGGGCTTTCAGGCGGCGATATCCGCTGCCGAGCGGGTGTTGATGACGCGGTCGGGACCGATGCCGCACTCCTCGGCCCGGGCGCAGCCGTGGAACAGCCAGTCGAGTTGGCCTGGGGCGTGGGCGTCGGAGTCGACGCTGAACTGGCAGCCGAGGTCGCGGGCGAGGTTCAGCAGCTCGCGGGGCGGGTCGAGCCGGTCGGGCCGGGAGTTGATCTCCACGGCGACCTCGTGGTCGCGGCAGGCGGTGAACACCTCTCGCGCGTCGAAGGTCGACTGCGCTCGCTTGCGGACGCCGATGAGCCGACCCGTGCAGTGCCCGAGCACGTCGACGTGCGGGTTGCGCGCGGCGGCGACCATGCGGCGGGTCATCGGCCCCGAGGCCATCCGCAGGTCCGAGTGCACGCTGGCCACCACGACGTCGAGCTCGGCGAGCAGGTCCTCGTCCTGGTCGAGGCTGCCGTCACCGAGGATGTCGACCTCGATGCCGGTGAGTATCCGGAACGGCGCCATCCTCCGGTTGAGCTCGCCGACCACGCCGAGCTGCTCGCGCAGCCGGTCAGCCGACAGACCCCGCGCGACCGTGAGCCGAGGCGAGTGGTCGGTCAGCGCCATCCATTCGTGCCCCAGTTCTCGCGCGGTGGCGGCCATCTCGACGATCGGGCTCCCGCCGTCGGACCAGTCGGAGTGGGTGTGGCAGTCGCCGCGCAGCGCGGCCCGCAGGGTCTCGCCGTGCTCGGGAACCTCGGCCTCGTCGCGCAGCTTCGCCAGGTAGTCGGGTGTTTCACCGCTGTGGGCCTGGGTGATGACCGCGGCCGTGGTGCGACCGATGCCCTCCAGGTCGGTGAGCGCGCCGGTTCCGACCCGCCGGTCCAGGTCGGAGAGCTCGGACACGATCGCGGCGGCCCGGCGGAACGCCCGGACCCGATAGGTGGGTGCGTTCTGCCGTTCCAGCCAGAAGGCGATCTCGCGCAGGGCCGAGACCGCGCCGTCGTCGGTCACCCGTCCTTGGTAGCCGGTGACGCCGTCGTCCGCCACCGTTGCCGCACGACCCTTCCCCGCGGAGGCCCCCCACGCGTTAGATGAACACGAACGTGTCCACTCGACCTTGCGACGGGATGTGCCCATGCAGCAGTACGAGATCGCGGTGTTGGCCGGCGACGGCATCGGCAACGAGGTCATGCCCGAAGCGCTGCGCGTGCTGGAGGTGATCGGCGCGAAGTACGGCGTGCGGTTCGACCACCGCCACTTCGACTGGAGCTGCGAGACCTACCGCAAGACCGGCCGGATGATGCCCGAGGACGGCCTCGACCGGCTGCGCGACCACCACTCGATCCTGCTGGGCGCGGTCGGCTACCCCGGCGTTCCGGACCACATCTCGCTCTGGGGGCTGCTGATCCCGATCCGCCGGGTGTTCGACCAGTACGTCAACCTGCGTCCGGTGCGCCTGCTGCCCGGGGTGACGCCTCCGGTGCGCGACAAGCAGCCGGGCGACATCGACTTCTGGGTGGTGCGGGAGAACACCGAGGGCGAGTACTCGAAGCTCGGCGGCCGCCAGAACGAGGGAACCGACCGCGAGACGGTGCTGCAGACCGCGTCGTTCACCCGCTTCGGCACCGATCGGATCATGCGCTACGCGTTCGACCTGGCCCGCGAGCTCGGCAAACCGCACGTGACCTCGGCGACGAAGTCCAACGGGATCTACTACTCGATGCCGTTCTGGGACGAGCGGTTCGCCGAGATCTCCCAGGAATACCCGGAGGTCCGCGTGGACCAGGACCACATCGACATCCTGTGCGCGCGGTTCGTGATGACCCCGGAGCGCTTCGACGTGGTGGTGGCGAGCAACCTCTTCGGTGACATCCTCTCCGACCTCGGTCCGGGCGTGACCGGCACGATCGGCGTCGCTCCCTCGGGCAACATCAACCCGGAGGGCCGCTACCCGTCGACGTTCGAGCCGGTGCACGGCTCGGCGCCGGACATCGCGGGCAAGGGCATCGCCAACCCGATCGGCCAGATCTGGTCGGTCGGCATGATGCTCGACCACCTGGGCCTCACCGAGGCGGGCGCGGACGTGGTGGCCGGGATCGAGCAAGTGCTCGGCGACCCCACCGCCCCGCGCACCCCGGACCTGGGCGGCACCGCCACGACCGAGGACCTCGGCAAGGCGATCGCCGAGGCGATCAACGGCTGACGCGGGCGGCCACGGCGAACAGCCGGTCCTCCTGTCCCGGTCGGCCGACCAGCTGCAGGCCGACCGGGAGCCCGTCCACCGTTCCGGCGGGCACCGAGATCGCCGGGGCTCCGGCGAGGTTCCAGGGCCGGGTGAGGCCGATCAGCGAGCCGCGCACCGAGGTCGGGGTGCCGTTGACCTCGATCTCGCGCTGGTCGATCTCGGGTGCGGTGACGCAGGTGGTGGGCATGGCCAGCAGCTCGACCTCGCCGAGCAGCTCGGCGACCTCGGCGCGCCAGTCGGCGCGTTCGCCGAGCGCCCGCACGTACTGCCAGCCCGCGGTCTCACCGGCCAGCCGCAGGATCGTCAGGACGTCGTCGGTGAACAGCTGCGGCGCGTCGGCGATGCGCTCGGCGTGCACCGCGTGGGCCTCGCTGAACTGGATCGCGCCGAAGGCCCGCAGCATCCCCTCCCGCCCGCTCGGCCGGACCTCGCGCACGTCGATCCCGCCGACGTCCAGCGCCGCCCGCGCGACGCCGGTGATCCGGGGGTCGGTGGGGTGCAGCAGGTCCGGCGGGATCCAGCCGAGCGACACCTCGGAGCCGTGCTCGCGGCTGGGCATCGGCCGCAGTCCCGCCAACACCCGGTAGGCCAGTCGGCAGTCGGCGGTGCTTCCGGCGAGCACGCCGACGTGGTCGAGCGAACGCGACAGCGGGAACACGCCGTCGGTGGGAACCGCGCCGTGGGCGGGTTTGAAACCAGCGACCCCGCACAGCGATGCCGGGATGCGCACCGAGCCGCCGGTGTCGGTGCCCAGCGCCAGCGGCACCATCCCGGCCGCGACCGCCGCGCCGCTGCCGCCGCTCGAACCGCCGGTCATCCGCCCGGGGTCGTGCGGGTTGCGCGAAGGTCCGTTGTAGGCGCGGTCCCCGGTGGGGCCGAAGGCGAACTCGTGCGTGGTGGTCTTGCCGATGATCACCGCACCGGCTACCCGCAACCGGCGCACGCACTCGGCGTCCGATGTGGACACGTGGTCGGCGAAGTGGGCCGAACCCATGGTGGTGCGCAACCCCGCCACGTCGATGATGTCCTTGACCGCCACCGGGATGCCGTGCAGCGGGCCCCGGTCGAGACCGCCGGACAGCTCGGCGTCGGCCTCCTCCGCCGCGCGCAGCGCGCCTTCGCGGTCGAGCGTGACCACGGCGTTGAGCTCGCCGTCGAGCGCGTCGACCGCGCCGAGCGCGGCCGTGGCGAGGTCGACGGCGCGCAGCTCCTCGCGGCGCAGCTGCTCGCCGAGCTCATCGATGGTGCGGCCGTGGAAGAAACCCGTCGTGTGCTGCGTTCCGGTGCTCAAGGCGCCTCCCGCCCGGCTGATCAGCGAAGGGCTCATCTTCGGCTCGCGAACGACGGTCCGTCAACGCTCGGCGCGCACCGCGGTGATCACCATCAGCACCGCCACCAGCAGTGCCATTCCCAGCGACAGCACCGTCACCCCGGCGTCGTGCGCGGGTCCGTGCCCGGACAGCCCGGAGAGCAGCGATTTGACGCCGAGGAACACCAGCAGCGCCGAGAACCCGACGGACGCGTCGGGCGCCCGCGCGCACAGCCGGGCGGTCAGCCGCACCAGTCTGACCGCACCGAGCAGCGCGAGCAGGTTCGCGCACAGCACCACCACCGATCCGCCGCCGGTCGTCGAGACCGCGAAGACGCCGAGCGCCACCGCCGCCGGAACCGCGCCGAGGCTCAGCGCCCCGGCCTGCGGCAAGCCGGACTCGCCACCCCGGAACAACCACCACGCGGCGAGCAGCACCAGCAGTCCGAACAGCGCCGAAATCCACGCGACCCCGACGACCCCGGTGGCGGCCAGCACGATCCGCGTCAGAGCCGAGGCGCCGACGGCGAGCACCACCAGCCTCTTCGCCGCGGAAACCTGGTGGGTCAGCACCACGAGGACGACGACCAGGTCCACGGTGACCGCGAGAGCCGAACCCCAAGCCGCCAGGAACTCCCCGGCCACCACCGGTGAACCGATGCCCAGACCGGCCGCGACGAGCAGCGCGGCGGCTGTTCCCGCTCCGATTACGGGGAGGTCGTGCCGCGTGGGGGCCCGGCCTCGGGCGCAGATGAGCAGGTCGGTGGCCAATGCTGCGAGCAGCACGGTGACCGATGCGAGCAGGAGCAACGCGGGCACGCTCATCGGCGCCTCCGGCAGTGGGGAGCGGATCGTTCCCCGCGGACCTCGGCTCTGGGGCCTGGCACCGGTGGTTGTAGTCCGGCCGGAGGGTGGTGTCCAGGACCACTCCGGTTATCCATCCGTTCGGCCCAGCGGCCGCTCCACACTGGACGAACCAGTTCACCGCTCGCGGCTCCGCGCCCACAGACCGGGATACTGTATGCTAAAACCACGGGCTGAGCCCGTGGCCACCGTCGGTACGAGCAACCGGAGCTGACCGCATGTCGCTGACCTCGAAGCTGTCCGAAGGCATCGCCGCCCGCCAGGTGGCGCGCCCGGTCCCGTTGCGCGAGACGGTCTACGAGGCCATCCTCGAACTGATCATCACCGGCGAGCTCGAACCCGGTCAGCACCTGGTCGAGAAGGAACTGGCCGAAGCGCTCGGCGTCTCCCGCCAACCCGTTCGCGAAGCCCTCCAGTGGCTCCAGAAGGACGAGTGGGTCGATCTGCGCCCGGGGTACGGCGCCTTCGTCCACAGCCCCACCCCCGAAGAGGCCGATCAGCTCCTCGGCGTGCGCACCCTGCTGGAGGCCGAATCCGCCCGACTGGCGGCGCTGAACTCCACCAAGGACGGCGTCGTCGAGCTCAAGCAGATCTACAAGTCCGGTCTCGCCGCGCTCAAGGCCGACGACGTCGAAGCGGTCGTGGCCGCCAACGCCGAGCTGCACGCCAAGATCACCGAGATGTCCGGCAACAAGGTCCTCAACGAACTCGCCGCGCAGATCAACCGCCGAGTCCGCTGGTACCACACGCCGGTCGCCAAGAGCCGCGGCAAGCAGGCCTGGGACGAGCACTCCGCGCTCATCGACGCCATCGCCAAGAAGGACGGCGACACCGCGTCCAGCCTCATGCGCGAGCACACCGAACACACCCGCAAGAGCTACCTCGATCACAGCACCGAGGACTAGATCAACTCCACACGCTCCGGTTTCTCCGTTGTGAAAGCACCAAGAAAGCTGAATCGTGCACCATTCGTGGTGCCTGCCTGGGGCACATGGGCGTCCGGTGTTGGATCGGCGGTCGCTCGGGTGGCCGGGCGCCGGTTCGGTGAGTGATGGGGGATTCATCGCGCCGGCACCGGCGTCACCGTTCAGGAGGGGGACCGGAGAGCGGCCGCTTGTGGGGAGCGGCCGTTCTTTCCTCTCCACAGCCGCCTCCTACGCCAAGAGCGCGTTCCCGCAGGCGATTCTGCCCAGGAGGTCCAAGGCTCGATCCGCCGCGAGCTGGCCGTGGGCCGCGGTGTGGGCGTCCCTGAAGCGGCGTTCCACGCCGTAGTCCTGGCGGAACGCGTGCTGGCCGCACACCTTGATGCCGAGTTCGGCGACCTGGACGGCGTTCTCGCCGCTGATCGCGCGGGCTTGCAGCAGTCGTTGCAGACCGTCGGGGCGCCAGTCGTGCTGGACGGCGTCGGCGAGCACCAGCTCGGCGGTGTCCACCCGCGTTCGCATGCGGGCCAGGTCGGCCCTGACCTCGGGTTGCTCGGCGGGCGGGTCCTGCCAGCGGGACCAGGACGGCTGCGGGCCGGTCACGCATTCGACGCCGCGAGCGAGCACCGCTTCCATCAGGCCCAGCGCGAGCGCGGCCTGCAGGGCGCACGACCAGGGCAGGATCACTTCCAGCAACTCCTGCACGGCGCCTCCCTCGCCACCGATCTCGGCGGAGGAGGGCACCAGGACCGGGTCCGCGGTGATGCTCGCGGTGGCGCTCCCGCGCAACCCCACCGCGTCGGCTGATGCGGGTACGCACAGGCCGGGAGCTTCAGCCGGGACCAGCCACAGCGACAGGCCGCCGCGCTGCCCGGCGCGCGGGCCGGTCCAGACGTAGCTGTCGGCTTCACCGGCCGAGACGACCCAGTTCTTGCGGGCCGACAGGGCGACCACTCCCCCGCGCGATTCGACGCGTCCTGCCGGGACCAGTCCCGGGTTCCCGGTCTCGGCCAGCGCCAGGCTGCTGAGGTGCCTGCCGGCGGCGATCGCGCGCAGGAGTGCCGGATCGGCGTGGCGGACCAGCACCGCCGTGGCCGCGTAGTGGGCGGCCAGCACCGCAGCGGTGGATCCGCAGACGCGGGCGACCAGGCCGGTGACCTCGACCGCCTCGCCGAGGCCGAGACCGTAGCCGCCGTGCCCGGTCGGCAGGGTCAGGCCGAGCAGACCGGCCTGACCGAGCGCGTCGATGTTCTCGCGCGGGAAGCGCCCTGCACCGTCGGTCTCGCGGGCGCGCCGCTCGATGGTCGTGCGCAGGACGCGGTCGAGGGCGTCGCGGTGGTTGCGGGCCATCATCGTTGGCCCCTGGCCGGGCCCGCCGCGATTTGCGCGCGGCAGGCCCGGGTGCTGCTGCGGTCGAACATGCTCACTCCCGTGGGATGTGCCGGGCCGTCGCGGGTTCGCCGGGCGCGAGCCGCTGGCCGAGCAGGTCGCCGAGTGCGTTGACGGTGCGCAACGTGGGGGCTTCGGCGCCCACCAGGTCGGCCAGTTCGACGACCGCGGTGAGCATCGCCTCCAGTTCCAGGGGTTTCCCCCTCTCCAGGTCTTGCAGGGTCGAGGTCTTGTGGTCACCGGTGCGCTCGGCGCCGGCCAGACGCCGGTCGATGGCGATGTCGGGAGAGCAGCCGAGCGCGGCGGCGATCTCCAACGATTCGCGCATCATCGCGGCCACGAGCTCCCGCACGCCCGGGTGACGGCACATCCCGGCGAGGGTGGCTCCGGTGAGCGCGCTGATCGGGTTGAAGGCGACGTTGCCCATCAGCTTGATCCAGATGTCGCGGCGGATGTCGTCCTCCACCGGGCACTTCAGCCCGCCGGCGATCATGGCGTCGCTGAACTCGCGGCAGCGCCCGGAATCGCTGCCGTCGGGTTCGCCGACGGAGAAGCGGGTTCCTTCCCGGTGCCGCACCACTCCGGGGGCGTCGAGTTCGGTGGCGGCGTAGACCACGCAGCCGATGGCGCGGCGTGGCGGCAGGACCCGGCTGACTGCGCCACCGGGATCGACGGTGTCGATGCGGTGGCCTTCGAAGGGGCCGCGCAGTCCGTGGAAGTACCACCACGGAATCCCGTTCTGCGCGGCGATGATCGTGGTGTCCTCCTTGAGCAGGGGGTGGACCAGTGGTCCGCAGGTGGCGTAGGAATACGCCTTCAGGCCGAGGACGACGTGGTCGACCGCGCCGATCTCGGCCGGATCGTCGGTGACGTGGGGCGAGACCTGGAAGTCCCCGCGAGGGCTGAGCACCCGCACGCCGTTGGCGCGCAGCGCGGCCAGGTTGTCCCCACGAGCCAGCAGGCTCACGTCCGCTCCCGCCCGATGCAGGCAGGCGCCCACGTACGCGCCGATGGCACCGGCGCCAACAACAGCGACTCTCACAATCGATCTCCGCTCTGGTCTTGCGGCCAGGCGCAGGTGTCGGTGCATTCAGTATACAGTATGTGAACCATCGAGCAAGATTCTTGCTCTCCGAGCCTTCGGAAGTGCGCCGGGATCGACCCGCTGACCAGCTGATCCGCACTCGATGTGTCTACTGTGGACGCATTTCGGCCGGCGACGATTTCCGCGGCGACCTATGGACACCCGCGCTTCGCTGCGGTATGCCTGATAAGGACCTCATACGGTATGCAGTATGGAGACGACCGCAGACGCGTGTTCACACAAGGGGATGAGCGCTGATGGCCCAGACGGCACCCGACAACGCAGGCGAACCCGATCAGATCTCCGGCGGTCACCTCGTCGCCAAGGCGCTCAAAGCCGAAGGCGTGGACACGATCTTCACCCTCTGCGGTGGCCACATCATCGACATCTACGACGGCTGCGTCGACGAAGGCATCGACGTCATCGACGTGCGCCACGAGCAGGTCGCCGCCCACGCCGCCGACGGCTACTCCCGCATCACCGGCAAGCCCGGGTGCGCGGTGGTCACCGCAGGCCCCGGCACCACCGACGCGGTCACCGGCGTGGCCAACGCCTTCCGAGCGGAGAGCCCGATGCTGCTCATCGGCGGCCAAGGCGCGCTGTCACAGCACAAGATGGGCTCGTTGCAGGACTTGCCGCACGTGGACATGATGAACCCGATCACCAAGTTCGCCGCCACCGTGCCGCACACCGAACGCGCCGCCGACATGGTCTCGATGGCCTTCCGCGAGTGCTTCCACGGCTCCCCCGGCCCGTCGTTCCTGGAGATCCCGCGCGACGTGCTCGACGCCAAGGTCCCGGTGGACAGAGCCCGCATCCCGCAGGCGGGCGGGTACCGGGCCACCACCCGCTCCGCCGGTGATCCCGACGCGGTGCAGAAGCTGGCCGATCTGCTGGTCAAGGCCGAGAAGCCCTGCATCCTGCTGGGAAGCCAGACCTGGACCTGCCGGGCCACCGAATCGGCGGTGAAGCTCGTCCGCGAGCTCAACCTCCCCGCGTTCTGCAACGGCGCCGGGCGCGGCACGCTCCCGCCCGGAGACCCGCTGCACTTCCAGCTCGCGCGGCGCCACGCGTTCCAGAACTCCGACCTGATCATCATCCTGGGCACGCCGTTCGACTTCCGGATGGGCTACGGCAAGCGCCTCTCCCCGGATGCCACGGTCGTGCAGATCGACCTGGACTACCGCACGGTCGGCCGCAACCGCGACGTCGACCTGGGCATCGTCGGCGACGCCGACGCGGTGCTCACCGCCCTGTCGCAGGCCGCGTCCGGACGCACCGACAACGGGGCAGGCGGCCGCAGGAGCTGGGTGCAGGAACTGCGCGAGGTCGAGAACGCCGCGCTGACCAAGCGCCTCCCGCGCCAGCACTCCGATTCCTCCCCCATCGACCCCTACAGGCTGGTGCACGAGATCAACGAGTTCCTCACCGAGGACTCGATCTACATCGGCGACGGCGGCGACATCGTCACCTTCTCCGGCCAGGTCATCCAGCCCAAGGCCCCCGGCCACTGGATGGACCCCGGACCGCTGGGAACCCTCGGCGTCGGCGTGCCGTTCGCCATGGCCGCGAAGAAGGCCTGCCCCGACAAGGAAGTGGTGTGCCTGTTCGGCGACGGCGCGTTCAGCCTCACCGGCTGGGACTTCGAGACGATGGTGCGCTTCGACCTGCCGTTCGTGGGCATCGTCGGCAACAACTCCTCGATGAACCAGATCCGCTACGGCCAGATCGCCAAGTACGGCGAGGACCGCGGCCGGGTCGGCAACACCCTCGGCGACATCCCCTACAGCAAGTTCGCGCAGATGCTCGGCGGCTACGGCGAAGAGGTCCGCGACCCCGCCGACATCGCACCCGCGCTGCAACGGGCGCGCGAGTCCGGCAAGCCGTCGTTGATCAACGTCTGGGTCGATCCCGAGGTCTACGCCCCGGGAACGATGAACCAGACCATGTACAAGTGAGACCCCGTTCCCGGAGTCCTTTCCGCCTTGAGGTGCCAGTAGCGAGAGTCCACCGAGCGGCTTGGCCGCTTCAGGAGCAAAGAGGTGCCAGTCATGAGTGCATTGGAAGGCGTGCGCGTCCTGGACATGACGCACGTCCAGTCCGGACCGTCAGCGACGCAGATCCTGGCCTGGCTCGGGGCCGACGTGGTCAAGCTGGAGGCACCCACCGGCGACATCACCCGCAAGCAGCTGCGCGACGTCGCCGACGCCGACAGCCTCTACTTCACGATGCTCAACTGCAACAAGCGCAGCATCACGCTGAACATGAAATCCGAAGCGGGCAAGGAGATCTTCACCAAGCTCGTCGCCGAGTCCGACGTGCTGGTGGAGAACTTCGGTCCCGGAACCGTGGACCGCATGGGCTTCACCTGGGAGAAGCTGCGCGAGATCAACCCGAAGCTGATCTACGCCTCCATCAAGGGGTTCGGCGACGGGCCCTACACGCACTTCAAGGCCTACGAGGTGGTCGCCCAGGCCATGGGTGGTTCGATGTCCACCACCGGTTTCGAGGACGGCCCGCCGATGGCCACCGGTGCCCAGATCGGCGACTCCGGAACCGGGATCCACACCGTGGCCGGGATCCTCGCCGCGCTGCTGCAACGCGAGCGCACCGGAGCCGGCCAGCGCGTGTCGGTGGCGATGCAGCACGCGGTGCTGAACCTGTGCCGGGTGAAGCTGCGCGACCAGCAACGCCTGGCGCACGGCCCGCTGCGCGAGTACCCCAACGCCGATTTCGGCGATGAGGTCCCGCGTTCGGGCAACGCCTCCGGCGGTGGTCAGCCGGGCTGGGCGGTGCGCTGCAAGCCGGGCGGCGACAACGACTACATCTACGTCATCGTCCAGCCGCAGGGCTGGGCACCGATCGCGAAACTGATCGGCAGGCCCGAGCTGATCGACGACCCCGACTGGGCCACGCCGGAAGCCCGTCTGTCCAAGCTGGACAAGATGTTCAGCATGATCGAGGAGTGGACGCTCGGTCACGACAAGTGGACCGTGCTGGCCGCGCTCAACGAGCACAACGTGCCGTGCGGTCCGATCCTGTCGACCAAGGAGATCATCGAGGACTCCTCGCTGGCCGACAACGACATGATCGTCAGCGTCGATCACCCCGAGCGAGGCGAGTTCAAGACGGTCGGCTGCCCCATCAAGCTCTCCGACTCCCCCGTCGACGTCCAGCGCTCCCCCCTGCTGGGCGAGCACACCGCCGAGGTCTTCCGGGACCGGCTGGGCATCGACGAGTCCGAACTGGCCGAGCTCAAGGCGAACGGAGTGATCTGAAGTGGCATACGACGGTGCCCGCGTGCGGGAGGTGCTCGACGCGGTGCGGTCCGAGGGCCGGGCTGCGCTGACCGCGCCCGAAGCCAAGCAGCTGTGCGACGCCTACGGCATCCCCACCGCCGGTGAGGGCCTGGCCACCAACGCCGACGAGGCGGTCGCGCTGGCGGCCGAGTTCGGCGGCCCGGTGGCGCTGAAGATCGTCTCGCCGGACATTCTGCACAAGACCGATGCCGGCTGCGTGCTCGTCGACGTCAGGGGCGAGGACGACGTGCGGGCCGGCTACCGGCAGGTCCTGGCCAACGCCCACGCCCACACCGAGAACCCGGCGATCGCCGGGGTGCAGGTGCAGCAGATGATCAGCGGCCAGGAGGTGATCGTCGGAGCCACCACCGACCCCACCTTCGGCAAGGTCGTCGCCTTCGGCCTCGGCGGTGTGCTGGTGGAGGTGCTCAAGGACGTCACGTTCCGGCTGGCTCCGCTGAGCGCCGGAGAGGCCAGGGCGATGCTCGACGACATCGCCGCGGCCGAGGTGCTGCGCGGTGCGCGCGGTGCGGAACCGGTTGACACCGAAGCGCTCTCGGACGTGCTGCGCAGGGTCTCCGAGCTGGTCAGCGACTTCCCGGAGATCGCCGAGCTGGACCTCAACCCGGTCTTCGCGACGCCCTTGGGCGCCACGGCGGCCGACGTGCGGATCGTGCTGCAGACCGAGGAGCCGGTGGTGACGCCGCAGCGCTCGCAGGAGGAGATCCTGGAGTCGATGCGGCGGCTGATGACGCCGAGCAGCATCGCGGTGATCGGAGCCTCCAACGAAGACGGCAAGATCGGCAACTCGGTGATGAAGAACCTGATCAACGGCGGGTACGCGGGAGAGATCCACCCGATCAACCCCAAGGCCGACGAGATCATGGGACGCAAGGCGCACAGGAGCATCACCGACGTGCCGGGCGAGGTGGACGTCGCGGTGTTCACGGTGCCCGCGAAGTTCGTGGCCTCCGCACTGGAGGAGTGCGGCGCGAAGGGCGTCGCGGCGGCCGTGCTGATCCCCTCAGGATTCGCCGAGACCGGCAACCACGAGTTGCAGGAGGAGGTCGTCGCGGTCGCCCGCAAGCACGGGATCCGGCTGCTCGGCCCCAACATCTACGGCTACTACTACACCCCGCAGAACCTGTGCGCGACGTTCTGCACCCCCTACGACGTGCGCGGCGGGGTGGCGCTGACCTCGCAGAGCGGCGGCATCGGCATGGCCATCCTGGGCTTCTCGCGCACCACGAAGATGGGCGTGTCGGCGATCGTGGGGCTGGGGAACAAGTCCGACGTGGACGAGGACGACCTGCTGACGTTCTTTGAGCACGACGACAACACCAACGTCGTGGCCATGCACCTGGAAGACCTCAAGGACGGGCGGGCGTTCGTGCGGGCCGCCAAGAGCATCACGAAGAAGAAGCCCGTGGTGGTGCTCAAGGCGGGCCGCACCGACATGGGCGCGCGAGCGGCCAGTTCGCACACCGGAGCGCTGGCGGGCAACGACAAGGTCTACGACGACATCCTGCGCCACTCGGGCGTGGTGCGGGCTCCCGGGCTCAACGAGATGCTGGAGTACGCGCGCGGCCTTCCGGTGCTGCCCACGCCCCAGGGCGAGAACGTCGTGATCATCACCGGCGCCGGCGGGTCCGGCGTGCTGCTGTCGGACGCCTGCGTGGCCAACGGTCTCGACCTGATGGACATCCCGCCGGACCTCGACGCGGAGTTCCGGCGCTACATCCCGCCGTTCGGCGCGGCGGGCAACCCGGTCGACATCACCGGGGGCGAGCCCCCGAGCACCTACGAGGCCACCATCCGGCTCGGGTTGCGGGATCCGCGGATCCACTCGCTGGTCCTGGGTTACTGGCACACCATCGTCACCCCTCCGATGGTGTTCGCCGAACTGGCTTCCCGCGTGGCCGAGGAGGCACGCGCGGAAGGGATCGACAAGCCGATCGTGGTGTCGCTGGCGGGCGACACCGAGGTGGAGAAGGCGGCGGACTACCTGTTCGACCACGGCATCGTCGCCTTCCCCTACACCACCGAGAAGCCGGTGGCGGTGCTGGGCGCGAAGTACCGGTGGGCCAGGTCCGCCGGACTGCTCGGCTGATCGGCCGCCCGTCAGGCACGCGGCGGCGCCGCCTTCTCCTCGTCCCACCTGAGCATCCGGTTCCGCCGCCTGCACCGCCGAGCAAAGCTCCACAGCAAACAATGGACAAGGAGGTCCGATGTGGACGCTGACAAGGCGCCTGGGAGAGACGATCAAGAACCGGTATTAGAACCCGGCGGTCGGGTCTGGAGCGCGGGCGGGCTGGAACCCATGCCCATCCGCAAGCTTCCCGACGCACCGCCGTCGATCCACCTGCTCGGCCCCACCGTGTTCCTCGTCGCGCTCGGTGTGGGCATGGGCGAGTCCTACATGTGGCCACGGTTGGTGCTGGTCTTCGGCCCGGAGATCCGGTGGCTGTTCCTGATCGGGGTCACGCTGCAGGCCGTGGTCATGCTGGAGATGGCGCGCTACGCGATGGCCACCGGGGAGAGCATCTTCTCCGGTGCCGCGCGCGTGGCGAAACCGCTCATGTGGTTCTTCTTCATCACCGCGATGGCGGTCTACATCTGGCCCGGTCACCTCTCGGCCGGAGCCGCGGCCCTGGAGCAGATCACCGGAATCCCCTGGTACATCTCCGGATGCGCCGGGCTGCTGCTGGTCGGGGTCATCTTCACCATGGCCAAGGTGATCTACAGCCTGCTGGAGAACGTGCTGTCGGTCCTCATCGGCCTGCTGGTGGTGGGAACGGCCGTCATCGCATCGCTGGTGGGCAACTTGGACGACCTGACCAGCACGATCGCGGGCATGTTCCACTTCGGGTACTTCCCGGAGGCGGCGATGTCACCGGAGTGGTTCCCAGTGGTGGTCGGCGCCATCGCCTTCGCGGGTCCATCGGGCATGCAGCAGATGTGGTACACGCTGCACCTGCGCGATTCCGGCGCCGGCATGGGCGCGCACATCCCGCGCATCCGCGGTCTCAGGCACGCGGGCGAGGAGGAGGTCATGCCCTCGCGCGGGTTCATGTTCGACACCGACGACCCGGCCGAGATGGCCAAGTGGAAGGGCTGGCGGCGCTGGGTCACCTTCGACGCCCTTCTGCTGTTCTGGGGCGTCACGATGCTGGTGACCATCTCGTTCACGGTGCTGGCGCAATCGGCCTCGCGGGAGAACCCGGACGTGAAGTCGCTGATCGAGAGCGGTGAGCGGGAAGCCGCGCTGTCGGCGATGTCGGACGCCTTCTCCTCGGCGGGTTCCCCGCTGCTGGGCACGGTGTTCCTCGGGTTCATCGCCCTGATCGGGCTCAACGCGACGCTCGGGCTGTTCGACTCGTTCTCGCGGGGCCAGGCCGACATGACCTACAACTTCGTGCCGGGGGCCAAGCGCTTCCGGATGTCGCACCTCTACGCCGCGTTCCTGTGGGGCGTGATCATCTTCGGGATCCTGATCCTGCTGTTCGGCCCGGCCGACGGACCGAGCGCGATCCTGGACATCCTCGCGTTCCTGTCCACCTTCGCGATGGGCGCCTACTGCGTGGTGCTGCTGCTGGTGAACAACAGGATGCTGCCCAAGCCGATCCGCCCGAAGTGGTGGAGCAACCTGATCATCGGTGCGGGAGCGGTGTTCTACCTCGGAATGCTGTTCTACAGCCTGGTGCGCTTCGGAGTGGTCGTGAGCTGATATGACCGAGACGACGAGGATCACCGCCCCAGGCTTGGTCATCGGCACCGTCGCCGGGCTGTTCACCGCCTTGTTCACGCTGGTCGCCGGTGGACCGCCGGCGTGGGCGGTCACGGCCGGGCTGATGCTGGCGGTGCCGCTGGCGGCCTTCGGCGCGGGGTGCAGCGCGCTGCGGCTGCGCGGGGTGCTGCGCGGCGGCGCGTTCGCACCCGTCGCGCTGTACTGGTTGATCGCGTTCCCGCTGGCGCGGCTCGTGCAGGAAGTGGGCACCAGGCTCGCGGTGGGCGACAGCTTCTCGCTGCCGCCGCAACCGGTTTCGTTCCTGATTTACCAGGCGCTGATCAGCGTGGGGTTCGCGATCGGTTTCGTGTGGGTGCAGGAGCGGCTGGTCCGGGGTGGCGCCGGGAGATGAGCGCACCGGTCACCACCACCGACGATCAGCCGTGCGCGTTGACGAGTCGCCCCTCGTCGACGTGCTTCGGCTCGAGCCGCGCGCCGCCGCGCCGGTCGTCCTGACGAGCCGATTCGATCGCGGCGGACGTGGCCAGGCCCAACATGCGCCCGTCCGCCGCGAATCCACGTGGCATGCGTTCGAGACGGCGCAGGATGCTTCCGATGATCCGCATTGTGCTCACCTCCTCCCGTATCTCCTGCATACAGTATGCCGTCGGAATGTCCGGTTGGCGAAGTCCTTGTGAGCAGCAACACCCCGAGCCGAGCGGACGGTGACACCGATGCCCGAGAAGTGGGCGATGATCGGACTGCACACGCCGAAGCTGGAGGCGCGCGACCACCACGGCCGCCGCTACCGGGTCGGCGAGCGACCGCGCGAGCTCACCGGCCTGCCCCGCGCGGCGATGCTGTGGGCCTGCTGGCTGCCGATGCTGCTGGTCGGGACCATGCAGTACGCCTTCGGCGCGGCCATCCCCGGACTGCTCGCCGCAGGACACGACCTCGCGGGCCTGTGCTGGACGTTGACAGCCTGGGCGGTGCTGCAGGCCGGCGCCGGACTGCCCAGCGCCCACCTGCGCCAGCACGACCGGACCGGACCGCGAGCGATGCTCATCACCGGCGGCTTCCTCTGCGCCGCAGGCGTTCTCAGCCTCGGCCAGGGAGTGGCCGCCGGGTACGCGGTGCTCGGCGGGATCGGGGCTGGACTGGTCTACGCCGCCTGCACCTCCACCACCGAGAAGTGGTTCCCGGAGAACTCCGCGACCCGGGTCGGCGTCGTCACCGGCGCGTTCGCCTACGGCGCCACCCCGTTCGTCATCGCCCTCGTCCTCGCGCCCGAGCACGTCGAGGCCGGGCTGACCGCCTTCGCGCCCGCGCTGCTCGTGTCCGTGACCGCGTGCGGCCTGCTCATCGCCGACCCGCCGCGGCACTGGTGGCCGGCGCACGTCGACCACCACCGCTGGGCGCGGGCGAACCCGCCCGCCGCGCGGGAGTTCTCGGCCGCCGAGGCGCTCCGGACCCCGGTGCTCGCGGTGATGGCGGCGAGCCTGTTCTGCGCGGCAGCGGTCTCGCTGTTCGACGCGGCCTTCCTGGCGCTGCTGGCCGCACCGCTGTCCCCGGTCGCGGCGATCGCGCTGTTCGTGGCCACCAACGGCGCGGGCCGGACGCTGGCGATGGCGATCGCCGCACGCCTCGGCCGTCGCCGAACGCTGCGCTGGGTGGTCACCGTGCAGGCCGCGGGCCAGGTGCTGCTGCTCATCGGCATCGAGCAGGCCTCCGCCGGATGGCTGGTGGCCGGGGCGACCGTCGCCGGAGCCGGCGGCGGAGCCTTCTACCCGCTGTTCGCCGCGCTGGCCAGGGAGTGCTTCGGCCAGCACCGCAGCATCGAGGTGCACGGGCTGGTCTACAGCGCGAAGGCGGTCAGCGGCGTGGTCGGCATCGGACTCGGCTGGCTGGCGCTGGCGACGTGGGGCGCACCGGTGGCGCTGGCGCTCGCCGCGGTGCTGTCGCTGGGCTCGGCGGTGCTGTGTGGACGGTGGCAACGACCCGGGTTCCCGAGGACCCTTCCCACCGCCAAGCCTTGATCGGTGTAGGTTTCAAATGCGAAGATCTTTCCGATCGATGTGGTGATCATGGGCTCGCGAGCCCCGGGAAGGTCGGCTTGATGAGCGCCGAGATCGATGTGATCGTCGTCGGAGCCGGCGTCAACGGCCTGGTCGCCGCGGCCGAACTGGCACGGGCGAGCCGCTCGGTGCTGGTGCTGGAGCGCAACGACCGGCTCGGTGGGTTCATCACATCCGAGCAGCGCACGGTCCCCGGCTACGTCCACGACACCTACTCGTCGTGGCACCCGCTGTTCCTGGCGGGCCCGGCCTACGCCTCCCTCGGCCCGCAGCTGCACGAGCACGGGCTGGTCTACCGCAACACCGACTCCTGGGCCGCGGCCAGCGTCGCCGACGACGAGCGGGTGACGATGAGCCACCGCGACCCGGCCAAGACCGTCGAAGCCTTCGAGCACGACGCCGACCGGGACGCCTACCTGTCCATGCTGGAGAGGATCGGCGCGAACATCGCCGCCATCAACCGGCTGCTCGGCGGCGAGCTGCGGTCCTGGTCGATGCTGTGGCAGGGCGCCAAACTGATCAACATCGGTGGCGTGCGCGGCGCGGAGGGCTGGTTGCGACAACTCGCCTCCAGCGGCCGAGCCCTGTACCGGCGCGAGTTCCGAGGCCGCGAGGTCGACCACCTCTTCACGCCCTGGCTGCTGCACGCCGGGTTGGGACCGGACCACGCCTCCGGCGGGCTGATGACGGGCCTGCTCGCCGCCGGGCTGCACGGCGCGGGCCTGCCCGTCGTGGAGGGTGGCGCCGGCAACTTCGTAACCGCGTTCTCCAAGCTGCTGGATTCGCTGGGCGTGCAGGTCCAGACGGGCGCCGAGGTCGAGCGCATCCTCGTCGAGGACGGCCGCGCGATCGGCGTCGTCGCGGGCGGCCGGGTGCTGCGCGCGCGGCGCGGCGTGATGGCCTCGGTCGCGCCCTCCGCGCTCTACGGCCGACTGCTGCCACCCAGCGCCGCCGAACCCCAGTTGGTGCGGCAGGCCGAGAAGTTCCGGTACGGGCGAGCGGCGATGCAGATCCACGTCGCCCTGTCCGCCCCGCTGAAGTGGCGCGACGAGCGGCTGTCGGCGTTCCCGATCGTGCACCTCACCGACGGCTCGTCGAGCACCGGCATCGCCTGCGCCGAAGCCGAAGCGGGACTCCTGCCGCGCCGCCCCACGGTCGTGGTGGGCAGCCAGTACCTGCTCGACGAGACCCGCGTTCCTCGGGGCGCGGCATCGCTGTGGTTGCAGCTGCAGGAACTGCCGTTCCACCCGCTCGGAGACTCCGCCGGGGAGCTCGACACCAGCCAAGGCTGGACCCGCGAGCTGGCCGAGGGATACGCGCGCCGGGTGCTCGACCGGCTCAACGCCCACGCTCCCGGCCTCCACGACCTGGTGTGCGCGGTCGACATCATCAGCCCGCCGGAGCTCACGGCGCACAACCCCAGCGCCGCCGAGGGCGACCCCTACGGCGGCAGCACCGAGCTCGACCAGAACTACCTGTGGCGACCGCTTCCCGCGGCGGGCAACCACGCCACGCCCATCCCCGGCCTCTGGCACATCGGAGCCTCCACCCACCCGGGTCCCGGCATGGGCGGCGGGTCCGGCTACGCGGCCGCCAACGCCCTCCTCAAGCGCACCCGCTGAACCGGACCCCTCCCCGCCACTCGAACTCCTGACGGAGCCAGGGCACTCCTGCTCCGAGCCGACCGGACGGATCGAGAATTGATCACGGACGGCTCGGGCAACAACTGCCGGTCCTCCCGCAGCCGATCCAGCGGTTCACGACGTGTCCGACCCCCTCACCTCTCCGCTCGACGAGGAGCCCGTTCTCCGCGGACGCCGGCGCGGTCGCGCATTCGTGGAAAACACGCGACCACGACATTTCCGGGGGTGACCGATCGCGGGATGGAGTGGGAATTCGGAGAATGGAACAATGATCGTCGCGTGCGGATGATCAGTTCTCGACAGATAGCCGATCGGCCCATGGCGTTGCGTCATACTGGCGAATCCCCTTGCCACCCCCCAATCCTCGGAAAAAGTGGCAATCGGAATGGGAAAATCCGGACCAATCGGTAATTCAATCCGTCAGCGCAGGTCAGGAGCCCGAATGGCCCCTCCGAGGCTGACGCGTAGCCGATTCGTCCTTGACCAGTGCGCAAGCCTCGATTTATGGTCCAGACCACTAACTCCTCTCCGCGACAGGCATTGTGAACAACGGATCACAGCCGATGGGTTCCGCTGTTCGGAATCGATTCACCCTGTCGCTACTTCCCCCGAAGGAGCTGACAATGCCCAATCGCAAGATTTCCGCAGCCATGGTCGGTGCCGCCGTCGCACCGTTCCTGATCGCGATCCCAGCCGGTACCGCGAGCGCCCACGGCTACGTCGACGCACCGCCGAGCCGCCAGGCCCAGTGCGCCGCCGGCACCGTGCAGTGCGGTTCCATCACCTGGGAGCCGCAGAGCGTCGAGGGCCCGAAGGGCCTCAAGAGCTGCAGCGGCGGCAACGAGAGCTTCGCCGAGCTCGACGACGACTCCAAGGGCTGGACCGCCACCCCGATCGGCACCCAGGCGACCTTCAGCTGGAAGCTGACCGCCGCGCACAAGACCTCCACCTGGGAGTACTACATCGGCGACAAGCTCGTCGGCTCGTTCGACCAGGGTGGCCAGCAGCCGCCGCAGCAGCTGTCGCACAACGTCGACCTGTCCGGGTTCAGCGGCCCGCAGAAGGTGCTCGCGGTGTGGAACGTCGCCGACACCGCCAACGCCTTCTACGCCTGCATCGACGTCAACGTCGGCGCGATCAAGTAAGCACCACCGCAAGGACGAGGAGGCGGGCCCGCGACCCCTCCACACCGGGCCCGCCTCCTCATGTCAAGGCCACAGTGGACACCGCGCGGCCGAGTTTCCCCGGCCTCCCACGTGGTGTATCCAGGACCGGTGACCGAGTTGGTGCTGGGCCCCCTGCTGCGCTACGTGGACCAGAGCCGCGCCACCGTCTGGGTGGAGACCGACGGGCCCTGCACCGTCGAGGTGCTCGACGCCGCCGAGCACACCTTCCAGGTCGGCGGCCACCACTACGCGCTGCTCACCACCCACGTCACCGGCCCGACGCCCTACCAGGTGCGTCTCGACGATCACCTGGTCTGGCCCCCACCCGACGCCACTCCCAGCGTGATCCGCCCCGTCACCGGGACCGACCGGCTCACCGCCCTGTTCGGCTCCTGCCACTTCGACCGGCCCGCCGCAGGCCGCGACCGCCACGGGCCCGACGCGCTGACCGCAACCGCCGCCCGCATCGCCGCAATCCCGGAGGACGAGCGACCTGACGTGATCATGCTGCTCGGCGACCAGGTCTACGCCGACCAGCCCACGCCGTCCGTGCGCCGCGAAATGGCGGAGCTGCGCGATTCCCGGCGACCGCCCGTCGGCGAGGTCGCGACCTTCGAGGAGTACGCCCACCTCTACCGGCACGCCTGGCAGGACCCTCCGGTCCGCTGGCTGCTGTCGACCCTGCCGAGCATGATGATCTTCGACGACCACGACGTGCGCGACGACTGGAACACCTCGCGAAGCTGGCGAACCGCGATCTCCGGCCGACCTTGGTGGCGCGAACGCCTCCTCGGCGGGCTCGTCGCCTACTGGATCTACCAGCACATCGGCAACCTCGACCCCGACGACCTCGCCGCCGACCCGGTCTTCCGCGAGGTCCGCGAGGTCGGTCGCCACGGCGACGCGCTGCCGGTGGTGCGCGAGATGGCCGCCCGCGCCGACCGCGAGGACCAGGGTGAGAAGGGAATGCGCTGGAGCTACTACCGCGACCTCGGCGGCGTGCGGCTGGTCGTGCTCGACACGCGCTGCGGCCGGATCCTGGAGACCAGCGAACGCGCCATGCTCTCCGACGGCGACTTCGCCTGGTTGCGCGACATCGCCGCCGCCGACCGCCAGCACCTGGTGCTGGCCTCGTCGTTGCCGTGGCTGCTGCCGCCCGCCGTGCACCACCTGCAGTCGTGGAACGAACGCGCCTGCACCGGCGAGCACGCCAGACTCGCCGAGAAGGTCCGCCAGGCAGGCGATCTGGAGCACTGGGCGGCGTTCCGCGCGTCCTTCGACCGCCTCGCCGAACTCATCCGCGACCGCGCCGCGCTCGCCGACGCGCCCGCGACGATCAGCGTGATCTCCGGCGACGTCCACCACAGCTACTTCGCCGAGGCCGACTACCCACGCGCGCTGAACTCCCGCATCACCCAGCTGACCTGCTCACCGCTGCACAACAAGGTCCCGAAACCGCTGCGCGGGCCGCTGCAGGCCGCCTGGTCGCACACCGCGGCCCGCCTGCTGCGGACGATGTCGCAACGCGCCGGGGTCCCACCGCTGCCGCTGAAATGGCGCCGGACCGACGGGCCGTTCTTCGGCAACGCCATCGCCCAGCTCGACTACCACGGCACTCGCGCGCAGGTGACCCTCTGGGAAGCCACCGGCGACGACGCCCTCGCGCGAACCTGCGTCCGCCGGCTGACCTAGACCAGGAACGAGAACAGCGGCGAGCCCGGGGAGACCTGCTCGATCTGCAGCGGTGATCCCTTCATCCGCGTCAGCAGGTCGTCGAGGTCGTCGGCGTTGTCGAGCTCGATGCCCACCAGAGCCGGACCGGTCTCCCGGTTGTTCTTCTTGACGTACTCGAAGGCGACGATGTCCTGGCCCTCGACGAGCACGTCGTCGAGGAAGTGCCGCAGCGCCCCCGGCTCCTGCGAGAAGGTGACCAGGAAGTAGTGCCGCAGGCCCTCGTGCAGCAGGGAACGCTCGACGATTTCGCCGTAGCGGCTCAGGTCGTTGTTGCCGCCGGAGACCACGCACACCACCGGGCCGCGCGGCGCCCGCTCGAGCATCCGCGATGCGGCGCTGGCCAGCGCACCCGCGGGCTCGGCGATGATTCCCTCGGTCTGGTACAGCTCGATCATCTCAGTGCACACCGCGCCTTCGGGCACGGCCACCAGCTCGTCGACCAGCTCGCGCGCCACCTCGTACCCGAGGTCGCCGACCCGGCCGACGGCCGCGCCGTCGACGAAGGTGTCCACCGCGGGAAGCTTGACCGGCGCGCCCTCGTCGAAGGCAGCCCGCATGCTCGCCGCACCGGCGGGCTCGGCACCGACCACGCGGATCTCCGGGAAGTGCTCCTTGAGCCACAGCACGATGCCGGCCAGCAGTCCACCCCCGCCCACCGGAACGATCACGGTGTCGATGGGACCGTCGTGCTGCTCGGCGATCTCCAGGCCCACGGTGCCCTGACCGGCGATGGTGCGCGGATCGTCGAAGGGGTGCACGTACACCGCGCCGGTGCGCTCGGCGTCGGCCTTGGACGCGGCGCTGGCCTCGTCGAACGAAGAACCGACGATCACCGGCTCGATCCACTCACCGCCGATGGTGGCGATCCGCTTGCGCTTCTGCCGAGGGGTGTTCGCCGGCAGGTACACGCGACCCTTGATCTGCAGCTCGCGGCAGGCGAACGCCAAGCCCTGCGCGTGGTTGCCCGCGCTGGCGCACACCACGGCGCGCTCGCGTTCCTCGGCGTTGAGGCCGGAGATCAGGTTGAACGCACCGCGCACCTTGTAGGACCGGCAGACCTGCAGGTCCTCGCGCTTGAGGTGGACCGGTACGCCGAGCTCCGCGCTGAGGCGGCCGCTGGTTTCCAGCGGCGTGCGCCGGACCACCTGTCGCAGGCGGGTGCCGGCCCGGAAGATCGCTGCGGGAGTGAGCTCAACGGACACCTGGTGATACTAAAGCCGCTGGTGAACCAGACGGTCGCCGGGTGGCTCAGCTCTCAGGGGCTCCTGCCGCCAGGTGGAAGCCGAGGAACGGCCCCGGGACGCGCCGTGGCGATCACGGCTCCGGACACCGCCGAGACGGGGGTGATCCCGGTCGTTCGAGCTGCCAAGGTGGGAGAACCCCTGGTCGCAGCGCTGAGAAGGACTCGCAGAGATGTTCAACGTAGAGAAGGTCCGGTTGGCCGGTGCCGATGTCGAGCTGCCCAGGATGCTCCCCATCGAGCAGCGCTACGCCGCCGAGTCGGTCGAAGACCTCGAAGGCGTGATCCGCGCGCAGGTCGCGGAGCACGCCCGCACGCACCCGGTCAGCGGTAAGCGCATCGCTGTGACGGTGGGGAGCCGGGGCATCGCGCAGCTGGACCGCATCGTGATCGCCCTGGTCGGTGCGCTCGCCGAGCACGGGGCCAAGCCGTTCGTGGTGCCGGCGATGGGCAGTCACGGCGGCGGCACCGCGGAGGGGCAGCGGCAGGTGCTGGCCGAGTACGGGGTCACCGAGGAGACCATCGGGGCGCCGGTGATCTCGTCGATGGAAACGGTCGTGATCACCAGGCTCGCCGACGGCACGCCGGTGCACTTCGACGCCGAAGCGGCGCAGGCCGACAGCGTCGTGGTGCTGGGCAGGGTCAAGCCGCACACCGACTTCCGGGGCACGCACGAGAGCGGTCTGGCGAAGATGATCGCGATCGGCCTCGGCAAGCACCGGGGCGCGGCGACGCTGCACCGGCACGGCTTCGAGAAGTTCGACACCTTGATCCCGGAGGCCGCCTCGGCGGCACTGGGCGTGGTGCCGTTCGAGTTCGGCGTGGCGGTCGTGGAGAACGCCTACGAGGACATCGCCCGGCTGGAGCTGGTCGCGACCGACCGGATGCTGGCTCGCGAGGCGGAGCTGCTGGCGGAGGCGAAGTCGCAGATGCCGAAGCTGCTGATGTCCGACATCGACGTGCTCGTGGTGGACGAGATCGGCAAGGACATCAGCGGCGCGGGCATGGACCCCAACATCACCGGCCGCGCACCTGTCAACGCCGACAAGTTCCACGCGACGCCGATCAAGCGGATCGTGGTGCTCGGCCTGACCGAGCACACCAACGGCAACGCGTGCGGGCTGGGACTGGCGGACCTGACCACGCAGGGGTGCGTGGACCAGATCGAGTTCGGCTCGTTCTACACCAACTCGCTGACATCGGGCGTTCCGGACGGCGCGCGGATCCCGATGGCGCTGGCCAGCGACCGGGACGCGATCGTGGCCGCCCTGCACCTCACGCGTGGCCCGCAGGAGCGACCCGCGAAGGTTGTGCGCATCCGCAACACCCTGTCGATGCCGCGCGTCGAGGTCTCCGAGGCCTACGCCCGGGAAGTCGCCGAACACCCGGACATGGCCGCTCTCGGCGAGCCGCTCCCCTGGCAGTTCGACGCGACCGGCCGCCTGCCGAAGCTCCCACCCGCGCACTGACCCCTCTCACCCGGCCGATGACCGGATGTCAGCGGAGGTTGGAACTCGCCACCTCCGATCCGGTCACTGCGCGTCCGAGCGGGTTCTCCTCGTTGGGTCGGGCATTGGTTTCGATCGAAACTGAAGCGATAGGTGTTAGTAACAAGTGATGGGGTGTGCGCTGGGCGGATAGAATTCGAGGCGGCTCCCACAGCACCCGATCCGGCGATTCCGCCGGTGCGCGGAAGGCGAGGGCGGACGATGCAACTTCCGCTGACCACCGAACGGCTCGTGGTCCGGGACTGGACCGCCGACGACGCCGACGTGCAGGCCGCGCTGGACCTCTACGGCCGCCCCGAGGTCACCGAGTGGCTGACCCCGGTGATCTCCAACGTCGCCGACCTGGCCGCGATGCGCGCCGTGGTGCACTCGTGGATCGAGTCGCAGCCCAACCTCGTACCGCCGACGGGCCGCTTCGCGATGCACCGCCGCGAGGACTCCCAGGTCGTGGGCGGACTCGTGCTGCGCATGCTGCCGCCCTACGACCACGACGTCGAACTGACCTGGCAGCTGCGCCCCGACGAGTGGGGGCACGGTTACGCCACCGAGGCCGCGATCGCCCTGCTGCACTGGGCGTTCACCTTCGACATCGACGAGATCTTCGCTCTGGCCCGACCGGACAACACGCGCGCGATCGCCACAGCTCAGCGCATCGGCATGGAATGGGCGGGCGAGACCAGGAAGTACTACGACACCTCGCTGCAGGTCTACCGGGTCAGGCAGAGCGATCTGCCCGACGTCCCGGGCGCCGGAGGAACCGAAGACTGACCGAAAAGATCACCGTCCGTGGCGAAATCGGCCGCGATCGAGTGATCACAACAGGCCCGGTCGGCGGTTTCAAGATGTAATCCTGGTGTTGTCGCTCGAGCGCCGAGAGGGGCGCACCCGACGGAGGAACCTTGCCAAGGCCACACGACAGGAATCCGGTCCCGCCCCGGCGCCCCAGGAGGCGGCAGCCGGCCAGACCGCTCCCTCCGCGTCGGCGCCGCAAGTCGATCGGTCCTCGGGCCGTCGCCACGATCATGTCGCTGGTGATCCTGCTGGTCACCGGCTACGGCTGGAGCAACTACCGCCACCTGCTCAACGGCCTGGCCACCAGCGATGTCGCCGACGGCGGGGGCGGCGCGGACGGTGCCATCGACATCCTGCTGGTGGGCATGGACAGCCGCACCGACGCACACGGCAAACCGCTGCCCGCCGACGTGCTGCGAGAGCTGCACGCGGGTTCCAACGACGCGTCGCTGACCGACACGGTCATCATGCTGCACATCCCCAACGACGGGACCAGGGCGGTCGGCTTCTCCTTCCCCCGGGACTCCTACGTGTCGATCCCAGGGCAGGGGGACCACAAGATCAACTCGGCGTACGGGCGCGGGAAGGAAGCCGAGATCGCGCTCCAGCAGGAGCGCGGCATGACCGACCCGGCGGCGCTGGACCGCGCCGGCAACGAGGCTGGCCGGAGGCTGCTGCTGCAGACCGTGGAGAACCTCACCGGCTCCTCCATCGACCACTACGCCGAGGTCAACCTGCTGGGCTTCGCCGAGATCACCGAATCGGTCGGCGGCGTTCCGGTGTGCCTGAACTCGGCCACTCGCGACTCCTACTCCGGTGCGGACTTCCAAGCCGGCCAGCAGACCATCGCGGGCCCGGCGGCCCTGGCGTTCGTGCGGCAGCGACATGGCCTGCCACGCGGAGACCTCGACCGCGTGGTGCGGCAGCAGGCGTTCCTCGCCGGACTCACGCACACCGCTCTGTCCGGCGGCGTGCTGGCCAACCCGAGCAAGCTGCGGGACTTGATCCACTCGGTGCAGGACTCGGTCGTGCTCGACCTGGGTGACGACTCCGACGTGCTCTCGTTCGCCGAGCGGCTGCGCGGGCTGGCCGGTGGTGCCATCGAGTTCGACACGATCCCGATCGAGGACGCCGCTTACGACACGCCCGACGGCGAAGCCCTCAAGATCAATCCGCGCGATGTCAAGGCGGCCGTCCGCGCGGCGACCTTGCCACCGGGAGCACCGAGCTCGCCGACTCCGGGGCCGCCGCCGACCTCGGCCTCCCAGGAGCCCGTGTCGGCGCGGGTCGACGTGCTCAACGGGACCCGCACGTCCGGCCTGGCCTCGAGGGTTCAAGACCGGCTCAACGCCCAGGGCCTCCACGTCGACACGATCGGCAACACCGACAAGCGCGACTCCTCGGTGATCCGCTACGGCTCGGGCTCGGAAGCCGCCGCTCAGGAGGTGGCCTCGATGCTGGGTGGGATGCCGACGGAGGCCGATTCGTCGTTGTCCTCCGGCCGCGTCCAGGTGATCATCGGCTCGGACTACGACGGGCCCGCTGCCCCGCGCTTCTCCCCCGGTGGCGCGATGACGCTGGACGGGACCGCCCATCAGCAGGAACCGGAGCGGGCGCCGATCAGCGCGGCGGGAATTCCTTGCGTGAACTGAGGAGTCGGGTGAGCTCGCCGAGGGGTCTCCTCGGCGCCTCCTCCGCGAGGTGGTGCCCGCAGTCCAGCGGGCGGCCCGACACCTGCGGTGCCCGGCTCCGCCGCACCGCGAGCCGAACGAGGTGACGTCGGCGTCCGGGGCGGCTTTGCTGTCGCCGTGACCGGGCGGGTCGGCCAGGCCGACCGTGCGGGTGCGGCCCAGCCCCGGAGCGACGCGGTGCCACATCGCCGAGGTCTGCGGCCACCCGTGCAGCAGCACCGGCGGCCCGACCCGCCGACCCGGGCGCGGATCGTCGCACCGGAGGGAGTGGGCAGGTCGTGCGGCCGGAAGTCCTCGAGCACCAGGTGATTCCGTGCCACTGCGCCGCTTTGCAGTGCAGCACCGCCTCGCGCTCGGTGTCCGGTCAGGTCGGCGAGTACGCGCTCTCCACCCTGCCGTGGTCACCGTCGCGCCCTTGCCGCCCCTCGAGAACATCCACAACCACCGCGTTCGCGGTGTCAAGAAACGCTTGCGCCGGTCATCGGGTCCCGATAGCGTGCACGCACGGGTCGTGCTCACAACGTTGCGACGTTGCGCCGATCGGATGGCGACAAGCCTGGGAATTGATCCAATCGGGTTGCGTCTTCGCACGTCACGAATCCGGAGCACCGACTGGTTCCGAAGACGACACTTCCCATTGGCGTGCAGTACAGCTCAACCACTCCATCTGACCGCACGCTCGGTGAACGTGCGCAACGTTGAGGGTGACCAGCCAGACGAGACGTTTGACTCGCCCGTGACGAGCCGGGAACAGGATGCGGTGCGGTTGCTGCTGCTGATCGACGGTGCCTCCGAACCGCTGCCCTTCCCGGTCCCGGACCCGGCGCTGGCCGAGGCCGTCGGGGTGGTGACCGGGCAGACGAGGTTGCAGAAGCTCGATTTCTGGCTTCGCAGCCCTGATTTCCTCGCCGACGAACTGCTCAACGAGTACGAGCGAACCGCGGACGGGCACCTGCTCGAGTTGGCGGGCCGGATCCTCGATTCCGAAGAACCGGAAGTGCGACGATACCCGATGCTGCGCCACCACTTCGGCGCCTACGAACCGCTCGACGACGCGCTGGCGGTGCTGCGCAGCGCCGGCCTGATCGTGCGCCGCCGCCGCGGCCGGGTCGGGCACACCAGGCGGCACGACTACTACCTGCTGGAGCGAGGCAGGCGAGTCGCCCGCACGATCATCGCTCGAGCACCCGCCTTCCGCTACTACGTGGACCGCGTGACGCTGGTGCTCGACCTCGCCGACGGGCGCGGCGGCAACGAACTCCGCAACCGCCAGTACCTGCAGGCCGAGTACGCGAGCACGCGGCGCGGCACACCCATCGCCACCATCACCGAGCGGGTTCGCGACCGGCTCGCACGGCTTCGCGCGGAACTGCAAGCCGCGTAGGGGGTTTTGACGATGAGCACCCGACCTTCGCCGATGCACGAACGACTCGCGACGATCACCGGGATGCCCGCTCGAGCCGTGGCCCGCCTGCTCGCATCCGGCGGCAACTCGCCGACCCCGGACCTGCGACGCCGGATCACCGAGGCCAAACGCAAGTGGGGCCGGCTCGACCAGCTGCACCGGTCGGCCCGCAACCGCAGGCAGGCCGACGAGCGCTCGCTCAACGACAGCACGGAGAGGGACGTCGCGCGGGTGCTCTTCCACGGCTTGGAGCCGCACTCGTGCCCCCGCTGCGACACCCCGATCTCCGAGCGGCGGCGTCGCGAGGAGCGCGAGAACCACCGGTGCGCGATCTGCACCAGCGACCTGTCGGCCACGGCGTCGGAAGCCGCGGAACCGGAGATCGCCGCGCGGCTGCGGCTGGCCTCCAGCGAGGCGGCCGAGACCACGGCGCTGGCGAGGTTGCGCGGTGCCGAGGTCGCCCTGGCCGAGTTGGTCGCAGAGCTCACCGCGCCGCCCCGGCCGCGGAGCGGCGACAACCCCACCGGCACCCCTGCGCCGGACCAGCGCCGGTGACCCCGCGGCGACCACCGGGTGCGGTGGCGGCCGGACCGCAGGCTCCGGTCCTGGCCAGGGCTTTGACGGCCGCCGCGGGCCGAGGTGCGCCCGGTTGGCGCGGCACGCTCGCGGAGTTCATCGACGGTCTTCCGGCGCAGCGCAGCCTGCTGGCGCTGGCCTCGACCATCGACGAGTTGCTCGCCGGACCGGACGTGGTCCGGGCGCACGGCGTTCGGCTGCACGACGCGCTGCTGCACGATCTCGGCCCGGTCATCGAGCGCGATCCGTTGATCGCGGCGAGCAGGCTGGAGGGGGCCGTCCGGTTGGCGATCGCCGATGCCGTCCCGCCGTTCACGGTGCTGGGCAGGCTCACCGGTTTCGCACCAACGACGCCGGAGGAGTTCACCGAGACGCTGCCCCGGCTGCTGGGTGCGGCCATGGACCGGTGGGTCGGCGAACCCGCGATCACCACGCCGCTGCGCGAAGCCCTGGACCGGCTGCGCCACGACGAGGCGGCCTCGATCGACGCGGCCTTCGAGCTGGCCTGCGACGACCTGCGGAGGGCGTTGACCGCGACCGAGATGCCCGCTGTGCTCGAATCGCTGACCGCCGCCCGGTCGCGGTTCGCCACGGTCGACGCCGCGGAGCAGGCGCGCCACGACGCCCGCGCCTACGCGGCCGCGTGCGACGCGATCCTGGCGTTCGCGGCCCAGGACCAGGACCGGCTGGCCGACGCCGCGGATCGGCTCACCACCGCCCTGGACCAGCGTTCGGCCTGGTTGCGCGGCACTCACCAACCGCGGTGGTTGCGGCCTCGGCACGCCGCCGAGCCCGCGTGGCGTCGCCTCGTGCTGCTGTTGCGCGCGGCGGCGGCGCGGCTGGCCGAGACGATCTGGATGGACGTCTGGGAGGCCCTCGGCGCAGTGCTGGACGCGTACACCCAGGTCCGGTCGCTGCAACCGCTTCCGGGGGCGCACACCGCACCCGGCTTGGCTGTGGTGATCGAGCCGACCATCGAGAACGCGATCGTGCGCAGCCAGAGCCGGCTCGCGGCGCTGCGCCGCACCGTCGTGGAGACTGCGGCCACCGAGAACCCGCCGCTGCCACCGCGCACGGCGCAGCTGCTGCTGGACCGCATCGAGAGCACCGGGGCCGATCGCCGGCCGGACCTGCCGCAGGCCGCCCGAACACCGCCGGACGTGGATGAGGACGAGGACGGCCATGCCGCGACCTCCCGCGCCCACCGGCTCGCACCCGCGCTGGTGCGCGTGCTCGGGGAACGCCACGCGACCGGGCTGACCTCGGGCCTGTGCGACGACGACCTGCGGCTGCTGGACGGAGTGGTGCACAGCAGCGAGATCGCTCGCTCCCGCACCGCGCACCCCGTGCTCGACCCGCTGCTGGAGGGGCTGCTGGGTCAGCTCGCCGACTCACCGGAGTTCACCGGCCGGGTCCGGGCCACGTTCGGGATGCTGCTGGAGCAGACGCTGCGGTTCCTGTTCAGCCGCGCGGACCTGACGTCGACGACCTGGGGCGGCGGTGAGACCGACTACCGGCGCCCGCTGCGCAAGGGCGAACGGCGCCCGCGGGAGTCCGACCTGCAGCGCGACTACCACCAATGGCTGGCGACCGGGCAGCTCGGCGGCCTGGTGGCGGTGGAGGCCACCGACCTGGCGATGGGCCGGGCGGACGTGACCACCACGTTCGGATCGCTGCGCTACGTCACCGAGATCAAGCGTGAGCTCCGCGACTCCTCGCGCGGCCGCATCGAGGCCGAGCACGTGCCGCAAGCCGCGGAGTACGGCGGCACGAGCGTGCCGTTCGGGCAGCTGCTGGTGCTGGACCTGACCCCGCACCCGCACGGCGCACCGCGCGTCGACGAATGCGTCTGGCTGGCCAAGCACCGGCCACCGCACGCCGGGACCGACAGGTACGTGATCGTCGGGGTGATCACGGGAAACCGCCCGAGGCCCCACGAACTCTGATCGACTCGCCCGGTTCTGCTGCTGGAGTGCCGTGGCCACGGGTGAGGTCACTGCGGTCGGCAGGGCTCGCGCGTTCTCCACGACGGAGCTGCCCGCCTCGGAGCGCCTGGCGTTGTGGGAGCAGGTCGGGCTGTCGTGCAAGACCCTCGACGCGCTCCGCTGGCGGCCACCGAGCTGAACCTGCAGCTGCCGAGCCCGCACTCAGTTCGCCGGGCCTGCGCACGCTGGTGACCCACATCTTCGTCGAATGCGACGACCTGCTGGACCACGACGCGGTCTTCGGAGTCGAGAACTCGTTGATCAAGCGCTTCGAGCGGCAGCCGCCCACGGCTGAGTCACCCGGCGGCCGGGACTTCAGCGGTAGGCCGTGGACCCCGAACCACCTTCGACATCGTCCTGGCATCGCAGGAGCCGAGCTGACCCGTTGTCGAACAGCCGCTAGCGGCCGAAGTCCTGGGTCCAGTAGTTGCCGTCGTACTCGACGCCGACGCCGATGGTGCGCAGCGAGCAGTTCATGATGTTCTTGCGATGGCTGCGGGATTTCAACCAGCCGTCGACGACCTGGGCCGCGCTGGTGTGGCCGCGGGCGATGTTCTCGGCACCGGGCGCGGGGTGGCCGGCCGCCCGCACCCGCTCGCTGAAGGTGATGCCTTCGGGCGTGGTGTGGTTGAAGTAGCCGCGGCGGGCCATGTCGGCGCTGTGCTCGGTGGCGGCCTTGGTCAGCCGGCCGTCGACGGTGAGCGGGGCGCACCCCGCCGCGGTCCGGGCTTTGTTGACCAGTGCCACGACCTCGTCCTGCGCCGGTGGCGTGGGATCGGACGCCATGGACACCGCTGCGGTGCTCATCCCAGCACCGATCAACAGGGCCGCTGCAACTACGGACAGCGTTGTCTTCGGGGTCATGACCCCGAAAACTACGGCAGTTCCCGGGACCGCATTCAGATCAAAAACCTTGCTGTGCCGACACTTCACACCATTTCGCTACTGCGCGTGATCGCCTCGGGCAGCACGGTGCGGGGTCCGCCGCAACGCGTCCCGACGACAGTATCCGGCCACACGCGCCACACCCGCCACCCTGCGCGGACTCACGTGATGCTGTAGCGCAGCGGCAGGTGCTTGAGCCCGCCGACGAACGTGGTGTCGCTCCACTCCGGTTCCCCCGCCGGCTCCACCCACTGCAAGCGAGGCACCAGTTCGGCGAACAACGCACGCGCCTCCATCCGGGCCAGGGTCGCGCCGAGGCAGACGTGAGCGCCGAAGCCGAACGACAGGTGTCGGTTCGGATCACGCCCGACGTCGAACCGGAACGGGTCGTCGAACACCGCCTCGTCACGGTTCGCCGAGGGATAGCACAGCAGCAGCGACTCACCCGCCTCGATGCGCTTGCCACCCAGCTCGTAGTCGGTCGTCGCGGTGCGCATGAATTCCTTGACCGGCGTGACCCAGCGGATCATCTCCTCGACCGCGGAGGGGATCAGCCCCGGAAACCGTCGCAGCCGGTCCATTTCGCCCGGATAGGTCATCAGCGCCTGCAAGCCTCCGGCGATCGTGGAGCTGGTGGTGTCGTGTCCCGCAGTGGCGATGATGACGTACTGCGAGGCCACGTCGGCATCCGAGAGGTGCTCTCCGTCGATGCGCGCGTTGGCGATCGTCGAAGCCAGGTCGCCGGTCGGGTTGGCGCGCCGGTCGGCGGTGATCCGGTTGAAGTAGTCGAAGAAGTCCAGCAGGACCTGCAGCAGCTCCTCCGGTGACCGGCCGCGCCGCAGCTCGGCGTCGTCGCTGCCGAACAGCTCCTGAGTCAGCTGCAGGATCCGCGGGAAGTCCGTCTCCGGCAGACCCAGCAGCGAGAGGATCACGTAGAGGGGGTAGTCGACTGCGACTTCCTGCGCGAAGTCGCACTCACCGCCCAGTTCGGCCATCTTGTCCACGGACCGCTTGGCCAGGCGCCGGACGTCCACCTCGATCTCACGCAGCGCGCGGGGCCGGAACCAGTCGGCCACGACCGACCGCATCGCCTTGTGCTCGGGATCGTCGATGTGGACCAGGGTGCGCAGCATCCTGCCGTGCTCGGCGGTGTAGCGGTCCTGCGCCGCGCTCACCAGGATCGGTCGTGGCTCGTTGATGAACGTCTCGTGCTGCCGCTCGACCTCGATCACGTCGGCATGCCTGGTCACGGCCCAGAACGGGTTGAACTCGGGCAGCGGATCGACCAGGTGCACCGGATCTTCGCGCCGCAGCGCGCTCAGCGCGGCGTGCAGTCGCTGGTCGTCGGCGTAGGCGGTCGGGTCGGCGAGCGTCAGACCGGCGTCGTCGATGTTCACGTGCGTCCCCCCGGACATCGTTCCCCCAGCTCGACGTTACCCAGGTGATCGCGCGACCGACAACACCGCGAGATCCGGCGAGGCCGTGGTGACCACTCCCCTCGCGGAGGACCGATGCCTACCGTGATCGCCATGCCCGTGCTCAGCCATCCCCTCATCACGCCCCGGGGCTGCTGATCACCACCGAGCTCGCCCTGCTCAACGCCGAGGGGCTGCGCTACGCCGAGGCGTTGCGTCGTGCCGGAGTGCTGCTCGAGCACCGCGACATCCGCGGTGTCGATCACGATCACGACCGGCTCGGGCAGTGACGCCTGGCGCGCGATACCTACGACCTGATCATCGAACGCCTCCTCCGCGCCCACTTCGAGCGTCAGGACGGCCGGTAGAGCAGGCCGAGGGATTCCGCAGGAGGCGCTCCCGCAGCTTCCGGGCGTGCGATCGCGTGCATCGCGTTGATCTCTGCCATGCGCTCGGGCAGCCCCGCTCCACCGCCCATGCCCGCTGCGGCGAGCAGTTCGCCGAACTCTTTCTGCGAGAGCGAGTCCGGGTCGAGGTGGACGAGGAACGCCGCGATGTCCTCATCGACCATCTTCTCGACCGCGCCGAGCGACGCCTTCGCGAGCGCGAGGTACCCGTCGTCACCGACGTGCTGCAGAACGGCCCATGCCGCGGCCAGCGGACCGCCGGAGCGCGTCGATTGCCTCGTCGAGTTCATCGGTGCGAAGCGCGCGCAGCTCGGCGAGGACTTCTTCGGCGGGCCTCATCGTCCCTCCAGCACGTCGCGCCGCAGCAGCGGCAATCCGAGCAGCACCAGCGCGCCCGGCAGCAGCGAGAAGCCGAGCGCGATCGCGGTCACCGCACTGCCCGACTGCGGAACCAGGCCGTCCACACTGGACACGTATCCGCCGATTCCCAGCACCAGACCGAAAAGACCTGGACCGAGGGCCATGCCCAAGGTCTCCGCGCCGGTCCACACCCCGGCTGCCACGCCTGCCCGGGTCTCGCCGGTTCGCTCCTCCTCGGCGGTGATCAGGTCCGGCATGATCGCCAGCGGGAACACCTGGATGCCCGCGTAGCCGACTCCGGCGAGCGCGACGAACAAGAACGAAACCCCCACCGGCAGCACCAGCGCCGCGCACAACCCGGCGCAAGCCACTCCGAAGGTGGTGCAGGCAGCGCGGAATCCCCACAGCTTGCCCTGACGTTCGCCGATCCTCGGCCACAGCGGCATCGTCACCAGGGCCGGGAGGACGAACCCGGCGAACAGCCAGGTCTGCACCGCCGGATCGCCGAAGACGTAGCGCGACGCGTAGCTGACCCCTGCCAGCAGCGTCCCGAGCCCGAGAGCCTGCACCGAAAAGACCAGCACCAAGCGCTTGAACGAACGCCACCGCCGCATGGTGCTCACCAGGTCGCGCCACCCCTGCGCGCCGGGGCGCCGCCGACCGACCGGCGCGTCGCGGATGCCCAGGACCATCAGCACCGCCCCGAGCAGGATGACCAGCCCGATCACCACGCCCATCACCCGATAGCCGGCCACTCCTCCGATGCCGTTGGCGATGCCCGGCGCTCCGCCTCCGGCCAGCAGCACCGCCACCGCCAGGAATCCCATCCGCCAGCTCGTGAGCCGCGTGCGCTCGCCGTAGGAGTCGGTCAGTTCAGCGGGCAACGCGTTGAAGGGCACCTGGAACAGCCCGAACGCGGTGGCGCACAGCAGGTAGAGCACCATCACGTAACCGGCGTCCAGCGCGGTGTCACCGAAGCCCGGGTGGGCGAACATGCCCGCGAACAGCACTGCGACGGCCAGGCCGCCGAACAGCAGGAACGGTCGTCGGCTGCCGTGGCGCACGAGGCTCGCGTCCGACAACCTCCCGGCGATCGGGTTGAACACCACGTCCCACACCTTCGGCAGCAGCACGATCGCGCCGGCGATCGCGCTGGGTACGGCCAAGGTGTCGGTCAGGTACGGCAGCAGGAGCAGACCGGGCACGGTGGAGAACGAGCCTGTGACCAGCGAGCCGAACGAATAGCCGATCCTGGTGCGGGTACCGATACCGATCCTGACCGCGACGGGTGGTGGCACTGGGACTTCCTCCAGAATCGCTCGCCTTTCCGCATGGTCGCACCACCGGGGCGGTTTCCGGATCACATCGAATTGCTTCGTTACGCGACTATTCCATCCGTGTTCATCGTCGGGTGAGCCGCGCCAAATTCGGGTGACCGGCCGCATCCGGTGCTTTAAGATTCCGGTGGCTCCTCGAACAGCGAAGCCGTTCCGTGAGGCGCGCCAGCGGCAACACTGCGGCCCGACGCCCCGCTTCTCGTCATCGCCTGTCGTTCCAGGAGCTCTCATGTCCTCCCTTGCCCGTGCCGCCCGTATGGACGGGGTCACCAGTTCACCGGTGCGCGACCTGCTCGCGCTCACCCGCCGACCAAGCGTGATCTCCTTCGCCGGCGGGCTTCCCGCCCCGGAGCTGTTCGACACCGACGGGTTGCGCGCCGCGTTCGCGCGAGCGCTCGCCGATCCCGACGCCGCCCGCGCGCTGCAGTACTCGCCCACCGAAGGAGACCCGGCGCTGCGGGAGATCGTGGCCGACCGCCTCACCCGGAAGGGCCTGCCCACCGGATGCGACGACCTGCTGGTCACCACCGGCTCCCAGCAGGGCTTGAACCTGGTCGCCTCGGCGCTGCTGGACCCCGGCGCCGTGGTGCTGGTGGAAGAACCCGTCTACCTCTCGGCCGTGCAGTGCTTCCAGCTCGCGCAGGCCCGGATCGTGCCCGTGCCCTCCGACGAGGAGGGCATCGATCCCGTCGCGCTGGAGCGCATCGCCGCGAACGAACGCCCGGCGCTGCTGTACCTGGTGCCGACGTTCTCCAACCCCACCGGCCGCACGATCGGCGAGGCGCGGCGCGACCGGATCGCCGACATCGCCGCGCGGCACGACCTCTGGCTGATCGAGGACGATCCCTACGGCGAACTGCGCTACAGCGGACGGCCGTTGCGCCCGTTGTCCGGGCGCGTGCCGGACCGGTCGATCTACCTGGGCAGCTTCTCCAAGATCGTCTCACCGGGCATGCGGGTGGGCTGGTTGCGCGCGCCCGCGCAGCTGCGGCAGCAGCTCACGATCCTCAAGCAGGCCGCCGATCTGCACACCTCCACGATCGATCAGGCCGCGGCGGCGGAATACCTCGCGACCGCCGACCTCGACGCACGGGTGCGCGTGCTGTGCGAGACCTACCGGGAGCGGCGGGACGCGATGCTGGCCGGGCTGCGCGAGATCGCCCCGGCGGGCACCGAGATCACCGAGCCCGAGGGCGGGATGTTCGTGTGGGTGCGGCTTCCCGGCGAGGTCGACACCGCGGAGGTGCTGCAGGAGGCGCTTGGCCACGACGTGGCGTTCGTGCCCGGCGCGGCGTTCCAGGTGAGCGAACCCGACCGCGCGACGATGCGGTTGTCGTTCACCACCTTCGCCCCCGACACCATCGCCGAGGGACTGCGCAGACTGGCCAAGGCCCTGAGCTGAGCGCGCATCCCCGGGTGCCGTCCATCCGGAGGATTGCGCACGTCCCCGGAGCTGCAGCAGGCTACCGTGGGTCCACAGCTGTGACAGCCATCACCTGAGCCGTCCAGCGGGACCACTGGGGAGGTCTGATGCAGGCGATGCAGGGCGGGCGGCCCACTCTGCTGGGCGTTCGCACACCACGCGTCGAGGACGACAGGCTGCTCACCGGCCGAGGCCGCTACGTCGCCGACGTCGTGCTGCCGGGCATGGTGGAGGCCGCCTTCGTGCGAAGCGACGTCCCGCACGCCGTCGTGCGTGGCATCGACAAGACCGAAGCGCTCGGCTCACCCGGTGTGCACGCGGTGTTCGGCGGAGCGGACCTGGACCTCGACGCGGTGCCCGACCGGATGCCGTGGGCACGGGCGGTGCAGCACTTCCCGCTCGCGCGCGACCGGGTCCGCTACGTCGGCTGCCCGCTGGCCGTCGTGGTCGCCGAGGACCGCTACCTCGCCGAGGACGCCGCCGAACTCGTCGACGCGGATCTACAACCCCTACCCACTGTGGATTCAGTCGACGATGCCCTGTCCCCCGACGCCGCGCTGCTGTACCCGGATTGGGGCGACAACCTGCTGCTGTCGGTCGAGCCCGACAACGCCGAGGTGGATGCCGCGTTCCAGCGGTTCCACACCGTCAGCGGAACGTTCACCACGAACCGCCACTCGGCGGTGCCGCTCGAAGGCCGCGGGGTGGTGGCCGAATTCCGCGACGACCGGCTGACGGTGTGGACCTCGACCCAGGCGGCCTACGTCGTGCGCGCCATGCTCGCCACCGTCCTGAGCATGCCGGAACGCGACATCCGGGTGATCACACCGGACCTCGGTGGCGGTTTCGGGCAGAAGAACCAGATCTACCCGGAGGAATACCTCATCCCGTGGCTGGCGATGCGGTTGCGGCGCCCGGTCCGGTGGATCGAGGACCAGCACGAGCACCTGATCTCCGGCACCCACGCCCGCGACACCGAGATCGACCTCTCAGCCGCCGTCCGCGAGGACGGCACGATCGCCGCGCTGCGCGGCCGGGTGCGCACCGACCTGGGATCCGGCGAGATCTTCCCCGCCGGGTACGGGCCGAGCCTGGTGGCGGTCGGCTCGCTGTGCGGGCCTTACCGGATCCCGCACCAGTCCATCGCGGTGCAGGGCGTGGTCACCAACAAGACGCCGACCGGCGGGTACCGGGGTTTCGGCGCCCCGGAGGGGACCTTCGCGATCGAGCGGCTGGTCGACAAGATCGGACGCGAGCTGGGCATCGACCCGCTGGAGCTGCGGCGCCGGATGATCCTCGCACCGCAAGACCTTCCCTACGAGACCGCCGCGGGCGCCCGCTTGGAGTCCGGCACCCACCGCGAGGCGTTCGAGCGCGCGGTGGAACTCGGCGAGCGCATGCTGGCCGAGGAACGGCGCGCCGCCGAACCCGGAACGCGCCTGGGCGTCGGTTACGCCACCTACCTCGAGGGCGTCGCCTCCACCATGTTCTCCATCACCGGAACTTGGAGCAGCCAGGACGCGGCGGACATCCGCTTCGACTCCGACGGCGGCGTCACCGTGGCCGTCGGGATCTCGGCGATGGGCCAAGGCACCCACACCATGGTCGCCACGCTCGTCGCCGAGTCGCTGTCGATCCCGATCGAGCAGGTCCGGGTCGTCATGGGCGACACCGACACGGCTCCGTTCGGCCTGGGCAGCTGGGCGAGCCGCGGCACGCTCGTGGCCGGCGGGGCGATCGAACGCGCATCGGAGGTGTTGCGGCGCAAGGGGACCGACATCGCCGCGCACCTCCTCGAGGCGTCCCCGGACGACCTGGAACTCACCGAGGGGCGTTTCCAGGTCCGGGGTAGCCCCGGCAGCGCGATCTCCTGGACCCAGGTGGCCCAGTCGGCTCTGAACCGGACCTTCGAGCTCCCTCCAGGTGTCGAGCCGGGCCTGGAGGCGCGCGCCGTCTACGAGCCGCCCGGCCTGGACCACGTGCCCCGCCCCGACGGCAAGATGAACGCCGCCGCCAGCTACACCAACGCCACTCACGCCGCCGTCGTCCGCGTCGACACCGACACCGGTGTCGTCGAGGTGGTGCGCTACGCCGTGGTGCACGACTGCGGCCGCGTCATCAACCCGCTGACCGTCGCGGGTCAGATCCACGGCGGGGTCGCGCAGGGCATCGGCGGAACGCTCTACGAACAGCTCCCCTACGAGGACGGTCAGCCGCTGGCCACCACGTTCGCGGAGTACCTGCTGCCCAGCGCACGCGAGATCCCCGAGTTGCTCGTCGAGGAGTTGGGCGGTCCCGCCCCGGAGACCCCGTTCGGCGTCAAGGGAGCGGGTGAGGCCGGCATCATCGGCCCGCCGGCGGCGATCGCCGGGGCGATCGACAACGCGCTCGAACCGCTGGGCGTCACTGGCATCGACACCACCCCGCTGACACCACCGGTGGTGCGCCGCTTGATCGAGGAGGCCCGCCCGTGAAGCCGCCGCCGTTCGACTACGTCCGCCCCGGCACCATCGCCGACGCGATCGCGCTGCTGGCCGCTGACGAGGACGCCAGGATCCTCGCCGGTGGGCAGAGCTTGCTGCCGATGATGAACTTCCGGCTGGCCCGGCCCAGCGCGCTGGTCGACATCACCCGCCTGCCCGGCATGGCCGAACTCCACCGCGACGGCGAGGAGCTCGTGATCGGGCCCGCCGCCCGCCAGCGGGCGGTCGAAACCTCGTCGTTGGTCGCTCGGACCTGCCCGCTGCTGGTGGACGCGCTCCGCCACGTCGGCCACCACCAGATCCGCACCCGGGGCACCGTCGGTGGCTCGCTGGCCCACGCCGATCCGGCGGCCGAGCTCTGCGCCGCAGCCCTCGCGCTCGACGCCGAGGTGGTGGCCACCGGTCCGGACGGCCGCCGCGCGCTTCCGGCAGCCGAACTGTTCCTGACCCCGTACCAGACGGCCCTGGCGCCGACCGAGATCATCACCCAAACCCGCTGGCCGATCCGACCGAACGCACGTCACGGGATCGCCGAGGTCACCCATCGCGCGGGCGATTTCGCCCTCGCCGGACTCGCAACCGTGGTCGAGCTCGACGGGCCCGAGATCACCCGGGCCCGGCTCGCGGCGCTGGGCGTCGCGGGCACCGTCCGCCTCCTCCCCGCCGCCGAGCAGGCGCTGCTGGGCCGCCCGCTCACCGCGGGATCGATCGACGACGCCGCCGAAGCCGCAGCGGAGTCGGTCGATCCGCCCGAGGACGTGCACGCCGACCCCGAAACCCGCCGTGCCGCGCTGCGCACGGCCACCCGGCGAGCCCTGGAGCAGATCGCCCATGCCTGACACCCCCACCGCGAGCTGCGACATCACCCTGACGGTCAACGGCCGCGAGGTCCGGCGCCCGGTGCCCGCCCGGCGGTTGCTGGTCGACTTCCTGCGCGACGACCTGGCGCTCACCGGCACCCACGCCGGCTGCGAGCACGGGATCTGCGGCGCGTGCACCGTGCTCATCGACGGTGAGCCCGCGCGGTCCTGCATCACCCTCGCGGTGCAGGCCGACGGCTGCGAGATCACCACCGTCGAGGGACTCACACCGGAGGACGGGTTGAGCCCGATGCAGCAGGCGTTCAAGGAGTGCCACGGATTGCAGTGCGGTTTCTGCACTCCGGGCTTGCTGACGACGCTCGCCGCAGCCGAACCGGAGGACCACCCCACTGACGCCGACATCCGGGAACTGCTGGGCGGCAACATCTGCCGCTGCACGGGATACCAGCACATCGTCGACTCGGTGAACGAGGCGTGGGGCCGTTCCTGAGCCCCTGCCCGTTCTTCCCGCTCTGGAGTTGTCAAACAGCAAGTCCGCCAGGGCATGCCGGAGGCGGGGCGACCGGCGTCGTCGTGTCACTGTCATCGCGTCATCACTCCCGTGGGATCTCGCCCACCTCGCCGTTCGAACTCCTGTACCCAGGGTGCAACGAGCCATTCGAAGATGCGAGCGAATGGCGATCGCTGGATGGGGTGATCCAGCAAGGAGCGAGAGCAGCGGGCACGACGTGCTTTCAGCGCACCACCGATGAGGGCTCGCGAGAGGCCATCCCCGCCAAAGGCTCGGGAACCGACCCCACGCACACCACACCCAGCCTCCGGGTCGCGCGCGTCATCGACACGTAGAGATCGCTGCGCCCGAAACCGCCGCCCCCGAGGATCGCAGCGGGTTCCACGATCAGCACCGAGTCGAACTCCAACCCCTTGGCCTGGCCAGGCTCCAGCACCACGACCGAATCGGTCAGATCGACCGGCAGACCCGCGCCCACCGCGGAAGCGAGCTCGCTCACGAGGTCCGACGGCGCGATGACGGCGAGCTGGCCCTCCGCGTGCCCGGCCACGACTTCGCCGACCAGACCCCCCAGCGATCCGCGGGGAACCCGCTCCAGCCACGGAACCTCGCCGGATGACCGGACCGAGCGCGGCGGCCGCAAGCCGGTGCCGGCGAGCAGGTCCTCTGTCGCGGCCATGATCTCCGACGGAGTCCGGTAGTTCACCGTCAACTCGGCCAGTCGCCACCGGTCGGCCACGTGCGGCGCCAGCACCTGACCCCACGAGCTCGCTCCGGAAGGGCTGCCGGTCTGCGCGAGATCGCCGACCAGGGTCATCGACCGGGATGGGCAGCGGCGCATCAGCATCCGCCACTGCATCTCCGAGAGCTCCTGCGCCTCATCGACGACGACGTGCCCGAACACGGCCTTGGCGGCATCGTGCCCGAGCAGCGCGGCGGCCTCGTCGAGCAGCGGCACGTCGGCCGAGGTGCGCGGACCACCGCCGGTCAGGTCGGTCACCACCTGCTCGGGCGTCAGCTCCGGCCACAGCTCGTCGAGCGCACCCAGCACCCCGTCGTCGGCCAGCAGCGAGGCGCGCAGCGCGTCGCGGTCGGCGGAGTCGATCACCTCCCGAGGGGCGTCGTCATCAGGATCGACGATCACCCCGGCGGCCGAGAGTGCGTTGCGGTCAGCCGCGCTCAGCCGTCCGTCGGCGCTGCCTCCGTCCAGCGGGCGACCGTCCTCGCTGAGCACGAGCGATTCCATCCGCTCGACGAGCGATCCCACGAGCGAGCCGACGAGCTCGTCCTGGAACACCAGTCGCGCCTGGTTGTGCGGAAGTCCGGCTTCGCGCGCCTTGCACACCGCCCGGCGGCACGTCGCCGGATCCAGCGACAGCACCTGCTCTTCGAAGGTCACCTCCACCGGCTCATCGGGAACCCGGACCCGCGAGCGGATCGCGTGGGCGACCTCCTCGGCCATCCGGGCCGATCCCTTGCGCTCTGCGTCCGGATCGGCGGACTTGGCCTCGAGGACACCGCCGAGTTCGGCGATGGTGGAGGCGACCACCCGGTTCTCGCCGAGACCGGGCAGCACCTGCCCGATGTAGTCGAGGAAGATCCGGCTCGGTCCGATCACCAGCACTCCCCTGTTGCGCAGGTGCTCGTGGGTGTAGAGCAAGTAGGCGACGCGGTGCAGCGCGACCGCTGTCTTGCCGGTGCCCGGCCCGCCTTGCACGACCATGACACCGCGCTCCGCCGAGCGGATGATGGCGTCCTGCTCGGCCTGCAGGGTCGTGACGATCTCACGCATCCGGCCGGTGCGCTCGGCTGTCACGGCCGCCAGCAGCGCGGCCTCACCGACCAGGTGCTCCTCGGTGCCGTCGGAGTCCAGCAGCTCGTCGTCGACGGCCACCACGGCCCGGCCCCGCGTGGTGATCCGGCGCCTGCGCCGGACTCCCTGGGGATCAGCCGCCGTGGCGGTGTAGAAGGCGCGGGCCAGCGGCGCTCGCCAGTCGACCAGCAGCTGCTCGTCGTCGGCTTCGCGGAACACGCCGATCCTGCCGATGTAGGCGCTCGTCCCGTCGTTCATGTCGAGCCGACCGAAGCACAGCCCGTGCTCGATCCCGTCCAGGCGCGACACCTCGGCCTTCCAGACGGCGACGGTGTCAGGATCACCGCCGGCTTCGACCCGGTCGGCCGCCTGTGCGCGCAGAGCGTCCACGTGGGCGTACAACTCGGTCAGGTGCTCCTGCTCTAAATCGAGCTCATCGCCGCTCAAAGCCCCAGGTCTCCCATGTTCGGACGTTCGACCAGCACAGAGTGCCCGAGAGCGTTCGACAATTCCAGTCGCACCACGTCGTCCGGTGTGGACGGAGGCCGGGCAGCGGGGTTCCGGACGAACGGAACCACCAGCGGTTCACGGGCGCACGAGGGCAGGTCCCGGCATGCGCCCAGCAGCTGATCCCCGCGCGTCGGGAGCTGGTGAACGAGTGCTTGGATCGGGCTGGCGCCAACCACGAGGAGGAACAGCACCATGATCGCCGCACGCGGGACCTCGGTGGAGATCCCCACGCCGGATGGCGTGGCAGATGCGTACCTCACCCACCCGGAGGGCGGCGGGGTGCACCCCTCGGTGCTGCTCTGCATGGACGCCTTCGGACTGCGGCCGCACCTCTGCGCCATGGCGGACCGGCTGGCCGCGGAGGGGTTCACCGTGCTGGTGCCCAACCTGTTCTACAGGGCGGGCCGGACCCCGGTGTTCGAGTTGCCCGAGCTCATCGACCCGGGCGCGCGGCCGGAGATCTTCCAGACCATCGGCCCGATCATGCAGCAGCTCACGCCTGAGCTGACGATGCGCGACGCCGGTGCCTACCTGGAATGGCTGGCCGACAGCCCGCTGAGCACCGGTGAACCGGTCGGGGTCACCGGTTACTGCATGGGCGCGGCGATGGCGCTGCGCACGGCGGGGACCTATCCCGAGCGCGTGGCCGCGATGGGCGGTTTCCACGGCGGCAACCTCGCCACCGATGCGGAGGACAGCCCGCACCTGGTTGCCGGGAAGATCACCGCTGAGCTGTACTTCGGCCACGCCGATCAGGACCACGCGCTGCCACCGGAGCAGATCCAGCGGCTCGACCAGGCGCTGATCGAGGCCGGCATCCGGTTCCGCACCGAGGTCTACGAGGGCGCGCCGCACGGCTACACCCAGGCCGACACCGCCGCCTACGACGAGGCGGGGGCGCAGCGCCACTGGGAGGCTCTGCTGGAGCTCTTCCACCGCACTCTGCGCTGAGCGGCATCGTCAGCGCCCGCCCGCCCGGCCGCGCGCGGGGCCGGCGTTGTCAGTCCGCGCCGTCGCCCGCCTCGGGGACGCCGGCCAGCTCGTGCGCTCTGGTGTTGCAGGGCCGGCAGGTGGGCCACAGCCAGCCGATGTCGGAGTTGTCGGCGGTGACCTCCTTGGAGCACAGCGTTCGCACGGTGACGCCGTGGTAGCCGTGGCGGGGTTTGGGGTCGGTGGTGGCGTGGCGCTGCCCCTCGGCGGGCACCCAGCTGAACGGATGCGGCCGGTACATCAGACCACCGCTTCGCGCGAGCGCTGTCCGAGGCACGGCCACCCGCCCCCGGTCGATTCGATCATGCCCGCCACGATCTTGAACGGTACCCGAACAACGAGCGATCACACGCAACCCGTACGGAGTAGTAGATCTCTCCGCAAGCACGAGAGACCATCCGAGACCACCACTCGTGGTGACGATTCCGTGAACCTCCAGGGCCTTCGGAAGCCGCGAACATCCCATTTGCCACCTCGCCCATCACGGGCGGTCATCGTCGCGACGCCGCGGGTGGGAGGTCAGGGAAGGGTCAGGATGCGAGGACCGCTTGAGGTGATCGCCACGGTGTGCTCGGAGTGGGCCGTGTTGGAGCCGTCGGCCGAGCGCAGGGTCCAGCCATCGGGGTCGGTGACGATGCGGGCGGTGGTGCGCGCGAACCAGGGCTCGATGGCGATGGTCAAGCCCGGCTGCAGCTTCATGCCCCGGCCGGGCTTGCCGCGGTTGGACACGTGCGGACCCTCGTGCATGGTGCGCCCGAGACCGTGCCCGCCGAACTCGGTGTTGACCGGGTAGCCGTAGTCGGTGGCGACGGCCTCGATCGCAGCCGAGATGTCGCCGAGCCGGTTGCCCGGTTCGGCGACGTCGATCGCCGCGCGCAGCGCCTCCTCGGTCGAGCGCACCAGCCTGCGATCCTCTTCCTCCTCGGCTCCGACGATGACCGTGCGAGCGGCGTCGGCGACCCAGCCGTCGATGCTCACCGCGAAGTCGGCGGTGAGCACGTCGCCGTCGCGCAGCACGTAGTCGTGCGGCAGCCCGTGCAGCACGGCGTCGTTGACCGACAGGCAGATGACGTTGCGGAACGGCCCCTCACCGAAGGACGGCGAGTAGTCCCAGTAGCAGGACTGGGCGCCGCGCTCCTCGACCCGGCGGCGCGCGTGGTGCTCCAAGTCCATCAAGTTGACGCCGACCTTCGCCATGTCCCCGACCTCGGCGAGGACCTCGGCGACGAACGCACCGGTGACGCGCATCTTGTCGATCTCGGCCGGCGTCTTCAGCTCGATCACTCGTACTCCTACGACTCTCAGTCCCGGTCTCGGTATTTTAATACCAAGAGTAGCACTTGCAGGTATTTAAATACCACCGTAGCCTCCGAGTCGTGGTACGGCTTCCTCTCACCCCTGCTCAGGTCGAGTCCGGCGCGCGCGTCGGCAAGGTGCTGCGGGACGCTCGCGCAGAGCGCGACGCTGTCGAGATCGCCCGCGCGGCGGGGATTTCTCCCGAGACGCTGCGCAAGATCGAATCCGGTCGGCTGCCGACCCCGGCGTTCGGCACCGTGGTGGGCTTGTGCGATGCCCTGGACCTCCCGGTGCACGAGGTCGCCGAGGCCTGGCGCGGCGGAGCGAGCCTGCGCAGCGCCTCCTGATCCTCAGCGCACGCGACGGGCCCTGAGCACCACGTCGTGCGGGTGGTCCTCCTTGCCGGGCCCGGTGCGCGGGCGGGTCTCGTCGACCTCCACCTGCCAGTCCCCGTCGAGGAGCTTGGCGACGTCGGCGGGCATGACGTACTCGGCGGGGTCGAACTCGGTGTCGGGCGGGAACCCGGCGGGGTCGTGGCCGACGTAGAGAAGCGTGCCGCCTTGGGCCACAGCGGCCAGCAAGGCGCGCACCGGCTCTTCGCCGCGCTCCTTCTCCAACGCGAAGTACTGCGCCGAGACGAGGTCGAACGAACGGGCCGGTGGGTGCTCCGCGGCCAGGTCCGCGCGCACCCACGCGATGTTCGCGGCGACCTCCGGCGCGCGCTCCGCGGCGACCGCGGCACCGCGTTCCACGGCGACCCGCGAGATGTCGGCCGCGGTCACCTCCCAGCCCTGCCCGGCCAGCCAGATCGCGTCGCCTCCCTCACCGCAGCCGACGTCGAGGGCCTGACCCGGCGGCATGCCGGTGACCTCGGCGACGAGGGCGTCGTTGGCGGCGCCGCTGAAGAGCCGCTCCTGGCTGCCGTACCGCTCGTCCCACTCCGCTGCGCTCATGTGCTCCTCCTGGTCGTGCATCACACCGTGTCGGCTGTCGCCCATCGCGATCTCGCAGGTCCGGGCCTCCGCCGCCGCGCTGAAGGGATCTCGCGCGGACGCCACGGCGCGGGCAGTCTCCTCCTCGATCAGGTCCATGTTGATCATTCCTCCGACTGTCGCTCCGGCAGCTGCCGCGACGATCACGGTGGCGCGCAGGTCGGTCGTGTTGCCCGCGACCCACACGCCCGACACGGCGGTCCGGCCCATCTCGTCCGAGGGGATGTACGTTCCCCCGCTGGGGTGTGGCTCGGGTTCCAGCCCGAGGCCGGCAGCAGGTTCCGACCGGGCGACCATGCGCGGAGCCACCGCCAACGCCCGCAGCGCAACGACGCGCCCACCCGCCAGGCGGACTCCGGTCAGCTCGTCGCCGACGACATCCAGCTCCTCGACCGGCTTCGCGACGACGTCGATCCCGCGAGCGGCGAGCTTCTCGGCGTCCTGACCGGACGGCACTTCGGACCCGTTGAGCAGCAACGTGATCCTCTCGCTCCACTGCCGGAACAGCAGGGCCTGGTGCACGCTCATCGGACTGGTCGCCAGCACGCCGATCGGCTCGTCGCGGAACTCCCAGCCGTGGCAGTAGGGGCAGTGCAGCACGTCACGACCCCACCTCTCCGCCAACCCCGGCACGTCGGGCAGTTCGTCGCGCAGCCCGGTTGCCAGCAGCAGCCGCCGCGCGCTCACCCGCCGGAGATCGGCCGTCTCCACGACGAAACCCGAGCCCTCGCGACGCGCCGAGACCACCTGCCCCGTGGAGATCTCTCCCCCGTAGCCCGACACTTCGCGGCGACCCGCCGCGAGCAGGTCCGCGGGCGCCTCGCCGTCGCGCGAGAGAAACCCGTGCATGTGGGCGGAAGGGGCGTTGCGGGGCTGCTCGCCGTCGATCACCAGAACGCTGCGACGCGCCCTCCCCCAGCATCAGCGCTGCGTTCAACCCTGCTGCGCCACCCCCGACGACGACCACGTCATACCTGGTCAGACCCTCGTTCTCCATCACTGACCACCTCCAGCGACCACCATGCCCACCCCGCGCGCCAATCAGCAACGTTCTTTGCCACTTCAGCAACAAGCGGGTGAGTCCCGCCCCTCGGGACGTCCCTGAACCATGATTGACACCCTCGTTCGAGCACTGGTTCCATCATCGGCATGACAGCGAACATCGCTCTGGTCGAGCGCCGCTACGTGGATTGCCTCCGCGTCGCCAGCGCCCGCTGTCGCTGACTCCTCACCGCCGCTGACCTGATTCGAGCGGCGTCTTCCCCTCACCTCCCCCTTTTTCGCGACGTTGCCGCGTCGCGCCTGAATCACCTCGGCGATTCATCGAGAAGACAGGTCTGCTAACTGTGCCTTCCTCGCCACGACGTCCTCTGGGACGCCGCGACTTCCTACGCCTGGGTCTGTCCACATTGCCCACCGCAGCGGTCCTCAGCGGATGCGCCGCCTCCTCCGCCGCCCCGCGCGGCGAGACGACGGTCGTCCGCTACCAAGGATGGTCGGGTCAGGTGACGTTCCCGGAGCTCGCCGCCGATCTGGGCTTGCTCGGCGACGTGCACCTGGAGTGGATCGGCAACACCACCAGCGGGCCGCAGGACATCCAGGCCACCGTGACCGGTGACATCGACATCGGCGGCGCGTTCAACGGCTCGATCCTGCGGCTGGTCGCCGCCGGAGCACCGATCACCGCGGTGGTCTCCTACTACGGTTCCGACGCGCTGAGCAACGCAGGGTACTTCGTGCTCGACGGAAGTCCGCTGCGCGGAGCGGCCGACCTGCACGGCGCGGCGGTCGGCATGAACACCGTCGGCGCGCACCACCAGGACGTGCTGGGGATCTACCTGCGCCGCAACGGCTTCTCCGACTCCGAGATCCGCGACGTGCAACCCGTGGTGGTCCCGCCAGTGAGCTCCGAGCAGGCGCTGCGCTCCGGTCAGCTCGACGTGTCGACGATGACCGGAGCGGTCTCCGAGAAGGCCAAGGCGCGCGGCGGGATCCGCACGCTGTTCACCGACTTCGAGCTGCTGGGGGCCTTCAGCGCAGGTTGCTACGTGCTGCGCGACGAGTTCATCGCCGCCAACCCCGGCACCACTCGCGCACTGGTCGCCGGCATCGCGAAGGCGGTGCGGTGGTCGCAGACCCGCCCTTACCCGGAGGTCGTCGCCCGCTTCACCGACATCATCCGGCGACGCGGCCGCAACGAGGACACCAAGACCGCCGCGTACTGGCGCTCCAGCGGGGTGGCGGGCCCCGGCGGGGCCATCGCCGCCCGCGAGTTCTCCCACTGGCTGGAGCGGCTGGTCGAGTCCGGGGTAATCCAGCCCGGCGCGGTCGACGTCTCCCGCATCCACACCAACGAGTTCAACCCGTTCGCCTAACACGAAGAGGCACACCCATGACAGACATCGTTCTGCACGGCGTCACTCGATCCTTCCGAGGACGCGACTCCGAGATCACCGCGCTCGACGGGGTCGACCTGCGCATCGAGCCGGGCGAGCTGGCCGTCATCGTCGGACCCAGCGGCTCCGGGAAGTCCACGCTGCTGGACCTCCTCGCCGGGCTCGACATCCCCACCAGCGGGCAGATCCGCATCGGCGGCGAAGCCATCAACGGCCCCGGGCTCAACCGGGGCGTGGTCTTCCAGCAGTACGCGCTGCTTCCCTGGCGAACCGCTCAGGCAAACGTCGAACTCGGCTTGGAGGCCAACTCCGCGTCCAAGGCGCAGCGCCGGGAGCGGGCGCGCGAACACCTCGACCTGGTGGGGCTCGCCGACTTCGCCGGGCACTACCCGCACCAGCTCTCCGGCGGGATGCGCCAGCGCGTCGCCATCGCCCGCAGCCTCGCCTTCGACCCCGACGTGCTGCTGATGGACGAGCCGTTCGGCGCGCTCGACGCCCAGACCCGGGAACGCCTGCAGGAACAGCTGCTGGACATCTGGCAGCGCACCGGCAAGACGGTCGTGTTCATCACCCACGACATCGACGAGGCCGTCTACCTGGGCCGCACGGTCACGGTGCTCACCTCGCGACCCGGCCGCGTCCGGGAGACCGTGGAGATCGACATCTCCGAGCGCGCCAGCCGCGAAGACGCCCTGCGCAGGCCGGAGTTCGCCGAGCACCGGCACCGGATCTGGACGCTGCTGCACTCCGCGCCGGAGGTGCTCGGCGTTGGCTGACACGCTCACCCCACCTCGACCGGCCACCGGATCCGCAGGCGTGCGGGCCCGTCGCGCCGCTCGGTCGTCGGTGGCGATCCTGGTATTCCTCGCGGTGTGGGAGCTGGGGCCGCGAATCGGGCTGGTGGACAGCATCTTCCTGCCCCCGGCCAGCCGGGTGGCCGCGACCTGGCTCGAACTCGCCGCCGACGGGCAGCTGTGGGAGAACCTGGCTGCGAGCCTCGCCCGCGCGCTGACCGGCTTCACCATCGCGCTGCTGATCGCGGTACCCCTGGGGCTGGTCATCGGCTGGTACCGCACGGCGGACGAGCTGCTCACACCGCTGCTGGAGGTCTTCCGCAACACCGCCGCCCTGGCGCTGCTACCGGTGTTCGTGCTGCTGCTCGGCCTGGAAGAGACCTCCAAGATCTCGCTGATCGTGTTCGCCTGCGTGTGGCCGATCCTGCTCAACACCATCAGCGCCGTGCGCACCGTGGACCCGCTGCTGATCAAGTCCGCGCGGTCGCTGGGGTTCGGCTCGGCGGCGGTGTTCGGCAAGGTCGTCCTGCCCGCTTCGGTGCCCTCGGTGTTCACCGGCATCCGGCTGGCCGCGGCCGCCTCGATCCTGGTGCTGGTCGCCGCCGAGATGGTCGGCGCCAAGGCCGGCCTCGGCTACCTGATCAACGCGGCGCAGTACAACTTCGAGGTCCCGCAGATGTACGCCGGGATCGTCACGATCTCGCTGCTGGGCATCGCGTTCAACCACGCGCTCACCGCCGTCGAGCGGCGTCTGTCGCGCTGGCGCAGTTGATCCTTCCCGGGCGCGGGAAGGTCCCGCGCCGGGTGCACACCGATGGAGGAGAACCCGTCATGACAGCTATTGCCAAGCAGAAGAGCCCTCTCGACGTCGTCAAGCTGGGGGCCAACATCGGCGCCCGCATCGACGACGTCCGCTTGGGCGGCGACCTCGACGCCTCGACCGTTGCCGAGATCCGTTCGGCGCTGCTGGCCCACAAGGTCGTGTTCTTCCGCAACCAGCACCACCTCGACGAGATCGGTCAGCAGGAGTTCGCCTCGCTGCTGGGCGATCTGACGCTCGCGCACCCGACGACCACGAGCCGCGCTATCGGCAACATCCTGCCGATCGACTCCGAGTACGGCAAGGCCAACAGCTGGCACACCGACGTCACCTTCGTGGACCGGGTACCTGCGATCAGCGTGCTGCGCGCCGTGCAGCTGCCCCCCTACGGCGGCAACACCACGTGGGCGAACACCGCCGCCGCCTACGAGAGCTTGCCGGATCCGCTGAAGGCACTGGTCAACGAGCTGTGGGCGGTGCACACCAACGACTACGACTACGCCGCGCGGGTGGACGAGACCCGCACCGGCGGGGTGGACGTCAAGGAGCGGACGCACCGCGCGGAGTTCGTCTCCGACCTCTACGAGACCGAGCACCCGGTAGTTCGGGTGCACCCGGAGACAGGTGAACGTACCTTGCTGCTGGGGCATTTCGTGAAGCGGTTCGTCGGGTTGCGCAGTTCTGAGTCGCAGGCGTTGTTCCGGTTGTTGCAGGACCGGGTCACCAGCCTGGAGAACACCGCCCGCTGGCAGTGGCAGCCCGATGACGTGGCGATCTGGGACAACCGCGCGACGCAGCACTACGCCCTCGCCGACTACGACGACCAGGCGCGCAGGATGCACAGGGTGACCGTTGCCGGCGACGTCCCGGTCTCCCTCGACGGCCGCCGAAGTGAGACCCGGGTGGGCGATCCGTCCGCCTACTCCGCCCTCCCGGCCTGACGCTTCCGAACAGCGGGCAGTTCTGGTCCGAACCTACCGAACATCTCAGTCATTGATCATCGACGGTTCGGACCAGGACCGCCACTTTGGCAACACCCCGGAGCATCGGGCGACCGGTCGCAGCGGCAGCGAAGAGAGCTTGCGCGAGTTCAAGCCGGTGGCGCGAAGAACTCCAGTGCGATGTGGTCGGGGTCCCGGAACTGCACTCCGGAACCGTAGTGGGCGTCGACGATGCCGCCGTGCTGGATGTCGAGGTCGTCGAGGCGGTGGCACCAGCTCTCCAGCTCGGCCCGGTCGCGGCAGGCGAAGGCCACGTGGTCCAGTCCGGTGCGGTGCTCGTCGAACGCCCCGCCCTTCGCGCCGCCGGGGTGGGTGTGCAGTCCGAACAGCTGTCCGTTGGGCAGCGCGAAAACGGTGTGGTGGAAACCGCCGCTGGTCTCGTCCTCGTCCAGGACCGGTTCGGAACCGAGCAGGGCCCGGTACCAGCGGGTGCTGCGTTCGAGATCGGACACGGTGATCGCCACGTGCGTGATGGGTGGGAACTCGGCCATGCCAGCCTCCTCGGGAACTGCGCCGGGAGAGCGGCAGGACCGCCCCGGCGCGGTGTTGTTCTCATGGTGCCCACACCGCGCCGGTCTCGGAACCTCCGTCGAGTCGCCCTTTCGCGTCAGGCGGGTGACTCGGTCATCGGATGAGAGGCGGGTCGCCCCAGGGCTGGTCCAGTGCGGCGCGCAGGGCGGTGACGGCGTCGTGGCCGATGCGGGCGGCGAGTTCGCTTTCGATGGCCTCGATCGTGCGCAGCGCCTTGTGGTGGACGCGGGCGCCTTCCTCGGTGACGCGGATCAGCCGGTTGCGGGCTGACGTGGGGTCGGGGACCTGTTCGAGCAGACCCATCCCGATGAGCCCGTGCACCGCTTGGTGGACCGACTGGCGAGTGGTGCCGATCCGTCGGGCCAGTTCGGCGACGGACGTTCCCGCGGCGTCGAGGCTGGCGAACACGGCCGCCTGCCCGACCGTGACCGGCTGCTCGCCGGAGTGCCGCATGCTGTTGTGCAGCGCGTCGTCGAACCAGCGCTTGGCCGCTGCCAGCAGTTGCGGCACGTTCGGCGGGATGTCGTCCATGATCCTCAGCTTTCAGGAGCAGTCGGGGTACACGATCGCACGATCTCCCGCCCGGTGGTTCACACCGCGCCGACCGTCAGGTATCTTGACGTCATCAGCGGCCTGAGACGAGGGGGATCATGACGATCGAGTTCGCGACGCAGCACCGGACGCGCTCGAAGATCCCACCTGAGCCGGGCAAGCCCTACTTCATCGAGAAGGGGCAGGGCGACCGCGCGCACCTGTTCGGGGACCTGTTCACGATCTACGCCGGCGGCGAGCAGACCGAGAACACCTTCAACTTCTTCACCTGCGAAGGCCCGAAGGGCGACATCATCCCCGCGCACTCGCACCCGGACACCTACGAGGTCTTCTTCATCACCGACGGTGCCGTCCGGCTCTTCGTCGAGGAGACCAGCGGCGGACAGCACGAAAAACTCCTGACAGCGGGTGATTTCGGGTTCGTGCCGAAGAACTGCCCGCACGCCTACCGGATCGAACGCCACCACAGCCGCATCGTCGGCGTGGCGGCCGGACCGGGCGGGACCTTCGAGCGGTTCTTCGAGAACCTGGGCGCTCCCACGGACGAACCGGGATTGCCGAGCGCACCGGTGGTTCCCGAACCGCACAGGTTCAGCACCGTGGGCGAGCGCTACGACGTCCGATTCCTGCCGGACCACCGGTGGCGCACTCCGTCGGCGAGCGAGCAGCGACCATGACCAGCACCGAGCCGCTTCCGGCCGCGACGGCGATCGATGGCACACCGGGAATGCTCCTGCGCGCGGTGCCCTGCGCGACTCCACACGGGTTCCGCCCGCTGCTGGCGGACGTCCACCTTCCACCGGTGCGGAGACCGCCGGTGGTGCTGTTCCTGCACGGTGGGGGCTGGCGGCTCGGCTCGCGGACCTCGTTCTGCCCGACCTGGCGGGACTGGTCACCGAACCCGTTCGCGCGGCTCGTCGCGGCGGGCTTCGCCGTCGTCTCGGCCGACTACCGGCTCAGCGGTGAGGCCGTCTTCCCAGCGCAGCTCGACGACGTGACCGCCGCTGCGCACTGGATCCGTGACCGCGCCGCCGATCTGGGGGTCGACGCGGAACGGATCGTGGTGTGGGGCGAGTCCGCGGGCGGGCACCTCGCCGCGCTGCTCGGTCTCACCGCCACCCGGAACGCGCCGAGCGCGGTGGCGGGCGTGGTCGACTGGTACGGGCCGAGCGACCTGAGCGCGATGCCTTCGCGGGACGACCCGAACTCACGGGAGGGGCAGCTCCTCGGAGCCGCGGCCTCGCAGGTGCCGGATCTGGCAAGAGCGGCCAGTCCGGTGTCGCACGTGCACGCCGCCGCTCCCCCGTTCCACCTCGCCCACGGCACCGCGGACGACGCCGTTCCCGCGCAGCAGAGCCGACAGCTCGCCGACGCGCTGCGCGCGGAGGGCCGCCCGGTCGAATGCGAGCTGGTGGCCGAAGCCGGACACCTGTGGCGCGGGCCGGTCGACGGCCAGCGGATCTTCTCCCGCGCCCTGGAGTTCGCGCAGCGGGTCACCGCCCGCTAGCGCTCACGGTGCGTTGAAGCGCGACTGGGTCTTGTCCACCTCGGGCAGGGCTTCGATGACGCTGCCCAGGTGGGTGCGCATGGCCGACTCAGCGGCTTCGGCGTCGCCGGCGCAGATGGCTTCGATGATCGCCAGGTGCTGCGGCAGCGAGACCGAGGGACGTCCCGGGTGCATGGCCAGGCGGAACTGGTGCCGGACGTTCTGGCCGCGCAGCCGCCCGAGCACCGCGCACGCCGTCTCCTGGCCGCTGATGCGCAGGATCAGGGCGTGCAGGCGCTTGTTGATCTCGGAGTAGCCGAGCACGTCGCCGGCGGCGACGGCCTGCTGCATCCGCTCGCCGATCTCGCGCAGCTCACCGTGCTCGTGCTCGGTGGCGCGCTCGGCCGCGCGCGCCGCGCACAGGCCCTCGACGACCATGCGGACCTCGGTGATCTCGATGGCTTCCTGCAGCGACACCGCGCGCACCCGAGCGCCCCGGTTCTGGATGCGCTCCACGAGGCCCTCGGTGGTCAGCTGGACGAGAGCGTTGCGAACGGCGGCGCGGCTGGCGCCGAACTGCTCGGAGAGCTCAGCCTCCACCAGCCGCTGGTTCGGGGCGAAGTCTCCGCTGGTGATGGCTTCGCGGATGGCGTCCACGACCGGAGCCTCCTGGCCGACGTCGTCCCGCTTCGCTGTGGTCACTACCCCTACCCCGAGATTGATAACAATTTTGTCCACCATTCTAGCGGGCGGGGTCCGCGCAGGCCCGCACCAGCCTCACCAGGCGGGAGATCGGTGCGCGGATCAGTCCGCGAGGAAGTCCCCGACGAGCTTGCTCGCCACCGGCCGGTTCTCGTGGAAGTAGGCGTGGCGGAGACCGGGCAGGACGTGCGCTTCGGCTTCGAGGATGCGCTGGGCCAGGAGTTCGGCGTTGCTCGCCGGAGTCATCCGGTCGTCGGCGCCGTGTTGGGCGAACCGCTCGTCCAGCTGCTCCCAGGCGTTGTGGCCGTTGCTGGCGGCGAGGTGGTGGCGGCGGGCGTGCGCCGACATGTCCCGGTCGCCGACAACCGTGCGCGGACCGTCGTGCGAGGCCAGCCACTCCGGGCTGCACATCAACTCCAGCAGCGCTCGTTCGGGCTGCTTGCCGGTCGGTCTGCGCGAGGGCGCGGCGGACCGCGGCGTCGCTTTCGACGGCGTGCGGGCCACCCGGCGAGGTGCAGCCAAGACCAGCCGCCGCACGCGATCGGGATGGGTGATGGCCAGCCACTGAGCGGTGCGACCACCCATGGACGTGCCGTACACGTCAGCCGAGTCGATGCTGAGCGCATCCAGCACGGCGATGACGTCCTCGGCGAAACCCCCCGTAGAGCAAGGCCCATCGGGCCGGTTCTCGCTCGGCGATCTCCGAGAGGAGCGTTTTCGACCCTGGTCTCTGAACTGGTCGCGAGCCGCACGGATCGAGGGGCCGCGACTCGTGGACAGTGCGAACTCATCGCCCGCGACGCCGCCGACGGCACCCACCAGCACGTCGTCCGCGCGCTTTTCATCTGCGCGGGCGGGCGCTGGTGCTGCGTTCCTCCGCAGCACGAATTCCGCGGTGGCAATGCGGGAGATACCCGGCGGCAGAGTCGAACCGCACGACTGCGATCTGATGACGCGGCAACGCGAGGTCCGCGAGGAATCACCGAATTCGGTCTTTGACCGTGACCGGAAAGCACGTGCGGCTCACCGAACACGACGCCTACGCCTGGACGAACGCGCACGACACCCACCCGATCAGCCCGCGGGACCGAGACCTCATCAGCACGCACGCAATGCCAGCACCTCGAATTCGTTCAGCGGTGTTTCCGCGCTCTTCCCAGACGCGGGGCTGATTTCGGCAATCCGCCGTGAACAACGGGAAGAACGGTGACGAGGAGCCGACGTGTCTTGATCTGATCAGTTCGTCCTCTCCTGTTCCGGACCGGGATCGATCTATGATCCGAGCAACTTTCGGATTCGGACGAGAGGAACGATCGCTTGATGAACACTGTGGACAGCACGCCCCGCCCCCGCCGGGTCGGGAAGATCGCTGCCAGCGTCGCGGGAGCCGCGGTCCTGCTCCTCGCGCTTCCGCCGGCGATCGCCGCCGCCGACCCGCCCGCCGCGCTGCCCACCAGTGCTGCCGATGCGGACGCGAAGTGGCAACCCGCCTTCGACTACGACGGGGACGGTTGCTACCCGACTCCGGCGATCGGGTCGGACGGCACCATCGCTCCCGGCCTGGACACCACCGGTGCGATCAACGGCAGCTGCCACGACCAGTCGGACCTGGACAACACCAACTCCTACTCGCGCTCCAAGTGCAACAACGGCTGGTGCGCCTACGTCTACGACCTGTACTTCGAGAAGGACCAGGCCGTGGACGGCAGCGGGCTCGGCGGACACCGCCACGACCTCGAACACGTCATCGTGTGGGTCGAGAACGACGAGGCCAAGCACGTCTCGACCTCGGCGCACGGCGACTACTCGACCTACCCCGCCAACGAGGTTCAGTGGGATGGCACCCACGCCAAGGTCGTCTACCACAAGGACGGCGTGAGCACCCACTGCTTCCGGCTGGCCGGCGCGGACGAGCAGCCCGAGAACCACTACGGCGCCTGGCAGTACCCAGCTCTGGTGAGCTGGGAGAATTGGCCGGACACCGGCCTTCGCGACAAGCTCACCTCGGCCGACTACGGCAGCGCGAGCCTGGCCATCTCCGACGGCGCCTTCATCGGCAACCTGGAGAGCGCCAAGCCCGAGGGAATCGCCTTCGACCCCAACGCCTGATGCGACGAAGCGGGGACGTCACCCCGCATAGGTGCGCACCGGGAGCCCTCGCACCCCGGGGTCGGTGGCGAACACCGCACCGGCACCGGGGTGGTGTTCGAGGTCGGTGTCGACCTGCGAGGTGGTGATGTAGAGCCGGTCGAGGTCCTCGCCGCCGAAGGTGCACGCGGTGACCTTCGGAGCGGGGACCTCGACGACCTCGGCGAGCGCTCCGTCGGGCGTGTAGTGGCGGACCGCTCCGCCACCCCAGAGGGCGACCCAGACACCGCCTTCGGCGTCGACCGTCAGCCCGTCCGGGGACCCGTCGGCCCGGTCGATGTGGGCGAACGGCCTCCTGTTGACCAGTTCTCCGCCCTCGAAGTCGAACACGTCGACCCGCTGGGTCGGCGTGTCGGCGTAGTAGGCCCGCGACCCGTCCGCCGTCCACATGAGACCGTTGGAGATGCTGACCTCGCGCACGACCGGTTCGACGCGGCCGTGCGGATCGAGGCGGTAGAGGGTTCCGGCGCCCGGTGTTTCGTCGTAGGCCATGGAGCCGCAGTAGAACGCGCCGTCCGGGCCGCAGCCGCCCTCGTTCATCCGGACGTCGGTGCCGCTCCACAACTCCGGCAGCACCTGGATCTGCTGCAACGCGTCGTCGGCGAAGGCGAACCCGCGATCCAACGCCAGCACCGCTCCGCCGGATTCCCTCGGACGCAGCACTGCCGCGACCGAGCCGACGTGGCGGCGCTGGACCTCACCGGAGGCCTCGAGGGTCAGCACGTCACCGACCAGCATGTCCACCCATCGCAGCCCCGGCCAGCGACCGAACCACACCGGCCCTTCGCCGTGCCCGGCCAGCGGAGGGGTGACCTGCTCCAGCACCGTTGAACCTTTGCGACGATTCATGGGCGCAGCAGGACCTTCCCGGTGGGCACCGACGGGTCGGCGAGGACGTCGAGCGCCCGCCCGGCATCCTCCAAGTCGAACTCGTGCGTGATCAACGGTGCCGGGTCGAGCCGGCCAGCGGCGAACGCGCGGACCGCGTGCGCCCACGCGCGCGAGCAGGCCCCGAACACGGTGTGCACGGTGACCGCCGCACCGACCAGCTCTGCCGGGGTGAGCGGTTCGCGCTCCTCCGGTGCGATGCCGGTGAGCACGGTTCGCCCGCCGCGCCGGGTGGAGCGCACCGCGAGCCGCCCGGTTCCGGACGCGCCCGCGGCTTCGAGCACGACGTCGAATCCGTCGCCGAGCTCGTCGGGGGTGCGGAAATCCGTTGCGCCGCACGCCTTGGCGGTTTCAGCGCGGTCGGTTCGCGGATCGACCACCACGAGGCTCCCGGCACCGGCCGCTGCGAACAGCTGGGTGGCGAGCATGCCGAGAGTTCCACCTCCGATGACCGCGACGCTCTCCCCCACCCCCACACCTGCCTTGAGCACCGCCGAGGCCATGCACGCGGCCGGTTCCAGCAGCGCGGCGGCGCGCAAGTCGGCTTCGTCGGGCAGCGGGTGCAGCAGCCGGGCGGGGATGCGGAGGTGGTCGGCCCACGCGCCGGGCTGGGTGAAGCCGGTTTCGTCGTACGCGGCCGAGCACAGGCTCGTGTCCCCTTCGCGGCAGGCCGTGCAACGGCCGCAGTTGCGGAACCCCTCGCCCACCGCCTTGCGGCCGACCAGCGCCGGGTCCACGCCAGCTCCCGCCTGCACGACGGTCCCCGACCACTCGTGGCCCGGGATGACGGGGTAGGCGACGAACTCCGGCGGGCGGGTGCCGTGGTAGACCTCCAGGTCGGAACCGCAGATCCCGGACCAGGCGACCTCGACGAGGGCTTCGTCCTGGCCGGGCGGCTCGGGTTCGGCCGCGACGACGCGCAGCTGGTGGGGAGACTCGATACGGACTGCGCGCGGCATCGCTGCTGCAACCCCTTCCGATGGCGTGACGACTCCGCCGCCGAGCCTGCTCGGCGGAACGGCCGTTGTCCAGTGGCTCATCGCCTCGACCCCGGGCAGTTCGGGTCCTCACCAACCGGCTCGATCGGACTTCGCTCATGGGCGGTTCGGACCAGGACTGTCCGCCTCCAGCGGGTGACCTCCGGTCAGGCCCGGGGTGTTCGGCCCGGGACCGTGATGCGGTACTGGGCCATCTTCCGGTAGACCGTGGCCCGGCTGACGCCGAGCTCGCGGGCCGCCTCGCCGACGGTGGTGCCCGGTTCGGTGAGGCAGCGGATGATCTCGTCGCGCTCCACCGCTTCGAGCCTCGTCAGCGGCCTTCCTGGCCCGGTGAAGACCTCCGGCGGCAGGTGGTTGAGGTCGATCAGGTCGGCACGACCGGAGGCTTCGCGGACGACCTGGCGCAGCTGGCGGACGTTCTCCGGCCAGTCGTAGGAGTTGAGGGTCCGGGTCGCCGAAGCCGTGAAGGCGACGTCACGCCGCCGCTGCTGGCGCGCGAAGTGCCCGGCCAGCGGCTGGATGTCGTCAGGCCGGAACCGCAGCGCGGGCACCTCGACCACGGTGTCGACCAGCCGCCTCAGCTCCTCGGGCATGGCCTCGGCCGATTCCGCGGTGAGCACGTAGGGCCGCATGCCGCCGACGGCTCGCACCTCCCCCAACCGCTCGGCGAGCTCGCTGATCACCCAGGCGGGCAGCCGGTCGACGCCGGAGATGATCACGCAGGTGCTTTCCTTGCCCAGCTCCGGCGTCCACAGCTCCAGCCACGCCTCGACGTCGTCGGGCGCGGGCGGTCGCACGCTGAGCACCCGCTCGCGGCGCAACTCCCGGCGGGCCAGCGAGGCCAGCGCGGTCTTGCCGGTTCCGGGTTCGCCGACCACGGCGACCGCGCGGTCGTTGCGGAAGGCCGAGCGCGCTTCGGCGAAGACGTTGCGCCACCCGGGCGTGAGCACCGAGGCTTCCGGCGCGCGCATCCGGTCGGCGTAGACGCGGAACACCTCGCCGCGCGGCATCGGGTGCGCGCTGCGCCCGGCACCCCGGGCCAGCATCAGCGCGGTGGTGTTGCCCGCCGCCGACTGGGCGAGCGCCAGCAGCAGTTCGGAGGCCGAATCCGACCAGGTGGTGAGGTTGACGCTGCCCGCTACACCACCGCTGACCGGGTCCAGCACGGGGGCCGCCGCGCAGGTGTAGCCGCGCAGTCCCGCGCAGAAGTGCTCTTCGGCCCGCACCAGGGACGGGGCGCGGTCGGCCAGCGCCAGGCCGAGTCCGTTGGTGCCCGCGTTCTCCTCGGCGAAGTAGAAGCCCGGCGCGAGGTGCACGCGGTCCAGCGATCGGTTGATCGTGCCGTCCTCGCAGATGCGGCTGAGGACCAGCCCCTCCGGGTCGGTGATCATCATGCTGACCGGTTCGTTGGCGAGGGTGGCCTGCAGTCCCCGCAGCACAGCGGTGCCGCACTCGTAGAGCAGCGATCCGGTGTCGACCGAGCCGGTGAACACCGGGCGCATCTCCTCCGCGCTGATCCCGTACCGCTCGCTGCGCCGCCAGGACGCCCGCAGCCGGGGAGTGACGGTGGCCGGGCAGGCAGCGGGGTCGGGCGCACTCCGGTGCAGGTGCATCTCGAACCTCCAAGTGACGCGTCGTTGCGCCGGTGGGCTCAGGGTAAGCGCGAGAGGCGGCTGTCATCACCGATCACGCTGTCTCAAAGTGAGACACGCGGACGCTCCGTGGGGCTCTGACCGCTCTTACCGTTCCCTCCCGACGTGCCACGGATGCCACGTAGCGGAGGATGCAGATGTACAGCAAGGACGGCGAGAACTACTTCATCGTCGATGCACACGTCGCGCTCTGGGACGCGCGTGCCGAGAACCAGCGCAACATCCACGGCAAGCAGTTCATCGACTGCTTCTACGACTACCACCGCAACCTCAGCCCGACATCCGAGGTCTGGCCCTACGAAGACTTCCTCTACCAGGGCGGCGAGCGGCTGATGCGGGACCTGTTCACCGACGGCTACGTCGACCACGCGATCTTCCAGCCCGCGCTGCTGAGCGCCTTCTACGGCAACGGTTTCGGGCAGACGGAGGAGGCGTTCGCGCTGGCGCAGCAACATCCGGACAAGCTGACCTACAACCACTGCTGGGACCCGCGCTTCGAGCAGGTCGGGCTGGAGCAGCTGCGCCGCGACGCCGAGCGCTTCGACCTCAAGGGCGTGAAGCTCTACACCGCCGAGTGGCAGGGTGGTTCGCGCGGCTACAAGCTCGACGACCCGTGGACCTACCGCTACCTCGAGGCCTGCCAGGAGCTGGGCGTCCGCAACATCCACGTCCACAAGGGTCCGACGATCCGGCCGCTGGACCGCGACGCCTTCGACGTCGCCGACGTGGACCGGGTCGCCACCGACTTCACCGACCTGAACTTCGTGGTGGAGCACTGCGGTCTTCCGCGCCTGGAGGACTTCTGCTGGATCGCCACTCAGGAGCCCAACGTGCACGCGGGCCTGGCGGTGGCGATGCCGTTCATCCACTCCCGGCCGCGCTACTTCGCGCAGATCATCGGCGAGTTGCTGTACTGGCTGGACGAGGATCGCATCCAGTTCTCCAGCGACTACGCGATCTGGACGCCGAAGTGGCTGATCGAGCGGTTCGTGGACTTCCAGATCCCAGCTGACATGACCGAGTACGCCCCGCTGACCACGGATCAGAAGCGCAAGGTCCTGGGCCTCAACGCCGCCCGCATGTACGGCATCGAGGTCCCCGCGGGGCTGGACGTGGCCGAGAAGGCGGGTGTCTGAGATGACCGCCGGACTGGAGAGGTCGGCGTGGGAGGCGCTGCACCAAGTCATCGACCCGGAACTGGACGAGCCGATCACCGACCTGGGGTTCGTGCGTTCGCTGCGGGTCGACGACTCCGGTGAGGTCGAGGCGCACCTGCGGTTGCCGACGTCGTTCTGCGCCCCGAACTTCGCCTACTTGATGGCCTCGGACGCCAAGGACGTGCTGCGCGAGCTCCCGGGCGTCACCGGGGTGCTGGTGGAGCTCGACGACCACCACGACTCGGAGCTGATCAACGCGGGGCTGGCGGGCGACGCCGGCTACCGCGACACCTTCCCGGGCGAGGCCGAGCAGGACCTGGAGGAGTTGCGCGCGACGTTCCGCCGCAAGGCGCACGCAGCGGCGATGGAGCGCGTTCTGACCAGGCTGCTCAAGGACCGGCCGGAGCTCGACGAGGCCGACCTGCACGCGATCACCGTCGCCGACCTGCCCGACGAGCCGGCGACGTGCTCGCTGCTGGACCGGCGCGAAGCCGTGGGGTTCGACAACTCCGCGTCCGCGCTGGTGCTGGTCGACGACGAGGGCCGGCCGTGCACCCCCGAGCAGGTGCCGTTCCGGCTGCGCTTCGCCCGCGCGACGCGCATCTCGGTGGAGGGCAACTCGCACTTCTGCCGCGGGCTGTTGCGCACCCGCTACCCGGAATCCGCGGCCGACCAGGCGCCGCGGGCCATGACTTCGGAAGGACTAGCGCGATGAGAGCAGTGCAGGTGGTCGGCTACCACGAGCCGATGCTGTTGACCGAGGTGCCGGTGCCGGAAGCATCCGGACCGCACGACGTGGTGGTCAAGATCGGTGGTGCGGGCGTGTGCCGCACCGACATCCACATCCTCGAAGGCCAGTGGGCCGAGAAGTCCGGTGTCGCACTGCCTTACACGATCGGGCACGAGAACGCGGGCTGGGTGCACGCGGTCGGCAGCGCGGTCACCAACGTCTCCGAGGGGGACAAGGTGATCGTGCACCCGCTGGCGACCTGCGGCTTGTGCCGGGCTTGCCGGTTCGGCGACGACGTGCACTGCGAGCAGTCGCTGTTCCCGGGCATCGACACCGCGGGCGGCTACGCCGACTACCTCAAGACCTCGGCGCGCAGCGTGGTGCGCATCGACGACGCGCTGGAGCCGTCGGACGTCGCGGCGCTGGCCGATGCCGGACTGACCGCTTACCACGCGGCGGCGAAAGCAGCGCGCAGGCTGCGCCCTGGCGACAAGTGCGTGGTGATCGGCGCGGGCGGGCTCGGCCACATCGGCATCCAGGTGCTCAAGGCGATCTCGGCGGCCGAGCTGGTGGTGCTCGACCGCCACCCGGACGCGGTGGAGCTGGCGACCGACATCGGCGCCGATCACGGCGTGGTGGCCGACGGCACCCACGTCGAGCAGGTCCAGGAGCTCACCGGAGGGCACGGTGCGGAGGCGGTCATCGACTTCGTCGGCGAGGGCGGTGCGACCTCCGACGGCGTGCGGATGCTGCGCCGCGCCGGCGATTACCACGTGGTCGGCTACGGCGAGAACATCAACGTGCCGACGATCGACATCATCTCGACGGAGATCAACTTCATCGGGAACCTGGTCGGTTCGTACAACGACCTGTGCGAGCTGATGGTCCTGGCCGCTCAGGGCAAGGTCCGGTTGCACACCAGCAAGTACCCGCTGGAGCGCTTCCAGGACGCCATCGACGACCTCGACGCCGGCCGCATCCGCGGTCGCGCGATCCTCACCCCCTGATCCGGAGGCGACGACGATGATCTTCATCACCGCGAAGTGGCGGATCAAGCCGGAGCACGCGTCGAGGTGGCCGGAGATCTCCCGGTCCTTCACCGAGGCCACCCGCGCCGAGCCGGGCTGCCTGTGGTTCGACTGGTCCCGCAGCCTCGAAGACGAGAACGAGTACGTGCTCGTGGAGGCGTTCCGCGACGGCGAAGCGGGCTCGGCCCACGTCACGTCGCAGCACTTCCACGACGCCCGCGCGCAGCTCCCGCCCTACCTGGCGGAAACCCCGCGCATCATCAACGCCGAGATCGACCAGACCGGCTGGTCGGAGCTGGGCGAGATGTCCGTGGACTGACGGGGCCGGAGGGGGTGCGCCCCTGCGCGCCCCCTCCGGGCTCCGCATCGTTTCGAGCGCGCGGACTCGCCGTGACCGTGGCAGCCGTGCGCGCGTTGGCGGCGGCGCTGGTGGCGGCGATGGTCGTGGACCCGCCGCGGCGTCGATGTCCGATCGCTCGCAGCATCACACCCGATGCTTGAGCGCCTGCTGGGATTCGAAGAGCGCCATGACGCCGGGCTGCTCGTCCTCCGGCCAGGTGCCGGGCCGCCAGACCCCGGATTTGAGCAGCGCCCGGCCGCAGTGCACGAACAGCTCCTCGACGTTGACGACCACCGCCAGCGCCGGGGGCACGCCCTTGAGCGCGAGGTCGGCCATGAACGGCGCGGACCGCACGATGGTGGCGGTGCCGTTGACGCGCAGCACGTGGTTGACGCCGGGGATCAGGAACAGCATCCCGACCTGCGGGTTCCGCAGCAGGTTGTGCAACCCGTCCATGCGCCGGTTGCCGGGCCGTTCGGCGTAGGCGAGCGTCTTCCCGTCGTCGAAGACCACGACGCTGCGGGCGGTGTCACCGCGCGGCGAGACGTCGATCCTCGCGTCCTCGCCTGCGGTGGCCACGAAGAACAACCGCGACCGCTCGATGAACCGGCGGCTGACGCGGTCGATCCCGGAGACCACCTTCTCGGCGATCTCCTGGTGCGGCGGTTCGACGACCTCGCGGAGTTGCTCATCGGAGGTGACCTGCTCGGCCTCACTCGGGTCCCACGCGGGCACGGAATCGTTCTCCTGATCAGTGGTGTGCGCCGGCGCGGGTTCAGCCCGCCTGGGCCTGCGCGATCAACGGCACGACCTCGTCCACGGCGTAGGCCATGCCCGCGGCGGTGCCCGCTGAGAACGCCTGCACGGCCTGCTCGTCGTGGAGCACGACGGCGCGGCGTTCGCGGACCGACGGAAGCGACTGGAACATCCGGTCCTCGTCGACCTCGACGGCGGACAGGCCGATCGGGAACATCACGGTCACGTCGGCGTTGAACAGGTCCATGCGCTCGGGCGAGACGCTGACGAAGAAGTCGTCCCCGGCCACCGCCTTCACGGCCGGGGACTGGCGGAATCCCAGCCGCTCCATGAACTCCAGGCGCGAACCGCCGTTGACGTAAGCGCCGTAGGAGCCGACCATCTTCGCGCCGACGGCCACGGTCTTGCCCGCGAACTGCGGGTGCGCGGCGGCGGCCTGCTGGAACTTGGCCTCCAGGTCGGCCTTCTGCTGGGCGGCTTCAGCGGACTTGCCCAGCGCCTTGCCGACCATGTCCAGCTGCTGGCCCCAGGTGGTCAGGTAGCTCTCGCCCCCCGGGGGGGGATGCTCACCACCGGAACGCCGAGCCGGTTGAGGAGGTTGTGGCGCTCCTCGTCGCCGCTGGCGCGGGTGTCGAGGATCAGGTCGGGCCGGAGCGCCGCGACGGCCTCCATGTCGACCTCCATGGTGCCGAGCATCTTCGGCGGTGTGGCGTAGCGCTTGTCGGCGGGGAGCCACGGCGGGACGCCGTCGCCACCCACCGGCAGCCAGTCCGCGGCACCGACGGGTTGCACCCCGAGGCTCAGCGCGGTTTCGGCGTCGCCCCAACCCAGCGCGACGACCCGCTGGGGACGCTCCGGAACGGTGACGTCACCGAACGCGGTCTTGATGGTGACCGGGAACTGGCCGTCCGCCGATCCCGCGGCGGACTCGTCCTCCTCGGGACCGGCCGCGCCGCAACCGGTCAGGGCGACCCCCAACGAGACTGCCATGATCAGCCCCAGGGTCCGCATCCAGCGCATTTCCACACCTCGCAGCGAGTTAAGTGCGCCTAACCTAACTAACGCTCCGTGTGGAGTCCAGTCCGAGATCCACTCGCTGTGACCGACGTTCGTCACATTCGTCCACACCGGACGTTCGACTGCGCGGCCCCGGTCATGAGCAACTTCCAGCCGTGTCGTGCGTTGAGCCTCACGAAGGCCCGGTCGGGGCGTTCGAGGGTGCGGAAGGACGCGATCGCGATGGACAGGCTCAACGGCAAGCGCGTGCTCGTGACAGGTGGAGCGTCGGGGATCGGGCAAGCCAGCGCCTTGCGCCTGCTCGACGAGGGCGCCAGGGTCCTGACCACCGACATCGACGACGCCGGGCTGGAGGAGACCTCCCGGCGCGCGGCCGAGGCCGGTACGTGCGAGCGGCTGGGCACGCTGCGCCTGGACATCTCCCAGGAGGACGACGTCGACGCGACGGTGCCGGCCGCGGCCGAGCAGCTGGGCGGGTTGGACGTGCTGGTCAACGCGGCGGGAATGCTGCACAGCGCGCACACGCACGAGTGCTCGCTGGAGTTGTGGAACCGGGTCCTCGCGGTCAACCTCACCGGCACCTTCCTGGTCACCCGCGCGGCATTGCCCGCGCTGCTGGAGACCGGGAGCGGTGTGGTGATCAACTTCAGTTCGACCTCGGCGAACTTCGCGCACCCGTACATGGCCGCCTACGCCGCCAGCAAGGGCGGCATCCAGTCCTTCACCCACAGCATCGCCCTGGAGTACGCGAAGCGGGGTCTGCGCGCGGTGTCGCTGGTGCCCGGCGGGATACGCAGCGGCATCACCGAGACCACCGCGGACAAGCTGCCCACCGACACCGACTGGGACCTGTTCACCAAGCTCTCCCCCGCCCTCGGCAGCGGCTTCGCGCCGCCGGAGCACGTTGCCGGCGTGGTCGCGATGCTCGCCTCCGATGACGGCGCCTTCATCACCGGCACCGAGATCCGCGTCGACGGCGGCACGCACCAGTAGTCCGCGGTGGGTCTCCGCGCGGCGCACTGACCTGGATCGTCCCCGGAAGCGGACCGCTCGCCCCGGGTTGACCGGTCGAGCGCCCTCGAACGGGCTCGCCGCGCGGGCTCTTCGCTGATCACCCGCCGCGCTGCCGCCCGCGAAGTGCGCGGTTCGGGACGTCGAGGAGATCCGGCGCAACGGCCGCCGGAGTGACCGCGCCCCGGCCGGTTAGACTCGATCGCGAGCCGGTCGTGCCACTTGTGGCCGATGGGAATCCGGTCGGAAGCCGGAGCTGACGCGCAGCGGTAGGGGTGACGGGCGAGCCCGAGCCACTGGATCGCACTCGATCCGGGAAGGCGGCTCGCCCGGTGGAGCCCGAGCCCGAAGACCTGCCGGCTCCCCGGACCCGCACCGGATCCGGGAATCGGCCGACCAGGTCTCGCGAATGGGCCTGGGGTGAGGATCTCCGCACAACGTGTTCCGACGCTGGACGCGCACGGGCTTGATGCTGCTCTGCGCCACCGCACTCACCGCCTGCAACGCACCCGCGACGGAGTCGGCTCCACCTCGGGTGTCGCTGCCCAACTGCGACGGGCACGTCTCGGTGTCCGAACCGCCCCGCCGCGCGGTGAGCCTCAACCAGTCGACCACCGAGATCATGCTGGCCCTGGGGCTGGCGGACCGGATGGTGGGCACGGCGACCTGGACCGATCCGGTCGATCCGGCGCTGGCCGCCGAGAACGCCCGGGTACCGCGGCTTTCCGACAACAACCCATCGTTCGAATCGGTGCTGGCCACCGAGCCGGACGTGGTGCTGGGCGCCTACCAGGCGGTGTTCACCGACGAGGGGGTTGCCTCGCGGGAGCGCTTCGCCGAGCTCGGGGTCCCCACCTACCTCTCCCCCGCCAACTGCCTGCCCGAGGAAGCGCCGCTCGCCGAGCCCGTCGAGCTCGACGACATCTACCGGGAAGTGCAGGAGATCGCCACGATCTTCGACGTCCCGCAGCGCGGCGAGGCGCTGGTGGCACAACTGCGGCAGCGGGTGGCCGACGCGCAGCGCAGGGCCGTCGCCCACCGGGACACGTCGGTGCTGTTCTGGTTCGCCCGCACCGAATCCCCTTACGTGGCAGGTTCGACCGGGTCTCCGGCGATCATGACCCGCACGCTCGGGGTGCGCAACGCCTACGACGATGTGCGCTCGATGTGGCCGCAGGTGTCGTGGGAGGACGTGCTCGCCCGCAACCCCGACCTGCTGGTGCTCGGTGATCTCACCCGCGACGGCGAAGGCGATTCCCTCACCGCCAAGCGGGGATTCCTGCGCACCGACCCCGCGATGTCACGGCTGCCCGCCGTCGGCGCGGGCCGGTGGATGAGCATGACCGGCACCGAGATGAACATCAGCATGCGCACCATCACCGGGATCGAACGGCTCGCCGACCGGTTGGCCGAGCTGGAGCGGCGGTGAGGGCCGGGCGCCTGCCCTCCTCGCTGATCGTGCTGGGCGGGATTCCACTCCTGCTGCTGTCGATCGCCGTGGCTGTCACGCTCGGTCCGGCTCCGCTGTCGGTGACCGACGTGGCCGGTGTGGTGGGCGCCCGGCTGGGCCTGGGCGAGACAGACGTGTCGCGGATCGGGCAGGGCATCGTGTGGCAGCTGCGGTTGCCGCGCGCGGTGCTCGCGGCGATCTGCGGCGCCGGGCTCGGAGCGTGCGGCGCGGTGTTGCAGTCGCTGCTGCGCAACCCGCTCGCCGACCCGTTCCTGCTGGGCGTGTCGGCAGGCGCCTCGACCGGCGCGGTGCTGGTGGTGATCCTCGGCCTGGGCGGGGGCGCGATCGGTCTGACCGCGGGCGCCTTCGTCGGCGCCCTGGTCGCGTTCGCGCTGGTGATGACCTTGGGCGCGGTGGCCGGTGGCACCACGACGCACCTGGTGCTGGCCGGTGTCGCCGGGACGCAGCTGTTCTCGGCCCTGACGTCGTTCGTCGTGATCACCTCGGCGGACGCCGAGCAGACCCGGGGCGTGCTGTTCTGGCTGCTCGGTTCGCTCTCCGGCGCCCGCTGGAACGACGTGGCGGTCTCGGGTGCGGTGTGCGCGGTCTGCCTGCTGCTGTGCCTGTCGCGGGCCGGGGCGCTGGACGCCTTCGCGCTGGGACAGGACACGGCCGCAGCGCTGGGCGTTCACGTCACGCGGCTGCGGATCGTGCTGCTGGTGGCCACCGCGCTGCTGACCGCCACGCTCGTCGCGGCGGCCGGTGCGATCGGGTTCGTCGGTCTGGTCCTGCCGCAGGCCGCGCGACTGCTGGTGGGGCCGCGGCACCGCGCGCTGCTGCCGGTCACGGCCGTGCTGGGCGCGATCCTGCTGGTGTGGGTGGACGTCCTGGCGACCACAGTCGCCGCCCCGCAAGAGGTTCCGGTGGGCGTCATGACCGCGTTGGTGGGCGTCCCGGCCTTCGCCGCCCTGCTCGCCCGGCGTGGCCGAAGTTCCTGAGCGTTCCGCGACCGCTCACCGCAATCCCCTAGGCTGCGGACGTTGCGCCGCGTCGAGGAGTTTGCGAGGGATCACCGATGAACCAGCCGGTGGCGTGGGGCGTGCTCGGCTGCTCCGCAATCGCCGAACGACGAATGCTGCCCGCGCTCCACGAGATCGGTGGTTGCGACGTCGCCGGGTTCGCCAGTCGGACGCCTGCCAGGGCCGAGCGCTTCGCCGCCGAGCACGGTGGGACCGCGATGAGCTACGAGGAGGTGATCGACTCCCCCACGATCGACGCGGTGTACCTGTCGCTGCCGAACGCGCTGCACTTCGAGTGGGCGCGACGCGCGCTGCGCGCCGGGAAGCACGTGCTGTGCGAGAAGCCGATGACGGTCTCGGCCGAGCAGACCGGTGAGCTGGTGGCGCTGGCCGCTGAGCGCGGCCTGCTGCTGCGGGAGAACTTCGCGTTCCTGCACCACCCGCAGCACGAGGTGGTTCGCGAGCTCGTCGAGCGCGGACGGCTGGGCCGGTTGCGGACCTTCAGCTCGGCCTTCGGCGTTCCGTCACCGCGCGCCGGGGACATCCGCTACGACCCCGAGCTGGGCGCGGGATCTCTGCTCGACGTCGGGGTGTACCCGATCCGGGCCGCGCAGCTGATGCTCGGCGAGGGGCTGACGGTGGCCGGTGCGACGCTGCGGGTCGACGCCGACACCGGTGTGGACATGGCCGGGCACGCGCTCCTGGTGTCGGAGAACGGGGTCTTCGCCGATCTCGAGTTCGGCTTCCAGCACGCCTACCGATCCCGCTACGCGTTGTGGGGCGATGCGGCGCACCTGAGCCTGGAGCGCGCGTTCACCCCGCCCGCCACCCACCGCCCGGTGCTGCGGCTGGAGGAGCAGGACCACGCCGAGGAGTTCGTGCTCGACGCCTCGCACCAGTTCCGCGATTCGCTGGCCTCCTTCGCCGGGGCGGTGCGCGAGGGCCGGACGCCGGAGATCGAGCGGTCCTGGCTGCGCGGTGCGCGGGAGACGGCGCGGCTGGTCGGGGCGATCCAGGATTCCGCGGTGCGAGTCAGGCAGCGGGGCGCGGTCCCGTCCTGAGCGGTTCGGGTACCTTGGTTAAGTCAGTCGACTTAACCAAGGGGGAGCCTTTCGTGCCCGAGGCAACCGAGCTCATCGAGGTCAGCCGCCGCCGGAGCGGATTCGGTCCGGCTCCTGACGTGGAGGCCGTCCGCGACGGCGCCGGGATCGTGCGGGTGCCCACCCCGTTCGGCCCGCCCTCGTGGCTGCTGACCCGCTACGAGGACGTGCGCCGAATGCTCGGCGACACCACCGGTTTCAGCAACGGCTGGTCGACCGCCGACCTCGTCGGTGGCGCGACGCGCGACCCGCGCCACCTGTCCGGCGACGGCAGCGGGAACCTGCTGTCGATGGACCCGCCGGACCACAACCGGTTGCGGCGGATGCTCACCCCGGAGTTCACGGTCCGCCGGATGCGCCGCCTGGAGCCGCGCATCACCGAGATCGTCGAGGAACACCTGGACCTGCTGGAACGGCACGGAAGCCCGGCTGACCTGGTGTCGCAGTACGCGCTGCCGATCCCGTCGCTGGTGATCTGCGAGCTGCTGGGCGTGCCGGTCGCTGACCGCGACGAGTTCCAGGAGCGCACCCGCGAGCAGCTCGACCTCACCGTCTCCGACCAGGACAAGGCCGAGCTGGGGCGCGAAGCGCAGGCGTACATGACCGACCTGGTCGAGCGGGCCCGCCGCGATCCCGGCGAAGACCTCATCGGCATGATGATCCGCGAGCACGACGAGGCGCTCACCAACGCCGAGCTCATCGGCGTGGCGAACCTGCTGCTCGTCGCAGGCCATGAGACGACCTCCAACATGCTCGGACTGGGCACGCTGGCGCTGCTGCGCCACCCCGAGCAGCTGGCGGCGGTGCGCGACGATCCCGAGTCGGTTCCGGGAGCGGTCGAGGAGCTGATGCGGTGGCTGAGCGTGGTCAACTCCGGTTCGCCGCGACTGGCCACGCGGGACGTGGAGCTGGGCGGCGTGACGATCCGGCGCGGTGATCTGGTGTCGTTCAACCTCCCTGCCGCCAACCGTGATCCGGGCCTGGTGGAGGAGCCGGAGCGCTTCGACATCTCCCGCCCCGCCAGCCCGCACCTCGGGTTCGGGCACGGCATCCACCACTGCCTGGGCGCTCCGCTGGCGCGGATGGAGATGCGCATCGCGTTCCCGGCGCTGCTGCGGCGGTTCCCGACCCTGCGGCTCGCGGACGAGGAGATCGCGTGGGCCAGCGATCACGCCATCTACGGACTGGAGGAGCTCCCCGTCGCATGGTGAACACGCGCTTCCCCGGCTTCGGCACGCCGCGAAGTGAACGCTGGTCGATGAGCAGGCTCAACCGGCCGAGCCCGCTGTGGGGGTCCAACGGCATCACCTTCGGGCCCGACGAGCGGCTCTACGTCGCGCAGTTCCTGGCCGGGCAGATCAGCGCCGTCGATGCGACCACCGGTGAGGTCGAGGTCGTCGTTCCCGCCGACGGCCCGGTGCAGGCGCCCGACGACCTGGCCTTCGGCTCGGACGGTTCGATGTACATCGCCGACATCACCCCGCAGCGGGTGTGGCGGCGCTCCCCCGACGGCGAGTTCACGTTGCTCTCGGAGGAGATCCGCGTGCCCAACGGCATCACCTGCGTGGGCGACCGGCTGTTCGTCAACGAGATGCGGCCGGGCGGACGCGTCGTGGAGCTGCTGCCGGAGACCGGCGAGGTCGTGGTGCTCGCCGATGGTCTGGCGATGGGCAACGCTATGCAGCAGGGCCCGGACGGTTCGCTGTACTACCCGCACATGATGACCGGCCAGGTCTGGCGGGTCTCCCCGGACGGCGGCCCCGCGCAGGAGGTCGCCGATGACGTCCACGAACCGGTGGCCGTGCGCTTCGACCACGACGGTGCGCTGGTGGTGCTGTCGCGGGGCCTGACGGGCATCGTCACCCGCATCGACCCGGACACCGGACGCCGCAGCACCATCGAGACGGGTGTGGCGGGCATGGACAACGCGGCGTTCGACCGGGAGAACCGGATGCTCGTGTCCAACTACGGCAGCGGTGGCGTGACCCAGGTCGACGCGCTGGGCACCCGCACGGTCGTGGGCCGGGGGCTCCACGGTCCGTTCGGCGTGGCCGCCGACGAGGCGGGCCGGGTCTACGCGGGTGACCACTTCCGGCTCGCTGACGGAGATCTGGTGACCGGGGACCTGGTCCAGCCGGTCGCAGGAGGCGCCTGCCACGGTGTCGCCGCAGGTTGCGGACTTGTGCACATCACGTCGATGCACGGCGACGTGCGGACCTTCGACCCCGCGACCCGCGAAGTCCGGATGCGCGTGGAGGACCTCGCCGAGCCCACCGGCATCGCCATCACCGAAGGCGGGCTGCTGGTCGCCGAAACCGGTGCCGGCCGGGTGGTGCACATCGACGACTCCGACGCGGTGACCCCGATCGCCGAGCTCCCGCACCCGGTGGACGTCGCCGTCGACGACGAGGGCAGCCATTACGCCTCGGACGATTCCCTCGGCGCGGTGGTCCGCATCGAGGGCGGTTCGGTCGTGACCGTCGTGGACGGCCTGGACCAGCCCCAAGGGATCACCGTCCACGAGGGCGCGCTCTACGTCGTGGAAGTCGGCACCCAGCGCCTGCTCGCGGTCTCCCCGACCACCGGGGAAACCCGGACCGAAGCCGAATCCCTCCCGGTCGGCCTGCCCCCGGGCATCCAGCGCGACGACCCGCCTCCCACCCTCTTCCCACCGGCACGACCCCGGCCGTTCGCCGGACTCACCACGACCCCCGACGGCGCCCTCCTGCTCGCGGCCAACGGAGAAGGCACGGTCCTCCGCCTCACCCCCGCAACCCTGACCCGGCCGCTTCGAGAGGCGGGGTCAGCGCAGAGGTGACGAAGAGCGTTGGGAAGGGCACGGGCACGTCGTTCGCGGGGTGTCAGCGGTCGAAGCGACCGGTCTTGATCGCGTCGACGAAGTGCTGCCACTGCGGGGCCGTGGTGGTGAAGTGGCCGGCGGTGCGGTTCTTGGTGTCGCGGACCGCTGCTCCGGCGCCGGAAACCCGGCCGACCTCCACGCAGTTCTGCGCCCCCTGACTGCGACTGGACGTCCGCCAGTCCGTGACCGACTGAGACGGGGGCATGGTCACCACTCCACTAGGTCAGTTCCTTGATCCTCCGATCCAGCATCTTGACCGACGCTCGGTCGGACGCCGCGATCATCCGCAGGGTATCGAACGCTTTCACGTAGCGATCCGTATGGGCGGGTTTGTCGAGGTAGTCGGCGCTCGTGAGCGCTTCGGTGTAGACGAAGGTCGCCGACGGCTCCTCGAGGTGCAACAGCGTCCAAGAAGACCCGAGCGCGACGTGCTCTCCCGCGTCGAAAGGCAGGACCTGAACGGTGACGTTCGGCCGCGCTGCCGCCTTTCGAAGGTGCTGAAGCTGATCACGCAGCACCTCCCGCCCACCGACCTGCCGGAAGAGAGCAGCCTCGCCGACGACGCACCACAGTTGCGGTGCGTCCTCACTGAGCACGCGATCGGCCCTGCGCACCCGCTCAACCACAGCCGGTTCGACGTCCTGGGTCTCGTCGAGAGGATTGGACAACGACGCCCGCGCGGTGTGCTCGGTCTGCAGAACGGCCGGAATGACTTCGGGGTCGTAGTACTTGATCTCCGCTGCTGCGCCTTCCAGGGCGACGTAGGTGGCCGCCCAGTCCGGGACTCTGGCGGGCTGATCCCTGCGGCGGGCTTCCTTGGCGAGAGCTCGCAGCCGGTCGGCTTCGGTGTGGTCGTCGAGACCGAAGAGCCGGACGAGTTCGTTCACCTCGGCCGCGGAGACCGTGAGGTTGCCCGACTCGACCTTCTGGAGCTTGCCGACGTACCAGTCGAGCGTCTCGTTGATCTCCTTCGACTTCACGCCCGACCTCTCGCGCATCGCGCGGAGCATCAACCCGACCTGCACACGCCGGACCGCCGGCCACGTCTTCGACATGGAGCAGGATCTTGCACCAGTCCGACTCCGACGATCAAGCAGATCAACCCTTTGGGTTATCGCTAGTTGCAATTGCAGTTCGCTACCTTGCCGCTCAAGCTGATCAAGAGCGAGAGGACTGGGGATGCACACCGAGCGGGCGCAGCGGCACTTCTGGCTTCCGATACCGAACGAGAACCTACCGGGCGGCGTGCGCCACGCGTTCCGCGGAGCCCGCTGGGACGGCCTCGCCTCCGCCGACGCGGTGTGCGGCGAACTCGTCGCCATGGCCCAACCCAGCGAGCTCGACTGGATCTACTTCCCGACCTGCGCGGAGTGCAACTCCCGCCTCAAGGGCGAATGAGCCCGCCTCACGGACGGGGTTCACCTCGGTAGTGGCCGAAGGACCAGAGGTTGCCCTCCGGGTCCCGGACCCCGAACTCGCGGTTGCCGTACTCCTGGTCGCCGATCTCCCTGAAGATGTCCGCACCTGCCGCGCGCACGCGTTCGCAGAGCGCGTCGGGGTCTTCGGTCACCACGTACATCCCGGCCGTGCCTGGTTGGCGGGACCAGTCGTTGCCGGGCTTGTACGAGCCGAGCATGATGCCGCCGCCTTCGGGCCAGTCGAGCTGGGCGTGGGCGACCTGATCCCCGTCGGTGTAGGCGGCGGTCCTGATGAAACCGAGCACGTTGACCAGGAAATCGATGAGCGCGGGTGCGTCGTGGGCTTGCAGCGTTGCCCACACCGTGGGTGCGGGTCTGGTGTTCGTCGTGGTCATGCGGGAAATTCTTCCGCCGGTTGCCCCGCACCGGCTTGGATGTTCCGGAGCTCCGCCGCGATCCACCGGCTCGGGCTCGACCCGGCGTACTGGTGGAAGTCCCGCACCAGGTGCGAGTGGTCGTAGTAGCCGCACGAGTGCGCCACCGCCGAGAGGTCGAGCGGAGCCTCAGCGCGAACGGCGTGGGCGATGCGCTGGCGGGCGTGCTCGAAGCGCATCAACCGCGACACCGCCTTCGGGGGGAGGCCGAGCTCGGCCTTGAAGACCGACGTCAGCTGCCGTTCGCCGAGGTGGACGTGCCGGGCCAACGCGCTCATCGAGCCGGTGCCGCGTTGCCGGGCGATCCACTTCCACGCCTCCACCACCTCCGGACGCGCATCCGAGGTCACCTCCGCGGTGGTCGCGCGGAGGTAGGTGGCCAGGGCGGCGAACCGCTCGGGCCACGTGGTCAGCTCGGCGAGCCGCTGACGCAGGTCCTCGACGCCGCTGCCGAGGACGTCCCGCGCGTCGATCGCTCGATCCCGCAGCTCACCGGCTGGAACGCCGGACAGCCGGCGCAACGCCAGCGGGCGGACCGCGAGCTGGATGCCGCTCTGCGTCCTGGGCTGGGCGACGTAGGCGGGGTGGGTGTGCAGGCCGCCGAGCACCAGATGAGTGCTCTCGGCGTCGTCGCCGGAGGGCTGGAAACCTGAGACCACCGGCTCGTCGAAGGTCAGCACCAGCGTCAACGCGGGCGACGGCATCCCCACGTGCAGGCACGGCCGGTCCAGGTGGGAGCTGTAGCCGACCGCCGAGACGACGGCGTCGGGCAGCAGCCGCCCGCCCTGGACGAACCGCCACTCCTGGTCCTGCTCGGTCACCTCGCCCATTCTCCGCTCACCACCGACAACAGCCCGCTAGTCGGTTTCCGGGCGCTCCTCGGCGATGCGTTCGTCGAGGGTCCGGCCCTCCCGCTGCTCGCGCGGCGTGGGCCGCTCCCGGGAGGTGGGCGACCAGCTCTCGGGCGGCTCGACGCCGCGCTCCAGCGGGTCGGTGCCGAGCTCGTCCTCGTCGAGGTCTTCGGCCGACTGCAGGTTGGCCGGGTCCTCCGGGTCCTGCGGGTCGGGCTCGGTCTCGTTGGGCGTGGGTGTGGAAGCATCCACGGGGTCAGACATCTCATCCTCCTCTGTGGACTACCCGAGCCGATCGGCGACTGTGTCCAGGAATTCGGCCCAGGACTTCTCGAACTTGTCGACGCCTTCGGTCTCCAGGGCGGTGAAGACGTCGTCGAGGTCGATGCCCGCGGCGGCGAGGTCGTCGAAGACCTCCTTCGAGGCCTCGGCGGTACCGCTGACCAGGTCACCGCGCACGTCGGCGTGGTCGGCGGTGGCCTGCAGCGTCGACTCCGGCATGGTGTTGACCGTGTTCGGCGCGGCGAGCTCGTCGACGTAGCGGGTGTCGGAGTAGGACTTGTCCTTCACCCCGGTCGAGGCCCACAGCGGACGCTGCGCCCGAGCACCCTCGGCCTGCAGTGCCTTCCACCGCTCGGAGGAGAAGACCTCCTGGTAGGCGGCGTAGGCCAGCCGGGCGTTGGCGATCGCGGCCTGCCCGCGCAGCGGGTGGCCCTCCTGCATCGCGTCCAGCCGCTTGTCGATCTCGGTGTCCACGCGGGAGACGAAGAACGACGCCACCGACTCGATGCTCGCCAGGTCGTGGCCGTTGGCCTTGGCCCGCTCCAGACCGGCGAGGTAGGCGTCCATGACGGCCTCGTAGCGCTCGACGGAGAAGATCAGGGTCACGTTGACGCTGATGCCCTCGGCGATCACCCGCGTGATCGCAGGCAGTCCCGCCACCGTGGCCGGGATCTTGACCATCAAGTTCGGCCGGTCCACGGCCTTCCACAGGTCGATCGCCTCGGCGACCGTCTTGTCGGTGTCGTGCGCCAGCCGCGGATCGACCTCCAGCGACACCCGCCCGTCCACACCACCGGTGGACTCGTAGACGTCGCGGAAGACATCCGCAGCATCCCGCACATCATCGGTGGTGATGATGCGAGCAGCCCTGTCCCTGCTCACGCCAGCTTGGGCGAGCTCATCGAGTTGCTGGTCGTACTCGGGTTCTTTCGACAGCGCGTTGGCGAAGATCGTCGGATTGCTGGTCGCGCCGACAAGGCCGTACTCCTCGATGAGCTCGTCGAAGCCCCCGGACATGATCCGGTTGCGGGACAGGTCGTCCAACCAGATCGACACGCCTACATCGGTCAACGCCTTCAGGTTCGCATTCGGCACCGAAGGTCCTCCAATCCCACTCGGGCTCCCCACGGCCTACCCGCTCAGGCCTCGCGCCATGCGTGCTCACAAGCGGACGTTCGCCGCCCCCCGGAGCAGCGATTCCGCCTCGTGGAACGTCATTTTCGGCAGCTCGTCGCGCGGAGGGACGCGGGTGAGCGCGCGATGGGCGCGGACCAAGCCCGCGAAGTCCCTCGGGTAGGCGGCCGGGTCGGCTCCCAGCAACGTGCCGAGCCTGCGGGCGCGACCGACGAGGCGCTGCCAGGTCTCGATCGGGGCCAGCCCGATCGACTCGGTGCCGTGCGAGAACAGCATCATCCGGATCTCGTCGTAGGACACCGCGTCGAGGTGCTCGCGCAGGGTCTCCGGTGAGATCCCCGCGTTGAAGCTCAGCCAGAACGGCACGGACCCCGTGCGCAACGCCCAATGCGGTTCCACCAGCAGGAAGGTCTCCACCAACAAGCGGTCGGTGGGCACGTCGTGCGCTGCGTACCAAGCGCGGTAGAGCTCGGCCACCGCCGGGCTCAAGCCCTCCGGGTGGTCGAATCGCAGTCTGCGCACCGGGAAACCCAGCGCGTCCAAGTCATCGAGGAGATCCGGCTCGAAACCCCACTCGGCCTCCGGCCGCCGCTCGTCCGGCTGCGGCGGGTTCCAAGAGCCGTGCCCGGAGCCGTAGCTGCGCAGGAACTCGCGCACGCGCTGGCCACCGGTGAAGTACTCCTGCTCGTCGGCTCCGCCGAACGCGCCGAACTGGAACACGTGGCGCTCATCAACCCTGGTCACCGGCCAGTCGAGTTGGCATTCCGAGGTGACCACGACGCCGTCCGGAGCCAGGTGTTCGCGGATGAATCGGCGGTAGGCCACCGGCAGCCGCCGCCACTTGACCCGGAAGTAGGACATGCCGGCGATCATCAACCGGTCCTGGTTCGGGTCGTGCATGTGGTGCAGCACGAGTTCGGGGTTCAAGCGCAGCAGTTCACGCCCCGGGTGCCGCCCGGCCTCCAACTCGGCCGCGGGGTCGTCGCGGTCCACACCGCCGCGCCGGACCGGGATCAGCAACGTCTGCGGCAGCCAGGGCGCGTCCAGCGCGGCGGCCAAGTGCATCAGCGCACCGTTGGAGGAACCGATGAACACCACCGGATACCTGCGACGCGGGTAGTGGTCGACGATCCACTCGGCGAGGTCGTCGGCGTCGATGTCGGCGAGCCGGCCGGGCGGCACCGCCTCGCTCACGCCGCTGACCGCGTACACGTGATCGGCCAGCGAGGTCGGCAGCCGGTTCACCCCGCCCAGCAACGCAGAGATCACCGGCTCCACCGCCCGCGGAGCCGCACCCAGCGCGGGCACGTCCTGCCCGGCCAGGGACTGCGACAGAGCGCGCAGCATCCCAGTCGCCGAGTCGAACGAGGCGACCGCGCGACTGGGCCGCATCACGCCGCCGGGTACCGCAGGACGGCCCCGATGCCACCGGTGAGGTCGATGGTGCCAGGTTCGGTGATCACCAGGTCGGCACCCGTCCCGGCCAGAGCTCGGACCACGGCCGCGCTGGCGGGCGCGTCACCGATGATGTCGCTCCCGGTGTCCTTGAGCGCGCGTTCGTCCGCGGCGAGCTCGGTGGGACCGGCACCGACGTGCAGGTCGCCCGCGTGGTCGTCGGCGGTCCACAGCAGCGTGCGGACCTGACCTTGGCGCACGGCGCCCAAGGTGTCCTGCCAGCCCTCGACGGCGCGTTCGCCCCGACCGCTCTCGCGCTGGAACTCCTCAACCACCTCGGCGACCTCCGCGTCGTGCACGCTGCGGGTCACCTCGTACCGCAACCGCTCCGCCGACTCCTGCCGGGAAGCCGGCTCGATCACCAGCTCCTGGTCCTCGCCCAGCAGCGAGCGCACCAGGGAACGTTGCTGGTCCTCACCGGTGAGCGCGATCGCCTGCGCGCCCATCTTGCCCGCACGCTCGGTGATCTCACCGGCCACCGCCTCGGCGTTGCGCTTCCAGCGCTCCTCGACCGCCATGTGGAACCGCTGCTGGTTCTCCTGCTCGCCCGCGTGGGTCTTGTGCACCGGGTGCGATTCGCCGTCGATGCGGACCCGCTTCACCTCGCCCGAACGCGGAACCACCATCAGGTCCGCGCCGGTGTGATCGACGTCGGCCGCCAGGAACGCCACCCGCGTCACGCATCGACGCAGGTAGGGCATCAAGTGCGGGACCGGGCCGACGTAGGCCTGATCCTCGGTCGGCAGGTCGGTGGGCGGCTCGGGCAGTTCGTCCTGCAACACCACTTCGGCGCCTTCACCCACGAGCACCTGCCCCCGCTGACCGGTCTGCGCGCGGTGTTCGCGGACGTGATCGGCGATGGCTTGGACGGTGGCCTCGTCGGCTCCCTGCTGCTGCAACCGCTCGCGGATCGCCCGCCACCGCAGCTCGATCGCCTTGGCGGCGTCTTCCGCGTCCCCGGACGTGTCCAGGTAAGCGGTCACGAAGGGGCCGGGTCGGTCGAAAACGTGCTGGAGAGTTCCCGTCTCCACAACTCCACCACCTGTTCTGCTGCACGGGATGCCCCCGCAACGCGGAGGCCGTGCCCGGAGGCTCCCCGGGTGGCGCCGGCGTTTAAACCCTGCGGCCGACGGGCGCGTGGGCTTCGGCGCGGGCGAAGTCCTGCTCGGTGGGCGGCACCTCCAGGTGCCAGGAGGGGTGGGGACCTTCTGCTGGTCCGCACGTCCATGATCGATGACTTCTCGCCCGATCAGTTCGGACCAGGACCACTCCGCGCGAATCACGCGGAACGCGGGTGCTCGCAGCAGGCCCGGTGGGCCCATTCCGGTTCGTGCCACCAGAAGGCGGGGTCGGTCTCCGGGACGGCTCGGTGCGAGCCGGTGACGGGGGCGGCCGTCGTCGCGCCGGGTGATTCGAAGGGTGCCAGGAGGGCGTCCGTGGTGTGCACGGCGCCGCCCTTGATGACCGTGCGGACCGCCGCTGCGGCGGTGATGTCGGCGAGGGGATCACCGGCGACCAGCGCCAGGTCCGCGTAGGCGCCGGGGCGGACCTCGCCGAGCTCACCGGGAAGACCGAGCCAGCGGGCCGGGTTCCGGGTGGCGGTCGTGAGGGCTTCGCGGGCCGTGAAGCCGTGCGCGACCATCGCGCGGAGGTTCATGTGCAGCGAGACCGCGACGTTGTCCAGCGGCGAGTCGGTTCCCGCGATCACGACCCCACCGCCGCGCTGGATGCGCAGCAGCATGTCGACCTGCCCGGCCAGCTTGAAGCGGGTGACCTCCCCGTCGGGACCGGCCGCGTCCTCGGCTTCGCCGAGCAGGCGCTGGTACTCCCACGGCGGGAACAGCACCCGCGTTCGTCGGTCCTCGATCAGCGACCGGTCCTGCGCGTACATCCCCGAGGAGGTGAACAGCGTTGGGGTGATGGACATGCCGCTGGCGATGAACAACTCCACGGCGTCGTCGTAGGACCTGCCGAGCTCGTCGCAGGTGTGCGAGTAGCCGAGCCTGCTCGTGGCACCGGTGTGCTCCATGCCGTCCATGCCCAGATGAGCAGCCGGGTAGACGTAGTGCGAGCTCAGCGGCCTGCCCTGCGCGTGCGCCTGCGCGATCGCCGCCTGCTGCATCCGCACCGGCATCCGCACGTAGGTCTTGACCATGTCGTAGTCCAGCGCGGACGCGCGCCGCATCTCCAGCCGCAGCTGCTCCTCGCTGAGGGTGGGGCGCATGAAGTTGTAGTAGATGCGTCCGCCGTCGATGGCCTCGCCGGTGGCGAAGTACCGCGGCCCGACGCGGTCTCCCGAGCTCAGCGCCTCGCGGGTCTCCTGCATCTGGTAGGCCGGGTCGCCCGGTGATCGGGTCGTCGTCACGCCGTAGGCCAGCCAGGCGCGTCCCTGCCGGTCACCCCACTGCCGTCCGCGCAGGTGCCAGTGCACGTGGGCGTCGATGAGCCCGGGGATCGCGGTCAGCTCGCGCGCGTCGATCCGCGCACGTCCGCCCTGGGCCGGCAGCACTGCGGCGATGCGCTCTCCCGCCAGCACGATGTCGACGTCGCGGCGCAGCTGCTCGGACGCGCCGTCCCACAACGCACCGACGCGCACCACCTGGTTCTCACTGGTCCGCACGGGAGTCCACGTCAACTCCAGTGGGATCGAGGAGACCTCGCCGGTGCCGATGTGCACTGATCGCAGCTCGCCGCCGCTGAGGAACAGCAGGTGGTCGGCGTCGCGCCAGCTCAGCGAGTCGGTCAGCTCAGTGGTGACCTGACGGGGCGCACCGGTGAACGCCCCGGCCGCGTCGACGGCGACGATCCACGCGGTCGACTCCACGACGAACGCGAGGTGCCCGCCGTCCGGCGACCACACGGGCCCGTCGTCACCTCGCGTGGCCAGCGAACGGAACGGCATCACTTCGGTGTAGTGCAGCGCCCCGGTTTCCACGTCGACACGCAGGATCTGGCTGGTTCCTTCGCGGAACCGCGTCCCGTAGGGCTTGACGGCGGCCAGCACCAAGGTTCTCCCGTCAGGCGACCAATCGGGTCGACCGGGCTGGAACAGCGGCGGTGTCACCTGGCGCGGTTCTCCTCCGGCGAGCCCCGCGACCCACGTGGCACCGTCCTGGTCCTGGTAGGCGATCCGCTCGCCGTCAGGGGAGAACCGGGGCGTGATCGCCGCGCCGGCCACGTCGGTGACGCGCCGCTCCGAGCCGGTGCCCAGGTCGTGCAGCCACAGGTCGGCCGTCCCGGTGCGGTCGCTGCTGTAGAGCAGCTGCCGCCCGTCCGGGGAGAAGTCGGGATCGGACGCGAAGTACCCATCGCCGACCACTCTTCGAGGCTCGTGACCGATCGGCATCACCCACAGCGCGTTCAGCGCGCGGAACGCGACCTGGGTGCCGTCGCGTGAGCACACCGGGCTCGCGATGCCGAGGACCTTCGGCCCGCGCACCCCGGGACGCCGCTTCGGGTAGTCGCGGCGGGACACCACCGGAACCGTTGCGGTGAAGGGGATCTCGCTGCGCTCCCCGGCGAGTCCACGCCTGCGGACCACTCCATCGGCGGTGTAGAGCAGTTCGCCGGGGCCGATCCAGCGCGGCGCGAACCCGAAGACGTCCTCCCCTTCGGTCACGGCTTGGCCGTCGACCACCAGGTCCCGCCGAGCACCGGCGAGGCGTACGTAGGCCAACCGGCCGTCCGGAGCGAGACTCGGCCCGTGCAGCGACACCTCGTCACCACCGTCGACCAGCACGCCGACCTGGCCGGACGCGATCTCGACGCGCTCGATCGCGGTGCCCCCGGCGACGTAGACCAGGGCCTGGCCGTCGGGCGACCAACTCGGCATCGACACGTCCGGCCGATCCCGAGTGACCTGGCTGATCACCCCGGAACCGAGGTTCATCACGAACACCTGGTAGCCGCCCGCGCGGTCGGAGGCGAACGCAAGAGCCCTTCCGCCGGGCGAGAACCTCGGTTCCCGGTGGTCCTTCCCGCCCGCGGTGAGCTGCCGAAGCCCGGAGCCGTCGGCGGCCATCGTCCAGAGGTGGAAGTTGCCATCGCGGTAGGACTGGAACACCAGGTTCCGACCGTCCGGGGAGAAGTCCGGCTGCGTGGCGTCCTGCAACTCATCGGTGAGCTTGCGCGCTGAGCCGCCGCCGGGTTCGAGCAACCAGATCGCGTTGACCAGGTCGAACGCCACACGTCCGCCCGGTGCCCCGGCGGCGCAGATGTTGGTGCCCTGGCGCAGCGTCACACCGGGGCCCTCGGCCAGCGCCAGGCGTTGCGGGGCGAACGTGAGGGCTGCCGCCGCACCGGTTCCGGCTTGCAGCGCGCGTCGCCTGGTGATCCTGAACGGTGAGATCCCCGCTGCCATCGGCAAACCCCCGAACATCCGTCGAAGCTCGCGAATCGATCGATCGTCCGCCCACGGCCGATCACGCACAATCCGCCGAGGAGTGAAAACCCGCAACGAGATCGATCCTGTTGCGCGCACTCGATCGTGTAGTGCAGTTGACGTGGCGGGTCGTCGATGACTATGGCGTGGTCGTATCGCAGTCCCCTCCTGCACTGAACCCGTCCCCCTCCGCTCGCCGCCCGCGCAATCGGCCGGGCCCGGCTGATCACCGAGCGTGGTGGTGCGGCGTGCTCGCGGCGATCACCGTGCTGCTGGGCGTCGCGATCCCCTTCGCGCCGGTCACGGCTTCGGATCCGGTCGTTTCCTGGCCGCAGGCGGGTGAGTTGCCCAGTTCGACCGTGGTGCCGTTGAGCCCACCCCGCCCGCTGTCGCTGCACGCGACGATCCCGTGCGCCGCCCTGCGCGCCGTCGGCAACGGCGAGGTCCTGCGCACCGTCCCGGCCGGGGCGAACCCGGCGACCGGACTGGCCGTCACCACCGCCGCGGGCCGGGTTTCGGTGCTCGCCGCCGGAACTCCACTGCTGGACGAGCCCATCCCGGTCGGGGGTTGCGACTACCGCATCGCCGCGACCGCGACCGGCCTGTCCATCACGCGCGGTTCCGCGCCGGTTGCGAACTTCCCCGACCAGCCGGTGCCCTCGGTGTCGGCGCTGATCAGCGCAGCCGGGGGCATGCCGCAGGCGGGCGGGCTGGCGGTCACGCTGCACGCCGACGACCGCTACAACTCCCAGCCCAACGGGCTCAAAACCGTCTTGCTGTGGTCACACCTGCTCGCCCTCGGGGCCACCCTCGTCCTGGCGTGGCGGCTCTGGGGGCCGGTGCGGATCCCCCGAGCGCGGCTCCGCTGGGCCGACCTGGTCGTCGGCGTCACGGCCGCGTCGTGGGTGCTGCTAGGCCCGGTGCAGTACGACGACGCGTGGTACGTCCTGATGTCCCGCAACGCCGGAGCGTCGGGGTACCTCGGCAACTACGTCTACATGTTCAACGCCACCGAGAACCCGTTCGTGCTCAGCCAGTACCTGATGCAGTTCTGGGGCCAGCTCGGGGAGTTCTCGTTGTGGTGGCTGCGGCTGCTGCCCCTCGCTTACGGGTTGATCACCTGGGTCGCGCTGCGCCGGCTGCTGGCCACGACGCTCGGCCGCACCGCGCGCAACCGGTGGGTGCCGTGGGCGCTGGGACTGGCGTTCCTGGCCTGGTGGCTGCCCTACGGGATGACGCTGCGCCCTGAGCCGCTGATCCTGTGCCTGACCGCGGTGACGATGCTGCTCGCCGAGACCGCCCGTCGCCGCGAGAGCATCCCGACGGCCGCCGCGGCGACGCTGGTCGCGGCCCTCGCGCTGAGCTGCTCGCCGTCCGGCCTGGTGGCGTGGGCGCCGCTGGTCCCGGCGCTGCCGTGGTTGTGGCGGTGGCTGCGCGATCGCAGCTGGAAGTCGCGTTCGGCGGCGGGGTTGACGGTCGTGGCAGCCGGAACCGCCATCGTGCCGGTCGCTTTCGCCGACGCGACCTTCGGTGACGTGCTCGAAGCGACGAAGGTGCACCGCTGGTACTACGGCTCGTTCGCCTGGTACGAGGAGTGGCGGCACATCGACACCCTCATGACCGGGCCGTGGGCCCTGCGCCTGCCGGTGCTGATGACCCTCGGCGTGGGGCTGCTGGTGGCGCTGGGCCGCGGCCGTCGGACAGCGCCGGGCACTGTCCGCTGGCTGATGCTCAGCAGCGCCGTGATCACCGCGCTGGCCATGGCGCTCCTGGCGCTGAGCCCCACGAAGTGGGTGCTGCACTTCGGCGCACTGGCCGCCCCGGCCATCGTGCTGCTGACGACCGCGCTGCTGCGCTCCCCGCTGCCGCGCACCACGGGAGCGGTGGCGAGCATCGCCGGTACTGGTGTGCTGATCGCGGTGGCAGCCGCCGGGTTCTCCGGACCGAACATCTGGAAGCCGTTCAGCGACCGCGGCCAGTCCTTCGGCAACCACCTCCCCGCGTCGCTGTCGAAGATCGAGCTCAGCATGACGGCCCCGCACATCGGGGACGTGTTCCTGCGCGACGCGAAGCTGTGGGTCGCGCTGGCCGTGGCGATCGCCGCGTTCGGCCTGTGGCGGCGCCGCCAGCACTTGGGCGTGCTGATGCGCCCGGAGCGCGGCGTGCTGATCGCCACCGCGCTGCTGCTGGTCATCGGCATGTTCGCGGTGTTCGCCTACGCACCGTTCCGGCAGGCGCCGGGCTGGACGGTCGCCAGCGGCGGCTTCGAGTTCGCCACCACCGGCCGCACGGGCGGGCTCGCCGACCACGTCCAGGTCCTCTCCGACGCCGACGTCCAGCCACACGCTCCGGTCGAACCCGCCGTCGTCCGAGGCGATTTCGCCACGCCCTCGCCGCTCCCGGTGCCGCCGTCGGCACCCGGAGCGGTGTGGCACAGCCGCACCACCCCGCCCACCGGGCGGGGCTCGCTCGCCACCGGCTGGTACCCGGTGCTCGCAACCGGGGACGGAACCCACGTCACCGTCCCGGTGCTCGGCGAAGGGCTCACCGCGCACCGGCTCGCGGTGCAGGCCAACACGCCCTCCGGTGTGATCAGCCTCCCGCTGAACCCGGATGCCGCGCTGGGCGCCCGTCACTGGCAGGAGCTCGCGGTGGCGCTGCCGCAGCCGACGCGCGCGATCCGCGTCGTCGCCGAGCAGCACGGGCCGTGGCTGGCGGTCGGCGAGCCGCGCCTGACCAAGATCCGGCCGGTCACGACCGTCACCGACGGGCAGATCGTCTTCGCCGACCAGCTCTCGGCGATGCTGTGGCCGGACATCGACCACGCGGAGGTCGCGCACGGCATGACCAAACCGCCGACCGTCCGGGTGAGCGCGGCCGAGCACATCGACCCGGGGGTGCTGTCGAACTCCACGTTCACCGACTGGGGCGGCAACTTCGCCACCAGCGCCCAGACCGCGACCTACGTGCGCATGGCCTCGGCGCTGCCGGGCGGGCCGGAGACCACGCCTTGGGGCACCGTCGACCGGATCCTCTACGACTACCCCACTCGCGAGGTCGACCTCGTGTTCCGGCACCACGACCGCGCGGGCTGGACCCGCCTGCCGACCCTGGCCGGGGAGGACTACATCGGCCGGAAGTACACGGGTTGAGAGTTCGCGTGCTGGATTCCCGTTCACCAGCTGATACTGGGCCGCTGACCAGCGGATCGTGTCGCGGCCCCTGGTGCGCAGCTCTCCGGATCGTCGTCGGTGCGCTGTTCGCCAGGCACGGCGCACCATCGCTGTTCGGCGTGTTCGGCGGCGTCCGGGGAACGGGCGGAGGGGCGGTGCCGTTCGGCGTGCTGCCTCGCGGGCCGCGGCGCCCACCTCCGGCTCGATGCCTACGCCTGCTCCATCGTGCACCAGCCCGACGGCCTGCTCCCCTGCGAACCAGGGAGAGGAGGCTGCGTCGTTCGCCTGCTCCTTCCTGCTCCTGACCACCACCGGACCCGGCGCTCGCGCCCTCAGCGGGCGCTGCGCCGCTCGCCGCGGCGTGAGTCAGGCGTCAGGCCGGCCGTAGCGCTCGGCGACCGTTTCGGAGGACTGCCAGCGGCTCCCGGGCTCTTCGTCGTTCGGCCAGCCCGGCGGGGCGTCCTGCCATGCCTCGCGGCGACCGTAGGGCAGCGCGTCGATCAGCGCGAAGGTGTGCCCGAGCTGCTCGATGCCCCTGCCCGAGGTGTGCCAGGTCCGGTAAACGGTGTCGCCGTCGCGCAGGAACACGTTCAGGCCGAAGCCACCGCCCGGAGGGGCGCCGACATCCGTGCCGAAGGAACTGTTCGCGGTGGAGTACCAGGGGAACGCGTTGCCGACGCGGCGCTTGTAGGCCACGGCCTCGTCGATCGTCCCCTGGGTGACGATGACGAACCGCGCATCGTAGTCGCGGAGGAAGTCCAGGCGGGCGAACTGCGAGGTGAACCCGGTGCAGCCGGGGCACTGCCACTCCTCCCCCGGGAACCACATGTGGTTGTACACGATCAGCTGGGAGGTGCCGTCGAAGACTTCGGCCAGCGAGGCCGGTCCCGCTTCGCCTTCGAGGACGTAGTCGGGCATCCGCACCATCGGCAGGCGGCGGCGCTGCGCGGCGATCGCGTCGAGCTCCTTGGTCGCCGCCTTCTCGCGGGCGCGCAACGCGTCGAGCTCTCGCTGCCAGCTGTCGGCGTCCACGACGGGCGGCAGTGCGTGCGTGGTGGTCATCGTCTCTCCTACGGATGAGTTTCACGGGCGGTCGCGAATGAGGACCGCGGCCGCCCGTGAAACTCATCGGTGCCCGGTCGCAGCGACGACCGGGCACCGGGAAGGGACTGCTCAGGCGCAGAGCTTCCAGTCGCCGTCTTCCTTGACGAGCTTGAGCTCGGCGGCCTGCGGCTGCTGGCCTGGAACGGTGGACTCCATGGTCGCGGTACCCGTGTCGCCGTTCTCCTGCACCGCCTTGACCGTGGTCTTGACCTGCTTGAGCATCTCGAGGTCCTGCGGCTTGGCGACCTTGAGGAACTCCTCCTTCTGCTTCTGCAGCTCCTCGATCTGCGGCATCGCGCTGTTGCAGACCACCGCGCGGTAGTCGTCGGCCTTGACGCTGCGCGGGTCCTGGGTCTCCTTGGTCGACAGCGCCGCGTAGTCCTCGGCGGTCGACTGGGCGGAGCCGCCGCTGAACAGCCAGAAGGCACCGACGGCCACGACCGCGATGACGAGCACGGAGGCCGCGACCGCGACGATCATGCCGACCTTGCTCTTCTCCTTCGCAGGCTCCTCACCGGACTCGGACCCAGACGACGCAGAAGCCTCACCGGACTCGGAGGACCCAGAAGTCTCACCCGACTCCGACGACGACTCAGGAGTCTCCCCCGACTTGGCAGCCTCAGAAGGCTCAGCGGCCTCGGAGGACTCAGAGGTCTCCGCGGCTGGCTGAGACTTCTCGGTCTGCTCCGCATCGGTCTCGCCCTGCTCGGCACCAGGCTGCTCGGCGCCCGACTTCTCAGCGCCGGACTCGGCGTCGCCGTGGCCGGCTGCGGAGCTCTCCGAGGGCTGCTCCACCGCCGAGGTCTCGGTCTCCTCAGCGGGCTGCTTCTCGGAGCCGCTCTGGCCGGGCTCGTTCGGCGAAGAGGTCATGAACACCTTCCTGGTTCGAACTTGTCAAGTGCTGTCCCCACGTGTACGCGACCCGAGCCTCGAGTTCCACCCGTGTCGAACTATGGACTCCGCATTTCCCACGCTGGAACATTACGATTCGACCACGCGCGCGGTGGAACTTGGCACTCACGCCACGAGGAAGTCCCGACTGCGTCCGGTGAACGGCGTGATCTCGCCCGAGGCCGCTGCTTTCCAATCTCCGTTGTGGACGATCCGGTAGCGGCCGGTAGGCACTTCCGCCGGAACGTCCCAAGTGATCGTCGCCGTGGAGGACGCGACACCGCTGCGCTTCCAGTGGTACTGGGTGGACCAGTCGCGGTCGTCGGCCACCGGCGCCCACCGGCCGTCCACCATGCGCTGGACCTCAGCGTAAGTGCCGCCGCGGCGCAGGTCGTTCTTGGGGTGCCCGGTGACGAACTCGACCGCGACGCGCTCGCCCCTGCGGTAACCGCTGGCGGGCTCGACGAGAACGTCGCCGAAGGCGCGGCCGGGAGGCGGGGCGTCGAAGACCACGCCCGGCTGGAAGTTCGGCAGCGTTCCGCTCATGTCGGGCGGAAGGGAGCCGAGCGGAACTCGCTCACCCGCGCGCATCGCCGCGGCCAGCTTGGTGAACTCCTGCTGGTAGGCGGGGAGCGTGCAGCGGCCGAAGAGGGTGGAGGCACCCTCGTACTGCTGGGAGTCGTACTCCTCGGGCGTGGTGACGTACTGGCTGTAGGCGTTGGCGTAACCCTGCATCAGCACGTTCTCCAGCGGGACGCCGAGTTCGGCGGCGACGCTCCGGCGGATCCGCAGTCCGGCGACGATGGTGAACTCGGCGGGTCCGGCGACCAGGTAGAGCTCACCGATGCGCATCAGTTGCAACGGCAGCACCTGGGGGCACCACGGGTGCGGCTGCATCGCGCCGAAGGGCACCCCTACGGGTTTGGGCGCCTGCTCGTCGGCGAGTTCCGGCGGGATGGGAACGTCCGCTCCCCCGAGCCAGTCCAGCAGCGGGTTGCCGATCCCCTCGCCGATGGGAATTCCCGGTCCGTCCTCGGTGCTGCCGGCCAGCATCGACATCCCGATGGCCGCGGCGCAGGTGCGATGCGTCTTGCCGTCCGGGGTGAATCGTCCGTCCACAGTGATGTCGGAGAGGTCGACGTAGCACAGCGCGGAGTCGACCGGGCCGCTCATCGATCCTTGCGCGGACCCGAAAGCCCTCCGCGCGGCGTGGAATTGGCGTTCGCCGATGATCCTCGTGTTGTCGAACTCGTCGTCGGTCGGTCCGGACCCGGGCTCCAGGTCCAGGTTGGCAGACATGTCCCCGGCGTTGGTCTGGGCGAAGCAGGCCACGAGCTCGGCGTCGCTGTGCTCCCACGCGAAAGCCGCGTATCCCTTGTTGTCCGAGCTGATCAGGTGGTTCCCGTTGGTCATCGAGGTGCCGTGGGTGGCGAACCAGGTGATCGCACCGACGTCCCGACCGCCCTGGGAGAAGCGCAGCACCGTCACCGCCGGGTCGATCGCCTGCGGGAAGTGCCGGGTGTCCTCCGCCGGGTTGAGGTCGAAGGCGCTGCGGGAGCGGTTGACGCTGGAGTCGGTGAGTTCGGTTCGCCCGAGCGCCAGTGCACCGGGTCGCAGGTCGTCGTGCGCCTCGCCGATCGCCTCGGTGATGCCGTCGACCACGGCGTTGAAGGTCTGCTCCTGGAAGCCCAGGGTCGCCAGGTCGTACGCGGCGTAGTGCGAGTCTCCCCCGCAGGCGGCGTGCGTGTGGGTCGCGTTGAGCAGCACGTTCTGCTCGGTGTAGAGACCGCCGTAGGTCTCGGCCAGGCGGCGCAGCACCGCCTGGTGCACCGACTGGAACAGCGCTCCCAGCTCGGCGGTCACGAACACCACGCGGTTCGCGCCGTCGTCGACGACGAACGCGCGCGCGAGCGTGCGCAGGTGGATGCCCGCGGTCTGCTGCTGCGGCATGGAGTGCCCCATCATGCCGTTCTCAGCGGCCGGACCGGTCACGTCGGCGACACCGCGCCCGACCCGGTAGCCGGTGGCCTCCTGACCGGACGCGGGCGTGACACCGAACATCGTGGAACCGAACGTCGTGGCGGCGAACGGTGCAACAGCGGCCGTGGCCAGCACCTGCCTCCTGGCAACGGGCACGAGCCTGCCTCTCGGTGAATGTGACGAGTGTTCACGTTCATGGATGCGGGCAGGCTACGCCGATCGACTTGGGCTGCCAAGGTCACGCTGGCCCGCGTCCAGCCGCAGGCACTGGCCGTTAGGCATCGGGTGTCGACGATGGCCCGCACCAGCTTCGCGTACTCCTCCGGGCGACCCATGCGCCGGGGGAAAGCCGCGTCCTTGACCAGCGCGGCCTTCAGTCCTCCGGAGCTCCCCCCACCCCGGTTTCGAACAGGCTCGGCACGATGGCCAGCACGCGGATGCCCATCGACCCGAGATCGCGGGCCATGGTCAGGCACATCCCGGCGATCGCGGCCTTGGCCGCTGTGTAGGCGACTTGACCGACCTGACCCCCGAACGCGGCGATCGACGAGGTGTTGATGACGACGCCGCGCTCACCGTCCTCGGGCTGTTGTCGTTCATGTGCGCTGCCGCCAAGCGGCTGATGGTGAACGTGCCGACGGTGTTCAGGTCCAAGATCCGGCGGAACGCGTCGAGCTCGGCGGCCCCTGCTTGCCCAACGTGCGCTGCGCCATCCCGCCACCGGCGGTGGTCACGGTGATGTGCAGCCCGCCCAGCTCGGCGACGGCGTCGTTCAACGCGTGCTCGACACCGGCGAAGTCGGTGACGTCGCGCGTGGAACGTGCCGCCCAGCTGCGCGGCGACGTCCTCGCCCGCCGAGTCGGCGAGGTCGGCGATCGCCACCGATGCGCCCTGCGCCGCGAGCAGCTCCGCGCTGGCCCGGCCCATCCCCGAGCCTCCGCGAACACGACCGCCTTCTTGCCGGTGATCTCCACTGGTGCTCCTCCTCGTCGAGGTGGTGTCGCAGGCGTCGATGACGGGATGGCGCAGCAGCATCGCCAGCATCGTCGGTGCGACCGTGGTGCCGGTGACGCAGTGCCGTTTGCACGGCGTCGAGGAAACCTCCGGTGCTGCACCGGCGCAGCAGCACGACGTTCTCGGCGGCCAGGTGGGCGACGAGCACGTTGTACCCGGCGATGTGGCACAGCGGCCACGGCACCAGCGACACCGGCCGCTCCTCGGTCGCGAGTCGAGGCGCCGGGAGCTGGCAGTTCCGCCCCAGGTCCTGCCACCCGCCCGCCAAGCAAGAGGAAGACGAAGCACGCCGCCCGGACACCGGAACACCGGCGGTAATCCGCCACCCAGTGACCGACCACAGCCGTCACGGGTGGCGGAGACCGCCGCGGTCAGGCACCGGAGTACGGCGGTAATCCGGGCGACGAACCACCCCAGCCACCCACCACAGCCATCACCGCAAGGCGGAGAACCGCCGCGTCAGCACCGATCACGGAGAAGGGCCTCAGACCAGGATGCCGGCGATCGTGGCGCTCAGGAGGTTGGCGAGGGTGGCGGCGAGGACCGCGCGGATCCCGTCCTTGGCGATCCAGCCGCGCTTGCCTGGCACGAGACCGCCGAGGCCGCCGAGCAGGATCGCCAGCGAGCCCAGGTTGGCGAAGCCGGTGAGCGCGAAGGTGACGATGGTGGCGGTCTTCTCGCTGAAGTTGCCCGCCTGTGGTCCGAAGTCGCCGAACGCCACGAACTCGTTGATCACCAGCTTCTCGCCGACGAAACCGCCTGCGGCGATCGCTTCGTGCCACGGCACGCCGATCACCCACATCAGCGGCGAGAACACGTAACCGAGGATCTGCTGCAGGGTCAGGTCCGGCAGGCCGAACAGGCCGCCGAGGGCACCGACGACGAGGTTGAGCAACGCGATCAGCGAGACGAAGGCGAAGAGCATGGCTCCGACGTTGAGCGCCAGCTTGAGGCCGTCGGAGGCGCCGGTGGCCGCGGCGTCGATGACGTTGCGCGGCTTCTCCTCCAGTGCGGGCGCGGCGGTGCCGAAGGCGACCTTCTTGGATTCCTCCCCCGCGGCCGCGTCGTCGTCCTCGGACACCTCGGCGTCATCGGAGCTCGGCTCGTCCTTGGGCGCCGGCATGATCAGCTTGGCCATGAGCAGACCGGCGGGAGCGGCCATGAAGCTGGCGGCGATGAGGTTCTCCAGCTTCGCGCCGAGCATGGCGTAGCCGACCATGACGGTGCCGGCCACGGTGGCCAGACCTCCGACCATGACCGCGAAGAACTCCGACCTGTTCATGCTCGCCAGGTAGGGGCGCACCAGCAGCGGCGCTTCGGTCTGGCCGAGGAAGATGTTGCCGGTCGCGTTCAGCGATTCCGCCCGCGTGGTGCCCAGCGCCTTCTGCAGCGCGCCACCGATGATGCGGACCACCCACTGCAGGACGTGCAGGTGGTAGAGCACCGCCGTCAGCGAGGACACGAAGATGATGATCGGCAGAACCTGGAAGGCCACGACCGTGCCCTCGGTGGGCATGATCGGCCCGACCAGGAAGTCGATGCCCTCCTTCGAGGACTCGATGACCTTCGTGACACCGGCAGCAACGGCGGCGAGCACCTGCTGGCCCAGCGGCCAGCGCAGCACCACCACGGCGAAGACGATCTGGATCACCAGCGCGCCTAACACCGTGCGGAGGTTGATCGCGCGCCGGTTGGTCGACAGCGCCAACGCCAGCAGCAGTACGACGACCATGCCGCCGACGCCCCACAAGACCTGCACTGGATCCAGCCTTTCCTCGAACCGCCGCGGCTGTCGCGACGCTGTTGGGTCCGGGGGATGCTCGCACGCAGGACCGCGGGCACGCAGCTGGGTGGCGACTTTGTGACTCCGCTAACGGCAGGTCAGGAAGGTGATCACTCCACAATGCACACCAGCTCGCCGCCGGAGTTCCCGTTCGGGCACCGTCGAGGGGTCGGCGAGATCTCGCCAACCGCATGCGGAGAAGAGACTCCTCGAGAGATATCTTTCGAATAAGATGATTGCGTGTAAGATTGTGCTCTGAGCTGTCACCACGTCGGTGAGAAGGAGAGCGCGATGAGTCCGCGAAGGGGAACCGAAGCCGTGGCCGACGAGGGCGATCTGCTCAGCGACGACGAGACCGTCACCTGGTGGGGTTTGGTCATCGAGGGCTACCACACCACCCACAGCCTGATGATGGACGAGATCAGCCAGCGCGTGGACCTCGCCCCGGGCTCGTTCGACATCCTGATCAGACTGCTGCGCTCGCCCGGCCACCGGCTGCCGATGACCCGGCTCGCCGTGGAGGCCGCGCTGAGCAGCGGTGGCTTCACCAAGGTCGCCGACCGGCTGGCCAGGGCCGACTTGATCTGCCGCGAGCCCTCTGCCGAAGACCGCCGCGTCGTCTACGCGGTGCTCACCGAACACGGCCTGGAGGTCGCCGAGGAAGCACGCGAGGTCTGCGCCGAAATCCTGCGCGACCGCATCCTCAGGCCGCTCGGAGAACAGCAGTCGCAGAGCCTCGCGGCCGCGATGCGCACGCTGCGCAACGCCAACGCCGCCTGATCCGATCTCAGCGAGCCGCGGTTTCGGCCTTGTTGAACTCGGCCTTCCACTCGCGGAACGCCTCCTCGGTGCGTCCGTGGCGCCAGTAGCCCGAGATCGACGCCTGGTCGCGCGCCACACCGCGCTCGCGGAAGAGGTAGGGGCGGACGCGGCGCATGACCTCCTGTGCCTCGCCGTGCACGAAGGCGTGCACGCGGCCGGGCAACCACTCCAGCTCGCGCACCGCCTTCTCCAACGCACCGTCCTCGCCGACGTCCGAGCGGTAGATGAACACGGCCTCCCCGGCGGCGGGCAGCGCCAGATCCGGTGCCTCGGCGGGCGAGTCGACGAGCATGACCACGCGCACCACGGCGTCGGCGGGCATGCCTGCCAGCGCTGCGGAGATCGCGGGAAGCGCGGACTCGTCACCGGCGAGCAGGTGCCAGTCAGCCTCCGGGTCCGGCTTGTAGGCACCACCCGGTCCGTTGATGATCAACCTGTCGCCCGGCTCGGCCTTCGCCGCCCACGGACCGGCCACGCCCTGGTCGCCGTGCATGACGAAGTCGATGGCCATGGTGCCGCGCTCGACGTCCGGGAACAGTGCGGTGAAGGTGCGCACCGTGGGCATGTCCTCGGCCGGGAACGTGCCGCGCATCGCCTTGACGTCCAGCGGCTCCGGGTAGGTCACGCCCCCCTTGGGGAACACCAGCTTGACGTAGCGGTCGGTGTGCACGCTCTCGGCGAAGGCCGACAGGTCATCACTGCGGAACCACAGTCGCCGCACCCGGGGCGTCACCATCTCGGCACCGGTCACGGTCAGGTAGGTCGCCACTCGAACTCCTCAACGCACTCACGAGACTTAGGCCAGCCTAACTTACGTTGCGGTAGCGCGCAGCACCAACCCGCCCCCTGAGCGACATCCTCGAGTGCTCACCTGCACCCCGACCTCGACCTCGACCTCGACCGGACACTCGCACCTCCCTGGTCCCAGCCTGCGCACGCACCACAGCCACCTCCCCAGCCGCGATCCCGGAAGAACGCGGGATCGGGCGCGTGGTCAGGATCGCCTCGCGGCTCGCGCGCAGGTAGGCGATCACCAGGGATTCCAGGCTCGGGGTCGGGCGTCCCAGCTCGTGGTGTCGACCTCTCCGCCGACCAGGGGGCCTGGCGCTCGGTGCGGCGCTCGTGGACGAGCGGATCCCGCGGGACGAGCCGGTTTCCTCGTTCGGTCCGATGAGGACCAGGTGATCGGCGAGGAGCTGCTCGACCTCGCCCGCGCGCCGGACGTGCCCGTCCTCAGCAGCACCGGGCGCGCTGCGACCGAACCCGTCGTGTACGCCTTCTCCAGTCGACGCAACCGATCGGGCTGCGCCTCCACCGGGATCTCGTCCGCACGAACAGGATTCGGCATGCCTGCGCGGGCACCGGTGGAGGCGCTCACGATGCCCTTCGCTCCCTCTCGCTGAGCACGGCGCATCACCGAGCTGTCAACGAGGAGGAAACCTGTGGACACCACCGGAGCGCCCGTGGGTTCCAGGGGGGAAGGAGCTCTCCTCCGATGCCGCAGCGGGAACGCTCAGGCGAAGCACGCCGACGGCAAGACCACGCAGTGGTGATTCCGGCGGCTCAGCGCTGAATGCGGGGGTGGGCGCCGACCGTCATCAGGGCGATGTCGACGTAGCGGGCCGCGATCTCCTCGGGGCTCAGCGGGCCGTCGGCGTAGTACCAGCGGGCGACCGACTGGCACATGCCCAGCAGCGCCCGGGAGGTCTCCACCGGGTCGGCGATGGTGAAGGTGCCGTCGCGGCTGCCGGTTTCGATGACCTCGGTCAGGACGGTCTCCACGGTCTTGCGGCGAGCGCTGTAGCGGCGCCGGTTGCTCGGCGACAGGTACCGGGTCTCGCTGTCGAGCGCGGCCAGCCGGAACCGGTAGGTCATGTGCAGCACGATGGCTTCGATGACGTTCACGAACTGGTCGCGCGGCGATCCCGGGGCCTCGCGCGCAGCGGCGCGCACGCGCCAGGCGACCTCGCTGGTGCCCAGTTCGAGGAGCGCTACGAGAAGCCCTTCCTTGTTCTCGTGGTGGTAGTACAGCGCGGGTACGGTCATGCCGACCCGGCGAGCGATCTGGCGGACGGTCGCGCCGTGGAACCCGCTCTCGCGGAACTCGTCCACCGCGGCGTCGAGGATGGGGGTCAGTTCGAGCGGCCCGAAATCCCGCCACCCGGCCGCGGCGTCCGGCTTCGCCGCACTCGCCTGAGCCATCACGTCTCCCCCTCTCCCCGCCTGCGGGTGACCTTACCGGCCGGTGACGAGCACCGGCCGGATCGGTCCAGCCTCATCGAGGCGCCATGCGGATCGCCCCGTCCAACCGGATGGTCTCGCCGTTGAGCATGGGGTTCTCGACGATGTGGCGCACCAGGGATCCGTACTCGGCGGGGTCGCCGAGCCGGGACGGGTGCGGGACCTGCGCGCCGAGCGAGGCGACCGCCTCTTCGGGCAGCGCCGCGAACAGCGGCGTGTGGAACAACCCCGGGGCGATGGTCGTCACCCGGATCTTCAGGTTCGCCAGGTCCCGCGCGATGGGCAGCGTCATGCCGACGATGCCGCCCTTGGAGGCCGAGTAGGCGGCCTGGCCGACCTGCCCGTCGAACGCGGCGACCGAGGCGGTGTTGACGATGACGCCGCGCTCCTCACCGACCGGCTCGGTCCTCGACATCCGCTCGGCGGCGAGCCGGAGCACGTTGAAGGTGCCGATGAGGTTGACGTTGATGACCTTGGTGAAGTCGGCGAGCGGGAAGGCGCCCTCCTTGCCGACGGTCTTGGCGGCGTTGCCGATGCCCGCGCAGTTCACCGCGATCCGCAGCGGGCCCAGCCCGTCCGCGACGTCGAGCGCCGCGGCCACCTGCTCCTCGTTGGTGACATCAGCGGCGGCGAACACGACACCGTCGCCGAGCTCCGCGGCCACGGCCTCGCCCTGGGAGGACGGCAGGTCCACGATGACGACCTTCGCGCCCTGACCGCGCAGTTCCTCCACCGTCGCCAGGCCCAGCCCGGACGCACCCCCGGTCACGAGCGCGACAGCACCTTCGATGTCCACTTCCCGACTCCTCACATGTCGACCTAGCAACCGAAGGGCAGCATACTGAGCGAGCGATAAGTAACCAAGCGTTAGTCGTATTGACACCCGGCGCGCACTTAGCGACCGTTAAGTGGACTTCGGAGGAGGAGCGCCATGGACGCCGTCATCGTCGACGCGATCAGAACCCCGTCGGGCAAGGGCAAACCCGGAGGGCAGCTGTCGGGCATCCACCCCGCCGAACTGCTCACCCGCACGCTGCGCGGACTCGTCGAGCGGACCGGCATCGACCCCGGCGAGGTCGACGACGTCATCGGCGGCTGCGTCGGCCAGGCCGGCGAGCAGGCCCTCAACATCACCCGCAACGCCGTGCTGGGAGCCGGTTTCCCGGAATCGGTGCCCGCCACGACCATCGACCGGCAATGCGGTTCGAGCCAGCAGGCCGCGCACTTCGCCGCCCAGGGCGTCCTCGCCGGCACCTACGACGTCGTGATCGCCTGCGGTGTCGAGTCGATGAGCCGGGTGCCCATGGGCACCACCCCGATGGGCACCAACCCCAGGGGCCCGTCGATGTCCGCCCGCTACCCCGATGGCCTGGTGAACCAAGGCGTCTCCGCGGAGCTCATCGCGGCGCGGTGGAAGTTCGGCCGCGACGAGCTCGACGAGTTCTCCGCCCGCTCCCACGCCCGCGCAGCGCAGACCGCCGCCGGTGGCGCGTTCGACGACGAGATCCTGCCGGTGGTGGTGACCGGCGAGGACGGCACCGAGCGCGTCGTGAGCACCGACGAGACCGTGCGCGCGTCGACCACCGCCGACGGGCTCGCGGGCCTTCGACCCTCGTTCGCCGACGAGGCGCTGGCGAAGCGCTTCCCGGAGATCGACTGGCGGATCACTCCGGGCAACTCCTCGCCGCTGACCGACGGCGCGTCGGCGGTGCTCATCATGAGCGAGGCCAAGGCCGAGGCGCTCGGAGCGCAGCCGAAGGCCCGGTTCCACAGCTTCGCCGTCACCGGCAGCGACCCGCTGCTCATGCTCACCGGTGTCGTGCCGGCCACCCGCAAGCTCCTGGACCGCGCCGGTGTGTCGATCGACGAGATCGACGCCTACGAGGTCAACGAGGCGTTCGCGCCGGTTCCGCTGCTGTGGCAGCGCGAGTTCGGCGCCGACCCGGCCCGGCTCAACCCGCGCGGTGGGGCCATCGCGCTGGGCCACCCGCTCGGCGCTTCCGGCACGCGACTGCTGACCACGCTGGTCAACCAGTTGCAGGCCACCGGCGGCCGGTACGGCCTGCAGACCATGTGCGAGGGCGGCGGCATGGCCAACGCAACCCTCGTCGAACGCCTCTGAGCGGTCGGGCGGCCTCCCCGAGGAGGCCGCTCAGTTCAGGAAGGGCTTGACCTCCTCACCGAAGTCGCGGACCCCGCGCTCGAAGTCGTCGAAGGTGAACATCATGCCCTTCACACCGGGAATCTTCGCGACCTCGTCGAGGTGGCGGGCGATGGTCTCGTAAGAGCCGACCAGCGTGGCCATGTCGAGGTTGATGGCGCCCTCGGGGAGGTTGATCGTGCGCGCGGTGCCTCGACGCCGCCGTTGATCGTCCGGCGCCAGACTGGGACAAGCGGGCGTGAGATGTGGTTGGTGGAGCACCGACGGTTCGTCCGCGTTGCGGGGCCTCGTGCAACTGGACGTGCAATCGACCAGGAGGATCGCATGGACTTCGGCGTGTTCATCCCGATCGGCAACAACGGCTGGCTGACCTCCGAGAACGCCCCCAGCACAAGCCCAACTTCGAGCTGAACAAGCGGATCGTTCAGGAGGCCAACGGCAGGGATTCGCCTTCGCGCTGTCGATGATCAAACACCGCGGTTTGGCGGCCCGAGTTCTAGGAGCACAACCTCGAATCGTTCACGCTGATGGCGGGTCTGGCCGCCGTCACCGAACGCAGTTCAGGGGCACTGAGACCCGGATCACACAGCCACCCGTAGACCACAGTGGACAGTCGCTTTCCGGCCGCCTCGCGGTTTGCAGCGGCGGAGACCCGCGATGCGTACGCGAAATCCGATGGCTCTCCTGGGTGGGCTGGGGGCGTTTTCGAACCTAGGCTTCAAGCATGTCGATCGCGATCAACGAGGATCACCGGCTGCTGGCTGAGACCGCTTCCGATCTGCTGGCGCGCCGCGAGGCACGTGGTGCCAGCCGCGCGCTGCTGGAGTCCGAGTCCGAATCCCTTCCCGCGTTCTGGCAGGAGGCGGCTGACCTGGGCTGGCTGGGGCTCCACCTGCCCGAGGAGCACGGCGGCGCGGGGTTCGGGCTCGCGGAGACCGTGGTCGTGGCCGAGCAGATGGGGCGGGCGGTGGCGCCCGGACCGTTCACGCCGACCGCGATCGCCTCAGCCCTGATCGATGCGATCGGGGACGAGGAGATCAAGAGGCGGTTCCTTCCCGGCCTGGCCGACGGTTCGGTGCCCGCCGGGATCGCGCTCGACGCCCGGCTGGAGGTCTCCGGCGGGACCGCGTCGGGATCGGCGCCGGCCGTGCTCGGCGGCGGCCTGGCGCGGCTGCTCGTGCTGCCCGCCGGTGACGACGTCGTGGTCGTCGAGGTCGGCGACGCCGTGACCGTGGAGGTTCCGGTGAACCTGGACCCGTCCCGCCGCTCGGCTCGGGTCTCCCTGGAGCGCGCACCGGCCGCGGTTCTGGCCGGGGGCCGACGAGCGCTGGTCGACTTGGCGCGCGTGATCCTGTCCGCCGAAGCCGTCGGCGTCGCCCGCGAGTGCACCGAGCGCGCCGCCTCCCACGCCCGGGAACGCGAGCAGTTCGGACGCGTGATCGGCACGTTCCAGGCGGTCAAGCACCACTGCGCGAACATGGCCGTGGCCACCGAGCTGGCGACCAGCGCCGCCTGGGACGCCGCCCGCGCCGCGGAGACCGGCGGTGACCAGCTCACCTTCGCCGCCGCGGCCGCTGCCGCGCTGGCAGCACCCGCGGCGGACCTGTGCGCCAACCTCAACACCCAGGTGCATGGCGGCATCGCCATCACCTGGGAACACGACGCGCACCTCTACGTGCGGCGCGCGACCACGCTGCTCGCGACCTTGTCGGCCGACGATGCCGCCGCCGAGGTCACCGCGCTCACCCGCCAGGGCACCACCCGGGCCCGGACCGTCGAGCTGCCGCCCGGGGCGGAGGACCTGCGCGCGGAAGTCCGCGCCATCGCCGAGGAGCTCGCCGCGCTGCCCGAAGACCAGCGCAAGCAACGCCTGATCGAGACCGGTTACGTGATGCCGCACTGGCCCGAGCCCTATGGCCGGGCGGCCGGAGCCGTCGAGCAGCTCGTGGTGGAGCAGGAGTTCGCGGCGGCCGGGGTCAAGCGCCCCAACTACGGGATCACCGGCTGGGTCATCCTCACGCTCATCCAGCACGGCACCGAACAGCAGGTGAGCCGGTGGGTCGATCCCGCGCTGCGCCAGGACGTCATCTGGTGCCAGCTGTTCAGCGAACCGGCCGCCGGGTCGGACGCCGCGGGGATCAAGACCCGCGCAACGCGCGTCGACGGCGGATGGCTCGTCAACGGCCAGAAGGTCTGGACGAGCGGCGCCCACAAGGCGGGCAAGGGCTTCGCGACCGTGCGGACCGATCCCGAGGCGCCCAAGCACCAGGGCATCACCATGATGGTCATCGACATGCGGGCCGAGGGCGTGGACGTGCGGCCGATCAAGATGCCCTCCGGCGCCTCGGAGTTCAACGAGGTCTTCTTCCAAGACGTCTTCGTCCCCGACGAGGACGTCGTCGGTCCGATCAACGGCGGTTGGACCGTCGCGCGGGCCACGCTCAGCAACGAGAGCGTCAGCATCGGCGGCGGTCAGGGCACCATGTCCACACCGGCCTCGGCGATGGTCCCGCACCTCAACGCGCACCCCGACCGGCTCACCGGCGGCGCCGTCCGCATCGGCCGGTACGCCGCAGAGCACCACGCGATGGAGATGCTCAACGTGCGTTCGGCGCACCGCGCCGTCGCCGGAGGCGAACCGGGACCCGAAGGAGCCATCACCAAGCTCGTGCTCTCCGAACTGGGCCACGAGGCCGCGACCATCATGAACGTCCTCAGCGGGCCGGAGGCGGTCTACCTGGACGGACCTGGCGCGTTCAGCGGTGCGCTGGCCCTGCTGCACCGCGGTCTGTCCATCGCGGGCGGCACCAGCGAGATCAAGCGCAACCAGATCGGTGAGCGCATCCTCGGACTGCCCCGCGATCCGCTGATCAAGTGACTCCCCCTCCGGATACCCTCGCGCGCAGGGGATTTCGAATCCCCATGGCCGCACCGGCCGCCTGCGACGCGGTCTGACGATCACCCGACCTGGCGTCCGCGGTGGGGACGCCCCGGCACGAGAAGAGGATTCGATGGCGAACCAACGAGCGCAGGTCCAGATGACACCCGAGGAGATCTCGGCGTTCATGGCCACCCGCCGCACCGCGACGCTGGCGACGCTGGGCGCTGACGGACACCCGCACGCGGTGGCGATGTGGTTCGCGCTCATCGACAGCGTGATCTGGTTCGAGACCAAGGCCAAAGCCCAGAAGGCGGTCAACATCGGCCGCGACCCGCGCGTCACCGTCCTGATCGAGGACGGCCTGACCTACGACGTGCTGCGCGGCGTCTCCCTGGAAGGACGCGCGGAGATCGTCGACGACTCCGACGCGCTGTGGGCCGTGGGCGTCAGCATGTGGGAGCGCTACCACGGTCCCTACAGCGACGAGGTGAAGCCGCTCGTGGAGCACATGCTGCACAAGCGCGTCGCCGTCCGCATCGACGTCCACCGCACCCGCTCCTGGGACCACCGCAAGCTCGGCCTCGACCCCATGCCCCTCGGCGGCACCACCGCCGCGCACTACCCGGAGTATGCCGATCGGTAGGGAGTTCCCGTGCCGCTGCCTCGTCAGGAGTGGGGGTAGCGGGCGAGGCAGAAGATCTTGAGGCGGTCTGCCAGGACGCTGAGCGAAGTGGCCGCGTGGTGGTCGGGGTCCCACGCCGCGTGGAGCGTGATGCTGAGGTCGTCGCCCCCGGGTCGGGTGATGCGGAGGCCGTGGAGGTCGAAGCGGGGGTCGTCCGAGACGACCGCGATGCCACGGCCCGCTGCCGCGAGTGCCTGGGCGACCTGGGCGTTGCCGCATTCGACGGGCTCGGCCAGCGCCTGTCCGCCCTCGGCCAGGGCCTGGTCGAGCAGTTGCCGTGGCCGGAAGGTGGGGTCGAGCACGACCAGCGGTTGCCCGGCGAGCTCGTCGAGATCGACGGCGTCGCGGTCGGCCCACGGGTGATCCTGCGGCACGTAGGCCCACAGCGGCAGGACAGCCAGCGTCCGCGTGCTCCAGGGGGCCGGTGGCTGCTGGGCGACGATCGCGAAGTCCGCTCCTCGCCGCAACCGGTCGAGGGCTTCGGGACCGCTCGACTCCTGCACGGTCGGCAACGGGTCCTGCGGCCCGAAGGTGGCCAGGAACGGGGCGACGACGTCGGTCAGCGTGGTGGGGCTGGCCGCGATCATCAGGTGCACGAGCCGTCCCGCCGCCAATGACTCGGCGGCCGCTGTGGCGGCATCGGCGCGGTGCAGCACGTCGCGCACGACGGGGAGGAACCCGCGACCGGCCGCGCTGAGCTCCAACCTCCCCTCACGACGGTCGAACAGCATCACCCGCAGCTCGCGTTCGAGCAGGCGGATCTGCCGGGACAACGCCGGCTGGGTCACGTGCACCCGCTTGGCGGCCTCGCTCACGGTTCCCGCTTCAGCGACGGCGACGAAGTACCTCATGCTGCGCAGCTCCACACCTGCGAGTATGCCCGCACGTACTAGGTGGCGTGCGGAACAGGCATTCGACGGCATGGCCTCGCGTGCCGAGGATGGGGTCCATGACCGCCATTCCCGACGCGGGCCTCCAGCAGAACCGCCACCTCGTGACCGAGATCCCCGGTCCCCGTTCGCGCGCGCTCATGGCGCGCAAGGAAGCCGCCATCGCCCGAGGCGTCGGCACCACCATGCCGGTGTTCGCCGCGCGCGCAGCCGGTGGTGTCGTCGAGGACGTCGACGGCAACGTGCTCATCGACCTGGGCTCCGGCATCGCCGTCACGACCGTCGGGACGAGCGCGCCCCGCGTGGTCGACGCCGTCGAGCAGCAGGTGCGGGAGTTCACCCACACCTGCTTCATGGTGACTCCCTACGAGGGCTACGTCGCCGTGGCCGAGCGGCTGAACAGCCTCGCTCCTGGGACGCACGAGAAGCGCTCGGTGTTGTTCAACTCGGGCGCAGAGGCCGTTGAGAACGCCGTGAAGATCGCCCGCGCAGCCACCGGCAGGTCAGCGGTCGTGGCCTTCGACCACGCCTACCACGGCCGCACGAACCTGACGATGGCGCTGACGGCCAAGGCGATGCCCTACAAGCACGGCTTCGGTCCGTTCGCCCCTGAGGTCTACCGCGCACCGCTGTCCTACCCGTTCCGCGACGGCCCGGACGTCGACGGCCCGGAGGCCGCCCGTCGCGCCATCGAAGTCATCGACAAGCAGGTCGGATCGCAGAACCTCGCGGCGCTGGTCATCGAGCCGATCCAGGGCGAAGGCGGGTTCATCGTGCCCGCTCCCGGTTTCCTGCCCGCGCTGCAGCAGTGGTGCCGCAGCCGCGGCGTGGTGCTCATCGCCGACGAGGTGCAGACCGGGTTCGCCCGCACCGGTGCGATGTTCGCCAGCGAGCACGAGGGCGTGGTCCCGGACCTGCTGGTCAGCGCCAAGGGCATCGCCGATGGTCTCCCGCTGGCGGCGGTCACCGGAAGAGCCGAGATCATGGACGCCGCGCACGTCGGCGGACTCGGCGGGACCTACGGCGGCAACCCGCTGGCCTGCGCGGCAGCGCTGGCCACGATCGACACGATCACCGAGGACGGGCTGATCGAGCGCGCCCGCGAGATCGAAGCGCTCGCCCTGCCCCGGCTCTCGCGAGTGCGCGACGTCGACCCGCGCGTCGGCGACGTGCGCGGCCGGGGCGCGATGCTGGCCGTCGAGATCGTCGAGCCGGCGACGGCGGCACCCGATCCCGAGCTCGCCCGCGCGGTCGCAGCCGCCGCGCACGCCCAGGGCGTGATCGTCCTGGTTTGCGGGACCCACGGCAACGTCCTGCGCTTCCTGCCGCCGCTGACGATCAGCGACGAACTGCTCCACGAAGCCTTCGACGTGCTCTCCGCCGCGTTCGCCGACCTCCGACCCTGAAGGAGCGATCACGTGCTCTCCCCCGACACCCTCGACACCGAACGCGCGCTCCACATCGCAGGGCGGTGGCAGGCCGGTCGCGCGGGCCGGTTCGACGTCGTCGACCCCGCCACCGACCAGGTCCTGGCCACCGTCGCCAACGGCGCGGCCGAGGACGCCACCGCTGCCGTCGACGCCGCCTCCGCCGCAGCCGCTTCCTGGGCGGCGACGCCACCCCGGGAACGCTCCGACGTGCTGCGCCGCACCTACGAGCTCATGCACCGCGACCACGACGCACTCACCCGGCTGATCACGGCGGAGAACGGCAAGTCCCTGGCCGACGCGCGCGCCGAGGTCACCTACGCCGCGGAGTTCTTCCGCTGGTTCGCCGAAGAAGCCGTGCGCGCGGAAGGCCGCTTCTCCACCGCGCCCGCCGGAGGCGCCCGCACCCTGGTGACCTACCGGCCCGTGGGCGTGGCGGCGCTGGTCACGCCGTGGAACTTCCCCGCCGCCATGGCGACCCGCAAGATCGGGCCTGCGCTGGCCGCGGGGTGCACCGTCGTGCTCAAACCCGCTGCGGAGACACCGCTGACCGCGTTGGCTATCACCCGGCTGCTGGCCGAGGCCGGTGTCCCGGACGGGGTCGTCAACCTCGTCCCGACCGATGACGCGGCCGCGGTCGTCGGCACGTGGCTGGCCGACCCCCGGGTCCGCAAGCTGTCCTTCACCGGCTCGACCCGCGTCGGGCGGTTGCTGCTGCACCAGGCCGCCGATCGCGTCGTCAACACCTCGATGGAGCTAGGCGGGAACGCGCCGTTCGTCGTCGCCGCCGACGCCGACCTCGACGCGGCCGTGGAGGCTGCGATGGTGGCGAAGTTCCGGGGCGGTGGGCAGGCTTGCGTGTCCGCCAACCGGTTCTACGTGCACGCCGACGTCGCCGAGGCGTTCACCGCGCGACTGGCCAAGGAGGTCGAGGCCCTGCGCGTCGGTCCCGCCGACGACTCGGGCAACCAGATCGGCCCGCTGATCAGCGCCAAGGCGGTCGCCGACATCACCGCGCTGGTCGACGACGCGCTCGCGCGCGGTGCTCGCATCGCCGCGCGGTCCGAGGTCCCGGACGGCCCGGGGTTCTTCCTGGCCCCGACCGTGCTCATCGACGTGCCCGCCGACGCCCGAGTCGTGCGCGAGGAGATCTTCGGTCCTGTCGCGCCCGTCGTCACCTGGCACGACGAGGACGAGCTGCTGCGCACCGTCAACGACACCGAGATGGGTTTGGCCGCCTACGTCTTCGCCGGTGAGCTCCAGCACGCCGTCGACCTGGCCGAGCACATCGACGCGGGGATGGTCGGCATCAACCGGGGCGTCGTCTCCGACCCCTCCGCCCCGTTCGGCGGCACCAAGCAGAGCGGACTCGGCCGGGAAGGGGGCCACGAAGGCCTCCACGAGTTCACCGAGACCCAATACCTCAGCCTCGCCTGGTGAAGCCCCACCCCCGCTGCGCCCTGACCGGATTTCCACGGAGGTCCGGTCAGGGCCGGTTCAGGTGGAGCGGGGTGAGTTCGGGGTATAACCGGTAGGCCCAATCCGCGGAGGTTGCCGGTTGCGAGTCGACGATCTGTTGCGCGCCCCGAACTCGCGCTGGACCTGCGGGTGCGCGGCCAGGTGGACCGGCCCATCCGCTGGGTCCACACGATCGAGGTGCGCGCTCCGGGGAGGTTCCGCCACCCACTTGCTCATCCGCGTGAGCAGCCGGTACCCGAAGATCGCGATGAGCACCGCCAGCACCGCGTAGGCGGCGGAGAAGCTGGCGACGCCGTCGGAGTCCGGCAAGCGCGCCGCCGCGGAGATCGTGGCCACCCAGTCCGAAGGAGGCCGGAAGTGACCGAACCCATCGGCCCGGTGGACGCCACACGCGTCCCCCGATACGGCGGAGACACCACGTTCGCCCGACTTCCCCGCCTCAGCGAGGTCGGCGACGCCGATGCGCTGGTGTGGGGCGTGCCGTTCGACACCGGGGTCAGCTACCGGCCGGGTGCACGGTTCGGCCCCAACCACGTCCGGCAGAGCTCCCGGCTGCTGCGGCCCTACAACCCGGCTCTGGACGCCCAGCCGTTCGCGGTGCGGCAGGTCGCCGACGCCGGCGACGTGGGGATCAACCCGTTCGACATCGACGAGGCGATCAGCACCATCGAGACCGCAGCCCGGGACCTGTCGGGAACGCGGCGAACCCTGCTCACCGTGGGCGGCGACCACACGATCGCCCTGCCGCTGCTGCGCGTGCAGCACGAGCGGCACGGGCCGGTCGCGGTCCTGCACTTCGACGCGCACCTGGACACCTGGGACACCTACTTCGGCGCTCCGCACACGCACGGCACGCCGTTCCGCAGGGCCTCCGAAGAGGGGCTCATCGACTTCGAGCACTCGATGCACGTGGGCATCCTGGGTCCGCTGTACTCGCGGCTGGACCTCGACGACAGCGAGCGGATGGGCTTCGCCGCGGTGCACTGCCGCGACTTCGCCAGGACCCCGCTGGACACGATCATCGAGCGGATCCGGGCCCGGCTGGGCACGCGTCCGGTGTACGTGTCGGTCGACATCGACGTGCTCGACCCCGGTTTCGCGCCGGGCACCGGCACTCCCGAGGCGGGCGGGTTGTCCAGCCGCGAACTGCTGGAGGTCGTGCGCGGTCTCGACGGCCTCAACCTCATCGGCGCCGACCTGGTGGAGGTGGCGCCCGCCTACGACCACGCCGAGATCACCGGGATCGCGGCGGCTCACGTCGCCTACGAGATGCTCAGCGTGCTGCCCAACGGAGGTGCCTGATGCGCGCGGTTCACGACGTCGTCGACGGCAAGTCGGTACCGCCGAAGGCGGGCGGACCACCGACCTGATCGACCCGGCCACCGGCGAGGTCTTCGGCACCGCCCCGCTGTCCTCGGGAACCGACGTCGACGCCGCCTACCGGTCGGCGGAACGCGCGCTCCAGGAGCGGGAGCTGAGCACTCCGGCCGGACGCCACCGGCTCCTGCTGCGGCTGGCCGCTGAGATCCTGCCTCCCGGTGTGCTCACGTGGTCTGCGGTGACCGCGACACCGGCCGCGCTGTCGGCGACGCCGGTTCCTCCTTCGCCCACCGTCATCGGCGCGCGCCAGTACGACGGGGTCGTTCAGGAGGAGGTCTTCGGCCCGGTGCTGACCGTGCAGACCTTCCGGGACGAGCGGGAGGCGCTGAGCCTGGCCAACGACGTGGAGTACGCGCTGGCCTCCAGCGTGTGGACGACCGACCACGGCCGAGCCCGGCGCCTGACACCCGGATCAAGCACGTCATGCACGAGTTCGCCTGAGGACCTACTCCGCTGGGGTCGCGCCGGGGTCGAGGAGTTGGGCGAGGTGCAGACCGGGCCTGCTCGGGGCGAGCTGGTCGACTTGCCGAGCGCACGAGAAGCCGTCGGTGAGCACTGCGACGTCGCTGCCTGTGTCCCGGAGCGCAGGCGCGAGGGCGTTCTCGGCGACGCGCATGCTCACGTCGTAGTGCTCAGCTTCGAAGCCGAAGTTCCCGGCCACGCCGCAACATCCGGTCGCGTCGACGACCTCGCCGACCCCGGCCGCCTCGAGAGCTCTCCGCTGCGCTGCGGCTCCGAACACCGAGTGCTCGTGGCAGTGCGTCTGGAGCACGGCCCGCTCCGGCGCGGGCCGTGCCTGGGACGGCACCCAGCCTCCCGACACCCGGTCGGCGACGTGGGCGGCGAAGCTGCGCACGCGCGAGGCGACGCGCCTCGCCTGCTCGGTGTGAACGAGTTCGGGCAGGTCCTTGCGCAGTGCGGCGGCGCAGCTCGGTTCGACGACGACGATCGGCCGGTCCGTGCCGTCGTCCAGCGCGGCGGCCGTCTTGGCGAGCAGGCGCTTGGCGGTGCCGAGCTGGCCGGTGGAGATCCAGGTCAGGCCGCAGCACGCGTCCGCCGAGCACGCCACGGTCTCACCGGCGTCGCCGAGGACGCGGGCGGCGGCACCGGCGACCTCGGGCCGGAACCCCCGGGTGAAGGTGTCGACGAACAGCACCGCCGAGCCCCGGGCGCCGGCGTCGGTGATCTCGCGGCGCCACTCCCCCGCCCGGGCGAACCGGGGCAGGGCGCGCTTGGTGGTGATCCCGCCCGCTGCCGCCGCGGCCTTGGCCAGCGGTGTCGCCAGGACCGCGTTGACGAGGCCCGGGACCCGGCCGGTCAGCTTCATCCAGCGCGGGAGCCAGCCCAGCGAGTAGTGCGATCGCGGCCTGCGGCGACCCCGGTAGTAGTGGTCGAAGAACTCCGACTTGTAGGTGGCCATGTCCACGCCCGTCGGGCAGTCGGTCGCGCACGCCTTGCACGACAGGCACAAGTCGAGCACCTCACGGGCCTCCTCCGACCGCCAGCCCTCCTCCACCGTGCGGGCACCCCGGACGACCTCCTGCAGCACGCGGGCACGGCCTCGCGTCGAGTCCTTCTCGTCCCGCGTGGCGCGGAAGCTCGGGCACATCACGCCTCCGGCGTCCGCGCGGCACCGGCCCACGCCGATGCACCCCTGCACGGCGTGGACCCACGGATCGCGCCCGGCCGACGCCGGGCTCAACTCGAAGCTGGTGCGCCATTCGCGTTCCGGCACGCCGGCGAGCGCCAGGTGGCCGTCCATCGGGTCGGGATCGGTCACCGAGCCGGGGTTGAGGATTCCCGCGGGGTCCCACAGCTTGCGGCACTCGGCGAAGGCGGCCATCACCTCGGGCGAGTACATGATGGACAGCAGCTCGGATCGGGCGCGGCCGTCACCGTGCTCGCCGGAGAGCGAACCACCGTGCCGGACGACGAGTTCCGCTGCCTGCCGGGTGAACTCGCGGAAGACCCGGCGGCCCTCGTCGGTGCGCAGGTCGTAGGTGATGCGGATGTGCATGCAACCGGCGCCGAAGTGGCCGTACATCACCCCGGTGAGGTCGTGCTGAACCAGGAGTTCGCGGAGATCGACGAGGTAGTCGGCGAGCCGTTCCGGCGCGACCGCGGCGTCCTCCCAACCGGGCCAGGACTCACCGCCCGAGGCAAGGCGAGAGGACAGACCCGCGCCGTCCTCCCGGACCCGCCACAGCGACGCGCGCTCAGCGGGGTCGGCGGCCTTGCGGCCCTCCACGAGGCGGCCGTTCTCGCCGAGCCGGTCGAGCAGCCGGTCCGCCTGGGCGCGCACCGATCCCGGATCGTCGCCGTCGAGGTCCACGAACAACCACGCCTGCCCCTCGGGCAGCCCCAACACGGAATCGGGGCCCCGCCGGTGGCGCATCGTGGCGACGATGGCCTCATCGGTGCCTTCGACCGCGGCCGGGGAGAACTCCAGGATCGTCGGGACGTCGCGGGCGGCGTCGACCACGTCCTGGTACCCGAGGCAGACCAGCAGCGCGCTGGCCGGTTTCGGGACCAGCTCCATGCGCGCGCCCACCACCACGGCCCACGTCCCCTCGGAACCGACGACCGCGCGAGCCATGTTGAACTTCTCCGGCAGCAGGTTCTCCAGGTGGTAGCCGGAAACCTGCCGGGGGATGCGGCCGAGTTCGAGGCGGAATGCGCTCAGGTGCTCCTGCGCGAGCCCGGCCAACGAGGCGACGAGAGCGTCCGCTCGCTCCGCGGAGGAGGAGTCGGCGGGATCGGTGGCGCGCAGACCTGCTTCGGTCGCCGTCAGCCGCGCGCCGTCCGAGGTCACGAGGTCGATCTCGGCGACGTGGTCGGACGTGCGGCCGTAGCGGACGGAGTGGTTGCCGCACGCGTCGTTGCCGATGGCCCCGCCCACCGTGGCGCGGTTCTTCGACGAGGGATCTGGTGCGAACGTGCGGCGGCCACCGGTGCCGCGCTCGACCTCGCGTGACAGCGTCGCCAGGACGACGCCGGGTTGCACGTCGACCGTTCCGGCGTCCTCGTCGATGGCGCCGACCTGGTCCATGTGCCGGGAGAAGTCGAGGACCAGCCCGGAACCGACGGCGTTGCCCGCCATCGAGGTCCCGCCGCCTCGCGCGGTGATCGGAGTCCCGGTGGCCCGACACGCCTCGACGGCTGCCACGACGTCGTCGACGGTGCGCGGGAACACGACTGCCAGCGGTTCGACGCGGTAGTTGGAAGCGTCGTAGGAGTACTCGGCGCGCCGGCGGGGTGACCCGTCCACCGGCACACCGGCTTCCGCGAGCGCCCGGAGCAACGTCGACTCCGGATCGCTCCCGCTGTTGACATCACCTCGCTGCGGCGTCCCGGCGGCGGACACCGGACGGCCGGCGGAATCGGTCATGCGTCGAGTCCCTTCGCGCGGACGAGAGCGGTCGCGGTCGGCTCCCGTGCTGCACGGTACCGACTCTCCCGCGCAGCACAGGAGAAGTCATCGCGGTGCGTGTCGGCAGCTGACATCCACAGTGGACGATACCGGCGCAGCACGAGCGCACGCCCAGGGCTTTCGCCCCTGGTGGGCTTCATGAACCGCAGGTGCTCCCGGTGGCCGGCGACCGGCCGTGGAGGGGATCAACGGCTACGCGTGAGCCCACCGATTGCCACGGAGAACTGGTCGCGATGGCGCTGCGAGGCCGTCCGAGCAGCGCTGGGGACCGCCCGCGCGACGGGGTCTGGTGTGCGGATCGAACCTCGGGCCACCGCGCGTACCGACGCCGCCACCGAGCGTGTGCGCACTGCATCCGCACGGATCTTCGGCGGTTTCGACACCGTGGCCGGGGTCGCCCCGCGCACCTGGGGGCTCGTCCCGGCGGGTAAACTCGCTTCCCGCTCCGGCGAGCTTGACCAGCGCGAACGTCGTCGCCCGATGCTGCGAGCAACGGCAACACCCCCAAACCCGCAGCGCACACGTCCGCCGGTGATCCCCGCGCAGCGGCCCAACCCGTCCCCACGCCGCCGACACAGTCACGGAGACCTCTTCCGAAGCACGAGCGTCATGTCGGTCCCGGCGTCACGGTCTTCCTCCCCGCGACGGCATCACGCGTGCCCACAACAGGTCTTCCCACCGTCGTTTTCCCAGTTCACGGAGTCACCGATTGTCTGAATCACCCACCGCGCCGTCCGATCAACGGCGGCCCGGACCGGTCCTGCACGTCTCGCTCGCCCTGGCGCTGGCAATCGCCGTGTGGGGCGCCGCCGCCGGCGACTCGCTCTCCCGCGTCGGCTCCGCCGCGCTCGACGGCATCACGCGCGGCTTCGGCTGGGCGTACCTGCTGGTTTCGCTCGGGTTCCTGGCCTTCCTGGCCTTCCTCGCGTGCTCCCGCTACGGCAGCCTGCGCCTCGGCCGCGACGACGAGCGGCCCGCCTTCCGCCGCGTCACCTGGTACGCGATGATCCTCTCGGCGGTGATGGGGATCGGCCTGATCTCCTACGGCGTCACCGAGCCGATCTCCCACCTCGCCGAGCCACCGCACGGCCTGGCGCAGCCGATGACGCCGGGCTCGGCGGTCACCGCGATGCAGTTCTCGTTCTTCGACTGGGGCCTGCACGCCTGGGGCATCTTCGCCGTCGTCGGGCTCGCGATGTCCTGGTCGATGTTCCGCCGAGGTCGTCCCGGCCTGGTCAGCGCCCTGTTCCGGCCGCTGCTCGGCCGTCGCGTCGATGGAGTCGCGGGCGGCGCGATCGACGTGTTCGCGGTCCTGGCGACGCTGTTCGGCACCACCACCTCGCTCGGGCTGGGAGCTCTGCAGATCAACGGCGGGTTCACCGCCCTGTTCGGCATCCCCACCTCCCGACCGGTGCAGTTCGCGATCATCGCGGTCATCACGCTGCTGTTCACCGCCTCGGCGCTGACCGGCGTCGCGCGCGGGATCCGGTTCCTCTCCGAGACCAGCATGGGCCTGGGCGCGCTGCTGTTCGTGTTCGTCCTGGTCGTCGGGCCAACCATCTACCTGGTCGACCTCTACGTGCAGTCGATCGGCCGCTACGTCAGCGAGCTGGTGTCCACGAGCCTGATCACCCCGGCCAACGGCGACCTCGACTTCATGCAGTCGTGGACCTACTTCATGCTCGCCTGGTGGCTGTCCTGGGCGGCCTTCGTGGGCGTGTTCCTGGCCCGGATCTCGCGGGGCCGCACGATCCGGGAGTTCGTCGTGGGCGTGCTGCTGGTGCCCAGCGTGGTGTTCTCGCTCTGGTTCACCGCCTTCGGCGGCACCGCGATCCACGGCGACCTGGTCGGCCGCACCAAGATCGCGGTGGCCGCGGCCGGGGACGAGAACTCGGCGTTCTTCGCGACGCTCCAGTCGCTGCCGCTGTCGACGGTCACCTCGCTGGTGACGATCGTGCTCGTCGTGCTGTTCTTCGTCTCCGGAGCCGACGCCAACACCTTCGTGCTCAGCATGCTGACCAGCCGGGGCACCGAGAACCCGCCCTCGTGGATCCTCGCCCTGTGGGGCGCGGTGACCGGTGCGGCGGCGATCGCGCTGCTGGCCGCGGGCGGTCTGGACTCGCTGCAGCAGATGGTGATCGTCAGCTCGGCGCCGTTCCTGCTCATCCTCATCGGCGTCGCCGTCAGCTTCTGGAAGGACCTGAGCACGGAGTTCGTCCCGCGCCAGGTGCCCGTGCCCGCCGAACCGGAACCGGCCGAGGAACGAACGCCGCAGACGCTGCACTAGGTCCTGCTCGAGGATGCGGCGGGAGCCGCTGTTGCGGGTGTGGGACTCACCCGGCACCACCGCGGGTTCTGAGGTGGTCCTGCTGTGAGGACGCGCCGGCGTGGTGCATTGGCATGCACGATTCGGCGCGCCCGGAGCAGGAGGACCACCTCACGTTCCGCTGCCCGCACCGCCACGCGAAGCAATCCCTCAACCGCTGGCAAGTCCTTGCCGACTGATCGACGGCGACGCATGCTCGGGTGCGGTACAGCAGAGCGAAGGAGACACCGCTATGACCGACAGCGTCCTGACGGAGTTCGCCGACGGGGTAGTTCTGATCACCATCAACCGCCCCGAGGCCCGCAACGCCGTCGATCGCTCGGTCGCCGACGGCATCGCCGCCGCCATCGACGAGTTCGAAGCACGTTCGGACCTGACCATCGCCATCCTCACCGGGGCCGGTGGCACGTTCTCCGCGGGCATGGACCTCAAGGCCTTCACCCGCGGCGAACGGCCCAGCATCCCCGGCCGGGGTTTCGGCGGCCTCACCGAGAAGCCACCGACGAAGCCGCTGATCGCTGCGGTCGAAGGCTGGGCGCTGGCCGGCGGCTGCGAGCTCGCTCTCAGCGCGGACCTCATCGTGGCGGCCCGCGACGCCAAGTTCGGGTTGCCCGAGGTCAAGCGCAGCCTGGTCGCCGCCGCGGGCGGGCTGCTGCGGTTGCCCAAGACGCTGCCCTACCAGCTGGCGATGCAGGTCGCGCTCACCGGTGACCCGCTCACCGCCGAGGTCGCCCACCAGCACGGCATGGTCAACGCACTCACCGAACCGGGCCACGCCCTCGACGAGGCCCGCGCGCTGGCCGCGCGGATCGCCGAGAACGGGCCGCTCGCGGTCCGCGCCACCAAGCAGATCGTCGCCGGCGCCGTCGACTGGACCGACGCAGAAGCGTTCAGCCGCCAGTCCGAGATCGCGTCACCGGTCTTCCGCTCCGCCGACGCCCAAGAAGGCGCCCGCGCCTTCGCCGAGAAGCGCTCACCAGTCTGGCGCGGCGCCTGACCAGGCATGGCCCACGGCCCGTCGTTCCGCGTGTGCGGATCAACGGGCCGTTCGCACATCTCCGAGCGCCTCAACCCCTGCCAGGACCTGCGGTGTGACGGTGCGCAGGAACGGTGGGATCGTGGCCAGGACGGCGACTGCGAACACCAGCAGCGCGGCGCGCATGCCGAAGAGCTCCGCGAGCAGCCCGACCGCACCCGCTCCGACGGGCATCGCGCCCCAGCTGAACAGCTGCGGGTGCTCGAGCCCTCTCGTCAGCCGGGTTCTTCGCCGAGTTCGGCCAGGACGGCTCCGGTGTGTTCGCCGACGTCGGGGATGCGGTCCATGCGGGGTGCGCGGCCGACCAGGGTCACCGGGGGTTGCAGAGCTCGCAGGGGGCCCACGGGCGAATCGACCTCGTGCCAGCGGTTCCGGTCCGCGAGTTGGGGGTGGTCGGCGAACTCCTCCACCGTGCGCATCCGGGCATTGGCGATCTGCGCGCGGTCCAGGCGTGCGACGACCTCCTCCACCGCGAGGTCGGCGAACGCGGTCTCGATCGCCGTGGTGAGGTCCCGTTCGTTGTCGACGCGATCAGGGTTGGTCGCGAACCTCGGGTCCTCCACCAGCTCGGGGAGCGCGAGCACTTCTCCGCACAGCTTCCGCCACTCGCGGTCGTTCTGGACCGCCAGGAACACCTGCGCTCCCCCACCCGTGCGGAACGGGCCGTACGGGGCGATCGCGGCGTGCCGCGCACCGGTGCGCGCAGGCGACTTGCCGCCGTAGACCGTGTAGTAGTAGGGAAACCCCATCCACTCCGCGAGGGCGTCCAGCAAGGACACCTCGAAAGCGCTTCCCTCGCCGGTGCGTTCGCGCTCGTAGAGGGCGGTGAGCACACCGGTGTAGGCGTACATCCCGCCCGCGATGTCGGCCACCGAGATCCCGGACTTCGCGGGCTCGTCGCGTCCGCCGGTGATGGAGACCAGCCCGGCTTCGCACTGGACGAGCAGGTCGTAGGCCTTCTTGTCCCGGTACGGACCGTCGCTGCCGTAGCCCGACAGGTCGCCGATGATCAGCCTCGGGTGGCGGGAGCGCAGCTCGTCGGCGCCGAAGCCCAGCCTCGCCGCCGCGCCCGGCGCGAGGTTCTGCAGGAACACGTCGGCCTTGGCCAGCAGCTTGTCCATCGCCCGCCGCCCCTCGTCGGACTTGAGGTCCAGGACGACGCTCTCCTTGTTCCGGTTGAGCCACACGAAGTGGCTGGCCATGCCGTTGACCGTGGTGTCGTAGTCGCGGGCGAAATCGCCGCCGGCCCGTTCGACCTTGATCACCCGCGCGCCGAGGTCGGCCAGCTGCCGGGTCGCGAACGGGGCGGCCACGGCCTGTTCCAGGGCGACCACGACGATGCCCTCCAGCGGAAGCATGGGCTTTCCTCCCGGTGTCGAACGACGCAGCGCTAGTGGGTGCTGCGGCGGAGTTTCACGCGATACGAGTACTGCTCGGGCAAGAAGTGGTTGATGGCCAGCTCAACGGGCTGCTGATCGGTGGTGAGGTAGATCCGGTCCACCCGCAGCAGCGGATCACCGATGCCGCACCCGAGCGCGTCGGCGAGCGTCTGATCCGCGGAGGCGGCCGTGATGCTCTGCTCGGCTTCGGCGATCGGCACTGGCAATCGCGTGTCGAGCAGGCCGATGATCGTCGCGTCGCTGACAGCCCCCGCCTCCCCCAGCTCCGGCACGTCGCCGAGCGCGGCAGCCGCCGCCGGGTGCAGGTGCACCGTCGTGTGGCAGAAGGAGTCGCCCTCGTGGGTGCGGCGGAAGACCACGGTGTGCACGACGTCGCTGTCCAACCGGAGCCTGCTGGCCGCGTCGATGTCGACCTTGCGCCGCAACGGCCGCAGCACTTCGAGCTGGGTGTCCAGCGACAGCCCCATGAGGTCCTCGATGGAACCGAACTGGCGCAGGTACTGACCGTCCCGGGGCGCGGCGAACGTTCCCCGGCCGGGGACGCGGTAGACCATGCCCTCGGCCACGAGGTCGTGGAACGCGCGACGCACCGTCTGGCGGCTGACCTCGTACTCGTCGGCCAGTTCCGCCTCGGTGGGCAGGCGCGTGCCGTCGACGTAGCGGCGTTGCAGGATCGCCTGCCGCAGTTCGCGGGCGAGGACCTTGTACGCCGCTTCGCCGCTGTGCTCCCTGGTGCTCATACCACCTCCCGAAAACCCGTCGTCCGTCCCGAATCGCGATGGTCCGGGGTTGCTCATCCATCGAGGCCCCCGCGCGCGACCAGCTGGGAGGCGATGACGTTGCGCTGGATCTCGTTGGTGCCCTCGCCGACGATCATCAGCGGCGCGTCGCGGAAGTAGCGCTCCACGTCGAACTCGGTGGAATAACCGTACCCACCGTGCACGCGGACGGCGTCGAGGGCGATCTCCATCGCGGCTTCGGAGGCGAACAGCTTGGCCATGCCCGCTTCCATGTCGCACCGCTGGCCGCTGTCGTAGCGGTCGGCGGCGTGCAGCACCAGCTGGCGAGCGGCGGTGTACCGGGTGGCCATGTCGGCGAGGTGGTTGCCGACGGACTGGTGCTTCCAGATCGGCTTGCCGAAGCTCTCCCGTTCCTGCGAGTAGCGCAGCGCGTCGTCGAGCGCGGCGCGCGCCACGCCCAGAGCCCGGGAGGCGACCTGGATGCGGCCGATCTCCAGGCCCTTCATCATCTGGGCGAAACCGCGTCCTTCCTCACCGCCGAGCAGCGCGTCCACGGGCGCGCGGTGGCCGGTGAACGACAGCTCGCAGCTCTCCACGCCCTTGTAGCCGAGCTTGGGCAGGTCCTTGGAGACCGTGAACCCCTCGCCGTGCTCGACGAGGATGATGCTGATCCCCCGGTGCCGGGGTTCGGCCTCCGGATCGGTCTTGCACAGCAGGGCGACCAGCTGCGATCGGCGGGCGTTGGTGATCCAGGTCTTCGAGCCGTTGATCACGTAGTGGTCGCCGTCGCGGCGCGCGCTGGTGGTCAGCCCCTGCAGGTCGGAGCCGCCGCCGGGTTCGGTCAGCGCCATGGTCGCCCGGATCTCGCCGGTGGCCATCTTCGGCAGGTAGCGCTGCTTCTGCTGCTCGGTGCCGAAGGTGTGGATCAGCTTGGCGACCACTGTGTGCCCGCCCATGGCCCCCGCCAGGCTCATCCAGCCGCGCGCGAGCTGCTCAGTGACCTGCACGTAGCACGGCGTGGACACCGCGACCTCCCCGTGGGGTTCGGGGATGGCCAGGCCGAAGATGCCGAGCCGCTTCATCTGCTCGATCAGCTCCTCGGGGTAGTCGTTGGCGTGCTCCAACTCGCGAGCGACCGGGCGCACCTCGCGGTCGACGAAATCGCGGACGGTGTCGACGATGGCCTGCTCTTGTTCGTTGAGGCTGTTCACGCGGGTTCCTTCTCGTGATCGTGGATGGCTTCCCCGGGAAGGTGCTCGGCCAGGACCACCGCAGCCCGCCTCCAGTCCACATCAGACAGCAGAGCGGGGACGTCTTGGCCGCAGTCGGCGATCTTGACCCTCATGTCCTGCTCGGACGGTGGCCGACCGGGTGATCCCGGCGGCAGCTGCGAGGCGACGGCGTGCCGCGTCCCGTCCGCCAGCGTCACGGTGATCTCGACCTGTCCGGCGAGAAGCCAGTCCCCACCGGTCGTTTCGATCCTGTTCACGAGCTTCAGGAGCCGCTGGGCTTCAGGTCGGTTGACCGACCGGTCCGTGAAGCTGCCGAAGCCGGGGTGGTCGTCCAGCAACGCCGTGGCCACGGCGTACTCCATGCTGAACTTGCCCTGCAGACCGGTGTTCGGGCGGTGGTGGATCAGCGGCTGCACCGTGCAGGCTGGAGTGCGCACCTCGATCTCGGTCACCTCAGCCGGGGTGACCGGTGCGGGGAGCTGTTCGCGCAGCGCGCTGATCGGCCGTTGCAGCGCGTAGCAGCAGGGGAACATCTTGATCGCCAGACCTCCGGGAACCGCGGGCCCGGTGACCTCGATCCGCTCAGGATCACCTCCGACCAGGCGCAGCCAGGCGTCCAACGCGGTCGGGTCGGCCGTGGCACCGGCGGCCGCGAGCCTGGCGGCGCGAACACCGGCATCCGCGGCGAACCCGACCTGCAACGACTTGCCGGAGGACCCGAACGCTCGCTGCACGCCACCGGCGGCCGGAACCGCCAGGGCCATCGCGGTCGCGGTCTGCTCGCGCGACAACCCGAGAGCCACGGCGGCGCAGACGGCGGCAGCCGGCGCACCGGCGGTGCAGGTCGCGTGCCACCCGCTCGCGTAGTGCGACCAGCCCAAAGCCGTCCCGATCCGCGCCATGACACCCGCTCCGGCCAGGTAGGCGCGCGCATCACCGCCCGCCGCGAGCGTCGCGGGCACGCACACCACGCTGATGTGGGCGGTCGACTCCATGTGCAGGTCGTCGAAGTCCAGGACGTGGCCCACCGCCGCCCAGCGCGCTGCGTCCGGCAACCCGGCGGAGATGCGCACCAAGTCGTCATCGCGGGCAGCGAGGGTGACGGCGAGGGTGTCGACCAACGAGCGCTGCGCGAGTGCCAGGTCCTCGACATCGGGGACGAGTTCGTGCGCCCATCGCGCCAACGTCTCAGCGGCCGAGTCCATCCGCGCTCCCGCTCGTGCGCAGCCCGTGCCACGCGAGCCCGGAACGGGATCGCCGCAGAACACCGCGCAGGTCGACGACAATGTACGGCCAATACTGCAAGCGCGTACGCGAGCTGTCAACGCCCCATTCAGCGCTGGTTCTACCGGAACAAAGCCCATTGCTCCCATCGCGTTTGACACTCCCCAGGTCCAGCGGGAAACTATCGGAGCTTTGGCCGTACATATCTGAATGCCGTTTCCGGCATCCGGCCGGTGTCACTTCCGGCTCGATTCGCAGACCCGCCAGCACGCCCGACCGCAGCACCCAGCCAAGGCGGACCTCCCCTCCGAGGCGCGACCGTACGACCGGCCAGCGCACGAGGTGATCCGCTCCGGAGCACGGGTCTGCGGTCACGACGCGCCGGGCCGGAGGCGAACTCGTCCTGCCGGAAGTGCCCTGCGCCACCGGCCGGAATTCGTGGCCGTACCAGTTGTTGAACGGCATGCGCGACCGTGCGACGTCCGGAGAGCAGCATGCACGTGCCTTCGAATTCCGCGAACCCGCGGACCGATCCCCCCGCGTCGCCGGAGATCGAGTCCCGGCTGGCGACGGTGGTGGTCATCGGCGGTGGGCAGTCCGGCCTGTCCGCGGGCTACCACCTGCAGCGCCGTGACTTCCGCAGCGCGCTGGACCACCCCGAGGCCGCCGAGACCTTCGTCGTGCTCGACGCCGGTCAGGCGCCGGGCGGGGCGTGGCGGCACCGCTGGGAGTCGCTGCGCATGGCGACCGTGAACGGCATCTTCGACCTGCCCGGGTTCGCCCAGCCACCGGTCGACCCGGACGAGCCCAGCCGCGTGGCGGTGCCGCGCTACTTCAACGCCTTCGAGGAGGAGACCGCGCTGCCGATCCTGCGGCCGGTGACGGTCACCGCCGTCCGCCCCGGTCGCGACGGGGCCCTGGTGGTGGCGACCGATCGCGGGTCGTGGACGACGCGCGCGATCATCAACGCCACCGGGACCTGGTCCAACCCGGTCCTGCCCCACTACCCCGGGCAGGAGACGTTCACCGGCAACCAGCTGCACACCCGCGACTACGTCTCCGCCGAGCGGTTCGCCGGATCGCGCGTCGCCGTCGTCGGCGGCGGCATCTCCGCGCTGCAGCAGCTGGAGGAGATCTCCCGGGTGGCGACCACCTCCTGGTACACCCGCCGCGAGCCGGTGTTCCGGGACGGTGCGTTCGACAGCTCCGCCGGGCGCGAGGTGGTGGCGAAGGTCGCCGCCGACGTGGAGGCCGGCAGGCCCACCGGAAGCGTCGTGTCCTACACCGAACTGCTGTGGACGCCGTACGCGCTGGCCGCCGAGGCACGCGGCGCGCTGCAGCGCCACCCCATGTTCACCGCGATCGAACCGACCGGTGTCCGCGAAGCCGACGGAACCTTCACCCCGGTCGACACGATATTGTGGGCCACCGGGTTCAAGCCCGCCCTCACCCACCTCGACCCGCTCGGGCTGCGCAACGAGCTCGGCGGAATCCAGGTGCGCGGCACCCAGGTCGTCGGCGAACCACGCGTCCACCTCACGGGTTTCGGCCCCTCGCAGTCCACCGTCGGCGCCAACCGAGCGGGCCGCGAAGCGGTCACCGCCCTCGTCCGGCGCTTCCGCAGGCAGGACGCGGAGGACCTCACCCGAGCTCGAACCCGCGAAACGCACCACGACTTCTTCGTGCGTTCGACCGGCGAGCTGCCACGAGCTCCTCGATCTCGCTGAAGATCGGCGTCTCACGGCTTCAGGAGGTCTCGGCGATCGGGAGCGGGTCAGGTGGTACTCCTGGTTGGCCTGCGGGGGTAAGCGGTGGCATCGGTGGTGTAATCGGCGTTCCCGTACTCGGCGAGCCGTTGCTTGACCGCGCGCGTGGTGTAGTCGTCGGCCAGTCGTCGAAGCGCGGGCTGTTCGGCGGCGATCACCATCGCCACGAACCGGCCGAGCACGAACGGCGCGGTGGCAGCAACGCAGGCGGCGTCGACCGGTCCGAACTGGACGCTCATGGCCTCGGCCCGCTTGAGGTCGCCGCCGCAGATGCCCAGGAAGAAAGCCCTGCTCCAGCTGCGCTCCACGGTCTCGGAGAGCTGGTCGAGCAGCGAGTTCCCCTGCCGGAGATCGGCGCCCATGGTGGAGCGGACCAGCTCCCCGCAGGTCGCGTCGTCGAAGCCCCGGCGAAGCGTCGCCGCCCGCGCGTGGAAGACCTCGATGATCTCGGACGCCGTGGTGGGCAGGAGTTCTTCGGGCAGTCCGAGCAGGAAGCACCGGTACCGGCTGAACTCCAGCATCGCGCGCTCGCGCGAGGAGAACTCGTCGCGGCCGGCGCTCTTGGCGAGCACCGCCGCCAGGTACATGTTGAACAGACCAGCCGGCATCTGATCAACCTGCGGCACCGGCACCCCGTACACCTCGGGGTCCCACCCCTCGGGACTGGTGAGCGCGTTGCAGCGCACCATCGAATGCATCAGCCGCACCATGGCGGCGGCCTGGAATCCTTCCCCGTAGCGGCCCAGGGCTCCCGGCAACGTCGTCACCGCGAAGAAGTTCGCGGTCTCGTTGACCCGGCGGGAAGCCCGGCGCCCGGTGAGCGCACCGGTCAGCGCCATCGGGAGGGCGGCGTAGGTGTTGATGAAGGTCGCGAGGAACGCGCCGCGGGTGATGTAGGGAGACAGGAACGCCGCCCCGATGCGCAGCTGCCGCGCACCCTCCTCGACCAGCTCCACGTCGACCCAATCCGGCGTCGCTTCCATCGATGCGATGAACGCGCGCAGCTCGTCGGGGGCATCGGGGACGGAATCAACGCCCGACCTGCACGCCTTCCGCAGCATGTCGATCAGGCCCTTGGCGCCGTACTGCTTCGCCAGGGCCGCGTAGGGGTCGGCCACCACGTCCCCGAGCATGGTGGTCGTGCGGATCAGCTCGACGACCCGCTCGTCAGCGAGGACGGAGTCGCGATCGGCGATCCAGGCGGGCAGGTCGGACTTCACCTCCGGGTCGGTCGTGAAGCGGTGCGGGGTGCTGTCGAATTCGATCGAGCCGTAGAGATCGGGCAGCAGCCGGCGTTGCTCGCGGACGCGTTCGGCGAGTTCAGGATGGTGGAGCGCCATTGCGACACCTCAAACATTCAACCTGTTCGTACTAAACTGACAGGTTGTCAGTTAGAGTGTCAAGGGTGACCGGATCCCCCAGCGCGCGCAAGCGGATGAGCGCGGCCGACCGCCGCGAGCAGATCCTCGACGTCACGCATGACATCGTCGACGCGGAGGGATTCCACGCCGCGACCCCCAACCGCATCGCCGAGGCCGCGGGCATCACCCGCCCGGTGCTCTACCAGCTCTTCGGCGACATCGCGGGCCTGTTCGTCGCGCTCGTCGACCGCGAGTCCGAGCGCGCGGGAAGCCAGTTCGCACGAGCGACCTCGCAGCTCACCGGGAATTCGGAGGACGACCGACTCGTCAGCACGTTCTGCGGCGTGCTCCACGCCGTCGACGAGCATCCTGCGACCTGGCGGCTGTTCCTGTTCCCGCCCCAGGGCGCTCCCCCGCGACTGCACCAGCGACTCGCCGAATCCGAAGAGCTCGTCCTGCAGTTCCTCCAGCAGGAGCTCGAACGGACCTTGCCGCGCATGCCCGACCCGGAGTACACCGCCCGGATGGTGCACGCCTCCGGGCGCGAACTGCTGCAACGCCGCCTCGTCGATCCCACCAACGCCACAACCGAACGCCTCGTGGCCCTCGTCCGGCACGTGCGCAACGGGGGGCTGTCGACGCGAACCCTGCCGACGTGACCAGCGCCGCCAGCACGGGAGTTCCGCGCCGGCGGCGCTCCGGTCAGAGGGATGCGGGCACGACCAGGAAGCTCCAGGCCAGGACAGGGCCGATCCCGACGATTCCTGCGGTGTAGCCGATGATCTGCTTGTAGAAGCGGTCCCGGTCGACACCTCGGGCGTTGCTGAGCACGAGCGCGCCGTTGGTGGAGAACGGCGAGGTGTCCACGATCGTCGTCGAGATCGCCAGGGCCGCGACGAGCCCGACCGCGCTGAGGTGGCTGGCCAGCAGCAGCGGCACGGCGATCGGGATGATCGCGGTGAGGATCGCCGTCGACGAGGCGAACGCCGACACCACCGCCACCACCAGGCACAGCAGCAGCGCGACGAACAGCGGAGCTCCCATTCCGGCGGCGCCGTGCGAGATCGTCTCGATCGTGCCCGCCTTCTCCAGGATCTCCACGTAGGTCACCATGCCCGCGACCAGCAGGATGGTCGACCAGCTGATCCCCTCGACCGCCTTGGACTGGTTCTCCATGTCCACCAGCGCCAGCACCGCACCCGCGATCAGGGCCAGGAACCCGATCTCCAGGTGGAAGACCAGCGCCCCCACCACCAGCGCCGCAAGCGCGACCAGCGTGAGCCCCTGCCGCCACGTCACCTTCGGCTCGGGCGCGGCCTGCGCGCCCTCCGCGACCGGCTCGGCAGATGCCTCCGGTGCCCTGCGACGCAGCAGCAGGAAGGTCAGCACCGACAGCAGCACGTTGAACCCGAAGCTGGCCAGGAACAACCCCAGCGGTGACACCGCGAGCGGGGTGTCACCGACCATTCCCAGCACGAGCGCACCCGAGACCGCGATCGGCGAGAAAGCCCCGGCGTGGGCGCCGCTGATGACCATCATGCCGATCATCAGCTGGCTGATGCCGTAGCGGTAGGCGAAGTTCATGCCGATCGGAACCAGCAGCGCCACCGCAGCCGGTGTGAAGGTGCCGAAGGCGGTGAGCACCGCCGCGACGCCGAACAGCACCCACGGCACGAGCGCGGCCTTGCCGCGCACGAGCTTGATCCCGCCCCGCACCAGCAGGTCGATCGTGCCGTTGCGCTGGGCCACCGAGAACAGGTAGGTGACACCGACGATCGTGACGAACAACGAGACGGGGAACCCCTCGAAGATCTCGTCCTCGGTGAGCCCGAGCGAGGAGGTGCCCACGAGGAACGCACCGATGAAGGCCAGGATCCCGATGTTGATCGGTAACAGGGTCGCGACGACGAACATCACGCCGAGCGCGCCGATGGAGATCATTTCAGCAGACATCATTGTCCTTGAGGTGGGAAGCAGGCGGAATGCTAGGCGGGAATCGACTCGGGAACCACGATGTCGGCCGCGCAGAGGATGCGGGCGGCGCGGCGGACGGTGACCCGCCGCGGCCCCGACGTGGTGAGATCACCGCTGGTGACGGCGATGACACCGGCTGCAGTAGCGATCCGGAGCTCGGTCGCGCCCGGGGCGCTGGAGGCCGAACGGACGACGGAACCGTCGAGCATGTTGGCGACCGCGACGCCGACCGCCGAGGTGAGCCCGATGGCCGGGTGCGGGGCGTTCATCGACAGCATCCGCACCGACACGTCGTGCTCGGCGGCGGCGACCTCGTCGCCCAGCTGGGTCCGGTAGGCGCGCGGCGGCCCGACGACGCCGACCTTCGGCACCGCGTCGTCGACGGCCGCACTGGATGAGGTCAGACCCATCCGCTCGGCCGCGCGGTGCCGGAACCGCCGCAGCGGTTCCACGAGGTCGGCCATCTCCCGGAGGCTTTCGGCGCCGGTGAGGCCTTCGGCGTCCAGCAAGACCATCGGCGCACCGGCGTCGATCATCGTGACCCGGGCCCGCAGCCCGTCGATCGCCCACTCCTCGACCACGTCGCCCGCGGGCAGCAGCGCGCCGGTGGTGCCGCCGGCCGGGTTCAGGAACGTCAGCCCCACCGCCACTCCCCCGGCGCGGGTTCCCGGAACGGTCTGGGTGCCGAACTCGGTCACCTGCCCGTGCGGCGTGTCCACCTCCGCTTCGAGGACCGCGCCCGTGTTGGTGTTGCGCATGACCACGCAGGTGCGGTCACCGCTCACCGGAACCAGGCCCCGGGCGACCGACCACAGCGCGATCGCGGTCGCGCAGTTGCCGCAGTTGCTGCCCCACTCCACGCGTCCGACCCCGATGCCGACCTGCGCGAACAAGTAGTCGACGTGCACGCCGGGCATCGCGGAGGGCCCCACGACCGCGGCTTTCGACGTGGTCGGGGTGGCACCGCCGATGCCGTCGAGCTGAACGGGATCAGCGGCACCGTAGGCGTTGACCAACAGCGCCTCGATCTCGCTCACCGAAGTGGGCAGCTCGGCTTCGTCGAACAGCCAACACTTGCTGGTGCCGCCTCGGACCAGCGTTGCCGGAACGTGCACGCCAACCTTCTTCCTCGCTCCGAATCGTTGGCGCTCACCCTGACAAGACCAGTGACTTCAGTACAATGTTCATGTTCTTACGCTGACTTAAGCAGAGCTAAAGGCTTTCGGGAGGCTCGGTGCTCGACGTCCGCAGGGTGTTGCTGCTGGTGGAGGCCGCCGAACTCGGTTCGCTCACCGCCGCCGCCGACGCGCTGGCCATCACGCCGTCCGCCGCTTCGCAGCAGATGTCCCGACTGGAAGCGGAGGTCGGACAGCCGTTGTTGCACCGCTTGCCACGCGGAGTCCGGCTCACCGATGCCGGGCACGCGCTGGTCGAGCGCGGCCGCGCCATCCGCCGCGAACTCCGCGGCGCGCAAGCGGATCTGGAATCGCTGGCCCAGCTCGACCAGGGCACGCTGCGCCTCGGATCGTTCCCGACGGCCAGCGCCTCGCTGCTGCCGCTGGCGCTGACCCGGTTCTCCCGCAAGCACCCGGGGATGCGGACCGCGGTGCGCTCGGCGCTGTTCGCCGAGCTGCTCGAACTCCTCGACACCGGCGAGGTCGAGCTGGCGCTGCTGTGGGACTACGACTGGAACCGCACCGACGAGCAGGCCCTGCACGTCGAGCACCTCCTCGACGACCCCACCGTCCTCGTCGTGCCCGCCAACTCCGAGCTGCTGGAGGAACCGCGCATCAGCCTGGCCGACCTGGCGAGCCAGGAGTGGATCATCCGCGCTGACAACCACCCGGTCGCCGAGGTGCTGCGGCGCAGTTGCCGCCTCGCCGGTTTCGACCCGAAGATCTCCTACGAATCCCACGACTACCAGGAAGCGCAGGCGATGGTGGCCGCGGGCTTGGGGATCGCGATCGCACCACGCCTGGCGTTGACCAACCGCCGCCACGACGTGCGGCTGGTGCACTTCGCTGACGACGTGCCCGCCCCGACGCGGCGAATCCTGTTGGCCCGCAACGCGACCAGGCCGCCGACACCGGCCGCCTCCGCCATGACCGAGATCATCCGCTCGGTCTCCCAGCGGTTCACCGAGTCCAACCTCCACCGCACCCAGCTCGGCACCGTGCGCACCGGCTGACACCGCGTCGCCGTAGAGCCGTCGAGTGGTCTCGCGCCTAGGCTTGGTGCCATGCCGCTGCTCCACGCCGATTCTTCCGTCCTGCTGGTCGTGGACCTGCAGGAACGCCTCATGCCGGCCATCGCGGACGGCCCTGCCGTGCTGGACAGCAACGCGCGGCTGCTCCGCGCTGCGACGCGGCTGGGCGTCGATGTCCGGGCCAGCGAGCAGAACCCCGCAGGACTGGGCGCGACCGTCGGCGAGATCGCCGAGCTGCTGCCCCGGCCGGCCCAACCGAAGACGTCCTTCGCCGCCGGGTTCGATCCCGGACCCGGAACGGTCGTCGTGACCGGGTGCGAGACGCACGTCTGCGTGCTGCAGACGGTCCTGGCGCTGCTGGAACGCGGCCGGGACATCGCGGTGGTCGCCGACGCCGCCGGCAGTCGCGTCGAGTCCAACCACGATCGCGCGCTCGACCGGATGCGCGCCCACGGCGCCGACGTCGTGACCACCGAGATGGTGCTCTTCGAATGGCTGCACGACAGCGACAACCCCGCCTTCCGCGAGGTGCTGGAGCTGATCAAGTAGCGGCGTCAGTCCTGTTGAGGCAGGCCGAAGTCGCTGCGGGCGGCGAGTTCCGCGCGGGAGCGGATGCCCAGCTTCGCGTAGACGCGGGTGAGGTGGTACTGGACTGTTTTGCTGGACAGGAACAGTTCCGCCGCGACTTCCTTGTTCGACAGTCCGCGGGCGACCAGTCGCGTGACCGATTCCTCCTGCGGGGTCAGAGCGTCCGCGGTCGGTTCCGGCCGGGTTCGGTGCACACCACCGGCTTTGAGCTCGCGGTCGCAGCGCTCGACGTAGGTGGTGGCGCCCATGGCGGCGAAGCCGTCCCGGGCGGCGCTGAGCACGACGTCCGCGCGGGCGCGGCGTCGGAGGCGGCGCAACGTCTGGCCGTAGCTGAAGTTGATGCGGGCCTGGTCGTAGCGCATCGGCAGCGCGCTGATCAGCTCCAGCGCCTCGTCGAAGGACGCCGACGCGGACGCGACATCACCGCGGGCGCCGTGCAGGCGGCCGCGGGCCGCGGCGAGACGCGCGCGCATCGAGGCGTGGCCGCGCTTGGCGGCCAATTCCTCGTGCGGGACCAGGAACTCGCCGGCCTCGTCGAGGCGGCCTAGCAGGACCAGGGCGTGGGCGTACATGTCCTGCCAGGGCCAGTGGCCGGGTTCGTCGGTGCTGGCGCTGGGTGACGGTCTGGTCAGCGGGTACAGCGCGCGCAGCACGCCGTCGGAGTCGGCGCGGGCCTCGGCCGCGTGCGCTCGGGCGAGCTGGCTCGGGACGCGCATGATCTGGTAGTCGCCCGCGCCGGTCGCGCTCTTCAGCAGCACCTCCTCGGCCTCGGGGAACTCGCCGCGCAGCGCGTGCACCGCCGCAGCCGTCCACAGCAGGAGCGGGCCGGTCACCAGGATTCCGGTGCGCTCCTGCATGTCCATCGCTTCGCGCACGGTGGCGAGCGCCTCGTTCCACTCCCCGGTGAGGAACTGGACCCTGGCGAGCCAGGCGCGGGCCCACAACGAGATCCGTGCGGACCCGCCGAGGTAGGCGGTGGGGATGGAGCTCTCGAAGTCGACCCGGGCGTCGTCGACCCGGTCGGTGATCAGGTTGATCCAGCCGCGGGCCATGGTGGCGCGCTGCCACTGCGCACCGTGGCGCAGCCGGGCGGTGAGCGCGTCGTAGTGGTGCTGGCCCTGCGCCACGTTGCCGGTCGCGGCCAGGCCGAGCCCGCGGATGGCCTCGGCTTCGACCGCCGTCGGTGTGTTGGGGCCCGCCAGCTCGATGGCCCGATCCGCCCACAGGACCAGGTCGCGACCGTCGTACCGGCAGAGCGCGTCCAACACGTAGCGCTGGCAGATCAGCGCCGCGGTCTCGGGTTCGCGGTCGGTGTTGACGATGTCCCAGGCTCGCCGGAGCCTGCTGCCCGCTTCGGCCGCGCGACCTCGGACCATGGCGAGGTATCCGAGAACGGCGTCCCGCAGCGGAGTTTCGCGGATGCTCTCGACCTCGGGGATCAGGGCCGTGGCGCGGAAGACGTCGCCCGCGCCGATGAGCGCGTCGACCGCGCGGGTGATCAGCGCCTGCTGGTGCTGCGGGTCGTCGGTGAGCCGGCTCGCGTCGCTGAGCAGGGTGGCGGCGGTTCCCCAGGCTCCTTCGGCCGCGCGCTCACCAGCGAGGGCTTCGAGCCGACCTGCCACGTCGGCGTCCGGCACTGGACTGGCGGCGACCAGCAGTCGCACGGACCGGACCGGGTCGTCGACCAGCTCGGCGGCTCGGCGTTGCAGCGCGGCGCGTCTCGCCGGTCCGAGGACGGTGAGCACGGCGGCGCGCACCATCGGGTCGGGTGGGCTGACGTAGGTGAGTCCGCGCGGGGCCAGCGCCACGAGGCCGGCGGCTGTGGCTTCGTCCATCAGCGGCAGCGGTTCGCCATCGAGCTCCGCCAGGGACATGACGTTGCGGACCGGGGCGTCGTTTCCCAGCACGGCGGTGGCCTCGGCGAACCCGCGTGCGCTCGGTGTGCACGTCTCGAGGCCCTCACGCACGAGGGCCTGGACCGCGGCGGGCGCGGGGAGGGTGGGTTCGAACTGCGACCAGGTGGCGCGGGGGAGCTCGGTGAGCAGCTGCACAGCCGGTCGCGGCCTGCCGAGGGTGTGTCGCCGCAGGCGTTCGGCCATCGACGGGTGCAGCGCGACTCCCCGCGCGGCGGCCAGCTCGCTGATCTGCGCGGCGTCCAGCGGCGGGATGCGTGGTGCGTCGGTCGCGATGCGCGGCAGCAGGTCCAGGACCTCCGCGGACGCCCGCCGATCGCCGGAGGTGGAGGTCGCCACCACCCGCAGCGCGGCTTCCGGGTGGTGGCGCTGGGCCGAGGCGAGGGCGCGCAGCGAGTCGAGGTCGCCGAACTGCGCGTCGTGGATCACCAGCACCGTGCGCGGTGCGAGTCGTGCGACGAGTTCGGCTGCCGTGACCAGCGGGTTGGACGTCGGCAGACCGGGGAAGAGCTGGTCCAGCAGGGTTCCGGTCTGCTCCGCCTCCCACTCCGCTGCCGTGGCGCGCAGGACCGGTCCGTCGTGACGGCGCGCGAGGTGTTCGGCGAGCGTGGAGCTGCCGATCCCGGGCGGCCCGCTGAGCAGCACGAAACGGCTCTGGCCGGTCTGGAGGGTCTGCTCCAGACCGGCCACGAGCTCTGACCGCCCGATCAGCGGCTGCGCTGGTCGTGTCACGTCCACCTCGTCGTTGGTCCCAGGTCCGGGGCCGCCGGTGCGTCCACGGTGACTCATCGCGTCGGCGGCGGTCGAGTCACGCTGCTGGGACTCTCCCCGATCGCCCGTCCCGATCGCCCGTCCCCGGTTCGCCGGCACCGGGAACGGGCGCGGGAGGGCCTAGGCCGGGTTCGGGCTGCCGACCGCGGCCGCGGCCAGCGGCCGTTCCGCCTCGTCCTCGTCGCGCGAGCGGGGGACGAGCAAGGTCACCACCGCCGCACCGGCCGCGACGGCGGCGAACAGGTAGAACGCCGTGGTGCCGCCGAGACCCGCTCCCACGAGGAGGCCGCCGACGACGGGTCCGACGATGCCACCGATCCTGCCGAAGCCCGCGCACCACGCGACACCGGCCGCGCGCGCCCTGGTCGGGTAGTAGTTCGACACCAGACCGTAGATGAGCACCTGAGTGCCGATCGTGCCGATCCCGGCCACGGCGACCGCGAACAGCAGCACGATCAGCGGGAGTTCCATCGGGAGCAGCGCGAGGGTGCACGCCGCGAGGACGAACGTCGTGGCGACCACGCGCTTGGCCCCGGCTCGGTCAGCCCACAGCGACGCGAACAAGCCGCCCACGATGGCGCCGAGGTTCAACACGAGCAGGAACGCCAGCGAGTACGTCTTGTCGTAGCCGTTGTTGGCCATGATCTGCGGCAGCCAGGTGTTGAGCCCGTAGGTCAGCAGGAGACCTGCGAAGCTCATCAGGCCCAGCAGCGCCGTCGGCCACGCGAGGTCCTTCGACGCCAGCGCGGGGAATCCCGAGCGGGTGGTGGCCGCCGGCGCCACCGGCTCGGCGCGCAGCTCGATCCCGGTGCGCTCGGCGAGCGCCTTCGCCTGCTCGAACCTGCCGCGCGAGGCGAGCCACTTCGGTGATTCCGGCAGCTTCACCACCGCCAGCGGCAGCACGAGCACGATCGGCAGGGCACCGATCCAGAACAGCCCGCGCCAGCCGACCACGTCATCGAGCACCAGGGCGAGCAGACCGGCCAGCACGCCACCGGCGGGCACTCCGCTGTAGACGATGGCGTTGAGCCTGTTCCGCCGCCCGGGATCGGCGAATTCCGCCACCAGCGGTCCTACCGTCGCCACCAGCGCACCGACACCGATACCGGTGAAGAAGCGCCCGATGCCGAAGGCGGCGACGTTCTGGGTGAGCGCGGTCGCGCCCATCCCGATGGAGAACCAGGCGAGGTTGATCAGCATGATGCGGCGGCGGCCGATCAGGTCGCCGAGGGAGCCCGCGACCAGCGCGCCCACGAGGACTCCGATGAGCGCGTAGCTGCCGAGGGTGCCCGCCTGGCCGGGCGTGATCGCCCCGAGCTGGGTCGGGTCCTTGAGCAGGGTGGGCAGGACGGTGCCGTAGACGACGAGGTCGTACCCGTCGAACACCAGCACGATGGTGGACAGGGCCACGACCCAGGAGACGGTTCGTTGGCGCCGACGCATCGTTGAGTCGGTTTCGGACATGAGGAGCTCCCGATTCGTCGGAGGAGGAAGAGCGGCCTGTTCAGGCCGAACCGGCGGCGCGCAGCCGCACGTGCGAGAGGGGGCGGAAGCGCTCCTCGCCGCCGCCCCGACCGGCGTCAACCGAGGTCGCCGCCTGCGACCGGCAGGACGCTGCCGGTGATGTAGGACGCCTCGTCGGAGGCGAGGAAGGCGATCGCCGCGGCCTGCTCGTCCAGCGTGCCGTAGCGCTTCATCAGCGAGGTGCTCACGGTCTGGTCGATGTGGGCCTGGAACCAGGCGCGTTCCTCGTCCGTCTCCAGCGCGGACCCTCCGCGCGAGATCCGCCGAGGTGGCGCCTCCGTCCCGCCGGGAGCCGTGGCGACCACGCGGATGCCCGAGTCAGCGCACTCCAGGGCCAGCGACGCGGTGACAGCGTTGATGCCGCCCTTGGCCGCCGAGTACGGGATGCGGTGGACGCCGCGCGTGGCGGCGGACGAGACGTTGACGATCACACCGGTGCCGCGCTCGCTCATCGAGGGCAGCACTGCTCGGCAGGTGAACAGCGTCGTCAGCAGCGACCGGCGCAGCTCGGCCTCGATCTGCTCCGGGGTGAACTCGGTGAACGGCTTGAACCAGATCGCACCCCCGACGTTGTTGATCAGCACGTCGACGCGGCCGTGGCGAGCGATCGCCGCGTCCACCACCGCTTGCGCGCCTTCCCAGGTCTCCAGGTCGGCGACCACGGGCACGCCCGCCAGCTCCCGGGCCAGGTCCTCGACGAGCGCCGACCGGTCGGCGAGCACGAGATCGCCGCCCTCGGCCGCGACCCGGCGGGCGGTCCACTCCCCGATGCCCTGGGCCGAGCCGGTCACGACGACGACCTTGCCGTCGAAGCGTCCCGGGGTGATGAACCGCGGCCGCTTCGCCGGCTCGGCGTCGGCAATGGCCCGCCGCGTGGTGACCTTCGAACGATCCGCGTGCTCGGCGATCAGCTGGCGAGCGGTCGTGCGGTCTCCCGCCTCGAAGGCGCTGACGATGTCGAGGTGGTCCTGCGCGCAGCGCGGGTGGCACCAGGTCGCGTTGCGCAGCGTCGTCTCCATGTAGCCCTTCACGCCGAGCGCGCGGTAGGCCTGCAGGAGGTGCTCGTTGCCGGTGAGGGTGAACAGGTAGTCGTGGAAGGCCGCGTTGGTCTCGGTGTACTCGGCGGCGTCCACGAACCGGTCGCCCTCGACGTAGGGCACGGCGGACTCGGCGAGCAGCCGGTAGCCCGCCAGCTGCTGCGAGGTGAGCCTGCCGATGGTGAGTTCGAGCGCGCCCAGTTCCAGCGCCTGGCGGGCCTCGAACACCGCGTCCGACTCGTGCACCGACGGGTGCTCCTCGCCGATCTCGTACCCGCCGGGCGCGGGTGCGGACAGCGGTTCGAGGTCGGTCTGCGGGGACAGCAACTCCTGCCCGGCGATGGATCGGGCCTCGGCGTTGTCGATCAGCGCCGCACCGGGATCGAGGGCACGGCTACCGCTGCCGGTGCCCTGCCAGATCCGCTGCCCGGCGATCTGGCTCGCGGTGACCGTCTCCTCCCCCGCCGACCGCGCGAACCCGGCGTGCAGAGGCGGGATCGAGACGTCCGGGAAGAGGTCTTGCCCGGCGACCTCCCGGCTCCCACCGGGGCACCCGCCCGGAGCGAGCTCAGGTCCGGGTTCGGGTTCCACCTGGGCGGATGGTCCCGGTTCCGGTCCCGGCTCGGGCTCCTCAGCGGGTTCGGGCGCCGGTTCCGGAGTCCCGGTGGCGGCGAGGGCGAACTTCTCGTAGTAGAAGCCGGTCGGCTCGAACCCGCCGTCGGCGAAGTGCTCGCGCACCGCCTCCACCATCGGCGGAGGTCCGCACAGGTACACCGCGACGTCGCCGCCGTGCAGGTGCTCGTCCTGGATCAGCTTGGTGACGTAGCCCTTGTTGGGCGCTGCGCTGTCCGGATCGGCGACGCAGTAGTCCCAGGTGAGGTTGTCGATGTCGGCCGCGAGCTCGTTCACCGCGTCGGTCTCGACGAGGTCGTCGTCGGTCGTCACGCCGTAGATCAGGTGCGCGGGGCGCTTCGACCCGCACGCCCGCATCGTGCGCAGGATCGACAGGATCGGCGCGAGCCCGGTGCCACCGGCCAGCAGCAGCACCGGGCGGTCGGTCTCGCGCAGGAAGAAGCTCCCGTGCGGGCCGGTGAACGACAACTCGTCGCCGGGCTTCGCGCGCTCGGTGAGGTACTCCGACATCACCCCGCCCGGGGTGATCTTGACCAGGAAGCTCAGGTGCTCCTCGTCGGGAGCGCTGCTGAAGGAGTACGACCGCGTCTGGTCGGTGCCGGGCACCGCGATGTTGACGTACTGGCCGGGCAGGAACGCGAGCTTGTCGCGGTCCGGCGTCTTCAGCGTGACCGACACCGTGGTCGGCGAGAGCCGTTCGAGCGCGGTGAGCGTCGCGGGGTAGGTCGCCGCCTGCGTCTTGGCCACGGCCGAGGTGCTCGCGATGCGCAAGACCAGGTCCGACTTCGGGGACATGCTGCACGGCAGCACGTAGCCGCGCTCGGCCTCGTCGGAGGTCAGCGCGTCGTCGATGTAGGTCCCGCCGTCGTACTCACCGGACTCGCAGAACGCCTTGCACGTGCCGCAGGCGCCGTCCCGGCAGTCCAGCGGGATGTTGATGCGCTGCCGGTAGGACGCGTCGGCCACGGTCTGGTCGGGAGCGCACGTGATGAACCGGGTGACACCGTCCTCGAAGGACAGCGCGACTTGGTGGGTCATGGCCGCCTCGCTCAGATGTGGTACACGTCGACGACGTGGTGGATGTAGTCGTTCTTGAGCACCACGGTCTTCCGGCGGATCAGCGGCGCCGGGCCGGAGAAGTCGATGGTGTAGAACGACGTCCCGTAGTAGGGGTCCACGGTCTTGTACCGGAAGTACATGGTGTGCCAGTTGAAGCGCACGTCCACGATGTCGCCGCGGCGCTCGATCAGCTCGACGTTGCTGATGTTGTGGCTGGTGCGCGGTTCCGGGATCGAGGTGGCGCTGGAGCGCTCGGTGCGGATGCGGAACACCCGGTCCTCCAGGCCGCCCTTGTTCGGGTAGTAGATCAACGAGATGTCGGTCTGCGGATCTTCGGTGAGCAGGTCGTCGTCGCCCCACGAGGGCATCCAGTAGACGACGTCGTCGGCGTAGCACTCCAGCCACTTCTCGAACTCGCGGTCGTCGAGGTAGCGGGCTTCGCGGTAGAGGAACTGCTCGATGTCCTGCTGGGTGATCGGCTTTCCGGTGGTGGTGGCGGTGGCGTCGGCGTGGACGGTCATCGGGAACTCTCCTGGCGCAGAGGGGGTCACTGGGATTCGGCGGCGCGTTCGGCGGCGATGGCGGCCTGCATGGTCTGCTGCCAGTAGCCGTGCTGAACCGGGTAGAGGCCCTCGTCCTCGTTCTTCTTGCCCGCCGAGATCACGCCCGGCATGTCGAGGGCCTCGGCGACCTCGTCGGGACCGGTGAGCCAGTGCTCGGCACCGCGGCTCATGTCGTTCCACGGAGCGGCGCTGGCGCGGAAGGTGAGCTGGCAGGAGCGGAACTCCTCCAGGTCGTCGGGAGTGGCCATGCCGGAGGCGTTGAAGAAGTCCTCGTACTGGCGGATCCGCCAGGCCCGCGCCTCGGCGCTCTCGCCCTTGGGGGCGATGCAGTAGATGGTGACCTCGGTCTTGTCCGGCGCGATCGGCCGGAAGTGCCTGATCTGCGTGGAGAACTGGTCCATCAGGTACACGTTGGGGTACAGGCACAGGTTGCGGGAGCCGCGAACCATGAACTCGCCCTTGGCCTCGCCGAACTGCTCCTTGAGCTCGTCCATGCGGTCCCACAGGGGACGGTCCTGCGGGTTGCCGGCCCACGTCCACAGGCACAGGTGGCCGTTCGGGTAGGACCAGTAGCCACCGCCGGACTTGCCCCAGCTGCCCGCGTCGAGGGTCTTGGTGCTGTTCTTGGACTCGCCCGTGCCGCGCCGGGCGGTGGTCGCCGCGTAGTTCCAGTGCGTGGCGGTGACGTGGTAGCCGTCGGCGCCGTTCTCGGCCTGCACCTTCCAGTTGCCGTCGAAGGTGTAGGTCGACGCGCCGCGCAGCACCTCCAGCCCGTCCGGGGACTGGTCGACGAGCATGTCGATGACCTTGGTGGTGTCGCCCAGGTGCTCGCTCAGCGGCGCCACGTCAGGGTTGAGGCTGCCGAACAGGAAGCCGCGGTAGGAGTCGAAGCGGGCGACCTTGGTCATGTCGTGCGAGCCGCCGGTGTCGAACGAGTCCGGGTAGCCGGCGCCGTCGGGGTCCTTGACCTTGAGCAGCTTGCCGTCGTTGCGGAACGTCCAGCCGTGGAACGGGCACGTCAGCGTGCTCCGGTTGTCGGCCTTGCGGCGGCAGATCATCGCACCGCGGTGAGCGCAGGCGTTGATCAGGCAGTGCAGCTCGCCGTCCTTGTCGCGGGTGATCACCACGGGCTGGCGGCCGATGTAGGTCGTGAAGTAGTCACCCGGGTTCGGCAGCTGGCTCTCGTGGGCGAGGTAGATCCAGTTCCCCTCGAAGATGTGCTTCATCTCGAGTTCGAAGATCTCCTCGTCGGTGAAGATGCGGCGATTGGCCCGGTACACCCCGGCCTCGCGGTCTTCTACGACAGCGTCTGCGACGACGGCGGACACGTGGTTCAGCATCTCGGTCATGGATCCTCCAACGGCCCAGATCGACTTTGATCGGCCCAGCGGCGACACCTGGCCGCGGTGGCATGACTGGGAACCATGACACCTCGTGGTAGCGGTCACACCAGGCAAATACCCAGACCTGGCTTAGGGTGCTGTTCATCCACGCTGTTTATCAATCGAGCACAACCAAGTCTTTGTCTTCGATGAGAGCGTTCCTTACCGTGAGGAAGGTCGGTGACGAGGACGAGGGAGGAGGCCCGCCGTGGAGCTTCGCCACCTGCGCTACTTCGTCACCGTGGCTGAGACGTGCCACTTCGGACGCGCCGCCGAGCAGCTGCACATCGCCCAGCCCGCGCTCTCGCACACCGTCCGCCAGCTCGAGGACGAGCTCGGCGTCGCACTGCTGGCCCGCACGACCCGGCAGGTCCGGGTGACCCCGGCAGGCGAGTTCTTCCTGGGCGAGGCCCAGCGCGTGCTCTCCGCCGTGGACGCCGGGGTGCGCGGGGTGCAGCGCATCGGAGAGGGGAAGCTCGGGCTCGTGCGGGTCGGGTTCACCGGCACGGCCGCGTTCTCCCACCTGCCGCACCTCGCCCGGGCGCTGGCCCAGCGCGTTCCGCAGGTCGAGCTGGAAGTGCACCCCGAACTCCTCACCGCCGAGCAGTGCGAGCAACTGCGCGACGGTTCGCTGGGCATCGGCGTGCTCCGGCCGCCGGTGACTGGTGACGACATCGACTACCGCGTGATCGAGGTGGAGCCGCTGGTGCTGGCGGTGCCGGCAGACCACCGGCTGGCGGTCGAGCCCGTGGTGGCCACGACCGATCTGCGAACCGAGCCGCTGGTGACCTACGACGGGCGCAACTCCGTCGTGCACGCGGCGGTGCTGCGCAGCTGCCGGGACGCCGGGTTCACCCCGGACCAGCAGCACCAGGCCCCGGGCACCGCAGCACTGCTCGCGCTCGTCGCGGGCGGTCTGGGCGTCGGGGTCGTTCCGGCTTCGGCGCGCTCGTTGCCGCTGGCCGGAGTGGTGTTCCGGGACCTCGCCGGTGCGGCGACCGTCGAGCTGGCGCTGGCCTGGCACCGCGAAACGAGCTCACCCCTGGTCAACACCGTCCTCGCCGAACTGGAGGACGTCTTCCCGTCCGCACGACCACCAGCAGAGGCCGGTTCATGAAGATCACCCAGGTGGAAGCGATCCCGTTCGCCATCCCGTACCGCAAGCCGCTGCGCTTCGCCTCCGGCGAGGTGCACGCCGCCGAGCACGTGCTGGTGCGGGTGCACACCGACGACGGGATCGTCGGCGTTGCCGAGGCTCCGCCCCGGCCGTTCACCTACGGCGAGACCCAGGCCGGCATCGTCGCCGTCATCGACTCGATCTTCGCTCCGCAGCTGGTGGGCCTGAGCCTGCTGGAACGCGAGACCGCGCACGCCCGGCTCGGGCGCACCGTGGGGAACCCGACCGCGAAGTCGGCCATCGACATGGCGATCTGGGACGCGCTCGGCCGCGGCCTCGACGTGTCGGTGACCGAGTTGCTCGGCGGCTTCACCGACCGGATGCGGGTGTCGCACATGCTCGGCTTCGACGAGCCGGCCGCGATGCTGGCCGAGGCCGAGAAGATGCGCGACAGCTACGGAATCACGACGTTCAAGGTCAAGGTCGGTCGCCGCCCGGTGTTCCTGGACACCGCCGTGGTGCGCGCGCTGCGCGAAGGGCTCGGCGACTCCGTAGAGCTCTACGTCGACGGGAACCGGGGCTGGACGGCCGCCGAGTCCGCGCGCGCCATGAAGGAGATGGCCGACCTCGACCTGCTCTTCGCCGAGGAGCTGTGCCCGGCCGACGACGTTCTCGGACGGCGCTGGCTGGTGCAGCAGCTCGACGTGCCGTTCATCGCCGACGAATCCGCCGTCTCCCCCGCGGACGTCACCCGCGAGATCCTCGGCGGCTCGGCCACGGCCGTGAGCATCAAGACCGCGCGGACCGGGTTCACCCGCTCCCAGCGCACCCACCACCTGGCCGAAGGGCTCGGGCTGGAGGTCGTGATGGGCAACCAGATCGACGGCCAGCTCGGTTCCCTGTGCAGCGTGGCCTTCGGCGCCGCCTACTCGCTGACCTCCCGCCGGGCCGGCGAGTTGTCCAACTTCCTGGACATGAGCGACGACCTGCTGGCCGAGCCGCTGCGCATCAGCGACGGTGAGCTCACCGTCCGACCCGGCGCCGGTCTCGGCGCCGAACTCGATCCCGACAAGCTCCGGCACTACCGCCAGGACTCCTGACCCACCACGAATCGAGGAGGATCCCATGACCACCGCTTCTGACTCGGCCACCGCCGCCGCTTCCGGCGCCAACGCGACCGAGCGGTTCAAGAGCGACAAGCTGGTCGGCGTGGAGGGCACGCCGCCCGAGCGCGTCAGCACGCTCGCCCGCGAGGTGCTGGAGGCCGTCCACGAGACGATCCGCAAGCACAAGGTGACCTACGACGAGTACAACGCCCTCAAGGCGTGGCTGATCAGCGTCGGCGAGGACGGCGAGTGGCCGCTGTTCCTCGACGTCTGGGTCGAGCACGTCGTCGAGGAGGTCGCCACCGAACACCGCGAGGGCAACAAGGGCACCATCGAGGGGCCGTACTACGTCCCGGACGCCCCCGAACAGGGCGCCAGCGGAGCGGTCCCGATGCGGGACGACGAGCCGGGCACGCCGCTGACCTGGACCGGGAAGGTCACCTCCACCCACGGCTCCGCGCTGGCGGGGGCGAAGGTGGAGCTGTGGCACGCCGACGCCGACGGCTACTACTCGCAGTTCGCGCCGAACCTCCCGGAGTGGAACCTGCGCGCGTCGTTCACCACCGACGCCGACGGGAACTTCGAGATCCGCACGGTCCGCCCGGCTCCCTACCAGATCCCCACCGACGGGGCCTGCGGCAAGCTCATCTCCGCCGCCGGCTGGCACGCGTGGCGCCCGGCGCACCTGCACGTCAAGGTGTCGGCACCGGGCCACGAGCTGCTGACGGCGCAGCTGTACTTCCCCGGCGACGAGCACAACGACGACGACATCGCCTCGGCCGTCAAGCCCGAGCTGATGCTCGCCCCGAAGCCGGCCCCCGGCGGCGAGACCATCGAGTACGGCTTCGTCCTCGACCCCGCCTGACCGATCAGTCCACAGGAGACAGACTCGTGCTCTACCACATCCGCATGGACGTGAACCTCCCGCCGGACCTCGATCCGGAGGAGCGCGCCGACCTCCTCTCGCGGGAGAAGGAGTACAGCCAGGAGCTCCAGCGCGAAGGCAAGTGGCCGCACCTGTGGCGGATCGCGGGCGAGTACGCGAACGTCTCGGTCGTCGACCTCGCCGACCACGACGAGCTGCACTCCGTGCTGTCCGGGCTTCCGCTGTTCCCGTACATGAACATCGAGGTCACGCCCCTGGCAGTGCACCCGAACAAGATCGACGGCTGAGGTCCCTGTTGAGCAGTCGCCATGCGTGGCGGTGCGGGTAGCGGAACCTCGATCGGTCTTCTGACAACGGCTCCCGCAGCACACCTCAACAGCTCTCAGCAGGACTCCACCGATGCCGGGTGTCCGTTGTGGACGCCCGGCATCTCCTCTGCCCGAGGGGGACTCGTGACCAGCACGCTCGACGACGTCGACACCGAGAAGCCGGTCCACCAGGAACGGTTCGAACGCCCCACCCCTGCCGGGCCGCGCCAGGTGCTGCGGGATCTGAGCGGGGCGTCGGTCGCGGGCGGGGTGGTCGGTCTCGTCTTCTCGGCCACCGGCCCGATCGCCGTGATCCTCTCGGCGGGCACCCACGGCGGTCTCAGCTCGGCGCAGCTGGCGTCGTGGGTGTTCGGGGTGTTCTTCCTCAACGGCATCCTCACCGCCATCGCGTCCTGGGTCTACCGGCAGCCGCTGGCGTTCTTCTGGACCATCCCGGGCACCGTGGTGGTCGGCGCGTCGCTGAACCACCTGAGCTGGCCGGAGGTCCTGGGCGCCTTCGTCGTGACCGCGCTGCTGATCCTCGCGATCGGCCTCACGGGCTGGGTGCGCACGATCATGGCCGCCTTGCCGATGCCGATCGTGATGGCGATGGTGGCCGGGGTGTTCCTCCGTTTCGGGCTCGACCTCGTCACCGCGACCGGGTCGGACGTGAGCGTCGCCCTACCGATGATCGCGGTCTTCGCGCTGCTGAGCGCAATTCCCCGCGCGGGACGGCTGGTGCCGCCGATCCTCGGCGCACTGGCCGCCGGTGCCCTCGCCGTCGGCGCGTCGGGCCGGTTCGCCCTGGACAGCACGGGATGGCTCGCCCAGCCGATGCTGCAGACCCCGGAGTTCTCCTGGCGGGCGATCACCGAGCTCGTCGTGCCGCTGGCGATCACGGTCCTGGTGGTCCAGAACGGCCAGGGCACAGCGGTTCTCAAGCAGGCAGGTCACAACCCGCCGACGAACGTGGCAGCGGTCCTGTGCGGGCTCTGGTCGTTGCCGGCCGCCGCGGTCGGCGCGGTCTCGACCTGCCTCACCGGCCCGACCAACGCGCTCCTGGTCGCCTCCACCGAACGCTCCCGCCAATACACGGCGGGCATCGTGTGCGGGCTCGGCGCGATCGTCGTCGGCATGTTCGCCCCGGCGTTCGTCAGCTCCATGCTGGCCACACCCCCGGCGTTCATCGCCGTGCTGGGAGGCCTGGCCATGCTCCGCGCCTTGCAGGGCGCCTTCGTCACGGCGTTCAGCACGAACTTCACCCTAGGCGCCCTGCTCGCCTTCCTCGTCACCGTCTCAGGCGTGAGCCCGCTGAACATCAACTCCGCGTTCTGGGGCCTGCTCGCAGGAGTCCTCGTCGCCCTAGCCCTCGAACGACAAGACTTCACCCCGCGCAATCCCTGACCGACGACCCCGTCAGACCAGGACGGCGAACAAGCCCCCGACAACAGCCGCACCCACTGCCGAACCGACCACGACCTGCGCGGTCGTGTGGTCACCAAGCCTCACCCGCGACCACGAGATCGCCGCGACGACGACTGATGACAGCAACCACGCCGGGCCGTGCAGAACCACCATCACCACCGCTGCACCGGCGGCCACGGTGGCGTGCAAGGACACCTTCCACCAGACGGTGATCGCCCCGGTCACGAGCAACGCCGCGACCATCGTGATGTCCAGCGCCACCAGCATCCACGGCGCGCCCAGAACGACGAGCAGCACCAAACCGACGCTGCTCAGCAGGATCAGGGTGAGGAAGGGCACGAGCCTGCCCTTCCGGTCTCGGACATGATGCCCGTCCCACCGCCCCGAACGCGCACCCCACACGATCACCGCCATCGGCAGCACGCTGCTGGTCAGCGCCACCAGCAGTCCCCATCCCAGCGCCGGCCCCACCGAACGGGTCGCCTGCCACGCCGCGGCCAACGGCAACACCGTCACGACCACGGATGGCGCCAACACCTCGGTGAGCGCACGCGCGACCCGATCAACCCACGTCCAGCGCGCGAGTTCGCCCACTGCTTGCAACTCGGTTCGCATCTCCGCCCAGTTCTCCGAAGCAGCACCCAGGCCAGATGTTGCCTGACCGGACGCAGCGTCTCCCATCGTGTCGTCTTCTCCCACGAGCACTCGCATCACGGCACGCGGTGGCCTGCTGCTTGGAGGAGGCCGTACCACTCGCCTCGGGTGAGCCGGATGTCCGAGCCCGCGGCGGCATCGGTGATGCGCTGCGGGGTGGTGGTGCCGAGGACCACCTGCATGCCGGCCGGGTGGCGGGTGATCCACGCCGTGGCAATCGCGATGGGCTTGACGCCGTACTTGGCAGCCAGCTCGTCGAGCATCGCGTTGAGCTGCGGGAACTCCTCGTCTCCCAGGAAGACCCCGCCCTGGGCGCCCCTCTGGAACGGCGACCACGCCTGGACGGTGATCCCGTTGGTGCGGCAGTGATCCACCAGACCACCGCCGTCGCGGGTGAGGGCATCGTCGACGGCCATGTTGGCGGTCAAGCCCTGCGCGATGATCGTCGCGTGCGTCACCGACAACTGCACCTGGTTGGCCACGATCGGCTGCCGCACGGCGGTCTTCAGCAGGTCGATCTGCCGCGGCGTGTGGTTGGAGACACCGAAGCTCCGCACCTTGCCCGCGGCTTCGAGCTCGTCGAAGGCCCGCGCCACCTCTTCCGGCTCGACCAGCGCGTCCGGGCGGTGCAGCAGCAGCACGTCCACGTGCTCCGTGCCCAACGCGCGCAGCGATTCCTCCACGGAGGACACGATGTGCTCGTAGGACGAGTCGTAGTGCCACTGCTCGTCCACGATGCTCGTCTTCGTCTGCAACGTGATCTGCTCGCGCTCCGCGGCGGGGAGCCCCAACGCCTCGTTGAACCTCCGCTCGCAGTGGTGCGTGCCGCCTCCCGGGTGCCGGAAGCCGTAGAGGTCCGCGTGATCGAAGAAGTCGATCCCGGCCTCGCGAGCCGTGGTGTAGAGCTCGCGGATCTGCTCATCGGTCTTGTCCGCGATCCGCATCATCCCGGAGATGACGTTGGGGGCATGAGCACCGGTCGTTCCGAACGGAACAGTCCGCATAGGTCGTTTCCCAATCAGTAAGCGTCAGCAGGAGCCCGGACGCGCCCGAGGCAGCAACGGAGATTCTTCAGGAACGCACTGCGGTTCGGCCAGGCCGCACACCTGTTCCACCCGTCCCGAGGGCTGGATGGAGGGTCTATCGGCCCTACCCGTGCCGTGGCGGGCTCGGCATGGTGGCCCTAACAGACCCCGCCGACCGCCGGAGGACTCCATGCTTCGACGACATGAAAACCGCATTCTCGGCGAGATGGAACGGCAGCTGCGCACCGACGATCCCGCGCTGGCCGGTGTGTTGACCCACCCCCGGACCCGGTTCCGCGACTGGGGGACCACGCGCAGAGCGCTGGGGTTCACGACGGTGGGTCTGTCCCTGCTGTGCCTCGCGCTCGGCGAGGGCGCGGCCTTCTTCACCACCGCAGCGCTGGCCGCAGCGCTGATCCTGCTCAGCCAATGGTCCGTCCGAACCGATTGAGGGCCTCGACCGATCGCGCTCAGCGCGGGGTTCGAGGTGCGCGGCGGAGGTCGGCGGCACTCGTGATGTTGCGAACCATCCCACCGAACACGAGACCGTGGAACGGGTAGATCACCGCCCAGTACAGCTGTCCCGCCAACCCGTGCGGTTCGAACACCGCGCGCTGCCGGTACACCGCGCCGCCATCGTCAGCGGGTTGCACACCGAGCTCCAGCCAGGCGCGACCGGGTACCTTCATCTCCGCTCGCAACCGCAGCAGCCTGGGGCGGTCGACGTGTTCGACCCGCCACCAGTCCAGCGCTTCCCCCGCGTGCAGCCGATGCGGGTCCCGACGTCCTCGCCGCAGCCCCGCCCCACCGACCAACCGGTCGACCCACCCGCGCACCGACCACGCCAGTGGGAACGAGTACCAGCCGTTCTCACCGCCGATCGACTCGATGACCTCCCACAACGCCTCCACCGACGCGGCCGTGCGCTGCTCCCGCACGTCCTGCCGCACGCTGCCACCGGTCCACTCCGGGTCGCTGGGCAGCAGGTCCGACGGCGCGGTCGGCCCGGTGGCGTCCGACCACCGCGTGGGCACCTCGGCTCTGCGCATCCGCGCCAGCGCGAGCTCCACCGCACGTTCGTAGCTGGTCAGGCCGCCCTCGGGGTCGCCGATGTGGTTGGCCACCGCGTGGTCGCGGCAGACGACCTCGTGCACCAGCGATTCGATCAGCGGCACGGCGATCGCCTTCGGCACGGGGGTGACGAGGTTGACCCACTGCGCCGACAGCCACGGCGTCAGCACCGGCACCGGGAGCACCACCCGCCGCGGCAGACGGGCGACCACCGCGTACCGGTGCATCATGTCCAGGTACGTCAGGACGTCCGGGCCACCGATGTCGAACGCACCACTGGTCTCCGCTGGGATCCCGGCAGCGCGCACGAGGTAGTGGAGCACGTCGCGCACCGCGATCGGCTGGATCCGGTTGTGCACCCAGCGGGGCGTGACCATCGCCGGAAGCCGATCCGACAGGTACCGCAGCATCTCGAAGCTCGCCGACCCGGAACCGATGATCACCGCCGCCCGCAGCACGATCGTCGGCACACCCGAGTCCGAGAACACCCGGCCGACCTCGGTCCGCGACGCCAGGTGCGGCGACAGCTCCCCCTCCCCCGGCACGATCCCGCCCAGGTAGACGATCCGTCCGATGCCCGCCTCCCGCGCGGCGTCGGCGACGGTGCGCGCGGCAGCGCGATCCAGCGCGACGAAGTCCCGGCTGGTCAGCGAGTGCACCAGGTAGTAGACGACCTGCTGGTCCGACAGCGCCCGCGCGACGCTCCCCGGATCGGAGACATCGCCCTGCACCACCTCCACCTGGTCGCGCCACCGCATGTCGTCGAGCTTCTCCGGGGAGCGGGCGAACACCCGCACCCGGTGCCCGGCATCGAGCAGCTCGGGCACCAACCGCCCACCGATGTAACCCGTAGCACCCATGACCACGCACCGCATACCGCGATGGTTCCCCGAACCGAGGCGCTCCGCAGAGCCATCCCCGACGCACCGCGGTGCGCAGGCGGGTCCTGCCCGAACGATTCGGGCATGCTGTTCAACCTGCACGATCGAAACCCGTGAGGTGCCTTCCGATGACCGTCGCCGTCGCCCTGTTCACCCGTGACCTGCGGGTGCACGACAACCCGGTGCTGCACGCCGCGGCGACCTGCGCGGACCGGGTGATCCCGGTGTTCGTCCTCGACCCCGCGATCATCAAGACGGGGTTCGCCGGGCCCAACCGAGCCGACTTCCTCGCCCGCAGCCTGGCCGACCTGGACGACGCCCTGCGCGAACGGGGTGCCGCGCTGGTCGTCCGGCGCGGCGATCCGTTGCAGGAGCTGGCGGAACTGGTCGCCGAGCACGACGTCACCGACGTCCACCTGGCCGCCGACGTCAGCGGTCAGGCGCAGCGCAGGCAGGGAGCGCTGGTCGGGGAGCTCGACGTCGGGGTGCACCTGCACGACGCGTCGATCACCACCGTGGCGCCCGGAGCGGTCACCCCGTCCGGAGGCGGCGCGCACTTCGCGGTGTTCACCCCGTACCTGCGGCGCTGGCAGGAAACCGGTCAGCGGTCACCACTGCCCCCACCGGACCGGGTGCGCATGCCCGACGTCGACCCGGGAAAGGTCCCGGAGGCCGCTGAGATCAGCTTCGGCGACCCGGCCGAGGACCTGGTCCGAGGTGGTGAGCGCAACGGCCGGAGCATGCTGTCGGCATGGGCTGATGAGCTGGTCGACGACTACTCGTCCGGGCACGACGACCTCGCCGGGGATCGCACCTCGCGCCTGTCGCCCCACTTGCACTTCGGCACGCTCTCGCCGACCGAGGTGGTACAGCGGGTGGGTACCCGCACTCGGGGTGCGCAGGAGTTCGTCCGGCAGGTGGCGTGGCGGGACTTCCACCACCAGGTGCTTGCCGCGAACCCGCGCACCTCGACCGAGGACTACCGCCCTCGCGGCGACGACTGGCGCGACGCGCCGGAGGAGCTGCGCGCCTGGAAGGAAGGGCGCACCGGGTATCCGATCGTGGACGCGGGCATGCGCCAGCTGCTGCGGGAAGGCTGGATGCACAACCGCGCCCGGGTGATCACCGCGAGCTTCCTGACCAAGACGCTGCACCACGACTGGCGGGCCGGTGCGCGGCACTTCCTGTGGCACCTGGTGGACGGGGACGTGGCGAACAACCAGATGAACTGGCAGTGGGTGGCCGGAACCGGCACGGACACCCGGCCCAACCGGGTGCTCAACCCGCTGCGCCAGGCCGAGCGCTACGACCCGCGCGGGGACTACGTGCGGCGGTACGTGCCGGAACTGCGCGGCATCGACGGCCCCGCGGTGCACGCGCCGTGGGAGCTCCCCGCCGACCAACGCCGCGCGCTGTCGTATCCGGAACCGATCGTCGACCTGGACTTCGGGCGCCGCCGCTTCCTGGACGCCCGCAAGGCCGACTGAGGTTCCAGGATCGCCGCTGACCTGGGCCGCGCACCCGCATGGGCGGGCGAGGCCGTTGCTGAACACGCACGAGTTGGTATGTCCGCTTAGGGTGGATCAGATGCGGGAAGCGTTCCACGGCGAGCTCGTGGCACTCGGCGAGCAGCTGGCCGCGATGGCCGGCCAGGCGGCCGAGGCCATGCGCCTCGCCACACAAGCGGTGACCACGGGCGACGTGTCGCTGGCCGAGCAAGTGCTCACCGCCGATGCCGAGCTCGATGCCGCTCGCAACACCTGCGAGGACCACGCCCAGCGGCTGCTAGCGCTGCAATCACCCGTTGCCGGTGATCTGCGCACCGTCCTGGCCGTCCTGTACTGCGGGGTGAAGGTCGAGCGGATGGGTGATCTCGCCGCCCACGTCGCGGGTCTGGTCCGCTACAGCCATCCGGACCCGGTGGTCCACGAGGAGGTCGCCGACACCGTGGACGCCCTCGGTGAGGTGACCGTGACCATGGCCGGTTCTCTCCAGGAGCTGGTCCGAGGGTCAGGCCCCGCCGACTTCACCTGGCTGAGCGGCACCGACGACGAGGTCGACGCTCTGAGCAGCCGGCTGGACGCCGCGGTGCGCAGCGAGAGCTGGCCCCACGGCGTGGCCGCGGCGATCCACCTCGCGCTGCTCGCCCGGTTCTACGAGCGCTTCGCGGATCAGGCCGTGTCCGTGGCCCGCCGCCTCGAATTCGCCACGACCGGCGCCATGCCGGACTGAAGCGGGCCTGGGCGTCTCAGGGCCGCCGGGCGCCGCGAGCGTGTTGCCCGGTGCGAACGGCGTACCGGCGTTCGGCGTAGGCGAGGTCGTCCCGCCAGAGCCTGCGCGCGACCCGCGCCATGGCCGGTCGCAGCAGCGTCGCCGCGTTCCTGGCGAGCAGGAAGCCCGTCCTGCCCGAGGTCGCGACGACGGCTTCGACGACCTGCGTCAGCGGACGCCCATCGGCCGTGCTCCCCACCGGTGTGGCGTGCGTTTCGACCACGCTGCCCGCGCCCTCTCCGGAGACGATGCGCATGAGCACGGTCCTCGCTTCAGGGCAGGTGAACTCGGCGAGGACGGGAACGCCGAGGCGTCCCGCCACGCGGAAGGTGACCTCGACGAGGTAGCGGTCCTCGACGGGTCCCGCGCCGTCGACCGGCGGGGTTTCCAGGACGCGGAGCCGGGTGAACGAGTAGGGGTGGAACCACGACCCGTGCCAGGGATCGAGGCGGTTGGCGACCACATCGGCCGGTTCGCAGACGCCGGTCGCGGTCATGACCGCGTCGATGCTGCGGCGCGCCACCGGACGCGCGGCGATCACCGGCTCGTCGAGCGGTTGCTCATCGCCCGCTGTGTCGAGCCGGACCCAGGCGAGGACGCCGTCGTCGTGGCTGGGCAAGGGTTTCCAACCGGGGCGTCCGCGCTCCCCCAGGCGCATGCCGTGCCACCGGCACACGAGAGCTCCGCAGTGCACGGCGGCCTCGCTCAGCGGGGCTCCGAGGTGCGGGCACGCACCGGGCCCGACCTGCAGCAGGCCCGACCGATCGCGCCAGGCCACGAGTTCGGTTCCCGCGACGTGAAAACCCAGCGGCCGGTCGGCGCGAACCTGGCGGCTGCCGGCGAAGACGTACCAGTTGCCGCCGGATCGGCGCTCGGCACGGGCGAGCGCGGCCCGGATGATGCGCGGCTCAGCCTCGGGGTAGGTCGGTTGCTGCTCGGCCCACGCAGCCCTGGGAACGGGTTGCAGGGGCCACCTCTCGGGCCACTGGTCGAGGATGTTCACCGCCGAATCCTCCCCTCTCGCTGGGCGAGCCGCCGCAACAAGCCGTTGCGGCCGCAGGTGGGGACCGAGCGCAGCTCGTGCCCTCGAAGACCCCAATGGGCGAGGAGCCGGTTGGCGGCGTGCCAACCGGTGGTCGCAGCCCGTTCCATCAGCGCCACGGGCAGGTCGACCCGGATGCCGTCGCCGGCGAGCACGAGCCCTTCGTGCGGAGTCCTCACGCCCGGCCGCCGGAGGAAATCGCCGACGCCCAACAGCGGGCAGTCCTCGCGCCACAGCACCGATTCCGCGACGACGCCGGCTCGCGCGGTCTCCGGGTAGAGCTCGTGGAGCCGACGCACCAGGTCGCTTCCCAGGCAGCGCGTTCGGCCGCAGTCCCCCGGGTGCTCCGCCACGGCGTAGGCGTGCAGCTCGACCACGGAACCACCGCGCCGGGCCGCCCAGCCACGCGCTTCGCCGTCGTAGCGGTCGAGCACGCTGATGTTGTCGAGCGGGCCGTACCCGCTCGTGGCCAGGAACGCCGGGCGGTGCGGCTCGACGGGCCGGTCCAGCCAGAGCCGTTGGACGAAGAACGACGGGGCAGATCGCAGCCCGCGCACCGACTCCGACCATCCGGGCACCTCGAGGTCCTGCGAGTCGTCCAGGAGCTGCCGCAGCGCCCGCGCGTCAGCGGCGATGACCACGCCGTCGGCTTCGAGAGGTGCGCCTCGGTCGCGGTGCACCCGGTAGGTGCCGTCGGCGGCGCGTTCGATCCGCGACGCCGCGGTGCCCAGGTCGAACTCGACGCCGAGCGCGGTCAGGTACGTGCGCAGCGGATCCCACAGACTCCGCTCGAAACCCGCGTCCGGAACGTCGAACAGCAGCCCTTCGCTGGAACCGAGGAAGAAGATGTGGAACATCGTGGCGAGCTCCGCCGCCGACATCTGCTCCGGGGCCGCGAAGAAGCTGCGGGAGAACACCTCCAACGCCAGGTGCCGGGCCGCTTCGGGGAAGCGGATGCGATCGAGGAACGTCGCGGCGTCGACGTGGTCAAGCCGGTCGTAGATCCCGGGGACCGACACGGCCGCCAGCCCCGCCGCTGCGCGGGGGTTCAGCCTGCCGAGGTCGGAGAGCCGGAAAGTGGGGCTGCGCAAGGCGAACAGCAGCGCGTTCCACGGTGGCGTGCGGGGCAGGCCCTGGAACGTGTCGACCCGGCCCTCGGCGTCGACCAGCGGGTAGTCGGGCAGAGCGACGAGGCGTTCCAGCCGCGGGTCGCTCCTGCGCAACAACTTCCGCAGGTTGTAGTACTGGCGGAAGAACGCGTGGAAACCGCGGCTCATCGCGACCTCGTCACCGTCGGGCAACCGCTCGGTCCACCCACCCACCCGACCGCCGAGGTAGGTGTTGCGCTCGACGAGCTCCACCTCCACACCCCGCTCGGCCAGGCCGGTCGCCGCGCACAACCCGGCGACCCCACCCCCGACGACCACGGCGCGGGGCCTGCGCCCGAGCGCACCCGCGTCCGCCACTCCCGGCGGTGCCCGGTGCCGCACCGCCCGCGGGTCCGCGCACCCCTGATCACGCATCGGCGGGGTTCCCGGAAGGTGCCCTGGCGAGGAAGGTGTGCACCACGTGCCGCTGCCACCCCGGCACCGTCCGGACCTCGACGTCGGTGAAACCGCAGTCCAGCAGTCGCCGCTGGAGGCGCTCGACTCCGTCGAACGCCCGGACGCTGCGCCACAGGTACCGGTACAGCGCGGAACTCCCGCTCGCCGCGGTTCCGGCGGGGATGATGACCGTCCAGCACACCAGGTTCCAGACCGCGCGCGCCCGCACCGAATCGCGCACCGAGAACTCGTGCACGACGAGCCTGCCGCCGGGGCGCAGCAGCCTCCGGAACGCGCGCAGCTGCCCGTCGGGGTCGTCCAGGTTGCGCACCAGGTAGGCGGCGAAGACGGCGTCGAAGGGACCGTCCTCGCCCGCGCCGGCCAGGTCTTCGACCCGGCAGTGCGCGAAGCGCACCGAAGGCGGCCACGTCTTCCGCCGAGCGCGGCGCAGCATCTGCTCGGACGCGTCGACCGCGACGACCTGCGCGAGCGGCGCCGCGTTCAGCACCGCTCCCGTGGAAGCCCCCGTGCCGCAACCGGCGTCGAGGATCTTCAGCCCATCACCGTTGCCGGGCAAACCCATGCGGCGCGCGGAGGCGCGGAGGTGGCGGTGGTAACCGGGGTCGGCTGCCACGAGGGCGTCGTAGGACGCGGCTGCGTCGTCGAATGCCGCCGGGACCGCGCGGGCGTGGAGCGCGACCTGCCTGCGCCTCATCGCGCGGCCCCCGTTCGACCACGTCGGTGGCGTTGCCGCTCCCACGCCAGGAGCACCGCGGTGACCAGGGAGAAGCCGAAGAGGAAGTCCTCGACCGGGATGTCCCACGGGAACCTGATGCCGCTGACGTGCGCGGGATCGTAGACGATGATCGGTGCGTCGAGCTTGGTCAGCCACCCGTCGACGGGGACCTGGAACGCCAGGACGATGACCACGGAGATCCAGTAGGCCGGCTTGGCGAACAACCCGGTGCGCAGGACGGCGCACTCCAGGAGGATCACGACGCCCACCGACAGCAGCGCCGGGACCGTGTACCCGAGCCCGGTCACCGGTGCACCTCCACGTCGCCGCGGGTTCGTCGACCGCGCCGCGTCAGCGCCTCGACGGACTGGTAGGTCAACAACGCGCACAGCGGGATCACGAGGAAGAAGACGAACTCCTCCAACACGATCCCGGCCAGCGAGACGCCGAGCGTGTAGCGCGGGTTGAAGCTCCACACCTCGGCCCAAACCGCCACCGCGTCCCACACCAGGAAGATCAACGCCACCGGGAGCACGGCGGCGGCGATCCTCCCCGGTTCGCGGAGCACACGTGCGCCGAGGCACTCCAGCGGGAGCACGAGGAGGAGGCATCCCGCCATCAGGAGCAGGTACTGCCACTGGTCCGCCTTCACGACCGAGCACCCCTCGCGGTGGCGGGCCGGAGCGCACCGCGCTCGCGCGCCCGGACAGCCCGGAACAACGCGGCACCGGCGATGCGCGCGCGATAGGCCTTGCCCACCACCGCACGGCGCGTGAACACCGCGAAGTCGTCGGCTTCGATGCGGTCGAGGATGCGCGAGTAGAGGGCGTGCGCGGTCTCCACGCACGGCCGCGACACCGGGTCCAACATCCTGATCCCGACCTCGGCGAACCGGTAGATCTCCCGGGTGAGCGCGTGTTGTTCGACGAGCGCCGCACGCACCCTGGGATCGGTGCGGCGGTGCCGGTGGCACCACTCGAGCAGGTCCCGGTCCACTCCGTGCGCGGCGAGCTCGTCGGCGGGCAGGTACACGCGTCCGCGTTCGAGGTCTTCGGCGACGTCGCGCAGGAAGTTCGTCAGCTGGAAGGCCCGGCCGAGCGCTGCCGCGTGCGGCGCGGCTTCCTCGAGCGGAACGACAGCGCCCAGCACCGGCAGCACCTGCAAGCCGATCACCTCAGCGGAACCGCGCAGGTAGGTGCCCAGCGCAGCGCGGTTCGGGTAGTCGCGAACAGAGAGGTCCATGCGCATGGACCTCAAGAAGTCCTCGAAGAGCTCGCTCGACAGCCCGTGCCGCACGGCGGTGTCGACCACGGCGGCCAGCAGCGGATCGGAACAGCTCCCGCTCCGGATTCCCGAGAGCAGTGCGGCGCCCAGCCCGCTGAGCCGTTCCGCGCACCGCTCCGGTCCCTCGTGCTCGCCCGGCTCGTCGACGATGTCGTCGGCCCAGCGGGCGAACCCGTAGAGGGCGTGCACCGACGGCCGTTGCGCAGGCGCCAAGAGCCGGGTGGCCAGGAAGTAGGTCCTCCCGTGGCGGGCGTGGAGGCCGCGGCAGAGCTCGTAGGAGCGGCGCAGGACGGGGTCGGCGATGCGCGCGACGTCCAGCTCAGCTCGTGGCACGGCACCTCCCTCGTCCGCGACCGGGCTGCCCGCCCGTCCGTGCACCCGCACCATTGCAGCGCCGGGCGCGCCTGATCGCCATTCAGCACCGCCGTGGCCGCTGGGTTCTCACCTGACCCGGCGTCTCGCGGTTTCGGGATCGCCGCCACCGGGAAGACGCCGCGTGTAGGTCTGCAGCGCGGCTCGGCCGCCGGGACACCGAACCAGGAAGCGGGGAACGACATGCTGACGACAGTGCGGAAGTGTGGAATCACCTCGGACCACCTCTTCATGGCCGGGATGGCTTCCATCGGCCTCTCACTGGTGAGCTGGCTGAGCTCCATCAAGGTGGAGAACGTCGCCCGAGCCGACCGCTGGGGCATCTTCGTCGGTGAGTGGGCCCCGACCTTCTTCGCGCTCGGCGCGGCAGTGCGCCTCGACGAGCAGCAGAACCCGAAGATCGATCGGTGATGTCGGCGAGCGCGGTGATCTTGGAAAGCCGATTCACCGCGCTCGACCGCACAAAGCCGATTCACCGCGCTCGACCGCACGAGGAGCACCGCCGGGGTCGTCCCCCCGCCCTGTTCCACCGGCCACCGACCTCGTCGTGCGCACCGGTTCGGGCTCACGCCGCATTCACCCCGCGCGAGACGGCGGGCGACCCGCTGCTGCGCCCGGAGGACCTCAGCAGCGAGCGCACCGAAGCCTGAACTCGCAGTCCGGTCAGGCGCCCGCGGGAACCGGTCGGTGGACGCGAGCCCCCGTCTTGGCCTGCACCTCGTCCGGGGTGACTCCAGGCGCCGCGGACACCAGGTGCAGGCCGTCCGGGGTCACGTCGAGCACGGCCAGGTCGGTGATGATGCGGTTGACCACACCGGCTCCGGTGAGCGGCAGGGTGCAGCGCTCGACGAGCTTCGGGGTGCCGTCCTTGGCCACGTGGTCGGTGATCACGACGATGCGACGAGCGCCCACGACCAGGTCCATCGCGCCGCCCATGCCCTTGACCAGGGACCCTGGGATCGTCCAGTTCGCCAGGTCGCCGGTGCTGCTGACCTGCAGCGCACCCAGCACAGCGATGTCGATGTGCCCGCCGCGCATCATGCCGAACGAGGCGGCCGAATCGAAGTAGCTGGCGCCCGGGTTGACCGTGACGGTCTGCTTGCCGGCGTTGATGAGGTCGGCGTCCTCCTCGCCCTCCCACGGGAACGGGCCCACGCCGAGGATGCCGTTCTCGCTCTGCAGCGTCACCTGCACGCCCTCGGGGACGTGGTTGGCGACCAGGGTCGGGATGCCGATCCCGAGGTTGACGTAGTCGCCGTCGCGCAGCTCGGCGGCGGCGATGGCGGCCATCTCGTCACGAGTCCAGCTCATCTGCTGCTCCTAGTTCGTCGAGGCGGTGGCTCGGGGGCGCACAGTGCGCTTCTCGATGTCCTTGACCCGCGGCTTGGCCCGCACCAGGCGGTCCACGTGGATGCCCGGCGTCACGATCCGCTCGGGGTCCAGGTGCTCATCGGCGAGGTGCTCGACCTCGACCACCGCGACCCGCCCGCACGTCGCGACGATCGGGTTGAAGTTGCGGGCGCTGGCCCGGTAGACGAGGTTGCCCGCCGGGTCGGCGGTGTGGGCGTGCACCAGCGCGACGTCGGCGACGATCGCCCGCTCCTGGACGTAGGTCCGCCCGTCGAACTCCGCCAGCGGTTTGCCCTCCGCGACCGGGGTGCCCACGCCCGCGCGGGTGTAGAACGCGGCGATGCCCGCGCCACCGGCTCGCAACCGCTCCGACAGCGTCCCCTGCGGCGCGAACTCCACTTCGAGCGTCCCGTCCAGGTACTGCTGGGCGAACCGCTTGTTCTCACCCACGTAGGACGCGATCACCCTGGACACCTGCTCGTTCTCCAGCAGCAGTCCGAGGCCCTTGCCGTCCACGCCCATGTTGTTCGACACCACCGTCAGATCCCTGACGCCGCTGTCGCGCACGACCTCGATCAGATCGTTCGGCACACCGCACAGGCCGAACCCACCGACGGCGAGCGTCGTGCCGTCGGTGAGCACACCGCGCAGCGCCTCCTCCGCGTCGGAACGCAGCTTCGACACCTCATCACCTCTCCCGCGTCCACATCTCACGTCCACTTGGCGGACGTCGAGGAGTAAAGGGGTCTGAAGGTGCTATTGCAACGTCCAGTGACTATTCGAGCGCAATCCGCTCGCTCCTCGACCGACAGGACCGGAACGCGTTCACTCAGCGGACGCTACGATGGCTGGTATGAGCGACGGCCCGAACGCCCACCTGGTCGGCAAGATCGGCGCCGTGCTCCGCGCGCTGTCCACGACGAACGCGGCGGGCACGACGACGACCGATCTCGCACGCGACGCCGGGCTCCCGCGGCCGACCGCGCACCGGCTGCTCAGCTCGCTGTCGGAAGAAGGGTTCGTCGACCGCGACCTGCACACCGGCAACTGGTTCCTCGGTCCCGAGCTCTACCTCCTCGGCCAGACCGCAGGCAGCCGGTACGACGTCACCCACCACGCGCGCGACAGCGTGCACCGGCTGGCCGCCAAGACCGGCGAGAGCGCGTTCTTCTCGGCGCTGCGCGGTCAGGAAACGGTGTGCCTGCTGCGCGAGGACGGCGATTTCCCGATCCGCTCGTTCGTGCTCTACGAAGGCGCCCGGTTCCCTCTCGGAGTCGTCTCCGCGGGCCTGGTCCTGCTCACATTCCAGGACGACGCCGACATCAACTCCTACCTAGGAAGCACCGACCTGACAGCCCGCTGGGGCCAGGACCACTCCCCCGAGGCGATCCGCACCCGCATCGACCGAACCCGCCGCCGCGGCTACGCGGTGAACCCCGGGCTGGTCGTCGAGGGCAGCTGGGGCATGGCCGCCGCCGTGTTCGACCACACCGGCAAGCCCGCCTGGGCCCTGACCCTCACCGGCGTCGAGTCGCGGTTCAAGCCGGCCCGGCAACCGGAGCTCGGAGCACTCCTGCTCCACGAAGCCCACGTCCTCACCCGATGCCTGACCAGCACCCGGCCAGGCCGGTGAGCACTCCTCCGTCCCGTCGTCCTCCGCGCTCAGACCATGTCGGCTTCGATGAGCGCGGTGATCTGCTGGTCGCTGCGACCGAGCGAAGGCGAGGACGTGCCGGGGTCGGCACCCTGCTCGCGCGCTGCGCCTGCCCGAGCTGGACCCACCCCGGTCCTCGCTGCACGGCCTGGTCGAGGTCACGGCCTGGTCGAGGTCATGGTCGCCGACGGTCACCTCGGAACGGGTGCTGCCGCCCTCTTCCCGAAGCGCTCCGAAGAGGGATGACCCGCACGGCAGGCCCCACGAGCTGGTCGGCCTCCCGGACGACGACACCGCGCCGTGAGCGGACACGACGCACCCGCAGTCACGTCACGCTGAAAACCCCGGCCCGGTCCGGGTTTCCGCGCGGCTCGTCCTCCCCACCGGGCTCGGCTGTGGGTCCAGCAGCGGTGTTGGAGGCGACGAAGCGCCGCCAGCGCTCCCACGTGCCCCGCAGGGCCTCGTCGGCGCTGTGCGCGTGCGGGGCGAGCGAGCGGGCGATGGATCCGGGCCCCGCGAGGGGCGTTCCCGGTGGGGAGACCCGCTCGCCAGGAGGGACGCCGAGCAGCGCGGCGGTGGCGAGCACCCGGCAGTCGCCGAGGATTCCCGGCGCCTTCCTCAGCTCCGGCGACCGCAGGTCGAGCTCCTCGACGAGGAGGTCCCGTCCGGCCAGGGCGCACCGCAGCTTCGAGCGCAGCCCGCCTCCCTCTTCACCGCTGCGCCCGAGCACCAGGGTTTCCGACAGGAGAGCGACCGCGCCATCGTCCAGCACGATGCCGGTGCGCCGGTCGACGTCGGCACCGCCCGCGACCACGAACGGAGCCGCGGACCAGACGAGCGAGCCACCGGTCTCGACGTGCACGTCGGCCGCCCAGCGCTGGTGACCACCCCGCGCGTCGTAGGCGACCATGCCCGACGGTTCGACGAGTTCGAGGTGCGCACCGCTGCCGACCGCGACCTCCACTCGCAGGTCGTCTCCGGCGAGCAGGGTGGCGCACACGCCGACGAGCGCGATGCGCACGCGCGGTCCGTCGATCCCGAGCAGGCGGGGGCGCAGGTAGGCGCCCGCCCGCAGGACCGTGGCCCGCGCGACGCCGTCGACGAGTTCGATGGACACCGTTGCCATCGCGCGGTCACCCGTGGTGGACGTGCGGGGCCATCGGGCCCGGGTCCACGGCGGTGTGCTCACCCCGTCGGTGCTCGGCCACCAGGTGGTGCACCCACTTGCACAGGTCACCGACGGCCGTCGGATCCGTGCGGGACAGGGCGAGCGTGGGCAGGCCGGAGCGCACCGATTCGGCGTCGGTGATCATCTGGGTGACGTCGACGTCGACGTGCTCGGCGAGGTCGGTCTTGTTGATCACGAGCAGATCGGCTCGCTCGATGCCCGGACCTCCCTTGCGCGCGACGTCACCGCCACCTGCCACGTCGATGCAGAAGATCTGGGCGTCGACCAGCGCTGGGCTGAAGGTCGCCGTGAGGTTGTCGCCGCCGCTCTCGACGAGGATCAGGTCCAGCGGCCTGAAGGCGCGTTCCAGGTCTTCCACGGCGATGAGGTTGGCGGTGACGTCGTCCCGGATCGCCGTGTGCGGGCACGCGCCGGTCTCCACGGCGCGGATCCGCTCCACGGGTAGGACGCCTGCGGCGCGCAGCATCCGGGCGTCCTCGTCGGTGTAGATGTCGTTGGTGACCACCGCGAGTTCCAGCTCGTCGGCGAGCTGCCGGCACAGCGTGGCGATCAGGGTGCTCTTGCCGGTGCCGACCGGCCCGGCGATCCCCAGCCGCAGTGGCCGGGACGCAGCGCTGGTGTCGCGGTGCTCGTGTTCAGGCAACGAAAATCCTCCTCGTGCTGTTCTCGTGCTGCAGGGCCCAGTGCTCTGCCAGCGGTGCCGTCACCGCGGGCATCTCGGCCGGGCAGGTGACCGCGACGGCGATCTCCGCGGATTCGCCGACCACGGCCGCCGACTCCCAGATCCAACGCGCGGTGTCGACGGGATCGACGGGCAGCAGCTTGAGCGCCGCCGCCGCGACCGTCTGGGCGTCCTCGTACAGGCACGCCCGCGCGACGTGCGACTCGTCCAGTCCCATGACGGCCGCGACGACGCCGAGGGCCACGGGGCGCTGCGGTCCCGGGCCGAGCGCGTCGAGAGCAGCCACGGTCGGGTGATCCGGCCACAACCGCTCAGCGAGCCGGACCAGTCCCCGTCCGAGCAGGGCGGAGGCCGCGCGCACCGGCTCGGTCGGCGTGCGCGCGAGCAGCGCGTCGTGGATCTCGTCGAGCCGGACGTGCTGCTCGCCGGCCGCCCGCAGGGTCAGGACGGCGGCCGAGGCGTCGACCAGTGCGACCGAGCGCAGTCGTGCGCGGATGTACTCGGGAACCTCCGCGCGGTCGAGACCGGCCGCCAGCGCTGGTTCCAGACCGGCCGAGTGCGCGTGCCCGCCGGTGGGAAGCCGAGCGTCTGCCAGGAGCATCGCTCCCAAGTCCGGATCCATCACCCACTCCTCAGAACAGCGAGTAGCGCTGGGCGAGCGGGACCGTCTCGACCGGGTTCGGGCGGACGCGCTCACCGTCGATGCTGATGTCGAAGGTCTCCGGGTCGACCTCGATCCGCGGCAGCGCGGTGTTGTTCGGCATGTCGTGCTTGGTGACACCGCGGGTCTCGCGCACCGCGGCGAGCCTTCGCCGCAGGCCGAGCTCGTCGGCCAGGCCGTCGTCGAGCGCCGCCTGCGCCACGAAGCTCACCGACAGGTGCGGCGCCGACGCCGGCCCCTGGGGCAGCGCCGGGCGCATCATGACCGGCTGCGGTGTCGGGATCGTGGCGCTGGGATCTCCCAGCGCGCCCCACACGGCGGCGCCACCCTTGATCACGGTGGAGGGGCGGATGCCGAAGAAGGCCGGGTCCCACAGCACGAGATCGGCCAACTTGCCCGGTTCGACCGAACCGACCTCGTGGTCGATGCCGTGCGCGACGGCAGGGCAGATCGTGTACTTGGCGACGTAGCGGCGGGCGCGCTCGTTGTCGGCGGGCAGCGACGAGCCCAGCGGCCCGCGCTGGTTCTTCATCACGTGCGCGACCTGCCACGTGCGGCACACCAGCTCACCGATGCGCCCCATCGCCTGCGCGTCGGACGAGGTGATCGACATCGCGCCGATGTCCTGCAGGATGTCCTCGGCCGCCATCGTCGTCGGGCGGATGCGCGACTCGGCGAACGCGAGGTCCTCGGGCACCTGCGGGTTGAGGTGGTGGCAGACCAGGAGCATGTCCAGGTGCTCGGTGGCGGTGTTGACCGTGTGCGGCAGGGTCGGGTTCGTCGAGGCCGGCAGCACGTTGGACTCGCCCGCGACGACGATGATGTCGGGCGCGTGCCCGCCACCGGCACCTTCGGAGTGGAACGCGTGGATGCCGCGGCCGTCGATCGCGTCGAGGGTGTGCTGCACGTAGCCGGTCTCGTTGAGGCTGTCGGCGTGCAGGGCGACCTGCAGGCCGTGCTCGTCGGCGGCGCGCAACGCCGCGTCGATGGCCGCCGGCGTGGCGCCCCAGTCCTCGTGCACCTTGTACCCGCCCGCACCGGCCAAGGCCTGCTCGGCGAGTCCCTCAGCGCTGACCGTGCTGCCCTTGCCGAAGAGGATGACGTTGAGCGGCAGGTGGTCGAGGGCCCGGTGCATCATGGCCAAGGACCAGGATCCCGGGGTGACGGTCGTGGCCTTCGACCCCTCGGTCGGTCCGGTACCGCCGCCCACCACGGTCGTGGTGCCGGTGGCCAGCGCTTCGGCCAGCTCGATCTCGGTGAGGAAGTGCACGTGGCTGTCGACCGCACCGGCGGTCATGATCTTGCGGTCCCCCGCGATGACGTCGGTGGCCGGACCGATCTCCAGGTCCGGGTGCACGCCGTCCATCACGTCCGGGTTCCCGGACTTGCCCACCGCGACGATGCGTCCGTCGCGGATGCCGACGTCACCGCGAACGACGCCCCAGTGATCGAGCACGATCACGTTGGTGATGACCAGGTCGAGAGCACCCTCCGCGCGCGTGGTCGTTCCCTGCGCGCCGGACTCGCGGATGCTCTTGCCGCCACCGAACACCGCCTCGTCGCCGCCGACGCAGAAGTCCTGCTCGATCTCGATCCACAGGTCGGTGTCGCCGAGCCGGACCTGATCGCCCGTGGTCGGCCCGTACAGCTTCGCGTACTCGCGACGACCGATCTGGCTCACTGCCCCTCCTCGGGGTGCTGCTGATCGCCACCGCGCTCGGTAGCCGATTCGTCGTTGACTGGTTCGTCGGTGACCCGCGCCCGTTCAGGAGCCGAGGCCGTGCCGGGCAGATCGGGTTCGGAATCCGGGGTTCCGCGCGGAACGGCCTTCCTGGGTTCCCGCGTGTAGCTCGGCAGCTCCCGATCGCGGACCTGCAGGCCGGGCACGTGCCCGGTCCCGCCCAGTGCCACCAGCTCCACGAGCTTGCTCACTCCGGGCTCGAAGCGCACCGAAGTCCCCGCCGGGGAGTCCAGGCGGTAGCCGTGGGCTGCGTCGCGGTCGAAGGTCAGCGCCGGGTTGGCGTCCGGGAAGTGCAGGTGCGCCCCGATCTGGATGGGCCGGTCACCGTCGTTGACCACCAGCAGCGTGCGCCGCTCGCGCCCGGCGTTGAGCTCGATGGGTGTCTCGCGCACGCGGACCTCTCCGGGGATCACGAGATCGGCTGCGTGATCGTGACGAGCTTGCGCCCGTCGGGGAAGGTCGCTTCCACCTGCACGTCCGAGAGCATCTCCGGGACGCCCTCCATCACTTCTCCTCGCGTGAGCACGCGCCTCCCCTCGTTCATGAGCGCGTCGACGGTGAAGCCCTCCCGGGCGCGCTCGATCGCCCAGCAGGACAGCAGAGCGACCGCTTCTGGATGGTTGAGCAGGACGCCGCGTTCCCGCCGATCGCGGGCGATCATCCCGGCGACGCTCAACAACAACTTCTCACCGTCAGACGGAGTGAGATTCATGAAACCACACCTCGTATCACTGCAGTTCGCGACCGACTGCAAGGCACGTGCGGATCACTCGCACAACGCCTATGAGAATCGCGAAACCGCGCGCAGAAAAGGCGAACATGCTGTTCATGACCCCACTTGCGCTGCGCTCGAACGGCTTCCACGCCGGACGGGCGTCTCGCGATGAATTCGGTCCGCTCAGGGTATTCCGACCACCCTCGCGGCACAACGCATTTTCAGGAACTTCATCGGGGACCAATTCCCGAAACCTGCGCGTCACATCCGCGCAATGCGAAGCTCCATCGAACTCTCGCACTCCGCCTCGTCGGCTCGGAGGATTTCCACCTCGACTGCGGGGAGCAACGACTCGTCGGAACACCCAGTTCGCGGCGCAGGCGCGTCTCGAACCCCGCCGCGCTCCTCGCGCTCACTCTGTCGACGCCGTGGTGCTGTGGAAGATCGCCACCGCGCGGGATCACCCACCAGCACCCGTCGACCGCGAGCAGGGGGACTGACGGGCTCAGCTCTCCGCGGGCGGATCGGGGCGAACGTCGGTGTCCGGGTCGTCGTCCGCCGGCGGTTCCGCCTCGAGCGCCTCGTCGGCTCGCTGACTGCCGCCGCTGCGGAGGTGCCCCTCCATCTCCTTCTCCAGCTCGTCGTCCTTCATCGGTCCGTGCTTGTCCGAGCCTCGCTGCATTGGTCCCACTCCTCATCGTCGAGAACCCGCAAGCCAGGCCCTACCCGGTCGGCGACGCGGGAAAACCGGGCCTCCGGGCCCGGCGTCACTCCGCGGCGAGCACCGCTACCGGGCAGTTCGCCTGGTTGAGCACGGCGTGACTGACCGATCCGAGGAAGGCACGGCGCACCGGTCCCCTCCCGTGGCTGCCCACCACCAGGAGGTTCGCTCCGTCGGCCTCGCCGAGGAGGAGGTGCGCGGGCTGGTCCGCACCGACGACGTGGCGGACTTGCACATCGGGGTACTGCTCACCCCACCCGGACGTCGATTCGGCGAGCACCTCGTTGGCCCTGTCCCGGAACTCGCTCCGGTCGGCGTCCCACTCGTCGACGATGTCGAACGGGTTGAACGCCGATTCGCCCCACGAGTGCACGGCCACCAGCGGGCGGTTGCGTCGAGCAGCCGATTCGAAGGCGAAGCCGATCGCCCGGGTGCTCACGGCGGAACCGTCGACCCCGACGACCACCGGGGCATCCGCTGCCGCGTTGGTCTCGCCGCGAACCACGACGATCGGGGCAGCGGCACGGCGGGCGATCACCTCCGCCGCGGTGACCCCCAGGCGATCCGTTCGGGCCCCCACCAGCGGGCCGCCCAGCACGACCAGCTCCGCTTCGCCGGCGAACTCGATCAGGATCTCCGCCGCGTCGCCGATCGGGATGCTCTTGCGCACCTCGACGTGGGGGTCGATCGCCCTGCACGAATCCTCCAAGGAGTCCAGCTCCCGGCGGACCGCCTCCGCCAGCTTCCCCATGACCTGGTCCTCGTCGGGGATGCGCATCGGGATGGAGTGCTGGAAGGGCCGCGCCAGGACGTGCACCAGCAGCAGCGGCGCACGTCTGCTGGACGCCTCCTTCGCGGCCCAGCGGACCGCTTCACGAGACGGTTCCGTGCCGTCGAAACCTGCGAGCACCGCTGAGCGAGCTTCCTCGGCCATGCGCATCTCCTCCGATCGAACCGCAGCGGGACTGCGGGCCCCGAATACCCGCTCGGCCTCGCGGTCAACCGAGCAGGGGCACCACGAACTTCGCCGCCTCGTGAGCGGGGTGTGTGGTCTCTACCGCTCGCGCCCGGAGCTGGGGTGGTCGATGCGCAGCGCGATGCGTTCGAGCGGCCCCGGCCGGGCGTCCGATGGCGCGAGCAGCAGCGCGTCGTGACGGCGTTCGGGCGCGACGCCGCGCCCGTTGGCGAGGCGGGCTCGGACGAGCTCGTGCATGCGCCTACCGCATCGCCGGTAGAACGCCAGCTGGGTGGCCCGGCCGAACAGCCGCCAACCCAGCCGGAGCACCGGATCGAGCGCAGGGGCGCTCTGGGAGAACCCGGTGATCACGAACTCGACCTCCCCCGAACCCATGTCCTTGACGACCTCGTAGGTCATCCGGCCGCGTTCGAGATGACCTACGAGCGTTTCGTAGCCCCAACCCCACACCCTGCTGCCACCCTCGCGCGTCTCGTCGACCACCACGGTGACCCGAACGCCCATGTCGAAGCGCAAACCGTAGAACCGCCCCTCCAGCAGCATGTTCCGGCCCAGCAACTCATCGCGGCTGTCGTAGACGGCGCGGACGCGGTCGGGGTCGGAGAACTCGTAGTCGCGCACCAGCGCGCTCGCGATGTCCCACGCACCGCCCGGTTCCGGAATCCCCGGCGCTTCGCTGGCGAGGAAGACCCGGTGGGTGTCGAAGTACCACTCGCCTGCGGACGAATGCGGCTCGTCCTCGGTGAAGTTCACACTCCTGGTCCGCAAGCCCTCCAGCGCGCGAGCGCGCTGCACGCTGCTCATGGGCCGAGGAACGCGCACCGTCATTCGAACTCGCGCAGCGAGTCACCGATCAACCACAACGTCGGAGGCCACAGCCCGGTGAACAGGGCGCGGCGTTCAGCGTTGCCGCGCTCCTGCTGGTCAACGGTCTTGGCCCGGACCCACAGGCCGAGGCACAACGCGATCCCGACCATCGAGGCCACGTGCAGCTGCGCGCTGCGCAGTCCGATCCGGTGTAGCAACCGCACGAACATCGATCCTCCCCAAAGCCTGGGTTTCGCTCGCCGCCCGGAGGGGCACACCTTCACCATGCCGGTCTGAGAGCGTCCACGCGAAAGGAACGACGTGGCAGCCGACCTCTCGCCCACGCGCATCGCGCCGATCGCGGTCCGTTCTGCGTTCGGGTTGGCACTGGTCTCCTGGCGCTACCTCTGGCTGACCACTCCGCTGCACCGGCAGGAGGAACCCGGCGACGAGTCGGACCTGCCCGTGGACGTGCCGGAGGATCAGCTCGACGGGCGCTGCCAGCAGCTGTGCGATGGAGCGGGGCCGCTGTTCCACCGGCACTTCAGCGTCGTCATCGAGGAACCCGACCTCGGCGCGCCGGAGCTGATGGCGATGGTGAGGCGCGACTTCAACCGCGCTCTGCCCAACGAAGTCGCGACGTTCGACCGCCCGCAGACGAAGCAGAACCCCTTGCAGCCCGGGGAGGACTGCGTCGTGCGCATGCCGGGCCCGTGGAACGGCCCGGTTCGCGTCATCGCTCGTGAGGACACCTCGTTCCGGTTCGCCACCTTGCGCGGACACCTCGAAGCGGGCCAGATCGAGTTCCGCGCCGCGCCAGCGGGAAACGCGATCGTCTTCGAGATCGAAACCTGGGCGCGACCCGGCAACCGGCTCGTCCACCTGTTGTACACCCGCCTCCGGCTGGCCAAGGAGATACAGCTGAACCTGTGGGTGCGCTTCTGCCTCCAGGTCGCCAAGATGGCCGGCGGGCGCCCGCGCAACGGCGTCCGCATCCACACCCGCGAACTCGTGCACCACTTCCCCGCCCCCGCGGACGCCTCGCCCTCCACGACGCCTGGCTGACGCTCCGGCCGTCGAACGCCCCGCGATCCGCAAGACGCAACAGCTGTCCGGTAACCGCAACCGTGGTTGCCTCGGAGGGATACCGCACTCCGCGTGCCCGGGGCGCTACGCGGCCCGACTCCTCCCACGACGTCGAACTGGTGTTCACCTCTTCCCGAGCCGATTCGCGCACCCCTGCGACTCCACTGGCCAGACGTGCCCGCCGCACCCGGCCAGACGATCCGAATTCAATTCCCCGGACGAACACCGAATGATCAGAAATTGTTTCGAGGGACGCACATCGACGACTGACCGATAGATGAGTCGGTCGTCTCAGAAGGATTCGGGGACTTGACGCCGCGGTTAGGATTGCGCATTCAAAGCGAACGTTCTGCCCTGCTCAGGGCGTTGCGATTCACCTCACTCGTAGCATTCGGAGGAGACGTGGCAAGGCGCGTTGGAAAGCTGCTCGTTCCAGTCACCGGCATGTCCGGCGTCACATATCCCGTTGGCACCACGGTGGTCACTCATGGCCGCGGATCCGCCGTCGACGCCTTCGTGAGCGGCGACTGGCTTCCGCTCGCGTGGTGGGAGTTCGCCGACCTCGCCGACCACCAACTGGACTCCTCCCACCCCTGATGTGCCGAACGACCGAGGCTAGCCCGGTTCCCCGCGGCTCTTCCGGTGCAGCACCCAGATGAAGTCGATCAACGCGGCGATGGCGAGGACGACCAGGACCCAGGCGAACCACGCCAGCGGTGGGACTAGCACGAAGAGCCCGACCGCCGCCGCGGTGCAGAAGACGAGGCCGAACCCGGCCAGCCACAGCCGCAGCGTCAAGGCGCTCCGCGCGGCGGGCGCCCCCAGGTAGCGCACCCCGGGATCGTGGTAGCCGGGCAGCCCCCGCTCGTAGTCACGCTGGTCACGTTTCCGCTCCATGCGCGAGGACTACCCAGCACGCCTCCCGCTGTACACCGGCCCGCGCGCTAGGACTCGCAGCGCTGCGGCCGCATCCGCTGCCGTAGCCGCCGGGGTGTGGGTGGGGACGGGCCACTGCCGCTTCCGCGGAGCGCCTCCCCTGCTGGTGGTCGTGGAGGTCTCGGCGCACTGGAGGACCGCAGGCACGCGGTCCTGCGGGAGTTCGCCGAGCTCACCAGCGCCGTGTGGCTGCGCTCCGACGACCAAGCCGATCCGACCGAGGAGGGACCCGCGACCGACCTCGTCGAGACCTGCTCCACCCTTCGAAGGCGCCGGCAGCAGCTCGACGCCTGACGCGCGCGGACCGTCCGACACCTCCGCGGATCACCGCAACGCCGCAGGTCATGCGCGGTGCGTCGTGTGAGAGCATGACGTCACCATGGAGGAACTGCTGCTCGACAACCCGGTCATCGCCAGCGTCAAGGACGATGCCGGGCTGGATGCAGCGCTCCGGTCGGAGTGCCCGGTCGTGTTCCTGCTCCACGGCTCGGTGCTCACCGTGCCCTCGCTGGTGGAACGGCTCAAGAACGCCGGCAAGACGGTCCTGGTCAACGTCGATCTCGTCGAGGGCTTCGTCGCCAAGGAGATCGTCGTCCAATTCGTGCGCGAGAAGACCGTTGCCGACGGGATCCTCAGCTCCAAGGCCGCGCTGGTCAAAGCCGCTCGCGCACGAGGACTGCTGGGTGTGCACCGGTTCTTCCTGGTCGACTCGTTCTCCTACCACAACCTCGGCAGGCAGATCGCGATCTCCAAGCCCGACTACGTCGAGATCCTGCCCGGCTGCGTGCCCCGGGTGATCACCTGGCTGCGGGCGGACGTCGACGTGCCGATCATCGCCGGCGGCCTGGTGTGCGACAAGGACGACGTGGTCGCCGCACTCGGAGCGGGAGCGACGGCCATCGCCTCCTCGAACACCGACGTCTGGGCGATGTGAGTCAGCCGAAGATCCGGGCGGATCGGCGGAACACCTCGTCGGTGTGCCGGGTGATGTCCCGGTAGACCTCGCGCTGGCGCGCGTAGAGCTCGTGGTTCGCCTCGTCAGGCCGGAACTCCGCACCGATCGAGACCATCGCGGCGACGGCCTCGTCCACGCCGGTGAACCGGCCGAGACCGACCCCAGCGCAGATCGCGGCGCCCAACCCCGCTTCATCGTTGACCGCCGTGCGGACCGCGGGAACACCGAAGACGTCGGCGATGATGCCCATCATCACGTCTGCCCCCGCTCCGCCACCGGAGACGATCACCCGCTCGAAACCGGTGCCCAGCTCGCCCGCCATCGCGCCCGCCCGGTCGTACATCGTCAGCGCGATCGCCTCCAGCACCGACCGGTAGAGGTGGAACCTCCCCTGCCGACCGTCGAAGCCGAGGAACGCGCCCTTGCGGTGCGGCGCGTCGGTCGGCGCCAGCCAGTCCAGCACCGTCATCAGGCCCTCGCAGCCCGCGGGCACCTGCGCGGCACCCGCGTTGAGGTGCTCCTCGGGGCTCAGGCCGGCTCGCTGCGCGCCCTTGACGACTTCTTCGCCGAGCAGGTCCCGCAGCCAGCTCACGGTCCACATGCCACGCCGGATCCCGTCGCTCTCGTGGAGGTACTCGTGCGGGACGCTGCCGAAGTTGCTCCAGAACCCCTTGGCGTCGTTGATGTTCCGCTCGCCGACGATCATGCTCGCGATGTAGGTGCCCAGCGAGATCAGCAGGTCTGCCGAGTTGCGCAACCCGCACCCCAGCGCCTCGACGGCCTTGTCGTTGGCGGTGGCCACGACCGGCAGTCCGACCGGCAGCCCCGTGTGCTCGGCGGCCGCAGCGGTGACCCTGCCCAGCGTCTCCCCCGGCATGACCAGGTCGAAGAGCATCTCCGGCGGGATGCCCACCGATTCCTGCACCTCCGGGTCCTCCGACCACTGCCAGGTGTCGGTGTCGATCGGCCACATGCCCTGGTAGTTCGCCGCGGTGTCCCGGAACTCCCCGGTCAGCCTGTGGGTGATGTAGCCCGAGGAGGTCGTGACGCGGGCGACCGACTCGTCGGTGTGGACGTAGGGGCGGGAGACCCGCTCGTCCATCCAGCTCAGCACCGGCTGCGCGAGTGTTCCGTCGGCTCGCAGCAGCGCGCGGCAGAAGCGGATGGTGCACAACCCGACACCTGCGATCTCGGCAGGATCGCCCCGGAAACCGCCCATCGCCTCGCGGCACGCGGCACCCACCGAGGACCACAGGTCGTCGTCGGGGTGCTCGACCACCCCGGGACTCGGGGTGTCGTTGGGGCGCAGGGCCTGCCGACCCTGGCTGACGGGGTTGCCGCGCTCGTCGAAGATCGTCACCTTCGTGCTCTGCGACCCGTTGTCGATGCCGATCAGGTAACCCGTCATCGCCTCTCCAAGCTCGCTCTGCTCATGGGTTGCTCTGCTTGGCGGCGCCAGTGCCGGAACCTGGGCGGCTCCGTCGCATCCACAACCAACTCCTGGGGGGAAGGGCGTGCCGCGCCGTTGCGGCCGCCCTGGCTGCTCAGTCCGCGGGGAAGATCGTCCCGCGGTTCATGATCCCGCGGGGGTCGAAGGCCTCCTTGAGCCGGACCAGCACCTGGTACGCGCTGCCGTGCTCCCGCTCGGTCCACTGCGCGCGGTACTTGCCGATGCCGTGGTGGTGCACCATCGATCCGCCGTGCCGCAGGGCCTCCTCGACGATGATGGCGTTGAGCGGCTTGTGGTACTTCTCGATCTCCTCGCGGGGTTCGCAGTTGATCACGTAGTCGTAGACGAAGTACATGTTCGTGCCGGTCTGGTAGCTGTGCGAGGAGTGCCCGCCCAGCATCGTCAGGTCCGCGGCGTGCGGGTACTCGGTGCGGATCCGGTGCATCACCGCGTCGTAGATCGGGCCGACGCTGGACCAGTCGGCCGAGACCTCGGTGGTGTAGCCCAGGCGCCGCTCGGCGAGCATGGTGTCCTGCTCGGCCTTGATCTTGTCGGGTCCCCAGTTGAGGTTGTCGAACCAGGCTTGGACGAGCGCCGGGTCGACGGCGGTGTGCGGGTGCTGGGATGTTGCTCGCTCGATCTCGGCGCTGGTGGCCTCGACGATCCCCTTCGGTCCTGTGGAGACGAACGCCAGCACGCACTTGTCGTCGGCGAAGTGCGAGAAGTGCTGCGCGGCGTCCTCTTCGGAGTACACCCGCGCCACCGACGGCCGGAAGCCCTCGGTGATCACCTCGCGCAGGATCGACACACCGGTGTGCACGTCGTCGATCAGGTAACCGTGGAAGCGGTTGTTCTCCGGCTGGTGCTTGAACACCTTGACGGTGACCTCGGTGACGAAGCACAGGGCGCCCTCGTTGCCGATCACGACGTGCCGGATGTCCGGCCCGGCCGCGCGGCGCGGGACGTTCTTGATCCGGCTGGTGGTGCCGTCCGGGAACACCGCCTCCAGACCGACCACCATGTCCTCGATGCCGCCGTAGAGGGTCGAGAACTGGCCGATCGAACGGGTCGCCACCAGCCCGCCCATCTGCGCCAGCGGCTTGGACTGCGGCGAGTGCCCGGTGGTCAGGCCCTTTTCGCGCAGCGCGTCCTCCAGCACCTGCAGCGGGACCCCGCACTGGGCGGTGGCCTGCATGTTCTCCTCGTCGATGCGCACGATGGAGGCCATCTCGGAGCCGTCGAGCACGATCGTGCCCTCGACGGTGGTCTCCAGCCCGCCTTCGGTCCCCGTGCGGCCGGTGCGCGGCACCACGTTGATCCGGTGTTCGTCGGCGAAGGCCAGCACTTCGGCGACCTGCCGGGTGTCGGCGGCGCGCACGACCGCGCAGGGCAGCGGACCGTCGAAGATGCCGTGGACCGCGGTGTACTTCTTGAAGCGGTCCACGCTGGCCTCGCGCAGCACCTGCTCGTCGGTCACCACCCGTTCGTCGCCCACGATCTCGCGCAACCGCGCGACGATCTCGTCCTTCTCGAATGCCAGTGGTGCGGTCAAGGTTTCCTCCGTGTGGGTTGCGGGGTGGGTCAGCGGGTGAGGTAGCCGCCGTCGACGGTGAGCACGTGCCCGTTGACGTAGTCGGAAGCGCGGGAGGCCAGGAACACGGTGGCGCCCATCAGGTCTGCGACCTCGCCCCAGCGCCCGGCCGGGATGTGGTCCAGGACGCGCTGGTTGGCTTCCACGTCGGCCCGGGTGCGCTCGGTGATCGCGGTCGCGAAGTAGCCGGGGGCGAGGGCGTTGACCTGGATGTTGTGCTGGGCGAGCTCGTCGCAGTAGGCCTTGGTGAAGCCGACGATGCCGTGCTTGGTCGCGGCGTAGGCCGGGGACCACTGGCCACCGAGGAACGAGAACAAGGACGCGATGTTGATGATCTTGCCGGAGCGCTGCTCGGTCATGAACCGGGCCGCCTCGCGGCCCAGCTCGAACGGCGCGGTGAGGTTGATGTCGAGCATCGGGTCCCACTGCTCGCGGCCGAAATCCTCCACCGGCGCCATCCGGCAGATCCCGGCGGAGTTGACCAGCACGTCCACCGAGCCGAGCCGGGAGGCGCAGTCCTCGATCACCCGGCGAGGCGCCCCGTTCGCGGTGATGTCGATGTCCAGGAACTCCATCCGCCGACCCTCGGCCTCGACGAGCTCGCGCGTGGTGCCATCGTCGTCGAGCACGCTGGGGACGAACACGTCAGCGCCTGCCTTGGCCAGGGCCAGCGTGAACGCCTGCCCCAAACCGGTGTTGCCACCCGTGATGACGGCGTTCTTGCCCGCGAGGGAGAACGCGTCGAGCGAGAAGTCGCGGATGTCCATGGATCGCCCTCCTTGAGCGTTGGGAGTGTTCACGCGGCGGGTGTGAGAGGGTCGGTGGCCTCGGGCGCCCGTCGCGACCGCAGGGTGACCGTGGTGAGCAACGCGCCGAACACCCCGCGGCGCCGCTCGGGGATGCCGACCTCGGCGACACCCGCCCAGTAGATCCCGCCGCGCCCACGAACATCCAGCGCAGGAATCCCGCCGTCATCGACAGGATCAGGTAGCTCGCCCAGTCCCGGGCATTTCTCATCGGGGCCACCTCGTCGTGGTGAGTGCGGGTGCTCGAGATCGGTTGGGTACCGGTTCCGGGCATGCAAAAAGAGAACAGTCCCCCGGTGCGTGCACGGGTTACTGTTCTCTGCGTCTCTAGTAACCACTCGCGGCGAGCCGCGAGCGAATGTTCGGTTGTACGACGGGGCTTGCCCGTCGGCGGGAACGTTAGCCAGACCGCTCGAAGCGTGTCAAGTTCCCGCGTGAGGCGGCGGGACACGAACCCTACGCGGGCCGAGGCCACCGGCAGCACGCAGGCGGAGAAGCCGATCAGCACGATCAGGCCGAAGAGCAACGCCCCAGCTCCCCCACCAGGTGCCGTCAGCCCAGGCTCAGCGCCTCCTCCGCGGCGTTGGTCGCGAGTTCGCGGTCGGCCGCGACCAAACCGAGCCGGGTGCGCCGGTCGAGCAGGTCGGAGACGTCGAGAGCGCCCTCGTGGCGGACCGCGAAGCGGAGTTCGGCCGGGGTGACGTCCACGCCGTCGATGGGCTCCAGGAGCCGGCGGTCACCACCGGCTTCGGCGACCACGGCCGTCGCTTCCGTTCCGTAGCGGCGGACCAGGCGCTGCGGGGCCTCCACGGTGGACAGTTCCGCGGCGCTCGCCGCGCCGACGAGGGGCAGCTCGCGCGTGCGGCACGGCCGGGTGCTCAGCGCGGTGGCGTCCACGGCGTCCTGCGCCATCTTGCGGTAGGTCGTCAGCTTCCCGCCCACCACGCTGATCACGCCGTTGTCGCTGGTGATCACCGCGTGCTCGCGCGAGAGGTCCGAGCTCTGACCGCCACCCGCGTCCAGCAGGGGCCGCAGGCCCGAGTACGTGCCGAGCACGTCCTCCTCGCGGATCGGGCGCGCCAACACGGAGTTGACCGTCTCCAGCAGGAAGGAGACCTCCTCGTCCGATGCGGTCGGGACATCGGGGATCGGGCCGTCCTGCTCCTCGTCGGTGAGTCCGATGTGGACCCGGCCGTGCCCGGCGGGAAGTGCGAACGCGAACCTGTTGGTGGTGCCGGGAATCGGCACCGTGAGCCCCGCGTCCAGGCCGCCGAACACCGCGTCGGAGACGACCAGGTGCGTGCCCCGGCTCGGGCGCAAGCGCAGACCCGGCACCACCTCGCCGGCCCACACCCCGGCCGCGTTGATCACCTTCCGGGCTCGGACGTCGACGGTCTCGCCGGTGAGCCGGTCCCGCAGCACGGCACCGTCGCCGGTGACCTCCTCGGCCGCGCAGCGCGTCAGGACGCGGGCCCCGTGCGCCGCCGCGGTCCGCGCGAGGCCGACCACCAGCCGCGCGTCGTCGACGAGCTGACCGTCCCACGACAACAAACCGCCGCGCAGACCTTCCTGCCGAACGGTCGGCACCATCCGCCGCACCTCCACGCGGGAGACCGGGCGCGGCGGGGCCAGCACCGATCCGGCGGTCCCGGAGCCGCGGCGCAGCAGGTCGCCCGCGACGAACCCGGCGGCCACCAGCGCCACCTGCTTCGCCCCGGCTCCCGGGAGCAGCGGCACCAGCTGCGGGAGCGGGCGGATCAGGTGCGGTGCGGTGCGTTCCATCAGGATGCGGCGTTCCACGGCGCTCTCGTAGGCGATCCCGACGTTGCCGGAGGCCAGGTAGCGCAGTCCGCCGTGCACCAGCTTCGAGCTCCACCGGCTGGTGCCGAAGGCCAGGTCGTGCTTCTCGGCCAGCACCACGCTCAGACCGCGCGACGCGGCGTCCAGCGCGACGCCCGCGCCGGTCACACCGCCGCCGACGACGAGCAGGTCGACCTCGCCTCCGTCGGCGATTTCGGTCAAGTCGCTGGTGCGCCGGGCCGCGTTCAGCGAGATCATCAGATCACTCCTCGGGGCTGAGGTAGGCGTCGAGCACGACGCGCAGCTGCGCGTCGAGGCGTTCCGGAGGCAGCGCGTCGGAGACGATGCGGGCGGACAGGACCGCGGACTGCGCCAGCAGCAGGACCATCGCGGCGAGTTCGTCCGGGTCTCCGCTGCGGACCGTGCCACCCGCCTGCCCGCTGCGGATGGCGGCGGCGAGGACGTCGAGGATGCGTTGCTGGCTGGCTCCGAGCCGGTCGAACACGTAGGTGGTCAGCAGCTCCGGGTCGGTTTCGAGGATCTTGATGAACAGCGGGTGCTGCCGCACGGCCGAAACGGTGCGCACGATCCCGTCGACGCCGTGCTCGCGCGAGCCTTCCCCGGTGTCGGCGGGGAGCAGGGCGACGAGCTCGCGGGTGAGCAGGTCGGCGGACAGCGTTCGCACGTCCGGCCAGCGCCGGTAGACCGTCGGGCGGCTCACCCCCGCTCGGCGGGCGATCTCCGCCAGCGTGGTGCGCCGCATGCCGACCGCGAGCACGCACTGCTTCGCGGCGTCGAGGATGGCATCCTCGTTACGTCTTGACGTCATGTGTAACACTGTAACGCATGACTGAGCTTGAGCACCGCACCCCGGAGCAGGAGTGGAACGCCTGGGGCACCGCCGAGGGGGCGAGCCCCGTGCCCGAGGAGGTGCGCGCCCTGATCGAGCAGGGTCTCGGCGTGGAACGCCGGGACACGCCATCGGTGAGCCGCGCCGAGGTCCGCGTCGGGGGAACGCGACTGCCCGCGAAGGTCCGCTCAGCGCTGGCCGCGATCGTCGGTGACGACGGCGTGCGCATCGATGACGACACCCGGCTGCTGCACTCGGGCGGCAAGAGCACCACGGACCTGCTGCGCCGCCGCGCCGGCGAGGCGGAGTCCGCGCCCGACGCCGTGGTGCTGCCCGGCTCCCACGAGCAGGTGTGCGCGGTGCTGGCGCAGTGCGCCGAGCACCGCGTGGCGGTGGTCCCGTTCGGGGGCGGGACCAGCGTCGTCGGCGGCGTGGAGCCGGAACGCGGCGGCTTCAGCTCGGTCATCGCCCTGGACCTGCGGCTGTTGGACGACCTGCTCGAAGTCGACGCCGAGTCGCAGACCGCGACCTTGCAGGCGGGGCTGCGGGGCACGGAGGCCGAGGCCCTGCTGTCCGAGCACGGCTTCACCCTGGGCCACTTCCCGCAGAGCTTCGAGCACGCCAGCATCGGCGGCTTCGCGGCGACGCGTTCCTCGGGCCAGGCATCGGCCGGGTACGGCCGGTTCGACGGCATGGTGGTGCGGCTGCGCGTCGCGACCCCGAACGGCGAGCTCGACCTCGGCCGGGCTCCCGCGTCCGCGGCGGGGCCGGACCTGCGGCAGCTCTTCCTGGGCTCGGAAGGCGCGCTGGGGGTCATCACCGAGGTCACCGTCCGGGTGCACCCGAAGCCCGAGGACGTCGAATTCGAGGCGTGGTCGTTCCCGGACTTCGTCACCGGCGCGAGGGCGTTGCGGCTGCTCGCCCAGGAAGGTGCGCTGCCCACCGTCGCCCGGCTCTCCGACGAGGCCGAGACGATGATCGGCCTCGCCACCGCGCACGACGTCGGCAGCGGCGAGCAAGCGGGCGGGTGCTCGATGATCACGCGTTACGAAGGCCCCCGGATCGCGGCCCGCGAGCGGGTGGCGGAACTGCTGGCCGAAGCAGGCGGCTCCTCGCTGGGCGCCGGAGCTGCCGAGAGGTGGGACCACGGCCGCTACCACGGCCCGCACCTGCGTGATGCGCTGCTCGACGTCAACACCGTGGTGGAGACGCTGGAAACCGCGTGCACCTGGTCGCAGCTGTCGGCGACCTGCGACGCCGTGCGCGAGGCGCTCACCGAATCGCTGCAGGCGCAGGGCACCCCACCCCTGGTCATGTGCCACATCTCGCACGTGTACCCGACGGGTGCGTCGCTGTACTTCACGGTCGCCTGCGGACGCGGCGAAGATCCGGTGGCGCAGTGGCGGCGGGCCAAGCGCGCAGCGGGCGATGCCATCAGCCGGTGCCGGGCCACCATCACCCACCACCACGCCGTGGGCATCGACCACCGCGAGTGGCTGACCGACGAGATCGGCGAGCTCGGCGTGCAAGTGCTGCGCGCCGTCAAGTCCACTGTGGACCCGTCTGGCGTGCTCAACCCGGGCAAGCTGGTCCCTTGATCACCGACATCGCCCTGCTGGTCAACCCGCGCTCCGGGCAGGGCCGAACCGCTGCCGTCGCGCTGCGCGCGCTGCGACATCTGAGGGCGTGCGGCGCGTCGACGACGGTCCTGGTGGGCCGGGCCGAAGCGGATTCGCTCGCGCTCGCACACCGAGCGGTCGCGGCGGGAGCCGGTGCGCTGGTCGCTTGCGGCGGCGATGGAGTCGTCAACACCGCGCTGCAAGCGGTCGCCGGGACGGACACGCCCTTCGGCGTCATCCCCGCCGGAACGGGCAACGACCACGCCCGGATGCTGGGGATCCCGCGCCACGACACGGTCTCCGCCGCGCAGGTCGTGCTCGACGGCGCCGCGCGCCCGATCGACCTGGGACGCGTCGGCGACCGCTGGTTCGGCACGGCGTTCGCCGGTGGTTTCGACGCCCTGGTCACCGAACGCACCAACCGGCTGAGGTGGCCGCGCGGCAGGCTGCGCTACAACCTCGCGATGCTCGCCGAGCTGGCAGCACTGCGTCCGCTGGACTACGTCCTGGAGCTCGACGGCCGAACGGTGTCGACGCAGGCGGTCCTGGTCGCCGTCGGCAACGGCCAGACCTACGGCGGCGGGATGCGGATCTGCCCCGACGCGGTGCCCGACGACGGCCTGTTCGACGTCACCGTCATCGGATCGGCCCGGCGCGACCAGATCGTGCGCCTGCTGCCCACCCTCTACCCCGGAACGCACGTCGAGCACCCGCAGGTGACGACCTACCGGGCCAGCCGGGTCCACCTGTCGACCCCGGGCGTCACGGGTTACGCCGACGGCGAGCGGTTCTCGGAGTTGCCGCTGACGTGCGAATGCGTTCCGCTCGCCGCCAAGGCCATCGTGCCTTCCTAGACGAGGGTCCGCCGGGAGGGGAACGCGTTGCTGCGACCGGGTGGCCGGCCGGGCCGCAGCAACAGCGCCACCGCCTACTGGGTCAGCAGGGTCAACCCGTAGGCGGAGAGGGCTTCTCGGACCGGCTGGTAGTAGGTCTCGCCGCCGATGCGGCAGTCACCCCAACCCCCGGAGGTCATCCCCTGTGCCTGGTTGCCGGAGATGAACGAACCGCCGGAGTCGCCGGGCTCGGCGCAGACGTTGGTCCGCGTGAGCCCGCTGACCGTGCCCTCCTGGTATCGCACCGACTGGTTCTTCGCCAGCACCGTGCCGCAGTGCCAGCCCGTGGTTGACCCGGAGCGGCAGATCGACGAGCCCAGCGGAGCTTCCGCAGACCCGGACACCCGGACGTACCCGCCGCTGTAGTCGTAGACGAGGGGATGTCCGGTGTCGTCGGTGCCGGTGTTGACGAAGGCGTAGTCGTTGCCGGGGAAGGACGAACCCGCGAAGTAGCCGGTCGGCTGGGTCGTGCGCTCACCTGGCGACCCGCAGTGGCCCGCGGTCACGAATCCACCTTGGACGGCGAAGCCCATCGAGCACCGCGCGCCGGAGGCAGTGTAGTAGGCGTAGCCGCCGACGACATCGGCGTAGGTCTCCGGCTGCGCGGGAGACTCCAGCACCCGCACCGACTCCTGCGGCACATGCGCCTCGCGCACGAAACCGGTTGCCTGCTCCGACGTTCCGGGCTGGGTGGTCACCACCACCGCGTTCTCCCGCACGTCGGCGTACCAGCCCGTCACCGCCGCGGGGGCCTGCGCACCGCGGCCGTTGAGGGCTTCGACGATCTCGTCGAGCTGCCGCTCGCTCGCGGCGACCTGCCGGGGTTCGGCACCGGCCGCGCGCACCTCGTCGGACTTCGCGATGTCGGTGGTCCCGACGACGAGCTTGCCCAGCTCCGCGTCGAAGTAGGAGCCGCCGTAGCTGCCGGCGAGCGCATCGCGCAGCGCGCCGTCCGCCCGTGCGGCGGTGGATTCCTGGTCGAGCCGCGCCTCGACCTGGTCAGCGGTGAGGCCGAGATCGCGCTGCATGGCCGCGACCAGCTCCGGCGACACCGGCGCGCCGGCGGGTTCGGCGATGGTCGTGGGTGCGGTCAGCGCTGCGACCGTTCCAGCGGCGACCAGCGCCGCTCCGGTGATTCGTGCTGCGGTTCTGGGTTTCATCGGATGCCTTTCGCTCAGGGATCACCGGCCCGATCAGGGCGCGCTTGATCCGCTGCAGTGGAGTCGATCAAGGCGATCGGTCAGACCACCGATCAATGAGTGAACCGATAAGTGCCAGTGGGCCAGAAAAATCATCGGACGAAAGAAGACTAACCTGATTTCATCCGCAAGCAACTATTGTCGCGGGAACGAGCAGTTCTCGCCAAAGCCTTGCGGAATCGGAAGAACAGCACAAAGCAGGCGCCGCAGCCCCGTTCGCAGCAACCGCGAGCCGCGAACGGCGCTGGTGCAGCGGAGGAAGATGGCCACCCCGGCTCCCACCAGTGCGGACGCGCTTTGGTTCCCGGCTGGGAAGGGCTCGATCAACCCCGGGGGACCAGAGCCGATCACTCCACTCCTGCACACCTCGTCCGAACCGCATTCCGCGACGGGACTCAATTCGGCGAGCTCCGAACGCGCGTGGGCCGGGGCGCGAGAGGGGATCGCGCCCCGGCCCACCGGGAACCGCCGTGCAGCACGACGGTCAGTGTGCGGACGCCTTCTCAGCGCCCGCGCCGGTCAGCGAGCGAACCTCCATCTCCCTGTACTCGTCCTCCAAGTGCTCCTTGGACAAGACCGTGCCCAACCACCCGAAGAAGAACGCCGCCGGGATCGAGACCAGACCCGGGTTCTGCAGCGGGAACCAGTGGAAGTCCACGTTCGGCAGCATCGAGTCCTCGGTCCCGGACACCGCCGGGGAGAACACGATCAGCACCACGGTGGTGACCAGACCGCCGTAGATGCTCCACAGCGCACCGGAGGTGTTGAACCGCTTCCAGAACAGCGAGTACAGGATCGTCGGCAGGTTCGCCGAAGCGGCCACGGCGAAGGCCAGCGCCACCAGGAACGCGACGTTCTGGTTGCGGGCCAGGATGCCGCCGACGATGGCGACCGCGCCGATGACCACCGCGGTGATCCGCGCGACGCGAACCTCGGCGTCCTTGTCCTCGACCTTCCCGCGCTTGATCACGTTGGCGTAGATGTCGTGGGCGAACGACGCCGACGCGGTGATGGTCAGCCCCGCCACCACGGCGAGGATCGTGGCGAAGGCGACCGCGGCGATGAACCCGAGCAGCAGCGGGCCGCCCAGCGCCTGAGCGAGCAACGGTGCCGCGGAGTTCGACGAACCCGGCGCGTTCTTGATCGTCTCCGGCCCCACGATGGCCGCCGCGCCGTAGCCCAGCACCAGCGAGAACAGGTAGAACAGGCCGATCAGCCAGATCGCCCACACCACCGAGCGCCGCGCTTCCTTGGCGGTCGGCACGGTGTAGAAGCGCATCAGCACGTGCGGCAGACCCGCGGTGCCCAGCACCAGGGCGATGCCCAGGGACAGGAAGTCCAGCTTGCTCGTCTCGGACTTGCCGTACTTGGCGCCGGGGTTGAGCAGCTTCTCACCGGAGGACGCCCGGTCGACCGCCGCCTGCAGCAGACCCGAGAAGTCGAAGCCGTGGAGCGCCAGCGTCCACACCGTCATCACGGCCGCGCCGCTGATGAGCAGCACCGCCTTGATGATCTGCACCCAGGTGGTGCCCTTCATGCCGCCGACCAGCACGTAGACGATCATGATGACGCCGACGATCGCGATCACCAGCGCCTGCCCGCTCCCGCTGGACACGCCCAGCAGCAGCGAGACGAGCACGCCCGCGCCCGCCATCTGCGCCAGCAGGTAGAAGAAGCTGACCATCAGCGTCGAGGTCGCCGCCGCGGCGCGCACCGGGCGCTGGCGCATCCGGAACGCCAGCACGTCGCCCATCGTGTACTTGCCGGTGTTGCGCAGCAGTTCGGCGACCAGCAGCAGTGCCACCAGCCAGGCGACCAGGAAGCCGATCGAGTACAGGAATCCGTCGTAGCCGTAGAGCGCGATCGCGCCGACGATGCCGAGGAACGACGCCGCCGACAGGTAGTCACCGGCGATCGCGATCCCGTTCTGCGGCCCGGAGAACGCGCGACCGCCCGCGTAGTAGTCGGCCGCGCTGCGGGTGTTGCGGCTGGCGCGCAGCACGACGACCAGGGTCACCACGACGAAGGCCGCGAAGATTCCGATGTTGAGCAGCGGGTTGCTTCCTTGCAACCCCTGCGCGAGGTGGTACATCCCAACTACTCCTCAGGGTTTCAGGAGGCGCCTTCGACCTTGGCGCGGATGCGCTCGGCCACCGGGTCCAGGTTCCGGTTGGCGTAGCGGACGTAGAGCGTGGTGATGGCGAAGGTGGACACGAACTGCAGCAGGCCCAGCACCAGCCCGACGTTGATGTTGCCGACGAGCTTGATCGACATGAAGCCGTGCGCGTAGTCGGCCAGCAGCACGTAGACCAGGTACCAGATGAGGAACAGCGCGGAGACCGGGAAGACGAACGCCCGCAGCCGCCGGCGCAGCGTGGCGAATTCCTCGCTGGCGTGGGCCTCGTGCCACACATCTTCGGTGGGCGGCGGATTGGCCGAGTCGGTGGTGCTCACGGATCCTCCCTAACGTGTGAGGAGGGCCACGCTAAGGAAGCTGCGAGCAGCAGCGGGAGCCGTCCGGGACCGATGACCGCCGCACGAGACGAACGGTCGACGAACGGCATGCCGACCGGGACGAGCGGTCGCGCCCTTCTCCGGCCCGTTACCTGCGCGTCAACATCGCGTCAGGAGCGCGACGGTTCGTCCAGGTGCAGGCGCAGCATGGCGGTCTCCGCCCACGTCGGGGTCTTCCCGCGGAGCGAGATCGCGATCATGGTGGCGAAGGACAGCGGAACCGCCCACGGAGCGGGCTGGGCGATGAGGATTGCGGGCACGCCGTCGAGCTGCGGGCCGAACAGGGTCGCGCCGATGGCTCCCGACGTGGCGGTCAGCCCGACGAGCACGCCCCACAGCGCTCCGGTCCGGGTCAGCCGCGGCCACCAGATGCCCAGCACCAGCAGCGGGCAGAACGTGGCGGCGGCCACGGTGAAACCCCAGGTCACGAGCACGCCGGCGGAGAGGTGGGCGGCTTGCAGCGCGAGCAGGACGACCACGGCCGCCGCACCCAGCACCGTCCAGCGCAGCTGGCCGAGACCGCCCGGGGTGAGGTCGTGGGAGATCGCGCCGGACACCACCAGCAGCAGGCCCAGCGAGGTCGCGAGGAACGCCGCGAACGCCCCGCCCGTGAGCAGCGAGGTGAACACCGCGCCGACCCAGCCGGTGTCGACCTGCGCGGGCAGTCCGACCACGACCGAGTCGGTGACGCCGGAGAGGTACAGCTGTGGCACGAGCACCCGGCCGAGCGCGCCGTAAATGCCCGGGAACAGGTAGAAGCTGCCCAGCAGCAGCACGGTGATGGCCGCGGCACGGCGTGCCGCGCGCCCGTCGGGGCTGGTGTGGAACCGCACGATGACGTGCGGCAACCCCATCGTGCCGAACATGGTGGCCACCAGCACCGCCCAGGTCCCCAGCAACGGGTGCCCGGCGTTCTCCAGGTCCAGCAGCGGCCGCCGCCAGTCCGGCCCGCCCGGCACGTCCATGCCGTCGATCTCGGGGACCGCCGCACCGGCCGGGAACGTCAGCGTCCGCCCCGCCTCGATCTCGTGAGCACCAGGCGGCAACGGCACGGGCCGTCCCTCGGCGTCGCGCGCGGTCACCGGTTCGGTGATGTCGAGGTCGACCGCGACGCGAAACGTCACCGGGGTGTCCTCTGCGAAGTGCGTGAACTGCACCGGGTGCAGCGCGTCGTGCCGCACCGCCGGGCCGACCTGGAGCACCAGCCACACCGCGGGGACCACGAACAGCAGCAGCTTCAGGCAGAACTGGAACGCCTGCACGTAGGTCGCCGCCCGCATGCCGCCCAGCGCGAGGGTCACCGACACCGCGGTCCCGGCGATGACCACGCCCACCCAGTACGGCGTACCGCTGACGACGCTGAGCACCAGGCCCGCGGTGCGGAACTGCGGGACCAGGTACAGCCCGCCGATGATCAGCACCACCAGCGCTGCCAGCCGACGCAGCTCCGGCGAGGCGAAGCGGGCCTCGGCGAAGTCGGGCACCGTGAGCGCCCCTGACCGACGCATCGGGGCCGCGACCAGCACCAGCATCGCCACGTACCCGGCGGTGAACCCCACCGGGTACCAGAGCGCGCCCACGCCGTGGGACAGCATCAGCCCGGCCACGCCGAGGAAGGACGCCGCCGAGAGGTACTCCCCCGAGACCGCCGCCGCGTTGACCAGCGGTGACACCTGCCGTGAGGCGACCAGGAAGTCCGAGGTGGTGCGCATGGCCGCCACTCCGCGCAGCCCGATCAGCAGCGTGAGGAGCACGACGACCGCGACGGCCAGCAGCGCGAACACGGCTCAGCGCTCCTCGACGCGCTCAGCCGCGCGCAGCTGCCAGCGCGCCAGCGCCGCCATCGCCGGGAACGGCACCAGCACCAGCAAGCCCCAGGAGATCGGGACGCCGAGGACCCGCAGCTCGTCGAGCGCCGGAGCCGCGGCGAACACCAGCGGCAACCCGAAGACCAGCGCGACCAGCAGGAACAGCGTCACCGCGCCGAGCCTGCGCTGCGCCCGGTGCAGGGACCTGGCCCGCAGGGCCTCCCCCGGTTCGAGGCGCGGCGCTCGCCAGCGCCGCCGCATCATGCGGCGAGCGTGCGCCACCCTGGTTTGCGGACTGGTCACCGCCACCCGCTTCGGACCACCGCTCATCCGCGCCCCCGAGGGTTGGTGATCTCGGCCTGACGGGCGTTGTCCAGCAACTGCTCCCGCAGATCCCGGGCGTGCCTGCGGCTGACCGGGACGTCACCGGCATCGGTGTGGGCGTTGAGCGCACCGGCGGAATCGCTGCGCAGTTCCCGAACCGCGTCCAGCGACAGCAGGAAGCTGCGGTGCACCCGCACGAAACCGGCACCCTCCCAGTACTCCTCGAGCCGGGAGAGGGGCATGCGGACCACGTGCACGCCGCTGCGGGTGTTCAACCGCACGTAGTCGCCGTGTGCCTCGACGAACAGCACCTCGCTGCGCCGCACGTAACGGGTCCGACCTGCCGTCTCGACCGGGAGCGCGACCATCGCGTCCGGCTGCGCCGGAACGGGTTCCCCGACGTCCTCAGTGGCCAGCAGCCGCGCCACGCGGTCCAGCGCGGCCGAGAGCCGTTCCGCGCGAACGGGTTTGAGCAGGTAGTCAACGGCTCCGATGTCGTAGGCCCGCACGGCGTGCTGTTCGTAGGCGGTGACGAACACGATCACCGGCGGCTCGCTCATCTTCGCCAGCAGCGACGCCAGCTCCATGCCGTCCAGCCCGGGCATGGAGATGTCCAGGAACACCACGTCGAACCGGTCGCTCTGCAGCGTGCGCAGCGCGCTCAGCGAGTCCGATGCCGCCACGACCTCGGCGACCTCGGGTGCCTCCCGCAGCAGCCTGCACAGCTCGTCGAGCGCGGGCGGGAGGTCATCCACGGCCAACGCGCGCAGTCCTTCGCTCAACTCGGCACCACTCCCGGATGGAATCGCGGGACGCGGACCACCACTCGGGTGCCCGCTCCCTCGGCGGTTTCCACGACCAGCCCGTACCAGGCCCCGTACACGCTGCGCAGCCGCCGGTCGACGTTGGCCAGCCCGACCGAGTCGGCAGGCCCGTGCCCGGCGAGGATCGCCTCGGCGTGAGCGGGGTCCATCCCGACGCCGTCGTCCTCGACGCTGATGACCAGGTCGTTCCCTTCGGCTTCGCCGCGCACCTGCACCGTGCCGACCCCTTCAGTACCCGGGGTGAACCTGGGCTCCAAGCCGTGCCGCACGGCGTTCTCGACCAGCGGCTGCAGCACCAGGTACGGAATCGCCACGGCCAGCACCTCGGGCGCGACGCGGATCTGCACCCGCAGCCGCTCCCCCAGCACCGCGCGCTGCAGGGCGAGGTAGGTCTCGATGGCGTGGAACTCGTCGGAGACGGTCGTGTAGTCGCGGTGCCTGGCCAGCCCGTAGCGGATGAACTCGGCGAAGTCGAGCATGAGCTCGTGGGAGCGCTCGGGGTCGGAGCGCACCAACGAGCCGATCACGGTCATCGCGTTGTACATGAAGTGCGGGGAGATCTCGGCCCGCAGCGCGCGCAGCTCCGACTGCGCGGCCAGCTCCGCCGAGTGCTCCAGCCTGCCGTGCTCCAGCGCGTCCTCGACCCAGGCGGTGGCTTCGCGCACCGCGGACATCCGGACCTCGCCGTCGATGACCAGCACCCCAGCGAGCTCGTCCTGCACCAGCAGCGGCATCGCCACCAGCGGTGGACGGCCACTGCGGGTTTCGGTGTGCAGCACGTCGGCCACCGAGGTCACCGCATCCGGCTCGGCCTTCGACCGGCCGGACCACTGCAGCGACCCGGACAGATCGCTGATCCCGACCGCGTCCACGTCGAGGAGCCGGCGGAGGTCGCGCAGCGCGCTGGGCACTCCGGGCCCGGCGGGGCCGGCGCGCAGGTTCACGGCCAGGCGGCGCGCGGTGCGCAGCACCGATTCGGAGTCCGAGCGCCGCAACGACCACGCGCCCGACGGCGTTCGGTTGGTCGGTGCCGGCATCGAAACCCCAAATCGCCATTGATGGATGCTGGGATGCTAATCCGTTGGGCTGACGTGAGCGAAACCGCTCATCCGCCGCTCGTCGCGGAGCAGGGGCGTTCGAACGCGTCAGCACGACGATCGGTCGCGCAGGTGGTGCCACAGGTCACGGGAGTTGCTTACGTTGCGTGCCCAGTACCGCGCACCGACCACCAAGGAGTGTCCGTGAGCATCGAAGCCCACGACCGATTCGCACCGTCCGAGGATTTCGCGGCGCAGGCCAACGCCACGTCGGCGCTCTACGGCCAGGCCGATGCGGACCGCGAGGCGTTCTGGGCCGAGCAGGCATCGCGGTTGCAGTGGGACAGCGAGTGGAACCAGG
>NZ_SMKV01000019.1 GCF_004348445.1 Saccharopolyspora aridisoli | reverse complement strand
CCCGAAGCCCCTGCCCCCGTTGCTCCGGCTCCCGCCGCGCCGGCCGCCCCGAACGCCGACAAGAAGGCCGAGAAGGCCGAGAAGAAGTCCGCGGACGTCAAGCCGCAGGCGGTCACCAAGGAGCTCCCCGTCGACTACACGGCCCAGCTGACCGGCTACTGGTGCGGACCCGCGGCGACCCGGATCGCCATGTCCGCCAAGACCGGTGACCTGCCCTCCCAGGCCGAGCTGGCCACGGAGCTCGGCACCACCGAGAACGGCACCGACCACGTCGGTCAGGTCGCGGACGGCCTGAACAAGCTGCTGGCCCCGACTGGCACGCACTACGTCGCCAAGGACCTCAGCAGCCGCCAGGTGTCGCCGGAGATGACCAACGAGCTGTGGAACGACACGGTTCGCAACGTCGACAGCGGCAAGGCCATGGTCGCCAACATCGTCGCCGAGCCCGGTAACCAGCCTCCCGGCTACCCGTCGAGCCAGACGATCTACCACTACGTGTCGGTCGTCGGCTACGACGCCGAGAAGAAGAACGTGAAGATCGCCGACCCGGCGAACTTCAGCGGCAACAAGGAGTACTGGCTGAGCCTCGACCAGCTGACCTCCCTGGTCCAGCCGCGCGGCTACGTCGCCTGATCGCACAATCGAATACCAACGCTCGGAGAAGGCGGTTCCGCCTCTTGTGCTCCGGTGTTGAACGACCACTGCGGCGGTCCCCTGTGGAAGGGGGCCGCCGCAGTGGTCGTCGGTCCCGGCCGGTTCGGCGCGTCAGAGGGTGGGCGTGACCGACTGGAGGAGGACGACTGTGCTGACCCGGACCGGGATCACCACGGCGCTCGTCGTGGCGCGGTCCTGGGGGAGGCGTGGCCAGTGCCTCTGGGACGTGGACGGCCGAGCCCCTCCCGCAGCGACCCCTCGACGGCGATCTCCACCGCGTCCACCGGCGACGGGAGCTGGGCCTTCGGCCCCACCGGCCCGAGCTGCGGAGCGGCACGTTCGCCTCGATCCACGACGGCTGATCGGTCTGGAAAGGCCATCGCAGGAAACGGGAACCCCCTCGCCATCGGGTGGATGGGTGGGGTTCCCGGTGTCGTTCAGAGCGTGAAGGCCGCCTGGGTGTAGCCGCCGACGGTGGCGTTGCGGTCGACCCCGCCGGGGATGCCGGGAACCTGTCCGGCGTCGCTGTGCTGGTGCAGCGCCAGGCGAGGGTGGCCCCAGCCCGGGTTTCCGGGGTCGCCGTTGTAGCGGGCGATCCACAGCAGCACGTCGTCGCCTGCCCACAGGTTGGGGTCGACGACGTTCTGGAACCAGTTCAGGTTCGCGTACACCAGCACTCCGCGAACCCCGGTCGCGACGCGCAGCAGCCGGACGAACTCGGCGATGAAGGCGTTCGGGTCGGGGATCTCGGGATCTTCCATGTCGAGCATCGGCCACATGTTGCCCGGTTCCTTGAGCCCGTGCTGTCCCATCCACCAGGCGAAGTGCCCGACCTGCGGGTCGATGGCTCCGGGGCGGGCGAAGTGGTAGCCGCCGGTCATGATGCCCGCGCCGCGCGCTCCGGCCACGTGGGCGCCTGCCGCGTCATCGACCCACGTCCGGCCTTCGGTCAGCTTCATGCTCGCGAAGGTGATGTTGTTGCCGCGAACGGCCGCCCAGTCGTCGACGGCGTTGTGGTGGCTGATGTCGATTCCGTAGTCCATGGGGCCCCCATCGGCTCGTGCTCGGGTCGCGCAACGCTCGCGGAGTGTGCCGTCGGCGCTTCCCCAGCCGGACGCTCGGCTGAGCTGGTGATCAACCAAGCTGCGCACACGGTCTCAAGAAAGGACCGTTCCTTGGGGAGAATGACTGGAAATACCACGTATGGAGCACTCCTACGGCGCAGTGCCGATCGTGCGCCTGGCCCTGGGGGCCGGAAACGCGCGATCTCCCCGTGGTCGGTGTGACTTTCGTGGTTGCTGGGCGTGGGTGGCCTGTTGATCCTTGGAGGCATCGGGAGCCGTTGGCCGTCGCAGACCGGGCGGGGGAGGCCGGCTTACGTCGACGCCGTGCGCGACCTCGAGACGATGCTGTACTCGCGGGAGCTCCGGGATACCTCGGACCTCGGCCTGGTGCAGGTGCACCGGTGGCGTCCCGATGACCCCATCCCTCGACGTCCCCGAAGCCGACATCGCCATGCACGCCGGGCCAGCCCGCGAACCCTGAGCTGACGCGGGCCGGTGAAAGGCCGCGCCGCAGCGGCATCGGCGGCATCATGGGTGGATGTTGATCGACGTCTTCCCGCTGGCACTGAGGGTGACGACGCCGAGGCCGGTGCTGGGCGTGGAATCGCCCTGGGTCAGGCGCGTGCGGGCCGGTTGGCGAGCTGCTGGGTCGAGGGTCCCACCGGCTGGGGTGGGTCGGCATGGGCCTGCTGGGTGCGGCCGGTCTGAGACGTGCTCGGCGGGGCCATCGGGGTGACCTGCGTCTGCGCGGCGCTCGGCTGCGACGCGGTGGGGGCCGGGCCCGGAGTGAGCTGGGTCTGCTGCGCGGCGTGCGACGGCCCGGTGGCGACCGCTTGGTCGTGCTGCGTCTGCTGGGCGGAATTGGTCTGCGTCCCCTGGGGCGAGGGGTTCGAGAGGTTCGAGCTGACGATGCGCTGCAGGTTGCGGTGCGCGTTGTTGAGCTCGTGACGCATGCCGTGGATCTGCTTGGTCAGGGTGTCGCCCTCGGCGAGCGTGTTGGTCTCCACGGCGCGCAGCAGCACGCCCAGTTGACCGTGCAGGCGCTGGTGCACCTCGGCGAAGGTGGCGACCTGCTGCTGCATCTCCAGCGGCGGCTGGGTGCGGGAGATCGCTTTGATCATGGTGTCCTGCCAGCGCTGTCCGGCTTGGCGGTAGTGGCGGTCGGCGGCCGTCCGGTAGTGCGGGGCGACCTGCGAGTCCAGGGACGTGCGGATGAGCTCGTGGCAGCTGTTGACCAGTTCGCGGGCGGCCGTGGTCAACGCGTAGGCCCACTCCCACTGCTCGGCCTGCGTGCTGGAGTGGCGCTCCTCGCGCGCTTCGTCCAGCTGGCTCCGGGACAGCTTCACCTGTTCCCAGGCGCGCTCGGCCTGCTCGGTGGCGGTCGTGGCGGCGTGCGCCGTCCTCTCCGTGTTGGCCTCGACCGCTGCGGCCAGTCGGTTCACGGTCTCGCAGCGGCGGGCGGTCTCCTCAGCGGTCTTCCGGGCCGACCACAGCAGCCAGCCCGAGAAACCGGCGGCCGCGAGAGCCAGGACAGCCGGGATCCACGTCGCCCATACCTCGGTCCCCATGCGCCCGACGATGACACATGAGCAGTCGGGCAGGTTGGGCGCATGACGAAAAACTCCCGATTACTACGTGCGGTCGCGACAGGTGACTCTGCGAAACCGGGATCCACCGGGGAGGACTCTGGCGCGAGTCGGCGAAAAGCGGTAGGGGCTGCGTCGTTTCGCCTCGGGATGATGTGCTTGCCGAAGGGACGTGAGAGTGGTGCTGCAGAGCGAAGGTGGACATGTACGCGCGGTACGTGGCGATCGGGGACAGTCAGACGGAAGGCGTGGGTGACGGCGATGATGAGCGCGGCCTGCGCGGCTGGGCGGATCGGCTCGCGGAGAGGATCGCGGGCCTGGACCCGGATTTCCGCTACGCCAACCTGGCCGTGCGCGGCAGGCTCATCGGCGAGGTGCGCGCTCAGCAGCTCGGACCAGCATTGGAACTCGAACCTGATCTCGCGACCGTCGTCGCGGGGCTCAACGACGTGCTGCGCAGCGAGTACGACGGTGATGCGGTCGCCGCGCAGCTGGAGGAGATGATCGGCGCGCTCAGCGGATCAGGTGCGCACGTGGCCACGGTGACCTACCCCGACATCGGCGAGATCGCGCCGATCGCCCGCCGTTGGCAGCCACGGCTCACCGAGTTCAACGCGCGCGTGCGCGAGATCGCCGCGAAGCACGGTGCCACCGTCGTCGAGGCGGACCGGTACCCGGTGTGCGCCGACCGCCGGATCTGGAGCCACGACCGCCTGCACCTCAACCCCGCGGGCCACGCGCTGCTGGCCGACGGTTTCGCGCATGCGCTGGCACTACCCGGAAGTGACGATTCGTGGAGCCACCCGCTTCCGGAACGCCGAGCGCCGGGAATCTCGCGGATGGTCGCCGGCGAGGTCCGTTGGGCCGTTGCGTTCCTGGCGCCGTGGCTGTGGCGGCGGATCGCCGGGCGATCGTCCGGCGACGGTCGGACCGCGAAGCGGCCGCAACTGCTGCCGATGCGCTGAGTCGCCCGGACCGCACGTTCGAGTGGGCTCTCCTGCGGCTAGTTCTTGCGACCGACCACGCCGGCGATGCAGCTCTCGGCCTGGTTCGGCGGGCGCGACCGGGGGCCGTTCGGCCACCAGAGGTCGCAGAGCTCGACGTCGGCCGGGGAGTCCAGGCCGGGCGGCAGGATTTCCAGGCCCGGCAGCAGCGCGCGGATCTCGTCGCGGGTGCGGAAGCGACCCGAACCCATCGGGCTGTGCACGAAGAGCTCTTCCATCTTGCGGGCCAGTTCGCTGTGCTCCGGGGTCTCCGGGTCGAAGAAGTGCGCGACGACGACGTAGCTGCCCGGGGCGAGCGCGTCGACGTAGGTCCGCATCAGCTCTGGGCCGTCGTCGCCGAGGTAGTGGTGGAGGGTGCCGACCTGCAGCAGCGCGATCGGCTCGGCGAAGTCGAGGTGCCTGCGAACGGTCTCGTGGGCGAGCACCTCGCCGGGCTTGAAGATGTCGGCGGCGGCGAAGTGGGTGTGGTCGTTCTCCTCGAGCAGCGCCTTGCCGTGCGCGATGACCACCGGGTCGTTGTCGATGTAGACGACCTCGGTCTCGGGATCCACCCGCTGCACGGTCTGGTGCGTGTTCTCCGCGGTTGGCAGGCCCGAACCGCAGTCGAGGAACTGCCGGATGCCGGCCTGGTCGGCGAGGTACCGGCATGTCCTGTTCAAGAACCTGCGGTTGGACCACGCCATGTCCTTGACCTCGGGGGCCACCTGACCGACCTCGTGCAGCACCTGGCGGTCGATCTCGAAGTTGTCCTTGCCGTTGAGCGCCGCGTCGTAGACGCGGGCGATGCTGGCCTGGGTCGTGTCCACGCCGACGGGTGTTGAACTCGGTGCCGTCGAAGGCGTCTCGGACATGCCTGCTCCTGCTTGCTCGGTGGCCACGATCGCGAAGTTACCGCACGGTATGCCCTCAGGTGCAACAGGATCCGGCGTTGATCGGCTGATCTTCGTCGTCTTCCCGTTGCCCGCGACGTCCTCGTCGGGCACGCGAATAACCTCACATGGAATCTTCTTGAAGGCAAGATACCTTGGCGCGAGTCACCCCTGGCAGGCGTGATCACTCCTGGGGCGCGTCCCCAGGTGGCGCGATGGACAGGAGGCCGCGCTTCGACCTGACGACGCCTCGCCGCATCGAGCGCGGTGGCGCCGCCAGGAAGCGGTGGTGAGCCGCAGCGAAAGCGAAGGTGGCGGGCCCAGCAGTTGTGCCGCGACGACCGCGCGGTGGGCACGCAGACCACCCTGGGCCGGGAGCTCAGCGCGTTGACGAGGCGGGCGGTGCCCGCGGTTGCGGTGCGGGGCGAGCTCCTTCGCCAGGACACATCCATCATGACCAGGCGGGACTCGGCCGCTGAGCAGTCAGCGGTGTTGTCGTTGAACTGCAGCGCGGCCAGCGAACGGGCATGACCACCGATCCGCCGCGGCCGCCCTCGCTGACGTGCGGCACGGCGCTTCGATCGTTTGAACACCCCGGGGAGGGCGGAGCTCCTGCCAGGTCGTCTCGGAAGTCGAGCAGCAGTCCGAGTGGTTCACGCCACCGTGCCCGCCTCGGTGCACTGCGCTTCGCCCCGGCAGGTGGCGAGGGCGGTGAGGACGCGGTGGAGCTCGTCGCGACGCTCTGTCGGCAATTGCGGGTAGGTGTTGGTCAGCTGGAACGGATCGGTCCGGGCGTCGTAGAACTCGCGCTCGCCGGTGACGTACTCGACGTAGGTCCCCTCCGGCGTCCTGATCGCGGTGTAGGTCGGCGGGATGCCGTCGGGCTTCTCCTGTCGATCGGGATCATCCTGCGAGGTGCGCGGCTCGTGGTGCTCGACGAGCGCGACGTTCCTGCCGGTTCCGGAACCGCCGCGCAGCAGCGCGGCGAAACCGGTGCCATCGATGTCGGAACGCGGTGGTGCACCGGCGAGTTCGGCGAAGGTCGCACGGAAGTCGACGTTCTGCACCGAATCCGGGACCGTCCGCCCGGCAGGGACACCAGGGCCCGTGGCGATCAGCGGAACTCGCACGTCGGTGTCGAACGCCGTTCGCTTGCCCTCGGGCAGCGCGTGCTCACCGAGGTGGAACCCGTTGTCGGAGGTGAAGATGACGTGCGTGCGCTGCGCCTGCCCGGTCTCGGCGAGCGTGCGCCGGAAACCGGCGAGCATGTCGTCCACGGCCAGCAGCGACTGCGCTCGCTCGCGGAACTTCACCTCCGCCGCCTGCACCTTCGCGGCGGGGAGCGGCGGGAGTTGGCGCAGCCACGCCGGTTTGTCCGAGCGGTCCGGTTCGTCGAACGCCGGGGTGCGCGGCGCGGTCAGCCCCGGGAACGCATCGGCGTGCCGAGGAGCCGGGGTGAACGGCCCGTGCGGCGCGAACGGCGCGACTTCCAGGAAGAAGGGCGTGCCCTGGGCGGCGCTGGAGCGGATGAAGTCGTTGCCGCGCTGTGCCAGCACGTCGGTCAGGTAGTCGCCCGGCCTGTGCCCTCGCGACCGCACACGACCGTTGACGTTGAGCTGGTAGTCGTACTCCGCGTAACCGTTGCCCGCCACGGCCCACTCGTCCCAGCCCGGCGGCACGAACGGCCGCTCGCCTCCGAGCGTCCGGCCCGGTTGGTAGCCGTTGAGGTACTTGCCCATGAACCCCGTCCGGTACCCGGCCTGCTGCAACTGGGTGCCCAGGGTGTCGCGCTCGTCGCGGCGGTGGAACACCGCGAACCCGCCGTCCGGGGGCTCGTTGGTGAACACACCGGTGTTGTGCGGGTACTTCCCCGACAGCAACGACGCGCGGGACGGGCAGCACAGCGAGTCGGTGACGGTGGAGTTCGAGAACGTCATGCCTTCCCGCTGCATCCGCAGCACCTCCGGCATGAACCGCACCAGCCCCTGGTCCATGTCGTCGACCAGCACGAACACGATGTTCGGTCGCGCCGGGTCAACAGCGGGTCGCGGCGGGGGAGCGGTGCACGCGGCCAGGACCAGGCCGATGGCGGCCACGCAGACGGCCAGCCGCGGACGCGGCATATCGATCACCCTCCGGGGACTTCGACGCCGCGCACAGCATGCCCGGCAACCGGCGCCCGACCAAGCGGATGACCGGAAGTCGAACTGGCATGCACCAGGAGTGGCGCGCGGAGTCCACGGAGCCGGGTCAGAACCCGCCACTCCTAGCGGACGGCGGTGAAGCTGGTGAGGGAGGTCGAATCCTCACGGGAGACCTCGGAGAAGACGCCGCGGAGCGCTCGCTCGATCCGGTCGAGCTTGTCCTCGGAGAGCGCGTTGCTGCGCGAGAGGAACGTCGGTCGCGTTCCGCCGTGGCAGGCGATCAACAGCCGCCCGCCGGGGCGGGTCACCCGGTGCAGCTCGGCGACGCCCGCGCCGAGGTCCGGCCAGAGTGCCACGTTGTTCACCGAAACGACGCGGTCGAAGACCTCGTCGGGGAATCCGGTGTCGGCGGCGGTGCCCAGCCGCAGGTCGATCCGGCCCGCGAGGACCTCCTCGGAGTGCGGACGGCTCGCGACGTCGCGCATCTGCGGCGAGGGGTCGACGCCGCAGATCCGCCTCGCGCGAGTCGGCTCCAGGAGCCGGATCAGTCCGCCGGGCCCGTAGCCGACTTCGAGGACCTCCGCGCCGGCTCGCACGTCGAGGAGGCCGAGCACCTCCTCCTGGCGGTTCGTCCACAGCATGATGCGTCCGGCGATCCGACCGGGCGCACCTCTCGGGAGCGCGAACGGAGAGCGACTCGGTTCACGCCGACTCCACGACGACACGGATGCCACGTCAAACACCCCGCTCCAACCCGGGCCGAAGCCCTGCACGGGAGATAACGGCCCAACGGTACCCACGCGCGCTGAACCTGGCCGGTCGAGCGCGTCGCGGCGAGCCAGGCCCGGCTCGCGAGGTCAGAAGAAGACGTGCTCGGGATGCGGGTGGCTGAGGAAGTCGTGGTGCGAGATCTCCCAGCCGTAGGCTCCCGCGTGGCTGAAGACCAGCACGTCACCCGCGCGGATGCGCTCCACCGGCACGTCGCGGGCGAGGACGTCCTTCGGCGTGCACAGCTCGCCGACCACGGTGACCGGTCCGCTGACCTCCGGACGCGGCGCCGCCGAGTCCCAGCGTTCCACCGGCAGCACCGTGAAGGGGTGGCTGTGCTGCCAGGACGACGGCAGCCGGAACTGGTGGGTCCCGCCGCGCACCAGCGCGTAGTGCACGCCGTGGTTGCGCTTGACGTCCAGCACCTCCACGGCGTAGCTGCCGCATTCGGCGACCAGGTAGCGCCCGCACTCGAAGTCGATCTCCCGGATGTGCGCGGGGAACTCGGCGAGCGCCGTCGGCAGGCGCCGGGCGAACGTCGGCCAGTCGAACTGCCGGTCCAGCCGGGCGTAGTCGACGCCGATGCCGCCGCCGACGTTGACCACCTCGCAGCGCAGCCCGAACTCCCGTTCCCACTCCGACACCGTCCGCCCGTAGTGCGCCAGCAGCTCCAGGTGGGCGTCGGTGGAGAGGTTGTTGGACAGCGAGTGCAGGTGGAATCCGGTGAGCCGCACCCCGGGCAGCTCGCGAGCCGCGGACACGCAGGCGGGCAGGTCCTGCTCGTCGATGCCGAACTGGGTGGGCCTTCCCGCCATCGCCAGGGTCGCGGTCGGGAACGGGCCCGAGAGGTTGACCCGCAGCAGCACCTCCGCCGTCGTGCCCAGCCGGGTCGCCGCGGCCGAAACCCGGTGCAGCTCCAGCAGGCTCTCCACGTGCAGCCGCTGCACGCCCTGCTTGAGCGCCTGCTCGATCTCCGCAGGCGTCTTGGCCGGGCCGCCGAACACCACCGGGACGTCGGTGCCGACGGCGCGCGCCTTGTCCAGCTCACCGCCCGAGGCGATCTCGAACCCGGCGACCAGCGGAGCCAGGGCGCGCAGCAGCGGATCGGCGCTGTTGGCCTTCATCGCGTAGAACATCCGGCAGCGGCGCGGCAGGGTGGCCGTGACGGCGCGGACGTGGTCGGTCAGCCGGTCGAGGTCGTAGGCGAACAGGCACACGGGATCGCCGCCGACGCGTTCCCGCACGAGTCGCTCGAGTCGCTCAGTCATGGTTCTCCCGGTGTCGGTCGAGGTGGGCGCGCAGCGCGCGGGCGGCCAGGCCGCGTTCTTCACCGAGCACGAAGGCGCGCACCCCGGCCGCGCGCCACCGCTCGTGGTCCTCGGGGGTTCGGGGGATCGCGCAGTAGGGCACCCGGTGGGCGTCGCATTCGGCGTGCACGCGGGCCAGCGCCTCCTGGACCAGCGGATGCCGCGTCTGCCACGCGACGCCGTAGGACTGCGACAGGTCCGCCGCGCCCTCCAGCACCAAGTCGATGCCGCCACCGGCGAGGATCGACGGCAGCTCGTCGACGCCCTCGGCGTCCTCGATCATCGCGATGACCATGGTCTCCTCGTTGGCCCGGCGCACGTACTCGGTGAGCTCGATGCGCCCGAAGCCTGGAACCCGGCCCCCGTTGAGGCTGCGCATGCCCTCCGGCGCGTAGCGGGCGGCGCGGACCGCCGCGTCCACGTCGGCGCGGCACCGCACGTGCGGCACCACCACGCCCAGCGCACCCGCGTCCAAGGCTCGCAGGATCGCTCCGGGGTCGGCTTCGGGAACGCGGACGAAGGCGACCAGGTCGACCGCTTCGGCCGCCCGGATGAGGTTCTCCAGCTGTTGCGGGTCGACCAGCGAGTGCTCGGTGTCGAGGATGACGAAGTCGTAGCCCGCGCAGCCGATCATCTCCACCAGCGGTGGTGACGGGATGGAGCAGAACAACCCGTAGCTCTCGCCGCCTTCGGCGAGCCGGTGCTTGACGGTGTTGGGTTTCAGCACTGCTCCACCTCCGCCAGCGGGTTGGGCACGGCGTGCAGCCGCAGCTCGGTGTCCGGGTGCAGCCTGCGGGTGGTCAGCTGCTCCACCTCGATGGCCGGGGTGAACAGGTCGAACAGCTGGAAACGCGCTTCCAGCTCGGGGAATCGGCGTTGGTAGGCGCGGATCTCCTCGACCACCAGCCGCCAGAAGTCCTGTTCGGCGAAGCCGTAGTGGTCGTCGAGGAACAGCGCGAGTTCACCGAGGTTGATGAAGAAGAACGCGTCCAGCAGGAAGTCGGTGACCAAGCTCAGCTCGTCGGTCTCGACGAAGGAGTTGCGGTTCTGGTGGTGCGCGGGCGTTCCCGCCAGCTCCGGAGCGGGTTCGGCGAGGTGCTCCCGGCAGAATCGCACGCCGTCGTGGAAGTCCTTGAGCACCACGCGCTCCGGCTTACCGTCGACGTGCACCAGGGCCATGTTCTGCGCGTGCGACTCCAGCGCGACGCCGTGCGCGCACAGCAGGTGCACCAGCGGCAGGGCGCTGACCCGCACCACCTGACGCACCCAGTCCTCGACCCCGGAGTCGCGCACCCACGCGTCGATCAGCGGTGTTCCGTCCCGCAGGCAGGCGGTCAGGCCGGTGAACGGGATCGCCCGCTCCCCGGTTCCCAGGTGCGGGTGCAGGCTCTCGCGCCAGATGCACGCCAGGGCGCCGTAGGTGTCGGCCTGCAGCAGATCGGCTTCCGGTGTCACCGACACGCCCAGCTCCTCGCCGAGCAGGATCGGCCGCAGCTCGCCGGACAAGTAGTCGTCGCCGGCGACGACCTCGCGCAGCCAGCCGGTGATGCGCGGGGCGTTGCGCACGGTGTGCGCGGCCAGGCCGCGGCTGGTGGAGGTGTTCACCATCGACATCGACAGCTTGAGGTAGGGGCGTTCGGGGGCGTCGCGGCAGGTCAGGGTGCGGATCGACTGCTGGGCGAGGAACTCGTGCGGATCGTCGCCCAGCGGGATCAGCTCACCGCGTCCGAGCTGCTCGGAGAACGCTCGCGCGATGCGCTCCCGCCACTGCCACGGGTGCACCGGGACCAGCACGTAGTCGTCCGGGTCGCGGCCAGCGTCCTCGATCCGGCGGTGGAAGCCCTCGACCGCGCTGCCCAGCTGCTCGTTCACGTAGTCGCGACCGAGGGTTGCGGAACCGCTGACCTCGGTGATGTCGCGGTGCGCTGCCAGCCACAGCGGGCGCAGCGGGTTGGCGAACTCCGGGCCGAAGGCGATGTCGTCGGCGACGTCGAACCCGAGGCGCGACTTGTACGTCGGGTGGTAGCGGTGGCCGTCGGTGATGGCAGATTCCAGGACGTCGTGGTCCGCAGTGGACGGTGGGTCCGCCCGGAGGTGTTCCGACAGCGCGTCCTTGAACAGGGTCTCCTCCAGCTCGCGGGCGAATCCGGGGAGGTGGTCGGGGTCGGCGTCCAGGGACTTGTGGACCTCCGAGAGGAACCGGGTGACCGACTCGGCCTCGACGCCGTCGCGCAGCACCGGTGAGGTCAGCCCGACCCGGCCGAACCCGAACCTGCGCACCGCGCGGAAGGAGTAGCGCACGGGTTCGCCGTCGTGGTCGGTCCCGGTGACGACGTGCTCGTCGCCGTCCCGCTCGGTGCGCACAGCACCTTCGTAGAGCAGCGATTCGACCAGCTGGCGGAACACCCGGCGCCGCACGTCCGCGGCGCGGGGGTCGGTCAGCGCTGCCTGCACGAGCTCGGCGGTCATCTGATCACCTCGTGGATCGGGTTGGGGATGTCGACGTAGAGCGGGTTCTCACCGCGCTCGGAGAACCGGCTGAGCAGGTTCGCCTTGGCGGGCAGTGCCGGTGCCTCGCGCAGTGCGGCCGCGTACCGCCCGGGGACGCCGCGCAGGAACTCGCGGACGACCTCCCACAGCACCCGCTCGCCGGCGGGTGTGCACCGGCCGAGCACCGCGACCACGTGCCCGAGGTGGTTGGTGACCAGGTGGTACCGCAACCGGTGCCACGCCTCGGCGTCGTCGTAGAGCACCGGGCTGGTCGGGGGCAGGACTCCGTCGGGCACGCGATCGCGGTCAGCGCTGGTGCCTTCCATGTCGCGCACGTAGAACCTGCTCGGCCAGCCGCCGTCGGTGTGCAGCAGGCTGTTCTGCACGTGCGCTTCGAAGCCGATGCCGTCGTCGGTGAACACCGCCAGCAGCGGTCCCAGCGAGATCCGCAGGTAGCGGAGCAGCCACTCGGCGACGTGCTCGGTGGTCAGCGGGCCAGCCTGCTCGACGAGCTCCACCAGCGCCGGACGTCCGTCGACCCGGTCCTCCAGCAGCGCGGCGAGCACGCGCGGCGCGATGTCGGTGCCCGCGAACGGGTTCCGGCGGAACAGCACGGCGAAGTCCGCCGCCAGGTCGCCGACGACCGCCGGGTCGAGGGTGCGGTACCCGGTCTCCGGCAGCACCTCGAAACCCTCGTGCTCCCAGTGCTTCTCGAGCGCCGCCACCAGTCGTCCCGCGTCGGCCGCGCGGTGCAGGTGCTCGACGGGGTTGTTGCGCACGAAGTTGGTGATGCGCACGTGCAGCGGCAACTTCCACGCCGTCGGGAAGCCGGGATCGCAGGCGGTGCGCACCGAGGACGTCGCGTACACCCGCGCTCCCACCGGGCCGAGCGGAGTCAGCCGCCCCGACTCGATCAACTCCTGCACCTGGGGCTGCTCCCGCAGGTAGCGGTCCTGCCAAGGGTGCACGGGGAGAACGGAGAGGTCCTCCTGCGGGAGCCACGGCCCGTCACCGACCCGCTCCTCGAGCAGCAGCTCGGGGGCAGCGGCCCAGTGGTGCAGCCGGAACGACGCGCCGAGCTCCGGGGCGTAGCGCTCCAGGTCCTCGTCGCTGATCCCCTCCGCGCTCTTGGGCGTCGGGTGGAACGGGTGCCCCAGCAGCAGCGACTGCTCCGCCTGCCGGGTGATCTCCGCCGGATCGGTCGCCTTCGTGAACGGGGGCCGGTCCAGGTAGCGCGCCGTCCGGGCGACGCTGTTGGCGACCTGACGCCGGAAGCGCTCCACCGCTCCCGGCGGTGCCGTCGCGCAGCGCCCGGCCAGCTCGTCGGCCACCAGCGCCACGAACTGCTCGTGCTCGAGCGCGACCCCGTCCCGGAACACCTCCGACCCGTAGACGTGGTGGCCGATCTCGGACCGGTGCCGGACCTCCGCGCACAACTGGCTCGGAGAGGCATCCCCGGTGCCGGCTCGCAGCGGGACCCGCACCGAGCCGGCACCGAACTCGCCGCCCACTTCCCTGATCAGCGCGTTCAGCAGCCGCTGCCGGGCCGCCGCACGTGCCACAACGTCGTTCACCGCAACACCTTCTCGTGAATCTCAACCGGGGCGGAGGTGTGAGTGGGGACCTCCGCCGCCTTCGTTCGGCCGGCCAGGGCCAGCAGTGCGGCGACGCCCAGCAGCGCGCCGATGAGGGAGAACGCCGCCGCGGGCGGGAGCAGGACCGCCAGGACGGCGCCCGCGAGCGGGCCGAAAACCTGACCGAGGTCGAGCACCCCGGTGCTGAACCCGAACGCCGTGCCCGAACCGCGCTCCGGCACGTGGTTGGCGTTGACGTGCAGCACCGACTGCACGAGCGCCGCGAAGCAGAAGCCCTGCACGATCCGCAGCGGGATCAGCCCTTCCACGCTCACCAAGCCCTGCAACGCCACCGCGAGCGCGCAGCAGGCCGCAGCCACGGCGAAGCCCAGCTGCGCGGGCCTGCGGTCGTTGCGGCGGCCCCACCAGGGACTGCCCGCGCACGACGTCGCCCAGGTCAGCGCCTGCAACGCACCGACCCACACCGTCGCGGTGGCCACCGACCCGGACATCCGCTCGACCTGCGGTGCGAAGACCACCACCAGCGCGTAGATCGCGGCCTGCGCCGCGAAACCGGCCAGCAGCATCAGGCGGCTCTCCCTGCGCCTGAGCAGGATTCCCGCGATGGCGCGCGGCGAATGGCGTTCTCGCGCCTGCGCCGGTGGCTCGGTCAACGAGCACGCGGCCAGCACGCTCGACAGCACGAGCATCCCCGCCACCGCCGCGAACAACGGCCCGAACCCGATCCGGGTGGCCAGCAACCCGCCCACCAGCGGCCCCAGCAGCGAACCCGCCGCCGTGGCGCCGAAGAGCATCCCGAGCGCGCGACCGCGCCGGTCGGTCGAGGCCGCCGCGGTCGCGTAGGAGGCGGTCGCGCTGACCACGCCGCCGCACGCGCCCTGCAGCAACCGGCAGGCCAGGAACTCCTCCGGTGTGCTGGCCAGGGCCATCAGCGCGATCGCCAGGCCCAGCCCGGCGTGGGCGCGCACCACCATCGCCTTGCGGCCGAACCGGTCACCGACCCAGCCCCACAACGGCCCGCTGAACAGCTGGACCACCGCCGGAGCCGCCACCGAAACCGCCGTCCACCAAGGGATCTCGGGTCGAGGCGTGCCGAGCCCTGCCAGGTAGAACGGCAGCAGCGGGACGACGATCGTCAGCCCCGCGGTCGCCGCGAACTGGCCCAGGCACAGCACGGGATAGGTCCTGCCCGGCGAGAACATCACGCCCTCAACTCCCCGACCAGCGGATTCGGCACCGATCCGGCACCGGCGGGCATGCTCACGCCGCTGGACCTCCCCTGCTGCAGCAGCGGCTCCAGCACCCGACGGCTGGGCCAGGAATCGGCTCCCAGCAGGCACTTCCGCAGCACCTCGCGCACCTCGGTGGGCTGCGCGGGCAGGAGCCCCCGCACCGCTTGGTGCAACTGCGCCCACAGCTCCCGCTCGTCCACGCCGAAGTGACGGCGCAGGGCGTCGGCGATGCCGTAGAGGTTGACCTGGAACCCGAGGGTTTGCAGGTAGCCGACCAGCGATTCCGCCGAATCGAGCCGGAGCGACTGCGGCGCACCGGGTTTGATGACGTACTGCGGATCCGGCGTACCGGCCAGCCGCATCCAGTCCGGGAACAACCGCAGCGTGTCGTGGTCGCGCAGCACGAACTGCATCACCCGCCCCTCTTCGAGCTGCACCACCACGTTCTGGCCGTGCAGCTCCGGCAGCACCCCGCGGCTCAGGAAGCCGAACGCGATCTCGCAGAACGAGCGCGCCAGGTCGCCGAAGAACCGGACCGGGTCGAACCGGTCGGAGATCACCGGTGCCAGCACGTCCCACTCGTGCGCGGCCAGCGCCGCCATCGGCAGCACCAACCCGTCGAGCTCCGGGTAGATCCGGACCTGCGCGGCGAGTTGCCCGGGCCGATCCCCGAACTCGTCGTCCGGGTCGTGCCAACCGGCCCAGACCCGCTCGTCGCACAACGCGACCCGTTCGCCCAACGCCGGAACCCGGTCGAGCAGATCGGCCATGCAGCGCTGGGCCCGCTCGGCGTTGGCCAGGTAGCGGGGCGGCAGCAACCGCGTCGCGCCCAGCGTGGCGACTCCGAGCGGGAGTTTGACGTGCCGGTCGGTCTCGGGTTCCGCGACCAGGGTGCGCAGCGAGGAGGTGGGGTGGAAACCGCCGAGCCCGCGGGCCAGCGGAACCACCGCGCCCTCCACCATCTCCGCGCCGAAGGACTTCGCGAGGACGTGCTGGAACTGCCACGGGTGCACCGGAATCGGCTGGTATTCCTCCCCGGCCTCGTCGAGCGCCTGCAGTTCGGCGGGTGAGAGGACCAGCTCGGCGAGGTGGTGCGAGAGCGGGTCAGCGCCGTGCACGAGGTGGTCGCGGCGCACCGCCACCCAGTCCAGCCCCCACGGCTCACCGCGCATCGGGCCGTACCGCTCGACCTCCTCCGCGCGCCACCCCGCGGCCGCCCGCGAGGTGGGGTGGAACGGTCGGTTGCGCGTCGCCGCCAACCGCTCCCCGGCCAGCAACCGGCCGTCTCGCGGGGTCAGGTCGAGGGACGCGCGCTGCTCGCGCAGCACCTCGGCGTGCTCCACAGCTGCCCGCAGATCCGCGGCCACCTCGGACGAGTCCTCGCTCACCAGCGAGAGGAGCTCAGCCGGCGACAGCGACCGCGTCCCCTCGAACAGGACCGGGCCGCCGGCGTGGCGATGGCGTTGCAGCGCGCCACCGGAGACGATCCGGAAGCGCACCGCGCCGTCCGCCAGCGTGATCCGGCCCCAGCCCGGCGGCTCTTCGGTGAGCTCGACGAGCTCCTCCTGCAGCAGCACGTCGATGAGGTCCCGCATGACCAGCTCGGCCGATCCCACCTGCATCAGTACAGGTCCAGCCAGGTGCCGACGCCCTGCTCCTTGGCGCGCTCGTAGACCGCGCCCGCGCAGGCGATGTCCTCCACGGCCATGCCCATCGGGTTGAGCACGATGATCTCGTCGTCATCGGTGCGGCCGGGACGGGTGCCCGCCAGGACCTCGCCGAGCTCGGCGTGCAGCTGCTCGCGGGAGAACGAACCCTCCAGCACCAGCTGGTTGATGATCTTCTTCTCGCGGTTGCTCTGGTCCCAGTCGTCCACCACGACCTTGTCGGCCTTGAGGAAGACGTCCTTGTGAACGTCCATGATGGACACGTTGCACAGCAGCGCACCGGGCTTGAGCCAGTCGAAGACGATGTAGGGCTCGCTGGTGACGGTGCACGGAACGACCAGGTCACCGGCTCGCACGGCCTCTTCGGCGGTCTCGGTCACGCGGGCCTTGACCGACGGGTGCTCATTGCCGATCCGCTCGGCCAGCGCGTGCGCGGCCTCCGGTCGCTGGTCGTGGAGGTGGACCTGTTGGATGCAGTCGAACTGCTCCAGCAGCGCCGTGATCTGGGTGCTGCCGATGACGCCGCAGCCCACCAGCGCGACCTCGGAGAACCCGGCGCGCGCCAGGTGTCGGGCGGCCAGGCAGGTCACGCCCGCGGTGCGCCAGGCGCTGATCAAGCTTCCTTCGAGCACCGCCACGGGGTAGTTGCTCTCCGGGTCGTTGAGCACGATGACCGCGCTGGCGCGCTCCTTGCCGCGCTCGGCGGGGTTGTCGTGCTTGCTGCCGATCCACTTGATGCCGGACAGCCCGGGATCTCCGACGTGCGCGGGCATCGCGATGATCCGGTCGGCGATGTGGCCCTGCTTGCCCGCGACCCGCAGGTACGGCTTGAGCGGCTGCACGGTCTTGCCCTCGGAGTGCGCGATCAACCCGTCGTTGAGCGCTTCCACGTAGAGCTCGGACGCCGCGCCGCCGACCGCTGCGATGTCGCTGCGGCTCAGGTAGAGCATCTGCGGGGATTCCTCGGTGGTCACCGGTCTTCTCCTTCGTGTTGCGGTGTTCTGGTCAGTTCGCGCAGCGCCGGCGGGCGGCGTCGAACCAGTCGTCGTTGTAGATCAGGTCGAGGTAGCGGTCCCCGCGATCCGGGAACACCGCCACCACCCGGCACGGGCGGGGGAGTCGCGGCAGCGTGCGCTGCACGGCGGCGACCACCGCTCCGGTGGACCCGCCGGCGAAGATCCCCTCGGTGGCGAGCAGTTCGCGGCAGCCCACGGCGGCCTCGAAGTCGTTGACGTGCACCACTTCGTCGATCTCGTCGGGGCTGAACAGCTCCGGGACCCGGCTGGCGCCGATTCCCGGCACGTCGCGCTGTCCGGGTGGGCCGCCGAAGATCACCGAGCCGACGGCGTCCACCGCGACCACCCGCATCTCGGGGAAGTTCTCCCGCAGCCGTCGCGAGCAGCCCAGCAAGCTGCCGGTGGTGCTGACCGCCCCGAACAAGTAGGACGGCGGTCCGTCGAGCTGACGGCTCAGCTCGTCGCCGGTGCCGTGGTAGTGCGCCTGCCAGTTGCGGTCGTTGGCGTACTGGTTGATCCAGATCGCGCCGGGAGAGTTCGCCACGATCTCCTGCACGCGGAGGATTCGGGTGTGCAGGTAGCCGCCGGTCTCGTCCGGCTGGTCGACCATCTCCACCTCCGCGCCCAGGTGCCGGAGGATCGACACGTTGGCGGGCACGGCCTTCGGATCCAGCACGCACGTGAACCGCAGCCCGTGGATGCGCGCGGCGATGGCCAGCGCGATCCCGAAGTTGCCGGAGCTGCTCTCCACCAGGTGGGTCCCGCGCCGGATCGAACCGCTGCGCAACCCGGATTCGATGATGTGCCGTGCGGACCGGTCTTTCATGCTCCCGCCGGGGTTCATCAGTTCGAGCTTCGCGATCACCTCGACATCGGTTTGAGGGAAGAGCCGGTTCATCGCGACAGCAGGGGTGTTCCCCACGCATTCGAGAACCGACCCGATTACGGATTCGGTCTGGGTGTCGACGGCCACGTTTCTCCTCAGATCGACGACCGAAAGGCAAAGCTACGAGCAGAAACGCTAACAAAGGCAAGGCTAACTTAACAGGATTGATCCGCGAGAGCCAGCGCACATCGGGGCGGCGCAAGCGGTTGCAGATCGTCCGTTGCGAAAAGTCCCGAACAGTCTTCTCGGGGATTCTGAGCTGCGCTTATCCGGCGCCTAGGACGCAATAGCGGAGCAAATTGTTCCGGATCATCGGCGAGCTGGAATGAAATGCTCCGAATGGGTGGGGATTTCGGTGTCGGGTGCGGGAACAGCCGAGGAGGCGGGTCTGCCCGCTGCGCCGTTCGCTGGGTCAAGATCGGGGGGAGACCCGAGTGGACCTGGAGCGATGAATGCCGGAGACGTTGTCCGTTGAGCTGGCCTACGGCAGGACGGGGCTCACCGTCGAGCTGCCGTCCGAGCGCACGACCGTGGTCGCGCCCGCCCACCCGCCGGCGGCACCCGACGCGGCGGCGGCGCTGCGCCGAGCGCTCGTCGAACCGGTCGCCGGTCCCCCGCTGCGGGAACGGGTGCGGCCTGGCCAGCGGATCGCGGTGTCGCTCTGCGACGCGACCCGGCCGCAGCCCCGCGAGGCGATGGTGCGCGCCCTGCTGGCCGAGCTGGAGGGCATCGCGACGCGGGAGGACTTCACGCTGCTCGTGGCCACCGGGACGCACCGGGGCAACACCGACTCGGAGCTGCGGGCCATGCTCGGAGACGAGCTCGTCGAGACCATGCGCATCATCAACCACGACTGCCGAGACCCCGAAGTGCTCTGCGCGCTCGGAACTTTCGGCGACGGCGTGCCGGTGTCGCTCAACCGGCACTGGGTGGAGGCCGACGTCCGGATCACCACCGGCTTCGTCGAACCGCACTTCTTCGCGGGTTTCAGCGGTGGCCCCAAGCTCGTCGCCCCGGGGCTGGCCGGACTGGACACCGTGCTCACGCTGCACGACGCGGCGCGCATCGCCAGCCCGCGTGCGACCTGGGCGGTCTGCGAGGGCAACCCGGTTCACGACGACGTCCGCGCCATCGCGGAGGGCACCGGCGTGGACTACGCCTTCGACGTGGTGCTCAACCGCGAGCAGCGGATCGTCGAGGCATTCGGTGGAGACCTGCTCCCGATGCACGCCGCCGCCCGCGAGGTGGTGCGCGAGCTGTCGATGCGTCCCGTTCCGCAGCGCTACGACGTCGTGGTCACCACCAACTCCGGGTATCCGCTCGACCAGAACGTCTACCAAGCGGTCAAGGGCATGACCGCCGCCGCGACCGTCGTCAAGCCGGGCGGGTTGATCATCTGCGCGGCCGAGTGCAGCGACGGCTTCCCCGATCACGGCTCGTTCCGCGAAGTCCTGGCATCCGAACCCACGCCCGAAGCGCTGTTGCGCACCATCTCCGGGAGGGCCGAAACCGTCCCGGACCAGTGGCAGGTGCAGGCCCTCGCCCGCGTGCTCGCCACCGCCCGCGTCGGCGTGCACACCACCGACCTCACCGACGCGCAGCTCCGCACGGCCCACCTCCACCGGATCGACGACATCGCCACCGCGGTCGCCGAGGAGCTCGCCGCGAGGGGACCGCAGGCCCGCGTCTGCGTCCTCCCCGAAGGCCCGCAAACGATCCCGTACGTCGAAGCCTGATCGCGTCAGATCATGTCGGTGATGTTCGGCTCGACGCCCAGCAGCGCGCGGCCGAAGACCTCGGCGCACGAGGCAGGATTGGCCACGGCGTGCCGCGATGCGGTGTGGATGTCGCGCACGTGCGCCTGCAGCGGGCTCGTCTCGGAGAACGCCGCGGCGCCGTGCGCGGTGACGAGGTCGTCGACCGCCTGCCGGCACAGCTGCGCGGCGTGGCCGGTGTGCTGGCGGATCCTGGCCCTGGTGAGGTCGTCGGGGAAGGTACCGGCGTCGGCGTGGCCGTCGACGACGGAGGCGGAGTTCTCCGCGATCAGCTGGGCCAGGTCGATCTTCATCGAGGCGTCGGCGACGGCCAGCTGGAACGCCGTGGAGTCGCGCTGGCGCTCGTAGTGGGTGAACGCGATGCCCTTGGTGTCGGCGCCTGCCACGACGTGGTCCAGCGCGGCGGAGGCCATCCCGAGGTAGGGCGCGATCATGTAGGTCGCCAGCGTGGACATCAGCGCTGAGCGGTAGCGGGACTCCGCCGGGCGCCCCGCGGGGAACCGGCCGCGGATGGCGGAGGCGAACCGCAGGACCCGGTGCTCGGGGACGAACACGTCGCTCCCGACGAGCAGGTTGCTGCCGGTGGCACGCATGCCGGTGGTGAACCAGGTGTCCTCGACGGCCAGTTCCGCCATCGGGACCAGCGCGAGGGACGCATCGCCGTCGACGCCGGGGAATCCGATCATCGCCCACTGCGAGTGCAGGCATCCGGAGGCCGGGCCCCAGCGCCCGGTCAGCAGCCAGCCGCCGTCGACCGCCCGCGCCGTGGACTTCGGTGCGAGCACGGTGCACACGCGGGTGTCGGGACCGTCGGCGTAGACCTCCTCCTGCGCGAGCGGCGGGAACATCCCGCTGAGGAACGCGCCGGAGCCGAGGATCATCACCACCCACCCGGCGGAGGGGTCGGCTTTCGCGACCTCGCACGTCGCGTCGATCGCGGTGCGCAGCGAGCACTCCCCACCGCCGAAGCGCGCGGGCACCAGCGCTCGCATCACTCCGGTGTCGACGAGGCAGGAGACCGTCTCGTCGCTGAGCCTGCGCAGCCGGTCGTTGCTCTCGCGGTTGCCTTCGAGCTTCGGGCGGGCTTCGGTGACGAGACGCAGTACGTCCGTCGGTGCGGTCACGTGGTCTCCTCCGCGTCCGGCGCCGTCATGAGGTTCCAGGACGCACCCGAAAGACGAAGCGCACCTGGTCCAGCACGCCGCAGATGCTACCGCCGCAGGCGCCAGGTGATCGTGAACAACGCCCGGAGCCATCCGCGCCCGTTCGGCACGAGTGTCCAGGGGGCGGTTCTGGTCCGACCCGCCCATGATCAATGCCGGTTCTGCCCGGACGGTTCGCACCAGAACCACCCACACCGAGGTCACCGACGGTGATCCGGCCCCGGATTTCAGTGGAACTCCGGCACCCGATTTCAGTGGAACTCCGGTACCTGAGTTCCATGGGAACCGGGACCTGGTTGTTGTGATGACAATGGTTGTCATTTTCGATAGGGTGGAGTGCGTCGCTCTGGAGGAAGGTCGTGGAACGGTGAAGGTGCGCAAGTCGTTGAAGTCGTTGAAGCAGAAGCCCGGGGCTCAGGTGATCCGCCGGCACGGAAAGACCTTCGTGATCAACAAGAAGACCCCGCGCTACAAGGTTCGCCAGGGCTGAAGGAGGAGCGGCCATGGCACGACAGGGCGAGGTCGGCACGGCCCGATGATCGCCGAGCTGCGCGAACGGGCCGCCGGGCTGTCGCAGCTGAAGACCCACGAGGCCGACGTCACCAGCTGGGGCGGTTCCGGGTACGACCTCGTCCAGTCGGCGCTGGGCATCTTCTTCTTCCCTGACGTGGAAGCCGGCACCAGGCACCTCATCGGGACGGCCAGGCCGGGAGGCCGGGTCGCGTTCACGATCTGGCGTCGTGGTGCGATGGACCCGGCGGGAAGGCAGCTCGCCCTCGCCGTCGCGGAGGCGGCCGGTGCCGAGCCGCCCGGCGAGCGGCCGAAGCGTCCCGGCGACCGCATCAACCAGCCGGACACGTTCGCCAGCTGGCTGAACGACCTCGGCCTGTCCGAAGTGGACGTCGCTGTGCACGAGCGGAGCTTGTTGATGACACCCGAGGTCGCCTGGCTGCTCGTCCTCGGCTCCGGCTACCGGGGCGTCCTCAGCGGCCTCGACCCCGATCAGGTCGCCCGAGTCCGGGACCGCTACCTCACCCGCCTCGACGAGGTGGGCCTGGCCGAGCTCGACGCCACCACCCTCGTCGGCACGGGCATCGCCCGCTAGTCACACCACATCGCGAACCGCCCGAACCACGGCATCAGCCCTGCTCCAGCCATGTCCGAATGCCCCGCATCGTCCAACCGACGAACCTCGCCCCGGTCATCGCAGCGGCGAGGTCGCCGTAGAGGCGATGCTTGACCTGACCGGACTCGGCGGCGGGTTCGCGCGCTCCGGGTGGTGTCAGCTCGTCGGTCGCCGGATGGTCGACGAGCGAATGCCCCGTTGTGGTTGGTTACGTTTTCGAGTTCCGGGTGTTAACTTAGCGATCGATAAGTGCATCGGAGTTCGGCGGAGGGCGTGTGAGCACAGTGGACAGTGACACCGTTCTGGCGGAGCAGCGTGGGCCCGTGCTGACGTTGACGCTGAACCGGCCGCAGCGCAAGAACGCCATCGACCCGCCGACCTGGGATGCGCTCCACGAGGCATTGCGCAGCGCGGAGCTCGACGACGCCGTGCGGGCCGTGGTGCTGACCGGGGCCGGTGGGGACTTCTGCGCCGGTGCCGACCTCTCCGCCGACCGGGGCGGGCATCCGCTGAGCCGCATGCACCGGGTCAACGACGTGGCGCTGACGTTGCACGAGCTGTCGAAGCCGGTGATCGCCAAGGTGCGCGGCGTCGCGGTGGGGGCGGGCTGGAACCTGGCGCTGGGCTGCGACCTGCTGGTCTCGACACCGGACGCCCGGTATTCGCAGATCTTCGCCAAGCGCGGCCTGTCGCTGGACTTCGGCGGCTCCTGGTTGCTGCCTCGCCTGGTCGGTCTGCAGCAGGCCAAGCGGTTGGCGCTGCTCGGCGAGATCATCGGCGCCGAGGAGGCCCGCGAGCTCGGGCTGGTCACCTGGGTGAAGGGCGACGACGAGCTGGACAACTTCGTCGACAACCTCGCCGACACGCTCGCGTGCGGGGCTCCGGTGGCGATCTCGCAGAGCAAGGCCATGCTCAACGCCGCAGGTCAGCAGACGTTCCGCGAAGCGCTGGAATCCGAGGCCCGGGCCCAGTCGGTCAACTTCGCGACCGCCGACGCGCCCGCGGCGTTCCGGGCCTTCGTGAACAAGACCGAACCGCAGTTCACCGGCGAGTGGTTGGTCGACTGACGCCCTCTTGTGCCAGCCGGAACGTGTGCTTAAGGTCACTGAACGGGCGCTAAGGAGGCTTGCATGGACTTCTCGATGCCCGGTGAGCTCGTCGCCCTGCTCGGTGAGCTCGACCAGTTCATCGAGTCGGAGATCGTTCCGCTCCAGCAGCAGGACGACAACGTGCGCTTCTTCGACCACCGGCGGGAGTACGCCCGCACCGATTTCGAGGCAGGTGGCACGCCCCGCCCCGAGTGGGAAGCGCTGCTGCGCGAGATGGCCCGGCGCGCCGACGCGGCAGGATGGCTGCGCTACGGGCTGCCGGTGGAGGTCGGCGGCGGTGGTGGCGGCAACTTCGAGATGGCCGTGATCCGCGAGCACCTGGCGGCGAAAGGCCTTGGTCTGCACAACGACCTGCAGAACGAGGCATCGGTCGTCGGCAACTTCCCCGTCGTGCACATGATGCTGGAGTTCGGGACCGCGGCGCAGCGTCAGGAGTTCCTGCAACCGATGCTCACCGGCGGAGCCCGGCTCGGCTTCGGCCTCACCGAACCCGACCACGGCAGCGACGCCACCTGGCTGGAGACCACCGCGGTCCGCGACGGCGACGACTGGATCATCAACGGCGGCAAGCGCTTCAACTCCGGGATGCACTCCGCCACCCACGACGTGATCTTCGCGCGCACCTCCGGTGAACCGGGAGATGCCCGGGGCATCACCGCGTTCGTCGTGCCCACCAGCACGCCGGGGTTCTCGGTGGACTTCCACTGGTGGACCTTCAACATGCCCACCGACCACGCCGAGGTGTCGCTGCGAGACGTGCGGGTGCCTGCCTCGGCGATGTTCGGCGAGGAGGGCAGGGGTCTGGAGCTGGCGCAGTGCTTCGTGCACGAGAACCGCATCCGCCAGGCCGCCTCTGGTGTCGGGGCCGCGCAGTTCTGCATCGACCGCAGCGTCGACTACGCCCGCGAGCGCGTCACCTTCGGCCAGCCGCTGGCCCGCAGGCAGGCCATCCAGTGGCCGCTCGTGGAGTTGCAGACCGAGGCCGAGATGGTGCGCTGGCTGGTGCGCAAGACCGCGTGGGAGATGGACCGCCTGCCGAACTTCGAGATCAGCGACAAGGTCTCGATGTGCAACTACCGGGCGAACCGGTTGGTGTGCGACGCGGCTGACCGCGCTATCCAGGTGCACGGCGGGCTCGGCTACACCCGGCACGCACCGTTCGAGCACATCTACCGCCACCACCGCCGCTACCGGATCACCGAGGGCGCCGAAGAGGTGCAGATGCGCAAGGTCGCGGGCTACCTGTTCGGCTTCGCCGGTCCGGGAAGGCGCGCATGAGGGCTGCGGAACTCGGTGAGCGACTGGCCAAGCGGCTGAGCGAGGTCCAGGGGCGCCCGGTGCGGGTGACGCGGTTGGAGCGGGCCAGCGGCGGGGCGAGCCGGGAGACGTGGTTCGTCGAGCTCGACATCGGCCGCTTGGTGCTGCGACGGGACCCACCCGGTCTGGCCCGTCACGATGGCATGGCACGGGAAGCGGAGGCGCTCGAAGCGGCTGAACACGCCGGGGTCCCGGTGCCGCACCTGGTCGACCACGGCACCGACGAAGTGGTGCTGGGCTCCCCGTACGTGCTCACCGAGCACGTCGACGGCGAGACGATTCCCCGGCGCCTGCTGCGGGAGGACGCCTACGCCACCGCGCGCGCCGGACTGGCCCGCGAGCTCGGCAGGGCCGCCGCGCGCATCCACTCGATCCCGGTGCCGGAGGGCTTCCCGGAGCCAGACCCGCTGGAACAGCTCGTCGCTGACCACGACGGCCTCGGCGACCCGATCCCGGCCGTGGAGGTCGCCTTCCGCTGGCTGCGGGAGAACCGGCCGACCGGGTCGGGGAGGTCCCTGGTGCACGGGGATTTCCGCAACGGCAACCTCATCGTCGACGAGATCGGACTGCGCGCGGTGCTGGACTGGGAGCTCGTGCACGTCGGGGACCCGATGGAGGACCTGGGCTGGCTGTGCACCAACGCCTGGCGCTTCGGATCTCCCTTGCCGGTGGGCGGTTTCGGTTCGACGGACGACCTGTTCGACGGCTACGCCGAGATCGCGGGCACGCGGCCGGACCCGGACCTCGTGCGCTGGTGGGAGGTCTACGGCACGGCCAGGTGGGGCGTGATCTGCCGGGCCCAGGCCGAACAGCACCTCAGCGGTGCGCGCCCGTCGATGGAGCTCGCCGCGATCGGCCGCAGGGTGAGCGAGCAGGAGCACGACCTGCTCACCGAGCTGGGAATCCCGGAATCAGCCGCCGAACCGCAGGTGGAGTCCGAGTTCGCGGACCTGCACGGGCGGCCGACCGCCGCCGAACTCGTCGCCGCGACGCGGGACTTCCTGCGCGACGAGGTGCTCACCGCCTTCGACGGCAGGATGCGGTTCCAGTCGCTGGTGGCCGTGAACGTTCTGTCCACTGTGGAACGTGAGCTGCGGTTCGGCGCCGAGCAGCAGCGGCGGCACCGCGATCGGCTGGGCGAGCTGGGATTCGCCGATCGCGCCGCGCTGGCAGCCGCGCTGCGGTCGGGCGAGGCCGACCCGTGGGGCGAAGACGTCGCCGCGCTGCTGTGGTCGCAAGTGCGGGACCGGCTGGCGGTCGCCAACCCGAAGCACGCCAAGGGAACGACCAGGGGAGGCAACGGTGTCTGACGAACTGCGCGAACGCCTGCTGGACGAGCTCATCGGACCCGGCGGCGACTTCGAGATGATCGACGCCGTGGTGCGCGGAACACCCATGCGCGTCTACGCCGAACCGCTGCGCACCCTGCGCGATGCCGCCCTGCTCAGCGCCTTCCACGGCGACAACGACTTCCTCATCTACGAGGACCACCGCTGCACCTTCACCGAGCACCAGCGGCTCGTCGCGGGACTGGCCCGAGCGCTGCGCGAGGAGTACGGGCTGACCAGCGGCGACCGCGTCGCCATCGCGATGCGCAACTTCCCGGAGTGGGTGCCGATCTTCTGGGCCATCCAAGTCGCGGGGCTCGTCGCCGTCCCGCTCAACGCCTGGTGGTCGCGCGACGAGCTGCGCTACGGCATGACCGACAGCGGAGCGAAGCTCGTGTTCGCCGACCCCGAGCGCACGGAGCTGCTCGACCGCGACGTCCCGGTCGTCGAGGTGCGCGGCGGCGAACCGGGACCGGGGGTGCGGCCCTGGGCGGACCTGATCGCCGGGTTCCCGGACGACGTGCAGCCGCCCGCGGTCGTCATCGAACCCGACGACGACTCCACGATCCTCTACACCTCCGGCACCACCGGACGCCCCAAGGGAGCGGTCGCCACGCACCGCAACCACGTCACGAACCTGCTCAACACCGTCGTCACCCGCAAGGTCGGTTCGGCCATCGCCAACGGCGGCACCTTCCCCGAACCCGACTCGAACGACCCGCAGCCCGGGGCGCTGCTGACGTTCCCGATGTTCCACATCGCCGGCATCACCGTGCTGTGCTTCGCGACCCTCGCGGGGGCGAAGCTGGCAACGATGTACCGCTGGGACCGGGCGCAGGCCGAGAAGCTGATCCGCGACAACGATCTGACCAGCGCCGCCGGTGTTCCCACGGTGATGCGGGACCTGGTCGAGAACAGCGATTCGGTGCGCGGCCTGGAGGGCGTCACGATGGGCGGCGCTCCGATCCCGCCCGACCTCGTGCAGCGCATCGGCGGGCTCGGCAGCAGCGCGGCCAGCGGCTACGGGTTGACCGAGACGACCTCCACGGTCGTCGGCAACTCCGGCGAGGACTACCAAGAGCACCCCGACAGCGTCGGAAAACTCGTTCCGGGCGCCGAGATCCGCGTCGTCGACCCGGCGACCGGCGACGACCTCTCGGACGGCGAGATCGGCGAGCTGTGGTTCCGGGGGCCCAGCGTCGTGCGCGGGTACTGGAACCTGCCCGAAGCCACCGCGGAGTCCTTCACCGACGGCTGGTTCCACACCGGTGACCTCGGCTACGTCGACGACGGGTGGGTGTACGTCGTGGACCGTCTCAAGGACGTGGTGATCCGGGGCGGCGAGAACGTCTACTGCGCCGAAGTCGAGGCCGCTCTGCACGAGCATCCGGCGGTCGCCGACGTCGCCGTCATCGGGCTGCCGCACGCCACGCTGGGCGAGGAGGTAGCGGCGGTGGTGAACCTCAAGACCCCCGTCGATCCCGAGGAATTGCGAGCACACGTGCGAGATCGATTGGCGGGGTTCAAGGTTCCAACGAACGTGGTGGTGCACGAGGACCCGCTGCCGCGCACGCCGACGGGCAAGGTCCTCAAGCGTCGACTCCGAGAGCAGATCGTCCAGCAGGGGTGAGCGCGGTGGAGCTGCCAGGCATTGAACGCGACGCGGTCACCCGCTGGCTGGCCGAGCACGGCGTGCCCGCACCGGTGGAGTTCTCGCTGGTCTCGGGCGGGAGGTCGAACCTCACCTACCGGGTCGCCGACGCCGACGGTGTGGTGCACGCCCTGCGCAGGCCGCCGACCGGGGGAGTGCTGAGCACCGCCCACGACATGAGCCGCGAGTGGCGGTTCATCTCCGCGCTGCACGGGACGGGCGTCCCCGTCCCGGCACCGCTCGGGTACTGCGAGGACACCGAGGTCACCGGGGCCGCGTTCTACGTGATGGACTTCGTCGACGGCATCGTGCTCGCCGACCGCTCCTCGGTGGCCCCGATGCCGCTCCCCGTTCGGCACCGGGCGGGGATGGCGACCGTGGAGTGCATGGCAGCGCTGCACAACCTCGACCCGGACGCCGCCGGGCTCGGCGACGTGGCCCGCCGCGACGGCTACCTGCAACGTCAGCTGCGGCGCTGGCAGAAGCAGGTCCACGTCTCAGGCGCCCCGGACCTGGCGCTGCTGGACCAGGTGCACGACGTGCTCGTCGCGAACGTGCCCGAGCAGACCACCGGCATCGTGCACGGCGACTTCCGTCCCGGGAACCTCTCCTACGGCCTCGACGGCGAGGTCCTCGCGGTCTTCGACTGGGAGCTGGCCACCCTGGGCGAACCGCTGGCCGACCTCGGCTGGCTCATCGCCACCTGGGAAGAACCCGGCGACGACCTCCCGGCCGTCACCCCCGGCCCCACGGCGGAGGGCGGTTTCCCGACCCGCGAAGACCTCATCGCCCGTTACGCCGAGCTGACCCGCCGCGACCTCTCCGACCTGCCGTTCCACGTCGCCTTCCAGCGCTGGCGCTCCTGCTGCATCACGGCAGGAGTCCGAGCCCGCTACCAAGCCGGCCACATGGGCGACGACGGCTACGACGCCACCGCCCGGGCGGACACCGAACAACGCCAAGCCGAACTGGCCTGGCAAGCCGTCAAGGACCTCGGCCTGGCGTAGTTGGGTGATCAGTCGAGTGCTTCGCGAGCCGAACGTGGAATCGACGGCAGCAAAGCAGGTTCGAGCGTCATCGCGCGGAACGCGAGGGCGATCGTAGCGCTGCGGTCGGGACGGTGAACGATCTCCACGGAGTCGCCGGGCCGGACGTATCCCGGCTCGATCACGCGCAGATACGCTCCGGGCTTCGCCGCCCTCATGAACTGCTCGATCCAGCCGCCACGCCCCATCCAGCCCTGGAACGTCGCACAGGGGATCCGAGGGCAGGACACCTCCAGGACGACCTCCCGGCCGATGCGCCAGCGCTCACCGATGAGGGCGCCGTTCACGTCGAGACCGCAGGTGGTCAGGTTCTCGCCGAAAGCCCCGTGGGGGACCGGGCTTCTGAGCTCGGCCTGCCACTCGTCCAGGTCTTCACGGGCGTAGGCGTAGACGGCCTGGTCGGGTCCTCCGTGGTGCTTGACGTCGTACGCCCGATCCCCCGCGAGCCCAACCGCACCGGTGCCCTTGGGGCCGGGTGCGCGGACAACCACCGGGCCGGTGACAGGCCGCTTGTCGATGCCGGTGGTGCTGACCTTCTTCCAAGGGTTGGGCCGAGGTCGGCCGACGTTGACGGACAGCACCTCCATGCCCCGACCGTACGGCCGGGCCGACCTCGGAAGCGACTCATTTTCGTGCGAGGAGCGAGTGCGGGAGGTTCAGCCCGCCTCCTCGGGCGGCTCAGGCGGTTCTCCTCAGGTGCCGGGCGAAGAAGCGGTTGGCGGAATCGCCCTCCCACGGTGGGACACCGGTGTGCCCGCCCATGTTGGCGTGCAGCGACTTCTCCTCGGAACCGAAGGCGTCGAACAGTTCCAGCGACTGCTCCCGGTCGTTGCCCTCGTCATCCCACTGCAGCAGGACGTGCAGCGGGATCGCGACCCGCCGAGCCTCGTCGAACATGCTGCGGGGCACGAAACTCCCGGCGAAGAGCACTGCTGCCGCGATGCGCGGCTCGACCACCGCCAACCGGATCCCGATGGCGATGACCCCACCTGAATACCCGACCGGCCCGTCGACCTCGGGCAGCGAGAGGAGAGCGTCCAGGGCAGCCTGCCACTCAGGAACCGCCTGGTCGACGAGTGGTGAGACGAGCCGCTCGACGATCTCGTCCACGGGCTCGCCGGCCGCCAACGCCCGACGCAGCTCGGCGCGCGCCTCGTCGGCCTCAGCGGAACGCGGCCGGTCACCGCTCCCGGGCAGCTCGATGGTCGCCGCGGTGAAGCCCTGGCCCACGGAGAGCCGCGCCCGGCTTGCCAGTCGCGGGGACATGCCGTCCACCCCACCGGGGTGGCCCATCAGGATCAACGGTCCGGACCCGGATTCAGGCGTCCACAGGATGCCGGGAATCTCGCCGAGGGTGAAACCGCGCTCGACGACACCGTCGTCGAGGCGCTGATCAGAAGTGAAGCGCATGGTCGTGCCTTTCGAAGAGCTCACCAACGGCGCTCCCGGACGACCTATCGCCCGACCGTGACCCCGAAGAGGAGCACCCACGTCACAACGTCCACGGGTACCACCTCCTCAACTCGAACACGGCCTCCGAGAAAGTAGCAGCGGTCGCCGTGAACTTCCCACCGATTTTCGTGTGCTCGAAATCGTTGTCGAGCACGAGTACCGAGCGCGACGTCCCTCGTGCGCATGCTGGTCGGCAGTACCACCTCGTGGGGGAAGGCAGCAGAGCACGATCGGCCCGTCGTAGGCACGGCTGGTCTCGTCGCGCCAACCTTTCGAGGCGCTGGTGGGCTCGGCGAGTTCGCGAGCAGGTGGGGCGGCGGCTGTTCTCGGCCTTCGGGGAACTCGCGCAGCTCGCGGGGTGGGTCGCCAGTGACGCGGGCCGTTGTGCCGACGCGCAGCGGTTCTACCTGTCGGGCGCGGATGCCTCCGAGGCGGCGGGCGATCGCGTGCTGGGTGCGCAGCTGTTGTCCAGCTTGAGCTATCAACTCGCCAATGTCGGGAAACGGCGTGACGCCGCGCTTTTGGCGCGGACGGCGGTTCGAGGCGCCGAGGGTGCGTCGACGGTGGTGCGCGCGCTCCTGCTGGAGCGCCTGGCGTGGGCCTCGGCGAAGGCGGAGACGCCGAGGGCACCTGGCGCGCGTTGGACGCCGTGAACGACTCGTACGACCGCCGAGGCGGTGCCGGGTCCGAGCCGGAGTGGGTCCACTGGCTCAACCAGGCGGAGATCGACGTCATGGCCGGGCGGTGCGTGATCGAAACCGAGCCGTCCCGCCGACGCCGAGCCCTGGCCAACGCCGTCGCGACCTACCCGGCCGAGCACGCCAGGGAAGTGGCGCTGTACCTGACGTGGCTGGCCGAATCCCATGCGAGGACCGGTGACCTGGACGCCGCGCGCGACGTCGTGGAGCGGGCGCAGCGCCACGCGGCGACCATGCCCTCGTCCAGGACCGAAGACCGCCTGGACTCGGTCGTGCGGATGCTCTGACGGGTCAGACCGTCGTGGCGGCTTCGTCGGGGTGTTCGACCTGCGCGGTGTGGCGCTTCGGGTGGTCGGCGGGCATGAGGAACGCCAGGACCACGAGAGCTGCGGCGATGAGGAACAGCAGGCCGAAGACGACGTGCACCGCTGCCATCAGGCCTGGTCCTGCTGGGGTGCCGTCGGGGCCGACGGTGGTGCGGGCGTTGACGATGGCTCCGCAGACCGCCACGCCCACCGCCGAGCCCAGCGAGCGGGCGAACATGTTGACGCCGGTGACGGCGCCGCGCTCGGTGAACGCGGCAGCAGACTGCGATGCGATGAGCGTCGGCACAGCGGTCAGGCCCATGCCCAGGCCGACCACGAACGTGAAGGCCCCGATCATGAACACGGTCGAGTTCTCGCCCAGCAGCAGCGTCAAGCCGGTGCCCACGAGCACGAGGGCCGAACCGATCATCGACGTGTAGCGGAACCCGAGGTTGAGGTACACGCGCCCGGCGTTGGTGGCGGCCAGCGGCCAGCCGACGGTCATGGCAGCCAGGGCGAAGCCGGCGATCAGCGGCCCGACGCCGAGCACGCCTTGGGCGTAGATCGGCACGTAGGTGGACAGGCCCAGCACGATCACGCCCACCAGCAGCGCGACGGCCGTGGGAACGCCGATCACGCGGCGGCGCAGCAGTCGCAGGTCCAGGATCGGGTGCGCCGAGCGCAGCGCGTGCGCGGCGAACGCCGCGAGCAGCAGCACTGCCGTCACGAAGATCAGCACCGACGGCACCGACATCCACGCCCAGCTGGTGCCGCCTTCGAGCAGGCCGAGCAGCACGAGCGTGCTGCCGCCGGTGAGCAGCGCGGCTCCGAGGTGGTCGATCGGCTCGCGGTCGCCTCCACGCGCGGACTCGTGGTACTTGAGCACCAGCATCGCCGCGGCCGCGAAGCACAGCGGCAGGTTGATCCAGAAGATCCAGCGCCAGCTGATGAACTCGCTGAACACACCGCCCAGCGTCGGGCCGACGACCGACGAGATCGCCCACACCGAGGCCAGGTATCCCTGCGTCTTCGCCCGCTCCTCGAGCGTGTAGATGTCGGCGGCGATCGTCAGCGAGACGGGCATCACCGCGCCCGCGCCCAGCCCCTGCAGCACCCGCCCGACGATCAGCGCGGGCATCGACCAGGCCGCACCGCACAGCACCGACCCGACCAGGAAGAACCCGACTCCCGCGAGCATCAGGCGCTTGCGGCCGAGCACGTCGGCGAGCCTGCCGAACAGCGGCGTGCTCACCGCCTGCGCGAGCAGGTAGGCGGAGAACAACCACGGGACCTGAGCGAAGCTGCCGAGATCGCGGGCGATCGTGGACGACGCGGTGGCGATGATCGTCGCGTCCAGCGCCACCAGGGCCGTGGACAACATCAGCGCGAGCAGGATCGGGCCGCGCTCGGAGCGCAGCCCAACACCGGAAGACGAAGCGGGCACGACTCCACAAGGTACCCGGATTCGGAAATATTCCGGGCGCCGCGAAGTTCCCCGATTTCCCCGGGTTCGCGCAGTTTCTGGGAAGCGCGCAGTTCTGGGATCGAACTGTCAGGGCATGAGGGACGACGATCGAGGACGGTTCGGAGCAAGACTGTTCGATGACAACGCCATGTCGCTCCGTCGGCAGCTCCGATGCTATCTGGGTATCGGTGAATGCCGAATGGATGTTGGACATGCATTGTCCGGGCATTTAGCGTCAATTCGCTCATGCCGGGTGATTCAGGGCACTACGACATTCGCCAGCCGGTGGAGGCGCGGTCGAAGCCTCCGAGCCGACGGACTCCGATGCACGCCTGACGAGGCGCGTCGCGGGCTGGCAAGGGCGAAGGAGCCTCTCGTGGTCAAATCCAGGTCGCTCAACACCACCTCCGCCGACGCAACCGCCGCGCCACCACCGACATCGTTCATGGGGTACCTGCGGTCCTTCGGGCCGGGCATCGTCATCGCGCTCAGCTGGGTCGGAACCGGCGACCTCATCGACAACTCGGTGGCCGGCGGCAACTACGGCTACGCGCTGCTGTGGGTGCTGCCGCTGTCATTGGTCTTCCGCTTCCTGTTCGTCAACAGCCTCGCGAAGTACCCGCTCTACAACGTGCAGAACGATTCCAGCATCGTGCGCGGTTTCGCCCGAACGCACCCGGTCTTCGGGTGGCTGATGCTGATCTCCTTCGTGCTCTACACGCACCTGCTGCTGGCCTTCAGCTTCAGCGGTGTGGGCGTGGCGCTGCACGGGCTGTTCGGCGGGCTGCCGCCGTTCTGGTGGTCGGTCATCGGCGCGATCTCGGTGTTCGTGGTGACCTTCCGGGGGGCTTACGGAGTCCTGGAGAACACCTTCAAGGTCGTGCTCGCGGTGATGGTGGGCGCGTTCGTCGTCGGCGTCGTCATGGTGGGCGTCAACTGGCCCGAACTGGTGCGCGGATTCGCCTTCGAGCTGCCGTCGCAGAGCGGCCTGTTCGACTCGTCGCTGGTGGCGTCGAGCCTGGTCCTGGCCACGCTCGGCTCGATGGCCAACCTGTTCTACCCGCAGTTCCTGCGGGAGAAGGGCTGGGTGACCCCGGCCTACCGCCGTGTCCAGCAGTACGACCTGCTGTTCGGTTCGTTCGTGGTGCTGTTCCTCGGCGTGTGCGTCTGGGCGCTGGGGGCGGAGGTGCTGAGCACCGGTGAGGGAGTCGACGAGGCCTCCGACATCGCGGGAGCTCTGGGCACAGCGATCGGCCCGATCGGCACCTACCTGTTCTACCTGGGCTTGCTGGGCGCGGCGTGGACGACGGTGGCGGGCTCCCTGTTCGCGTTGAGCAAGATGAGCGTCGAAGCCCTGCACGCGGTTCGGCCGGGCCGCAGGGAGCGGGTCGGTGACGACCCGCGCGAGGACGGCTTCTACGAGGTGATGGTCGTGTGGGGCTTGGCCGCGATCGTCTGGTCCCTGCCCGCCGCACCGGGTTTCGTCGTGCTCGTGGTGATCTCGCACGTGCTGACCTCCCCGTTCCTGCTGATCATCGTGATCGGCCTGATCGTGATGCTGAACAAGCGCCGGATCATGGGCGAGCACGTCAACACCTGGAAGGAGAACCTGGTCCTGGTCATCGTCGCGCTGCTGGTCTGCGCGGCTGCCGTGCAGGGATTCGCGCAGCTGCTCGCTCCCTGACCCGAGCGAGGAAGAACGAACGAGGCCAAGGTCGCCGTCCTGTTGGACCTCGACGGCAGCGTGGTCGAAGTCGTCTGCGAGGCAGGCAACGGCGGACGTCGTCGGTGCTCTACGCAGGCCGACCGTCCACCGGACTCACCCGATGGACGGTCGGCCTGCCGATCACAGCAGGTGGAAGGTGCCGTAGTGGTCGGGGGAGAAGTACACCTCGTTGGTGGTCGTGTCCAGGACCAGGCGGTAGGCCTGGCGCTGGGCGCCGCACTCGCGCGGCGTCACGTCGAATTCGAGGTAGTCGTGGCCCTCGGGGAGCTGGCCTTCGTAGTTGTTGTAGGTGCCGCCGGCGAAGTTGCACTGCCCGTCCGGCCAGTCGACCCAGCCGCGCTCCGACGGGTAGTTCAGCGAGGCCCATATCTCGTTCGAGCTGCGAGCCTCGTCGCACCCCTTGACCTCGCAGGCCTGCGCGACCGCGGCCGTGGCGGTCGGGGCGATCACGGCACTGCCGCCGCCGAGCAAGCCGAGCACGGCGAAAGCGGCGATGAGCAGCTTGATCACTGGGTTGATCCGGTTGTGCGTCACGCGTCCTCCCGAAAGTTGGCAGCGCCTCCGGAATCTAGGGGGTCGTGAAGGCTTCCGGGGTAGATCTGCGACAACTGGACAACTGGATCAAGCACACTCGAACGCCAGTGGCGAACCGCATCAGTCCCGGCTCCGCGACGTCACGGAGTCGACCTGGGTGTGCATCAGGGCGAGGGTCTGGTCCAGGGTCAGGCCGGAGCGCACGGAAGGCCAGGTAGGTGACGGCCCTGCCTCGTCGCGATCCCGCGCGCCCGTCGACGTCGAACCCACCCACCTCGCGACCAGGACTGCGAGCGCAACCTCCTCATCACCGACTTCACCCCGCCTCGCCGAGGACTCCAACACCGCCCCACCCCGCGACGAAGGTTCCAGCTGAAACCTCGCCGCCGTGAGGGAACCACTCATCAGGAAGGGGTGAAGTCTCAGTTGGAACACCCCGTTCCGCCGGTGGGGTTGGAAGTTCAACGCACCACGTGGTCAACAGCGATGATCAGAACTGGCCCTTGAAGAACACCGTCTGACCGGCGATGGGGTTGGGCTTGACCGACACTTGCAGCTCACCTGGCTGCTGGTCGACCTCCCAGACCTTGGTGAACGTGACCTCGCCGCCGGGCGGGATCTCGGTGTTGGGCAGCGGGTCCCCGGCGGTGAAGTTCTCCTGCGCGACCCGGCCGGAGTGCTGCGCGGTCAGCTGGGCCATCATCACCTGGTAGGGCTGGCTGGTGCCGTTCCTGACCGTCACGTCCACCGAGGCGAACCGCTTGCCCGAAGGTGCCTGAAGGAACGGGTTGTCCGGGGTGAACTCGCGAGGGACGGACACGGTCACTGTTTCGCCGCCGCTCCAGGTGTGGCCCTGACCGAACGCGATCACCGTCGGGGCAGCTTGGTCGCCTCGCGTGATGCCGGTCCCGATGACCGAGCCGGGAGCGTTGATCTGCTCGTTGACCGCCGTGGCGAACAGCCCGAACACGACGGTGCTGAGGATGAGCGCGACGACCCCGAGGCCGGTGCCGATGGCCGCGACGACGAGGTTGGTCGCACGCCCCTTGCCGGCCCGCACGATGCCGATGATTCCGAGGACGATCGCGAGCGCGCCCAAGATGAACCCGATGAACCCGATGATCGGGATCCAGGCCAGCAGCAGACCGAGGATGCCCAGAACCAGCGCCGCGGTTCCCATTCCGTTGCGCGGCTGAACCGGAGCGGGCTGAGGCGTGTAAGCCGAAGTCGTCATGACCTCTTCCTTCATGGAAGTTACTCTTCGAGGTCAGGACATTACCGTGAGAACATGAGGCTCTGTCTGCGAAATGGCGGAACGAGTTCGTATTCTGTAGATCTTCTCCGTGCCCGTTCGGGCCGGAGGGGCGACCTGGCGAACGGCGGCCTACTGCCGATCTGGCTGCGATTTTTCGGTCACGGAGTCGACCTGGGTGTGCATCAGGGCGAGGGTCTGGTCCAGGGTCAGGCCGGAGCTCACGGCGTGGTCGAGGTAGGTGAGGATGCGCTGCGCGTCCTCGCCGAGGACCGCGTTGGTGGAATCTGCCGTGGCGGCGTCTAGGGTGCCGAGGCTCGCGCGCTGCTGGGCGCCGCGCACGGCGCGCCGGAGGATCGTGGTCTCCTGCGCGTTCGGACGCCGGCGCTCCTCGGTGAGGCGGGCGAGGATGCGTCGCACGGTCGGGTCGTTGTTGACCGTCGCGGTCCGCGCGGCGTACGCGGCCACCATCTGCGACCCGCGTCGATCGTCCGGAGCGCTCGGGCCGTTCTCGGCGTGGGCGGGCGGCACGTCGACGTCGAGCGCGTCCATCGCTCGCTGCACGCGCGCGTCCCTGGCGCGTGCGCGGGCGATCGCGTCCGGACGTCCCTTGCCCGCGCGCTCCCGCACCTGCTCGCGGGCCTGCTGCCCGGCTGCGGACAACGTCCGTGGTCGGGAGACGAGCCCGTCGTTGATCTGCTGCTGGCGCTTGAGCCGCAGGTGCATGTCCAGCGACTGCCCTGCCCGGGGTGGTGCCAGCCGCGCGTTGCGCTCGAAGTCGTCGTCCGAATCGCGGAACCACTTCCGCAACCGCCGGACCAGGAAGTCCTCCGGCGACTCCCGGTCACCCCGCCGGGGCTGGAAGCCCTCCTGGCCCTCCGGGAGGTTGTCGAGCGCGACCTTGATCGCGTCCACGCACCAGCCCGCGTCGAACCAGCGGTTGAGGATCGCGATGGCCTCCGAGGTCACCGGGTGACCTGGGAAGACCTCGCCGAACAGCTTCCTGGTGGCCAGCTCGACCTGCTCCCGGTCCGCCGGGATGACCCGGCCCGGCCAGGACTGCGGGGTGAAGGCCATTCGGTTCCTCCAGGGGCTGCGTGTGCGCCACCAGTGTCCACCAACGGTTCCGGTGATCGACGCCGGATCGTGACCGCTGACCTACCGGCGGCGTCCACAGGGCTTCCGTTTGGTGGGTCTCGACTATTTTCGGGGTCCACCACGCCAGGCTGGCTACATATCCCTACTTCCCGGTAACCGGGAGGGTGTTCTTGAACGTCGGGAGCGACAGCTCCCGTGAGGAGATCGGAGGTCTTGTCGGTGTTCCGTCGTGTGGCGATCGTCAACCGCGGGGAAGCCGCGATGCGGCTGATTCATGCTGTGCGGGAGGTCGAGGCCGAGACAGGGGCCCGGATCGAGACCGTCGCCCTCCATACCGACGCGGACCGCTCGGCGGCCTTCGTGCGGGAGGCGGACCTCGGCTACGACCTCGGTGCGGCTCGGGACCGGCCCTACCTGGACCTGGGCGTCCTGGAGCGGGCGCTGATCGAGACCGGGGCCGACGCGGCCTGGGTCGGCTGGGGCTTCGTCGCCGAGGACCCGGCGTTCGCCGAGCTCTGCGAGAAGCTGGGCGTGACCTTCATCGGTCCGAGCGCCGATGCGATGCGCAAGCTCGGTGACAAGATCGGCGCGAAGCTGATCGCCGAGGAGGTCGGTGTCCCGGTCGCGCCGTGGAGCCGAGGCGAGGTCGCCGACCTGGACGCGGCCGTGCGCAGCGCGGGTGAGATCGGCTACCCGCTCATGCTGAAGGCCACCGCGGGCGGCGGCGGACGCGGCATCCGCGTGATCAACGACGAGCGGGAACTGGCCGACGCCTACGAGCGCACCCGGCTGGAGGCCGAGCGGGCGTTCGGCAGCGGTGCGGTCTTCCTGGAGCGGCTCGTCACCGGCGCCAGGCACGTCGAGGTCCAGGTGATCGCCGACGGACAGGGCACGGCGTGGGCGCTGGGGGTCCGCGACTGCTCCGTGCAGCGGCGCAACCAGAAGGTCATCGAGGAATCCTCCTCGCCGGTGCTCAGCGCCGAGCAGAGCGCTGAGCTCAAGGCCTCGGCCGAGCGGCTCGCGCTGGCCGTGGACTACCGGGGAGCCGGGACCGTCGAGTTCCTCTACCACCCCGGTGACCGGCTGTTCGCCTTCCTGGAGGTCAACACCCGCCTGCAGGTCGAGCACCCGATCACCGAGGCCACCACCGGCGTCGACCTGGTGAAGGCCCAGCTGCACGTCGCGTCGGGCGGCAAGCTGGAAGGGGAGCCGCCCGCCGAATCCGGGCACGCGATCGAGGCCCGGCTCAACGCCGAGGACCCGGAGCGCGACTTCGCACCGGCACCGGGCAAGATCGTCCGGCTCGACTTCCCGCAAGGGCCCGGCATCCGCGTCGACACCGGCGTCGACGAGGGTGACAGCATCCCCGCGGACTTCGACTCGATGATCGCCAAGATCATCGCCGTGGGGCGCGACCGGGACGAGGCGCTGGGCAGGTTGCGCCGCGCGATGGCGCAGACCACCGTGATCGTCTCCGGCGGCGCGACCAACAAGAGCTTCGTGCTCGACCTGCTCGACCGGCCCGAGGTGATCGACGGTTCCGCCGACACGGGCTGGATCGACCGGGTCCGCACCGAAGGTGAGCTCCAGTCGCACCGGCACTCGGCGATCGCCCTGGCCGCGGCCGGCATCGAGGCGTACGAGGACGCCGAGCTCGTCGAGCGGCAGCGGTTCCTTGCCGCCGCGCACGGCGGCAGGCCGCAGGCGCAGCACGAGAGCGGGAGGCCGCTGGAGTTCAAGCTGCGGGGCAACTCCTACCGCGTGCAGGTGGCGCGCATCGGGCACGAGCGGTTCCGGATCGGGATCAGCGCGGGCAACGGCGGGCCGGTCCACACCGCCGACGTCGAGGTCGAGCGCTTCGACGACCACGTCGGCCAGCTCACCGTCAACGGCGAGCGCTACCGCCTGGTCACCGACACCCACGGTCCGGTGTGCCTGGCCGAGGTGAACGGCGTGGCCCACCGGGTCAGCCGCGACGAGGGCGGCGTGCTGCGCTCGCCCGCGCCAGCGCTGGTCGTCGCGACCCCGCTGGAGGTCGGCGCCGAGGTCGAGGAAGGCGCGGCGGTCCTCGTGCTGGAGAGCATGAAGATGGAGACCGTGCTTCGCGCCCCGTTCCGCGCCAAGCTGCGGGAGTGCTTGGTGCGCACGGGAAGTCAGGTCGAGACGGGAGCGCCGCTGCTGCGGCTGGAGCCGCTCGGCGACGCCGACGAGCCCAGCGCGGAACAGGCCACGTCCGAGACCGCTGATCTCGCGCTGCCTCCGGGACGGGAGGGCATCGACGCGGGCGAGCGCGCGACGCGCAGCCGGCAGGACCTGCGCAGCATGCTGCTCGGGTTCGACGTGGACCCGCAGGACGAGCGCCGGGTCCTCAACGACTACCTGCGGGCTCGCGAGGAGCTGGTCGAGGCCGGACGGCGTCCGCTGGCCGAGGAGATCGAACTCCTCGAGGTGTTCGCCGACCTCTCCGAGCTGAGCCGCAACCGGCCGGTCGGGGAGGAGACGGCAGCGGACTCGCGCGTGCACAGCTCGCGCGAGTACTTCCACACGTACCTGCAGAGCCTCGACGTCGAGCGGGCCGGGCTGTCCGAGACGTTCCAGCGGCGCCTGGTCAAGGTCCTCGCCCACTACGGCGTCGACGAGCTGGACCGGACCCCGGAGCTGGAGGAAGCGGTCTTCCGGATCTTCCTCGCCCAGCAGCGCGCCTCCTCGGACGAGGCGGCGGTGTCGACCCTGCTGCGGCAGTGGCTCGCCGAGGCACCGCCGTCCGGCGCGAACCGGCAGCCCGCCGGTCTCGCCCTGGAACACCTGGTCGCGGCGACCCAGCTGCGCTTCCCCGCGCTGTCCGACCTCGCACGCACCGTGGCGTTCCGCTGGTTCGCCCAGCCGATGCTGCGGCGCCACCGCGCGGAGGTCTACGCGGGGGTGCGCAAGCACCTGAGGCACCTGGACGAGAACCCGGCCGCACCGGACCGGGCCGAGCGGATCTCCGCGATGGTCTCCAGCGCAGAACCGCTGGTCCGGCTCGTCGGGCAGCGCATCGGCCGCGAGGGCACCGACCCGGCGCCGCTGCTGGAGGTGCTCGCCCGCCGCTACTACGGCAACCGTGAACTCGACGACGTCCGCACGGTCGAGGTCGCCGACTGCACCTTCGTCACCGCTGAGCACCGGAGCGCCGGTTCGCGCGTGGTGAGCACGGCGGTGGACTTCGCCGCGCTGCCCGACGTCGTGCGGGCGATCGGTGAGCTGGCCACCGACGGTGACCTGGTCGCCGACGTCTACCTGGTGTGGGACGGCCAGCCCGACGACACCGACGCCATGGCGGCCCGGCTCGGCGAGGTGCTCGCCGCTCAGCAGCTGCCGAGCCAGGTCAACCGGATCACCACCACGGTTGCCGGTCCCAGCGGTGCGGTGATGCACCACCACTTCACCTTCCGCCCGTTCTCGGAGGGCTTCGCCGAGGAACGCCTGATCCGCGGGCTGCACCCGTTGCTCGCCGACCGGATGCAGCTGGAGCGGCTGCGCGAGTTCGACCTCGACCGCCTGCCCTCGGCCGACGAGGAGGTCTACCTGTTCCGGTGCGTGGCACCGCAGAACCCGGCGGACGAGCGGCTGGTGGCGCTGGCGCAGGTGCGCGACCTGACGCCGTTGCGGGAGTCCGACGGCAGGCTCGTCGCGCTGCCCGCCGCGGAGGGCGTGCTCACCGCGTGCCTCGACGCGATCCGCAAGGCCCAGGCCAAGGAACCCAAGGCGAACAAGCGTTCCGGGACCAACCGCATCGTCATCTACGTCTGGCCTCCGAACGAGCTGTCCATGGAGGAGCTCGACGTCGTCGCGCAGCGCGTGCTGCCCACGACGGCCGGGGCCGGGCTGGAGGAAGTGCTGTTCCTGGTGCGCCAGCGAGACCCGGAGACCGGTGAGCTCGGCGAGGTCGCGGTGCGCATCGGCTACGACGCCGGGGCGGGGATGCGGTTCTCCGTCGAGCAGCCGTCGGTGGAGCCGCTGCAGCCGCTGGACTCCTACCGTCAGAAGGTGTTGCGGGCGGCCAACCGCGGAACCGTCTACCCGTACGAGCTGACGAAGATGCTGGCCGGTGCTCACGGCACCTTCGTCGAGCACGACCTCGACGAGGATGGCGTGCTGGTGCCGGTGGACCGGCCGAAGGGGCAGAACTCGGCGGCGATCGTCGCGGGCGTGGTCACCACGCCCACGCGCCGGCACCCCGAGGGGATGTCGCGGGTGGTGCTGCTGGGCGATCCGACCAAGGCGCTGGGTGCCCTGTCGGAGCCGGAGTGCTCGCGCGTGATCGCCGCGTTGGACCTGGCCGAGCGGATGCAGGTGCCGCTGGAGTGGTTCGCGCTCTCGGCCGGTGCGCGGATCTCGATGTCCTCGGGAACCGAGAACATGGATTGGGTTGCCGCCGCGCTCAAGAAGATCGTCACGTTCACCCAGGGTGGCGGTGAGATCAACGTCGTGGTGGCCGGTATCAACGTGGGTGCGCAGCCGTACTGGAACGCCGAGGCCACGATGCTGATGCACACCAAGGGGATCCTGGTGATGACACCGGATTCGGCGATGGTGCTCACGGGCAAGCAGTCGCTGGACTTCTCCGGTGGTGTCTCGGCCGAGGACAACTTCGGCATCGGCGGTTACGACCGGGTCATGGGCCCGAACGGTCAGGCGCAGTACTGGGCGCCGAACCTCGCAGCGGCCAACGACGTGCTGATGGCCCACTACGAGCACACCTACATCGCCCCGGGCGAGACCGGGCCGCGCGGTGCGGGCAGCAGCGACCCGCGTGACCGCGACATCTCGACCTACCCGCACGAGCTCGCCGACAGCGACTTCAGCACCGTGGGTCAGATCTTCTCGTCCGAGCACAACCCGGACCGCAAGAAGTCCTTCGACATCCGCACGGTCATGCGGGCGGTGTCGGACCAGGACCACCCGGTGCTTGAGCGGTGGGCCGGGATGGCCGACGCCGACACGGCCGTCGTCCAGGACGCGCACCTCGGGGGCAGCCCGGTCTGCCTGATCGGTGTCGAATCGCGTTCGGTCGCGCGGCGCGGGTTCCCGCCCACCGACGGCCCGGACGCCTACACCTCGGGGACGCTGTTCCCGCGCTCGTCGAAGAAGACCGCTCGCGCCATCAACGCGGCCAGCGGGAACCGGCCGCTGGTGGTGCTGGCGAACCTCTCCGGGTTCGACGGCTCTCCCGAATCCATGCGCAAGCTGCAGCTGGAGTACGGCGCCGAGATCGGCCGGGCCATCGTCAACTTCGACGGCCCCATCGTGTTCTGCGTGATCTCCCGCTACCACGGCGGCGCGTTCGTCGTGTTCTCCAAAGCGCTCAACCCCAACATGACCGTCCTCGCGGTCGAGGGTTCGTACGCCTCGGTGATCGGTGGCGCACCGGCGGCAGCGGTCGTCTTCGCGGGTGAGGTCAACGAGCGCACCGTGAACGACCCGAGGGTGCGGGAGCTCGAGGCGCTCGTGGCGGCTGCCAACGGTCCGGAACGAGCGGCTGAGAGCCTCAAGCTGGCCGACGTCCGGGCGGAGGTGCGAGCCGAGAAGCTCAGCGAGGTGGCGGCGGAGTTCGACCGGGTGCACAGCATCCAGCGCGCGGTGGAGGTCGGCTCGGTCGACGCGATCGTGCGCGCCGACGAGCTGCGTCCGCGGATCATCGACGCCATCGAAAGCCACCTGGGCTGACGTCAGAGTCCCCGGCCGGGCATCGACCCCGGCCGGGGCCGCTGGCTGCAGATCTACGCCCCGACTCCCAGCAGGGCATCAGAGGCCCAGCCGGGCGACCGGGTCAGCTGCGCCTTCACCTGAGACCTCAGCGACGACGGAATCCACCCGGACTACACCGTCGCCGCCCCCTCCACCGCGCCTCCGGTCAGGCGGTGGACTCGTCCTGCAGAGCACGTCGCTGAAGCCCGATCAGGACTTCCCGCAGGATGCCGCCGCCGAGCGGGGTCACGCACGCCCGGCGTGAGGACCCGACCAGGTAGCCGCACCATACGCACAGCGGTGAGCGCACCGGTGAGACCGAACGCGAACGTCCCGGTCAGATCAGCGCGAGCGACAACGGCGGTTGAGCCACCGCAGTCTGACCCCGCGCCCATCCCACACGCTCACCCGCGCATCGATCCGTGCTGGACGAAGCGGTGGTGCCAGGACAGGGACTCGTCGAGCAGGTGCGGGGTGTGCAGCCCGAACGACGAGTGCTGCGCCCGCTGGAAGTAGTCGTGCAGCAGCGGCCGGAAGTCGGGGTGCGCGCAGCGGTCGATGATGCGTTCCGCCCGCTTCTTCGGCGACAGGCCACGCAGGTCGGCAAGGCCCTGCTCGGTCACGACGACGTCCACGTCGTGCTCGGTGTGGTCGACGTGCGAGACCATCGGCACGATCGCCGACACGTCCCCGTTCTTGGCCTGCGACGGCGTCACGAAGATCGACACGTAGGCGTTGCGCGCGAAGTCGCCGGAGCCGCCGATGCCGTTCTGTACGCGGCTGCCCATCAGGTGAGTGGAGTTGATGTTGCCGTAGATGTCGGCCTCCACGATCCCGTTCATCGCCAGGCAACCGAGCCGGCGCACCACCTCGGGATGGTTGCTGATCTCCTGCGGCCGCAGAACGATCTTGTCGCGGTAGGCGGCGGTGTCCCGGTTGAACCGGTCCACCGCGGTCGGGCTCAGCGAGAACGCCGTCGCGGACGCCATCTGGAGCTTGCCGGACTCGATGAGCTGCAGCATCCCGTCCTGGATGACCTCGGTGTAGGCGGTGAGCCCGTCGAACGGTCCGGCTCCGAGGCCGGCTAGGACGGCGTTGGCGACGTTGCCCACCCCGGACTGCAACGGCAGCAGTTCCCGGGGCAACCGGCCGTTGCGCACCTCCGACTCCAGGAAGCCCAGGACGTGCCCGGCGATCTGCTCGGAGGTCCGGTCGGGCGGGGTGAAAGCCGCGTTGCGATCGGGTGATTCGGTTTCCACGACCGCGATCACCTTCTCCGCCGGGCACTCCAGGTGCGGCACGCCGATCCGGTCGGCCGGGTGGGTGATCGGGATGGGCTTGCGGTGGGGCGGGAGAGCGGTCCCGTAGTAGATGTCGTGCATGCCGTCGAGGTGCTCGCTCTGCCACGAGTTCACCTCGAGGATCACCCGATCAGCCTGCTCCAGCCACGTCTTGTTGTTGCCCACCGAAGAGGACGGGATCAAGTGGCCGTCCGAGGTGATGCCGCTGACCTCCACGACGGCCAAGTCCAGTTCGCCGTAGATGCCCTGCCACACCCGCTGCGCCACGTGGGAGAGGTGGATGTCGGTGTAGTCCAGCCGACCGGCGTTGATCTTCGCGCGGCTCACCGGATCCGACTGGTACGGCAACCGGAGGTAGATCCCCTCCACCTCCGCCAGCGCCCCGTCGAGCTCCGGAGCGGTCGAAGCCCCGGTCCACAACCCGACCTTCATCGGCCGCCCCTGCTCGTGGGAGGTCGCGACCCGCTTCGCCAGCGCTCCAGGCACCTCCTTCGGATACCCGGCGCCGGTGAACCCGCTCATGCCCACGTTCTCGCCGGGTTCGATCATCTCGGCGGCCTCCTCGGCCGAGACGATCTTCGAGGCGAACTGCCGATTCCGAATCCTGCCGGTCATCCACGACCTCCCGCTCAACGTTGAGACGCGCAGCGCCACCTCGGGCCAAGGGCGCTTGCTGTGACGCGGATCCTAAGCACGAGACCAAGCGGAACTCGCTGTGACGCGGGGCACCGACCGTGCCCCGCGGTCCCGCTCACCAGGCAAGACGCGGCGCCGGAAGCGTCACGCGAGCGATCGGCGGCGTTCGCTGAGCGACACCGGCGGTCGCGCAGCGAACCCCGACCGGCGCGCCTCTGCAGCGCGAGCGCCGTGGTTCCACGGCGGGGTGACGACGACGCCCAGGGCGCTCGCGATCGCTGATCACCCTGGGAACCGGGCTCGTTCTCGCCGTCGGCACCGAGTGGGGAGTCGCGACGCACCACTGGTCGCTGATCAAGCGCGTGCTGGTGGCCGCCACGATCGCCATCACCGCCAGCCTTCGCCCGGATGGATCGCCGACGCGACCCAGCCCGTCGGGGCCTTCACCGGGGCCCGGACCAACCTCGTCGGCATGGCCGTGTTCCACGTCCTCGCGATCGGGGCCGCCGCGTGGCTCTCGATCTACGAACCCGACGGCTGCCTCCGCTGGACCCTGGCGACCTCCAAGCGGTGATACGCAGGCTCCGCGAGCTGGGTCCCGCACGTCGACCAGACGGCGCGCCCGACGTCGTCACCGACCGCGTTCGCATCTGAATCATGCAATTCGGTGCACGAGTTGTGAATACCGGGCCGTCGAAGCCGGCGGCCGACGCCATGAATCCTCGATTCGCAATGGCGTCCGTCCTCGCAGGTGGACCGACTGTTCATTGCGTGGTGAGCGCCCACCGGCCGGATTGAGTCGTTTCATGCTGTCCCGACGCGACAACGATCTGTTGTTCCGCAGGGTGGGGATAGGAACATAAGGGTTCCTGTTCATGGGTCTGAGTAATATGGCAACTCTGTGAATTATGGGATTTTACCCGTGCTCATCTGAGTGTGAGCGCTCACTCGGCTCATTTGAGCAATTGCCGTGAGTGTTCGGACTTGTCCACGTTGTGCGCGAGGGTTGTGCGCAACTAAATGCTCTTCTCGGCGGCAAGTGGTGCGGGTCCCGCGTGTTCGGGTGCGCTGTTTCCCGCACCCTCCTGGTGCGCCGTGCTCCGCAACGTGGGGAGCCCGTATGGAGTACGGGCTTTTTGTCGTCGCTGGACAAGGGCGGTTCAATTTTTCTCTCGGCGACGTGGCCGAACTGTCGGCGTCAGCGACCACAACATTAGGCGGTGCGCACTCTCCCGCGTTGACCTCATAAGAGCGCTCTTCATACGATTGGAGGTGTCTCCGTGCGGAGGCGAACAGACCTTCCCGGCAGTCGGGATTCCTCAGGATTCGGGAGAGGTACACCGTCAATGCCCACTGTTGCCGCTGATCCTCGCCTCTTCGACAATGCTTGCGGCGAGGAATTGAGAAACGATATTGCCGACGTGGATGTGTTCCAGTCGCTCCTAGAGCGATCAGGGCAGCACTTGGCCAGTCTAGATCTGCAGATGCGGATCATCCAAGCCAACGATGCTTTTGTCGCCCAATTCGGCCACCCCCGCGAGTCGGTGCTCGGGCGCAGTTTCTACGACCTGCTGCACCCCGGGGTGCGCGAGCCGATCAGCCGGAACTTCGAGCGGCTGGTCGAAGGGCGAAACCAGTGCTTCGTCGACTGCTTCGTCGGTGTCGGTGCGGAGCAGAACGCCTTCACCGGCGACATCACCGGAGTCGCCGTGCGCGGAACGTCGTCCGGTGAACTGACGAAGCTCGTGGTCCTGATATCCCCGGAGAAGCTCAACCGGGCGAACGTGGTGGTCGCCGATCGGAAGAGGGTCCTCTCCGAGCTCAACGCTCGAATCCTCGAGGGCATCGCGACCGGTGAGTCGACCGTTCGCCTGGCCTCCCGGCTCTTCCTGAGCCGGCAGGGCGTCGAATACCACGTCGGCGCGATGCTCAAGAAGCTCAAGGCACCCAACCGCGCAGCCCTCGTGTCCCGCGCGTACAGCCTCGGTTTGCTGAGCGTGGGCAGCTGGCCACCTCGCGTGCCACGCGACTACGTGAAGTAGTGCCGCAGTGACCGTCCGATGTGGATGAAATCGTCCGGTCCTGCCCGATGTGCCGTCCGGTGCGAACCGGGTTGCTGCGCACTGACCCGGCATCGGGCGGCGTTGTGGTGAACATTCGATGGCCGCGCCGACAAGCGCAGCCGTCCCGCGGTTCGAGCGATCGCGTCTACCGCAGGGGAACTAGGGCATTCACCAGCATCTGGTGTTGATCAGCGCTTGCGCCTCCGTAAGACCGATGGTGGACTTCTGCCCAGGTCTACTGGCGGATGTACCCGTGAGCGCGGCTGGAATCCCTGGTCAGATCCGTGTGAGTCGGGGTGAGTTGGGTTGCGGGGTGACGAAGGCGGCGCCGAGTGGATCCAGCCCGTGGTCGGGCGGTCCCGCGAGTGCGCGGCACTCGCGGACGGGCTCGCGGAGGCTCGTTCCGGTCGTGCGCGGTGTCTGGTCTTCCGAGGACCCAGCGGAGTGGGCAAGAGCCGTCTGCTGAGCGGAATACGGCAGCACGAATCGGCGCGCGGCTGCACCGTTCTGCGGGCGAGCTGCTCCGAAGTGGACTTCCCGTCGAACTTCGCTGTGGTGCGGAAGCTGTTCGCACCGCTGCAGCTCGGCGCCGACGACGTCGCCAGCCCGGTGGTTCCGGTGCTCTTCCCGGCCCTGCCGCCCGCGATCCAACCCGCCGTCGACTACGCGGTGCTGTCCGGTCTGCACTCCCTGGCGGCGAAGTTGATGTCCACGGCTCCGCTGGTGCTCGTCGTGGACGACGCCCACTGGTGCGACGAAGCTTCGCTGCGCTGGCTGGACTTCCTGCTCCGAAGAGCCGACGACCTACCGCTGCTGGTCGTGCTCGGCGACCGCTGCGACGAACTGGAAGGCACCGCGCAGGCAGCCAGGTCCGGCATCGTCGCCCAGCGCGCCAGCACCGTGATCGAGTTGGGGCCGCTGACCCGGACCGACGTCGGCGAGGTCGTGGCGGAGGTCTTCTCGGAGCGGGTGGACTGCGGATTCGTCGACGCCTGCGCGCGGACCTCGGGGGGAAACCCGGGGCTGCTCAACCGATTGCTCGATGACCTCGTCCGGGCCGGGGTCCGGCCGGGTTCGGAGGGCGTCGCCGCGGTCGAGGAAGTCGGGCGGGACGTGCTGGCCGCCTCGGTGCTGAGCCGGCTGGCCGGACAACCCGAGCGAGTCCGCAGGGTCGCCGCCGCGATGGCCGTTCTCGGTCCCGCCGCAGGACCGGAAACCGTGGCCGCGCTGGCGGGAGCGACCCGGTGGCAGGTCGCCGAAGCGCTCGGCGTGCTGCGCCGGTGCGACGTCGTGGCGGCTTCCGGCGCTGACTTCGTGCACGACACCGTTCGCACCGCGGTGCTCGACGCCCTGCCGATGTCCGAAGCGGACCGCCTGCGCGCGGCGCGGATCCTCAACGACGCCGGGCGGCCCGCCGTCGAGGTCGCGGACCACCTGCTCTCACTGCCCGAGCTGGACCAGATGTGGATGGCCGGGGTGCTGCGCGACGCCGCGGCCTTGTCGGAGCGGCAGGGGACTCCCCAGACCGCCGTGCGCTACCTGCGACGAGTGCTCGACGTCGAGGTTTCCGAACCCCAGCGCATCCGCGTCCGAGCCGACCTCGGCCGGGTGCTCGCGCAACTCGACCCGTACGCGGCGCTGCCGATCCTGCGAGAGCTGCTGAACAAGGTCACCGACCCCGACGCGTACGTCTCCCTCGTCCTGAGCTTCTCGATGACCGCGGTCACCGCGCAACGCCATCCGGAAGCGGTTCGGGTGCTCGGCGAGGTGCTGGCGATGCTGTCGACCAAGACCGGGCGGGACGTCTCCCCGGCACATCACGAGCTGTGCCTGTCCGTCGAGTCGATGCTGCTGATCATCGGCGCCGGCGAGCGGTCGACCTTCGCCCTCGTGCGGGACCGGATCGAGGAGCGGCCGCGCCCGGCGGGCAGCACACCGGCCGAGCGGCGGATGCTCGCCGCCACCTCCTACGTGCGCTCGTTGCGGGGAGAGCCGTCGGGACAGGTGGTCGAGCAAGCCCGGGCCGCCCTGAGCTTCCAGGCCAACGACGCCGACCCCTGGACCGAGCGGTGCTCGCTGTTCGCCCTGCACCTGGCGGACGTCACCGACGACCTGCTGCCCGCGGCCCGGCGCTCGGTCGAGGTGGTCAAGAACATGGGCGCGCGCTCGGACTACTCGTACTCGCTGTCCTGCTACGCCCGAGTCCTCCTGCACCTCGGCGATGTCCGGGAGGCCGCCGCCGAGGCGCAGACGGCTGCGGAGATCTGCGCGCAGACGAGCGGGGCCGGTTCGACCGCCGCGCAGTTCACCGCGTGGGCCAGCGCGCTGGTCGAGCAGGGGCACGTCGAGCAGGCCGATGAGGTGCTGGACCGGATCGACCGGGCCTGGTTCGAGGAGTCGACCCTCGAATGGCACTACTTCCTGCACACCAGGGCGCGGGTTCGCTGGATCCAGGGCAACCCGGCCGCGGCCTCGGACTTGCTGCTGCGGTGCGGTCAGAGCATGACCGACGTGGGCATCGGCAATCCGGTCTTCGTGCCGTGGCGCACCGACGCTGCCTACTTGCTGGCAAGCCTCGGACGCCGTTCGGAAGCGGCTGAACTGGTCGAGCGCGATGGGGAAGCGGCGCAACGCTGGGGCACCGCGAGGGCCATCGGGCGTCACCTGATGGCGCGCGGAGCGATCGCCGAGGACGCCGCGCACGCGGTCGAGTGGCTGACCGAAGCCGTCGAGGTCCTCTCCGGTTCTCCCGCATGGCTCGAGGAGGCCCGCGCGCAGCGCCGGCTCGGTGCCGCCCTGCTGCTCACCGGGGACGTCAGGGGCGCCCGCAAGCACCTGCGACGCGCGGTGGACCTGGCCACGCTCTGCGGTTCCCGGCCCATCGCGGAGAGCGCGCGGGCGCTGGCGGTGACCGCCGGCGGCAGGATGGGGCAACCGCTGCGGTCGCCGGTCGACCTGCTCACCGGCAGCGAGCACCGGGTCGCGACGATGGCGGCCTCCGGCGCCAGCAACAGGGAGATCGCCGAGGCGCTGTTCGTCACGCTGCGCACCGTCGAAACGCATCTCACCAACGCCTACCGCAAGCTGCGCGTGTCCCGGCGAGCGGATCTGCCCACCGCGCTCGGTGGTTCCCGAACGCGGTTGCAGCAGCACGAGCACGAAGTCGAAGCGGTACCGCTCGCCGGAAGACGATGACCACGGGGGCGACGATGCAGACGACCGGGACGCACCTGCCGACCGGTTCCGCACTGGACCCGGGGCGCTCGCGGCTGCTCGAACGGGAGCACGAGCTCGACGCCGCCGACGAGGCGCTGGCCGCCACCCGTTCCGGCGCCGGATCACTGCTGGTCATCAGCGGTCCGCTGGGCATCGGGAAGTCGGAGCTGCTCAGCGCGTGCGCGCAGCGCGGTCGTCGGATCGGGCTCCGCGTGCTGCGCGCCAGCTGCGCCACGCAGGAGCGCGATTTCGAGTTCGGCGTGGTGCGGCAGCTGCTGGGACCGGCGAGCACCGCCCCCTCCCCGGAGACCACCGGGGGCGGTCAGCACGACCTGGTGGTTCGGCGCGACGTGCTTCCGGCCATCGTCGGGATGAGCGCCGAGCAGCCGCTGCTGATCCTGGTCGACGACCTGCACGGGGCCGACACCGCGTCTGCGACGTGCCTGGGCCAGCTGGGCGGACGGGTGGCCGGTCTGCCGGTCACGATCGCGGTGACCGTGCTGGACGGTGATCCCGGGTCCGAGCGCCCGCTGGTCCGGGAGATCAGCGACGCGGCGACCCGTGTCCTGCGACCGGGGCGGCTGTCGGCCGCCGCGGTGCGGACCGTGGTGCGCGGTGAGCTCGGTGAGCGGGTCGACGAGGAGTTCGTGACAGCCTGCCGGGACAGGTCGGCGGGCAACCCGCTGCTGCTGATGTCGATGTTGTCCGAGGTGGAGGTCACCGGGCGGAGCCCGAGCGCGACCGAGTTGGAGGCGGTGCGGCCGTCCGGGCTGCGGGAGCGGTTGGTGGCCTGCCTGAGCGCCCAGCCTCCCGCGGTGCACCGGCTGATCCGGACGACGGCGGTGCTGGGGGAGAGCGCCGACACCGAGTTGGTGGGCAGAGCCGCCGGGCTCGACGAGGAGCAGCACGTGGAAGCCGTGCGGGTGGTGCGCCGACTGGGTCTGTTGAACTCCGAATCCTGCCTCGGGCCAGCCGGTTCCGCCGTGCGCGCCGCCGTCGAGGCGCTGACCGCTGACGAGGAGCCGGAGGAAGTCCACCGGCGCGCCGCTGAGCTGCTCCACCACCAGGGCCACTCGGCGCGAGAAGTGGCCAGGTACCTGGTCGAGATGGCGGCACCAGCGGACGACTGGGCGCTGCGCGTGCTCCGCGACGCGGCGGAGGCCGAATTGGAGTTGGGCGCACCGGAGACTGCGGCGTCCTACCTGCGCCGAGCGCTCCTGGACAGCTCACCGGGCGGGGAAGAACGCGCCGAGCTGCTGGCCGAGCTCGCCACCGCGGAAAGGGCTTTCGATCCTGCTGCCTCGGTTCGCCACGTGTCCCAGGCGGTGTCGATGCTCGCCTCGACCGAGGAGCGAGCGGCGGCGCTGTCGCGGCTGTCGCCGATGATGCTGGCCATTTCGCCAGCGCCCATCATCGATGTGGTCCGGGAAGTGGTCCGGGACTGCGGGGCGCAGCAGGAGCCCTCCTCGGCGGATCGGTTGCTCCGCATGGAGGCTCGGCGGCGCTACCTCATGATCGAGGACCCGAAGGGGATCGCGGACAACGTTCGCCGACTGCGCGAACTGGGGCCGAACCCGCCGCTGGAGAGCGCGGCGCAACGCGAACTGCTGTCGGTGCTGCTCTACGCGGCGACGGTGACCTCGGAGGTCGGCGCGTCGGAAGTGGCGCGCCTGGCCCACCGCGTCCTGGAACGAGAACCGGCCCGCACCGAGCACGTCCACACCGGACTGCCACTGCTCGCGAACGTGCTCGTCGGCGCCGACTCGCCCGGGATCCTGCCCTCGTGGGTGGACCGCGCTCGGGAGCAGCAACAGCGCCAGGAGGACGTCGTGGCGCGGACGTTGCTGCGCACCGAGGAGGGCCTGGCCCTGATGTCCACGGGACGGTTGGACGAGGCGCTGTCCGCCATGCGCGAGGCGATCGACCTGGGCGGATCGGGTTGGGAGCACGGCAACTCGGGAACGCTGCTCACGGTTGCCTTCCTGGCGCTGGAGACCGGTGACCGCGATCTGACGGATCGGGTGCTGGAACGTGGCGTCGTGCCGGGCAACAACGTGTGCGTCACGGCGGTGGTGCGGTCGCTCAAGGCCTCGGTGGCCACCGACCGCAGCGAGGTCGGTCTGGCGCTGCAGCACATCCTCGATCTCGGCCAGCAGCTGGACCGCTGGGGGATGCGGAACCCCGCGCTGTGCCCGTGGCGAGGCCTGGCCGCGGAGATGCATCACCGGCTCGGCGAGGTCGACGAGGCACATCTGCTGATCGAGCAGGAGTACGAGCTGGCGCGGAACTGGGGCGCCCCGGTGGCGATCGGCCGAGCTCTGCGGCGCTACGCCGCGCTCAGTGGCGGAGGCGAGGACATCCGGTTGCTGCGGGAGGCGGTCTCGGTGCTGAAGGAGTCCGCCAACCGGGTCGAACTGGCCCGAGCGCACCTGCTGCTCGGTCGGCGGCTGCGCGGCGTGGGTCGGCCGGGCGCGGAGAAGCACCTCCGGGAGGCACGCGGCATCGCCATCGAGTGCGGGGTGCAGCGGTTGATCGATCGCGCCACCGCAGAGCTGGGTGTGCCGGTGTCCTCGGCCCCGGCGACGGGACCGCTGTTGACGCCTTCCGAACACCAGGTGGCGATGCTGGCCCGCAGCGGTCGCACGAACGAGGAGATCGCCCGCGAAGCGCGGATCACCTCGCGCACGGTGGAGAAGCACTTGACGAAGATCTACCGGAAGCTGGGCGTCGGAGGCCGGGCGGAGCTGGCGGACGCGCTCGCCCCTCCGCACGACCGAAATTCGTCCTGATGCCGATAAAATCGTGCCGCATCACATGGTGGTGCGGCCATCTGAAAGGAGTTCGGTGAGCACACAGGTGGAAACCCACGAGTTCCAGGCCGAAGCGCAGCAGTTGTTGCAGTTGATGGTGCACTCGATCTACTCGAACAAGGACGTCTTCCTGCGGGAGCTGATCTCCAACGCCGCGGACGCCTTGGACAAGCTGCGGTTGGAGACCTTCGTCGACAAGGACCTGCAGGTCGACACCTCCGACCTCCACGTCCAGATCGAGGTGGACCGCGAGCAGCGGACGCTGACGGTGCGGGACAACGGCATCGGGATGTCACGCGCGGAGGTCGTCCAGCTGATCGGCACCATTGCGAAGTCGGGAACGGCCGAGCTGCTGGCCAAGGCGCGCGAGTCCCAGGAGTCCGGTTCGGCGGAACTCATCGGGCAGTTCGGCGTCGGTTTCTACTCCAGCTTCATGGTGGCGGACCGGGTCAGCCTGGTGACCCGTCGCGCGGGTGAGGACGAGGCCACGCGCTGGGAATCCGACGGGAGCGGCACTTACACCGTGGAGACCGTGCAGGAAGCGCCGCAAGGCACCGCGGTGACCCTGCGGCTCAGGCCGGAAGAGGCTGATGACGGTCTCTTCGACTACTCCTCCGAGCACAAGATCCGCGAGCTCGTCCAGCGGTACTCCGACTTCATCACGTGGCCGGTGCGGATGGAGGTGGAGCGCTCCGACGACGACGGCAGCACCAAGCGCGAGATCGAGACCCTCAACTCGATGAAGGCGTTGTGGGCGCGGTCCCGGGACGAGGTCTCCGACGAGGAGTACGCGCAGTTCTACAAGCACGTGAGCCGCGACTGGCGAGACCCGTTGGAGGTCATCGCGGTTTCGGCGGAGGGGACCTTCGAGTACAAGGCGCTGCTGTTCATCCCCTCGCACGCGCCGGGAGACCTGTTCGCCGAAGACCACCGGCAGGGCGTGCAGCTGTACGTCAAGCGGGTGTTCGTGATGGACGAATGCGCGGCGCTGGTTCCGCCCTACCTGCGCTTCGTCAAGGGCGTCGTGGACGCGCAGGACCTGTCGTTGAACGTGTCGCGGGAGATCCTGCAGCAGGACCGGCAGATCACGCTGATGCGTCGCCGCCTGACCAAGAAGGTGCTGTCGGCGGTGAAGCACATGATGTCCGAGGACCACGAGCGGTACGCCACGTTCTGGGCGGAGTTCGGCGCGGCGTTCAAGGAAGGCATCCTCAGCGACGCCGAGAACCGCGACACCATCCTGGAGATCGCGTCGTTCGCGTCCACCCACGACGCCGAGCGGACGACCACGTTGCGGCAGTACGTAGAGCGCATGGGCGAAGCCCAGCGCGACATCTACTTCATGACGGGCGCGTCCCGGTCGATCATCGAGAGCTCGCCGCACATCGAGGCGTTCCGGGCCAAGGGCTACGAGGTGCTGCTGCTCACCGACCCCGTCGACGAGGTGTGGGTGGACTCCGTCGCGGAGTTCGACGGCAAGCCGCTGCGGTCGATCGCCAAGGGCGAGCTGGACCTGGACGCGGAGGAGGACGAGTCCGCCGAACCCGAGCGCGAGCAGCGCCAGGAGGAGTTCGCCGGGCTGCTGTCCTGGATGACCGCGCTGTTGGAAGAGCAGGTCAAGGAGGTGCGGCTGTCCTCCCGGCTGACCACGTCACCAGCGTGCCTGGTCAGCGGCGCGCACGAGATGACTCCGACGATGGAGAAGCTCTACCGCGCGATGGGCCAGGAGCTGCCGCCCACCAAGCGCGTCCTCGAGCTCAACCCCGCCCACGCGCTGGTGGACGGGTTGCGGAAGGCGCACGACGAGCGCGGGGACGCCGCGGGGCTGGCGGAGACCGTCGAGCTCCTGCACGGCTCGGCGGTGCTCGCCGAGGGCGGTGAGCTCACCGATCCAGCTCGCTTCACGCGCCTGCTCGCCGACCACCTCGCCCGCGACCTGTAGCGGACCGGGCTCCGCGCACCTCCGATCGGTGCGCGGAGCCCGGGTCAGCGCTCGAGCGGTGCGGGAAGCCCGGACCAGCGGCGCCACGCGATCAGACCGAGCAGGACGCCCAGGACGACCGTCGCGAAGGCGACCGGGGGCTGGGTCAGCAGGTTCGTCACCGTCGCGCCGATCATGACGCCGACGAGCCCGAGCGCGGCCAGGCCGGTCAGCCTCGGGACGAGCAGCCCGATCGCACCGGCGATCTCGCAGGCGCCGGTGATGTGGCGAAGCCACTGGCCGACACCGACGGCCTCGAAGGTGGCAACCATGGTGGGATCGCCGAGGAACTTGGGGACGGCCGCCATGACGAAGACCGCGGCCAGCAGGACCTGGAGCGCCCACAGGACGACGTTGCCGACCCTGCCGCCGCGCCGCGCGGTCGAGTTCTCAGCCATGCCGGGCCTCCTCCGAGCGCGTCCTCGCGGCTGCGAGCTCGGCTTCGATCTCGAGGTTCACCTCGGTCTGGTGATCGGTGAGAAAGAAGTGCCCTCCGGGGAACTCCCTGAGCCGGAATCCCCCGTCGGTGTGCTGCTTCCAGGCGTTCGCTTCCTCCAGCGTCGTCTTCGGGTCCTCGGTCCCGGTCAGGGCGACGATCGGGGAGCTCACCCTCCGGTCCGGGTCGCAGGCGTACGCCTCGATGGCGCGGTAGTCGTTGCGGATGGCGGGCATGGCCATCCGCAGCAGCTCCTCATCGCCGAAGACCGCCGTGTCGGTGCCGTTCAGCTCCCTGAGCTCGGAGATGATGCCGTTGTCGTCCCGCTTGTGCACCTCTTCGTCGCGCCGCGTGGCCGGTCCGCGCCGACCCGACGCGATCACCGCGTGGGGCGTCCGGGCTCCCCGCTGCTCGAGCCGGTACGCGGTTTCGAAGGCCAGCACGGCGCCCATGCTGTGTCCGAAGAAGACGGTGGGTTTGCCGCTGAGCGCGGCGATCTCGTCGGTCAGCAGGTCGGCGAGCGTCTCGATGTCCTCGACGCACGGTTCGTGGCGCCGGTCCTGGCGGCCCGGGTACTGCAGGGAGACCACATCGGTGTCGGGTGAGAAGCGCGGTGCCAGCGGGTGGAAGAAGCTGGCCGAACCGCCCGCGTGCGGAAAGCAGACGAGCCGCGTCGTGCTCGTCGCGGACGGCCGGTACCGACGAATCCACGCGGTGGTGACATCGTCCTTGGTGTTCAACTTGGTGGCCGATCCTTCCCGGTTGCTGCCATGTCCCCACACCAGTGAAGACGCCCTCGCGCTCGTGAATCCCTAGTCTTCACGCCGACCGTGCCTCCGCGGGGTTCAGGAGGCGTAGAGCCGGGCGTAGGCGCCGTTGGCGGCGAGGAGTTCGTGGTGGGTGCCTCGTTCCACCACCCTGCCCGAGTCCATGACCAGGATCAGGTCGGCGTGGCGGATCGTGGAGAGCCGGTGGGCGATGACGAAGCTCGTCCGCCCGGCCCGCAGCGACGCCATCGCCTGCTGGATGAGCACCTCGGTGCGGGAGTCGACGGAGCTGGTCGCCTCGTCCAGCAGCAGGATCGACGGTTCCGCCAGGAACGCCCTGGCGAGCGTGATGAGCTGCCGCTCACCGGCGCTCACGGTGGACGATTCGTCGTCGAGCACGGTGTCGTAGCCGTCGGGCAGGGAGCGGACGAACCGGTCGACGCACATCGCGCGGGCCGCGTTCACCACCTCCTGCTGCGTCGCCCCCGGCCGCCCGTAGGCGATGTTCTCCGCGATGGTGCCCGCGAACAGCCAGGAGTCCTGCGACACGAGGCCGATCCGCGAGCGGAGGTCTCCGCGGGTCATCGAGGCGACGTCGATGCCGTCGAGCAGGATCCTGCCGCCTTCCAGCTCGTAGAACCGCAGCAGCAGGTTGCCCAGCGTCGACTTGCCCGCCCCGGTCGGTCCGACGATCGCGATGAGCTGGCCGGGCACGGCGGTGAGCGAGAGGTCCTCGATCAGCGGGGTGTCCGGCACGTAGCGGAACGCCACTCGCTGGAAGTCCACCCGCCCGCGCACGCGCGCCGGTCGCACCGGCTGCGGCGGTTCGGGCCGCTGCTCGGGTTCGTCGAGCACCTCGAAGATCCGCCTCGCCGAGGCCATCCCCGACTGGAGCTGGGCGGAGAAGTTGGCCATGTCGATGATGGGCTGGGTGAACATGCCGGAGTACTGCATGAACGACTGCACGCTGCCGATCGACATCGTGCCGCCGGCCACTCGGAGCGCGCCGACCACGGCGACCACCACGTAGTTCAGGTCGGTCACGAACCGCGTGACCGGACCGATCATCCCGGACAGCGCTTGGGCCCGCGACGACGCCTGGTACAGGGACTCGTTGTGCTCGTCGAAGCTGCGCTCGGCGAGTTCTCGGCGGCCGAAGGCCACCACCGTCGAATGCCCGGTGTACATCTCCTCGACGTAGCCGTTGAGCGAGCCGGTGCGCTGCCACCGCTCGGCGAACCGCGGCCGCGCCCGCCTGCTGATCGACAGCGCGGCCACCGCGGCGACCAGCACGCTGACCAGCACCAGACCCGCGAGCATCGGGGAGAGCAGCACCATCACGGTCATGACGCCGACCACCGCGAACAGCGAGTTGACCATGTGACCGAGGGTCTGCTGCAGCGTTCTCTGCAGGTTGTCGACGTCGTTGGTGACGCGGCTGAGCACCTCGCCGCGCGAGTTGCGGTCGAAGTAGTCCAGCGGCAGCCGGGTCAGCTTGTCGCTCACCCGTTCCCGCAGGACGTACATGGTGTGCTGCGCGGTGAACGCCACCACGCGGCCCTGCCCCAGCATGCACAACCCGCTGGCGACGTAGAGCACGAGGATGATCAGCAGCAGCTGGAGGAGCCCTTGGAAGTCGACGCCGTGGCCCGGGACGATGTCGGCGGTGCTGAGCACGTTCGCGAGCGTGTCGTCTCCCCTCGCGCGCAGGTTCGCGATCACCTCCTCCTTGGACGCGCCCGGGGGCAGGCCCCGGCTGACCACGCCCGCGAAGGCCATGTCCGTCGCGTCGCCGACCAGCTTGGGACCGGCGAGGTTGAACGCGGTCGCCGCGGTGCCCAGCACCGCCACCAGCACCAGGCGGAGGCGGTACGGGCGCAGCAGGTCGAGCAACCGCACGACCGTCGACGGCGACTCCCTAACCGCGTTGACCATGCAGCACCCCTCGGATGGTGCGGTTGCCGCGCGGCGGGATGTCCTGCGGAACGGCTTGGGAGTAGGCGATCTCCTGGTAGGTCCGGTTGTAGTAGAGGAGCTGCGCGTGCGTGCCCGCGCCGACCACGCGGCCCTGGTCGAGGACCACGATGCGGTCGGCGTGCCACACCGCGCTGAGCCGCTGCGCAACGATGATCAGGGTCGCGCTCGGCACGTGCCTGGCGAACGAGGCCCGCACCCGCGCCTCGGTCGTGCGGTCCAGGGCGGAGAAGCTGTCGTCGAGCAGGTAGATCTCGGGACGCAGCACCAGGGCCCGTGCGATCGCGAGCCGTTGCCGCTGCCCGCCGGAGAGGTTGGCGCCGCCCTGGGCGACCGGTGCGTCGAGCATCCCGGGCAGCCGCTCGACGAACTCGCCTGCCTGGGCGATGTCCAGCGCGTGCCACAGGTCGTGGTCGTGGGCGCCGGGAGCGCCGAAGCGGAGGTTCGAGGCGATGGTGCCGCTGAACAGGTGCGGCTCCTGCGGGACGATGCCGATGGTGCGGTGCAGCGAGTCCGGGGAGTACTCGCGGACGTCGATGCCGTTGACGTGGACGGTCCCGGTGGTCGCGTCGAACAGCCGCTTCGCGAGGTTGAGCAGGGTCGTCTTGCCGCTGCCGGTGCTGCCGACGATCGCCACGGTCTGGCCGCGCTCGGCGATGAGGGTGATGTCGTGCAGAACCGGTTTCGCCGCACCGGGATACCGGAATCCCGCGGAACGGATTGTCAGCTGCCCGCGGCGCCGCGCGCCGTGGACCGGGTTCGCGTGCGTCGGCACGCTCGTCCCGGTGTCCAGGACCTCCTGGACCCGGCGCACCGAGACCGCAGCGCGCGGCAGGTCGGCGAAGACGATGGTGGCCATGATGATCGCGGTGATGATCAGGGTCACGTAGCCCAGCAGGGCCGAGATCGAGCCGAGCTGCGCCTGGCCGGAGTCGATGCGGCGGGTGGCGAACCAGATGATGGGCAGAGTCGCGGTGTTCATGAGCATCATGACCACCACCGGGACGGTCGCCATCATGCGGCCGACCCGCATCCCGACGCCGAACAGCTCGGAGTTCGCCCCGCTGAACCGGGTTCGCTCGTGGCGGTCGCGGACGAACGCGCGGATGATGCGGATCCCGGTGATCTGCTCGCGCAGCAGGCGGTTGATGTTCTCGACACCGCGCTGCATCCGGGCGTACGTCGGACTGATCCGGATCATGATCACCGTCAGCCCGGTCGCAAGGACGACGACCAGCGCCACGACGATCATCGACAGCGAGACGTCCTGCAGCAGCGCCATCACGACGCCGCCGACGCAGGTGATGACCGCGGCGACGGCGATGTCGAGCAGCGTGACGACCAGCGCCTGCACCTGCTGGACGTCGTTGATGGTGCGGGTGATCAGCGACGGCGCGCCGAACCGGCCGACCTCGCGGGCCGAAATGCCCATGACCCGGCGGAAGACCCGCGAGCGCAGGTCGCGGCCGAGGGAGGCGGACACCCGCGCGCCGACCGCCGCCGCGCCGACGGCGGCGAGGATCTGCAGCAGCGCCACGACGATCATGGCGGTGCCGACGTCGCGGATGTGGGCGACGTCGCCGCGCACGACCCCCCGGTCGACGACGATCGAGTAGAAAGCCGGCTGCAGCAGCGTGGCCATCGTCTGGACGACCTGCAGCACCAGCAGGAGCAGGAGGGCCCGCCGGTACGGCCGGAGATGGGCTTTCAAGAAGATGATCAACAAGGGGCGCTCTCCGGTGGCGGTCAGCGGTCCATGCGCGTCAGTTGACCTCAGTGGAGTCCCGGTAATCCCTAGACTTCGCGGCCGCACCCGCTCGATGCGCTCGGCTCCCTGGCCCGCGGAGAACCCGCTCGAGAACTAGGGGTTTCTGAGCCGTTGCTGCACAACACTTCCCGACGGGTCGTTCCTCCTGCGTGATCGCGTCCAGGTCGGTGGGCCGTCGAAACGGGCGTCGTCGAGATGGGTTTGGTGGAGATGGACAACGAGCAGAAGCTCCGGGATTACCTGCGGCGGGCCAGTGCGGACCTGCAGCGGACCCGGCGGCGGTTGCGGGAAGTGGAGGCCTCGGCGCAGGAACCCATCGCCGTCGTCGGCATCGGCTGCCGCTACCCCGGTGGCGTCACCGGCCCGGAGGACCTGTGGCGGATGGTCGCCGACGGCCAGCACGGCGTCGGGGAGTTCCCGGACGACCGCGGCTGGGACCCGGAGATGCTCGCGATGTCGTCCACCGACCGAGGTGGGTTCCTCAGCGGTGCGGGGGACTTCGACGCCGACTTCTTCGGCATCTCGCCCCGCGAGGCGCTGGGCATGAACCCCCAGCAGCGCGTGGTGCTGGAGGTGACGTGGGAGGCGCTCGAACGCGCCGGGATCGACCCGCACTCCATCAAGGGCACCGAGGCCGCGGTCTTCATCGGTGCGATGAACCAGGACTACCAGCTCGCGCCCGGTGAGGGCGGCGAGGGAACGGCCCTGCTCGGCAGCTCCCAGAGCGTCATCTCCGGTCGGATCTCCTACACCCTGGGCCTGGTCGGCCCCGCGGTCACGCTGGACACCGCCTGCTCCTCCTCGCTGGCGGCCATGCACATGGCCACGCACGCGCTGCGCAACGGGGAGTGCTCGCTGGCCCTCGCCGGTGGTGTCACGGTGATGGCGAACCCGGCGACCTTCATCGAGTTCAGCCGTCAGGGCGGCCTGTCACCGGACGGCCGCTGCCGGTCGTTCGCCGACGCCGCGAACGGGACGGGGTGGGCCGAAGGCGCGGGCGTGCTGGTCCTGGAGCGGTTGTCCGACGCGCAGCGCAACAGCCACGACGTCCTCGCGGTGCTGCGCGGTTCCGCGGTCAACCAGGACGGCGCGTCCAACGGCCTCACCGCGCCCAACGGACCGTCGCAGCAGCGGGTCATCCAGCAGGCGCTGGTCAACGCCCGGCTGACAGGCGACCAGATCGACGCCGTCGACGCCCACGGCACCGGCACCACGCTCGGTGATCCCGTCGAGGCGCAGGCGCTGCTGGCCACCTACGGGCGCAACCGCGACGAGAACCGGCCGCTGCTGCTCGGCTCGGTCAAGTCGAACATCAGCCACACGCAGGCCGCCGCCGGTGTCGCCGGCGTCATCAAGATGATCATGGCGATGCGGCACGGGGTGGTGCCTCGCACGCTGCTCGTCGACGAGCCGTCCTCGCACGTCGACTGGTCCGCGGGCGCCGTGCGCCTGGTCACCGAGAACACGCCCTGGCCGGAGACCGGCGAACCGCGCCGCGCGGCCGTGTCCTCGTTCGGCCTCAGCGGCACCAACGCGCACACCATCATCGAGCAGGCCCCTGCCGCCGCACCGCACGTCGAGGCAAGTCCCGCCCCGGTGGGGGTGGTGCCGGTGGTGGTGTCCGGGCGCAGTCGCGGGGCGCTGCAAGAGCAGGCGGCGCGCCTGAGCGCTGCGGAGGGCAGCCTGCTCGACATCGCGCACTCCGCGGCGACCACCCGGTCCAGCTTCGAGCAGCGCGCGGTCGTCCTCGCCGAGGACGCCACGGCGTTGCGCACCGCGCTCGACGAGCTCTCGCGCGGTGAGGAGCCGGGAGCCCGCGTGGTGCAGGGCGTCGCGCAGGGAAGGGACAAGCAAGCGCACCTGTTCACCGGCCAGGGCGCTCAGGACCCGGGCATGGGGCGCGAGCTCCACGCGCGGTTCCCGGTCTTCGCCGAGGCGCTGGAGGAGGTCCTCGAACACCTCGACCCCGCGCTCCGGGACGTGATGTGGGGCGATGACGGCGAGGCGCTGGAGCAGACGGAGTTCGCCCAGCCCGCCCTGTTCGCCGTCGAAGTGGCGCTGCACCGGCTCGTGGAGTCGTGGGGCCTCAAGCCCGATTTCGTCGCCGGACACTCGATAGGCGAGATCGCCGCCGCGCACGTCGCGGGGGTCTTCTCGCTCGAAGACGCCGCGAAGCTCGTCACCGCCCGCGGCAGGCTCATCCAGGCGCTGCCGCCGGGCGGCGCGATGCTGGCCATCGCCGCGACGGAAGTCGAAGTGCTGCCGCACCTCGCCGGCGAGGCATCGATCGCCGCGATCAACAGCCCGAACGCGGTCGTCGTCTCGGGCGCCGAGGACGCCGTCGCCTCGGTCGAGGCCGCCTTCGCCGCCGAAGGGCGCAAGACCAGCAGGCTGCGCGTGTCGCACGCCTTCCACTCGCCGCTGATGGAACCCGCGCTCGACGAGTTCCGCGCGGTGCTGGCGGAACTGTCGCTGGAAGCCCCGCGGATCCCGCTGGTGTCGACGGTGACCGGCGAGCAGGTGCGGCTGGAACAGGTCACCTCCGTTGACTACTGGGTCGATCAGGTCCGCCGGACGGTGCGCTTCGCCGCCAGCGTGCGCTGGATGCACGAGCACGGCGTGGCCTCGTTCCTCGAACTCGGACCGGACGGCGTGCTGTCGGCGATGGCGCAGGACTGCGTGGACGGCGTCTCCGCCGCACCCGCGATGCGGTCCGGTCGCCCGGAGGTCGAGACGATCACCACCGCGCTGGCGAACGCGCACGTTCGCGGTGTCGCGGTGAACTGGGCGGAGTACTTCGCCGGAACGGGCGCGCGTCGCGTCGACCTGCCCACCTACGCCTTCCAGCGGAAGCGCTTCTGGCCCAAGGGCGGTGGGTTCGGGTTCAACGATCCGCGAGCCGCCGGGTTGGGCACCGCGCACCACCCGCTGCTGTCCGCCGCTGTGTCGCTCGCCGACTCCGACGGGGTGCTGCTCACCGGCAGGTTGGCGCGGCAGTCGCACCCGTGGCTGGTGGACCACGCGGTCAACGGCACCGTGCTGCTGCCGGGCACCGCCTTCATCGAACTCGCGATCCGCGCTGGTGATGAGGTCGGTTGCGATCGCGTCGACGACCTCGCGCTGACCGCACCGCTGGTGCTGCCCGAGCGCGGCGGTGTCCAGGTGCAGCTGTGGATCGGCAAACCGGACGAGTCCGGTCAGCGCGCGGTGACGATCTACTCGCGGCCGGAGGCCGAGGACGAGCAGCCGTGGACCCAGCACGCGAGCGGCACGCTCGCGGTGGGGGAGACGACGGCGTCGTTCGACTCCGCCACCTGGCCGCCCGCCGGGGCCGGCCCCGTGGACGTCGGCGGTTGCTACGAGCGCTTCGCAGCGCAGGGCTTCGAGTACGGTCCGGCGTTCCAGGGACTGCGCGCCGCGTGGCGCGGTTCCGACGGCGCGGTGTACGCCGAGGTCGAGCTGCCCGAGGACGTCGAGCCGGCCGGATTCGGCCTGCACCCGGCCTTGCTGGACTCCGCCCTGCACGCCGCGCTGCTCGCCGGTCTGGGCGAGGCGGGCGTGCCGTTCTCGTGGGAAGGCGTGTCGTTGCACGCGACCGGCGCTTCCGCCCTGCGGGTGCGACTGGCGCGCGGCGCAGGCGGTTCCCTGACCATCGCCGCCGCCGACGGCGCGGGCGCACCGGTCGCCTCGGTGGATTCCCTCGTCCTCCGCGCCCCCGACGGCGGATCGGCGTCGTCCACCAGGGCCACCGGGTCCGGTGTGGACAGGGACTCACTGTTCCGCATCGACCTCGTTCCGGTGACGGATCACTCCTGGGATCAGGTACCGCAGCACGGGAGCGGTCCGGATGCCGCGGGGTTCGCGGTGGTTGGCGAGGACGTGTTCGGGCTTGGGGGTGTCCCGGGGGACGCTGACGTGCTCGTCGTGCCGGTCGTGGGTGGTGACGACGTCGTCGGGTCGGCGCACGCGGTGGCTGAGCGTGCGCTGGAGCTGGTGCAGGAGCACCGGGCTGAGAAGGTCGTGTTCGTGACGAGTGCCGGGGACCTAGCCGCGTCCGCGGCCTGGGGTCTGGTGCGTTCCGCGCAGTCCGAACACCCGCACAGCTTCGGGCTCGTGGAGATCGACTCCGCAGAGGCGTCCCGCACCTTGCTGCCGCAGGTGCTGGGGTCCGACGAACCGCAGCTGCTGCTGCGCGACGGCGAGGTGCGCGCCCCGCGACTGGTGCGTGCCGAGTCCGCACCGGCGTCCTCCACCACCTGGGACGGAACGGTCCTGATCACCGGCGGCACCGGCGGGTTGGGCGCGGTCGTCGCCCGGCACCTGGTCACCGAGCACGGCGTTCGGGACCTGCTGCTCGTGAGCCGACGCGGCGAAGCGGGCGAGCTCGTCACCGAGCTGACGGAGCTGGGTGGCCGGGTGCAGGTCGCGGCGTGCGACGTCGCCGACCGGGACGCGCTCGCGGAACTGCTCGCGCAGCACGAGGTGGGAGCCGTCGTGCACGCCGCAGGTGTGCTCGACGACGGCGTGGTCGACGCGCTCACGCCGGAACGGCTGCGCACCGTGCTGCGGCCGAAGGTCGACGCCGCGTGGAACCTCCACGAGCTGACCGGAGACCTCTCCGCGTTCGTCCTGTTCTCCTCGGTCGCCGGAGCCTTCGGCAACGCCGGGCAGGGCAACTACGCGGCCGGCAACGTCTTCCTCGACGCGCTGGCCGAGCACCGGCGGGCCGAGGGCCTGCCCGCGGTCTCGCTGGCGTGGGGCGCGTGGCAGCAGGATGGCATGCTTTCGGAGGCCGAGGCCGAACGCATGGCCCGCGTGGGCATGCCGCCGCTGTCGGTGGCGGAAGGCCTCCGGCTCTTCGACGCGGCGATCGCGGGCGACCAGCCGGTCGTCGTCCCGGCCAAGCTGGACCTGGCGGCGATGCGCGCCCGCGGCGAGGTTCCCGCTTTGCTGCGCGGGCTCATCCGCACCCGGACGCGCCGCCAGGCTGCCGGGTCGCAGACCGCGGACACGCTCATCCAGCGCCTGAGCGCGCTGTCCGAGGACGATCGCCGGTCCGCGGTGCTGGACCTGGTGCGTGGCCGGATCGCGGCGGTGCTCGGTCACGCCGGTGGCGACGAGATCGACCCCGATCGCCAGTTCCAGGATTTCGGTTTCGATTCGCTGACGGCGGTGGAGCTGCGCAACCAGCTCAGCGCCGTCACCGGCCTGCGGCTCCCGGCGACGATGGTGTTCGACTACCCGACGCCGACCGCGCTGACCGCTCACCTGGTCGGTGAGCTCTTCGGCGAGGAGGTCGAGGCCCGGCCGACCAACGGTGCGCGCACGAGCGACGAGGACGACCCGATCGTCCTGGTCGGGATGGGCTGCCGCTACCCGGGCGGTGTCGGTTCGCCGGACGAGTTGTGGCGCCTGATCGACGAGGGCGGCGACGCCGTGTCCGGGCTGCCGACCAACCGGGGCTGGGACCTCGAGCGGCTGTACCACCCCGATCCCGACCACCCGGGCACCTCCTACGCGCGGTTCGGTGGGTTCCTGCACGACGCGGGGGAGTTCGACGCAGGGTTCTTCGGCATGTCGCCGCGCGAGGCGCTGGCGACCGACGCGCAGCAGCGCCTCCTGCTGGAGGTCGCCTGGGAGGCCGTCGAGCACGCCGGGATCGACCCGAGGTCGCTGCGCGGCAGCCCGACCGGTGTGTTCGCCGGTGTCATGTACAGCGACTACGGCGCCGGACTCGGCGGGGGTGACTTCGAGGGCTTCCAGGGCAGCGGCACGTCCCCGAGCGTCGTCTCCGGACGCGTCTCCTACACGCTGGGGTTGGAGGGACCTGCGGTCACCGTCGACACCGCGTGCTCGTCGTCGCTGGTCGCCATGCACTGGGCGATGCAAGCCCTGCGAGCCGGTGAGTGCTCGCTCGCGCTCGCCGGTGGCGTCACGGTCATGTCGACGCCGACCGCGCTCATCGAGTTCTCCCGGCAGCGGGGTCTGTCCCCGGACGGTCGCTGCAAGGCCTTCTCGGACTCCGCCGACGGCGTCGGCTGGTCCGAGGGCGTCGGCGTCGTCGTGCTGGAGCGGATGTCCGACGCGCGCCGCAACGGCCACCGGGTCCTCGGCGTGGTGCGCGGTTCCGCGGTGAACCAGGACGGCGCGTCCAACGGCCTGATGGCACCGAACGGTCCCGCGCAGCAGCGCGTGATCCGCTCCGCGCTCGCCAGCGCCGACCTGAAACCGTCCGATGTGGACGTCGTCGAGGCGCACGGGACGGGTACCTCGCTCGGTGACCCGATCGAGGCGCAGGCGCTGCTGGCGACCTACGGCCAGGACCGCGAGCAGCCGCTGCTGCTCGGCTCGGTCAAGTCGAACATGGGCCACACCCAGGCCGCCGCCGGTGTTGCCGGTGTCATCAAGATGGTGCAGGCGATGCGGCACGGCGTCGTGCCGAAGACGCTGCACGTCAACGACCGGTCCTCGCGCGTCGACTGGTCGGAGGGCTCCGTCGAGCTCCTGACCGAGCGCACCGTCTGGCCGCACCAGGACCGGCCCTGGCGCGCGGCCATCTCGTCGTTCGGCATCAGCGGGACCAACGCGCACCTGATCATCGAGCAGCCGCCGGAGGAAGCCGCCGCGGACTCCGGCGCGGAGGAACCGCACGCGGTGCCCGTGCTGCTGTCCGCTCGGACGCGCCACGGGGTTCGCGCGCAGGCGTCGCGGCTGCGTTCCCACCTGGACGCGCACGCGACCACGGGCCTCACCGATCTCGGCTACTCCTCGGCCACCTCGCGGACGGCCTTCGAGCAGCGGGCCGCGATCGTCGCGGAGGACCGCGACTCGCTGCTGCGGGCCCTCGACGCGCTGGCGGCCGATCGCGCCGATCCTGCGGTCGTCACCGGTGACGGTGAGACCGGTCGGGTGGCATTCCTGTTCTCCGGGCAGGGTTCGCAACGGGTCGGCATGGGGCGCGCGCTCCACGCGCGGTACCCCGCTTTCGCCGAGGCGCTGGACGAGGTGCTGACCCACCTCGACCCGGCGCTGCGCGACCTGATGTGGGGCGACGACCAGGAACTGCTGAACCGGACCGGGAACGCGCAGCTGGCGCTGTTCGCGGTCGAGGTCGCGCTGTTCCGGTTGGTGCGCTCGTGGAACGTCAAGGTCCACGCGCTCGCCGGGCACTCGGTCGGCGAGATCGCCGCCGCGCACGTGGCAGGCGTCCTGTCGCTGGAGGACGCCTGCCGGCTGGTGTCGGCACGCGCCTCGCTGATGCAGGCGCTGCCCACTGGTGGCGCCATGGTCGCTGTGCAGGCCGGTGAGGACGAGGTCGTGGCGCACTTGACCGATGGCGTTTCCATCGCGGCGGTGAACGGTCCTGGCTCGGTCGTGCTGGCCGGTGTCGAGGAGGAGGTGCTGGGGATCGCGCAGCGCTGGAAGTCCAAGCGCCTGCGGGTGTCGCACGCCTTCCACTCGCGGCTGGTGGAGCCGATGCTCGAGGATTTCCGGGAGGCGATCGGAGGACTGACGTTCCGGGCCCCGGAGATCCCCGTCGTCACCTCGGGTGACGTGACCTCGCCCGAGCACTGGGTGAGCCACGTCCGCGACACCGTGCGGTTCGCCGACAACGTCGCGGCGCTGCGCGATTCGGGCGTCACGACGTTCCTGGAGATCGGCCCGAGCGGCGCGCTGTCGGCCCTGGTCGACGAGTGCGTTCCGCTGCTGCGCGACGACCGCGACGAACCGGGCGCGGTGGTCGCGGCCCTCGCGCGGTTGCACGTGCACGGGGCGCGGGTGGACTGGTCCGCGCACTTCGCGGGGACCGGCGCCAAGCGCGTCGACCTGCCGACCTACGCCTTCCAGCACGAGCACTACTGGCCGGTGTCCGCGGCCGGGCCCGCCGCAGGTGGGCAGACCGATCCGGCGGACCGGCGCCTGTGGGCGGCGATCGAACGTGGTGACGCCGCCGAGCTGGCTTCGATGCTGCGGTTGGATCTCGACGAGCACCCGCAGCTGGATTCGCTGATCCCCGCGTTGTCCTCGTGGCGCAGGGGGAGTCAGGACAAGGCGCGGCTCGACGCGTGGCGCTACCGGGTGCTGTGGGCTCCGCTGCGCGCGACGGGAACACCCGCTCTGGAGGGCAGTTGGCTGCTGATCGCGTCCGCCGGAACCCACGACGACCTCGTGGAGCCGGTGCGGGCGGCGCTGAGCGCGGCAGGTGCCGAGGTGTCGGTGGTGCTGCTCGACGAGTCGTGCCTCGACCCGGAGGTGCTGGCCGCGCGGCTGCCGGAGTGCACCGGCGCGGTGTCGCTGGTCGCCCTGGACGAGCGGCGGTGCGCGCAACACCCCGCGCTGTCGGTCGGTCTCGGTCTCACCCTGGCGCTCACCCAAGAGCTCAACGCTCCACTGTGGACCATCACGCGCGGTGCGGTGAGCACCGGGCCCGCCGACGGGGTCGGGTCCGCCGGGCAGGCCGCGATCTGGGGCTTCGGGCGGGTGGCCGCGCTGGAGCACCCGCAGCGGTGGGCCGGTCTGATCGACCTGCCCGAGGTGCTGGACGAGCGCGTGGCGCAGCGCCTCGTCTCGGTGATCGCCGGGGTCGGTCGGGACCGGACCGAGGACCAGGTGGCGGTGCGCCCGACCGGTCTGCTCGGCAGGCGGCTCGTGCACCGCACCGCCGACGCGCTGCCGTCCGAGGACTCCTGCACCGCTCGCGGCACCGTCCTCATCACCGGCGGCACGGGGGCGCTCGGCGCGGAGACCGCCCGCTGGCTCGCCCGGTGCGGAGTGGAGCGGCTGGTGCTCACCAGCCGGCGCGGCAACGACGCACCCGGTGCGGCGGAGCTGGCCGCGGAACTGGAGGCGTGCGGACCGCGCGTCGAGATCGTCGCCTGCGACGTCGCCGACCGCGACGCCATCGGCGCGGTGCTCGACGGCATCCCCGACCTGACCGGGGTCGTGCACGCCGCGGGTGTCGGGCAGTCCGCACCGCTGGAGCGGACCTCGCACGCCGATTTCGCCGACCTGCTCTCGGCCAAGGCCCTCGGCGCGGTGAACCTGAACGACCTGCTCGCCGACCGCGAGCTCGACCTGTTCGTGGTCTTCAGCTCCATCGCCGGCGTGTGGGGAAGCGGTGGCCAGAGCGCCTACGCGGCCGGCAACGCGCTGCTCGACGCCCTGGTCGAACAGCGCGCGGCACGCGGCCTCGCCGCGACTTCGGTGGCCTGGGGGCCGTGGGCCGAGATCGGCATGGCGACGCACGAGGCGGTGGCCGAAGACCTGTCCCGCCGCGGCCTGACCCCCCTGCAGCCGGACCTGGCGATCACCGAGCTCAACCGGGCGGTGGTGCAGGGCGACACGAACGTCACGGTCGCCGACGTCGACTGGGAGGACTTCCACCCGGTCTTCACCGCGATGCGGCCGAGTCCGCTGCTCGCCGACCTGCCGGAAGTGCGCGGGCTCGCGGACGACACCGTGGAGGCCACCGAGGACTCCGACTTCGCCCGGCGGCTCCGGAACCTGCCCGCGGCCGACCAGGAACGCCACGTCCTCGACCTGGTCCGCGCCGAGGCGGCGGCGGTCCTCGGGCACAGCTCCGTCGAGGAGGTGGGGGAGCAGCGGGCCTTCCGCGACATCGGGTTCGACTCGCTGACCGCCGTGGAGCTGCGCAAGGAGCTCTCCTCGGCCACCGGTCTGAGCCTCCCGGCCACCCTGGTCTTCGACCACCCGACCCCGAGAGTGCTCGCCGACCACCTGGTGGGCGAGCTGCTCGGCGCGTCCGAGGACGACGTCGCGCGGCGTCCGCACCTCGACGGCTCCACCGACGAACCGATCGCGATCATCGGCATGAGCTGCCGATTCCCCGGCGGCGCCACGAGTCCCGAGGAGTTCTGGGAGCTCGTCAAGACCGGCACCGACGCGATCACGGAGTTCCCGGGCGACCGGGGCTTCGACGTGTCGGCGCTGCACGATCCGGACCCCGACCGCCCCGGCACCACCTACACCACCGCCGGTGGCTACCTCGACGAGGCCGCCGATTTCGACCCGGCGTTCTTCGGGATCTCGCCCCGCGAGGCGCTGGGCATGGACCCGCAGCAGCGGCTGCTGCTGGAGACGACCTGGGAGGCCATCGAGCGCGCGGGCATCGACCCGGCCGCGCTGCGCGGCACCAGCACCGGCGCGTTCATCGGTTCCAGCTACATCGAGTACGGCGGAGGTGACGGCGGCTCCGAGGGCTACCAGGTCACCGGCAGCAGCCCGAGCGTGCTGTCCGGGCGCGTGTCCTACCTGTTCGGCCTCGAAGGCCCCGCGGTCACCGTCGACACGGCGTGCTCCTCGTCGCTCGTGGCGCTGCACCTGGCCTGCCAGTCCCTGCGCAGCGGGGAGAGCACGTTCGCGCTCGCCGGTGGCGTGACGGTCATGCCGAACCCCAAGCCGCTGATCGCCTTCAGCCACCAGCGCGCGCTCGCCGAAGACGGCCGCTGCAAGGCGTTCTCCGACTCGGCGGACGGCATGACCCTGTCCGAGGGCGTCGGCGTGCTGGTGGTCGAACGCCTCTCCGACGCCGAGCGCAACGGGCACCAGGTGCTCGCCGTGGTGCGCGGATCGGCGGTGAACCAGGACGGCGCGTCCAACGGCTTGTCCGCGCCGAATGGACCTTCGCAGCGCCGGGTCATCAGGCAGGCGCTCGCCAACGCCGGCGTCGAACCGTCCGAAGTGGACGCCATCGACGCGCACGGGACCGGTACCGCGCTCGGTGACCCGATCGAGGCGCAGGCGCTGCTGGCGACCTACGGCCAGGAGCGCGACGCGGACCGCCCGCTGCTGGTCGGCTCGGTGAAGTCCAACATCGGGCACACCCAGTCCGCCGCCGGTGTGGCCAGCGTGATCAAGATGGTGATGGCCCTGCGGCACGGCACGTTGCCGGAGACCCTGCACTGCGGCACGCCGTCCACGCACGTGGACTGGAGCTCCGGTGCGCTCTCGCTGCTGCACGACGCGCAGGACTGGCCGGAGACCGGACGGGCCCGCCGGTGCGCGGTGTCGTCGTTCGGGATCAGCGGCACCAACGCGCACGTCATCCTGGAAGGCACCGCGAGCGAGCAGACCTCCCCCGTCGTCACCGCGCACCAGGGGCCTGTCCCGTGGCCGGTCTCGGCCAAGTCGGCGCGAGCCCTCGACGCCCAGATCGAGCGCGTGCAGCAGGTCGCCGCCGACCCCGCCGACATCGGTTACTCGCTGACGCTGCGGTCGCTGCTGGAGCACCGCGCGGTGCTGCTCGACGGCGTCGAAGTCGCTCGCGGCGTCGCCGACGTGGACGGCAAGGTCACCTTCGTCTTCCCCGGCCAGGGCGCGCAGTGGGTCGGGATGGGTGCGCAGCTGCTCGACGAGTCGCCCGTCTTCGCCGACCGCTTCTACGAGTGCGCCGCCGCGCTGGCCCCGTTCACGGACCTCTCGCTCGTCGACGTCGTCCGCGGCGCGGAGTCGCTGGACCGCGTGGACGTCGTGCAGCCCGCGACCTGGGCCGTGATGGTGTCGCTGGCCGAGGTGTGGCGCTCCCACGGCGTCGAACCGGACGCCGTCATCGGCCACTCCCAGGGCGAGATCGCCGCCGCCTGCGTCTCCGGCGCCCTGTCGCTGCAGGACGCGGCGCGGGTCGTCGCCTTGCGCAGCAAGGCGATCGCGGGCTCGCTCGCCGGACGCGGCGGCATCGCCTCCGTCGCGCTGGCCGCCGGGGAGATCGAGCCGCGGCTCGCCGAGTGGGACGGCCGGCTGTCGCTGGCAGCCACCAACGGCCCTCGCTCCGTGGCCATCTCGGGTGACCTGGACGCGCTCGACGAGTTCTGCGCGACGCTGACCGGCGAAGGCGTGCGGGTGCGCCGGATCGAGGTGGACTACGCCTCGCACTCCCGGCACGTCGAGGACCTGCACGACGAGCTGCTGCGCGAGCTGCACCCGATCCGGCCGCAGCGCCCCGGAGTGCCGTTCTTCTCCACCGTCACCGGCGAGCGGATCGACGGTCCGGACACCGACGCCGAGTACTGGTACCGCAACCTTCGCCGCACGGTGCGCTTCACCGAGACCGTTGACACCCTGCTCACCTCCGGGCACCACGCGTTCATCGAGGTGAGCGCGCACCCGGTGCTCACCCCGGGCGTGCAGGACGCGATCGACGACGCCGGAGCCCGCGCGGTCGCGTGCGGCACGCTGCGTCGCGACGCCGGTGGCGTGGACCGGGTGCTCAGCTCGCTCGCCGAGGCGTTCGTCCGCGGCGTCGGAGTGGACTGGGCCGAGCAGTTCCCGGACGCCCGGCGGGTGGACCTGCCGACCTACCCCTTCCAGCGCGAGCGGTTCTGGATCGAGCCCGCCATGCCGGAGCAGACCGAGGCGGATACGGCCGACGCGGCTTTCTGGACCGCCGTCGAGCAGTCCGACCTCGCCGCGCTCACCTCCAGCCTGCACGTCGACGAGGAATCCCTGGCCGCCGTGCTCCCCGCGCTGAACTCCTGGCGCGAGCGCAACCGCGAGAAGTCCACGACGGACTCCTGGCGCTACCGGGTCGCGTGGAAGCCGTTGCGCGGCTTGGGCGACCCGAAGCTCACCGGTACCTGGGTGCTCGTCACCGCGGACGGCATCGCCGACGACGACGTGTCGGCGGCGCTCGCCGATCACGGAGCCGCCGTGCACCGCGTCGTCCTCGACGAGGCGTGCGCGGACCGCGCGGAGCTCGCGCAGCGGCTCCACGGCGTGGACGCCACCGGGGTGGTCTCGGTGCTGCCCTCCGCTGAGGAAACCACCGGGGCGAGCGCGGACCTGCCGATCGGGCTCGTGCTCACCGTCGCCCTCCTCCAGGCGCTCGGCGACGCCGGCATCAACGCTCCGCTGTGGAACCTCACGCGGGGCGCCGTGTCCACCGGCCGGTCCGACGACGTCGAGCACCCGACCCAGGCGCTGGCCCTCGGACTCGGCTGGTCGGCCGCGCTGGAACACCCGCAGCGCTGGGGCGGTTCGATCGACGTGCCGGAGGAGTTGGACCAGCGCGGTGCCCGCCGGTTCGCGGCGGTGCTGGGCCAGCCCGGCGACGAGGACCAGGTCGCCGTTCGCACCAACGGCGTGCTCGTCCGCCGGCTCGTCCGCGCCCCGGCCCGGGCCGATCGGCCCGGTGAGTGGTGCCCGCGGGGCACCACGATCATCACCGGCGGAACGGGCACGCTCGGACCGCACGTCGCCCGCTGGCTGGCGCACCTGGGCGCCGAGCGCCTTGTGCTCACCAGCCGCAGCGGTCCGGAAGCGCCCGGCGTCGCCGAACTCGTCCACGAACTGGGCGAGCTCGGCACCCCGACCACGGTCGTCGCCTGCGACATCGCCGACCGCGATTCGGTCGCCGCGCTGCTCGACGGGCTGCGCGCCGACGGCCACCAGATCCGCTCGGTCGTGCACGCGGCCGCCAGCATCGGGTTGTGCTCGATCGACGAAGCCACCGTCGACGCCCTCGCCGAGGTGCTGCGCGCCAAGGTCGAGGGCGCGCGGAACCTGGACGCGTTGCTGGAGGAGGACCTCGACGCGTTCGTGATGTTCTCCTCGATCTCCGGCATGTGGGGCAGTGGCGAGCACGCCGCCTACGTGGCGGGCAACGCCTACCTCAACTCGCTGGCGGCCCACCGCCGCGCCCGCGGCCTGCGGGCGACCGCGATCTCGTGGGGCATCTGGTCCGACGACCTCGGACTCGGCCGCGTCGACCCGGAGCAGATCCGCCGCAGCGGCCTGGAATTCATGGAGGCGCGGCTGGCGCTGGCCTCGTTGCAGCGGGCGATCGAGGACGACGAGACGGAGCTCGCCCTCGCGCACGTCGCCTGGGACCGGTACCACCCGGTGTTCACCGCGGCGCGTCCCACGACGCTGTTCGACGAGGTCCCCGAGGTCCGCAGGCTCACCGCAGCGGCCGAGCAGCCCGAGGCGACGGACGGCGGCCTGGTGTCGCGGCTGCGCGCGCTGCCGGCGGTCGAGCGCGAGCAGGCGGTGCTGCAGCTGGTGCGCACCGAGGCCGCGAAGGTGCTCGGGCACGCGAGCCCCGACGCGCTCCCGGAGGACCGGGCGTTCCGCGAGGTCGGCTTCGACTCGATCACCGCCGTCGACCTGCGCAACCGCCTCGCCGCCGCGACCGGGTTGCGGCTGGCGACGACGATGGTCTTCGACCACCCGAGCGCGCTGGCCCTGACCGACCACCTCCTGTCCGAGGTCGGTGGCACCGAGACCCGTCGCGCCGCACCGGTCGTCGCCGCGGTCCGGGAGGACGAGCCGATCGCGATCGTCGGCATGGCCTGCCGGTATCCCGGCGGCGTGAGCTCGCCGGAGGACCTGTGGCGGCTGGTCGCCGACGGCGTCGACGCCATCTCAGGCTTCCCCACCGACCGCGGTTGGGACGACGTCCTGCACGACCCGGACCCGGACCGGCCCGGCAGCACGTACTCCGCGCAGGGTGGGTTCCTGCACGACGCCGCCGACTTCGACCCCGGGTTCTTCGGCATCAGCCCGCGCGAAGCGCTGTCGATGGATCCGCAGCAGCGCCTGCTGCTGGAAACCGCGTGGGAGGCGATCGAGCGCGCGGGCATCGACCCGCACGACCTGCGCCGAAGCCCCACCGGCGCGTTCATCGGCGCGAGCTACCAGGACTACTCGGCCAGCCGCGGTGGATCGGCCCCCGACGAGGGTCACATGATCACCGGTGCGCTCTCCAGCGTCCTGTCCGGGCGGATCAGCTACCTGTTCGGGTTGGAAGGACCCGCGGTCACCCTGGACACGGCGTGCTCCTCGTCGCTGATGGCCCTGCACCTCGCGTGCCAGTCGCTGCGGGGAGGGGAGAGCTCGCTCGCCCTCGCCGGTGGTGTCAGCATCATGTCGACTCCCGGCGCCTTCGTCGGGTTCAGCCGCCAGCGGGCACTCGCCGGGGACGGGCGTTGCAAGGCGTACTCCGAGGCCGCCGACGGCATGACCCTCGCCGAGGGCGTCGGTCTCGTCCTGCTGCAACGGCTCTCCGACGCGCAGCGCGAGGGCCGCAAGATCCTCGCGGTGGTGCGGGGCAGCGCCGTCAACCAGGACGGCGAGTCGAACGGGCTCACCGCCCCGAACGGACTCGCGCAGCAGCGGGTGATCCGCCAGGCGCTGGCCAACGCGCGCCTGGAAGCCTCCGACGTCGATGCCGTCGAGGGGCACGGGACCGGGACCGCGCTGGGCGACCCGATCGAGGCGGACGCCCTGCTCGCCACCTACGGCCAGGGCCGGGAACGGCCGCTGCTGCTCGGCTCGATCAAGTCCAACATCGGCCACACCCAGATGGCCTCCGGCGTCGCCAGCGTGATCAAGGTGGTGGAGGCGCTGCAGCGAGGCGTGCTGCCCCGCACGCTGCACGTCGAGCAGCCGTCCACGAAGGTGGAATGGGTTCCCGGTGCCATCGACCTGCTCGCGGAGGAGACCGCGTGGCCCGAGGTCGACCGTCCGCGCCGGGCGGGGGTTTCGTCGTTCGGGCTCAGCGGGACGAACGCGCACGCGATCTTGGAGCAGGCGCCTGCGGTCGAGCCGCCGGACGCCGAGCCGGTCGGCGGCACCGTTCCGGTGCTCGTCTCGGCCCGCGCCGACGGCGCGCTGCGCCAGCAGGCAGCGCGGTTGCTGGAACTGCTCGACGAGCGTCCCGGCCTGCACCTGACCGATCTCGCGAGCACGCTGGCCACCGCGCGCTCGACGTTCGAGCACCGCTGCGCGGTGATCGCCGAGGACCGCGACGAACTGGTGCGCGGTCTGACCGCGCTGCGCGACGACCAGCCCGATGCGGCGCTCGTGCGTGGCGTGGCGACGCGCGGCCGCACGGCTTTCCTGTTCTCGGGCCAGGGTTCGCAGCGCCTGGGCATGGGACAGGATCTCTACGAGCGGTTCCCGGTGTTCGCGGATGCCTTCGACGAGGTGTGCGCGCACCTCGACGCCGAACTGGACCGCCCGTTGCGCGAGGTCGCGTGGGGCTCGGACGTCGAGCTGCTGAACCGGACCGGTTTCGCCCAGCCCGCGTTGTTCGCGGTCGAGGTGGCGCTGTTCCGGCTGGTGGTCTCGCTCGGCGTCGTGCCGGACCAGCTGGTGGGGCATTCGATCGGTGAGGTCGCCGCCGCTCACGTGGCGGGGGTGTTCTCGCTGGAGGACGCGTGCCGGTTGGTGTCGGCGCGTGCCGGTCTGATGCAGGCGTTGCCCGCAGGTGGGGTGATGGTGTCGGTGCGGGCCGGTGAGGACGAGGTGCTGCCGCTGCTGACGGGCGGTGTGTCGATCGCGGCGGTCAACGGTGCGTCGTCGGTGGTGCTGGCGGGTGTCGAGGGCGAGGTGCTGGAGCTCGCTCAGCGCTGGAAGTCCCAGCGGCTGGCGGTGTCCCACGCGTTCCACTCGCCGCTGATGGACCCGGTGCTGGAGGACTTCCGAGCTGTTGTGGGGAGCCTGTCCTTCCACGAACCGCAGATCCCCCTCCTCGCCGCAGGCGACGTGACCTCGCCGGAGCACTGGGTGCGGCACGTGCGCGACACCGTGCGCTTCGCCGACGGCGTGGCGCGGCTCGCCGAGCGGGACGTGCGCGCGGCTCTGGAGATCGGCCCCGGTGGAACGCTGTGCGGACTCGCCCACGAGGTCCTCGGCGGTGAGGCCGTGCTCGCGCCAGCCCTGCGCCCGGGCCGCGCGGAAGTGCCGTCCCTGCTCAGCGCACTGGCCGGGGTGCACGTGCGCGGCACCGGTGTCGACTGGACGGCGTTCTTCGCCGACAGCGGAGCCCGCACCGTCGACCTGCCCACCTACCCGTTCCAGCACGAGCGGTTCTGGCCGGAGACCGTCCCCGCCGGCGGGGGTTCGGCTGGTGGGGCCGTGGATTCGGTGCCGCTCGACGAGCGGTTCTGGGACGCGGTGGAGCGCGAGGACTTCACGGCGCTGGCCGAATGGCGCCGCAGGCACCAGATGTCCACCGTGGACTCCTGGCGCTACCGCGTGACGTGGCGGCCCGTGACGGCCTCCGGCGCGCTGACCGGCCGGTGGCTCGGGCTCCTGCCGTCCGGGCACGACGCGAGCGACCTGATCGACGGACTCGGTGTCGATGTCGTCGGTCTGGAGGTCACCGAGCCGGACCGGGCGGTGCTCGCGGAATCGCTGCGCGGTCTCGACGGCTCCTTCGACGGTGTGCTGTCGCTGCTGGCCCTGGACGCCGACCTCCACGCGGGGCTGACGGCCACCACTTCGGCCGTGCAGGCGCTGGCTGACAGCGGGATCGAGGCACCGCTGTGGGTCGCGACCCGCAGCGCGGTCTCCGCCTGCGCGACCGATCCCGGACCGGTTCCCGAGCAGGCCGCTGTGTGGGGGCTCGGACGCGTCATCGCGCTGGAGCACCCGCAGCACTGGGGCGGCCTGGTCGACCTGCCGCAGCAGCTCGACCGCAACGCGCTCCGCCGGTTCGCCGGCGTCCTGGCGGGAACCGGTGAGGACCAGGTCGCGGTGCGGCCCTCCGGCGTCTACTCCCGCAGGTTGGTGCGCGGCGAGGTCGGCGACGATGAGCCCGGAGGCGAGTTCCGCCCCGGAACCGTGCTGGTCACCGGTGGCACGGGCGCGCTCGGCGCGCACGTGGCGCGTTGGCTCGTCGAGGCGGGCGCCGAGCACCTGGTGCTCATCGGCAAGCGAGGTGCGGACGCTCCCGGTGCCGCGGAACTCGCGCAGGAGCTGGGCGATCGGGTCACGATCGCCGCGTGCGACGCGGCCGACCGCGACGCCCTCGCGGCGCTGCTCGCCGAACATCGCGTCACGTCGGTGTTCCACGCGGCCGGTGTCGTCGAGGACGCGCTGGTCGAATCGCTCACGCCGGAGAGCTTCACCAACGTCCTGCGCGCCAAGGCGATCGCGGTGCGCAACTTGCACGAGCTCACCACCGACCTCGACGCGTTCGTGCTGTTCTCCTCGACCGCCGGTGTCCTCGGCGCGGCGGGCCAGGGCAACTACGCCGCCGCCAACGCCTACCTGGACGCGTTCGCCGAGATGCGCCGTGCGCAGGGGCTCGCGGCGACCTCGGTCGCGTGGGGCCCGTGGGCCGATTCAGGCATGGCGGTCGACGAGGGCGTCGAGGAACGGTTGCGGCGCGGCGGATTCGCACCGCTGCTTCCTGAGCTGGCGATCTCCGCGCTGCGGCGGGCGATCGAACGCGGCGACACCTCCATCGCCGTCGCCGACATCGACTGGGCGCGGTTCCTCCCCGGCCTCATCCAGCTCCGCCCGGCACCGCTGGTGGGTGACCTGCCCGAGGCGCGGCGCGCGCAGCTCAGCGCCGGGTCCCGCGCCGGTGCGCAGCCGGAGCCGCTGCGCGAGCTGGCGAGGGTGCCCGAGGTCGAGCGCCGCGGAGCGATGCTCGACCTGCTGCTGACCCACATCGCCGGGGTGCTCGGCCACGCGCGTGGTGCCGAGGTCGACGCCGAACGCGCGTTCCGCGACCTGGGCTTCGATTCGCTGACCACGCTGGAGCTGCGCAACCGGCTCGCGGCGGCCACCGACCTGACCCTGCCGGCCTCGCTGCTCTACGACCACCCGACCCCCGTGGAACTGGCGGAGTTCCTGCTCGCGCAGGCCGCAGGTTCGGTGGAGGCCGAACCCGTGGCGATCGTGCGTGCCGCCACCGACGAACCGATCGCGATCGTCGGGATGGGCTGCCGCTTCCCGGGAGGCATCAGCTCACCGGAGGAGCTGTGGCAGTTGCTCCTCGACGGCGAGGACACGGTCAGCCCCTTCCCGACGGACCGCGGCTGGGACCTCGCCGTCCTGAACTCCGGAGCCTCCGCCGCGCGTGAGGCGAGCTTCCTCAAGGGCGTCGCGAACTTCGACGCGGCGTTCTTCGGGATTTCGCCGCGCGAGGCGGTGGCGATGGACCCGCAGCAGCGGCTGGTGCTCGAAACCGCGTGGGAAGCGCTGGAACGCGCGGGTATCGACCCGGTGTCCCTGCGCGGCAGCGAAACCGGTGCCTTCGTCGGCACCAACGGTCAGGACTATGAGCACGTGCTCCGCCGCTCGCTGGACGCCGACGTGCTGGGCTACCTGGCCACCGGCAACACGGCGAGCGTCATGTCCGGCCGCATCGCCTACTCGCTCGGCCTGGAAGGTCCCGCGGTCACCGTCGACACCGCGTGCTCGTCGTCGATCGTCGCGATGCACTGGGCGGCCAGCGCGTTGCGCAGCGGCGAGTGCTCGCTCGCGCTCGCCGGTGGTGTGTCCGTGATGTCCAGCCCCGATTCGTTCGTCGAATTCACCGCGCAGGGCGGGCTCGCACCGGATGGCCGGTGCAAGGCCTTCGCCGACGCGGCTGACGGGACCGCGTGGTCCGAAGGAGTCGGCGTGCTGGTGCTGGAGCGGTTGTCCGACGCGAAGCGCAACGGTCACGAGGTGTGGGGCGTGCTGCGCGGTTCGGCGGTGAACTCCGACGGCGCGTCCAACGGCCTCACCGCCCCGAACGGCCCGGCGCAGCAACGCGTCATCCGCAGCGCCCTGGCCGACGCCGGTCTGTCCACGGCCGACATCGATGTGATCGAAGCGCACGGCACGGGAACCACGTTGGGCGATCCGATCGAAGCGCAGGCGCTGCTCTCCACGTTCGGCGACCGCGACCGGCCCCTGCGGCTGGGCTCGGTGAAGTCGAACATCGGGCACGCGCAAGCCGCGGCCGGTGTCGCCGGTGTGATCAAGGTGGTCATGGCGATGCGGCACGGAATCCTGCCGATGACCGCGCACGTCGACAAGCCCACCTCGCACATCGACTGGACGTCCGGCGCGCTGGAGCTGCTCACCGAGGCGGCCGAATGGCCCGAGACGGGACGTCCGCGCCGCGCGGGCGTGTCCGCCTTCGGCCTGTCCGGCACGAACGCCCACGTCGTGCTGGAGGGCGTCGCGGAGGAAGCGCGCCCGGTCGAGCGGCGGGAGCCCGTGGCCGCGCCGTGGTTGATCAGCGCCAAGACCTCGGCGGCGCTGGACGCGCAGATCGAGCGGGTGCGCGGCGCCGACGGTGACGCGATCGACGTCGCCCACTCCCTGGCGACCAGCCGTTCGGCGTTCGCGCACCGGGCCGTGCTGGTGCCCGCCGACGCCGGCCTGGTCGAGATCGCCCGAGGTGCGGTGCGGCGCGGCGGTTCGACCGCCTTCCTGTTCTCCGGGCAGGGCGCGCAGCGCGTGGGCATGGGCCGCGGCTTGTACGAGCGGTTCCCGGTGTTCGCGGATGCGCTGGACGAGGTGCTCGACCACCTGGACCCGGAGCTGCGCGAGGTCATGTGGGGTTCGGACGTCGAAGCGCTGGACCGGACCGGTTTCGCCCAGCCCGCGTTGTTCGCGGTCGAGGTGGCGCTGTTCCGGCTGGTCGAGTGGCTCGGGCTCGTGCCGGACCAGCTGGTGGGGCATTCGATCGGTGAGGTCGCCGCCGCCCACGTGGCCGGGGTTTTCTCGCTGGAGGACGCGGCAGCTCTGGTGTCGGCGCGCGCCGGTCTGATGCAGGCGTTGCCCGCAGGTGGGGCGATGGTGTCGGTGCGGGCCGGTGAGGACGAGGTCGCACCGCACCTGACGGGCGGTGTGTCGATCGCGGCGGTCAACGGTGCGTCGTCGGTGGTGCTGGCGGGTGTCGAGGGCGAGGTGCTGGAGCTCGCTCAGCGCTGGGAATTCAAGCGCCTGACCGTCTCCCACGCGTTCCACTCGCCGTTGATGGACCCGATGCTCGACGAGTTCCGCGCCGTCGTGGAGCGGTTGTCCTTCCACGAACCGCGAATTCCGCTGGCAACCAGCGGTGACGTGACCTCGCCCGAGCACTGGGTGCGGCACGTGCGGGAGACCGTGCGCTTCGCCGACAACGTGGCTGCGGTGCGCGAGGCCGGGGTGGCGCGGTTCGTCGAGATCGGACCGGACGGGCCGTTGTCCGTGCTCGTCGAAGGCAGTGTTCCGCTGCTGCGCCGCGACCGCGACGAGCAGGAGGCGTTCGCCTCCGCGCTCGGCCGGATGTTCGTCGAAGGCCTGTCCGTGGACTGGTCCGCCTTCTTCGAGGGCACCGGCGCGCGGCGGATCGACCTGCCGACCTACGCCTTCCAGCGCCAGCGCTACTGGCCCCAGACCGCTAACGCTACCGCCGAATCCGGCTCGGAGGACTGGCTCTACAACATCTCCTGGACCCCGGTCACCGGCACCGGTGTTGCGCGGGGACGGTGGCTGGCGCTCGTGCCCACCGGCGACGAGTGGGCGGCGGCCGCCGCCGACGCGCTCGGTGCCGAGGTGGTGCGAGCTGAGACCGTCCGCGCGGAGCACGCGCACGAGGAGTTCGCGGGTGTCGTGTCGCTGCTGGGAACCCGGCCTGACGAACTGCTGACGACCCTGGCCGAGGCCGGGATCACGGCGCCGCTGTGGTGCGTGACGCGCGGTGCCGTCGCCGTGGCCGCCGAGCCGCTGCGCAACGCCGCCCAGGCCGACATCTGGGGCGAGGCGCAGGTGGTGGCGCTGGAACACCCGGAGCGCTGGGGCGGTCTGATCGACCTGCCCGAGGTCGTGGGCGAGTGGCTCGGCTCGGTGCCCGACGGTGAGAACGAGATCGCGATCCGCGCTGACGGCGCCCACGCCCGGCGTCTGGTGCGCTGTGCCACGAGCGGTGATCCCTACGAGCCCCGGGGCACGGTCCTCGTCGTCGGCGGCACGAGTCCCATGGGCGAGGCGGTCGCCCGCTGGCTGAGCGACAACGGTGCCGACCACCTCGTGCTCACCGGCGTCGATGACGCCTCCGAGGCGGCGCGGGAACTTCCCGCGACCGTCGCGGTCTGCGACACGGGCGACCGCGACCAGCTCGCCGCGCTGCTCGACACCATCGGTGACGACCTGACCGCGGTGGTGCATGCCGGCGAGGAGCACGCCGAGGCGCCCGATCACGCGCTGGCCGGGCTGGCCAACCTCGACGCGCTGCTCGACGACCGCGAGCTCGACGCGTTCGTGGTGCTCGGTTCCATCGCCGGAACGTGGGGCGTGCGCGGGAGCTCGCCGCAAGCGGCCCACGACGCGCGGTTGGCTGCGTTCGCGCACCAGCGCGACGAGCGCGGCCGCACGACCCGCTTCGTCGGCTGGGGCCCGTGGGCGGAGACGACCGACCGGAGCATGAGCTCCCACCTGCGCATCAGCGGCCTCCCGGTGGTCCCGGCGCAGCGCGCGCTGGCTGCGCTGAGCCGCGTGGTCCCCGGTCAGGAAGCCGCCGTCGCCGTCGCGGACGTCCGCTGGGACACCTTCGCCCGAGCGCTCGCCGAACGCTCGGCGTTGTTCTCCCAGATCCCGGAAGCCCGAGCGGCGCATGCGGAGGAACCCACCGAGGAACCGGCGATGCGGCAGGCGCTGGTGGCGATGGCCGAGGGCCAACGGCGCAGCGCGATGCTGACCCTGGTGCGCGAACGAGCCGCCGCGGTCCTGGGCCACGGCGATTCGGACGCGGTCGAGGCGGACGCGCCGTTCCGCGACCTCGGCTTCGACTCGCTCACCGCGGTCGACCTGCGCAACCAGATCGGCGCGGCGACCGGGCTCACGTTGTCGGCCACCCTCGTGTTCGACCACCCGACGCCGACCGAGCTCGCCGACCACCTGGTCGCCGAACTCCTCGGCGAGAGCGAAGCCCCAGCGGTGCCGACCACCGGATCGGCAGCGACGAACGAACCCATCGCCATCGTCGGCATGAGCTGCCGCTACCCGGGTGGTGTGCGGTCTCCCGAGGACCTGTGGCAACTGCTGGTCGACGAGGTCGACGCCGTCGGTGAGATGCCCGGCGACCGGGGCTGGGACCTCGGCGCGCTGTGCGACGAGGGCAGGAGCGCCACCCGTTGCGGCGGTTTCCTGCACGACGTCGCCGACTTCGACCCGGACTTCTTCTCCATCTCACCGCGCGAGGCGCTGGTGATGGACCCGCAGCAGCGACTCGTGCTGGAAGCGGCGTGGGAGTCCCTGGAACGCGCCGGCATCGATCCGGCCCGGTTGCGCGGCAGCGCCACCGGCGTGTTCGTCGGTGGCGGCAGCGGCGAGTACCGAGCCCCGGTCGAGATCACCGGCATGGAGTGGCAGACGGCGCAGTCCGCGAGCCTGCTGTCCGGTCGGGTGGCCTACACGTTCGGCTTGCAGGGACCGACGGTGTCGGTGGACACCGCGTGCTCGTCCTCGCTGGTGTCGCTGCACCTCGCCGCGCAGGCGCTGCGCTCGGGTGAGTGCTCGATGGCCCTCGCCGGTGGTGTCACCGTGATGGCCACGCCGGTCGGGTTCGTCGAGTTCAGCGCCCAGGGCGCCCTGTCGCGGGACGGCCGGTGCAAGGCGTTCTCGGACTCCGCCGACGGCACCGGATGGGCCGAGGGCGTGGGAATGCTCGTGCTGGAGAGGCTTTCCGATGCGGAGCGCAACGACCACCAGGTCCTCGCCGTGGTCCGCGGGTCCGCCATCAACTCCGACGGCGCGTCCAACGGCCTCACCGCGCCCAGCGGTCCCGCGCAGCAGCGGGTGATCCGGCAGGCGCTCGCCTCGGCAGGGCTCGAACCGTCCGATGTGGACGTCGTCGAGGCGCACGGCACGGGAACCGAGCTCGGCGACCCGATCGAAGCGCGAGGACTGCTCGCGACCTACGGGCGGGACCGGGAACGCCCGCTGTGGTTGGGCGCGGTCAAGTCCAACATCGGCCACACCCAGGCCGCGTCCGGCGCCGCGGGCGTGATGAAGGTGGTCATGGCGATGCGGCACGGCGAACTGCCCAAGACGCTGCACGTCGACGCGCCGTCGACGCACGTGGACTGGGAGTCCGGCGAGCTCCGGCTGCTGACCGAGCGGACCGGCTGGCCGGAGGCGGAACGCCCGCGGCGCGCCGGTGTCTCGTCCTTCGGGGCCAGCGGCACGAACGCGCACGTGATCATCGAGCAGTACCGCCAGCGGCCCGAGGACGACGGTGGATCGGCGCTTCCGGTGACGGAGGTGCTGGTGCCGGTGTCCGGCCGCACCCCGGCGGCGCTGCGCGAGCAGGCCCGTCGCCTGCTCGGCCACGTGCGCTCCGGCGAGCCCGCGCTCACCGACGTCGCGTACTCGGCGGCGACGACGCGAGCCGCGTTCGAGAACCGCGCCGGCGTGCTGGCAGGCGATCACGACCAGCTGATCGACGGTCTGACCGCGCTGGCCGAGGACCGCAGCACCCCGCGGGTTCTGCGCGGTGAGGCCGCCCGGAACGGCAAGCTCGCCTTCCTGTTCTCGGGTCAGGGTTCGCAGCGCCTGGGGATGGGCCGCGGGCTGCACGAGCGGTTCCCGGTGTTCGCGGATGCCTTCGACGAGGTGCTCGACAACCTGGACCCGAAGCTGCGCGAGGTCGTGTGGGGTTCGGACGTCGAACTGCTGAACCGCACGGAGTTCGCCCAGCCCGCGCTGTTCGCGGTCGAGGTGGCGTTGTTCCGGCTGGTCGAGGAGCTCGGGCTCGTGCCGGACCAGCTGGTGGGCCATTCGATCGGTGAGATCACCGCCGCCCACGTGGCCGGTGTGCTGTCCCTGGAGGACGCGGCTGCCCTGGTGACCGCACGAGCCCGCCTGATGCAGGCGTTGCCCGTAGGTGGGGCGGTGGTGTCGGTGCGGGCCGGTGAGGACGAGGTGCTGCCGCTGCTGACGGGCGGTGTGTCGATCGCGGCGGTCAACGGTGCGTCGTCGGTGGTGCTGGCGGGTGTCGAGGGCGAGGTGCTGGCGCTCGCGCAGTCCTGGGAGCCCAAGCGGCTGGACGTGTCTCACGCGTTCCACTCGCCGTTGATGGACCCGATGCTCGACGACTTCCGGGACGTGGTCGCGGAGCTGTCCTTCCACGAGCCCAGGATTCCGCTGGTAACCAGCGGTGACGTGACCTCGCCCGAGCACTGGGTGCGGCACGTGCGCGACACCGTGCGCTTCGCCGAGAACGTGGAGACCGCCCGCGAGAGCGGCGTGACCCGGTTCATCGAGATCGGCCCCGACGCGCCGCTTTCCTCGCTCGTCGAAGGCAGCGTTCCGCTGCTGCGGCGGGAGCGGGACGAGCAGGCGTGGTTCACCTCGGCGCTGGGCCGGCTGTTCGCGGGTGGCGCGGCCGTGGACTGGTCCGCCTTCTTCGAAGGCACAGGTGCGCGGCGGATCGACCTGCCCACCTACGCCTTCCAGCGCCAGCGCTACTGGCCGGAGACGATGTCGCGACCGGCCGCGGCGACCACGCCGGACGCCGACGACCACGCGTTCTGGGACGCCGTCGAAGGCGAGGACTTCCAGTCGCTGGAGAACGTGCTCCAGGTCGACGGCGCGGCGCTGTCGGAGGTCCTGCCGGCGCTGCTCGACTGGCGCAAGCAGTGCCAGGACCTCGCCGAGGTGGACGGCTGGCGGCACCGGATCGCCTGGCGCCCGCTCGGAGGCGCCCACACCGGCGAACTGACCGGCAGGTGGCTGGTGGTCGTCCCGCACGACGCTCACGAGTGGGTTTCCAGCGCGGCGGACGCGCTCGCAACCGATGCGGTCCGGGTCGAGGTCGACGCGGCCGACCGGGACGCGATCGCCCGATCCCTGCGCTCGCACGGCACCGCGTTCGACGGAGTCGTGTCCCTGCTGGCCCTGACGGGGGTGGGCAGCGGCTCGGCACCGGACGGCGTGCTGCTCACCGCGACGCTGATCCAGGCCCTCGGCGACACCGGGCTCACCGCCCCGCTGTGGTGCGTCACGCGCAGCGGGGTGTCCACGGACCGGTCCGACGAGCTCGACGACGTCACGCAGGCCGCCGTGTGGGGCCTCGGCCGGGTCGCGGCGCTGGAACACCCGGAGCGCTGGGGCGGTCTCGTCGACCTGCCCGTGGAACTCGACGACCGGGCCGCGAACCTGTTCCGCGCGGTGTTGTCCGGGCTGGACGGTGAGGACCAGGCGGCGGTGCGCGCGGGCGGTGTGTTCGCCCGCAGGCTCGTGCCGGCGCCCGCACCGAGACCGGCGCCGGCCTGGGAGCCCTCCGGCACGGTGCTCATCACCGGTGGCACAGGGGCTCTCGGCGGGCACGTGGCCCGCGCGCTGGCCCGCGAAGGCGCGGAACACCTGGTGCTGGCCAGCAGGCGCGGACCCGAAGCGCCCGGAGCAGACGAGCTGCGGCGCGAGATCGAAGGAGCGGGCGTCGGCGTCACGATCACGGCGTGCGACGTCGCGGATCGCGCCTCGCTGGAAGCGCTGCTGGCCGCCGTCCCGGCACCGCTGACCGGTGTGGTGCACACGGCCGGCGTCATCGACGACGGCGTGTTGGACCGGATGACACCGGACCGCTTCCAGGAGGTCTTCCGCACCAAGGTGGACTCCGCGCTGCTGCTGGACGAGCTCACCTCGGACCTGACGGCGTTCGTGCTGTTCTCCTCGGCCTCGTCGGCCGTCGGCAGTCCCGGGCAGGCCAACTACGCGGCGGCGAACTCCGCGCTCGACGCGCTGGCCGAACGTCGCAGGTCACGCGGGCTCGCGGCCACCTCGATCGCCTGGGGCGCCTGGGGTGGCGGCGGCATGGCCGGTTCCGCCGAGGCCGAGCAGAGCGCGCAGCGCGCCGGGATCGTGCCGATGGACCCGGAACTGGCCTGCACCGCACTGCGGCAACTCGCCGCCGAGCAGGAGCCGACCGCGGTCGTCGCCGCCGTCGACACCGGGCGGTCCGTCCGCCCCGTCCGCCCGAATCCGCTGCTGCGCGAGCTCGTCGGAGACGACACCTCGGCGGAGGAAGGCGCGCAGCGGGAACCCGCGCTGCGCGAGCAGATCCTCGAGAACGCACCCGAACGGCGCTTCGAGGTCGTGCTGGACCTGGTGCGCACCCTCGCGGCCGGAGTGCTGGGCCAGCAGGACGTCGCGGTGGTTCGCGCCGACCGGCCGTTCCGGGACCTCGGCTTCGACTCGCTGGCGGTGGTGGAGCTGCGCAACCAGCTCAGCGCCGCCACCGGCCTGAGCCTCGCCTCGACGCTGGTGTTCGACCACCCCACGCCGGCCGACCTCACCGAGCACGTGCTCGCAGAGCTGGTTCCCGGCGGGGTGACCGAGGTCGACGACGAGGAATCCGAAATCCGCCGGTTGCTCGGGAAGGTCCCGCTCTCGCAACTCCGGGAGATCGGTGTGCTGGAGCCGCTTCTCCAGCTCATCGGCCGCGACGACGGCGCCGAGGAGTCCCACGACGACGGCATCGACTCGATGTCCGTCGATGACCTGGTGCACGCCGCACTCGACGGCCAGGACTGAAGGAGCTGACCATGAACGACTCCAGCGAGAAGGTCGTCGAAGCGCTTCGCGCCGCGGTCAAGGAGACCGATCGCCTGCGGCGGCAGAACCGGCAGCTGGTGGCCGCGGCCACCGAGCCGGTCGCGATCGTGGGCATGGCGTGCCGCTACCCCGGTGGTGTCGAATCGCCGGACGACCTGTGGGAACTGGTCTCCTCCGGCCGGGACGCGACCTCCGACCTCCCGACCGACCGCGGCTGGGACGTGGGCGCGCTCGGCGGCGCCGGTGTCGACGAGCGCGGAACCACCATCAGCGTGCGCGGCGGATTCCTCCCCGGGATCGCCGATTTCGACCCGGGGTTCTTCGGCATCTCCCCGCGCGAGGCCCTGACCATGGACCCGCAGCAGCGGCTCCTGCTGGAGACGTCCTGGGAGGCGATCGAGGACGCCGGCATCGACCCGACTTCGTTGCGGGGTAGCCGGACCGGCGTGTTCGTCGGCACCAACGGGCAGGACTACCAACACCTGCTGATCCGCTCGGTGTCCGACGCGACCGGCGACATCGGCACCGGCATCGCGGCGAGCGCGGAATCAGGACGCGTCTCCTACGAACTCGGGCTGGAGGGGCCGACAGCCACGATCGACACCGCGTGCTCGTCCTCCCTGGTGTCGCTGCACTTCGCCACGCACGCGCTGCGCGCGGGTGAGTGCGGTCTCGCGCTCGCCGGTGGCGTGAACGTGATGTGCACGCCGGGTTCGCTGGTGGAGTTCAGCCGTCAGGGCGGTCTGGCGCCCGACGGCCGGTGCAAGGCCTTCTCCGACGACGCCGACGGCACCGGCTGGTCCGAGGGCGTCGGCATGCTGGTGCTCGAACGGCTCTCCGACGCCGAGCGCAACGGGCACCCGGTGCTGGCGGTGGTGCGCGGTTCCGCGGTGAACTCCGACGGGGCCTCGAACGGCTTCACCGCGCCGAACGGCCGGGCGCAGCAGCGGATCATCCGCCAGGCGCTGGACCAGGCGGGACTCGTGCCGTCCGATGTGGACGTCGTCGAGGCGCACGGGACCGGAACCCCGCTGGGCGACCCGATCGAGGCGCGCAGCCTGCTCGCCACCTACGGCCAGGAGCGCGAGACACCGCTGCTGGTGGGCACGATCAAGTCGAACCTCGGTCACACGCAGGCGGCCGCCGGGGTCGCCGGTGTGATCAAGGTGGTCATGGGAATGCGCCACGGTGTGGTGCCGCGGACCCTGCACGTCTCCGAACCTTCCTCGCACGTGGACTGGTCGGCGGGCGCGGCCGAGCTGGTGACCTCGTCGGTCGAGTGGCCGTCGAGCGAGCGCCCCGCTCGGGCGGGCGTGTCGTCGTTCGGCGTGAGCGGCACGAACGCGCACGTGATCTTGGAAGGCCCGGGAGAGGTCGAGCCAGCCGCCGCCGAGGAGCCCCCGGGCCTGGTTCCGCTGCTGGTCAGCGCCAAGTCCGAGGCCGCGCTGGACAGGCAGGTCGAGCGGGTTCGGGCGGTCGAGGGCAACCCGCTGGACATCGGCTACTCGCTGGCGACCGGCCGCGCGGTCTTCGAGCACCGGGCGGTGCTGCTCGACGGTGCGGAGGTCGCCAGGGGAGAGGCTCGTCGGCGGTCGCTGGCGGTGCTGTTCTCCGGTCAGGGCAGTCAGCGTCTGGGGATGGGACGTGAGCTCTACGAGCGGTTCCCGGTGTTCGCCGAGGCGCTGGACGAGGTGTTCGAGCACCTCGACCCGCGGCTGCGCGACATCATGTGGGCCTCCGACGCCCATCCGCTGAAGGAGACCGAGCACGCCCAGCCCGCCTTGTTCGCCATCGAGGTCGCGCTGTACCGGCTCGTCGAGTCGTTCGGTGTCGTGCCGGCGCAGCTGGTGGGGCACTCGGTGGGGGAGATCGCCGCCGCGCACGTGGCGGGTGTGCTGTCGCTGGCCGACGCGGCGGCGTTGGTCTCGGCTCGGGCGCGCCTGATGCAGGCGTTGCCGGAGCGCGGGGTGATGGTCGCGGTGCAGGCGGCGGAGTCCGAAGTCCTCCCGCACTTGTCCGGTCGGGTGTCGATCGCGGCGGTCAACGGGCCCGCGTCGGTGGTGATCGCCGGTGCCGAGGACGAGGTGCTGCGGGTCGCCGCGGCGTGGAAGTCGCGGAGGCTGGAGGTCTCGCACGCGTTCCACTCGCCGTTGATGGATCCGGTGGTGGACGAGTTCCGCACCGCGATCAGCGGGCTGACCTTCCGCCAACCGCGGATCCCGGTGGTCGCCTCCGGTGACGTGACCTCGCCGGAGTTCTGGGTGCGGCACGTGCGCGAGACCGTGCGCTTCGCCGACAACGTCGCGGCTGTGGGCGAGGCGACCTTCCTCGAACTCGGTCCGGACGGGGTGCTCTCGGCGCTCGTCGACGACGCCGTCCCGGCGCTGCGCGAGAATCGTGACGAGGAGACCGCGTTCCTCACCGCCCTGGCGCGGCTGCACGTCAGCGGTGTCGAGGTGGACTGGTCGTCGTCGTACGCCGGTGGTCGCCGCGTGGACCTGCCGACCTACCCGTTCGAGCACCAGCGCTTCTGGCCTGCGGTGTCGGTGAGCGCGGGCGACCCGTCGGGCCTCGGGCTCTCCTCCGCCGACCACCCGCTGCTGGGCGCCGCGATGGCCGTCGCGGGTTCCGACGAGCTGATCCTGACCGGGAACCTGTCGCTTGCCGCGCACCCGTGGCTCGCCGACCACGTGGTCGACGACCGGGCGCTCTTCCCCGCCTCGGCCGTGCTGGAGCTGGCGTCCTACGCCGCCGACCGCATCGGCTGCGACCGCGTCGAGGAGCTCACCCGGGTCGCGCCGCTGGTGCTCCCGGACGACGCCCCGATGCAGGTGCAGCTGCGGGTCGGCGAGCCGGACGAGTCCGGTCACCGCGAGCTGCGGTTGCACGCGCGTCCCGCCGAGGAATCCGAGTGGTTGCTGCACGCCGTCGGCGTTCTCGGCACCGGGGAGCGCGGTGCGGCGTTCGACGCCGCGCAATGGCCGCCGCGGGGTGCGACGGTCGTGGACATCGACGGCTTCTACGACGGGTCCGCCGAGGTGGCGCTCGGTCCCGTGTTCCGTGGCCTGCGGGCGGTGTGGCGTCGCGCTTGCCCGGAGGGGGCCGAGATCTTCGCCGAGGTCGCACTGCCGGACGAGGTGTCCGACGCAAGGGCCTTCGGGCTGCACCCCGCGCTGCTCGACGCCGCGCTGCACGCGGCGAGCTTCCTCGGCGTCGAGGGCGTGCCGACGGACTGGAAGGGCGTGTCGCTGCACGCCTCCGGTGCGTCGGTGCTGCACGTGCGCTTGTCGGTCACCGAAGGCGGCGTTTCGATCGCAGCGGCCGACGTCACCGGCGCCCCGGTCGTCTCGGCGGAGGCCGTCCTCGCGCCGCTCCCGGAGCTGGCCAGGTGGGCGGACCCCAGCTCGCTGTTCCGGCTCGACTGGGTTCCCCAGCCGGTCGAGCGGGTCGCCCTCGGTGATTGGGCGCTGCTCGGCGAGGACGTGTTCGGTCTCGGATTCCCGGCGGTGGAGTCGCTCCCGGACGAGGCGCCGGAGGCCGTCGTCGTTCCGCTCTCCGGTGGTGCCGAGCCCGAGCGCGCGCACGAGCTGGTCACCGACGTGCTCGGTTTGGTGCAGGAGTGGTTGGCCGACCAGCGCTTCGCGGACTCCGCGATGGTCTTCCTCGCGCGCGGCGCGGTGTCGGGTGAGGACCCGGCCGCGGCTGCGGCCTGGGGGCTGGTGCGCGCCGCGCAGACCGAGAACCCCGGCCGGTTCCTGCTCGTCGACCTCGACGACTCCGACGAATCCGCCGCCGTGCTACCGGGTCTGCCCGCCCTCCTGGACGAGGGTGAGACGCAGGTGGTGGTGCGTGCCGGAGAAGCACGGGTCGGCCGCCTCGCGCGGTCGGCGCAGCACGAGGGCGCCGCACCCACCTGGGATCCCGACGGCACGGTGTTGATCACCGGTGGCACCGGTGGGCTCGGCGCGCTGCTGGCGCGGCACCTGGTCGCCGAACGCGGTGCGCGGAAGCTGCTGCTGGTGAGCCGCCGCGGCCTCGACGCCCCGGGAGCCCGGGAGCTCCAGGCCGACCTGGTCCAGCGCGGCGCCGAGGTGGAGGTGGCGGCGTGCGACGTCGCCGACCGCGACGCGCTGGCTGCACTGCTGGCCCCGGTGCGGCTGACCGCGGTCGTGCACACCGCGGGCGTGCTGGACGACGGTGTGATCGGTTCGCTGAACCCGCAGCGGTTGCGCACCGTGCTGCGCCCCAAGGTGGACGCCGCGTGGCACTTGCACGAACTCACCCGCGACCAGGACCTGGCCGCGTTCGTCCTGTACTCCTCGGTGTCCGGCGTGATGGGCGCCGCCGGTCAGGGCAACTACGCGGCGGCCAACAGCTACCTGGACGGGCTCGCCGCGCACCGGCGCGGGCTCGGTCTTCCCGCGCTGTCGCTGGCGTGGGGCGCCTGGGAGGCCGAGGCCGGCATGACCTCCACCGTGGACGACCTGCGTCGCATGCCGAGGCTGCCGGTCGAGCAGGGCCTCGCGCTGTTCGACGCCGCTGTCGCCTCCGACGAGTCGTTGCTGGTGCCCCTGGCGACCGGGGCGCGGCCCGCCGCGGGCGACGTCCCGGTGATCCTGCGCGGCCTGACGCGGCCGGGGCGGCGCGTCGCCGCCAGCGGGCGCGGCGGAGAGGCGGGCGGACTCGCGCAGCAGCTGTCCGGCCTGCGCGGCGAGGACCGGCTACGCCACGTGACCGACGTCGTGCGCACCGAGGCCGCACGGGTGCTCGGGCACGCCTCCGGCGCGGACGTCCGCCCGGACGAGGAGTTCCGCGCGCTCGGGTTCGACTCGCTGACCGCCATCGAGCTGCGCAACAGGCTCGCTCCCGCGACGGGCCTGAACCTGCCCGCGACGCTGACATTCGACCACCCGACACCGCGCGAGCTCGCTGAGCGCCTGCTCGCCGACCTGCTCGGTGGGGGAGGGCAGCTCGACCTCGCGCCGCAGCACGCCGAGACCACCGAGGACCCGATCGTCATCGTCGGGATGAGCTGCCGGTTCCCCGGCGGCGTGCGGTCCCCCGAGGACTTCTGGCGGTTGCTCGCCGACGGCACCGACGCCATCTCCGGCTTCCCGACCGACCGCGGCTGGGAGCACGACCCGCTCGCCGACGGCGCCACCGCCCAGGGCGGATTCCTCGACGGTGCGGCCGATTTCGACCCGGGCTTCTTCGGGGTCTCGCCGCGCGAGGCCGTGGCGATGGACCCGCAGCAGCGCCAGCTGCTGGAGGTGGCTTGGGAAGCCGTCGAGCGCACCGGGATCGACGCCGTCGGCCTGCGCGGAAGCAGCACCGGGGTGTTCGTCGGCACGAACGGCCAGGACTACACCCACCTCGTGCTCCGCTCGCGGGAGGAGGTCATGGGGCACTCCAGCACGGGCCTGGCCGCCGCGGTCATCTCCGGTCGCCTGTCCTACGCGCTCGGCCTCGAAGGACCCGCCCTCACGGTCGACACCGCGTGCTCCTCGTCGCTCGTGGCGCTGCACCTGGCGGCGCAGTCGCTGCGTTCCGGCGAGTCCTCGCTCGCGCTCGTCGGTGGCGTCACGGTCATGTCCACCCCGATGAACTTCGCCGGGTTCAACGCCCAGGGCGGCCTCGCACCTGACGCCCGGTGCCGGGCGTTCTCCGACGACACCGGAGGCACCGGCTGGTCCGAGGGCGTCGGCGTGCTCGTCGTGGAGCGGCGGTCGGACGCCGAGCGCAACGGGCACCGCATCCTCGCCACGGTGCTGGGCTCGGCGGTGAACCAGGACGGCGCGTCCAACGGCCTCACGGCGCCGAACGGTCCCGCGCAGCAGCGGGTGATCCGCCAGGCGCTCGCCAACGCGGGGCTCGAACCGTCCGATGTGGACGCGGTCGAAGCGCACGGCACGGGCACGACTCTCGGCGACCCGATCGAAGCGCAGGCGTTGATCGCCACGTACGGGCGGGAGCGGGAACACCCGCTCCTGCTCGGTGCGGTCAAGTCGAACCTGGGCCACACCCAGGCCGCCGCGGGCGTGGCCGGGGTGATCAAGATGGTGCTGGCGATGCGGCACGGGGTGGTGCCCAAGACGCTGCACGTCGCGGAGCCGTCCTCGCACGTCGACTGGTCCGCCGGAACCGTCGAGCTGGCGACGGGACCGACGCCGTGGGTGGAGGTGAACCGCCCGCGTCGCAGCGGGGTGTCCTCGTTCGGGCTCAGCGGCACCAACGCGCACGTGATCCTGGAGTGCGACCCGGCCGAGGACGTCGAGATCGAGGGCCAGGAGCCCGCCGGGCAGGTCCCGCTGCTGGTCAGCGCCAAGTCCGAAGCGGCGCTGGACGAGCAGGTCGAGCGGGTCCTGGCCACCGAGGGCAATCCGCTGGACATCGGCCACTCGCTGTTCGCCCACCGCAGCGCGTTCGAGCACCGCTCGGTGCTGCTGGACGGCGTGGAGGTCGCCAGGGGAGTGGTCGGCGAGCCGTCGCCCGCCGTGCTGTTCTCCGGTCAGGGCTCGCAGCGGCTCGGCATGGGACGGCGGCTCCACGCGCGGTTCCCGGTGTTCGCGGCGGCGCTGGACGAGGTCCTGGGGCACCTGGACGCCTCGGTGGCCGAGGTCATGTGGGGCGAGGACGCCGACCTGCTCGACGCGACCGGGCACTCGCAGCCCGCGCTGTTCGCGATCGAAGTCGCGCTCTACCGGCTGGTCGAGTCCTTCGGCGTGCGCCCCCGCTGGATCGCGGGGCACTCCATCGGTGAGATCGCCGCAGCGCACGTCGCCGGGGTTCTCTCGCTGGAGGACGCGGCGGCTCTGGTGAGCGCGCGCGCCGATCTGATGCAGGCGTTGCCCACCGGTGGCGCGATGGTCGCGGTCAACGCCACCGAGCAGGAACTCCTGCCGCTGCTGACCTCAGAGACGTCGATCGCGGCGATCAACGGACCCGATTCGGCCGTGATCTCCGGCGCGGAGGACGCAGTCGTGGAGATCGCCGAGCGCTTCGCGGAGCAAGGCCGCAAGACCACGCGGCTGCGCGTGTCGCACGCCTTCCACTCGCCGCTGATGGACCCGATGCTCGACGACTTCCGCGCGGCGATCAGCGGACTGACCTTCAACGAGCCGCGCATCCCGGTGGTCACCACCGGTGATGTGACCTCGCCGGAGCACTGGGTGCGGCACGTGCGCGAGACCGTGCGCTTCGCCGACAACGTCGCCTCGCTGCGCGAGTCCGGTGCCACGACGTTGCTGGAACTCGGTCCGGGCGGCGTGCTGGCCGCGATGGTCGACGGCGCGGTCGCGGCCTTGCGCGGGGACCGCGGCGAGGAAACCGCGTTCCTCACGGCGCTGGCGCGGCTGCACGTCAGCGGTGTCGAGGTGGACTGGTCGCCGGTCTACGCAGGCGGCCGGTCGGTCGACCTGCCGACCTACGCCTTCCAGCACGAGCGCTTCTGGCCGGAGATCGCCGGCACGGCAACGTCCGAGCCCGTCGACGACGCGCTCTGGTCGGCGGTCGAGAGCGAAGACCTGGGTTCGGTCGCAGCGACGCTGGAGCTCGACGAAGAGACCGTCGCGGCCGTGGTGCCCGCGCTCTCGGCGTGGCGCAGCCGCCGCAAGGCGCAGTCGGTGGTGGATTCCTGGCGGCACCGCGAGACCTGGCACCCGCTCACCGGCCTGGCACCCGACCGGTCGGGACGGTCGCTGCTCGTCGTCCCCCGCCGGATCAGGGACGAGCCGTGGGTCTCCGCGGTCCTCGCGGCCCTCGAACCGGACGTCACCCGCGTCGAGGTCGACTCCGCCGACCGCGACCACCTCGCCGACCGGATCGCCGCGGCGGACGGGCAGTTCACCAGCGTCGTGTCGCTGCTGGCGCTGGACGACCCGGGCGATCTGACGCCGGTCGTCGGCACCGCCGCGCTCGTGCAGGCGCTCGGGCAGCTCGGGAGCACCGCGCCGCTGTGGACGGTGACGCGCGGAGCCGTGTCGGTCGGCCGCTCGGACTTCGTGACCAGCACCTGGCAGGCCGGCGTCTGGGGACTGGGGCGGGTGGCCGCGCTGGAACACCCGCGCCGCTGGGGCGGGCTGGTCGACCTGCCCGAGCGCGTTGTCGACGAACGCGCGGCGGCACGTCTCGCCGCGGTCATCGGCGGCGCCTCCGGTGAGGACCAGGTCGCCATCCGCGCGGCAGGGGTGTTCGGACGCCGGATCGTGCCGGCGTCGCGAGCAGCGGATGTCCCCGAGTGGGAACCGTCGGGCACCGTTCTCATCACCGGTGGCACCGGCGCGCTGGGCGCGCACGTGGCCCGCGATCTCGCCCACCGAGGTGCCGAGCGGATCGTGCTGCTGAGCCGTCGCGGACCGGACGCACCGGGCGCCGCCGAGCTGCGCGATGAACTGCGCGGCTTCGGCGTCGACGCGTCCCTCGTGGCCTGCGACGCCGCCGACCGGGACTCGGTGGCCGAGGTGCTGTCCGGGTTGCCCGAGGTCACCGCCGTGGTGCACGCGGCGGGCGTGCTCGACGACGGCGTCCTGGATGGGTTGACGCCCGACCGGTTCGTCGAGGTGTTCCGCGCCAAGGTGGGATCGGCGCTGGTGCTCGACGAGCTGACCCGCGAACTCGACCTGACGGCGTTCGTGCTGTTCTCGTCGACCACCGCGGCGGTGGGCAACCCCGGCCAGGCGAACGACGCCGCCGCGAACGCGGCGCTGGACGCGATCGCGCAGCAGCGGCGCGCGGCCGGACTGGCCGCGACGTCGATCTCCTGGGGTGCCTGGCTGGGCGATGGCATGGCCGTAGGGGCCGGAGCCTCCGAGCAGATCCGGCAGCTCGGCGCCTCCACCCTGGACCCCGAGCTCGCGGTGACCGCCCTGCGCAGTGCGGTCGCGGATTCCGCGCCCACGGTGGTGATCGCCGACCTGAACCGCCCGCAGGTGCTCAGCGCGCTGCTCAGGCTGCGTCCCAGCCCGGTGCTGTCCGACCTCCCGGGAGCGCGGGACGTGCTGGCGGAGCTGGCGACGACGCGCGGCGACGGTGAGGCGGCAGGCGCGGAGCTGCGGCGCAGCCTGCGCGGCACCCACGCCGCGGACCGCGTCGAGGTGGTGCTCGACGTGGTGCTCGGGCACGCCGCCGGCGCGCTCGGCCACGCCGATGCGGACGTGATCAGCGCCGACAAGGCGTTCCGCGACCTGGGATTCGATTCGCTGACCGCCGTGGACCTGCGCAACCGGCTGACCGAGGTCACCGGTCTGGCGCTGCCCACCGGACTCGTCTTCGACCACCCGACGCCGAGGGGACTCGCCGAGTTCCTGACGGCGGAGCTGCTCGGTGGGGACGACGACGTCGAGGACGCGCCCAGCGGAACCCCGGAGGCGCTGCCGCGCGGAGGAACCGATGACATCGCGATCGTCGGCATGGCCTGCCACTACTCCGGCGGCGTTGACTCACCCGAGGACCTGTGGCGGATGCTGGTGGAGGGCCGGGACGCGATCGGCGACTTCCCGACCGACCGCGGCTGGGACCTGGCGAGCATGACCAGCTCCACCGGCAAGGGCGGCTTCCTCGACGGTGTCGCCGACTTCGACCCCGAGTTCTTCGGCATCTCGCCGCGCGAGGCGCTGGCGATGGACCCGCAGCAGCGGTTGCTGCTGGAGACGTCCTGGGAGGCCTTCGAACGCGCCGGTGTCGACCCGACGTCGCTGCGCGGCAGCCGGACCGGCGTGTTCGTCGGCACCAACGGGCAGGACTACCAGCAAGTCGTGATGGCGGCCAACGAGGACCTCGAAGGCCACGCCAGCACGGGACTGGCGGCCAGCGTGCTGTCCGGCCGGTTGTCCTACGTGCTGGGACTGGAAGGCCCGGCGGTCACCCTCGACACCGCCTGCTCCTCGGCTCTGGTGGCGATGCACCAGGCCGCGCAGGCGCTGCGGGGCAACGAGTGCTCGCTGGCCCTGGCCGGTGGCGTGAGCGTGCTGGCGACCCCCACCAGCTTCGGCGGCTTCTCCTTGCAGGGCGGCATCGCGCAGGACGGCCGCTGCAAGGCGTTCTCCGACGACGCCGACGGCACCGGGTGGTCCGAGGGCGTGGGACTGCTGGTGCTGGAACGCCTCTCCGACGCCGAGCGCAACCGACACCAGGTGCTGGCGGTGCTGCGCGGTTCCGCCGTGAACCAGGACGGCGCGTCCAACGGGCTGACGGCGCCGAACGGGCCCTCGCAGCAGCGCGTCATCCGCGACGCGTTGGCCAGCGCTCGACTCGCACCGTCCGAAGTGGATGCCGTGGAGGCGCACGGCACCGGCACGACGCTCGGCGACCCGATCGAGGCGGGAGCCCTGGTGGCGTCCTACGACCGCGATCGGGAACACCCGCTGCTGATCGGTTCGGTGAAGTCCAACCTCGGTCACTCGCAGGCCGCGGCCGGCGCGTCGGGCGTGATCAAGGTGGTCATGGCGATGCGGAACGGATTGCTGCCCAAGACGTTGCACGTCTCCGAACCGTCGTCGCGCATCGACTGGTCCGGGGGGATCGAGCTGCTGACCGAGGCCACCGCGTGGCCGGTCGAGGACCGGCCGCGACGCGCGGGCGTGTCGTCGTTCGGCATGAGCGGCACCAACGCGCACGTGATCCTGGAATCGGTCGCCGTCGACCAGCGCCCCGCCGTCGAGCACGCGGGACCGGCACCGTGGCCGATCAGCGCCAAGTCGGAGGAGGCGCTGGACGAGCAGGTCGAGCGGGTCCGGGCGATCGAGGACCACCCGCTGGACGTCGGGTACTCGCTGGCGACCGGGCGGGCGACGTTCGAGCACCGGGCGGTGCTGCTCGACGGCGCCGAGGTCGCCAGAGGAGTGGCGGCCGACGGACCGCTGGCCGTGCTGTTCTCCGGCCAGGGCAGTCAGCGCCTCGGCATGGGGCGCGAGCTCCACGAGCGGTTCCCGGTCTTCGCCGAGGCGCTGGACTCGGTCCTGCTGCACCTCGATCCGCAGCTGCGCGAGGTCATGTGGGGCGACGACGCCGAGCTGCTGAACCGGACGGGCCACACCCAGCCCGCGCTGTTCGCGATCGAGGTCGCGCTCTACCGGCTGGCGGAGTCGTTCGGCATCAGGGCGCGGTACCTCGCGGGGCACTCGGTGGGCGAGATCGCGGCCGCGCACGTGGCCGGTGTGCTCTCGCTGGAGGACGCGGCGACGCTCGTGACCGCGAGGGCGAGCCTCATGCAGGCGCTGCCCTCCGGCGGGGCGATGGTCGCGGTCCAGGCCAGCGAGGACGAGGTCCTCCCGCACCTGACCGAGCAGGTGTCGATAGCGGCGGTCAACGGGCCTGCCTCGGTGGTGATCGCCGGTGCCGAGGCGGAGGTGCTGCGGATCGCCGAGCGGTGGGAGTCGCGCCGCCTGGAGGTCTCGCACGCGTTCCACTCGCCGCTGATGGACCCGGTGCTGGCGGACTTCCGCGCGGCGATCAGCGGGCTGACCTTCAACGAACCGGAGATCCCCGTGGTCACGACCGGGGACGTCACGTCCTCGGAGCACTGGGTGCGCCACGTGCGCGACGCCGTGCGGTTCGCCGACAGCGTGGAGTCGCTGCGCGAGTCCGGGGCCACCCGGTTCCTCGAACTCGGCCCGGACGGTGTGCTCTCGGCGATGGTCCCCGGGGCGCACCCGATGCTGCGCGAGGGCAGGAGCGAGCAGGTCGCGGTGGCCACCGCGCTGGGCCGCCTGCACGTCGAGGGCGTGCGGGTGGACTGGAGCGCGTGGTTCGCCGGAACCGGTGCCCGCCAGGTGGACCTGCCCACGTACCCCTTCCAGCACGAGCGCTTGTGGCCCAGGACTTCCGCGGTCGGGCGGGCCGACGCGCGATCGTTCGGGCTCGACCGCGCCGGGCACCCGTTGCTCTCCGCGGCCGTCGCGGTGGCCGGAACCGAGGAGCTGGTGCTCTCCGGTCGGCTCTCGGTCTCGACGCACCCGTGGCTCGCCGACCACGTGGTCGGCGGCGCGGTGCTGTTCCCCGGCACCGGTTTCCTCGACTTCGCGCTGCGCGCGGGCGACATGGTCGGCTGCGACCGGGTGGACGGGCTCAGCATCGTCGTCCCGCTCGTCCTGGGTGAACGCGAAGCCGTCGACGTGCAGGTGCGGGTCCAGGAGCCCGACGACTCCGACCGCCGGGCCGTGAGCATCCACTCGCGCCCAGCCGACACCGAGGAGTGGACGAAGCACGCCGGTGGCGTGCTCGTCCAGGGCGCGCACACCGCCGAGTTCGACGCCGGTGAATGGCCGCCGACCGGCGCCGACGAGCTCGACCTGGAGGACTTCTACGCCACGCTGGTCGACGGCGGGCTGGGTTACGGTCCGGTGTTCCAGGGGCTGCGCGCCGCCTGGCGCCGGGACTCGGACGTCTTCGTCGAGGTCGCGCTGCCCGAGTCCGTCGAGGACGCGAGCTCGTTCGGCGTGCACCCCGCGCTGCTGGACGCTTCGCTGCACGCGATCGCGTTCGTCGACGGGGCCGGTCAGGGCCTGCCGTTCGCGTGGGACGGGGCGTCGCTCCACGCGGTCGGGGCTTCTCGGCTGCGGGTCCGCCTCTCGCCCGCGGGCAGGACGGGCGTGTCGGTCGCGGCCGTCGACGTCGAGGGCAAGCCGGTGATGTCGGTGTCCTCGCTGATCGTCCGCACGCCGTCGACCGACCAGCCCACCACCGCCAAACCGGCCGAGGACCCGCTGTACCGCGTCGAGTGGGTGCCGGTGCCGGTCGACGACGCGGTGGACGGTCCGAAGGTCGACCTGGTCGAGATCTCCGGTGGCATGAACCCGGGATCTGCGCACGCCGAGACCGAGCGCGTGCTCGAGATGCTCCAGCAGGCGCGCAAGCCGATCGTGTTCGTCACGCGCGGCGCCGTCTCCGTCGACGGTGAGCAGATCACCGACCTCGGCGCGGCCTCGGTCTGGGGCCTCGTGCGTTCCGCGCAGGCCGAGCAGCCGGGCAGGTTCCAGCTGATCGACCTCGACTCCGACGCGACCGTGACACCCGGCATGTTCGGCACCCGGGAACCGCAGCTGGTCGTCCGCGACGGCAACGCGTACGCGGCGCGGCTGACCCGGCTGTCCTCGGGCGGAGGGCTCGTGCCGCCGGCGGGCGTCCCGTGGCGACTCGACATCGAGAAGCGCGGCAGCATCGACGACCTGGAGCTCGCGCCGTACCCGGAGGTCATGGAACCGCCTGCGGGCCGCCAGGTCCGGGTCGCGATCCGCAGCGCCGGTGTGAACTTCCGCGACGTGCTCAACGCGCTGGGCATGTATCCCGGCGAGGCGGGCAAGCTGGGCAACGAAGCCGCCGGTGTGGTGGTGGGAACCGGCCCGGACGCGACCGACCTGCGGGTCGGCGACCGGGTCTTCGGCATGCTGCCTGGCGGGTTCGGCCCGCTGGGCGTGGTCGACGAGCGACACCTCGCGCGGGTGCCCGACGGCTGGTCGTTCGAGGTCGCGGCGTCGGTGCCGCTGGTGTTCCTCACGGCCCACCACGCGCTGGTGGACCTCGCTGACCTGCGGCCCGGCGAAAAACTGCTGGTCCACGCCGGGGCCGGTGGTGTCGGCATGGCGGCGATCCAGATCGCCCAGCACCTCGGCGCCGAGGTGTTCGCCACGGCCAGCGAGGGCAAGTGGGACGTGCTGCGCGGCTTGGGCCTCGCCGACGACCACATCGCCTCCTCGCGCACCGTGGAGTTCGAGCAGCGCTTCGCCCAGGGCGTCGACGTCGTGCTCAACGCCCTGTCCGGGGAGTTCATCGACGCCTCGCTGCGGCTGCTCGGCGACGGCGGCCGCTTCCTGGAGATGGGCAAGACCGACCTGCGCGACCCGGCCGAGCTGCCGGGGATCCAGTACCAGGCGTTCGACCTCGGCTGGGTCCACCCCGACCGCATCCAGGAGATGCTGACCGAGCTGCTGGGCCTGTTCGGCGACGGCGTGCTGGAACCGCTGCCCATCGCGAGCTGGGACGTGCGCCGGGCTCGCGAGGCGTTCCGCTTCATGAGCCGCGCCAAGCACATCGGCAAGATCGTCCTGTCGGTGCCCGAGAGCTGGGACCCCGAGGGCACGGTGCTGATCACAGGCGGCACGGGGGGCTTGGGCGCCGAGCTCGCGCGGCACCTCGTCGTCTCGCGCGGAGTGCGGCACCTGCTGCTGCTGAGCCGTCGCGGCCCGGACGCCCCGGGCGCAGCGGAGCTGCGCGACGAACTCGCCGAGCACGGGGCGGACGTGGTGATCAAGGCCTGCGACCTCAGCGATCGCGACTCGCTCGCGCAGGTCTTGTCCGAAGTGGACCGACCGTTGACCGCGGTGGTGCACGCCTCCGGCGTGCTCGACGACGGTGCGATCGGCTCGCTGACGCCGGAGCGGTTGCACAAGGTGCTGCGGCCGAAGGCGGACGCGGCGTGGCACCTGCACGAGCTCACCCGCGACCAGGACCTCACCGCGTTCGTCCTGTACTCCTCGGTGTCCGGTCTGCTCGGCACGCCTGGTCAGGGCAACTACGCGGCGGGCAACAGCTTCCTCGACGCCCTGGCGGCGCACCGGCGCTCGCTCGGCCTGCCCGCCGTGTCCCTGGCGTGGGCCGCGTGGGCGTCGAACCTCGGCATGACCAGCACGATGGACGCGCGACAGCTCCAGCGCCTGGAGAAGTCGGCCCTGCCGCCGCTGCCGGTCGAGGTGGGACTTGCGCTGTTCGACGTCGCCACGGCGGTGGACGAACCGCTCGTGGTGCCGGCGCAGATCAAGACCGGTGCCCTCGACGGCATGCTGCCGCCGATGCTGCAGGGCCTCGTGCGCGGCGGCCGGCGGGCCGCGGCACCGGGGACCGAGAGCGCCGGAGCGGCGTCGCGGTTGCAGGCCGTGCCTCCCGCCCAGCGCGCACGGGCGCTCGCGGACCTCGTGTGCGGCGAGGCCGCGGCGGTGCTGGGCCACTCCTCGGGGGACACGATCGAGGAGGACAAGGAGTTCCGGCAGCTCGGCTTCGACTCGCTGACCTCGGTCGAGCTGGGCAACCGTCTCGGCACCGCAACGGGGCTGACGCTGCCCGCCACCCTCGTCTTCGACTACCCGACACCGCAGGAGGTGGGTGAGTTCCTGCTCGGCGAGCTGTTCGGCTCGGAACCCGAGCTCGACGACGACTTCACCACCGGAGCCGACGTCCGGGACGACCCGATCGCGATCGTCGGCCTCAGCTGCCGCTTCCCCGGTGGCGCCGACTCGCCGGAGGCGCTGTGGGAGCTGCTGGCCGAGGGGCGCGACGCCATCGGCCCGTTCCCGCAGGACCGCGGCTGGGACCTCGACGCGCTCACCGGTGACGGGCCCGGCCACAGCGCCACCGATCGCGGTGGCTTCATCTCGGGCATCGCCGACTTCGACCCGGCGTTCTTCGGCATCTCACCGCGCGAGGCGGTCTCGATGGACCCGCACCAGCGGTTGACGCTGGAGCTGTCGTGGGAGGCGCTGGAACGCGCGGGCATCGACCCGGTGTCGTTGCGCGGCAGCCGGACCGGCGTGTTCGTGGGCGCCAGCGGCCAGGACTACGCCCACCTCGTGCTCGGTTCGCAGATGAGCATGGCGGGCTACTCGGGCACCGGCACCTCGCCGAGCATCATCTCCGGCCGCCTGTCCTACGTCTTCGGGCTCGAAGGGCCCGCGATGACGATCGACACCGCGTGCTCGTCCGCCCTGGTGGCGCTGCACGTGGCGATGCAGGCCCTGCGCAACGGGGAGTGCTCGCTGGCGCTCGCCGGGGGCGTCCAGCTGATGTCGACGCCGGGCGCGTTCATGGAGTTCACCCAGCAGGGCGGGCTCGCCTTCGACGGCAGGTGCAAGCCGTTCTCCGACAGCGCCGACGGCACCGCGTGGTCGGAGGGCATCGGTGTGCTGGTCGTGGAGCGGCTGTCGGACGCCGAGCGCAACGGGCACGAAGTCCTCGCCGTGCTGCGCGGTTCCGCGGTGAACCAGGACGGCGCGTCCAACGGCCTGACGGCGCCGAACGGCCCGTCGCAGCAGCGCGTCATCCGGCAGGCGCTGGCCAGCGCAGGGCTGGAGGCCGCCGACGTCGACGCCGTCGAGGCGCACGGCACCGGCACGACGCTCGGCGACCCGATCGAGGCCCAAGCGCTGCTGGCCACCTACGGGCAGGACCGCGAACGTCCGCTGCTGCTGGGTTCGGTGAAGTCCAACATCGGCCACACGCAGGCAGCTGCGGGGATCGCCGGTGTGATCAAGGTGGTCATGGCGCTGCGCAACGGCGTGCTGCCGCAGACGCTGCACGTCACCGAACCCTCGACGCACGTCGACTGGTCGGCGGGCACCGTGCGGCTGCTGACCGGAGCGACCGAGTGGCCATCGGTGGACCGCCCGGCTCGCGCCGGTGTGTCCTCGTTCGGGATCAGCGGCACCAACGCCCACGTGATCCTGGAAGGCGTCACGACCGATCCGAGCCGGCCCGACGGGGAGCAGCGCTCGCGGGCGGTTCCCGCTCCCTGGGTGGTGTCGGCCAAGAACTGCGCCGCGCTCGACAGCCAGATCGAGCGCCTGCGCTCCGCCGAGCACGATCCGGTCGACGTCGCGTACTCGCTGCTGCGGCGCTCCGCGTTCGAGCACCGGGCGGTGCTGCTGGACGGCGTTGAGGTCGCCCGGGGTGAAGCTCGTCGGCGGTCGCTGGCGGTGCTGTTCTCGGGTCAGGGCAGTCAGCGGCTCGGGATGGGGCGTGAGCTCTACGAGCGGTTCCCGGTGTTCGCCGAAGCGCTGGACGACGTCCTGGCCCGGCTCGACCCGCAGCTGCGCGACGTCATCTGGGGCGACGACGCCGACGCACTGGACGGGACCGGCAGCACGCAACCCGCCCTGTTCGCGGTGGAGGTCGCGCTCTACCGGCTCGCCGGATCGTTCGGCGTCGTCCCTGACTTCGTCGGCGGGCACTCGGTCGGCGAGATCACGGCGGCGCACGTCGCGGGCGTGCTGTCGCTGGCGGACGCCTGCGCGCTGGTGTCCGCGCGGGCGGAGCTCATGCAGGCGCTGCCGGGCGGTGGCGCGATGGCCGCGATCCAGGCCGACGAAGACGAGGTGGCAGCGCACCTGACCGAGCAGGTGTCGATAGCGGCGGTCAACGCACCCGGTTCCGTCGTGATCTCCGGTGCCGAGACCGCTGTGCTGGACATCGCCGACCGCTTCGCGCGGGGGGACCGCAGGACCCGTCGGCTGCCGGTCAGCCACGCGTTCCACTCACCGCTGGTGGAGCCGATGCTGGAGGACTTCCGCGCCGTCGTGGCGGAGTTGTCCTTCGCCGAACCGCAGATCCCCGTGGTGTCCACCCTCAGCGGTCAGCTCGCCGGGAGCGACGAGCTGCGCTCGCCGGAGCACTGGGTGCGGCACGTCCGCGAGTCGGTGCGCTTCGCCGACGGGATCGCCGCGTTGGAAGCCGCTGGGGCGGACGCGTTCCTGGAGATCGGACCGGACGGCGTCCTGTCGACCCTGGTGGACGGCTGCGTTCCGATGCTGCGCCGGGACCGCGACGAACGGGCATGCGTGCTCACCGCGCTCGCCCGGCTGTTCGTCACCGGCGTGGGAGTTGACTGGGAGCAGCTGTTCGCCGGTGGCGGCGCGCAACGCGTGGACCTGCCGACCTACCCCTTCCAGCACGAGCGCTACTGGCCGACGCCCGCCGAAGTCACCGGCGACGCGGGCGGACTCGGCCTCGCACCGGCCGAGCACCCGCTGCTGGGCGCGGTGATGGAGGTCGCGGGTTCGGAAGCGGTCGCGTTCACCAACCGGTTGAGCGCGGCCGTGCCGGAGGCGGACTCGCTGAACCTCGCCTTCGCCGCGGCGGAGCACGTCGGGTGCGGACTCGTCGAGGAGCTCACCGTCGTCGAACCCCTCGCGCCCGGAGTGGTGCAGGTCTGGGTCGACCCCGCCGACGACGCTGGACGCCGACGCCTCACGGTGCACTGCCGCCAGTCCGACGATCAGCCGTGGCGCAGGCACGCCAGCGGATTCCTCGCGCAGGGCGGAACGGCGGCCGGAGGCATCGCAGAGCAGTGGCCGCCGCAGGGAGCGGCACCCGTCGAGGTGCCGGATCCCGAGCACGTACCGGCGGCGTGGCGACTCGGCGACGACGTCTACGCCGAGGTCGTGCTGCCGGAGGACTCCGACGCCGTGGCCTACGGCGTGCACCCGGCGCTGCTGACCACCGCCCTCGGCGCGGCCGCGGAGGACGATCGGGTCGCGCTGGAGTGGCGCGGCGCGTCGCTGCACGCGGTCGGCGCCACCGCGCTGCGGGTCCGCATGGCGGTCCGCGGGGATTCGGTCGGCCTGGTCGCGGTCGACCCCGGCGGCGCACCGGTGCTGACGGTCGAATCGGCGGTGCTGCACGCTCCGATCGCTGCTGCCGCACGGCGTGATCCGCTGCTGCGGCTGGACTGGGTCCCCGCTCAGGTCCACGGCTCGGGGGAGGACGCTCGCTGGGCCGTGCTCGGGCAGGACGAGATCGGCGCGGTCGTGGCGCTCGAGAAAGCGGGCCACCAGGTGGTTCCCGCGTCGTCCCTGGCGGAGGTGGCCGCGGATGACCAGCCCGCCGACGTCGTCCTCGTCCCGCTCTCCGGTGGCGCCGACGGCGCCGAGGCCGCGCACGACGCGGCGGCGCGCGCGTTGCGGGTCCTGCAGGAGTGGTCGGCCGACGACCGCTCCACGCGCAGCCGTCTGGTGTTCGCCACCAGCGGGGCGGTCAGCGGCGACGACCTCGGTGCCGCGACGGCGTGGGGCCTGGTGCGCTCGGCGCAGTCCGAGAACCCCGGCACCTTCCTGCTGGTGGACCTCGACGAACCGGAAACCTCGGCGAGCTCCCTGCCGCTCGTGCCCGAGTTGCTGGACTCCGGCGAGACGCAGGTGCTCCTGCGTGACGGTGCTGCTCTGGTCGGCCGGCTCGTCCGCACGACCGACGACGTCGAACCCCGGTCCTGGGATCCCGAGGGCACGGTCCTCATCACGGGCGGTACCGGTGGACTCGGCGCGGAGCTCGCCAGGCACCTGGTCGTGCGGCGCGGCGCGAAGCACCTGCTGCTGGTGTCCCGACGCGGGCTGGAAGCCGCGGGCGCAGCGGAACTCCGGGACGAACTGACCGCGCACGGCGCGGAGGTCGGTGTCGCCTCGTGCGACATCGCCGACCGGGACGCCCTGACGCAGCTGCTGTCCTCGCTCGAGCGGCCGCTGACCGCGGTCGTGCACACCGCCGGTGTGCTCGACGACGGCATCGTCGGCTCGCTGACGCCCGAGCGCCTGGACGCGGTGCTGCGGCCGAAGGTCGACGGCGCGTGGAACCTGCACGAGGCCACGCGGGAACTCGACCTCGCGGCGTTCGTGCTCTACTCCTCGGTCGCAGGCGTGATCGGCTCCGCAGGCCAGGGCAACTACGCGGCTGCGAACGCGTTCCTGGACGCGCTCGCAGCGCACCGCCGCCGCCGCGGTCTCGTGGCGACCGCGTTGGCCTGGGGACCCTGGACCGCGGAGGTCGGCATGACCAGCGGTCTCGCGGACGGATCCGCGAACCGAATCGGGCGGTCCGACATGCCGCCGCTGTCGATCGAGCACGGGCTCGCACTGTTCGACGAGGCGACGGGACGCGACGACGCGCTGCTGGTCGCGGCGCGGATCAGCACCGGCCGCAGCCAGGGCCCGGTGGCGGCCGTGCTGCGCGGACTGCTCCGCGGCGGCAAGCGGGTCGCCGCAGGCCGGTCCGACGCGGATCTGGCCGACAGCCTCGCGGAGCTCGACGCCGAGGAGCGGATGCGGCACCTTGTGGGACTGGTGCGCGGTCACGCCGCCGGTGTCCTGGGGCACGGTTCGCCCGAGGCGATCAAGCCGGACGAGGAGTTCCGCCAGCTGGGCTTCGACTCGCTCACGGCGGTGGAACTGCGCAACAGCCTGTCCACGGCGAGCGGCCGGAGGCTGCCCTCGACGCTGGTGTTCGACCACCCGACGCCGACGGAGCTCGCCGAGTTCCTCGCCGAGGAGCTCTTCGGCGGAGGCGAGGACGAGGCCGCGCGGTTGCTCGGCGAACTCGACCGCCTGGAGTCCCTGCTGGCCGCCAGCGGCCCGGAGGAGATGGCGCGCTCCGGGGCCGCCGCGAGGTTGCGCAACCTCCTGGCGCAGTACGGCGGGTCCGGTGCGAACACCGAGGAGGCGGCCGTGACCGAACGGATCCAGGCGGCGAGCACCGATGAGGTCCTGGCGTTCATCGACAACGAGCTCGGCCGCGACGCCGAGCGCTGATCCCTGGTCTTGAGAAGGAAGGCGTACCGGCCATGCCCGACGAAGAGAAGCTCGTTGAGTACCTGAAGTGGGTCACCGCGGACCTGCACCGGGCCCGGCAACGCCTGGAGGAGGTCGAGTCGGGCAAGCACGAACCGGTCGCGATCGTCGGCCTCGCCTGCCGCTTCCCCGGTGGTGTGCGCACCCCCGAGGACCTGTGGGAGCTGCTGTCGTCGGGCCGCGACGCGATCTCGGGCTTCCCGACCGACCGAGGCTGGGACCTCGGCACCCTCGTCGGCGGGGACCAGGGGCACAGCGCCACGCTCCAAGGCGGGTTCCTCTACGACGCGGCGGAGTTCGATCCGGGCTTCTTCGGCATCTCGCCGCGCGAGGCGCTGGCGATGGACCCGCAGCAGCGGCTATTGCTGGAGACCACGTGGGAGGCGATCGAGCGCGCGGGCGTCGACCCGGGCTCGTTGCGCGGCAGCCGCACGGGCGTGTTCGTCGGCACCAACGGCCAGGACTACGGGCACGTGCTCATCGGATCGCAGGAGGACGTGGGCGGTCACGCCGGGATGGGCACGGCGGCCAGCGTGATCTCCGGGCGCGTGTCCTACACCTTCGGGTTCGAGGGTCCATCGGTGACGGTGGACACCGCCTGCTCGTCGGCCCTGGTGGCGCTGCACCAGGCGGCGCAGTCCCTGCGCAGCGGCGAGTGCGCGTTGGCGGTGGCGGGCGGTGTCACCGTCATGACCACCGCGTCGAACTTCGCCGGTTTCACCAGGCAGGGCGGGCTCGCGCCTGACGGCCGCTGCAAGGCGTTCTCCGACGACGCCGACGGCACCGGCTGGGCCGAGGGCATCGGTGTCCTGCTCGTCGAGAAGCTCTCCGACGCCCAGCGCAACGGGCACCCGGTGCTCGCGGTGGTGGAGGGCAGCGCGGTGAACTCCGACGGCGCGTCCAACGGGCTCACCGCACCGAACGGTCCAGCGCAGCGCGAGGTGATCCGCGCCGCCTTGGCCAGCGCGGGTCTGAGTGGGTCCGATGTGGACGCCGTGGAGGCGCACGGCACGGGCACGACGCTCGGCGACCCGATCGAGGCGCAGGCGCTGCTGGCGACCTACGGCCAGGACCGCGAGCAGCCGCTGCTGCTCGGCGCGATCAAGTCCAACATCGGCCACACGCAGGCCGCGGCGGGTGCTGCAGGCGTGATCAAGGTGGTGCTGGCGCTGCGGCACGGCCTGCTGCCGCAGACCCTGCACGTCACCGAACCCTCGGCGCACGTCGACTGGGCGGCGGGAAGCGCTCGGCTGCTCACCGAGCCGGTCGCGTGGCCGCGCGGGGAGAAGCCGCGCCGTGCGGGGGTGTCGTCGTTCGGCGTCAGCGGCACGAACTCGCACGTGATCCTGCGGGAAGCCCCTGAACCCGAGGACGGGGAAACCGCGCCCTCGTTCCGCGACGTGGTGCCGCTGGTGGTGTCGGCGAAGTCCGCCACCGCGCTGGACGCCCAGGTCGAGCGGATCAAGAGCGCCGAGGGAAACGCGGTCGACCTCGGCCACTCGTTGCTGACCACCCGGTCGACCTTCGACCACCGCGCGGTTCTGCTGTCCACCGAGGACGGAGTGGTGGAGGCCGCGCGTGGTGTCGCGGGCAGTGGAGAGCTGGCCGTGCTGTTCTCCGGTCAGGGCTCGCAGCGGCTCGGCATGGGCAGGCGGCTCCACGCCCGGTTCCCGGTGTTCGCCGAGGCGCTGGAGGCGGTGCTGGGGCACCTAGACCCGGCCGTGCGCGAGATCATGTGGGGTGCCGACGAAGAACCGCTGCAGCAGACCCGGCACGCCCAGCCCGCGCTGTTGGCGATCGAGGTCGCGCTGTACCGGCTCGTGGAGTCCTTCGGAATCACCCCGGACCACCTCGCCGGGCACTCGATCGGCGAGATCGCCGCGGCGCACGTGGCAGGTGCGCTCTCGCTGGAGGACGCCTGCCTGCTGGTGTCGGCGCGGGCGAGGCTGATGCAGGCGCTGCCCGCCGGCGGCGCGATGGTCGCGGTCGAAGTCTCCGAGGACGACGTCCTGCCGCACCTCGTGGGCCGAGTCTCGATCGCCGCGATCAACGGGGAGAACTCGCTGGTCCTGGCCGGGCCCGAGGACGAGGTGCTGGCGCTGGCGAAGCGGTGGGAGCACAAGCGGTTGCGCGTCTCGCACGCCTTCCACTCGCCGCTGATGGACCCGATGCTGGACGAGTTCCGGACGGCCATCAGCGGAATCACGTTCTCCGCCCCGCGGATTCCGATCGCCACCAGCGGCGACGTCACGTCGGTGGAGCACTGGGTGAACCACGTGCGGGACGCGGTGCGCTTCCACGACGACGTGACCGGGCTGCGCGACCGGGGAACCACCCGGTTCCTGGAACTGGGCCCGGATGGCGCGCTCTCGGCGATGGTCGACGGCTGCGTCCCTGCGCTGCGCAAGGACCGGCCGGAAGACGTCGCGTTCCTGACCGCGCTGGCGCGGCTGCACGTCGCCGGTGTCGCCGTGGACTGGCAGGCGTTCTTCGACGGCACCGGAGCCCGGCGGGTGGGGCTGCCGACCTACCCGTTCGACCGCGAGCGGTACTGGCCGGAATCCACGGCCGACCCCCGCGCGGCGTTCGGAGCGATGTTCCAGGGGCCGAAACCGTCGCTGTACCGCCTCGGCTGGGCTCCTGTGGAGATCACCACGTCCCCCACCGCCGCGCGCTGGGCCATCGTCGGCGACGACCCGCTCGACCTCGCGCACCTGCTCTTCAGCGCGGGACAGACCGTGACGGGCTACGGCGAGGACCTGGCCGACGCGACCGGGGAGAGCGGCGTCGCCCCGGACGTCTTCCTGGTGACCCTGTCGGGCGGCGAGGACGCTGGTTCCGCGCACGCGTTGACCACCCGCGTGCTCGGCCTCATCCAGGAATGCCTGTCGAACCCGCAGCTCGACAACTCGCGGCTGGTGTTCGTCAGCCGTGGTGCGGCCATCGGTGACGACCTCGCCGCCGCGTCGGCGTGGGGCCTGGTGCGTTCGGCGCAGTCTGAGAACCCGGGGCGCTTCGTGCTCGTCGACTCCGACGGCGAGCCGATGTCGGCCGCGGTCCTGCCGAAGCTGGTCTCCGCCGACGAGCCGCAGGTGCTGGTGCGCAACGGTTCGGTGCGAGCCGCACGGCTGGCCGATCTGCCTCGGTCGGACCAGGCCGCGCACACCTGGGACCCCGACCGGACCGTGCTCATCACCGGTGGCACGGGCGGTCTCGGCGCCGAGCTCGCGCGGCACCTGGTGACGCGGTGCGGCGTCCGGCACCTGCTGCTCGTCAGCCGCCGCGGAGCTGACGCACCGGGAGCCACCGAGCTGGTATCCGAGCTCACCGCGCACGGCGCGACCGTCACGACCACCGCCGCCGACATCTGCGACACCGACTCCGTGGCGGACCTGCTGGCCGCGATTCCCGCTGACCACCCGCTCGGTGCCGTCGTGCACACCGCGGGAGTGCTCGACGACGGACTGGTGGACACCTTGACCCCTGACCGGCTCGCCGCCGTGCTGCGGCCGAAGGTGGACGGGGCGTGGAACCTGCACCGCGCCACCCGGGATCTCGACCTCTCCGTCTTCGCGCTGTACTCGTCGGTCGCGAACCTGCTCGGCGGTGCCGGACAGGGCAACTACGCCGCCGCGAACGCCTACCTGGACGCGCTCGCGGCGCATCGCCGACACGAGGGCTTCCCGGGGATTTCGCTGGCGTGGGGCCCGTGGACGGCGACGAGCGGCATGACGGGAGGCCTGAGCGACGCGGCGCTGGAGCGGATCACGCGCTCCGGGATACCGCCGCTGGCACCGGAGCAGGGCCTCGCGCTGTTCGACGCCGCCATCGCCGGCGACGAGGCCCTGGTGGTGGCCGCCCACGTCGAAACGAGCGCGCCCGGAGCGGTCGGTCCGCTGCTGCGCGGTCTCGTCTCCGATGAGCCGATCGCGGGAGCGACCGGCAGGACCGCCGCGGTCACCGTGCTGGAGCGGCTGCGCGAGGCCGACCAGGGGGAGCGCGAAGGCATGGTGCGCGACCTCGTGATCGGACTGTCGTCCGCACTGCTCGGCCATCCCGATCGGAGCGCGGTCGATCCCGAGCGCGACTTCCTGGAACTGGGTTTCGACTCGCTCATCGCGGTCGAGCTGCGCAACCAGTTGTCCGAGCAGCTGAGCACGAGGCTGTCCAGTTCCGTCGTCTTCGACAGCAAGACGCCGCAGCAGCTCGCGAAGACGCTGGTCGGTGAACTCGGCGCGCTCGACGGCGCGAACACCGCGCCCGCGCAGGGCGTCGGTCCGGCCGTGGCCCCGGAGGACACCCTCCACGGGCTGTTCATGCAGTCGGTCAGCTCGGGCCGGACGCTGCAGGGCCTGCAGGTGCTCAAGCACGTCGCGCTGCTGCGGCCGATGTTCGAGACACCGGCTGAGCTGGAGGAGCTGGCGGCCCCGGTCCCGCTTGCGAGCGGCCCGGAAGGACCGAAGCTGATCTGCATCAGCGCTCCCGGCGCCACCGCGGGCATCCACATGTACGCGCGGCTGGCGGCGCGGCTGCGGGGCAAGCGCGACGTGTCGGCGCTGCCGCTGGTGGGTTTCGAACCGGGAGAAGCCCTGCCCGCCACCAGCGAGGCGGCGGCGCGCTGGGTGGCCGAGGCCGTGCTGCACGCCAGCGACGGGGAACCCTTCGTGCTCGTCGGGCACTCCTCGGGCGGGACGCTGGCCTACTTCGCGGCCGCGGTGCTGGAGGACACGTGGGGTGTCCGTCCCGAGGGGGTGATCATGCTCGACACGCTCAGCCTCCGCTACGACAGCCACGAGGGCATGGACTTCGACGCCGTCACCAACAACTACTTCAACACCATGGAATCGCCCGCGGTGAGCCTCAACAGCGCCCGGCTGTCGGCGATGGCGCACTGGTTCGTCCGCATCGTCGACATCGGACTCACCACGACCGCGCCGAAGCTGCTGGTCCGGTGCGCCAAGGAGGTGGGTGGGACCAACCTCGAGATCACCGGTCAGGACGTCGAGGTGCCCCACGACGAGCTGCGCGTGGTGCAGACCGACCACATGTCGATGGTCAAGGAGGACTCGGCGCTGACCGCCGAGGTGATCGAGGACTGGCTCACCACCTTCGCGGCGGCGGAACCGTGACCCCGCCCGCCGGAGAGACCTGGACAACGCACAGACCTGGAGACGCGTCATGACCGCGGCACGAGAAGAACTCCCCCTGGTGGGCGTCGAACGCCCCTCCATCCTCAGCTTCAGCAAGGTCCGCCTCGACCTGCAGGCGCAGGGGCCGGTGTGCCGCATCCGCACCCCGGCGGGCGACGAGGCGTGGCTGGTGACCCAGCACGCGGAGGTCAAGGCTCTGCTGCAGGACGACCGGCTCGCCCGGTACCACCCGGACCCGGCCAACGCGCCGCGGTTCCTGCGCAACCCGATGCTCGACATGCTCGTGACCGACACCGACGTCGCGGTCGAACGCCAGGTGCACGAGGAGAAGCGCGTCCTCTACACCAAGAGCTTCGCGGCCCGCCGCGTGCTGGACCGCAAGTCCCGCGTGGAAGCCATCGCGCACGCCAAGATCGACGAGATCATCGCCGCGGGCCAGCCCGCGGACCTGCACGAGACCTTCTCCACGGTGTACTCGCAGAACGCGCTCTGCGACATGATCGGAATTCCGGAGGACGCCCGCGAGGAGCTGCTGACGCAGATGGACCGGGTCGGCGCGGTCGATCGGGAGCACGCCGAGGGCGGCGTGGAACCGGTGTTCGGCTTCGCCGCCGAGGTCGGTCGGCGCAGGCGCGAGGACCCGGGTGACGACGTGATCACGCGGTTCGTCGAGAGCGGCCTCACCGACGACGAGATCGGCATGCACGTGGTCGTCCTGCTGTTCACCGGGCTGGCCGGGCTGGTGAGCCACCTCGACTTCGGCGCCTTGCTGTTCATGCTGAACCCGGACCAGCGCGACCTGGCGATGAACGACCCGGAGATCATGGCGCGCGCCGTGGACGAGGTGATGCGCGCGACCATCGGCAGCCCGGTGCTCCCGCGCTACGCCAGCGAGGACATGGAGGCCGGTGGCGTGAAGATCCCCGCCGGTGACCTCGTGATGCTGGACTTCTCGCTGGCGAACTTCGACGCGCGGGTGTTCGCCAATCCCGAGGAGTTCGACGTCACCCGAACTCCGAATCCGCACTTCACCTTCGGGCACGGGATGAGGCACTGCACCGGCGCCCCGCTGGTGCGGGTCATCATGGCGGTGGGCTTCACGGCCCTGTTCTCCCGGCTGCCCGGCCTGAACCTCGCGGTGCCGCAGTCCGAGCTCGAGTCGCGCGCCGGCGGCAAGCTCGCCGGTGGGCTCGAACGGTTTCCGATCCGTTGGTGAGAACCCCTTTTCCGAACGTTCTCCTAGTGGTTCCGGACCTACGGTTGGCCCGTTGGACGCCAGTGGCGAGCGATCGCACACCGACGAGCGAGGTGCAGATCTGCCCATGATGGACGAAGCGCTGCCTGCCTGTCCGTTCCCGATGCCGAGGGACGACGCCCACCGGCTCGACCTCCCGCCCGAGTACCGGCGCCTCCGCGAGGAGGCACCGGTGTGCCGGGTGCGGACGTCGGCGGGTGACGACGCCTGGGTGGTCAGCCGGTACGAGGACGTGCGCGCCGCGCTCAGGGATCAGCGGCTGAGCTCGCGGGTGGCGCACCCGGGGTACCCGAAGTTGTTCTTCCCGGAGCCCGCGCCACCGGGCGCGTTCGTCCAGTCCGACCCGCCGGAGCACACCCGGTACCGGCGGATGGTGATCGGCCAGTTCACCAGGAAGCGCGCCGAGGACGTGCGGCCCTACCTCCAGGAGCTGGTGGACGCCCGGATCGACGCGATGCTCGCGATGGATCCGCCCGTGGACCTGGTGACCGAGTACGCCAAGGAGGTGCCGCTGTCGGTCATCTGCAAGCTGCTCGGCGTCCCGTACCGCGACCGGGTCGCGTTCGGGCGGTGGGTCAACAAGCTGAACGAACCGACCGCGAACCCGTCGGTGAACAAGGGGGCGGCGAGCTCGCTGTTCCAGTACCTGCGCCGGCTCGTGACCGCCAAGGCCAAGCACCCCACCGACGACCTGCTCGGCTGGCTCGCCGGTGAGCACCTGGCCAAGGGCGAGATCACCCGCGAGGAGATCACCGCCATGGCGATGATGCTGCTCTCGGCCGGGTACGACACCTCGGCGAGCGCCATCTCGCTGAGCGTGATGGCGCTGCTGGAGAACCCGGACGAGTTCGCCCGCCTCCGCGACGACCCCGACCTGATCAACAGCGCGGTGGAGGAACTGCTGCGCCACCAGAACATCATGCAGTGGGGCGTCGGCCGGGTCGCCGCGGAGGACGTGGAGATCGCCGGTCAGCGCATCCCGGCCGGCGACGGGGTGATCCTGCTGCTGCCCTCGGCGGACCGCGACGACGCCGCCCACCCCGACGCCGACCGGCTCGACATCACCCGCGAGACCGGGATCTCGATGTCGTTCGGGCACGGCATGCACAGCTGCGTCGGCAAGTTCCTCACCAGGGTGGAGATGCAGGTCGCGATCGGAACGCTGGTCCGCAGGGTCCCGACACTCCGGTTGGCGAAGCCTCCGCACGAGCTGAGCTACCGCGACGCGGCCATCACCTACAGCGTGCGCGAACTGCCGGTGACGTGGTGAGCCCGCACCGGGTGTGACGATGACCGCGCGCCCGGGTGCTCGCGGCGCGCAGTCATCGGGGAGTGCGCTCAGGGTCGCTGAGCGACGAGCAGGAGGTATCCGAGCTCCTCCACATCGATCAGCCCCGGTGCCGGAATTCCCGCTGCGAGAGCGGTTCCCAGGCCGACCTCGGGGTGCGCCGCCGCCCACTCCGTCCAGGGCCGCGACATCTCGATGAAGGTGCGCCGGGTCGTGTGCGGACTGATGTCGACGATCTCCTCGAAGAGCATCCCCGAACCGCGCAGCATCGACGGGTAGTCCTCCACCCGCACCGTGGAGAGCAGGGACGATTCGCGCAGCAGGTCCACGAAGGGGCGGTGGACCTCGGGGATGGGGGCGCGTTCGAAGAAGTCCGTCAGCACCACGCGTCCCCCGGGGCGCAGCACGCGGGCGATCTCGCCGAGCACCTGCGGGCGATCAGGCATGTGCATCATGGATTCGAGCGCGAAGACGGCGTCGAAGGAGCCGTCCCGGAAGGGCATGTTCAGCGCGTCCGCGAGGCGGAAGTCCAGTCGTCCGGCGAGATCCGCGTCCTGCGCGAGCGCCTTCGCCTGCTCGATCTGCGACTCGCTGACCGTGATGCCCGTGACGCGCGCGCCCGTGCGCCGCGCGGTGCGCAGCGCGGGCCCGCCGATGCCGCACCCGACGTCCAGCACGTGGTGCGCCTCGTCGACGCGCAAGCGGTCGATCACCATGTCGGTGAGCCGCATGGCCGCGACGTCCAGCGGAGCGTCCTCGTCCGGGGTCTCCCAGTAGCCGAAGTGCAGGTGTTCGCCGAACCCGAAGTTGGGTACCTCGGCCTCGTCGGGCCAGAGGTCGCGGGATTCCGCGGCGAAGCGGTCGTAGAGTCTGCCGACCGCTTCGGCGTTCGAGGTGCTCGACTTCTCAGGCATCAGGGGCTCCTTGGGGGCGTCGTCCGTCGGGTCACCGGGTTCCTCCGAGGAGCGGGGTGAGCACCTCTGTCAGTTCCGCGACCGGTTCGTCCACCGCGTCGGGGCTGCGCCAGGCGACGAACCGGTCCGGGCGGACCAGCACCGCACCTCGCTCGCTGACACCCCGGTTCGCGATCCAGGTGGACCGCGGGTCGTGGTAGTCGCCGTCGACGTGCCCGATGCTCAGCGCGTCCAGCGGAACGTCGTAGCGCTCGACCAGCTCGGTCGCGGCCTCGGTCCACGCGTCGTCCTCGCCCGCGATCAGCAGGAACCGGCCCGGCCGCACCAAGTCCATGAGCGGAACGCGGTAGCCGTCGTGGTCTTCGAGCAGCGCGTGCGGCAGGGGCTGACCGGGGCGCGTGCCGGGTTGGTAGTGGCGGACCGGGTCGGGGTTCGCAGGTTCGGGAGTGCCGTCGGGGATCACCGCGTCGGACTCGTAGGTGTAACCGCACTCCAGGTTGAGCGCGTTGAACTCCATCGACTGGGTGGTGATGGCCCGGCGCACGGCGGCGCGGAACTCCGCGTCCTCCGGAAGTCCGCTCCAGAGCCTGCGCAACGCCCGCCAGTTCTCCTCCGGCACGCTGTCCGGTCCCATGCCGACGGTCTCGATGGCCTGCAGGTGGTTGACGATGTTGTTCACCGCTCGCCGGACGGTGCGCCCCGTGACCTTCCTGCGCTCGACCTCGTAGGTCTCCAGCAAGGGCTCGCCGGCGTCGCCGTGCAGCACCGCCGCCAGCTTCCAGGCGAGGTTGTGCGCGTCCTGCACCGCCGAGTTCAGGCCGTACCCGCCGGTGGGCGGGAACCGGTGCGCGGCGTCGCCGAGCAGGAAGATCCGGCCTTGGCGGAACCGATCCGCGACCGAGCCGCCCATCGTCCAGCGGGAGACCGCGTGCACCTGCACGTCCGCCTGGTCGACACCGAGGATGGTGCGCACCTCGGCCACGACCGCCTCGTCGTCGGGGCCGTCGACGTCACCGGTCACCGGACTGGTGTGCACGACCCACTCCTCGGAGTCCGGGCCCCAGTTGTCGGGGCCCATCGGCAGGAGCGTGGCGCCCACACCGGTCTCCGGCAGCCACAGCCACCGCAGCAGGACCTCGGGGTCCGACACCGTCTTCGACAGGTCGGCGGAGAAGTGCACCGAGACCATGCGCGCGATGTCGTCGACGCCCTCGGACCCGATGCCCAGCGCCGGCGGGACCATCCGCCCGCCGTCGCAGGCGAGCAGGTACCGGCTGCGCACCTGGTAGGTCCGGCCGGTGGAACCGTCGCGCACCGTGGCGGTCACCTCGGCGTCGTCCTGCTGGAAGTCGGTCACCTCGTGGCCGAACCGGAGGCGTCCCGGGGCGAGTTCCTCGGCTCGGTCCCTCAGCAGGGGTTCGAGCCGCATCTGCGGGAGGTTCGCCGGTCGGCAGGCGCTGGCGGCCAGCCACGCCGGGTTCTCGCCGCCCGCGCCCCAGAGCTCGACCTTGGCCAGGCAGCGACCGCACTCGTCGTGATCGCTGCCCTCGACGTACCAGCCCGCGTAGGCCATGTTCTCCGGCGGGGTGCCACGCTCGTAGACGGCGTCGGCGATGCCCGCGTCGCGCAGGACCTCCATGGTCCGCTGGTGGAGCACGTGCGCCTTGGGCAGGACGGAGGTCGTCTGCGCGGCGCTGACGAGCAGCGAGTCCACTCCGTGCAAGGACAGCAGGATCGACGCGGTCAGCCCCGCGCCGCCACCTCCCACGATGAGCACCGGTACGTCGTCAGCGGTGGTCCCGGGATCGGTCATGTTCTCCTCCTGCGGCGCGGGACGACTTCCAAGCGGGCTTGCGCCCCACGACCGCTCCGTCGGCTCCGGCGGCGTCGAAGCGGACCACGTCGATGTCGACGAATCCCGCATCGGACAGCCAATCCCGGTACTCGGCCTCGGAGTAGTTCTGGCCGCCCGCGTGGCTGACGAGCATGTTCAGACCCATCACGGCGGCGTTCGCCGGGCCGGTGCGGTCGGAGTTGAGCAGCAGTTCGCAGATGAGCACCGCGCCACCGGGCTGCAGCGCGGCGAAGCACTTGTCCAGCAGTGCGCGGTTGGCCTCCTCGTCGCCGCAGTGCATGACCTGGCTGAGCAGCATCACGTCGTAGCCGCCGGGCAGCACCTCGTCGGTGTTGAAGTCGCCCGGCAGGGCGCTGATGACCTCGCCGAGCCCGGCTTCGCCGATCTTCCGCTCGATCACGGGGCAGACGTGCGGCAGTTCGTACACACCCGCGGTGAGCGACGGCACCCGCCGGCACAACTCGATCGGGATGCCGCCAGAGCCGCCGCCGACGTCGAGCAGCCGGTGGTGCGCGCCGAAGTCGTAGACCTCGCCGAGCGCCTTCCCGGTGTACCCGGCCAGCGAGTGCATCGCCTCCCAGAAGAAGTTCATCATAAAGTCGTTGGGAGCGAAGACCGTTTCCTGCTTCTCGGGATCGACGAACATCGACCTGTTCGTGCGCAGCGAGTTCACCAGCTGTTCCCAGCCGGGGTAGAGCGCGCGGTCGTAGAACTGCACGAACCCGCCGAAGAAGTGCGGTCGGTCCTTGACGAGGAATTCCTCGGCCACGGGGGAGTTCCGGTAGACCTCGCCGTTCTTCTCCAGCAGGTCGAGCGCCACCAGCGCGGGGAGCAGCACGTCCGCCGGGCGCTGCTGCAGGTCCGTCTCGGCGGCGAACTCCTCCGCGGTCACCTCGCGCCCGTTGGCGAGCCGGGTGAACACCTCCAGTTCCACCGCGGCCGAGAAGGTCTTGAAGCGCATGAAGCCGGTGGTCAGGTCGAGCAGCGGCCGCTGACTGACCTCGTTCGCGATGTCTGCCAAGACTCCTCCTGCCGTGTGAGGGGCGGACGACCGCCACGATAAGCACGAACCCGTTAGTGAAACTCCCAGAGAGGTTTCGGTGTTCGCTTGCTCGGCGGTGCGAGCTGAGTCCCGCGCTTGGAACAGCGGCTGCCGCCGCAGTTTCAGCTCCTCTTTCGAGCGATGTTCTGGCGGTAGCTGTGGTAGGACTGCTGCGTGCGCTTGGGGCGGATGCGGGTGGCTTCCAAGACCTGGTCGAGCCAGTCCCGGTGCCCCACGAAGTCCGCTCCCGCGAGGTGGCTGCCGCCGCGGCCCATCATGATCCGGGTCTTGACCGAGAGCTTCTTCGACGAGAAGTTCTGGCGGTAGAAGCTGCCCGGTACCAACCTCTTCCGGATGGCCGCGCGCACGGGCTCGGTGATGTCGACCTCTTCGGCCCACTCGAACGCGCGATCCTGCTGCTTGAGCTGCGTGAGGCGCGCGTGGGACTGGTCGATGAACAGGTCGACGTGCGAGAGGTACCCGCCGGGCTTGAGCACCCTGGCGGCTTCGTCGAGGAATCCGCCGAGATCCGGGTAGTTGTGGGAGCTCTCGACGTTGATGACGACGTCGAACTCTCCGTCCGGGAAGGGCAGGTCCTCCGCGTCGCCCTGCACGAAGCTCAACCGGTCGACTCGGGACAGCCGGGCGTTGGCCCGATCGGTCGCCGCTCGCGACAGGTCCAGCCCGATGATCTGCGAGGCGTTGACCAAGCGCGACAGGAAGTTCAGCCCCTCTCCCAGTCCGCTGCCGACTTCGAGGACGCCCTTGCCCGCGTAGCCGTCCAGCGGGATCGGGATCTCGCGCAGCGCCTGGAAGTACAGCTGCTCGGACAGGCCGTCGGTGTCGTACCGGTCGAAGTCGGGGACCAGCTCGCGGATCTCGGCGAGCACCCGCTCGTCGTGCATCCCCCAGTTCCAGAAGTCGCCCTTGGTCGACCACGACGCGACGCCGTTGTAGATCTCCGAAACCGCTCCCTTGACCTGCTCCGGGGCGGGGCCGCCCCGTTCCGCCTCGGACCGCTTGTTCAGCTTGCGGAATCCCGAGGCGAAGTCCTCCGCCGTCGCGGCGTTCGAATTGTGCGTGCTCGTCGACATTGCCGTGTCCGCCCTTCCTGCGCCAGGTTCTGCGTGGTCACTGCTGGGGGCTCGGCTGCCGGGTCGCGGCCGGGCGGCGCGGGATCGACGGCGAGCCGGTGATCTGCGAGCGGAGCTCGCGCACGAGCCGGGTGATGTCGGAGCGGTCGCGTGCGCCACCGAAGACGTAGAAGTCCGGGCGCACCAGCACCGCGGCCTGCTCCAGCTCGTCCAGGTACGGGAGGTAGACGTTGCCGACGTCGACGACCTCGTGCGGCTGCGCGTGCTTCGGCCCGGTCCCGAAGGGCAGGACCCGGACCAGGTGCGTGCCGATGCCCTCCAGGAACGCTCGCCCTTCGTCGTCCAGCGCGGCGTGGGGATCGAGCGAAGTGATGAGCGCGAAGCCGTTCCCGACCACGTCGTCGAACAGACCCCGATGTTCGCCGCGCGCCACTTGGCCCTGCGGCATGAGCTCACCGGCCGGTTTGACGATCGTGCGACCGATGTTGCGGCGCAGGAAGCCGTCTTCCAAGGCGAACGACGGCGGCGCCGCCTCCGGCTGGTCCTGTTCGGACCGCGAGGCGATCAGGTACTCGTCCCGCCGGGCGGCCTTCACCGGGTCGAGCTCGGAAACCAGCTTGCCCATCTCGATCGACGCGTCGGTGGTGCGCCGGACCTGCTTGGCGCGCTCGACCACGTAGGTGTCCAGCAGGCGTTCGCCGGCGAGGCCGCGCAGCACCAGGTCGAGCCTCCAGGAAAGGCTGGCCGCGTCCCGGACCCCGGAGCACATGCCCTGCCCCGCGAACGGTGGCATCAGGTGCGCCGAGTCACCGGCGAGCAGGAGCCGTCCCCGGCGCCACTGCTGGGTCATGCTGGCGTCGAAGGTGTAGACGATGTTGCGGGTCAGCGTGGCGTTGTCGGGGGAGGCCCCGTGCGGTTCGAGCAGGCTCCACATGGCCTCGACCGTGCTGAGCTCCTCGACGCTCTCGCCCGGCAGCAGCATGAACTCCCAGCGGCGGTGACCGCGACCGCTCGCGACGATCGTCGTCGGCCGCTCGGGATCGCAGATCTGCACGTCCGTCGGGTGGAACCCGCGCGGTTCGTGGAACACCACGTCGCAGAGCAGCCAGTCCTGCGAGAAGCCGAAATCGGTGACCTGCGCGCCCATGTGCTCGCGGACGATGCTGTTCGCACCGTCGCAGCCCACCAGCCACGACCCGGTGAGCGGGCCGTCTCCGAGCACCGGACCTGGTGCGCGCACCTCGACGTGGTCCCCGCGGTCCACCAGGCTCTCGACCTCATGACCGTAGAGCATCCTGAGGTTGGGCAGCGCTTCCGCGTGCGCCCGCAACGCCGCCTCGTACGAAGGCTGGTGCATCACGGCCGCCCTCGGCCACCCCTGGTGATCTGGCTGGTAAGGCGCGTCGAAGCTGAGCAGTGTTCTGCCGGCCGCGTTCCGGAACTCGTAGACGCCCATCGGTTCACCGAGCTCGTGCAGCTGATCGCCGATCCCGGCGGCGGCGAAGTTCCTGGAGGTCTCGCCGTCGATCGTGACGACGCGGGGGAAGGGGTACTGCTCGGCGTAGCGCTCCAGGACGGCCACCTGCCACCCGCGGTGGGCGAGCAGCAGCGCGAGTGTCAGTCCCACCGGGCCGCAGCCGACGATCACCACGTCCGCGTCGGCGCCGCGGTCGGACCTTGAGGACTTCGTTGGGATCGGCATCTCACTTCCGCTCGGCGTGGTCGGAGTCGTTCGCGTGAACGGCGTTGCGGCGTCAACCGTAGGCGCAGAACTCTCGGGGTTCTCCCAGTTCTCGCCCACCCCGGCCCGTCCGCC
>NZ_SMKV01000018.1 GCF_004348445.1 Saccharopolyspora aridisoli | reverse complement strand
GCGCGTGCTACCGCTCCCACGCCTGGCGTGACACCTGTCGCGAGCTCGGCATCACCCACAAACGCACCCGGCCCTACCGGCCCCAAACCAACGGCAAAATCGAACGATTCCACCGCACCCTCGCCGACGGCTGGGCCTACGCGCGCCTCTACGAATCAACCCAGCAACGCAACGCCGCCCTGCCAGCCTGGATCCACTTCTACAATCACCACCGCTCCCACTCCGCCATCGGAGGCACACCGCCAGCCACCCGACTGACCAACCTCCCCGGACATCACATCTAGATCCCGCCTTCTTCCCGAGCCGCTTGAGCCGAATTCTTGATCCCATTGGCGCGCGGCAGCCCGCCACCCGCCCGACAACCACAGCTCGTCCCATCCGCACCAATGCTGTTCGCCAGCGCCGGACTCGCGGTAGATCAGGTCGGCATCCTCATCGCCCCCTACCCCGCGGGGCATCGGACAACTCGCCACCGGAGCCCTCTGCGACCGATGGGGGCGCAGGCACCGCACCACCGCGGGAATGCTCGTGCAAGCCACCGCCCTCACCCTCATCGCCATCGTCGGCACCTTCCCGGCATGGGCGATCGCGACCGCACTGCTGGGCGCGGGCACCGCGATGGTCCACCCCACCTGCGCCGAGGTGCTGACCCAGCTCGCAGCTTCCCTCGCTTCGGACCGTGCTGGCTCCAAGATGGTGGCCATCGGGATGAGGTACTGCCAGCAGGCTCGCGAGGATGGCGATGAACCTCCGATGACCGAGCAGGAGCTGGAGCGCCTGTTCCTCGCGCTCGCCCAACGCGGTCGGGCGGTGCCTGTCCTTGGCCAGTCGGACTCGTGGCACTACTTGGTACCCGCAGGAGTTGCGGAGGATCGTTGTCCTCGAAGACGCCGGAAGTCGGTGTGGAGGGCTTTGCCGGGGCGTGGCGGAGGGGTACCCGGTTGGTTGAACGTGCGTGAGCCGGAGGAGTACGCATCGGGTCATGTGCCGGGTGCGGTGGACGTGCCGCTGCGGAGGTGCTGGCCTCGCCGCAGCGACTTGCGGGGGCAGGAGTGCTACGTCACTGCCGTTCGGGAGGGCGAAGGGCCTGGAGGTTGCGGAAGCGATGAACGCGGCCGGTGGGCGAGCGGCCTCGGTGGCCGGGTGGGACATCGGGTGGATCGGAGCAGGCAACCAGGTTGGAAGGGGTGCGCAGCGATGACGGCGATGGATGTGGTGAAGCATGAGGACCGCTTGGCCGGTGGCCTTGTGGTCGAGGTGATCGAGACGTCCTCGCTGGGGGACCGCAGCTACCTGGCCACCGACGGCGAGGTGGCCGTGGTCGTCGACCCGCAGCGGGACGTGGACCGGGTGATCGCCGCCGCCGGCCGATTGGGCGTGCGGATCGCTCTGGTGCTGGACACGCACGTGCACAACGACTACGTCTCCGGTGGCTTGGAGCTGGCCCGACTGACGGGCGCCGAGTACGGGCTGGCGACTGCCGACGAGGTGCCGTTCGATCGGCGTGCGCTGGTCGACGGCGAGGCGGTGGAGCTCTCGCCGCGGATGCAGGTGCGCGCGGTGGCCACTCCGGGTCACACCTTCCACCACCTGTCCTACGTGCTGGAAGGCACCGACGGCCCGGCGGGCGTGTTCACCGGCGGTTCGCTGCTGTTCGGCACGACCGGGCGCACCGACCTGCTGGGCGAGCAGCACAGCGGGGACCTCGCCCGCCACCAGCACGCGTCCGCGCAGAAGCTGGCGTCGATCTTGCCCGACGGGGCGCGGATTTGGCCGACCCACGGGTTCGGGAGCTTCTGCTCGGCCACGCAGGCCTCGGGCGACTCGGCGACGCTGGGCCAGCAGAAGCGCGTCAACCCGGCGCTGACGTTGGCCGAGGGCGACTTCGTCGAGCAGACCCTCGCAGGGCTGGATGCCTACCCGGCGTACTACGCGCACATGGGTGTGCAGAACACCGCAGGGCCCGAGCCGCTGGACCTGCGCGAACCGGTCCGTGCCGAGCCGGCCGAGTTGCGCCGGCGCTTGGAGCACGGGGAGTGGGTGGTCGATCTGCGCTCCCGCAAGGCCTACGTGGTCTCGCACCTGGCCGGAACGGTCAGTCTCGGGCTGGACGGCCCGATGGTGACCTGGCTGGGTTGGATGATCGACTGGGGCGCTCCGATCACGCTGCTGGGCGAGTCCCGCGAGCAGGTCGGCCAGGCTCAGCGCGAGTTGTCGCGCATCGGCATCGACAAGTTCGCCGCGGCGGCCGTGGGCACCCCGGAGGAGCTGGCCGCCGACTCCGGCCAGCTGCGCAGCACGCCGACCGCCATGTTCGCCGACCTGGCCTCGGCGCTGAGCGGCGACTCCGGCGGGCTTCCTGTGCCGGAGGTGGTGCTGGACGTGCGGACCAACAACGAGTTCGCCGCGTCGCACGTCGTCGATGCGGTGCACGTCCCGCTCTACGAGCTCGCCGACAGGGTGGATGAGGTGCCGGCGGGTGCGGTGTGGGTGCACTGCGGCAGCGGTTACCGCGCCACGGCAGCGGCTTCGGTGCTGGAAGCGGCCGGCCGCACGGTCGTGCTCATCGACGACAAGTTCGACGCCACCGCCGAGGCCGGTGTGCCGATGACCGACAGAACCTGACACCACGACCCGTCCGCTGACCAGGTGCGCGCCCGGAGAGATCGCTTGGTCGCACCCGGCCCTGCTCATCACGGCCAGGGACTGTTTGACCGCCGCGAGGTGACCGGCGAAGTCGTTGACGTGTCGGCCACCTTCGCGGTGTTCAAGGCGGTCCGCAGCCGCGCGTGCTGCAAGCCCAGAGCTTCGATCGCACGCGCGGCGATGTTGGGACTCAGCGCCGCACAAGGCGGCGCAGCAGGCGCGACCCTGCATGTCTCAGGTGTGGGCCGTGCGCACCCATGAGTCCTCTTGCTCCTCGAGGAGCGACCTCTTCCAGCCCTGGCCTCGACCGCTCTTGTGCCCTGCGAATGTCACCAGCAGCGTTACCCGCCAGCATTCTGCAGGCCCTGGTGGCGGAGGTCATCGATCGTTGGCTGGTGCCGCTCGACATAGGCGATGATCATGTCGAACAGGGCAACGACATCGCCGAGCTCCTCGTGGGCGACGCGCACCGTCGGGCGGTCCGTGCCGGAGATCTTCTCGTGAATCTGGTCGGCCAGCGTCCGGAACTCGTAGAGGATCGAAGTGTTCACTGCGGCGTAGCAGCCCAGCTGGTCGCTGATCTGCTCCGCTGGCGCCCTCCGGACCCCGGCGACCGCGGCTTCGAGCACATCGCGGACCTGGTACAGCGCCTCAAGTGGATGCTCCACGGGGATGCTCATCTCGATCTCCCACCCTCCTACGTGCACGTTGTCCGGCCATGATGCATACCCCCGCCCGGACGGGGTCACCAGGGAACAAAGACCCCACATCTGTGGGCAAGTACCCATCAGCAGGGCCACCACGGCGCGCCACCGGAACCTGCAGCTCTCACCCACCGCCTGAGACACCGGCGCTCGCGCAAGCCACCCGGCAATCGGCCTCCGCGTTCATCCGTGATCAATTCGAGCAGGCGCCGGTGTTCCGATGGCGAGGCGCCGAGCCGTCGCGCGCGGGTCAGCGATGCCGACGCCAACCGGTGGTGGGCGAGCCGGTTCATCAGCTCCCGGTAGTGCGTGTCCAGCTGCATGCTGCCAGCGCCGCGCACCAACAGCTCGTGGAGCTCGTGGACCACGTCCTCCTTGGCGACGGCGTGGCCAGAACGTTCGATGCCGTGCTCTCCCTGTGCTCTCCAGCCAGTCGTCTCCCTCCGACGCAGACGCAGCTGGATCGATCGTCATGCATCCCGCTCGGTGGTGTCGTGGACCAAGCTCGTCGCGCACCAGAAAGAGGACGCACCCTCGTAGAGCGGCAACGCCTCAACCTCCTCCCGGCCCCGCAACCGGAGTTCCTCCGGCTCGGTTCGGTGTTCACGGCTTGGTGGCTGGTGGGGCTAGCCTCTCGGCATGCGATTCGGCTTTGGTCTCGGCTGGTCCCGGGTGATCGTGTGAGCACCGACCTGCGGGCGTTGACCGAGATGATCATCGCCGACCACCCCGTCAGCGAGGGCGATCTCAGGCGTGCGGCCCGGGGTCTGGGTGCGGAGACCACCAGCGTCCTGGTGGACGCCCGGGCTCGACTGGATCGCCTCCGGGCGAGGGACCGGGAGCTGTCGGTGTTGATGTCGAGCTTGCGGGAGCTCGCCGAGGTGCGCGACCTGCAGCCGCTGCTGCAGAAGCTCGTGGACCGCGCTCACGAGTTGATGGGCACCGATCTCACCTACCTCTCGGAGTACGACGAGGAGACCGACGAGCTCTTCGTCCGGGCGAACAGGGGGGCGCTGTCGGCCAACATGCGGGAGCTGCGGGTGCCGGCCGGTGTCGGCCTCGCCAGCCAGGTGGTGCGGACACGCGCCCCTCAGTGGACCGCGGCGTACGACGTCGGTTCCTTCCCGCACGACAGCGAGGTGACCGCCGCGGTCCGGGCCGAGCAGATGCGGTCGATCCTCGGCGTGCCGCTGATCGCCTCCGAGCGGGTGCTCGGGGTGCTGTTCGCGGCCGACCGCTCCACGCACGGCTTCAGCACCGAGCAGATCGCGCTGCTCACGGCCTTCGCCAACCAGGGTGCGGTGATCCTGCAGACCGCTCGGCTGCTGGCGGCCGAGCGCGAAGCCGCTGCCCGGGCGGAGGCGGCCAGTGCCGAGGCGGAGCGGCGGGCGGCGGCGATGGAGGCCTCGGCCAGCTTGCACGAGCAGCTGACCCGCTTGGTGCTCGCGGGCGAGGGGTCGGACGCGATCGCGCGCGTCCTGGCCGACGCGTTGGGGCGCCCGGTGGCGATCGCCGACCGGGAGCTGGGCGCTCTGGCCACAAGCGACGAGGAGGCCGCCGCGTGGTGGACCGCCGGCCGGCTCTCACCCGGGGTGCTGGCGGCAGTGGAGGCCAGCCGGGGCACCGCCCGCTGGGTCGACGTCGGTGACGGCGAGGTCCTGGGGCTGGTCGCGGCGATGGCCGGTCGCACCCTTCTCGGCGTGCTGCTCGTCGGGGGTGAGCCTCTCGACGAGGTGCAGCGGCGGACCATCGAACGCGGTGCCCAGAGCCACGCACTGGTCACCATGCAGAACGACGCCGTCGCCGATGCCGAGGAACGGGTCCGCGGCGAACTCGTCGCCGACCTGGTCTCGGAACGCGACGACTGGGCCTCGCTTCGGCGACGTGCCCAGCAGCGCGGAGTCGATCTGACCGGGCTCTGGACACCGGTGCTCGCGGTCGGTTGGGAACAGCAGCGGTGGAACCTCACTCGGGCTCTGACCGGGCTGGACCAGCGCTGGTTGGTCGCCCAGCACGACGCCGGCGTGATCGCCCTGGTGCCCGGGGAGCTGGATCCGCTCGACCTCGCCGGTCGCGTGCACGGCAGGCTCGCCGAAGCCGGGGACCGGGGCCTCGTGGTCGTCGGTGGAACACATCCCGTGGAGCAGGTCCCCGGGGAGGTCGTCGACGTCACGGCGCTGTCGCGGATGCTGCCCGGCGTCGGGGTGGCCGATGCGGGCGTCGCGGCGCGCGATTACGCCCCGTACCTCGCCCTCTTCGGCGCCAACGGGCACCGTGCGCGCGCCTTCGCCCGAGGGCTGCTGGCGCCGCTGCTCGAGTGGGACGCCGCTCACCGGAGCGACCTGGTCGCGACCCTGCACGCCTACTTGGCGCAGAACGCGAGCATCACCCGGTCCGCGGACGTGCTCTTCGTCCACGCCAACACGGTCAAGCAGCGGCTGGAGCGGATCACCGAGCTGCTCGGGCCGGAGTGGCGACGACCGGAGCAGCAGTTCCGCCTCGGCATCGCCGTGCAGCTGCTCCGGATGTCGGAAACCGACATGTGAGCGGCGTGATCCTGTCCCCTTCGGACATGTGCTCCCGGTCACCACTGGGGTTCCCTTGGTTCGTCATCCGTTCAAGGAGGAACTACTCGTGGTCAGCAGAATTCCGGGCTTCCGCAACCTGAGCACCAGCGAGCGGCGCAAGATCGTCGTCGAGGCGGCGGGGATCGACATCGCCGAACTCGCGGCCTTCGACGCGGACGGCTTCGACGTCGAGGCCGCGAGCCACCTGAGCGAGAACGTGCTCGGCACCTTCGCGCTACCGGTCGGCGTGGCCACCAACTTCACCGTCAACGGCGAGGACGTGCTCGTGCCCATGGTCACCGAGGAGGCCTCGGTGATCGCGGCCGCCAGCAACGGCGCCCGGTTCGCCCGTGCGCTCGGAGGTTTCCGCACCTCCAGCACGGGGTCGATCATGCAGGCGCAGATCCAGCTCGTCGACCTCGTCGATCCGCACGCCGCTCGGCTGCGCCTGCTCGAAGCCCGCACCGAGCTGATGGAGCTCGCCGCCGCCCAGGACCCCAAGCTCGCCGAGGTGGGCGGCGGGGTGCGCGACCTCGTGGTGCGCACGGTGAACTTCGACGACGAGACCTACGTCGTCGCCCACCTGGTCGTCGACGTCCGCGACGCGATGGGCGCCAACGCGGTCAACACCATGGCCGAGGCGGTCGCCGACCGGGTCGCCGAGGTCGCCGGTGGGCGGGTCGTCCTCCGGATCCTCACCAACAAGGCCGACATGCGGCTCGCCCGGGCTCGGGCCGTCCTCGACGCCGAGACGCTCGGTGGTCCACCCGTCGTCGAGGACATGGTGCACGCCTACAAGCTCGCCGCGGGCGATCCCTACCGCGCCGCGACCCACAACAAGGGCATCATGAACGGCATCTCCGCGGTCGTGCTGGCCACCGGCAACGACACCCGCGCCGTCGAGGCCGGCGCCCACTCGCACGCGGTCGGAGCTGAGGGCCGCTACACCTCGCTGTCGACCTTCGAGGAGGACGCCGACGGCAACCTCGTCGCCACGCTGGAACTGCCGATGCCCGTCGGTCTCGTCGGCGGCGCCACCAAGACCCATCCCGGCGCCCGCGCGGCCGTCGCTCTCACCGGGGTCACCTCGGCCTCCGAACTCGCCGAGCTGATCACCGCCGTCGGGCTCGCCCAGAACATCGCCGCCCTGCGGGTGCTCGCCAGCGAGGGCGTCCAGCGCGGCCACATGTCCCTGCACGCCAAGAACATCGCCATCGCGGCCGGTGCCGGTCCCGACGAGATCGCGCCCGTGGCGGCACAGCTGATCGCGAAGAAGAACTTCGGTCACGACCAGGCCGAGGCCGCGCTCGCCGAACTGCGGAGCGGACGATGACGTCGCCACTCGCGCTGGGGCTGCAGGCCGAGGAGGCGGTCGTGCCCGTCGAACTCACCAGCTTCGTCCCACCCGTGGTCGCCACCGCCCTCAGCCACTTCGATCGAACGGAGCAACGCTGATGTCCCGACTCATCGAGGTCTGGGGTGACACCGTCGACACCAGGCACATGGGCATGTCCATCGCGCTGGGTGCCGGGGTCGCGGCCCCGGCCTTCCTGCTCAGCAGGGCCTTCTTCACGGCGACCGTGGCCGACGAAACCCTGGCGGAGTCCTACGCGCTGCTGCTCGGACTCGTGGCCTGCCTCGTCGCCGCGGTGATCGCGGCCCGGTTGTTCAAGCCGAAGCGGGTCGTCCGGGAGAACTCGACGATCACCGAGAGCAGGCGCGAGGCGCTCGAGGTCATCGCCGCCGACGGAGGCGAGTGGACCGACCCGGCCGCGCTCTCCGCCGAGGTGCAGCGAGAGCTGCGCCTGCTCGGGCTGTACGACGTGCTCGCCGAGGCCCACGAGGAAGCGAAGCGGAGACAGGAGGTCCACCCATGATGGAAGCGTTCCTGTGGGCCCTGAGCATGGGACTTGTCGGTGCGATCGTCTTCGCCGCGATCGGCCTGGTGTCGGGCACGGACGAAACCGCCGTGGTGGCACCGCTGACGCTGTTGGTGGTGCTGCTCGGGGTGCCGCCGGCCGGGGTGTTCAGCTTCTTCCTGGCAGCCGTGGTCGCCAAGCACATCACCCACGCCATCCCCACGACGCTGCTCGGCATCCCCGGCGACACGATGACCGTGCCGCTGCTGAGCGACGCGCAGCAGCTCCGCGAGCTCGGGGTGCCGCACATCGCGCTCCGCAAGGCCATCTCGGGCGGCGTGGTCGCCGCGTTCATCGCGGTGCCGCTGGCGGTGCTGTTCGCCTGGATCCTCTCCCCGATCGCAGACGAGATCGGCGATCTCGCGCCGTGGATCTTCGCCGGTGCCGCGATCCTGATCGCGCTCACCTCGAAGGGGCGCTGGGCCGCGGTGGGCGCGCTGTTCCCGTTCGTGCTGCTGATCGTCGGGATCAACGAGTTTGTGACCACCCAGCTCGGGCACTCGCTCAGCATCAGCTTCTTCCTCGGCATCGCGACCGGTCCGCTGGTGGCGGACCTGTTCCTGGCTCTCTCCCCAGCCGGTCGCAAGACCTTGCACCGGGACGGACCGGCGGAGTTCGCCCTGGCACCGGACGTGCGGACGTGGAGCGGCCGGATGCCGAACCCGTTGGAGGTCCTCGACCGCCGGCAGACGGGCTACACCTCCGGGGCCGCCGTCGTCTCGAGCGCGACCTTCGTGTTCTCGCCGGTGGCGATGACGGTGCTCATGGGCGAGGTGGTCGGTGCCCGGATCAAGAACGGCTACCACAAGCTCACCACGAAGATGGCGGTGCGGAACGGCACCACGGAGTCGACCTACATCGCCGAGACGATGATCCCGCTCATCGCGCTCGGCCTGCCGCTGTCGCCGATGGCGGCGGGCCCGGCGGCCCCGCTGTTCAACGCACCGCCCGTCTACACCGTCGACACCGCGACCGGGCAGACCCACAACCTGCACGACCTGCTCGAAACGTGGGAGTTCCTGGTCTTCGGCCTCTTGGCGGTGACGATCGCCTGCCTGATCGCGTACCCGTTCGCGATGACCAACGCCCACCGCGCTGCCTCGTGGGTGCTGAAGAACGTCTCGCACGAAGCGATCATCGGCGCGTTCGCAGGCCTGATCCTGGTGATCTGCCTCTACGAGGGCGGATTGCTCGCCGTGCTAGTGACGCTGACGGTCGGCCTCATCGGCGGCCTGATGAACCGGATGTTCGGCGTGCACTCGGGCGTGCAGTTCATGGGCTACTACGCAGCCGTCCTGACCGTACCCGCGATCATCGCCCTCGGTTGAGGATGGCGGTCGGGGACGGGCACGTTTCCGCCCCTGCACGCGAGATCCGTCCTGAGTTCCCGGCCTGGGCCATCCGCCCAGGTCGGGGACTGCTCCTCCCGTTTCAACGACATCGCTCGGCCGGTCTTCTCGACGTCCGCACCTGGACGTCGTTGCGATGTGGCCGGGATCAGCACGCCGCCCGCAGAACTCGACGCCGCGGACGACCCGAGTCAGTTGCGGACGCCGCCGACGTTGCCGAAAGCACCCGCGACGGTGTGCCCGAGGAGAGTCGGCTGTTGGGCCCTCAGCACTTGCCACCTCGAACGGGCGCTGCAGTTCGACGACTACGTCACGAAGCAAACCGCGCTGATGCTCAGCGCGCCCTCGGAATCGGAGCACCGCGATCGGTACGAGCACCTGCTGTGACGGATCGACCGCGGTCGCGCACCCATCAACGCCCGCGCCCGCCTCACGGCCTCCCCGATACACATGACTTGTCACACAACGAAGTCGCTCACCTTCAAAAAGGAGCGTGCGTTAATCCGTCCGGGTTAGCTATTTGAAGTAGACGTAACCGTGAGTTAGATTCGAGTTAGAGCATCACGGTTTGGTCACGAGCGCATCGGCCTGTCGGCGGTCGCCATGTGCGGCGGTTGTGGCCGGATCTCCTCCCCCGACATGGAAGGCGCACGTGAGCGAACTCCACAACGCGGGCCGCCCCTCCCCCGGGCCCGCATCCCACGCGCGGCTGACCCACCGCATCGGCAGCACCGCCCGGACGGCCTGCGTGTCGGACGAGCCGCAGGCCACTCCCGGCCCGAAGGGCGTGCGCCGGTGGTGATCAGCACGCCCTGGCCTGCGCAGGCGTCCGTCGGCGCGCGGGTCCGGATGGCGGTACGACGCGTGCGCGGTTCACTGTCCGGCCTCGCCCTTCGGGCCGCCGAGGGTGGTTCCGCGCCGGCACAGCACGCGCGAGAGGCCCTCGGCGACGTCGTCGATGTGGCGGGCGCGCCTGCCGATGCCGCACTCGTGACCGCTGCCGACGGGGTCCCGCTGCACGTCGACGTCGACGGCGATCCGGGTGCGCCGGTGACCGTGGTGCTCTGCCACGGGTACCTGGCGGACACGAACTTCTGGCACTTCCAGCGCACGTCGCTCGCCCGCAACGCCCGAGTGATCTCCTACGACCACCGGGGCCACGGCCGATCCGCGGTGGGCGGGTTGGACGGACTCAACCTCGACCAGCTCGGCAGCGACTTGGCCGCGGTGCTCGACCAGGCCGTCCCCGAGGGGCCGGTCGTGCTGATCGGGCACTCGATGGGCGGCATGGCGGTCATGGCACTCGCCGAGCAGCACCCGGAGCTCTTCGGTGACCGCGTGGTCGGGGTCGGGTTGGTGACGACCGCGGCCGCGCCGGTCAACGGGCGGGCCGTGCTGCCACCCGAGGCGGCCAACATCGTGCTGGCCGTCATCGACCGGCTTCGTCTCACCTCGGTCTCGTGCCGCGCCCTCAGGAACGCGGCCCTCGCCGTGGCGCGCGGCTTCTCGTTCGCCTCCCGGGTACCGCCCTCGGTGGTCGACTTCGTCCTCCAGCTAACGCGGTCGAACCCCGTCCACGCGCTGGTGGCGCTCATCCCCCAATTCCTCACGCTCGACAAGCGCGCGGCACTACCGGTGCTGGGCAACGTGGCCACGCTCGTGATCGGGGCCGAGCACGACGTGACCATCTCGCCGGAGCACAGCACCGCGATCGCCCGAGAAGTACCGGGCGCCCGGCTCGCGATGATCCCGAACGCGGGCCACATGGTGCCGCTCGAACACCCCGCGGTCATCGACGAACTCCTCCACCAGCTCATCTCCCACGCCACCTCGCCGCAAGCCCAATCCGCCTGATGCTCGGAAATCGCTGACGCACGGCGGCTTCGGAGCCGGTGGCGTGCATCTCCGGTAGTGCCGACCGGTTGCCGTTGGCTCGTGGTCGAGGTTCGGCCTCGCGCAGCTGCTTGCGCAATCTTCCGGACGCTGCGGCCGCGAAGTCCCGGGAGGTGACCCCACCCGAGTGGCGTTGCAACGATCCCTCGGAGTCCACCGACGCCGCCAGTGTCGGTTGCGGTGCCGCCGCTGGGATCGCGCCTGCCGCCTGAGCACGTTCACTCGTTCCACGGCTGTCGGCAGAGCCGCTCGATCGGTATACCGAGAGGACACAGGCGCGCCGAGACGAGGGGCGATGATGATTCGATCGATGATCGCACTGCTGGTGGTGGTCCAGATGGCAGCGGCCGGAGTGGCGTCGGCGTCTGATTCGGTGTCGGCCGGGGAGTTCCTCCGCGTCTACGACCCGTCCGTCGGCGAGGACGAGCAGTGGTACTACAACGACCACACGATGATCCGGGACGCGGACACCGCACTGTGGCACGTCTACGCCATCACCCACCCCGAGCCGGCCGATCCGCTGGACGAGAAGCACTTCGGTCACGCCACCGCACCCTCGCCACGTGGCCCCTGGACGAAGCAGCCGTTCGCGCTGAGCGCCGACCCCGCTGCCGGGGAGAGCCACATCTGGGCCCCTCACGTGGTCTTCGCCGACGGCGTGTACCACCTCTTCTACGCCGCGGGCACCCCTGATCACGCCGCCTACCGCATGCATCTCGCGAGTCCACCGACCTGTGGAACTGGACCCGAAGTGACGCCAACCCGCTGTTCACCGACGGATTCGACGCCAGAGATCCCATGGTCACCAGGGTCGGCTCGCTCTGGGTCATGTACTACACCGCGACCAGTACACCCGAGGGCGGCAACCACCAGGTGGCCTACCGGGTCAGCACCGACCTGACGCACTGGAGCGGCAAGCACGTCGCCTTCGAACACCCGCGATCGGGCACTGTCGGCGGACCCACCGAATCCCCGTTCGTGGTGCGGCGCCCGGACGGCTGGTACCTGTTCGTCTGCTGCGATCCCGGGTACGAGGACACCCGGGTGTACCGCAGCGCGAACCCCTTCCGGTTCACGGTGGACGATTCCGCCGGCCACATCAACGCCCATGCCGCCGAGGTCATCACCGAACCCGACGGCACCACCTCGATCACCAGCGCAGGCTGGGGCCAAGGCGGACTGCACCTCGCACCGCTCCACTGGCAACCGAGCCGCCCGGGTGTCGCCCCGGAACTACCACTTCGGCCGGACCCCCCGAGATCTCCCTGAACGGCCGATCGAAACTGGGGTGCCCATCATGCCCCACCCGCCATCTTGAAGCCGCTCCGTCACTCGTGACAGATCCATTGCCCTGCTGCCGACTGGAGCCGTGGAGCCGTGGGGGTCCCCGGTGCGGGCGGCATGTCCGCCCGCACCGGGGGTCGAATGGTCAGGTGGGAAGACGTTCGCCGGTGGTTGCGGAGAACGCGTGCAGGGCATCCGGCCGTGGGCGCAGGTGGATCTGCTCGCCCTTGGTGACGCCGGCGCGCGGGTCAACGCGGGCGATGACGTCCACCTCGCCGTGGGTGCGGCCGCCTTCGGTGAGCCTGCAGTAGGCGTAGGCGTCAGAGCCGAGTTCCTCGACGAGCGTGACCGCGCCCGCCAACCCCTCTGCGCCCGGGCCGACGACGTTGAGGTCTTCCGGCCTGAACCCGAGCGTGACCGTGGAAGAACCGTCGGCGCGGGCCGCTTCTCGGGTGGTTCGCGGCAGCGGGAGGAACACTTCGCCCAACCGCGCCCCGCCATCGGCGAGGTCACAGGTGGCGAGGTTCATCGCGGGCGAGCCGATGAACCCGGCGACGAAGACGTTCGCGGGCCGCTCGTAGAGAGCGCGCGGGGAGGCGCACTGCTGGAGCACGCCGTTGTTGAGCACCGCGACGCGGTCGCCCATGGTCATGGCTTCGACCTGGTCATGGGTGACGTACACCGTCGTGACACCGAGCCGGCGCTGCAGGGCGGCGATCTGCGAGCGCGTCGACACCCGCAGCTTGGCGTCCAAGTTGGACAGCGGCTCGTCCATGAGGAACACCTGGGGTTCGCGGACGATGGCTCGGCCCATGGCCACCCGCTGCCGCTGCCCACCGGAGAGGGCTTTGGGCTTGCGATCCAGGTACGGCTCCAGGTCGAGCAGTGTCGCGGCCTCGGCGACCCGGCGGTTGATCTCGTCCTTCGGTGATCCGGCGATCTTGAGGGCGAAGCCCATGTTCTGCGCCACGGTCATGTGCGGGTACAAGGCGTAGTTCTGGAACACCATCGCGATGTCCCGGTCCTTCGGCGAGAGGTGGGTGACCTCGCGGTCGCCGATGTGGATCGCGCCGGAGTCCACGTCCTCGAGCCCTGCCAACATCCGCAGGCTGGTCGACTTCCCGCATCCGGACGGCCCGACCAGAACGAGGAACTCGCCGTCGGTGATGTCCAGGGCCAGGTCGTCCACGGCGGGCCGGTCCGCGCCCGGGTACTGCCGGGTCGCCTTGTCATAGGTGATGGTCGCCATCAGGTACCTCTTTCCTCGCCCGCGGCGTTCACAGGGACAGCCAGACGGCGGTGTCGGGCGGGAGCATCTCGTCGTCCAGTTCGCCGCTGGTCAGCAGCACCCGGTCGTGCTCGGGCAGTCGCTGGGCCTTCCCGGAGAGGTTGACCACGCAGGCGAAACCGGGCGTGCGGGTGAACGAAAGGACTCCCTCACCGGCGTCGTTCCAGGCCAGGTCTCCCTCGCCGAGCGCGGGGTGCTCGCGGCGCAGGCGCAGGGCGGAGCGGTAGAGCTCGAGCATCGAGCCCGGATCGCCGGTCTGGACCTCGGCCGTGAGGTCCTCCCACGAATCCGGCTGCGGCAGCCACGGATCCGCCGTGGCGTTGGCCGGGCTGAAGCCGAACGGCGGCTTCTCCCCGGACCACGGGATCGGCACTCGGCAACCGTCTCGGCCGCGCTCGGTGTGCCCGGACCGCTCCCACACCGGGTCCTGGAGCAGCTCCTCCGGGAGATTCTCGACCTCGGGCAGGCCCAGCTCTTCGCCCTGGTAGATGTAGGCGCCGCCGGGCAGCGACAGCATGAGCAGCGCTGCGGCCCGAGCGCGGCGAGTGCCCAGCTCCAGGTCCGTCTCACCGTCCGCCCTGTAGTTCTGGCCCGGAACCCAGTCGACAGGCGGGCGTCCGTAGCGGGTCGCGTGGCGGGGGACGTCGTGGTTGGACAGGACCCAGGTCGCCGGGGCACTCACCGCGTTCAGGCTCGAGGTGGTGGTGTCGATGACCTCGCGCAGGCGCTCGGCCTTCCAGGTCGCCTGCAGGAAGTCGAAGTTGAACGCGGTGTGCAGGCCGTCCGCCCGAACGTAGTTGGCCAGCCGTTGCGGGGTGTCGGCCCAGGCTTCTGCCACGAACTTCCGGTGGCCGGGGTACTCGTCGGCGATGCGCCTCCAGCGCCGGTAGATCTCGTGCACCTCGTCGCGGTCCCAGTGCGGATGCTGTCCTGCGGGGTAGACGTATCCGGATCCCTGCGGTGCGACGACGTCGGGCAGATCGGTGTCCTTGATCAGGCCGTGGGCGACATCGATCCGGAAGCCGTCGATACCGCGGTCGAACCAGAAACGCAGGATCGCTTCGAACTCCTCCCGAACCTCGCGGTGCGCCCAGTTCAGGTCGGGCTGCTGCGGGGCGAACAGGTGCAGGTACCACTCCCCTGGACTGCCGTCGGGTTCGCTCACCCGCGTCCAGGCGGGGCCACCGAAGCAGGAGTTCCAGTTGTTCGGTGGTTCCGACCCGTCCGGGCCGCGGCCTGGTCGGAAGATGTAGCGCGCGCGTTCAGGACTGCCGGGCCCGGCGGCCAGCGCTGCCTGGAACCACTCGTGCTGGTCGGAGGTGTGGTTGGGCACGAGGTCGGGGATGACGCGGATGCCGTGCTCGTGCGCTTCGGCGATGAGCTGGTCAGCGTCATCGAGGGTGCCGAAGCGGGGTTCGATGTCGCGGAAGTCGGCCACGTCGTACCCGGCGTCGGCCTGCGGTGACGGGTACCAGGGATTGATCCAGATGGCGTCAACGCCGAGGTCGCGCAGGTAGGGCAGTTTCGACCGGATTCCGTCGATGTCGCCCATGCCGTCGCCGTTCCCGTCGGCGAAGCTGCGGATGTAGACCTGGTAGATCACCGCATCACGCCACCACGGGGCGGAATCCTGGTGCGAATCGATCAAGTTGTTGTCATGCATCGTTGAGGCCTCTCCTCAGTGATGTGCGGATTACTTGACGCCACCGGCGGTGAGGCCGGCGACGATGCGGCGCTGGAAGATCAGCACGGCGATCACGAGCGGGACGGTGACGACGACACCGGCCGCCATCTGCGTGCCGAAGGGCTGCTCGAACCCCTGCGAGCCGGTGAACTTGGAGATCGCGACGGTGACCGTCTGCATCTCCTTCTCGTTGACCATCGACAACGCGATGATGAACTCGTTCCACGCCATGATGAAGGTCAAGATCGCCGTGGTGAACACGCCCGGGGCCGCCAGCGGCAGGATCACCTTCCGGAACGCCTGGCCCGGCGTGCACCCGTCGATCATGGCCGCCTGTTCGAGTTCCACTGGCATCTGCCGGAAGAACATCGTCAGGTTCCACACCGCCAGCGGCAGCGCGAACGACAAGCTTGGCGTGATCATGGCCTGGTAGGTGTTGATCCAGCCGATGCTGGTGAACAGCTTCAGCAGCGGCACCACCAGTGAGATGCCGGGGAACATGCTGCACGCGATGATCAGCGCCATCACGAGGTTCTTGCCGCGGAAGTCCAGCCGCGCCAAGGCATAGGCCGTGGAGATCCCCACGATCAGAGTCAGCACGGTGGTCACCCCCGCCACCACGAGGCTGTTGGCCAAGGCTCGGCCGAATCCCGTATCCGGTGCGAAGACGGCGAGGAAGTTGTCCACCGACCAGATGCGCGGAACGGGGAAGGTGTCGTACTGGTCAGATGGGCGCCGGAACGCGGTGATCACCATCCAGTAGAACGGCGCCAGGCAGAACGCGACGATGCCGACGATGCCGAGGTGGGGCAGCCAGCGCTTCCAAACGGCTTCCCGCTGATCACCGCGTGCGGATGCGTGGGTGGTCATGCCGTCACCCCCTTTCCTGCCTTGGAACGGGCTTTGCGTCCCTCGCGACGCCGGTTGCGGGTTTCGCCGATGACGTCCGCGCCGAGCAGCTTGACGAAGGCGAAGGCGACGAGGGCCACGTAGCCGAACATGATCGTGGCGTACGCCGCCGCAGGGCCGTAGTGGACATTGGTGGCCTCCTGCCACGCCAGCATGGACAACGTTTCCACCGAGTGCTTCTGCTGTCCGACCAGCACGAACGGCAGGTCGAACATGCGCAGGGCATCCAGCATCCGGAACAGCACCGCCACCAGCAGCGCGGGCTTGACCAGCGGCAGCGTGATGTTCCAGAACCGCCGCCACGCGGTGGCGCCGTCGACCTTGGCCGCCTCGTAGACCTCGTTCGGGATGATCTGCAGGCCCGCGAGGGTCAACAGCCCGACGAACGGGGCGGTCTTCCACACCTCGGCGATGATGACCGCGAGCTGCGCCTGGGGCCCGTCGGTGCTCCACAGGACCTGTTGTCCCAGCATGGTGTTGGCAACGCCGTCCGGGGCGAAGATCCACCGCCACAGCAAACCTGAGACCGCGGTCGGGATCGCCCACGGCACCAGCACGCTCGCCCGGACCAGGCCCCGCCCGCGGAAGGCACGGTGCATGATCAGCGCCATCGCAATGCCCAGCAGCGCCTCCAGGGTGACCGTGGTGACGGTGAAGAACGTCGTGTTGAACATCGCGTTCCAGAACCGGCCCGCGTCCTCGCCCACGATGGCGTTGGTGTAGTTGGCCAGCCCGGCGAACTGATCACCTTCGACGACGAAACCTTCCGCGTCGACGTTCTCACCTTCGGTGTAGAAGGACTGCCGCAACGCCGACAGGAGCGGGTACACCACGACCAGTCCCAGCACCAGCAATGTCGGTGAGACCAGCACACCGGCGAGCCTCGCGGTCCCCGCGGCTCTCCCGGACGGCTTCCTGCTCCGCACACCGCCTTTGCCCGGTGTGGGCACCTGCCTCGCTTCGTCGGCGGGACGCTCGGCGGTCATCGTCATGACATCCCTCGCATGTGTGCGCTCGTGGTTCACGGCCTGCTCAGCTGCTCCAGCCGGCCCTGCATGTCGGCGAGCGCCTGCTGAGAGCTCTTGGCACCGGTCAGCGCCCGGTATGCTTCGTCCTGGATCGCCTGCGTCACTTCTCCGTAGTTGATGACGCGCGGACGTGGTTCGGCGTGGGTGATCGACTCCTTCAGCACCGGCAGGTAGGGGTACTTCGCCTGCAGGGCCGGGTCGTCGTAGACCGAAGCGAGCGAGGGCGCCGAAGCCCCGACGTCCAAGGCGAACTTCTGCTGCTGCTCGCTGGTGCGGAACTTGATGAAGTCCAGCGCAGTGGCCTTGTTCTTGCCGTAGGCCGAAATCGCCAGGTTGTGGCCGCCCAGACTCGACACACCCGGACCCGACAGCCCCGGCAACGGGGCGACGTCGAACTTGCCGGCCACCGAGGACGACCCGTCGGTCTTGCTCAGACTTGCCCACTGGGCGGGCCACCACCGCGTGAAGACGAGCTTGCCGTCCTGGAAGGCGTTGCGCGACTCCGCTTCCTTGAAGGCGATCGCTTCCTTGGGGATCATGCCCGACCGGAATCCCTCGACCAGGAAGTCCAGGCCTCGCTCGGCTTCGGGCGTGTTGACGTGCGGTTTGCCGTCAGCGCCCACGATCTCGCCACCCGCGCTGTGCACCGCTTCAGCGAAGTTCGCGACCATGCCCTCGTACTTCTCGAACTGACCGGTGTAGCAGGACATTCCGCCCGCCTCGGGCAGCGCGAGCACCTTCGCGCACGCCTGCTGCACCTCCGACCAAGTCCTCGGTGGAGCGACACCTGCCTTGGCGAGGAGGTCCTTGCGGAAGTACAGCATCGCCCCGTCCGAACCGTGCGGAACGGCGAACAGCCGACCGCGGTACTCGGCGGTCTCCAGGTTCGGCCGCAGGAACTTCGAGGTGTCGAACTGCTCCTTGGGCAGCGGCGAGATCCACCGGTTGGCAGCGAACTCCGACATCCACACGTTGTCGAGGTCCAGCACCGTGAACGCGTCGGATTTGGTCTGCGCGTTCTGGATCATCTGCTGCCGCTGGTCGTCGCCCGAGGCGGGCAGCTCGACCAGCCGGACCGGCTCCTGCGGATGAGTTCTGTTCCACTCCTCGACGATCCTCGGGTTGAGCCCGGACCCGTCATCCTTGCCGGTCGCGAAGGTGATCGGCCCTCGCCCCTCCAGCTTGTCGGACTGCTGCGAGCCCTGGGAGCCGTTGCCGCACGCGGCGGCGAGCAGCAACGACGAGATCATGATCGATAAAGTCGTAGCGCGTCTCAATTTCACGTCGATCTCCTTTGTTCGACCTCTCCCTGGCAGCACGAAGCCAGGTCAAGAGCTGCAGAGACGGTGTTGCGGCCATCCGGCCGCCCGCCGTGATGGGGCGATCCCTCGGCAAACCTCAAGATCGTTGAGGAGCCGGGAACGGCCAACCAGTGCGATGGGGGTGGCGCTGAGCTGGGCAGGCCGTAGCCCTCGGCGAGTTTCTTCGTAATTAATTTAAGTGCGTAGAAAGGTAAGCTGTGGCGCTAACCCCGTCAAGGGGCGGGGTCGAACCACTTCGAACGGAAGCCCACCCCTCCTCTACGTCAGAAGTATCCGCTGCTCACAACGCCACACGGCGGCAAAGGAACCCCCGCGTTGACCCGCCAGGGCCCGGCGCCTAACCTGTGACTTCGTTCAGAAACAGCGAAAGGGGTGGCTGGGTGGCCTCACCGTCGACAGACCACCACCGCGCGGCCGTCCTCGCCCTGGCAGGGACGTCCGGCTCGTTGAGCCGGACCGAGATCGCGCAGCGGCTGGGTCTCAGCCCGGCGACCGTGACCCAGGTGACCAAGGAACTGATCTCTCACGGCCTGCTCGAAGAACTCGCCTCAGCTCCCTCACGCGGTGGAAGACCCGCGCAGCTGCTCGGCCTGGCCGGTTCACCCAAGCGCGCGCTGGGAGTCAAGGTAGCGCCGGACCGCCTCGCCATCTCCGACGTGGAACTCGACGGGACCGTGCGCGACCTCTCCGTCCACGATTTCGATCCCGCTTCCGCAGACGCGCTCGGCCACCTCACCGACACGCTCGCAGCCGTGATCGACGGCATCGACGGGGACGGCAGCTCGATCCTGGGAATCGGCCTCGGCGTGCCCGGCGGAGTCCACGACCCCGCCGAGGGAGTCGTGAACGCAGACATCCTGGGCTGGCGCGGCCTGCCCCTCGGACGACGACTGCGAACCAGCCTCGAACTGCCCGTGCTGGTGGACAACGACGTCAACGCCCTGGCCGCCGCCGACTGCCTCTACGGCAGAGGCCGCCACCACCGCGACTTCCTGATCGTCACCATCGGAGCCGGCATCGGAGCGGCGATCGTGACCAGCGATGTGGTGTACCGAGGCGCGCACGGAGACGCCGGCGAACTCGGCCACACACCGGTCGATCCGCACGGCCCCGAATGCGTGTGCGGCAACCGCGGTTGCCTCGAAGCGATCATCGGTGATCGCGCGCTGGTCTCCGCAGCACACCGCGAGGGTGTTCTGACCGCCGTCGACACGATCTCCGATCTCCACACCGCCGCGGACCAGGGAGACCCCACAGCACGAGCGATCCTCCGCAACGCCGGAGAAATCCTCGGACGATCGGTTGCCGGCCTGGTCAACATCGTCGATCCCGAAACGGTCGCGATCTACGGCGAGGGAACCACCGCCTGGCAGCACTGGCGCCCGGGCTTCGAACCGGCACTCCGTGCCCACCTGCCCGCCCTGCGCAACCACATCCCCGTCGAGATAGACCGCTCGGACGACCAGACCTGGACACAAGGAGCCGCAGCGCTGATCATGTCGACACCGTTCGACACGACAGGAGCAGCCCGCGAACAGGGCGAGCAGATCCGCGCCCGATTGACCAGCACCCACAGCGGTCACCAGGACAACACGCACGGGCGGCCCGAACCTGTCGCTTGAACCCGTGCACAGGGCAAGAGGATGTGGGCGCAATCCCGCAGACGCGGGGCCCTTCGCGGAACACCAGGTGCAAGAATCCGGCGATAGCCCGGTCGAGCCCCACGATGCGGAGGCCGAGACCGCTACGCAGATCGCCACCTGTGTTACCACCGCTCGCGTGCGGCTGCGAAGGATTTTGCTTGACTTGCGATCTTGGCCGGTTCCATCGGATGCCCCAGGCCACCTCGCGACATGTTCGCGGCGAGCGGAGTCGCGACGTAGGACTGCCAAATTGCTCACCTTGCTGAGAAACCCACTACCAAGGTCCTGATCAACGAGCTGATCACCCCCGCCCTCGAGATCGCGCACACGCTCGGGATCACCGAACATGACGTGCTGCACCCGGAACGAGTGCGCTCGGCCGAGGAGAGTACGTGGCCCACAACAGGGAGCTAGTCGAACACCCCCTACCGGTACCGATTACTTCGACGGCACCGGACTCATTCCCGGAACCGACCTTCAAACTCTTACGAAGTTTTTTTCCGCCTGCCAAGGACGTTCTTCAACCGAACTGCTGGAGCGTCTGCGTCGGATGTGGGAGGTTGCGATCGGGCTGGCCCTCCCCGGAGGGAACCACCGAACCCTCCGCCCAATGGGTCCAACGGCTGGCAAAACCCTCGGCTCCGAGGAGCACCGACCATGGTGGCCAGGTTTGCACCCAGCCACCATCCTCAGCGCTCCGCCGTTCAGCTGTTGCTGGGGAAGCCCAGGTCGATGCCGCCGTCGCTCGGGTCGGGCCACCGGGTGGTGATGACCTTGCCCCGGGTGTAGAAGTGCACGCCGTCGTTGCCGTAGATGTGGTGGTCGCCGAACAGCGAGTCCTTCCAGCCGCCGAAGGAGTGGTACCCCACCGGCACCGGGATCGGGACGTTGACGCCGACCATGCCGGCCTGGACCTCGAGCTGGTAGCGGCGAGCGGCACCGCCGTCGCGGGTGAAGATCGCCGTGCCGTTGCCCCACCGCGAGGAGTTGATCAGCTCCAGGCCCTCTTCGTAGGAGGAGGCGCGGACCACGGCCAGCACCGGGCCGAAGATCTCGTCGCGGTAGGCGTCCATGTCGGGGGTGACCTTGTCCAGCAGGCTCACGCCGACGAAGAAGCCATTCTCGTGGCCGTCGACCTTGAAGTCGGTGCCGTCCACGACGACTTCGGCGCCCTGCTCGCGGGCTCCGGGCACGTAGGAGGCGACCTTGTCCCGGTGCGCGGCGGTGATCAGCGGGCCCATCTCCGAGGCCGGGTCGTTGCCCGGTCCGATGGTGAGGTTGCGGGCGCGTTCGGCGATCTTGTCGACCAGCTCGTCGCCGATCGGGTCGACCGCGACGACCACCGAGACGGCCATGCACCTCTCGCCCGCCGAGCCGTAGGCGGCCGAGACCGCGGCGTCGGCGGTCTGGTCGAGGTCGGCATCCGGCAGGACCAGCATGTGGTTCTTCGCCCCGCCCAGCGCCTGCACCCGCTTGCCGTGGGCACTGGCGGTGTCGTGGACGTGCTTGGCGATCGGGGTGGATCCGACGAAGCTCACCGCCGTCACGTCGGGGTGTTCCAGAATCCGGTCCACGGCGGTCTTGTCGCCGTGCACCAGGTTCAGCACGCCGTCGGGCAGCCCGGCTTCGATGGCCAGTTCGACCAGCCGCAGCGTGGCCGAGGGGTCCTTCTCGCTGGGCTTGAGGACGAAGGTGTTGCCGCAGGCGATGGCCAGCGGGAACATTTACATCGGCACCATGGCCGGGAAGTTGAACGGCGTGATCCCGGCAACCACCCCCAGCGGCTGCCGGATCGATTCCACGTCGACCCGGGTGGAGACCTGGGTGGAGGTCTCGCCCTTGAGCAGCTGCGGGATCCCGCACGCCAGCTCCACGATCTCCAGGCCGCGGGCGACCTCGCCCAGCGCGTCGGAGTGGACCTTGCCGTGCTCGGCGGTGATCAGCGAGGCGATCTCGTCGCGGTGCTTGTTGAGCAGTTCGCGGTAGTTGAACAGCACCTGCGTGCGCTTGGCCAGCGACGCGGCGCCCCAGGACTTGAACGCCTGCGCCGCCGAGGCGACAGCGGCGTCCACTTCGGACACGTCAGCGAAGGCGACCTGCGCGGTCTGCTCCCCCGTCGCCGGGTTCGTCACGGCGCCGGAGCGGCCGGAGCTGCTCTCGGCAACCTTGCCGTCGATCCAGTGCTGAATGGTCCTCAAAGCAATTCCCTCACGATCTTCGAACTCACAGGTGGTGGCGCTGTGCTCGCGCTTGGTCCTCGTAGCGCTTGCGCGCCAGCTGGGTGCTCTCGCGGGTGGAGACTTCGGCGACCGGCACGTCCCACCACGCTTCCGGTGGCAGCTGCGCCTTGGCCGGGTCGGTTTCGACGTACACCGCGGTCGGGCGCTCCGAGGCGCGTGCCGCGCTCAGCGCGTTGCGCAGCTCGTCCACTGTGGAGGCGCGCAGCACGTCCATGCCGAAGCTCTCGAGATTGGCGGCCAGATCCACCGGCAGCGGTTCACCGGTGAACTTGCCCTCGGTGTCGCGGTAGCGGTAGGCGGTGCCGAAGCGCTCCCCGCCGACCTTCTCCGACAGGCCGCCGATGGAGGCGTAGCCGTGGTTCTGCACCAGGACCACGTTGATCTTGATGCCTTCCTGCACGGCGGTGACCAGCTCCGTCGGCATCATCAGGTACGTTCCGTCACCGACCAGCGCGAACACCTCCCGCGACGGGTCGGCAAGCCGGGCACCGATCGCGGCCGGGATCTCGTAGCCCATGCAGGAGAACCCGTACTCGACGTGGTACTGCCGGGGTTCCTTGGCCCGCCACAGCTTGTTGAGGTCTTCGGGCATTGACCCGGCCGCGTTGATGACCACGTCCCGCTCGCCGAGGACCTCGTCGAGGGCCCCGAGCACCTCGGCCTGGCCGGGTCGCTCGGTGCCGGTGGCGCTGCGCGTGACCCGGTCGATCACCTGCGCCCATCGCTGCGCGCCCGCGCGGTACTCCCGCACGTAGTCCTCGGACACCCGGTGCCCGTCCAGCGCGCTGGTCAGCTGCTCCAAGGTGACGCGCGCATCGCCGATCACCGGGGTGGCCGCCTGCTTGTGGGCGTCCAGCGAGGTGACGTTGATGTTGACGAATGCGACGTCCGGGTTGGCGAACAGGGTCCGGGACGCGGTGGTGAAGTCCGAGTAGCGGGTACCGACACCGATGATCAGGTCCGCGGCGCGAGCGATGTCATCGGAGACCGCGGTGCCAGTGTGCCCGATCGACCCCAGCTCGCAGGGGTGGTCGAAGCGCAACGAACCGCGTCCGGCCTGCGTTTCCGACACCGGGATCCCGGTGCTTTCGGCGAAGGACTTCAACGCCTCCTCGGCACCGCTGTGGTGCACTCCTCCCCCGGCGATGATCAGAGGGCGCTTCGCCGCACGGATCTTGTCCGCGGCCTCGGCGATCGACTGCGCGTCCGGCGCCGGTCGGTGGACGCGCCAGACGCGTTCGGTGAAGAACTCCTCCGGCCAGTCGTAGGCCTCGGCCTGCACGTCCTGCGGCAGCGCGAGGGTGACCGCGCCGGTCTCAACCGGGTCGGTGAGCACCCGCATCGCATCCAGCGCCGAGGGCATCAGCGCCTCCGGCCGCCAGATGCGGTCGAAGTAGCGCGACACCGGACGCAGGCAGTCGTTGACCGAGACGTCCCGGGCGTGCGGCACTTCCAACTGCTGCAGCACCGGATCCGCGGGGCGCGTCGCGAAGATGTCGCCCGGCAGCAGCAGCACCGGCAGGTGGTTGATCGTGGCCAGCGCCGCCCCGGTGACCAAGTTCGTCGCGCCCGGGCCGATCGAGGTGGTGCAGGCGTAGGTCGACATCCGGTTGCGCTGGCGGGCGAACCCGACCGCCGCGTGCACCATCGCCTGCTCGTTGCGTCCCTGCAAGTAGGGCATCTCGCCCTCGGATTCCAGCAGTGCCTGGCCGATGCCGGCGACGTTGCCGTGGCCGAAGATGCCCCAGCAGCCGGCGATCAGCCGCTGCCGTTCGCCGTCGCGCTCGGTGTGCTGGTTGGCCAGGAACCGCACCAAGGCCTGTGCGACGGTCAACCGCCGGGTGCTCATCGTCCCTCCACTGAGGTCTGTTCGGGTGCCGTGTACAGCGGCAGCCGCGAATCGATCAACTGCTCGGCCCAGGTGTCGCGCACCCACGCGTGCGCGGGGTCGTCGCAGATCAGCCAGGCGCGGTCCGGCGAGGGACCGGCCATGACGTTGAGGTAGTACATGTCGTAGCCGGGCACCGCCATCGACGGCCCGTGCCAGCCGTCCGGGATCAGCACCACGTCACCGCTGGAGACCTCGGCCAGCACGTCGGTCGTGCGGTCCGGTCCCGACGGGTACACCCGCTGGTACCCCACACCCGGGCTGCCGTGCGAGCCGGCGATCTCGAAGTAGTAGATCTCCTCCAGCTGCGATTCGCCCTCGCGCTCCACGTCGTGCTTGTGCGGCGGGAACGACGACCAGTTCCCCGACGGCGTGAGCACCTCGACGGCGATCAGCCGGTCGGCCTCGAAGACGTGCGCCGCGCCGAAGTTGTTGACCTGGCGGCTGGCCTGCCCGGCACCCCGCAGCTCCACCGGCACACCGGAGGCCGGTCCGTAGCGGGCGGGCAGCCGGTTCTCGCAGCGCGCCCCGGTCAGCGCGAACCGGCCACCGGCGGCGCTGCTGATCCGCACTTGCGCGTCCCTGGGCACGTAGGCGAAGTCGGTGACGCCGTCGAACACGCTCGTGCGCCCGGCGAGCTCGAAGGTCTCGCCGTCGCACTCCACGGTGCAGCCACCGGTCAGCGGCAGCACGATCCACTCGCTGTCGCCGGTGGCCAGCTCGTGCTCCCCACCGGGCCAGAGTTCGAGCACCCGAAGCGACGAATAGCCCCACCCGGCCGATTCCGGTTCCACGCAGGTGGTGTACTCACCCCGCGCCGTGGTGCCGGCGGGGCAGTAGAAGCGCTTGTCAGTCAACGCTGATCCTCCCAAGCTCACAGCAGGCCGACCGCGGCGTCAACGGCGCCGGCGACGTCGTCGTCGTGCGGGTACAGCAGGGTCCGGCCGACGACGAGACCGCGCACGTTCGGCAGTTGCAGCGCCTTGTGCCAGCGCTCGTGGGTAGCCGCCGGATCAGCGGACACCTCGCCGCCCAGCAGCACCGTCGGCAGTGTGGAGGCTTCCAGGGCGCGGCCGATCTGGTCGATGTCGTCGACCACCGGCACCTTCAGCCAGGTGTGCGCGGAGGTGCCACCGAGACCCGAGGCGATGGCGATGGAGCGCGCGACCGCCTCCACCGACAGGTCGTTGCGCACCTTGCCGTCGATCCGGCGCGAGAGGAACGGCTCGACCATCGCCATGAGCCCGCGCTCGGCGAGCTCGTTGACCGCGTTCGCCGCGCCGCACATGGTGTTCAGCGATCCGGGATCGCTGTAGTCCAGGCGCAGCAACAACTTCCCGGCGTCGAACCGCAGCCGCTCGATGTCGGCCGCGCGATGTCCGGTGAACCGGTCGTCGAGCTCGAAGTCCGCCCCGGCAAGGCTGCCGCGGTTCATCGAGCCGATGACGACCTTGTTCTCCAAAGCACCTAGCAGCAGCAGATCTTCCAGGATGTCGGCGGTGCCCAGCACGCCGTCCACCCCGGGGCGCTGCAACGCGATGCACAGCCTCTCCAGCAGGTCAACACGGTTGCCCATGGCCAGCGGGTTGTCACCGGCGGCCAACGCCCCGCGCGCGGGGTGATCGGCGGCCACGATCATCATGCGGCCGTTCTCGCCCAGCAGAGGCCGCCGGGTCCGGGCGGCCGCTGCCTGCGCGATCGCCTCCGGGGTGGTGGCGCGCACCTGGGTGAGGTCGGTGATGCTCGGTGAAGACACGGTTCTCGCTCTCTGCGGGTCAGGCGCTGCGCGCCGACTTGTCGGAATTCGGGGACAACAGGGCCTCGACCTCGTGCTCGTAGGGCATCGCCGACGAGCAGGCCAGCCGCGAGGCCACCAGCGCGCCCGCGGCGTTGGCGAACCGCATGGTCCGCTCGGGCTCCCAGCCCTTCAGCAGGCCGTGGCACAGCGCACCGCCGAAGGCATCGCCCGCGCCCAGGCCGTTGACCACCTCGACCGGCATCGGCGGCGCGACCACCTCGGAGTCGCGGGTGCGGGCCAGCACGCCCTTCGGACCCTGCTTGACCACGGCGAGCTCCACCCCGGCATCCAGCAGCAATTCGGCGGCCTTGCCCGGATCGCGGGAGCCGACCGCGCGCTCGACCTCGTCGAGGTTGCCGACCGCCACCGTGACGTGCGGCAGGGCCTGCTGGTACCAGTGCCGCGCCTCGTCGTGGTCCGGCCAGAACATCGGCCGCCAGTCGAGGTCGAACACGGTGGTGCCGCGCTTGGCCCGGTGCCGCAGCGCGGCCAGCGTCGCCGACCGGCTGGGCTCCTCGGCCAAGCCCGTGCCGGTCATCCAGAACACGCGCGCCTCGGCGATCGCGTCGAGGTCGAGCTCGTCGGCGTGGATCTCCAGGTCCGGCGCCTTGGGCTGGCGGTAGAAGTACAGCGGGAAGTCATCCGGCGGGAAGACCTCGCAGAAGGTCACCGGAGTCGGGTACTGCTCGACGGCACTCACCCAGCGATCGTCGACGTCGAAGCCTTGCAGGGCCTGGTGGATGTACTCGCCGAACGGGTCGGCGCCGGTGCGGCTGATCACCGCGCTGCGGTGGCCGAGCCGGGCGGCCGCCACCGCGACGTTCGTGGCACTCCCACCCAGGTACTTGCCGAATGATTCCACCTGCGGCAGCGGCACACCGGTCTGCAACGGGTAGATGTCCACCCCGATCCGCCCCATCGTGATGACCTCGAACGGGCTGCCCATGGCGGAAACCTCCGGGGACGACATCGGCCGCGAAAACGGCCGGAACAGCTGACTGCCCCTTGTCTACTCGGCAGCCAGAACAGGTGTCAATAATTTGTCAGTACATATTCACTTAATAACGTCGGGTGGTCCTGATATCAAGCAGCAGTGACCACCAGCCAGCGCCGCCTAACCCCGCAACCCTCCTGGGACCCGGCCCTTCGACTTCTCCCTCCGCGGCGACACCTGACCGCCCGGGCGAACCCTTCGAAAGCGAAGAGATCCGCTCGGGCGGTCCGTGCAGTCACAAGGCCATAACTGGCACGCTGAGAGTGCTTTCGCCGGGCGGCAACTCGGCGGTGATCTCGACGCGACGAGGGCGCAAACACACGATGTAGACGACCACGCTGCGGTGCACGGAGCGGGTGCTTCAGCTGCGCGCGGCATTGCCCTGGCCCTCGGAGGGTTTGACCGCAAGCACGGGCACCGGCGAGTCGAGGAGCAGGCGCTGGCTTACGCTGCCGAAGAATGCCTTGCCCACTGGGCTTCGCTGCTTGACGCCGATGACGAGGCGGGTGCCATTCCGCTCGGTGATTTCGTCGAGCACTGCGTCGACGGGGTCCCGGTCATCGGGACCGAGGCGGTCAACGACGGTGACGGACACTGCCGGATCGAGCGGGGCAATATCGAGTTGGCGCAGCCCCAAGTTGACCGCGACGAGGTCTGTGCCGATTTGCTTGGCCTCGGCCACTGCGGCCGTGAACGCGACGGCACCTTCGGGGCTATCCGGTACAGCAACGATGATGGTCATGATGGTCCTACCCGTTGGACTCGGTTGAGTGCGTTTGCTGAGCGCGGATGCCTAGTTCAGCGGAAGTCGCCCTTGGCGAAGGACTCTTCGAGCTCCTCCAGGGAGCGTCCGCTGGTGTTGGGCAGCATCTTCCAGAGGAAGCCGATGCAGAAGAGGCCGAGGACGAAGAACACCAGGTATGCGCCTGCCAGCCCGGTGACGTCGAGCATGATCGGGAAACCATAGGTCAGAACAGCGTTGGTCATCCACAGCATCAGGACGGCGGCCCCCATACCGAATCCCCGGAGTCGCAGAGGGAAGATTTCCGACAGGCAGACCCACACCGGCACGTTGAGCATCAGCTGCATGGCGAACACGAACAAACCGATGACACCGAGGATGATGTAGGCCTTGACGACGCCCTCAGGCAGGAAGAACGCGGCGCAGACGATCGATCCGTGACACGTGGTGGTGGCAACGAACCCACTGATGATGAGCTTGCGGCGAGGAACGCGGTCGATCAGCACCCACAAGCAGATGATCGAGGCGATCACACCGAACGAACCGGGCACAGCGGCGTTCGCGATCGTCGCCGTGTTCTCGTCGAAGCCGGCGGTGATCAGCAACTGCTGCCCGTAGTACAGCACCGAATTGATCCCGGTGCACTGTTGCGCGATCGCCAGACCGACCGCGGCAATCAGCAGGTGACGCACCCAGGGGACGGACAGGTCGGAGATCCCGCCGGTCTGCGCTTGCTCCTCCTCCTCGGCGAGCTGTTCGACCTCGGCCATCTCCGCGCGTGCTCGATCCTCGGTGCGCACCTGCATCAGCACCGCGAGGGCGTCGTCGTGCCGGTCTTTCGAGATCAACCAGCGCGGGGATTCCGGCATCCGCAGCATGCCGATGAACAGCACGACCGCTGGGATGGCGCACACGGCCAGCATGTAACGCCACACGCCCTCGTGGTCACCCCAGATGTTGGCGATGACGGCGTTGACGATGAAGGCGAGCAGCTGGCCAGTGACGATCACCAGCTCGTTGCGGCCGCTGAGGGTGCCGCGACGTTCGGTCGGTGCCAACTCGGCCAAATACACGGGGACGGTGACCGAAGCTCCGCCGACTGCGAGGCCGAGGATGAATCGCGCCGGCAGCATGACGGTGAGGTTCGGGGCGAAGACGGCCCCGAACGTGCCGACGAAGAAGATGACGGCGAGGATCGTCAAGGTCTTCTTGCGACCGAGGCTGTCGTTCATCCGTCCGCAGGTGAGGGCACCGACGGCGGCACCGATGAGCAAGGTGGCACCGACGAGGCCCTCGGTGAACGAGGTGAGGCCGAGATCGGCCTTCATCGGTTCCAGCGCTCCGTTGAGGACTCCGGTGTCGTAGCCGAAGAGCAGGCCACCGAAGGTGGCGACGACTGCGATGAGATCCAGTCGTTTCTGATGCGGCCCCGGCCGCAGCGATGGGAGCGAGATACCGCTCGTGCCGGGTGCTGGTCTGTCGTGGGACATCGATGTCTCCATTCTCGTCCGCAGATTGCGGTGACCAAGCGCGGTGGACAACCCCTCGCGCAAGGGGTGAGGCCCTTGGGGCTCTGTGTTCCTGGGTGTTCGAGTCAGCCGGCAGCAGTGAAGGCGGCTTCGAACGCCTCCAGTGCGGCGTCCGGGTCGTCGGCGGCCCAGGCCTCGAGTCCGACGACTCCTGTGTAGCCGATCCGCTTCAACGCAGCGGCGACAGCTGGGTAGTTGATCTCACCGGTTCCCGGTTCACAACGCCCGGGCACGTCGGCGACCTGGATCTCCCCGATGTACGGCAGTGCCTCGGTGACGAGCTCGATCAGGTTTCCCTCGCCGATCTGCGCGTGGTAGAGGTCCAGGTTCAATCGCAGGTTCGGATGGTCAACGGCCCGTACCAGGGCAAGGGTGTCGGCTGCCGTGGCGAACGGCGTGCCGGGGTGGTCGACTGCGAGGTTGAGGTTCTCGAGCACGAAGGTCCGGCCCGCTTGGGCGCCGAGTTCAGCGACCTGGCGCAGGGTGTTGGCGGCGGTGAGCCACATCGCGGGCGTCACCACCTGAACGGGCCGGACCGGCAGCCCGCCCTCGCCGAGGCCGGTGCCGTGCAAGTTGAGCCGAGGGCAGTCGAGGCGCTCGGCGACCTCGAGCGAGCGGCGGGCGCTGGCGAGCAGGTCCGCGATCCCTTCCGGCTCGGTGAGATTGCCGGTCAAATAGCCGGTCATAGAGGAGAATTCCGCGCCCGAGGCGGCCAGCGACTCGACGTCCTTGGACGACCAGTCCCAGATCTCCACCAGCAACCCACGATCAGCGATTCGCTTGATCCGGTCGAGGAAGGGCAGATCGAGGTAGAGCATTTCGGCGCAAGCGGCCAAGCGGATGCCAGTCACGAGGCGACCTCCAATGCGATGTCGGCCAGCTTCACGGCAGCGCCGGTGGACGCGCTGCGGATCGCGGCGAGCGCGACGCTCAGCGCGGTACGGGCGTCCTCACCGGTCACCGGCGCGGGTGTGCCGGAACGAATTGCGCTGGTGAAAGCAACGAACTCGGCGAGGTAGGCGTCGCGCAGCAGCTCGGTGTCGCGGCGCGCGGTGTCGATGCCGATCCCATCCGGGCCGTAGTAGGTCATGTCGCTGGCCCGGCCGTCGCCAGCGGTGACCATGCCACCCGAGCCGAACACCTCAGCCCGGACGTCGTAGCCGTACAGCGCGCTGAAACTCGCCTCCGCGGTCGCGATTGCACCGTTGTCGAACTCGACGGTGACCACGGCCGTGTCGAGATGGCCGGAGTGCTTGGCGTCCGGGCGGATCAGCGCATCGGCCAATGCGGTGACCCGGAGGGGACGCGCGCCCGGGTTGAGGAAGCACAGCGCGTCGAAGTCGTGGATCAGCGTTTCCAAGAAGATGGTCCCGGGCGGGATCTGCCCAGGATCGGCCGAGAACGGACCGGGATCGCGGGTCACGGATCGCAGCAGTTGTGGAGCCCCGACCTTCCCGGCGTCGATCGCGGCGCGCGCCGCCGCCCAACCAGGCGCGAACCGGCGGTTGAACCCGACCTGCAGCACCACACCCGCATCGCGCGCTGCCGCGATGGCGCGGTCCGCGTCAGCGAGGGTCACTGCCATCGGCTTTTCGACGAAGACGTGCTTACCCGCAGCTGCCGCCTGCAGGACCAGGTCGGTGTGGGTCCGAGCCGGCGTGGTGATCAAAACACCATCGACATCCGGCTGCGCCAGAACGGCCTCGACCGACCGTTCGACCACGGCGACGCCGAGATCGGCGGCGAGACGCTCCGCATTCGGCGTGGGATCGGCGACGGCGACGAGCTCAGCACCGGGGACGTGACGGGCCACGAGCTCGGCGTGGTTCGAGCCGATCCGCCCCGCGCCGACCAGCGCCAACCGCACCGGAGGATTCAACGACATGTGACTCTCCGAACTGGGATGTAGAAGACTAGAACGTTCTAGTGCTACGTTCTAGTCGGCGATGCTAAGTACGTCACACCAGCGGGGTCAAGAGTCTCTTTGCTGGGACGTGCAACCGACACGAGAAGGAGCACGATGGCTGCGGCACGAAATGGTCAAGGCGACCGGCGTCCGACGATGACCGACGTTGCCGCGGCAGCAGGCGTCTCCGTGGCGTTGGTGTCGATCATCATGCGCGGCGCCCCTGGCGCGAGCGACGAGACCCGGGAACGGGTGCGTCGCGTGGCCGACGAGTTGGGATACGTGCCGGACCGTCGCGCCCAGAAACTCCGGCAGTCACGCTCACGACTGATCGGCGTCGCCTTCGAACTCCAGCAGCCCTTTCACGGTGACCTGGTTGAACGGCTCTACCCAGCCGCCGCAGCGCAGGGCTACGACATCGCACTCAGCTCCGTCGCACCCACTCGGAACGAACAGGCCGCGATCGGTGACCTGATCCGGGAGCGGTGCGAAGCCGCAGTCCTGCTGGGATCACGCATGCTCGCACCCGATCTGGCAACGCTTGCCAAGCGGATGCCCACTCAGGTCGTGGCCCGTCCATCGGGCACCGAACTGGTCGGCTCCGTTCGGACCGACGACACAGCCGGAATCGAAGCCGCAGTTGACCACCTCATCGACCTCGGACACAGAAGGATCCTGCACATCGACGGCGGAGACGCACCCGGATCTGCCGAGCGGGCAGCAGGATTCGCCGCGCGCATGAGACACCATGGACACGCGAGCGAAGCCCGCGTCGTCGCCGGCGGCCCCACCGAATCCGATGGCGTTCGCGCCATCACCAACACGCTCGACACCTCGGAAGCTTCACGACCCACCGGAATCGTTGCCTTCAACGACCGGTGCGCCATCGGTGTTCTAGACGTGCTGCTGCGCCGCGGAATCCACTCCCCTGAGGACATCTCGGTCATCGGCTACGACGACTCCCGACTGTCGCGACTTGCCCACATCAACCTCACCACCGTCGCCCAAGACGCAGACAAGATCGCCACCGAAGTCATCGCACAGGCCACCCGACAAATCGCTGGCGAGGCACCCACCGAAATCATCCTGACTCCACAACTGACACCCCGCGCCACGACCGGCCGCGCTCCTGTCGAGTGAGCCCAGCAACCCAATCCGTGGGGCTGTAGCGGGAACGGTGTTTTCCGGCGTGTTCGGTTAGTAGGTTTCAGCGGCCGGCCAGCGGTCACTGAATGTGACAAGTTGGACCACAAATGGGGTAAACAACACGGCGCCGTGATCCGACTTCGGCGCAACGCCTGGGAAGAATTCATTCCCTTCCTCGACTACGACGTCGAGATCCAGAAAAATGATCTGCTCCACGCGGTCCCGCGGGACCGCGTGGAGCGATGCGCTCGGCCGGTGAACCGCAGATCATCACCGACACCGGTTCACTGGTCGTCCTCGATGGCCAGGACCGCATCGGCCAGGTCGTCACCGACCGAGCGGTGGAACTGGGCATCGACCGGGCGCAGGCGCACGGGATTGCCGGCGTCGCGATTCGCAACTCGAACCACTTCGGCACCGCCGCCTACTTCACCGGCAAGGTCGCCGACGCCGGATGCCTGGCCCTGCTGGCCACCAACGCCAGCCCGGCGATGGCACCGTGGGGCGACCGGGAGAAGTCCGTCGGCAACAACCCGTGGTCGATCGCCGCCCCCGCCGGCTCCTACGGCACCGCCGTCATGGACATCGCCAACACCGCCGTCGCCCGCGGCAAGATTCACCTCACCGAGGAACGCGGCGAACCGATCCCCGAAAACTGGGCCGCCGACGCCAACGGCGTGCCCACCACGGATCCGCGCGAGGCCGTGGAAGGCCTGATCCTGCCTCTGGCAGGCCACAAGGTTTACGCCATCTCGTTCATGTTCGACGTCCTCGCCGGTGTGCTCACGGGCAGTTCCTTCGGCACCGGGGTCGCCGGCCCCTACGACCCCGAGCGCCGTTCGGGTGCGGGCACTTCCTCATAATCGTCGACATCGCCGCCGTGCAACCGGTGGACGAGTTCACCTCCTCGGATGGAATCCCTCGTCGCCGAAACCAAGACCGTTCCCGGGCGTTGCGGAGCTCTTCGTGCCGGGCGAGATCGAACAGCGCAACCTTGCCCACAACTCCACCGCCGGCATCACCCTTGCGATCCAATACGTGGCAGGACCTCAACGAACTGGCCTCCTCCACCGGGGTCCCGATGCCCGAGACCAGCGAAAACCCCATTTGCGCCTGAGCCCTCACCCTCAACGACACCCGAGAGAACAAGGAGCCACCCATGCTCGCCCTCGTCGTCTCCCTGCGGGTCAAGCCCGGCCACCGCGAAGCGTTCCTGGAAGCCATCACTAAAAGCGTGTCTCGTTTGAATCTTGACCGGCCGTCCGGGATGATCGTCCGTTGTGGTTGATGCGTTGTCGCGCCGGTTGGTTCCTGACGAGCTGTGGGAGCTGGTCGAGCCGTTGATTCCCGAGGTCAAGGATCGCCCGCAGGGTGGTGGTCGGGCGCCGGCGAACCCTCGGATGGTGTTCACGGCGATCGTGTACGTGCTCACCAGCGGGTGCGCGTGGCGGTGGCTGCCGCCGTCGTTCGGCGTCAAGGTCCCGACCGCACACCGGTGGTTCGTGCGCTGGACCGAAGCGGGCTTGTGGGCACGGATCCATCACGCGATGCTGGACGAGTGAGGTGGTCAGCGCTTGATCGACTGGTCCCGCGCGGTGGTTGACGCCGCCCACGTGCGGGCCCAAAAGGGGGGACCTATGACCGGTCCGAGCCCGGTAGACCGCGGCAAACCCGGTTCGAAACTCCACGTGCTCTCCGACGCCACCGGCTTGCCGATGGCCACCGGAATCTCGGCAGGCAACACGGCTGATGGTGACGCGATGATCCCGCTGGTCAACGCATTCCCGCCGGTCCGCTCCCGCCGCGGGCCGCGACGCCGCAAACCCGCGAAGCTGCATGGCGACAAGACCTACAACAGCCGCGAACGTCGCCGATGGTTGAGGGATAAGGGAATCCGACCCCGACTGGCGCGCAAGGACATCGAGTCCAAGCAACGCCTCGGCCGCCACCGGTGGGTCATCGAACGCTCAATGGCCTCGTTCACCGGCTACCGCCGCCTGACCCTGCGCTATGAACGCCGCGCCGACACCTTCAAAGCCTTCCTCGCCCTGGCAGCCGCCCTCGTCTGCTTCAAACGACTCCAACACGCCAAGAGAGACACCCTCTTACTGTCGCCAGTTCTTGCTGTTCGGAGTGGTCAAGCACTGTGCTGTGGACGGCGGGGGGTCCAGAGGAAGTCGATGGCGGCTGTGGCCTCGGCGAGGGTGACCTGGTCCGTTGTGCTCAGGAACAGCAGGTCGAACGTCTTGTTCGCCACGCCGACTGCCTGAGTTGTCGTCGTGCGCTGATTCGCCGCATCGGGCTCGTCGACCTCCAGGTTTCTGATCATGTGCTTGGTGACATCGTCCTTCAGCTGTTCCGCGATGATCTTCCGGTTCGCCGGAGCGTTCGTCATGAGCTGCAACGCCCTGTCGATCGCTTTGACTACCGCGTCCACTGCGTCCCGGGCCTTGGGGGTCGATGCCGTGGAGTTGCTGAGCCGGTTCCGCCAGGCGGTCAGCACCTCTGGTGTGGGCGTCGACACGATCTCCCGGCAACCGTTCTGGAGGGCGATGCTCACCGTGTTGATCTCAGAGTTCTCCGCTCCGCCACCCGCCCACAGGTTTTCGGCGGAACTGTTCATCAGGTACGCCGCTTTCATGAGCACCTGTGCGTGGTCACGGGGAATGCGGTTCTCGTTCCCCAACTGGGCGGGGGGCATCCGCGCGAGGAAACCATCTGCCTCGTTGCTCATCCCCTCGTGCACCCCGGCGCCGAGTTTTCTGGTCAGGTAGGTGATCAGGGCGTCACCTTCCGTGGCGTACGCGCGGTTGAGAAGGCCGCGGATGTTGTGCCAGGCGGTGATGTGCCGCCGGTGCTGCGTCGGCCTCAGCGGCAGGGCCTTCTGCAGGTCTCTGGCGAAGCTCGGTCTGCCTTCCAGCTCTGCGTCGTTGACGCGCAGGGTGCCGAAACCGCCGAGTCCGGGTGCTGCGGTGCCACCGTCCAGAAGGTAGTCGATGATGGCCTGGACGGAATTCTTCCGGTCGGACACACCAGTGGTTGCCATGGTGTATGCCGTGGACAGTTCGAGGTAAGCGGTGCGTTCTTCATCGGACGTGGCCTGGAAACCCGGCAGCACCCGCCTGATCTCGTCGAAGCTGTCGTGGTAGTCATCGATCCAGCGGCCGTACGCATCACCGTGGATTTTCAGCTCCGTGAGCAGTTCGTCCAGCATCTTGCCCTGCGGGGCGGCGGGGGCCGGCCGGTGATCGAGCTGCCGGAGGCCCTCGCGCGGAGCCCGCTGGACCACGTTGTCCGCCCGGTGCTCACCGGGACGTTCCGGGTGGTCCGTGTGCCCGGACTGCGGCGGTGGTGTCGCCAGCGCCCGCGCCGCGTTGGCCTCCGCCGCGCGCTCGAAGCGATCGGAGGGGTCGCTGATCCGTAGCCCGTCTGCGGTTTCGGTCCCGGCGACCGGGCCTTGTCGCTGTTGGACGACGTGGGTGAGTTCGTGGGCGAGGGTGTGCTGGTCCGCGCCGCTGTCGCCGATGACGACGTGGTTACCGCTGGTGTAGGCGCGGGCGCCGAGTTCGGCGGCGGAGGCTTTCGCTGCCGCGTCGTCGTGGAGGCGGACGTCGGAGAAGTCGGCGCCGAGGCGGGCCTCCATCTCCTCCCGTAGCGGCGTGTCGAGGGGACGGCCTGGTGATCGCAGCACCCCGGGCACCGTCGAGCGTTGCACGGGCTGGCCGTGCCCGAGGTCGTCTGCACGGGAATGCGGTTGGTGCCGCTCGGTTCTGATGAGGCGGGCTACGGAGGCGTTACCGATGGTGCGTTGCAGGTGCAGAATTGCCTGCGGAGGCAGGGGCACGGCCGGGTGCGGCGGTATCGGCGCCGGGCCGGTGGCCCGCGTGGGCGCCTGCCGTGGCTGGGATCGGCACGTGCTGGCCGGTTCCTGGTCCTGCGCGCGCATGAGTCTCCATTCCTGGCAACCGAAAGAGACGAGGCTGCGCCTGACGCTGCCAGCCAGCACCAGGCGGAAGGAACGACCGCGAGGGCACGACCCACACCTCACTCAGTGCCCACAAGGGCACCGTTGCCGAATCTCCGACGGGGGAGATCGCAGATTCACCTGTCGCGAGCTCGCTTTGCTCTGCTCTGGTGCGGCGTTGAGCGCGCGGCTTCGGGTCGACGAAGTTCGCATCTGCTGCGACATCACCTGTTTGCACTTCTGTCGACTACCGACTCGCACCCGAGCACGTCTATCCCGCCGCTTTCGACGACTGCTACGCAGCGACAGCGTGGGTCGCCGAGCACGCCGCCGAAATTGGCGGTGATCCGGCGCGAATCGCCACGTGCGGAGACAGCGCAGGCGTGAACCTCGCCGCGGCCGTGGCGATCGGAACCGGCACAGGTCCCCCAGCGCACCGGCCGCACCGGTGTCGTGCACACTAATCATCGAAGCCCTTGGTGTGATCTTCCGTCTGTCGCAAGAAACTTGATCAACTAAGTGGCTTATCTATGATCAACCGGGGTTCCCACCGGCCATCCGAACCTTAAAACCCAAGCTAACAGCTCGTCTCAGAATGATGTTGGTAGTTGGCGGTAGCAATTCAGGGACGCATCCGAGTTGGAGGAGTCCGAGATGGATGTCGGCTCGTCGTTCGTAGCGGGTGCGGAGTCGTTTGAACTGGTGCAGACAGGCGAAAGTGCGCTTTACGACCCATCGGACGGTGCCGAGTCCGGAGCCGTGGTCGGTGTTGCGGCGGGTGATGCGCGGGAGGATTCCTCGATCTCGCAGGGCTTTGCGGTGGTGGTCGTAGTCGTAGCCGCGGTCGCCGTAGAGCCAGCGGGGTCGTTGCCAGGGTCGGCCGCTTTTGCCGCGGATCGTGGGCAGGGTGTCGACCAACGGGAACAGCTGGGTACTGTCATGACGATTGCCGCCGGTGACCGTGACCGACAGCGGGATGCCAGCGCCTTCGGTGATTACATGGTGTTTCGTACCGGGGCGAGCCCGATCGACGGGCGAGGGGCCCGTCGCCGCCCCCCTTTGAGAGCCCGTACGTGCGAACCATCCACCACGCCGGTAACCAGGTCGAGCCGGTCCAGGGCCCGCAGCCGGTCCAGAAGCAACTCGTGCACCGCTTGGAAAACCCCGGCCTCGGTCCAGTCCCGCAACCGGCGCCAACAGGTCACCCCGGAGCATCCGGCGACCTCGCGTGGAAGTTCTCGCCACGTGATCCCGGTCTTGAGCACGAACACAATCCCGGCCAGAGCTGCCCGATCGTCGGTCGGCAACCGCCCCGGATACCGATCCCGCCGTGGCGGACGCGGCGGCAGCAGCGGCTCCACCCGCTCCCACAAGCTCTCCGGCACCAACTCCTCGATCATCCCAGCAGCATGCCAAAAGATGATCAACCACCGACATCAGACACACCGATCATTCTGAAACGAGCTGTAAGAATACCGGGCCCCGCTTGGGGAGAGGACGTCGCCTCTGCGCGCATGTGGGGGAAGTGGATCGGCTCTACGGATGATTCCGCGGCTTCCGCCATGCCGCTATGTTTGTTAACGCTCACACGATGCCTTGGTCGAAGTGGTACCGAGACAATCTCCGCGCCGGTTCTGCGGTGATCAGGTGTCGTGATCTGCTCGAGGTCAGGGCGTTAACGGCGCATCCGAATCGGTATCAGCAACCTGATCGACGAGCATGTGAGCGATCACATTTGGCGCAGCGATGGCTCGAAGTCGCCCGACCTGTCGTCAAGAGGAGGTGGGGACACCGGCTTGCTCGCTGGATCGGGTGCGTCGGTGAACAGGCCCAAGGCCATGCCCGCACTGACCGCCGGCTGCGGTCCGGCCTTTGCCAGACGTACCCGAGCTTCGCCATCGGCTGGTTTCGTGTGTCCTGACAGGGAAAAGAGGAGAGGATCATGCGCAAATCCCTCGTCGGCCTGCTGATGACCGGCGTGCTCGCGGCCGGGGCGGCGACCGTCGCCACAGCCGCGCCGAACCCGGTCGACGCGCTCGACACTCCGATCGGCTTCGGCGCCGACACCACCGGTGGCGTGGGCGGTGGAACGGTGACCGTGTCGTCCACCGGAGAGTTCGTCGACGCTGTCGCCGCAGAAGGGCCGCTGACCGTGCAGGTCGAGGGCACCATCGGGTTGTCCGGCATGGTCCCGGTCGGCTCGGACAAGACGATCGTCGGCGTCGGCACCACCGGGGGACTCGCCGGTGGCGGCCTGAACATCCGCCAAGCGAACAACGTGATCGTGCAGCGCCTGACGATCAGTGGCTCCGGCGACGACAACATCAACGTCGAGGAGTCGACGAACATCTGGATCGACCACACCGACCTGTCCAACGCCGCCGACGGCGCGCTGGACATCAAAGCCGCGTCGGACGCCGTCACCGTGTCCTGGAACCACTTCCACGATCAGGACAAGAACACGTTGCTCGGCCACAGCGACGACAACGAGGACCAGGACAAAGGCAAGCTGCGGGTCACCTACCACCACAACTGGTTCGACGGCACCAGCCAGCGCAACCCTCGGGTGCGGTTCGGTAACCCGGTGCACGTGTTCAACAACTACTACAACGACATCAACAGCTACGGCGTCGCGTCCACGATGAACGCCGGAGTGCTGGTGGAACGCAATCACTTCGAGAACGTCGAGGACCCGTTCCACCTCGGCGAGGGCGACTCCGGCCCGGGATCCCTTGTCGCATCGAACAACCAGCTGGTCAACTCGGGTAACGGGGAGACCGGTGGCAGTGTCGCGGAAATCCCGTACGCCTACGCGCCTGACAACGCCGCGAATGTGAAGTCCATCGTGACAGGTGGCGCTGGCGTCCAGTAGCCGACGAGGACCGCCGGCCCCGGTGCCGGCGGTCCTGCTTGCGGCGCGGGGCGGTTGATCGCGTCGCAACGCTCCTCGTGTCCCTGCTTGGATGCTTGGGGAGTAGCACGAAGCGGGAGCGAGCGACGGAGCTGTTGGAGGAGCTTCTGGGGCGCGCCGTCGGTGTGTGCTGGCCGGTTGAGCTTGTTCAGGCTGTGCATGTCTTCTTGCGAGCGTGTCTCGTAAATCTTGGCCCGCTGTCGGGGATGATCGTCCGTTGTGGTTGATGCGTTGTCGCGCCGGTTGGTTCCTGACAAGCTGTGCGAGCTGGTCGAGCCGTTGATTCCCGAGGTCAAGGACCGCCCGCAGGGTGGTGGTCGGGCCCCGGCCGATCCTCGGATGATGTTCACGGCGATCGTGTACGTGCTCACCAGCGGGTGCGCGTGGCGGTGGCTGCCGCCGTCGTTCGGCGTCAAGGTCCCGACCGCGGTTGCGTTGCGGAGTTCCCGCAACGCAACCAACCGGCTCGACTCCAACGAATCACGCCGGGACTGGTCGCCTCCTCGACCTCGGAGGCCCGGATCGATCGTCCCCTCAACGCGCGAAGAGTTGAAACTCGAGATCAGACCTGCTTGGTGAGCTCCGCGAAAGACAAGCTGACCTGGTCCGGTGTGGTGAAGTTGCCGAGGTCGGCCGTGCCCGCTTGGCCTTCCGGGGATTGCAGCGCGGCCAGCGCGTCCTCCTTGCTCGCCCAGTCCAGGACCGCGATCAGGAAATGCGGCGGAATGCTGCCGTCGGGCATCTCGCACATCCCCCAGTCGTAGGACTGGAGCTTGGGCATCTTGCTCGCCAGCACCGCGTGCACGTGGCGGTAGTGCTGGAGAAAGCTCTCGGGATCCTCGGGGTGGTCGTAGGTCACGGTGAGTCGGTACATCGCAGTCCTTCCCGTGGGTCCGTGCTGGATGAGCAGCGCCTACCGAGACCGCTCGATGGCGTCGCGGAACGCGGCCGCGAGGTCGTCGATGATCACGGCTCCGCTCGGTGTGGCTCCCAGGGTCCAGGCGAACCCGTGCAACATCCCGTCGTAGCGCTGAGCGGTGACCCGAACTCCCGCCTCGCGGAGGGCCTCTGCGTAGTCCTCACCTTCATCGCGCAGCGGATCGAACTCCGCCGTCGCCACGAAGGCCGCGGGCAGGCCCGCGAGGTCGTCCGCTCGGGCAGGGCAGGCGTAGGGGTCTTTCCCGAGGTCCTGGGCGCCGAGGTAATGGGCCCAGAACCACTGCATCGAGCCCTTGGTGAGCAGGTACCCCTCGCCGTTCTGCGCGTACGAGTCGGTCATGAAGTCGAAATCGGTGACCGGGTAGATGAGCAGTTGTGCGACCAGGTGCGGCGACTGGCGGTCGCGTGCGGCGATCGCCACGGCCGCGGCGAGGTTCCCACCTGCGCTGTCTCCGCACGTGGCGATTCGCGCCGGATCACCGCCGAATTCGGCGGCGTGCTCGGCGACCCACGCTGTCGCTGCGTAGCAGTCGTCGAAAGCGGCGGGATAGACGTGCTCGGGTGCGAGTCGGTAGTCGACAGAGACAACGATCGCCCCGGTCCGGTTGGCGATCCGGCGCACCGGGTTGTCGCAGACCTCGATGTCGCCGATGACCCAGCCCCCACCGTGGAAGTACAGGATCACCGGCTTGGGCCCGTCTCCAGCCGGGGTGTAGATCCGCACCGGAACGGTCCCGGCGGGACCGGGAATCGTGCGCTCCTCGGTGTCGATCTCCTCGGGTTCCCCTTGCAGATCGGCGAAACCGGCACCGGCTGCGCGCGCCTGCGGCACGGTCAGGTGCTCGAAGGGCGGCAGTTCGGCCTCGGCGAGCATCGCGAGCACTTGCTGGGATTCGGGATGGAGCGGCATGACGACTCCGATCGGGACGAAGGGCCTGGGTCTGGACTCATGTGGCGGCGGCCGCGACGATCTCGTCGAAGGTCGCGCGGGCGACACCGGCGAAGTCGCCGCTCGTGGCCGCACCGCAGGAACCGAGCGCGAAGCCGTCGTAGTCGCGGTTGGCGACCTGCTCGCAGATCTGCCGGTAGATGTCCAGCCCGCCCACGTAGGGGTAGAGCCGGCGCGGTTTGCCGGGAATGTTGGCACCGACCCACCAGGAGTTGGCGCGGGGCAGCAGGGTGGTCTCGGTGACCTCGTTGTGGTGGTCGACCCAGTCCTGTTCGGCCGCGGGAAGCGGCTCGATCGTGTCCAGGCCCCGGTCGCGCAGGTAGCGCAGGCAGTCGGTGATCCAATCCACGTGCTGCTCGATGGCGACCGGCATGTTCGTGAGCACCGACGGGCTCTGCGGTCCGGTGATCATGAACAGGTTCGGGAACCCGTTCGCGGTGACGCCCAGGTAGCTGCTGGGCCCGTCCGCCCACTTCTCCTGCAGCCCGATCCCCTGGCGTCCGCGGATGCCCAGCTTGAACAGGGTTCCGGTCATCGCGTCGAAGCCAGTAGCGTAGACGATGGTGTCCACCTCGTACTCGGCCTCCGCGGTGCGCACTCCGGTCGCGGTGATCTCCTGGATCGGTGCCCGACGCACGTCGACCAGCGTCACGTTGTCCCGGTTGAACGTCTCGTAGTAGCCGTTCTCCAACGGCGGGCGCTTGGTGAAGAACGGGTGGTCGCGCGGGCTGAGCAGTTCCGCCACGTCCGAGTCGTGCACCTGCTCCCGGATCCGAGCCCGGAGGAATTCCGCTGCCGTCTCATTGGCGTCCTCGTCCATCAGCAGATCGTTGAACGTGGTGCCGATCCGGAAACCGCCGCGCTGCCACGCCTCGGCGTAGATCTGGTGCCGCTCCTCGTCGGACACCGACAGGGCGGTGCGTTCGGCGGTCCGGTAGGGGAACCCGAAGCCGGTCTCGCGCGTCGTCTGCCAGATCTCGCGGTAGTTGTCCTTGATCGCACGGCCGTCGTCGGCGGTCATCGGCCGATTTCCGCCTGCGATGTCGTAGTTCGGGGTGCGCTGAAGAACGTAGACGTGCGCCGCCTGCTTGGCGATCTCCGGGATGGCCTGCACGCCCGTCGCCCCGGTGCCGATGACTGCGACCGTCTGGCCAGTGAAGTCCACGCCCTCGTGCGGCCACAGCCCGGTGTGGTACCAGGGTCCACCGAAGGCGTCCCGCCCGGGGAAGTCGGGGAGGTTGGTCGTCGACAGGCAACCGACAGCGGTGATCAGGTAGGTCGCCGTGACGCGTCCTCCGTCACCGGTTCGCACCGTCCAGCGGCCCGCTGCCTCGTCATACTCGGCCGCGACGACCTGGGTGCGGAACCGGATGTCCTCGTACAGGTCGAAGCGCTCTGCGACGTGCTGGAGGTAGCTCAGGATCTCGGGTTGCGCGGCGAAGCGCTCGGTCCAGGTCCACTCCTGGAGCAGTTCTTCCGACAACCGGTCCGAGAAGGAGTAGAAGTAACTTTCGGAGTCACATCGGGCTCCGGGGTACCGGTTCCAGTACCAGGTGCCGCCGACGTCGTCGGCCACGTCGAACACCCGAGTTTTGAGCCCCAACGTGTCTCGTAGCCGGTGCAGCATGTACAGCCCGGAGAACCCCGCGCCGACGACGACGGCGTCGCAATTCTCCTGCGTCTCGTTCGTTCCTCCGGTCGGTTGCATTACCTCCCACCTCCTTGTGGAAAGCCCGCATTGCAGAGTCACGAACCGCCGGGAGACCCGAATCGGGCCTGACCAGCGGATACCGTGCCGACGCTACGGGCCTGGGTGGGGCTCCACTATCCGATGTGCGCGGCCGTTGACCGGTTTCGCGCACGATCGCGGTTGACGTGCCGCACGGGCAGGAGCACTGCGGAGGGTTCGGGAGGGCGCGACGCCGTACTTGCTGCGGTAGGCCGCCGAGAAGCGGCCCAGGTGCGTAAAACCCCACAGGTACGCCACGGCGGTGACCGTGGTCGAGTCAGTCGATGACTCGACCAGCGCCCGATGGGCACCGGCCAGGCGGAAATCGCGCAGGTAGGCCATGGGCGAAGTGCCTAGGTGGCTCCGGAAGCCCTCCTGCAAGCAGCGCACGCTCACCCCGACCGCGTGCGCGAGTTCAGCGACGGTCAGCGGCTGGTCGACGTGCGCCTCGATCAACTCGATGGCGCGGGTGACCGTCCGCGGGCCCGGTTGCGGTGCCGGCTCGACGAGCTCGGCGGAGTAGTTGTGGTGCGCGCCGAGCAACGCGCCGAGGATGAGCAACTGCTCCAGGTGGCTGGCCGCGCGCGGGTGCATCAGAACGCTGCGCGGCCGGTCGAGCTCGGCGACCGCGAGGTGTACCGTCGCCAACCAGCTCTGGCTCAACGGCTCGCCCAGGTCCATCCCCAGATCGAACCGCACCGGGCCTCTGACCGGACGATCGAGTTGGCGTTCGAGTTCCGTTTCCAGACCCGCGCGCGTGATGTTCACCGCGATCTGCGTGCAGCCCGGCGTCCACCGACCCGAATACCACTTGCCCGGTACGAGCACTGCCGACCGGGAGGTGCCGCTGGTGATGGTCCGGTTCCTGTCCGAGATCTCCATGCACCCCGCGATCGGGATGTTGAACTGGTAGGAATCGACCATGTCCGGAACGGTGATGCGCACCGGCGGCCCGTATCGGACGTACCCGATCGTCACATCCCGGATGTGCACCGCGTTGAGTCGTGCGTCCATCGGTTCGTCGTAACCGAGCGGTTCGAGCCGGTGCGGGGCGAAAAGCCGCTCCCCCAGTTCGCGCACTTCGTCGACGTCATGACTGCGGAGAACGGAAAAGTGCCGCAACGGTTCGCCGTCCAGCGTGGTCCGCAACATGGCCCGCCCCCGTTACCCTTTCGGTGCGCCAGTGGCTACGAGGATCTGCCGTCATCGAGCACGTGTCAACGACTCATCAACCGAGTGAAAACTACGACCAGGCCTTCCACTTCGGGGTTGAAGCCAGTCGGCGGTCTCAGGGCCGCTCGCGATGCGCGCGGGGTGCACTGCCAGCCGCCGGCATCAAAGCCGACACAGCAGGCCGCTTCCACCAGGACAGCCGGCGTGAATGCAACACCGTTCACAAGCGAGTCCGTGCCCGCGTCGAACACGTCCTGGCGCACATGAATTCCTGGAACATCCTGCGCAACTGCCGACGCAAACGCGACGGTGTCTACTACGCCGCCAGGGGTGTGGCCCTGATGCGCAACCTCGCCATGACCCACTGAACACCGGCCAACCCGACTGAGGGCCGCGTATTCCCTTGCCCGCCACCACATCTTGATCATTACGGGACAACCTTTAGTTGGTGAGGTCGAGTCCGGCATGCATGGCCGGCCTCCGACATCCACATGGACGTCATTACGCACACCAGGCGGTGGCCGCGGAGGGGAATGGTTCTACCGCTACGGCCGTCCCCTGAACGCAAAAAAGCCCCCGAGCGCCGCGGCGCTCGGGGCTTCGCATCGGCTCCAAGCTTCGCTGATCAGCGGCTGGTATGGGCAGGTGCCTTTCCTGGAGGAACAGCCTTTCGCCCATGTCGAGAGGGGCGGGTGACGGCCCAGGCCGCATCGATCATCCGGAAGATCTCGTCCAACGCGGCGTGCGGATCGGCCGCCGCACGGGCCAGTGAATGGGCGTCGATCACGAACCTCGCGATCGTCCGGCAGGCCGTGGTGGTCTGTGGCAGGTCGAGATCGGCAGCGATGGCCGTTGCCAGCGACTCCGCATGGCGCAGCCTCATCGACTCCTCGAACTGCCGTAGGGCAGGTGATTCGTCGATCATGCGCCAGATCGGGGCGGCGCTGTCCGCCGTGCAGTGGCGCACCATCGCGTGGATCTCGCGGCGCAGCGCGGGGATGAGCGGCTCGTGCGGAGCCCGGCCGGTGACCGCCCGAGTGAGGCCTTGCTCGAAGTCTTCGTCGCGCTCGAACACCAAGGCCTCTTTCGAGGCGAAGTGGGAGAAGACCGTGGTTACGGCGACGTCGGCCTCTGCGGCCACGTCACGGATGCCCACCGCGTCGTACCCGTGCTCCAGGAACAGCCGCAGCGCGGTGTCGGCGATCTTCTGACGGGTCGCGGCCTTCTTGCGCTCACGGCGTCCGGACGGGGCGGTCATCCGCTGATGCTATCAGACACAAAAACCTAACTGCTATTAAATGCTAACTGTTAGGGTTACATTCGGCTGCATGGAGAACGAAAGGAACCGAACGATGCACACGGTGATCGTCGGGGCGGTTTTGGTCGGACTGACCACCGCGGCCTCGCTGCGGGCGGCACTCTCGGCATCGAGGACGCCGGAGTGCTGCGCGCCGAACTCGCCGACGAGTTGACACAGCCGAAAACGCCACCGGCGCCGCCGGATCCGCCGAACGCTACGCCGCCTTCAGCCACTGGATGCTCACCACCGAACCCGCCACCTGTGAACCAGCCGCGTGCCATCAACCGCGGCAGTCAGCCGAGCGAAACAACAAACACACGCTCACCCACAACCGACCGTGAGCATTGAGGACGACAGCATGAAGAAGGTCATCTTCGCCGAGTTCGGCGGCCCCGAAGTCCTGCAGCTCCTGGACGCCGCGGAACCTCATCCGGGCCCAGGCCAGGTACGCATCACCGTCCGAGCAGCAGGAGTGAACCCCGTCGACTGGCGAGTCCGGGAAGGCCAGATCCTCGGCGCGCACCCGACCGAACTGCCCTCCGGTATCGGGCTCGACGCCGCCGGGGTCGTGGACGAAGTCGGCGAGGGCGTCGAAGGGGTCGAGGTCGGCGACCACGTGTTCGGCGAAGGCTCGAGCACCTATGCCGAATTCGCCGTGTTGTCGGCCTGGGCCCGGATGCCCGAGGGACTGACCTTCGAGGAGGCGGCCGGATACCCCTCGGTGGTGGAGACCGCGCTGCGCGTCATCCGCGAGGTCGGCGCCCGGCCCGCGCAGACGCTGCTGGTCAGCGGTGCGTCTGGGGGCGTCGGATCGGCGGTGCTGCAGATCGCCCGTGAGCGCGGCATCACGGTGATCGGCACGGCCGGGGCCGCGAACCAGGACTACCTGCGCGGCCTGGGCGCCCTCGCCACGACCTACGGTGAGGGCTGGGTCGAGCGAGTCCGGGGGCTCGGTCAGGTCGACGCGGCCCTCGACCTGGCGGGCTCAGGCGTGATCCGTGAACTCATCGAACTGACCGGGGACCCGGAGAAGGTGGTCTCCATCGCCGATCTCGGCGCGCCGGAGCTCGGTGCCCGGTTCTCCGGCGTGGCCGGGAGCGTGCCGGAAGCGCTCGCCGAAGCCGTCGACCTCCTCTCGCGGAGCAAGCTCCACATCCCGGTCGAGAAGACGTACACGCTCGCGGAGGCCGCGGCGGCGCACATCGACAGCCAAGCCGGTCACACGCGAGGACGCCGAGTCGTGGTCGTCTGAAAAGCGCTGAGGCATGCCACGTACGGGATTCGTGCCTGCCACCAGCGCGCAGACGGGTGGGCGGATCAGGCGGCGGTAGAGACGGTTCCGGGGATCTTCTACGGAAGCGGCGGCCGCCGTCGCGAGATTGTTGGCCAACGGAGGCGCGGCACAGTGCTACGCGGCTGAGCATGGGACTCTGGGGAGGGCGGCGTGAATATTGAGCGCTTGTCGGCTGGCTTGTCCGAGTCGTGGCGTTGCCTGGTTCGGGACTGGGACCGGTGTTTGCGTTCGACTGGCGACCTGAGACGACCCGGTACAACTACCTGCTCGCGGTGGTCCAGCTCGGAAAATTCGTCGTGGCCAGCGGCGGTGTAGATGATGCTGAGGATCCCGCCGCTGTGTCGCGTGCGGACGTGGATTCGTTCCAGGCGTGGATGATTGAGACACGGTCGGCCTCGACCGCGCTCGACAAGCACAAGTGTCTGCAGCAGTTCTTTCAGTGGATGGCCGAGGACGAGCAAGCGGTGGAATGCTCACCTGGACAACGACGGTGAGCACGATCCGAAACACAGGTAAGAACGGAACTGCCAATGCAGGTGGGGTGTGGGGATTAATTGGTCCCCACACCCCACTCTTGTGACTCGGAGGTCGTCGCCGATGGCCAACCGGTCCTGGGCCACCTGGGCACGTTGTGCCGCGGCGCTGGCGCCGTAGTGCCTGGCCATGGTCTCGGAGCTCCAGCCCAGCACCAGCATCAGATCGCCGGTGTCTCCCCCGGCGGCCTTCCATTCATGGGCGTAAGTGTGGCGCCAGCGGTGGGCATGCAGGTTCTTGATCCCCGCCTTCTTGCCCAGGCGCTTGAGACGGATCTTGATCCCATTGGCATGCAGCGGCCGCCCACCCCGGTCCGACAGCCACAGATCGTCCAAATCCGCACCCGTGCTTGGACCGGGCCCGCACATACCGGCTCACCGCCCGCGCGGTGCGTGCGCCGATCCGCACCCGGCGGTCCTTGGCGCCCTTGCCGTGAAACACCACCGTCTCGGTCTTCAGATCCACATCATCCAGAGTCAGCGAGGCGACCTCGGACGAGCGCGCGCCGGTGTTGGCGAACAGCCGGATGATCGCCTGGTCCCGCAGGCTCAAGAAGTCCTTGCCCGTGCATACCTCCAGCAGCTGTGAGGTCACATCACCCTCGATCACCGGGATGATCTTGGCCGGGGTCGCGGGCTTGCGCACGCGCTCCATCGGCGAGCGGTCGATCTCGCGCTCGTCGTTGAGCAGCCAGCCGAAGAACACCCGCAACGCCTTGTGCTTGTTCACCGCCGTTGACGCCGACCGCGTCTCGATCATCCACGCCTGAAACGCCTCGATGTGATCGCGCGTGACCTCCGTCGGGTCGTCGGCGGCGTCGTCGGCGTCGGGGTCCGGGGAGTGCTCGCCGAGGTAGCGGGCCAGCTGGCCGGCGGCGAGCAGATAGTTGTAGCGGGTGGTCTCGGGATGGTTCACCGAACGCAGGCTGCGGTCCCAGTCCCGCAGGTACCCGGCCCAGACCGTCGAGAGGCCCTCGGTGAGCTTGCCAAGATCAAAAACGGCCATTCCAAAACTCCGTAGTCAAGGTGTCCATGAGCGGCATGCTTGACTCCGGGAAGCAAAACAAGAACAAAAAAAGAGGGCTCCCACAGGCTCTGACCTGTGGAAACCCTCTCACCGGTCGGGACGGCGGGATTCGAACCCACGACCCCTTGACCCCCAGTCAAGTGCGCTACCAAGCTGCGCCACGTCCCGGCCACCCCGTGGGGTGTGCACATAGCTTACCCCACGGGTTTCGCGGCGATCATGACCCCCTCCATGGCGCCGTTGTTGCAGGTCACGGTCGGTGTTACTGCAATCAGGACGGGCAGTGCACGCCGTCGGCCGCGCGGGCGATCGGCGGGGTCGCCGGCTGCCACCAACGCGCAGTCGAGTGACTCGCCGTTGACCAGGCTGATCTGCACTCCGACTCGTGGCGCGGGCCCGCTCCTGAGTAGATCCGCGGGGCCGGAGGCGTTCGTGCGACCCCTCACCACGTCCTTCTCAACGCCGGAGGTGACGTCGACTTCGTTCCGAGGTGCACCAGCAGCCGGTCGTGGTCGCCGCGACCTCGAAGGGCAGGGGTGCTCCGGTCACGGCGTAGCGGCTGCGCGCGTCGAGGAACGGGCGAGGTCCTCCCCGGTTCGCCGGTCATGGTGGCCTTGGTCATGTGCACGCGGTCGTCCTGGCCGCCGAGGTCGGATAGGCCCTCCGCCTTGGCTCAGGCTCGAGATCAGCGTGCCGCTGGTCGGTGGCGGTTCGCGCTCGACCACCTCCTCCCGCACGGACCGGGTCGGTCGCGACGAGGCTGAGGTGATGGCGACCGGCGCTTGCCGTCCCGTATTCGAATCCCAACCGGATTCCACCGACCAGCAGCGCCGGTCCGCGCAGTTTCCCGTCTTCGGCGAGCTTTCGATGGGGCGGGCGAAGACGGCGACCACAACGGCGGTGATCACCTGCAGTCCTGCGGTTCCACGGAGACCGAGCCACAGCCCCAGCAGCCGCGCCTCCCGGCCGCCCACACCCGGGCGTGTCGGATCGTCCCGCATGGCGCCTGCCCGCGACCACGCGACGTCTCGCCACCGATGCCACCTCCGGCAGTCCCCCGAAAACCGCCGCAACCCGTCCCCCCGATCACGGCGGTGTTCCGCGTCCCGACCACGGCGGTGATCCGTGTGCCGACTGGGTCCTAGCAACGACGAATGCGGCTCCGGCCCGGAAAGGCGGAGCCGCATTCGCGAACTCGGTCAGGCCGGCTGCTTGACAGCCGGTTCCGGAGCCGGCGTTCCCAGGACCTCTTGCTCGATGGCTTCCAGGCTCTTGCCCTTGGTCTCGATGAGTCCACGTTGGACGAACCAGGAAGACAGCACCGCCATCAGCGCGAAGAACAGGAACATCGCACCTGGGCCGGTGATGTCCAGCAGGACCGGGAAGACCAGGGCGACGGCCATGTTGAACAACCAGTTGAACACGAGGCAGATGCCCACCGCGGAACCGCGCATGCGCAGCGGGAACAGCTCGGGCAGCATCACCCACTGCACCGGTCCCCACGACACCGCGAACGAGGCGATGTACACCAGGATGCTGCCCAGCGTGATCGCCACCAGCAGCGGGCCGTAGGACGCACCGACGACGTTGGCCACGCCGAGGACCAGCATCGACACGAGCATGCCGATGCTTCCCACCGCCAGCAGCGACTTCCGGCCAACGCGGTCGATCATGCGCAGCGCGGGCAACGTCATCAGCACGTTGACCACACCGATGCCGACGTTGGCCAGGATCGCTCCGGACGTGCCGAAGCCCAGCGTCGTCAGCAGCGTCGGGGCGTAGTAGATGATCGTGTTGATCCCGATGAAGTTCTGGAAGAACACCAGCCCCAAGCCCAGCAGCACGACTCGGCGCAGCCTCGGGGTGAGCAGTTCCCGGACGCCGACGGCGTTCTCGGCCTCCTTCTCGCGATCAGCGGCCTGGATCTCGTCGAGCTCCTGCTCGACTTCCTCGGCGTTGGACCCGCGCAGCCTCGTCAGGACCGCGCGAGCCTGGTCGGCTCGACCGTGCTTGACCAACCAGCGCGGGCTCTCCGGCTGGAAGTAGATCCCGATCCCCAGCAGGACCGCCGGGACTGCGCCGAGACCGAGCATCCAGCGCCACGAACCGCTGTCGGCCAGCGCGTAGTCGGTCACGTAGGCCACCAGGATGCCGACGGTCACCAGCAGCTGCATCAGGGACGTGAGCCCACCGCGCGACTGCTTCGGCGCGAGCTCGGTCAGGTACAGCGGCACCACCACCGAGGCGATGCCGACACCGATGCCGATGACGAACCGGAAGGCGACCAGCATCCACGCCGTCGTGGCGAGCATCGCACCCACCGTTCCAGCGGTGAACACCACTGCGGCCCACAGGATCAGCCGGCGTCGACCCCACACGTCGGCGAGGCGCCCGGACGCACCGGCCCCCGCCATCGCACCGACCAGCAACCCGCTGACCACGAGTCCCTGCTGGAACGGGGACAACGGGATGTCCTGCTTGATGAACAGCATGGCACCGGAGATCACTCCCGTGTCATAGCCCCACAAGATCCCTCCCAGCGCCCCGAACATCCAGATCAGCGCGTTGCGCGTGCGCGAACGCGCCGGTGCGGAGGTGGTTGGCGTCATTGCGCAGAACCCTTTCGTCGAATCCACAGAGAAGAGGACGTCTCGCCACGCGAGCCGCGGCAAGACGCCTAGGGCGCTGTCGGGGACACGTGGATCTTGTGGCCCTCCCCGGCGCGGAACTTCTTGATCGCCTCGGCGTAGTCCGCCAGCGGCAGCGTCGCGGACACCAGCTGCTCGACGTCGAGCGCACCGGAGGCGATCAGCTCGATCGCCGGCTGAAAACCGTTGTGCACGGCCATCGAACCGAGGATGTCGATCTCCTCGTGGTAGACCCGGAACGGCGAGAAGCTCGCCGTCGCGTTCGGGTCCGAGACGCCGAACTGCAGGAACGTTCCGCCCTTGCGGACCCGGCCGAGGCCGTCCTCGATCGCGGGCACCGCGCCGGTGGCGTCGATGACCACGTCGTAGCCGTCGGGCTGTTCCAACGCGACGGCAGAGGTGGTCACGCGGTCGGCGGCGAACGACAGCGCGAAGTCGAGGCGCGAGGCGTTGAGGTCGACCATCGACACCGACGCGGCCCCGGATCGGCGCACCAGCGCCGCCATCAGCAGGCCCATCGTGCCCGCCCCGTAGATCAGGTAGTGCGAGCCGGGCAGCCTCGGCAACCGGCTCACTCCGTGAACCGCGCAGGACAGCGGCTCGACCATCGCCGCGGCCGTGTAGGAAACCGTCGACGGCAGCGCGAAGCAGATGTCCGCGGGAACGGCGACCAGTTCCGCCGCCGCGCCCGACCGGCTCACGCCGATGGCGTCCCAGACCTGGCAGAGGTTTCCGCGTCCCGCCCGGCACCAGCGGCAGGTGCCGCACGGCAGGTTCGGGTTGACCGCGACGCGGTCGCCGACCGCGAGGCCGCTCACGCCCTCGCCGACCTCCACGACCTCGCCGGCGAACTCGTGCCCGGGAGTCAGCGGGTAGTCCGTGGGCAGGACGCCGTCGACCAGGTGCAGATCTGTTCCGCACAGTCCGCAGGCGTGCACCCGCACGACCACCTGCCCGCCGGCCGGTGTTGGGTCCGCGACGTCCTTGACGACTGCCTGACCTGGTCCTTCGATCACTACTGCTTGCAAGATCACTCATCCCGGTTCCGCGTGCCCTCGGCGCACGCCCGCTGGTGCACACCGACCGGAGGGCCGCGGTCCGACCGCTCCGTCGCGATGTGCCGCACAAGCTAGCTCCGAGTTAAGCGCTTAGGCAAGCGCTTAACATCATGGTGATTTCCCAACCCGAAACCGGGAACGAGGGATTGCACGAGGCCGAGAACGGATTGTTCGGGCGCACGCCGGAGTCGGCGCCATCCGCGCTCGACAACACCCGGCAGGCTCGCCGGACGCTCTGAAACCGTTGAGCGACAACGGGTCAGGTCGGCGGCAGATCTTCACCATGCGCGCCGCGGGCAGTGGTCGGGGCAGTCCGGGTCCGAATCGTCCGGGCTTCTCGGCAGTCGATCATGACCGGTCCGGACCAGGACTGCCCCTGGCAACAGCTCGTACCGAGCTGGTCTACTTCTTGAAGCCGGTGCCGTGGATCCCGTGCTTCTCGATCACGGCGAGCTCCTCATCCGTCAGCGGCGGGAACTCCAGGGCTTGGACGTTGTGGTCGAGCTGCCAGACCGAGCTAGCGCCGATGAGCGCGGAGGTGACCTCCGTCCGGCGCAGCACCCACTGCAGCGCGAGCTGGGCCAGCGACTGGCCGCGCTGCTGGGCGAGGTCGTTGAGGGCCGCCGCGCGCTCGCGGTAGGTCTCGTCGATGACGTCGGGCGACAGGAACGCGCTGTTCTCCGCGCGCGCCCCGGAGGGGACGCCATCGAGGTACTTGTCGGTGAGCAGGCCCTGCGCCAGCGGCGAGTACACGACCAGGCCGAAACCGTCATCGGCGGCGAGATCGAGCAGTCCGTTGTTCTCCGGCGTTCGGTCGAAGATCGAGTAGCGCGGCTGGTGGACCAGCAGCGGCACACCCGCCTCCCGGAGCAGCCCGGCGGCGCGGTGCGCGCGGTCCGGCTGGTAGTTGGAGAGGGCGACGTAGAGCGCCTTGCCCTGCTGCACCGCGCTGACCAGAGCACCCACCGTCTCCTCCAGCGGGGTGCTCTCGTCCGGGCTGTGGCTGTAGAAGATGTCGACGTGGTCGGTGCCCAGATCGCGCAGGCTGTGCTCCAGCGACGACAGCAACGACTTCCGGGAGCCGCCCTTCTGGTACGGGCCGGGCCCGATGGGGTTGCCCGCCTTCGTCGACAGGATCAGCTCGTCGCGGTGCGGCGCCAGGTCCTTGGCCAGCACCTTCCCGAAGAACTTCTGCGCCGCGCGGTGCGGCGGGCCGTACCGGTCGGCGTTGTCGAAGTGCGTGATGCCCAGGTCGAAGGCGTGCAGCACGATATCGCGCTGCGTCTCGTACGGGTGGTCGGTCCCGAACTTCTGCCACAGGCCGAAGGAGAACGCGGGCAGGTCCAATCCGGACGCCCCAGCGCGCCGGTACTCCATCTTCTCGTAGCGGTCCTCGCTCGCCGCGTAGGTCTTCTCGAAAGCCCCGTGGCCCATCGGTCGTCTTCCTCCGGTCTGTCGGGTTCACTTCCCTGGACCGCACGCGCGGGCCAGGTCACGACCCGTCATGCAACCACTTCGGACGCCGGGGATCAGCTCGATCGTCTCGGGCCTCACAGGGCAGGAAGCGGCCGGCGGGTTCAGCCCGAACCCGCCGGCCACTCGGGCGCTCAGCGCCGCTTCGCGTACTCGCTGGCGCCGTACCAGTCGACGATGACAACGTCCTCGTCACCCACCACCCAGGCGTCGTGGCCCTGCGGCAGGGAGCTGACGGATCCGGGGCCGACGTCGAACTCGTTGCCGTCTGACATCTTCACGTGCAACGTTCCCGACACGTGGTACTGGAAGTGGGGTGCCTCGCACCAGTCGGTGCCCGCGATGGGTTTGACGTCCTGGCTCCACTGCCATCCGGGGTGCAGCACGAGACGCCCAATGGTGCCACCTGCCATCTCGAGCACCTCGGCGCGGCCGTGCTCGAACTGGCGTTCGTCGTCGGGGCGGTCGAACCCGCGGCACTCGACCGCTTGCGTGCTGTGCATGGTCATGAATAGCTCCTTCCGAACGCTATCTGACCAGCGTGTGCCCGCCGCGAAACGGGAGCCAGGGGCTTTCTGCCCCGCCCCTCACGCCGGCCCGACGGTGACCCGGAAGTTGCCGCGCTGGACGTGCATCGTCCAAAGCCTCTCGGCCAGCGCGTCCGGAGCGAACATCGGGTCTCCCCCGCCGATGGTTCCGGGAACGATGAGCTGCCCGACGTGGACCCGCGGAGCGAGGGCGTCGTGCAGCATCGCGCCGTAGGCGGACTCACCGGCGAACGCGACGGAGGTGCCAGCGACGTTGCCGTTGGGTGTTGCCGCGCTGCCGCCGTTGACCAGCAGGATCGTGCCCTTGCCCAGCTCGCTCATCCCGGGCAGCACCTGCTGCACCGCGGTGACCGAACCGTGGAGGGAGAACTCGACGGCGGCGGCGAAGTCATCGACGCCGGTGTTGAGCACGGGGCGCAGGAATTCCCGGCGCGGGGCCGGGCTGTACTGCAGGACCTCGATCGGGCCGAGATCGTCGGCGGCGGATTTCAGCGCCTCCACCACGCGTTCCCGGTCCTGCACGTCGGCCGCGTACCCGAGAGCCCGGACCCCGTCCGCGCCGAGTTCGGCGGCGAGGCGGTCGACGTTGTCCTGCGTTCGCGAGATCAACGCGGCGGAGAAGCCCTCCCGCCCGAACCTGCGCGCCGCGGCGGCGCCCAGTCCAGGACCGGCACCGATGATCGCGATGGTGGTCATGGCTCCCCTTTCATCGGACGACCTCCGGCACATCCTGCCTTGCCCCTCGGATGCGCCAACCCCATGCAACACCTCCGCACCCGCTCCAGCGAGGCCGTCAGGCCGGTACTTCCGTCGGGAGTCCGGTCAGGGTCTCGCGAGTCGCGGTCATGCGCTCGCGGTACCTCTCGACCGAAACGAGTGCGACCTGCTCGTAGCCCCGGATATTCGCTGGCAACGCCGCCGCCTGCCACTTCTTCGCCGACAGGTTCGAGGACAAGCCAGCTGAACCCACCTGCTAGCACCTCGCGTGGACGCCACCAACGCTGGCGCGTGCGCGGGCTCGTCAGCTCGCGTCGCCGAGGACTTCGTCGATGCCGTCGCCGGTGCGCCAGTCCCGGAGCAACCGCTGGAACGCGGCGGGGCCGGGGCCGAAGGTGCGGCGCGGGCGGGCCGAGCCCTCGTTGTTGTAGTAGCCCGGCGTGCATTCGGCGTCGAACCAGCCGCGCTCGGGCGAGGAAGCCTCGATCGTGGCAACCCAGTCGATTTCGGCGTCCACCGCGGGTTCGACGCACTTCACACCGCGCTCGCGCGCTGCGGCGATGACCGCGCCGACGTGGATCGCCTGCTCGTCGAGCACGTGGACGAAGTTCACCGATGGGGCGTTCTGCAGCGCTCCCAGGTGGAACAGGTTCGGAAAACCGTTGCTGCAGAAGCCGTGCAGCGTCCGAACTCCGTTCTCGCGCCAGGCGTCGAGCAGCCGCGTGCCGTTCCTGCCGTGGACCGGGAGGCGACCGGTCATGACGTCGGACTTGCCGACCTCGAAGCCGGTCGCGAAGATCACGCAGTCCACTTCGTACTCCTGCCCGCCGACGACCACGGAGGTCTCGGTGAACCGCTGCACCCCGCCGTGGTCGGCGGTGTCGACCAGCGCGACGTTGGGGCGGTTGAACGCCGTGAGGTACTCGTCGCTGAAGGTGGGCCGTTTGCAGCCGTACCGGTACCACGGCTTGAGCAGCTCGGCCGTGGCCGGATCGTCCACGACCTCCTCGACCCTCGCGCGCAGCCGGTTCATCTTCTCGAAGTCGAGCAGTTCCTCGACCCGCTCCCACTCGTCGACGTCCCAGTCCGCGCGCGCGTCCGTGGCGATGATCTTGCCGAGCACGTTCGCGCTCGCCGTCCAGGCGTCATCGACGAGGTCTACCTCAACCGGCTGCCCGGTCACGACGGCCTGGAAGTTCTCCCGCCGCCGCTGGTGCCAACCGGGTTCCAACGAGGCCGCCCACTCCGGATCGGTCGGCCGGTTGTCGCGCACGTCCACGGAGGACGGCGTGCGCTGGAAGACGTGGAGCCGCGCCGAGTCCCGCGCGACGTGCGGCACGACCTGGATCGCGGTCGCACCGGTGCCGATGATCGCGACTCGCTTGTCGGCCAGCCCGTCCAGCCCGCCGTCCGGCCCGCCCCCGGTGTAGCCGTAGTCCCAGCGGCTGGTGTGGAAGGTGTGCCCGCGGAAGGACTCGATGCCCGGGATGCCCGGCAGCTTCGGGTGATCGAGCGTGCCGTTGGAGACGACCACGTAGGTCGCCCGCATCTCGTCACCCCGGTCGGTGCGCACGATCCACTCACCGTCGTCCCAGCGGAGCTCGGTGACGCCCGTCTGGAAGCACGCGTCGCGGTAGAGGTCGAAGGTGCGGCCGATCGCCATCGCGTGCTGCCGGATCTCCTCCCCCGGCGAGTACTTCCACTTCGGCACGTAGCCCACCTCCTCCAGCAGCGGGAGGTAGACGTAGGACTCGATGTCGCAGTGGATGCCCGGGTAGCGGTTCCAGTACCAGGTCCCGCCGAAGTCGCCGCCCTTCTCGATGATCCGAATCCGCTCCAGCCCAGCTTGGCGCAGTCGCGCACCCGCGCACAAGCCGCCGAACCCACCACCGAGCACGACCGCGTCGACCCGGTCGTGGAGCGGTTGCCTGCTGAGCTCCTCGGCGTGCGGGTCCTCGGCGTAGTAGCCGAAGCTCCCTCCGGCCCGCGCGTACTGCGCGCTTCCGTCGGGCCGCACCCTGCGTTCACGCTCCGCGCGGTACCGCTGACGCAGCGCGTCGACCTCGGCGTCGGAGAACTCGGGAATCGAGGGAGGGAGCGTCGACATCGCGGCCTTTCTCGCTGCGCGCCTGCGTCCACGGGGCGCGACGACCTCAGGTTTAAGTCAGTTGACTTATTCCAAGTTAGCACGTCACGCCTCGGCGATTCGAACCAGAGCCGACGCACCGGGCGGGCGGCGCGGTCAGCGAGCCAGGCGGCGAGAAGGCGCCGGCGATGACCGGAGCGACGCGGAGGTCCTCGACGGCCACCACCGGCGGAGGCGCGATCAGCACATCGGCGAGGGTGATTCGCTCTCCGACCTGCTCTTGCGCAGGTGGTGGGCACGCCGGGTCAACCAGTGGTTCAGGGCCAGCAGGAAGAAGGCGAGCAGGGCGAGGCCGAATTGGGTCCACTCCGGCAAGGTGACCTCCATGAGCGTCCGGTCAGCCGTCGTTCTCGCGTGGCGGTCCGGGGTTGCGGTGTTCCAGTGCGTACTCGGTGGCGATGCGGAGCAGCATCTCCTTCTCCGTGCGCAGGAGCTTGTTCTCCGTGCGCAGCCATTCGAGCTCGCGACGTTCGGTCGCGGACAACTCGCCGGTCGTCATCGCAACGGGTCGAAAGGCCGCAGTGCGGCTCGACGTTCGCCGGTGACGATCTGCTCCGACAGCAAGCGCCCGGTGATCGGCCCGAGCGTGAGCCCCCACATCCCGTGCCCTCCGGCGATGTGGACACCTGGCATCTTCGACGCCCCGATCAGCGGCAGGCCGTCCGCGGTGACCGGCCGGGGACCAACCCACTCGTCGTGGCGGCCGTCCCAGTCCACGCCGCGCAGGAACGGCCGCGCGGACTGCACGATCGCCTCGATGCGGCGACGATCGAGCGCGGCGTCGGGCGAGCGGAACTCCATGGTGCCCGCCACGCGCAGACCACCCTGGTACGGCGTGCAGGCGACCCGCACCGCCGGCAGGTAGATCGGGCCGGGCACGGGTTCTTCCACGGGCAGGGTGAACGAATAGCCGCGCCCGGCGCGCACCCGCCGCCTGACCCCGGTCTTCACGGCGATCTCCGGGAGCCACGCACCCGTGGCCAGCACGACCGAATCCGCTGCTGCGTAGTCGTTCTGCGTGGATCTCACGATCAGCCTGCCACCGTCGCGGACGATGTCCCGCACGGTGAACCCGGTGTGGATCCGTCCGCCTCGGCCCTCGACGGCCTCGGCGAGCGACCGGGTGAACACACCCGGGTCGACGTAGCGCTGGCCCTCGATTCGGAGCACTCTGCTCACCAACGACGAGAGCTGCGGAACCTCGGACGCGGCCGCGTCGGCGAACCACGTCTCCTGGCCGCTGAGGCGGGCCCGCTCGAACTCCTCCAGCAGTTCTCCTGCCTGCTCGGGCTTCTCGAAGGCGGCCATGACCGCAGCGGTCTCGGTGTGCGCTGCGACCCCGCCCTTGGCGAGTTCGTCGAAGGCGTCGAGGCAGTCCTCGTTGAGGCCCGCCAGCGACCGCATGGACCGCTGCCAGGTGCGGTGCGTGCAATTCCGCGCGAAGCCCGCGAGGAACGCCCACAGGCCCGGGTCCACGGTTCGGGGCACGTGCAGCGGGGCGGTGGGGTCGAACAGCGAGCGCAGACCGTAGCGCAGCACGGCGGGTTCGGGCAGCGGAACGCTGAAGGCGGGGGCGACGTAGCCCGCGTTGCCCCACGACGCGCCAGCGGCGACACCGCTGCGATCCACGACCGTCACATCGACGCCGTGCTCCTGCAGGAACCACGCGGTCGAAAGTCCGACCACCCCGGCACCCACGACGACGACCGTTCCCGGCGCGCCGCCCACTGCAGACCCCATGACCCCACTCCCTCTCGTCGCCACGAAGCATGCTCGACCACGACCTGGAGGGCACTGTGGATTCCGCACAACCAATCAGCCGCCGGTTGTGCGGGTTCCACTACTGCTCGGCGGAGAGAGCGATGACCAACGCGAGCCGGGTGTCCGGGTCCTCCAGGTCGAGGGCACCCACCTGCGTCACCTTGCGCATCCGGTTGCGCACCGTGTTCGGGTGGATCTCCAGGCGAGCGGCCGCGGCACCGAGATCGCCCTGCACCTCCAGCCAGGTCCGCAGCGTCGTGGTCAGCCGGGTTCCCTGCTCCTGGTCGTGCCTGCGCAGTTCGGCCACCGGCCCCCGCGCGGGCGTGCGCCCACCTGCGGCGACGTGCTGCAGTCGGCGGAGCAGGATCTCGTGCCAGGAATCGTCGTAGACCACGACCGGCGATCCCCTCGGCTTCGCGGCGTGGACCGCCAGGCCCTCGTCCGCCTCCCGCCTGCTGTCGACGAGTTCGTCCGGGCTCGCGGGGCCACCGATCCCGGCGAAGACCTGCACGCCCTCGGGCATCTCGCGCGCGAGCGCCCGCACCCATTCGCGCGCGGCTGCACCGTCCTCGTGGGGCAGGATCGTGTAGACGGTGTTGGCGAACAGGGCGCTGCGACCGGGCCGCGACCAGCCGAAACCCACTGTCGCGAGTTCGAAGACGAGCAGCGCCGCCGAGTCGTGCTCCCCCTGGTTGTGCGCCTGGACCGCCACGACGCGGAACCGGTCGCCGCGAAAACCGAGCCTGCTCAGCACGGTGGCGACGTCGGAGTGGCCCTCGACCAGCCCGATCACCAGGTCCGATTCGACCTGACGCTCCAGGTCCGCGCTCGCGCGCGTGCGCAGCAGGTGCGCGGCGGCGGTTCGGGACGCCTGCACGAGGGCCGTCTGGCGCTCGGCGTCCAGCGGCGACGACGTCCCGACCCAGATCGAGCCGAGCAGCGCCTTGCCCGCGCGGACAGCGACCACAGCCCGTCCCCGCCGGGTGCCGGAGGGCTCGACGAACACCGGTTCGTCGGAGTCGGCGAGGTGCTGGAACACCCCGCGCTCGCTGAGCTCGCGGCGGACCTCCTCCGGCACCCGCCTGCCCAGGATCGTTTCCAGCCTGGCCTGGTCGGCCGTCTCCTGGCGCCGCGAGTAGGCGAGGACGCCCGAGCGGTGGTCTTCGATCGTGACCGGACCGCCGACCGATTCGGCCAGCGCGTCGGCCAGCGCGAACAGGTCCGTCGGCCCCCGGCCCGCCTCGGTCTCGCGGCCTTCGAGCACCAGTCCGTAGACCACGCCCGCGAGCTGTCCCCAGGACACGGCGGGGTCGACGAGCAACACCGCGACCTCCCGCTCCCTGGCGACGGCGAGCGCGTTCTCCTCGATCCGGTCGAACCGGAACACCACGACCACGGCGCTGGTCTCGGACAGCACCTCTGCTGCTCGCGGCCCGTCGACACCCACGGCGAGCAGCACTTCATCACCACCCGGCACCTGCTCTGCCGGGTCGTGCAGCGCCACCGCCCGCAACTCGGTCGATCGACTGCGCGGCGAGCACACCAGCCGCGCCCCGTACCCACCGAGGACGTTGATCAGTCGGTCCAGCTTGACCATGCACCCATGATCAGGCTTCGAGCGCTGAGCGCAGGGCCGGGGTCGTTCCGGCCGAACCGGGTTGGACTTCGGCCGCGCGCGCGGTGCACCAAGACCACAACGTCCCGGACCTCCGCGAAGCGCAGTTGTGGCGATCCGAGTCGCCACCTCGCACTCGACGATGCCTCGCGGTCGGCGGGTGCCACCGCTTCCGCCATAGCGCACCCGACCTCTCCTCCACGCCGCCGACATGACCACGCAGTCCACGAGCAGGGTCGAGCCGACGCATGACGCCGGTGGTCGTCCGGTCCCGCGGGCTCCGCTCATCGCTGTCCACGCCCGGACGACGATAGCGCTTGCACGATCGGAGTACCGGGGATCGGGGACTGGACAGCTTGCACAGCGTGGCGCTGCTCCTGCTCGGCAGAGCGGACAACCTGAGCAGTCGCGGAACGCACTGTTGCACGGTCGCGACCCGGTGCGCACTCTTTCGTTCATGGACGACGCAGATCTCCGCGAGCTCTTCCGCCTGATGATGGTGACGCGCCGCCTCGACGAGGAGGCGGTCGCGTTGCAGCGGCAGGGCGTGCTGCCCGCCTACGCTCCGGTCAGGGGTCAGGAGGCCGCTCAGATCGGGAGCGCGGCAGCGCTGGACCGCACCCGCGACTTCGCCTTCCCCACCTACCGCGAGCTGGGCGCGGCGGTCGCGCTGGGGGTGGACCCAGTCGCCTACATGGCCATGCACCTCAACATCTGGCACGGCGGCCTCTACGACCCGAACGTCGCCCGCCTCGCGCCGCCGAACGCCGTCGTGGGCGGACCCGTGCTGCACGCCGTGGGCTGGGCGATGGGCGCGAAGCTGGACGGCACCGGTGGGGCTGCGCTGACCTACTTCGGTGACGGCGCCAGCTCGCAGGGCGACGTGCACGAGGCGATGAACTTCGCCGGCGCCTACCACTTGCCGGTGGTGTTCTTCTGCCAGAACAACGGCTGGGCGATCTCGCTGCCCACCGGGCACCAGGTCGCGGGTGGTTCGGTCGCGGCGCGCGCAGCTGGATACGGCATCGAGGGCCTGCGCGTGGACGGCAACGACGTCACCGCGGTGTTCGAGGCGACCCGGGCCGCGCTCGAACGGGGCCGCGCGGGTGGTGGGCCCACGGTGATCGAGGCGATGACCTACCGGCTCGGCCCGCACTCCACATCGGACGATCCGAGCCGCTACCGCAGCGCCGAGGAGGAACGCCTCCGCGCCGAGCAGGACCCGATCACCCGGGCGATGCGATCGGTGTCCGCCGAGGAGATCGCCGACGCCGAGGAGCACGCCGCCGCTGTCGTGCGCAAGACGACCGCGGGCTTGCACGCGATGCAGCCGCCACCGGCCGACGAGCTGTTCAGCTTCGTCTACCGAGAACCGACCGCTGCTCTGCTCGACCAGCACCGCGCTTGGAAGGAGTCGCAGGATGCCTGAGCTTTCGCTGCAGCAGGCGCTCAACACCGCGCTGCGCCACGCTTGCGAGGACGACGACCGGGTGCTGATCTTCGGTGAGGACGTGGGCACCCTCGGCGGCGTGTTCCGGGTGACCGACGGCCTGCAGGACAAGTTCGGCGAGCAGCGGGTCTTCGACACCCCGCTGGCGGAGTCGGCGATCATGGGCATGTCGGTGGGTTTGGCGATGGCGGGCTGGCGCCCGGTTCCGGAGATCCAGTTCGACGGCTTCAGCTACCCGGCGATCGACCAGATCGTCAACCAGGTGGCGCGCATGCACTACCGCAGCCGGGGCGCGCTGGGAATGCCGATCACGCTGCGGCTGCCCAGTTTCGGCGGGATCCGGGCGCCGGAGCACCACGGGGAGAGCTTGGAGTCGCTGTTCGCGCACGTTCCCGGCCTCAAGGTCGCCGCGCCGTCGGGGCCGTCGGAGGGCTACCACCTGCTCCGCCAGGCGATCGCCGACCCGGACCCGGTGATCTTCATGGAGCCCAAGTCCCGCTACTGGCAGCGGGAGGACTTCGACCCGGCCGAGCCGGTCGAGGCCTTGCCTGTCGGGCGCAGCCGGGTGGTGCGCCGGGGCAGGCACGCCACGCTCGTCGCCTGGGGCGCGATGGTGTCGCGCTGCGAGCAGGTCGCCGAGCTCGCCGCGGAAGACGGCGTGGAGCTGGAGGTCCTGGACCTGCGCTGGCTCAAACCGATCGACGCCGAAGGGCTGGGCGAATCCGTGGCCCGCACCCGCCGCGCCGTCGTCGTGCACGAGGCGCCGCTGACCGCCGGCCTGGGCGGCGAGGTGTCCGCGCTGATCACCGAACGCTGCTTCGGAGACCTGCGCTCCCCCGTTCAGCGCGTCGCGGGCTTCGACGTGCCCTACCCGTCTGGTTCGCTGGAGGACGAGTACCTGCCCAGCGTCGACCGCATCTTGACCGCCGTGCAGACAACATTGGAGTACCGCCGTGGCTGAAGTGACCTTCCCGCTGCCCGACCTCGGCGAAGGGCTGATCAGCGCCAGGATCCTGGAATGGCTCGTGGCCGAGGGCGAGTGGGTGGAGCGCAACGCCCCGCTGGTGGAGCTGGAGACCACCAAGTCCGCGGTGGAGATCCCTTCGCCGCAGACCGGCCGCGTGTCGCGGCTGCACGTCGGCGAGGACGAGGAGCTCGCGGTCGGAGCCCCGCTGGTGACGTTCACCGTCGAAGACCACGCGGGCATCGTCGGCACGGTTCCGGTCGACCACGAGCCGCAGCGGCGCGTCCGCCTGACCCCGCCGGAGGACTGACCGATGCCTGCGACCGCTCGTGACGGCGTGAAGCTCTGGTACGACAGCGATCCCGGTACCCGTCCGGTGCTGTTCCTGCACGGATTCGCCTCCGATTCGGAGCAGACGTGGGAGCGCACCGGCTGGCTCCGCGCGGTCGCCGATCGCGGCCACGTGGTCACCGACCTGCGCGGACACGGCCAGAGCGAGCGCGCCACGACGGGCTACTCCCCCGACGAACTCGCCCGCGACGTCCTCGCCGTGCTCGACGCGGCGGAGGTGCCCGCGGTGGACGTGGTGACCTATTCGATGGGCGGCGTCGTCGGCTGGGCCCTGGCCCGGCTGGCCCCCGCCCGGGTCCGCGCCCTCGCGCTCGGTGGGATCGGAGGCACCCCGGTCCAGCGCGAGTCCATGCTCCGCGTCCAGCAGGCCCTCTCCGGCGGGGAGGACCTCGTCCCGTGCATCGAAGGCATGGCCGGCCACCGCCTCTCCGGCCGGCCCCCGGCGCGCACCCTGTTCGCAGCAGGGGACGACGACGAAGTGGCCGCGGACGCCCGCTCCTTCGCAACGAGCCTGAACGTCCCGTACGTCTCCCTGGGCCGCCGCAACCACTTCAACGCCGTCTCGGGCAGGGCCTTCAAGACCTCGGCCCTCGAATTCTTCGACGGCTGAGGGGTGTTGCGGTCCGTGACGTCGGTCCCGCGGGCTTTTCCGTTGCGCTGAGCGGAATTTTATGGCTCTTCCAGCGTGCCGCTAGCGTTCGGTTCATGGATGGGAACTTCCGGTCGGCCGGAGAGCTGGCTGCCGCGTTGCGCGCTGGTGAGGTGTCCTCGGTGGAACTGACCGAGGCGGCGATCGCTGGGATCGAGCGGGATGACGGAGCGATCAACGCGATCTGCGTGTCCGACTTCGACCGTGCCCGGGCGGCTGCGCGTCATGCCGACCAAGCACGACGCCGGGCCGAGGATCGGCCGCTGCTGGGCGTTCCGGTGACGGTCAAGGAGTCCTACGACGTGGCCGGGATGCCCACGACCTGGGGCATGCCGCAGCACCGGGACTTCGTACCGGCCGAGGACGCGGTGCAGGTGTCACGGCTCAGAGCTGCCGGCGCGGTGGTGCTCGGCAAGACCAATGTGCCGTTGGGTCTGCAAGATCTGCAGAGCTTCAACGAGATCTACGGCACCACCAACAACCCGTGGGATCGCGGTCGCACGTCAGGCGGGTCCTCCGGCGGATCGGCGGCGGCCCTGGCATCCGGGTTCGGCGCGCTGTCCATCGGCTCCGACCTCGCCGGTTCGCTGCGCACCCCCGCGCACTTCTGCGGCGTCTACGCGCACAAGCCGACGATCGGACTGGCAGCGACCCGCGGCATGGTCCCGCCGCCCGGGCCGGCGTTGCCGGTCGACCTCGACCTCGCCGTCGTCGGTCCGATGGCGCGCACCGCCTGCGACCTCGCGCTCCTGCTCGACGTCATGGCCGGACCGGACCCGCTGACGCTGGGCAAGGCGCACCGCTTGGCGCTGCCGCCCGCGCGCCACGACCGTCTCTGCGACTTCCGGGTTCTGATCATCGACGAGCACCCGTTCATCGCGACCGGGGCCGCGGTGCGAGCGGGCATGAGCAGGGTGGTCGACGCGCTCGTCGCCGGTGGTGCCCGCGTCGAACGGCGCAGTCCCCTGCTGCCCGACCTTGCCGAAGCAGCGACGCTCTACACGCAGCTGCTGTTCTCCGGCTCCGTCGCGCGCTTCCCCGTCGACACGTACGAGCAGCTGCGGACCCGCGCCGCCCGTCTGAGTGCGGACGACCAGAGCCTCGACGCGGCGCGGCTGCGCGGGATGGTGTTGAGCCACCGCGACTGGATCGAGGTGAACGAACGTCGCGAGATCCACCGCCACGGCTGGCGGCAGCTGTTCGGCGAGTTCGATGCCGTGGTGTGTCCGATCACGCCGACTCCCGCGTTCCCGCACGACCACAACCCCGATCTGCTGGAACGCCGGCTCGACATCGACGGCGTCGGGCACCCGTACTTCGACCAGCTCGTCTGGGCGGGCCTGGCCACCATGCCCGGCCTGCCCTCCACCGCGATCCCCGCGGGCCGGTCCTCCGAAGGCCTCCCGGTGGGTGTGCAGCTCATCGGTCCGACGTTCGAGGACCGCACCCCGCTGCGGCTGGCCGAACTGCTCGAACAGCAGATCGGCGGCTTCCAGGCACCGGAGCAGGGCGAGGTGGGGCAGCCGTCGCGGTGAGCACCTGGGCGCAGCGGGTTCCGCCGACCGCGGCTCCTCAACCGGCCACTCCGGCGCGGCGTCCCGACGTCGCGCCGGAGCCACGAATCCGGATGCAGGGTCCGACTCGTATGCGGCGGAATCGCAACGAGGATTGCTGCGGTGTTCGGGTGCCCGATCACGGAGGTGTCAGGTCACCTGCGCTCACGGCAACGCACCACTGACCGAACTGAACCACTGAGCTCGTAGCCCAGCCCTCGCGCCGCTTCGCGCGGCGGGACGAGTGCGCGCGTGCCCCTCGAAATCGGATGGCCTGCCATGGCGATGCTGGCCAACGAGCCGATCGCGCTGCTCGTGCTCGTCTTCGCGCAGGGTGCGCTCTCGTTCGCGTTGCTCATCGCGCTCCCCTGCTCACCACCATCACGGTCGGCAGGAGCACCGACGTGCTCCGGTGACGCGTGCGAACGCCCCTCGACCGCCGAGGGACGCCGCACCCGCCCGCACGGGCCGGGAGTTCACTGGCCCGTGTTGAGGTGGTGTTCCAGCCACATGGTGTGGACCGGGCCTGCTGCCAGTTCCGGGTCATTGGTGAGTTCTCGGTGCAGGGTCGCTGTGCTGGCCACGCCTTCCACGTGGAACTCGGTGAGCGCTTGCCGGGCTCGGGCGTAGGCCTGGTCCCGGTCCTCGCCCCAGCAGATGATCTTCGCGATGAGCGAGTCGTAGAACGGGCTGATCCGGTCTCCCTGCGAGATGCCCGTGTCGACTCGGACTCCGGGCCCTCCGGGCAGCCGCAGGACGGTGATCTCGCCGGGCGTGGGGGCGAAATCGCGTTCCGGGTCCTCGGCGTTGATGCGCAGTTCGACGGCCGCGCCACGACGCTCGATCGAGGCCTGGTCCATCGACAGCGCTTCGCCGCCGGCGATGCGCAACTGCTCCGCGACGATGTCCACGCCGGTGATCGCCTCGGTGATCGGGTGCTCGACCTGGACCCGCGCGTTCATCTCGATGAAGTAGAAGTTGCCGTCACCGTCGACGAGGTACTCGACCGTGCCCGCGCCGCGGTACCCGACGTGCTCGGCCAGGCGCACCGCCGAGGCGGTGATGGCCTGCCTGGTCTCCTCGGGCAGCCCCGGTGCCGGTGCCTCCTCGATGAGCTTCTGCCTTCGCCGCTGCACCGAGCAATCCCGCTCGAAGAGGTGCACCACGTTGCCGTGGTCGTCGGCGAGGACCTGCACCTCCACGTGCCTGGCGTTGGCCACGGCGCGCTCCAGGTAGACCGCCGGATCCCCGAACGCCGAGCGCGCCTCCGCCTGTGCGGCGGGAAGCGCGTCCAGCAGACCTTCGAGGTCGTCAACCGGCCGGATGCCGCGCCCACCGCCGCCCGCGGCCGCCTTGAGCAGCAACGGGAATCCGATCTCCGCGGCCAGCCGGGGCACGTCGGCCGGATCGCTGATCGGGTCGGTTCCGGGCACCACCGGCACACCGGCCGAAGCGGCCGCACTGCGCGCGGCCGCCTTGTCACCCATCTGCTCCAGGACCGCCTGTCGAGGACCGATGAACACCAGCCCCGCTTCCTCGATCGCCCTGGCGAAAGCGCCGCTCTCGGAGAGGAAGCCGTAACCCGGGTGCACCGCATCGACCTCGGTGGCACGCGCCGCCTTCAGCAGCGCGTCCGGATCCAGGTACGACTTCTGCGCGGCGGAACGACCGATGTGCACCGCATCATCGGCCATCCGGACCCACTTCGAGTGCTCGTCGGCGTCGGAGTAGACCGCCACCGCTTCGACACCCGCCACGTGGCACGCACGGATCACCCGAACCGCGATCTCACCGCGGTTGGCCACCATCACTCGCCGCAGGCCGCTCATACGTCATCAACCTCAAACATCGTCTGGCCGATGTCCACCTCGTCACCGTCGTCGAGCAAGATCTTGCTGACCCGGCACTCGCGGTCGGCCTTGATCTCGTTGAAGGTCTTCATCACCTCGATGAGCCCGATCGTCTGCCCGGACCGCACCACGGTTCCGGGCTCGATGTACGGGTCCGCTTCGGGCGATGGGCGCCGGTAGAAAACACCGGGCATTTGAGCATCCACTGTGGACATCATTTCCCCCTCCGCCGGCTCTAGGCGCCGGCTACCGCCACCCGCGCTTTTTCAAGACGTGCACGCCGCTCCGACCGGGCGGCCACGGCACCATCGATGTCCACCCGCTCGAACTGCACCGCGCTGCCGGTCCTTGCCTGCGCCATCCGATCCCGGTCCACCGAGATCACGGTGCCGATGGTCGCGTAACCGCCACCGGTGACCGCGTCGTTGAGCAGCACGATCGGCTCGTCACCGCCGGGAACCTGCACCGACCCGACCGGGTAACCGAGGTCGACGACGTTGGCCTGGTCGCTTCCCGCGCCGAACGGCTGCTCCCGCTCCACGAACTCCAGCGAACCGCCGCGCAACCGGTAACCCACCCGGTCGGCGTCCTTGGTGACCCTCCACTCCGTGGTGAGGAACGACTCCAGCGCTCGTTCGGTCAACCGGTAGGCGCACAACCCGACGACCAACCGCAGCACGGTCGCTTCCGGGAACTCCGGGATGAGCTCGGCGGGGATCTCGGTGCCGAGCGCGGGCGACTCCACGGCCCCACCGAGCGGGAGCAGGTCCCCGTCGACCAGTGCCCGGCCTTCGAAACCGCCGATGCCGGTGAGCATGTAGGTCGAGCGCGAGCCGAGGTAGAGCGGCACGTCCACCCCGCCGCTGACCGCGATGTAGGGCCGGGCACCCGCGCGCACGGCCTTCACCGCCAGCACGTCACCGGACTTCACCCCCAGCGTCTGCCAGGTCGGCGCCGGTTCGCCGTTGATGGTGACGACGCTGTCGGCGCCGGTGACCGCGACGCTTCGGGAATCGGTGAACTCCACTTCCGGCCCGATGTAGGTCGCCTCCAGCACGGCGGCGCCGTCGGGGTTGCCGACCAGCATGTTCGCGACCGCGTAGGAGTACTGGTCCATCGCGCCCGAAGGTGGCATCCCGATTGCGTACTGGCCGTCCCGACCGGAGTCCTGAACGGTCGTGGACAGGCCGCTCGTGCGCACGATCAAGGAACTCATCTGTACAGCACCTCCAACAGCCCGCGGTTGACCGCGTCCGGGTCGGCGAGCAGTTCAGCCGGAACCAGTTCCGCCTCGCGGATCCTGTAGCGGAACCGGCCCTCCTCGACTTCCCCGCGCGTGCGGTCGTACTCGTCCCGGTCGATCGCCCGGTACCGCAGCACATCGCTGGGACGAGGGAACGCGATGTCGTCGGCGAAGTCCGGAAGCCGCTGCGCCAGGTCGAAGACCGGCGCGGGTGCGATCCCGAACAGCTGGTACCCGCCGGCGCCCCGCACCGGGTACACCACGGAGAACGCGCCGCCGTAACCGAAAGCGCGCTCCGGTGTGTCGGTGCGCGGGCGCACGTACTTGGGCACCTCGATCTGCCGCTCGCGCGGGACCATCTGGTAGCAGAACGGAAGCCCTGGCACGAACCCGAGCATGGTGACCAGGAACGGCGCCGAGGTGATCGACTCGATCAGCGACGGGACATCGGAGAACCCGTTGATCCGCGCGGCGTATTCGAGGTCGGTGACCTCGGGGTCCTGGTGGCGATCGCGGAACCTCATCAGGGTTTCGCGAGTCCACGGGTCGTCGAAGAGCACCGGCACGTCCACGATCCGGGTGCTCACCGCGTCATCGCTGCGCAGCTCACCGGCCGTGCGTTCCAGCCGGCGCAGTTCCTCCACGAGATCGGTCGGATGCAGGCGATCCGGATCCAACCGAACGAGGTAAGAGGCGTTGGACGGGCATATGTCGATGACCCCGTCGATGTTCTCCCGGCGCAACGCGCCGGTGATGGCCATCGCCTTGAGATTGGCCTCCAGGCTCATCTCGCGGTCGATCTCGACGAAGACGAACTCATCCCCGCCGAATTCGTACCGAGCCGGTGGTAGTTGAACCTCCATCACGGTCACGGCGCACCTCCGCATCCCCCGACGAGTGCAAGTCGAGAATGCGCCGCAGGACGGCTCGACGCAGCGCGTCGGTCACCAATCGACCACCTTCGAGTGAGAGGATAGGCTGATTGATCTGCGTGCGCAATCACCGGAAACTAAGGTGGGCGCGCTGATCCGGAGGTGAGTCCATGCGTACTCTCATCGATCTCAACGCCGATGCCGGGGAGAGCTTCGGGCGGTGGCGTCTAGGTGACGACGCCCGCCTCATCCCCCTCGTGACGTCGGTGAACATCGCTTGCGGCTGGCACGCCGGGGACCCGGCGACGATGCAGCGCTCCGTCGAACTGGCACGCGACGGGAGCACCGCGGTCGGCGCGCACCCCGGTTTTCCCGACCTCGCTGGCTTCGGCAGGCGGGCCATGGCGCTGAGCCCGGAGGACGCCGCGCGCACCTGCCTGTACCAGTTCGGGGCGCTGCAGGCGATCGCCGCGCGTTGCGGTGAGACGATTCGGCACGTCAAGCCGCACGGCGCGCTCTACGGGCTGACGCTCAAGGACGAGGGGGTCGCCGAAGCCATCGTGGAGGCCATCGCGTCCGCGGCTCCCGGCGTGCGGGTCGTGCTGCTGGCCGGGCCCGTGTCCGAACGCCTCGCCGAACGCGGGTTCCCGGTGGTGCGGGAGGCCTTCGCCGACCTCGACTACGACGACTCCGGGCACATCATCATCGAACCGGAGCCGCTGCCGAAGTCGCCCGAGAGCTGCGCGGACCAGGCGGAGGCCGTCCTGCGGGGCGAGGTGCGCTCCGTGACGGGCAACCCCATCCCGGTGGATGCCGACACGATCTGCCTGCACGGCGACCGGCCGAACGCGGTGGACATCGCGGAGGCGATCCGCGAGCGGTTCGCCTCCGCGGGTGTCCGTCTGGCCCCGATGGCCGAAGTGGCGGACGCTCGGGGCTGAGTCAGCTCGCGGGCAACAACCTTTCAGATTCGGCAATCCGCGAATCGCTCAGGTGATCACCTTCCGGGCTGAACGGCGGCACTGCTTCCGGCAGGCAGTCCGCCAGCAGCAACGAGTCCACCGCTCGCTCCTCCGGGCCGGCGCTGACCACCGCGGAGCCGTCCGGCGCCCAGATGCCGGAGTTGCCCCGGTACTCCCACTGCCCGCGGTCGGACACCTCCCAGCCGCGCCGGTTGGCGTAGGCCACGAAAACCCGCCACACGGCGGCCATCGCGGGGATGATGTGCTCGGTGGCGTCGGGGTAGGCCACCAGTGTCGGGTTCCCGTTCTGGAGCGTGAAGTGCCGGTCGGCGGCCGTGGGACCGACGATCAGCCGCGCTCCCCGCCGCACCAAGCTCTGGTACAGCGGCGGGAACTCGCACTCGTAGCAGTTGAGCAACCCGACCGGGAAACCGTTGACCTGGACCACGGGTGGCAGGTCGTGGCCCGGCGTGAAGTTCACCCGTTCGGCCTCGCCGTAGAGGTGGGTCTTGCGGTAGTTCGCCTTGAGCTCTCCGTCGGCGACGAGGGCTACCGAGTCGTGCAGCGCACCGTTGGCACCCCTTTCCACGTAGGGCAGGGCGACCGCGATCTCGTGCTGGGTGGACAGCTTCCTGGCGAGTTCGACGGTCCTTCCGTCGCTCGGCTCGGCGAGCTGCTCGCACAGCTCGCGGTTGAGGGCGTAACCGGTGTTGAAGCATTCGGGGAAGGCGCACAGCTGGCTGCCGTAGCCGGCGGCGAGCGCCAACACCTCCTCCATCCTGAGGAGGTTCTCCGCCACCGCCTCGGGCGTGCCCGAGGGGTTCTCGCCCTGGAAGAGCGCGAGGCGAATCCCAGTGCCGGACCGCGGTGGTTCTCGGTCGGTCAACCGGCTGACGATTCGGACGGGACGCATGGATGTTCTCCTTTTCCGATCAGTTCGCGTGGGAAACGAAATCCTCGACAGCGGTCGCGAGGTCTTCGACCGCTTCCGACGTGAGATCACCGCGCACGACGATGCGCATCACCTCGACGTCGTCGAGCTTCGGCGGGAAGGTGTAGACGGGTACGGACCAGCCGATCTCGGCCAGTCGTTTCGATACCTCCCTCAGGTCGACCGGTGGCTCCGCGGTCACCACGACCACGGGTAACTCGCTGCCGTCGCCCAGCACCCGGAGCCGTCCGGTCGCCTGCAACCGCGTGGCCAGCCGCTTCGCGAGCGACCTGGACCGGGCGTGCACGGCGCGGAAGCCGGCGAACCCGAGGCGCACGAAGTTGTAGTACTGGATGACCACGGGGGCCGCCGACCTGGAGAAGGTCAGCTCGTAGTGGGCGTCGTCGCCCCCGAGGTAGTTGATCCGAACCCCCAGCTCGGCGCGGCGACGGCTCCGGTCCCGCCACAGCAACCAGCCCAGACCCGGCAGCACCATGCCGGACTTGTGACCGGAAGCGTTGATCGAGACCACTCGCGGGATCTGGAAGTCCCAGGGCAGTTCGGGGTCCAGGAACGGTGCGATGAAACCGCCCGACGCGGCGTCCACGTGCAGCGGAACGTCGACACCGCGCTGCTCCTCCAGCTGGTCCAGCCTCTTCGCGATCTCGGCGATGGGTTCGTATCGGCCATCCAAAGTGGACCCCAGGATTCCGACGACGCCGATGGTCCGCTCATCGCAGAGACGCTCGATCGCGCTGCCGTCGAGGGCGGGCCCGTCGCCGGTCGCCGGGGCGATGCGCGCCTCCACCCCCCAGTGCCGGCAGAACTTCTTCCAGCAGGCGTGCGCGCCGGCGCCCATGACGATGTTCGGCCGGGTCAGCCGATCTCCGGCGCGGTCCCTCCAGGTTCCCAGCAACGACGCACCGGCGAGCATCGCCGCCTCGCTGGACCCGGTCGTGGCACTGCCCACGACCCGGCTCGCATCGCCGTGCCACATCGCACCGATGATGTCGACGCACTCGCGCAGCAGCGCGTCGATGGCCGGGTACTGCTCTCGGTCGACGAGGTTGTAGTTCAGGTACTCGCGGTACAGCCGGTGAGCCTCCGGTTCGATCGATGTGGTCAGGAAGGTCGCGAGGTTGCGCTCCGGCGGGCCGTCGCCGCTCAGCCTTTCCGTGACGGCGTTGAAAGCCTCATCCGCGTCCATTCCGAACAAAGGAATCCCGCCCCGAAGTTGCATCGAGCAACCCGACGATTCCTCGAACGCCTTCGGCAAAGCAGACATCGTCGAATGCTCCTGTTCCTGGTTGTGTGCGAAACACGATCAACGCTACGACCAGGCAGGACCCAGGTGCCATGAACAATTCGCCCCAGATCTTCCGAACTAGTTCCAGGCCGCCCGGACTGGTCCACACGGGGCATTTCCCCACTCATACGAGGGATTCGCGGACAGGGTCGTAATTCGCGCGTAATGCTGTGGCGAAATGGGAAGTAGGAAAGGACGGGTGCAGGGTGCCCCGGACGATCCGCCCGAGTGGAGGCATGTCATGGCCCGTTCCTCTGACCGGGCTCTGGACCGGGCGATCACCGCGTTGCTGCACGAGGCCGTCGAGCACTCGCGAGCGATGCGTCAGGTTCTGAACCAAGTCGGTCAGCTAGCTTCATTAAGGATCAACATGCTCGAATCATCGGACTCCTCCGAAACCACGCTGACCGAGGTGCTTTCACCGCTGACCAAGCGGGAACGAGAGGTGCTCGATCACCTGGCTCGCGGCTACTCCAACAAGCAGATCGGACGATCACTGGGGATATCGGAACGCACGGTCAAGAACCACTTGCGCAACATCTTCACGAAACTCGGTGTGGGCGACCGAACTTCGGCCGTCGTGAAGGCGCTGGGCCGCATGGGCTAGCTCGCAGGAGTGGTACCGCCGAACCGCTCCAGGTCGGCGTCCAGCCCCTCGTACACCTCCGGGCGCCTCGCCCGGAGGTGTACCGCGTAAGCGAACCCGCCGAGCGCTGCGACCGGCAGGAGCCACGGCAGGGCCGTCACGTAGGGCGCCTCTGATCCGGCCAGCAGTCCGAAGTTTGCCACCGCCATCACCGAAATCGAGAGCAGGCCGAGGAATCCGAATCCGGGCGCCACCAGCGTGACCCACACCCGAGGATCGGCCGCGCGCCGGAAGTGCACGACGATCGACAGGGCGGCCAACGCCTGAAGCACGATGATGCACAGCGTCCCGAAACCGACCATGACAGGCACCAGCGTGGTGATCACGTCGAGGCCGAACACGGCGAACACCCCCGCGACCGCGGTCGCGAACACCGCGTTGACCGACAGCGCCCGCTGCGGCACGCCGTTGTCGCGGGTCCTCGTTAGCCCGCCGGGCAGCACTCCCGCGCGGCCGAGGGAGAACAGGTAACGCCCGGCGACGTTGTGGAAGGCCAGCTGCGCGGCGAACAGGCTCACCACCAGCAGGACCATCACGATCCCGAGGAGGAACTCTCCCAGGTACTCATCGATCAGCACGAACAGCAGGTCGCCGTCGGCCAGGTGCTGCTCGGCGACGCTCTGCGCGTCGGCCACGCCGACCGCGCTGACCACCGCCCACACCGTCACCCCGTGGATCAGGCCGATGAGCGCGACCGCCAGGTAGGTGGCGCGCGGGATGGTGCGTTGCGGTCGCCTGGCCTCCTCGCTGAACAGCGATGTCGCTTCGAAGCCCAGGAAGGCGGTGGACGCCAGCAGCAGGCCGACGGCCGGCGCTCCCCCGGTGATCGCCTCGACGCCGAACGCGTCGAAGCTGAAACCCGTTCGGATCAGCACCGAAGCGCTGAAGGCGACGAGCACGAGCACTTCGAGCACGAGCGCGACGCCCAGCGCCGTGGCGCTGATGCTGATACCCGCTCTGGCGAGCAGGAAGGCGGCCGCCATGATGACCAGGGCCGTGAAGAACCAGTGCACGTCGACTCCCACCAGATCGGCGAACGTCGACGACGTGTAGAACCCGGCCGTGCCCATCGCCCCGGCGACGAAGGAGTTGTAGCCCGTGGTGGCGATGAACCCGGCGACCAGACCTGCGGGTCTGCCCAGTCCTTCGACCACGAACGCGTAGAACCCGCCCGCGCTGACGACCTCTCGCGACATCTGGGCGTATCCGACCGCGAACAGCAGCAGGACGACCGCGACCGCCAGGTAGGCGACGACGGTTCCACCGCCGCCACCGAGACCGATCGCCAGGCCCGCGACGACGATGGCGGCGGTCAGCGGCGCGACCGCCGCCAGCACCAGGAACACCACCCCGGCGGTGCCCAGCTGATCCGGCACGAGCCGGCTCGACGGTTCGGCGCTGGACGTGGCCACATCAGCTCCTTCCGGCCGAACGGGAATCAGGTGCGTGGAGGTGGCGCGGGGAGCGAATCTCAGCAGGAGCAGATCGCCACCGTCCGACAGAGTCGACCAGGCACCCAATCAGTTCAATACGGCAAGGAGGTGGTTGTCGGACCTCAGGGAGCAATCCCACCCTCCACCTGCTGCGCTCGTGCTGTGTCGCTCAGGTCGTGGCCGCTGGTCTCGCGGAGGGCCAGGACGCACCCGACGGTGAGGGCGCAGGCGGCGGTGATCGTGCCGGAGAACGCGGTCGTGCCTGCTCCGCTGCTCTGCAGCTGCGCGAACAGCACCGGGGCGAGTCCGCCTCCCAACCCCGCCAGCTGGTAGCCGAGGGAGGCTCCGGTGTAACGGCTCCCGGTGGTGAACAGCTCGGTGTACAGGGCGGCCAGCGGCCCGTACATCATCGGGTGCAGCACTCCCTGCCCGAGCACCAGCGCGATCACCAGCAGGGCACCGCTCCCGCTGTCGACCATCGGGAACAGGGCGAAGCTGTAGGCGGCCATGGCGATGGCACCCACCAGGACGACCGGGCGCCTGCCGAAGCGGTCCGACGCGGCCGACCACGCGATGATGCCCACGACCGCGCACGCGGAGGAGATCGTGATCGCGTTGAGCACCGCCTGCCTGCTGAACCCGGCCTGCACGCCGTAGGCGAGCACGAAGGTGGTCAGGGTGGACTGCGCCACGAACGCCGAGAGCCCCACGCCGACGCCGAGCGCGAGCTGCTTCGGCCTGGTGCGCAGCACCTCGACCAGCGGTGCCGCCTTGGCGGGCTCGGACTGCTGGAACAACCGGGGTTCGGCGACCTTCAACCGCACGAACAGTCCCAGCACCAGCAGCGCGATGCTGAGCAGGAATGGTATGCGCCAGCCCCAGGCCAAGAACGCGTCTTCACCGAGGATCGCGGCCGTGCCGGTCAGCACCGCGGTGGACAGCACCATTCCGCAAGGCGCACCGGCGTTGGTGAAGCTGGCCCACAGCCCGCGCCGCGAGGTGGCGTGCTCGGCCGACATCAGCACCGCACCGCCCCACTCGCCGCCGACGGCGACGCCTTGCAGGACCCGCAGCAGCACCAGGCCCAGCGGCGCCCACGAGCCGATCTGCTCGTAGGTGGGCAGCAGCCCGATCAGCGAGCTGGTGACGCCCATCAGCAGCATCGTGAGCACCAGCATCCGCTTGCGGCCGAGCCGGTCGCCGAAGTGGCCGAAGACCAGCCCGCCGACCGGGCGCGCCAGGTACCCGGTGGCGAACGTGCCGAAGCTGGCCACCGTCGCCACCAGGGGGTCGAGGTTGGTGAAGAACACCCGGCTGAACACGACCGCCGATGCCGTCGCGTAGAGCAGGAAGTCGTAGTACTCGATCACGCTGCCCAGGAAGCTGGACGCGACGGCGCGTCGGAGCTGCGCTGGTGGAGGTGTGGCCGGACCTGTCATGCTGAGACCCTCGTCGTCGGAGGTGCCACCGGCACCAGCGCGGAATTCTGTCCACAGCGGACTGTTCAACTAGGCGACGTCCAGACGGTCTGGCGCCGCTGGTCGTTCACGGTTCACCCCAGGCCGAGCAGGGTGACCGCGTTCTCCTTGAGGATCTTCGGCCGGACGTGCGGTTTCATGTCGAGCTCCTCGAAGTCCGACAGCCAGCGGTCGGGCGTGATCACCGGGTAGTCCGAGCCGAACAGCACCTTGTCCTGCAGCAGCGAGTTCGCGTAGTGCACGAGCTGCGGTGGGAAGTACTTCGGCGACCATCCCGACAGGTCGATGTAGACGAAGGGCTTGTGCGTGGCCACCGCCAGCGCCTCGTCCTGCCACGGGAACGACGGGTGCGCCAGGATGATCCGCAGCTCGGGGAAGTCGACGGCCACGTCGTCGACGAGCATCGGGTTCGCGTACTTCATCCGGATACCGCCACCGCCCGGCACTCCCGCGCCGATGCCGGTCTGCCCGGTGTGGAACAGCGCCGGGACGCCGAGCTCCTCGATCGCCTCGTACAGCGGGTACGCCATCGGGTCGTTGGGCGAGAACCCCTGGATGCTCGGGTGGAACTTGAACCCGCGGACACCGTGCTCGGTGACCAGGCGACGCGCCTCCCGCACACCTGCCTTGCCCTTCCACGGGTCCACGCTCGCGAACGGGATCAGCACGTCGGAGTGCTCGGCGCAGCTCTCGGCGACCTCCTCGTTGGCGATGCGCGGGTGCCCGGTGGCGTGTTCGGCGTCCACCGTGAACACCACCGCCGCCATTCGCCGCTGCCGGTAGTGATCGGCCATCTCAGCGATGCTCGGCTGCCGGTGGCCCTGGGCCTTGAAGTACTCCCCCGACGCTCCGAACAGCTCGGGGCTCAGCGATCCGCGCCCGTCCTTGGACACCTCGGCGTGGGTGTGCACGTCGATGGCGACCAGCTCGTCGACGTTCATGGCGTGTCCGGTCATGTCAGTCGGAGGCCCCTTCCGCGAGCGTGCAGACCGGACTGAAAGTACGGCGATGTGATGACGGTCGTCAACTTTGTGCCCAACATTGAGCGCGACTACGCTGGTCGCGTGACCACCTCCGCCGATGACGCGCTGACCTACTCCGCCCGACCGCAGTCGCTCATGCTCAGCTTCCTGGGCCTGCACGTGCTCGGCCGCGGCTCGGCGGTCTACTCGGGCAGCATCATCGACGTCTTCGACCGGATCGACGTCTCGGAGGAGGCGGTCCGCTCGACGCTGACCCGCATGGCCAAGCGCGGGCTGCTGACCAGGCACCGCAAGGGGCGTCGCGTCTACTTCGGGCTCACCGAGCACGCCAGCCAGGTCCTCGAGGACGGCGAGCGGCGGATCTGGCACACCGGCGCGGTCAACCGCGACTGGGACGGGAACTGGACGCTCGTTGCCTTCTCGCTGCCCGACACCCGGCGCAGCGACCGCCACGACCTCCGATCCAAGCTGATCTGGGCCGGTTTCGGCCCGCTGCAGAACGGCCTCTGGATCGCACCGGGCGAGACCGACGTCGTCCGGATCGTCGATGAACTGGGGCTCAACGACAACGTCACGGTGTTCACCGCGCAGCGGGCGAAGCCGACCGAGGCCGCGGATCTGGTCCGCAAGGCCTTCGACCTCGACGCCATCGCCGAGCGCTACCGCGCCTTCCTCGCGCGCTGGGACAGCCCGTCCCCGCTGCCCTCCGCCCCGGACGACCTGGCTCGACAGCTCGTGCTGCACACCGACTGGCTGCAACTGGTCCGCCAGGACCCGCACCTGCCGGCCGAACACCTCGACGCCGACTGGCCCGCCATCCGCGCGGAGAGGCTCTTCCGCGACCTCGCCCACCACTACGAGACCACCGCCTCTCCCCTGGCCGAGAAGGCGATCGAGCAGATCCGGCCCGCCAGGCCGTGAGCCTCGCGCCGCTGGGGCGCTGCCCGACGGGCCAGCTCGACGCGCACAATGGAGGCATGGTCGAGCAGAGCGTGTGGATGCAGAAGGTGGCGGCTGACCCAGGACATTCCGCCTGGTACATCGGCCGGATGCGCGGACTGGCCGAGGCCGGTGAGGACCTCGCGGGTGAGGCTCGGCTGGTCGACGCGATGGCCGCACGCGGATCGCGCATCCTCGACGCCGGGTGCGGTCCGGGGCGGGTCGCCGGCGCACTCGCGGCGGCCGGTCACGACGTGGTCGGTGTGGACGTCGACCCGGCGCTGATCGAGGCCGCCGAGGAGGACCACCCGGGGCCGCGCTGGATCGTCGACGACCTCGCAGAACTCGACCTCACCGCGCACGGCATCAGCGAACCGTTCGACGTGATCGTGTGCGCCGGGAACGTGATGACCTTCCTCGCCCCGAGCACGCGCCGCACCGTGCTGCAGCGGTTCCGCGAGCACCTGGCACCGCAGGGCCGGGTGGCCGTGGGGTTCGGGACCGGGCGCGGGTACGAGCCCGACGAGTTCTTCGCCGACGTGGAGGCCGCCGGGCTCGAACAGGACCTCGTGCTGGCCACCTGGGACCTGCGCCCGCGCCGCGAGGACTCGGACTTCCTCGTCGCGGTCCTCAGCCCGGCCGCGTGACCTCGTCGGTGGTGCCGAGCACTCCCGCGTCGATGAGGCGTTGCACGTCGTCGTCGGCGATACCAGCTTCCGCCAGTACCTCCCGGGAGTGTTGGCCCAGCAGCGGGGCCGGTCGCGGCGGTGGCGGGGGCGTTCCGAAGTCGACCGGTCGCCGAGCCAGCCGGACCGGACCCACCCCCGGCTGATCGACGGTGTGGAAGAAGTCGGTCGCCACCAGCTGCGGGTCCGCGAAGAGGTCTTCGATCGAGTTGACCGGCCCGTGCGGGATGTCGGCGTGTTCGAACGACGCGCTCCACTCCGCCGAGGTGCGGTGGACCATCTCCTCGGCCAGCAATGCGTAGAGCTCGTCGACGTGGGTCGTGCGGGCCCTGATGTCCCGGAAGCGCGGGTCCTCGGCGAGCTCGGGGCGGCCGATCAGCTCGAAGAACGCGATCCAGTGCTTGTCGGCGTACATCATGACGGCCAGGTGCCCGTCCTCGGTGGCGTACGGGCGCCGGTGCGCGGAGTCGGTCCTCGGATAGCCGGTGGGTCCTGACGGTGGATCGGTGAGCCAGCCGCCCTGCCGGTCGAGCAGCATGAACGACGCCATCCCCTCGAACATCGGGATCTCCACCGAGCGGCCGGCACCGTTGATCTCCCGAGCCCGAAGGGCGGCGCAGGTGGCCGCGGCCCCGTAGAGACCCATCACCTTGTCGGAGGCTGCCGAGCGCCAGTACTCCGGCTCACCGCCCGCGGCGGCCTGGGCGTCGGCGATGCCGGAGGCCGCCTGGATCACGTCGTCGTAGGCGGGGCGGTCGGCGTGCGGGCCGTGCCTGCCGTAGCCGCGGAACGCGCACAGCACCAGCGCCGGGTTGACCTCGCGCAGGTCGTCCCAGGTGATTCCGAGCCGGGCCGCCGCCGGAGGGCGGATGTTGTGCAGCAGCACGTCGGCGTCGCGCACCAGTGCGTGCAGCACGTCGGGGGCGTCGTCGCTCTTGAGGTCGACGGCGATGGAGCGCTTGCCCCGGTTGGCGTTGACGAAGATCGGTCCGGCCCCGGCTCCCGAGGTGTCCCCGACGCCGCGCACCTGGTCGCCGCGCAGCGATTCGACCTTGACGACGTCGGCGCCCCACTCAGCGAGCACCTGCGCCGCGTAGGGCCCCATGAACACCGTGGACAGGTCGAGGACCCGCACTCCGGCCAGCAGTTCGCCGCTCATCGGTGGCCTCCCGGCAGGGTGGGCGTGTCGGCCGGACCGCCGAGGACCACGTCCCACAGCGAGGCGGTCCTCGTGGTCTCACCGAGGAAGCGGTCCCAGTCGCGGGTGGTGCCGAACTCGCCGCGCCAGTCGAGCGCGGGCAGCGTGAACAGCTGCAACGGGTGCTCCTGGGTCGTCCCGATCGCGCCGTGGACCTGGTGGGCGTTGCGCACCACGACCGACACGGCATGACCGGCGCAGGAGCGGGCCGCCGCGACCTTGACCGCCGAGGGCGAGCCGGTTTCGGCCGCGTCCAGCGCGGCAGCGTCCACCGCCGCGCGCGCCAGAGCGGCTTCGGCGGCGGCATCGGCCACGAGGTGCTGCACGGCCTGGAACTTCGCGATCGGACGCCCGAACTGCACCCGAGTCCGACTGTGCTCGACGCACAACCGAACGACCGCATCCAACGCCCCCACGATCTGCACCGCCCGGGCCAAAGCCCCCCGCAAGACCAACTCGTCCAGCGACCCAGCATCAACCTCCACAGCCCCACGAGGTTCCTCGACCCCCAGCAGGTTCCCCCGCACCTGCCCAGATCGGGTGACCGGATCACTCCCGTGATCAGGGACCTGGTTGCGGGAGTGATCCGGGTGCTGGTGGTGGAGGGACTCGGCTACGGCGCAGGTGCCGTCGGCGCGGCGGAAGAGGAGGACTGCGGGGACTTGGCCCAGCCAGGGCACCGCGCGGGCTGTTCCGTCGGGTTCGACGATCGCGAGGGTGAGTGGACTCGTCGGGTCGTCGGCGGGTATTCCGGCGGATCGGAGCAGCCAGTGGGCGAGTAGGTCGCTTTCGGCGAACGGCAGATGTCTTGCTGCTGCTGCGCTTTCGCTCAGGAGGGCTGCTGCTTCGGGCCAGCCCGCGCCTGAGCCGCCCTGCTGCTCGGGAGCGGTCAGGGCGGTGAAACCGAGGCGGCTCAGACGTTGCCACAGCTCCGCGTCGAAAGCGACGCCACTGGTGGTCTGGGCGAGCCGGTCGCTGAGATCGGTGTTCAGGACCTCGCGCAGCACGTCGCGCAGCTCGGGGTCGACGGTGGTCATCAGCGCATTCCCAATCCGCGTGCGATGACGCCTCGCAAGATCTCGTTCGTCCCGCCGCGCAGCGTGAACCCGGGTCGCTGCTGCACGGCCCGCCGGGTGAGCGCGGCGATGCCGCCGGTCTCGGCAGAGGGAGTGGCGAGGTCGGCCAGTTCGGCGATGTCGCCCTCGAGGACGGTTCCGAGCACCTTCACCAGCGCTGCCGGAACGTCCGCCCGGTCTCCGCGCTGGAGCGCTGCGGCGATGGACAGCGACATCTGGTGCAGTCCGGCCAGCCTGCCGGTGATCCTCCCCGCTTCGGCTGGCTCCAGGCTCGCGACCAGCGACTTCGCCAGCTGGTAGGTGGACAGGAACCGCTCCGGCCCCGAGCGCTCGAACGCCAGCTCCGAGGTGACCTGGTGCCAGCCCGCCCCGATCTCCCCCACGACGTGATCGTCGGGCACCACCACCCCGTCGAGGTGGACCTCGTTGAAGTGGTGCGACCCGTTGGCCGACATGATCGGCCGGATCTCCACGCCCGGGGATTCCAGGCGCACCAGCAACTGGCTCAGCCCGCCGTGGCGACCTTCCGCCTGCGGCGAAGTGCGGACGAGCGCGATGAAGGCGTCCGCCACGTGCGCCCCGGAGGTCCACAGCTTGGTGCCGCGCACCCGCCAACCGCCGTCGACCCGTTCCGCCCGCGTCCGCACGCTGGCCAGGTCGGAGCCCGAATCCGGTTCGCTCATGCCGATCGCGAAGAACACCTCGCCGGAAGCGATGCGCGGCAGGTACTCCCGCTTGAGCCGCTCGCTGCCGAAGCGCAGCAGGTTCGGGGCGACCTGCCGATCGGCGATCCAGTGCGCGGCGACCGGCGCCCCGGCAGCCAGCACTTCCTCGGTGACCACGAACCGCTCCAGGAACGTCCTCCCGTGTCCGCCGTACTCGACGGGCACGGTCATGCCCAGCCATCCCCGCTCGGCGAGCGCGCGCGTGAAACCCACGTCCCACCCGCTCAACCAGCTGTCCACGGTCGGCTCGAAACCGCCCGCGGCGACCTGCTCGGCGAGGAAACCCCGCACCTCCTGGCGCACCTCGTCCAGCTCCTCGTCCTCGCGAACGGGCGGCGGCATCAACGACGGCATCGACCACTCCAGCACTGTTCCGGGACGGTTGCGCTCACCACGTAACCGGTACGCACGTCCCAGGTCAACGGGCCTTCCCGATGACCTGGTGCCGCACGTGCACGTAGGGTGTCGCCGAGTCAGGCCCGGCTGCTTTGGAGGAACGCTTCTCATGTCCGATGTGCTGCTGGTCGAGCGCGCCGATCACGTGGAGACCTGGACGATCAACTTGCCCGATCAGCGCAACCCGATCTCCGGTGCGGACCTGATCGGGGCGTTCGAGGACAACGCGCGGCGGGTGCAGCAGGACTTCGACGTGCGGTGCGTGGTGCTCACCGGAGCGGGCAAGGCGTTCTCCGCGGGCGGCAACGTCAACGACATGCGGGAGAAGGCCGGCATGTTCAGCGGCAGTCCGTGGGAGATGCGCAACGGCTACCGCGACGGCATCCAGCGGATCCCGCTGGCCTTGTCCGAGTGCGAGGTCCCCATGGTGGCCGCCGTCAACGGGCCCGCCGTCGGGGCCGGTTGCGACCTGGCGATGATGTGCGATCTGCGGGTGGCCTCCACGAACGCTTGGTTCGCCGAGTCCTTCGTGCAGCTGGGCATCATCCCAGGCGACGGCGGAGCCTGGTTCCTCACCCAGGCCATCGGCCCGCAGCGCGCGGCGGAGATGGCGCTCACCGGCGACCGCGTCACGGCCGCGAAGGCCCTCGAATGGGGCATGGTCGCGCACGTCGTCGACCCGGAGCAGCTGCTCGACGAAGCCCGCGCACTGGCATCCCGGATCGCCAAGAACCCGCCGCACGCCACCCGGATGGCCAAGCGGCTGCTCAAGGAGTCCCGGTCCAACGACCTGCGCCACGTCCTGGAGCTCTCGGCCACCATGCAGGCCCTCTCCCACCACACCGCCGACCACGCCGAAGCCATGAACGCCGTGCTCGACAAGCGCGCCGGCCACTTCGAAGGCCGCTGACCGCCACGCCGGTGGCGTCCGGGATCTCAGTGGAACTCGGGTTCCCGATTTCCACTGGAATCCGGTTCCCGCTTTTCGCCGCGGTCACGGTTGGGACGGGCTCTCCGGAGCCAAGACGCAGCGGGAGCCGGTGAAGGTGGTGACCATGCAGCGGTTGTTGTGGTTGCACAGCGACCGGGTGCTGGAGTCCGCGGCGATGCGGTTGATCAGGTCGGGTTCGCGGAGGAGGGCCCGGCCCATCGCCACGAACTGGAAGCCCTCCCGCATGGCGGTGTCCATGATCTGCCGGTTGGTGACGCCTCCGAGCAGCACCATCGGCAGGTCCACCGCCGCGCGGACCTGGCGGGCGTCGTCCAGCAGGTAGCCGTCCTGGTAGGGGTATTCGCGGAGGAACCTGCTCCCAAGCAGCTTCACGCCGGTGCGGATGGGTTCGCGCATCACCGAGGCGAACTCGCGCACCGGGGCGTCGCCCTTGAACAGGTACATCGGGTTGAGCAGCGAACTGCCCGCGGTCATCTCCAACGCGTCGACGGTGCCCTCGGCCTCCAGCCACTGCGCCACCGTGATCGCCTCGTCCAGCCAGAACCCGCCGGGCACTCCGTCGTCCATGTTCAGCTTGGCCAGGATCGCGATCCGGTCGCCGACCGCTTCGCGGACCGCGCGCATGATCCGCAACGCGAGCCTGGCCCGGTTCGCGAGGCTCCCGCCGTAGGAGTCGGTGCGCCTGTTGAGCTTGGGGCTGAGAAACGAGCTCGCCAGGTAGTTGTGTCCTAAGTGGATCTCGACGGCGTCGAACCCGGTCGCCACGGCCATCTTCGCGGCTTCGCCGTGCGCCCGGACGACCCGGTCGATGTCACCGGGGGTCGCGGCCTTGACCAGGCGCAGCGATTGCAGGCTCAGCGACCTGCTCGGACCGAGCGCGGGCAGCTTCGTCCTGGTGGAGTCGGCGACCGGCCCGGAGTGGCCGACCTGCGCGGAGATCGCAGCACCCTCGGCGTGCACGGCTTCGGTCAACCGCCGCAGGCCCGGGACGGCCTCGTCGCGCCAGACGATCTGGTGCCCGTCGGTGCGACCCTCGGGCGCGACGGCGCAGTAGGCGAGCGTGGTCATCCCGGCACCACCGGCCGCGTGCCGGACGTGGAAGTCGATCAGCTCGTCGGTGACCAGTCCGCGACGGGCCCGCCTCTCGTAGGTCGCGGCTTTGAGCACCCGGTTGCGCAGCCGCAACGGCCCCAGGATCGCCGGGGCGAGCACGTCGGGCATGACCTTCTCGCGCATCGCTTCGTCCTCACCTGGTCGGAAGTCCCGGGTTGTGATCGGGACCCTACCAGGCTTTTGGCTCATTAAGACAAAAATGCCTGACCCGCGTTGACCAACGCGTGGAGCTCGGTCGACTATCGTCGGCGAGGTGAGCAACAGCGACGTGTCCGCACCGCAGCGCGGCCGCCCGACCGTGCTCGACCGCGCCGCCATCGCCACCGAGACCTTCCGGCTCTGGACCGAGCGCGGCTACGACGACGTGGGCTGGAAGGACATCGCCGAAGCCACCGGCGTCAGCGTCCGCACCCTCGTCCGGCATTTCGCGCGCAAATCCGACATCGCCTGGATCGGTGTGCCCGTCGCCACCCGCCGACTGCGCGATGCGCTCCACAACACACCCGAGGACGCCCCCGTCGGCGACGCGGTCCGCCGCGCGATCGTCGCGTCCATTTCGGACGATCCGATGACACCCGCCGGTCCCGATTGGATCCGAGTCGTGTGCACCGAACCCGAGATCGCGAGCACCGCCCCCACCGCCTACCGGCCCTGGATCGCCGAACTCGCCCGCTTCATCGACCACCGCGTCCCGAGCATCACCCCCGCCGCCGCCACCGCTCTGGCCAGCGGGTACCAGGCGGCCACCTTCGCCGCCCTGGTCGTCTGGAGCGAGAGCGGCTCCCACGAGCACGCCGCCGCGGCGGCGGACGAAGCCCTCGCCTGGCTGTCGATCCCCGCGCCGTGAACCGACATCGGCATCTCGTCGAATCCGTGACGTTTTTCGCGGGTCGCAAGTTCGGCGCCGCGGATATCACAATTCAGAATGGTTTCACCCCGCACTCCAAAAACCTCGAATGATGCCGGAACGCTTTCTGCTATACTACTGATGTACCAGAATTCGATGTGTCAGAACTCTGTTTCTGATGAAGTCGGGGCGATGATGACTGCTGCGAGCGAGGAGCAACCGGGCAACCTGTCCATGGCCGAGAAGGCTTACCTGGCGATCAGAGACCAGCTGATCATGCTGGACATCCCACCGATGACGGCCATCGACGACGCGGCGCTGGCGCGCTCGCTGGAGATCGGCCGCACTCCAGTGCGGGAGGCGCTCAAGCGGCTGGAGATCGATCGGCTGGTCGTGTCCTACCCGCGCCGGGGGACCTTCGCCACGGCCGTGGACATCACCGATCTGGCCTACATCTCCGACCTGCGCGTGCACCTCGAACCACTGGCCGCCCGGCGGGCCGCGGAGACCGCCGGGGAGGCGGACCTGGAGCTGGTCGGCGAACTCGTCGACCAGCTCGACAGCATGGATTTCCACTCGATGGCGCGCGACGAGGTCATGCGCTGGGACCTGCACGTGCACCGCACGATCTACCACGCGGCGGGCAACCCGCACCTCGAGGACACCTTGATCCGCTACGACAACCTCGCGACGCGGATCTTCTGCGTCTTCCTGGACCGCATGCAGGACTTCGACAGCCACGTCATGGAGCACTCGGCACTGCTGCGAGCCATCGGTTCGCGCAAGCCCGACAAGGCGGAGCAGCTGGCCAGGGAGCACGTCCTCAACTTCGACAAGGCAATGCGCTCCCTGGTGTGAGAGCTGTGGGGCGATTGCTCTGCTTGGCGGTTCGGGTAGCAGGTCCTGAGCGGTTCCGTGGACTCCGTAGAGCCACTCCTGATGCATGCCGATGCACGGCGTCGCGGCGCACTCGCCACGGAACCGCTCAGGACTTGCGGCGGTTGCAGTTGAGCCCCACACCTGGCACAGCGGCTCCGCCGCGCACTCCTCGACCCTAGAGGCGCTGCGCGAGCTTGCGGCGCCATTGGCCGAAAGGCCGAGCGCGATCGACGGCGAGGACTCCGACGGGTTCTTCCGCCGCGTCGAGGTAGAGGGCGAGGAAGTCGCCGGATTCCGGGTCGCCCTCCTCGATCTGAACGGTGCAGTCCTCGGTGCGGTGGCCGGCGAACTGGATCTTGTGCCCGTACTGGTCGGACCAGAAGTAGGGAACCGCGTGGTGCGCGGGAGCCGAGTGCTCCCGGCCGAGCAGCGCCGCCACAGCAGCGGCCGGTTGTTGCAGCGCGTTGGTCCAGTGCTCCAGCCGCATCGGACGCGCGGTGTAGTCGCGGTAGGAATGCGCGCAGTCTCCCGCCGCCACGACCTCCGGAACCCCGGTCCGGCCGCGAGCGTCGGTGCTGACCCCGTTGTCGACGTCGAGCCCGGACCCGACGAGCCATTCGGTGTTCGGCTCGGCCCCGATGCCGACCACGACGACGTCCGCGCGGAGCTCCCGCCCGTCGGACAACCGCACCCCGGTCACGCGGGATTCCCCCAACAGCTCGGCGACGCCGGACTGCGGGTGCACCCGCACGCCGTTGCGGGCGTGCATCCGGGCGCACACCTCGCCCATGTCGGCCCCGAGCACCCGTCGCAGCGGAACCGGGCCGTTGTCGACGACGTCGACCTCGCACCCGAGCGCGACCGCCGTTGAGGCGACCTCCGCACCGATGAACCCGGCGCCGACGACCACCAGCCGCGCTCCTGCGACCAGCTCCGCGCGCAGCGCACGCGCGTCGTCAAGGGTCCGCAAGGTGTGCACGCCCTGGAGCGGCCCGCTGGGCAGTTGCCGCGCTCGCGCACCGGTGGCCAGCACGACGCCGTCGGTGCCGAGGCGGGTTCCGTCGGCGAGCACGACCGCGCGGCCGGCGGTGTCGAGCGCGCTGGCGGGCTGTCCGAAGCGCCAGTCCACGTCGAGCGCGTCGTCGTCGGAGTCCGTGAGCCGGATGTCGTCCTCGTCGATCTTCCCCGCCAGGAACTCCTTGGACAGCGGCGGCCGATCGTAGGGGCGGTGCGGCTCGTCGCCGATCACCGCGATCTCACCATCGAAACCCTGCTCGCGCAGCGCGCGGACCGCTGAGAGCCCGGCCAGGGACGCACCGACGACCGTGATGTGGCGCATCAACCGACCTCCTCCGCGACGGTGCTGCCGACGCGAGTCGACTCGTGCACGTAGACCAGCCCGTCCTCGACCGTGACGGCGTGCGTGCGGACCGGCTTCTTGGCGGGCGGGCCGCTGGGCATCCCGGTGCGGAGGTCGAAGCAGGCCGCGTGCAGCGGGCATTCGACCGCGCAGCCCTCCAACCACCCATCGGACAGTGAAGCGTCCTGATGCGAGCAGGTGTCATCGATCGCGTAGAGCTCTCCGTCCACGTTGAACACCGCGATCGCCACCTCGCCGTGCACGCGGACCGACTCCCCCGGCGGCAGGTCGAGCAGCTCACCAACCAAGATCATTACGCCTCCTGTTGCAGATAGCGGAACACCGCGTGCTATGCGCAACAACAGGATGGGGGTCCGCAGCCCGCTCGTCAATGGGATATTTCCGCCCGAAACAGGGAGTTATCAAGGGTTTCCACCCCCTGGGCGCGCGCGATCGCGAGGCCGGGCCTGCGGCGCCACGACCCCGTGGACGGGTGATGAGGGGGTTGAGGTGTTGCTTCGGCGATGCCGAGGGGATACCTTCTCGCCAACAGATATATCAGTAGCAGGTCGTGGTCACAACCGCGACGCCGCCACGAGGATGGTGGCACCCAGCGCACCGTCGCACCCGGGGGACCCATGACCGACCGCCCCAGACGGCCTCGGCGAGGTCTGAGACCGCCTGTCGTGCAGGAGGAACGCACGGTCCACCGCGCGGTCGCGGCGGCCTCGGTCGGCAACGTCGCCGAGTGGTACGACTTCGGGATCTACTCCTACCTGGCCGCCGGGGTGCTCGACCAGGTCTTCTTCGCCGACTTCGGCCCGTGGGCGGCGGTGTACACGCTCGGTGCGTTCGCCGCCGCGTTCGTGATGCGCCCGCTGGGCGGATTCGTCTTCGGGCGCCTCGGCGACCGCATCGGGCGCACCAAGGTCCTGTCCGCCACGGTGCTGATGATGGCCGCGGCCACGGTGCTGCTCGGACTCCTCCCCGACTACGGCGCCGCCGGGCTGCTGGCCCCCGTCCTCGTGCTGCTCGTTCGGATGCTGCAGGGCTTCTCCGCAGGAGGGGAGTACACCGGGGCGCTGACGCTGATCGCCGAGTACGCGCCGGACAGGCGCCGCGGCTTCTTCGGCAGCTGGCTGGAGTTCAGCACGCTGACCGGCTACACGCTCGGCGCGGGCACCTGCGGAGCGGTGACCGCCCTGCTGCCGCCGGACGCGCTGCTCGCGTGGGGCTGGCGGGTGCCGTTCATGCTCGCGCTGCCGCTCGGGCTCATCGGGCTCTACCTGCGCGTCCGCTTGGAGGACACCCCGGCGTTCCGGCAGCTCATGGAGCGCTCTCCGGTGCTGGCCACGATGACGACGCGGCGCGCGGGGCAGATCGTGCTGCGCCACTACCGAACTCCCGCGATGGTGGCCGCCGGAATCGTCGTGGCGTGGAACGTCACGAACTACGTGCTCACCAACTACGTCCCGACCTACCTGACCAGCACGCTCCCCCGCCACGGCGAGGGCGGCACCAGCAACGCGGTCGCGACGGCCTTGCAGGTCGCGGTCATGGTGGTGATGCTGTGCGCCATCGTGGCCGTGGGCAGGCTCAGCGATCGCATCGGCCGCAAACCGGTGCTGATGACCGGCAGCGTCGCCCTGGTGCTGCTCGGGCTGCCCGCCGTGTGGCTGCTGCGCGCCGAAACGGGCGGTCAAGCCCTCGGACTGCTCATCATCGGGCTGTGCCTGATGTGCTTCGCGGCGGTCTCGCCCTCGACGCTGCCCGCGCTGTTCCCCACGATGATCCGCTACAGCAGCCTCGCGGTCATCTTCAACCTGTCGGTGTCGTTGTTCGCCGGCACCGCACCGACGATCATCGAGGCCGCGGTCACCGCGACCGGCAACCTGGACTGGCCGGGCTACTACCTGATCGGCGCGGGCATCATCGGGATCGTCGCCACGCACTTCCTGCGCGAGCACGCGGGCAAACCGCTGGACGGTGCCGCACCGCTGACCTCCAGCGCCGAGCTGCCACCGCCGCCGCTGTCGGAAGACGGCGTGCCGCTGGAGCTCCCGCGCTAGAGCGCGGGTCCGTGTCGTCGTGGCTCCGCCACGCCGACGAAGACCCTGCAACGCGCGAAGGTGGCCCCGCACCCGTCCGGTGCGAGGCCACCTCCTCATCCGCGGTCAGCCGGTGCGTTCGCGGACCCAGTCGTGGAACTCGGCGATGTGGTGCTCGCTGGGCACCAGCACGCCGCCCGAAGCGTAGGAGCGGGAGTCCATGGCCAGCTGGCAGCGCTCGCAGGCGTCGAAGTCCTGCTGGTTGACCCGGTGGAACAGCTCCACCGAGCGGTCGATGTCGGCACCCGAGTCGACGACCTCGGGCAGGTACAGCCAGTCGCAGCGCACCAGCGTGCGGTCAGGTGCGAGCGGGAACATCCGGTGGAAGACGACGTGATCGGGCACCAGGTTGATGAACACCTGCGGCCGGACGGTGATGGCGTAGTAGCGGCGGTCCTGCTCCTCGTTGACCCCCGGCAGCTTGGTGAGCCCGGCCGAACCGTCCACGGTGAAGCCCTCGACGTCCTCGCCGAACTCGGCGCCGTGGCCCACGAAGTACTGCGCGGCCAGGCCGTCGGCGAACTCCGGCAGCACCTCGGTGAGCTCCGGGTGGATCGTGGCGCAGTGGTAGCACTCCATGAAGTTCTCGACGATCTGCTTCCAGTTCGCCTTCACGTCGTACTCGATGCGCCTGCCCAGCTTCAGATCGGCGACCTGGTAGCCCACGATCGCGTCCGGCGTGCCCAGCCGCTCGGTGACATCACCGATGACGGTGTCCTCGAACGACGGCGGCTCGTCGGCCAGGCACAACCACACGTAGCCCAGCCACTCGCGCACGTGGACCTCGTTCAACCCGTACTGGGAGCGGTCCACGTCGTCCATCGCGTTGAGGTTCGGCGCGGCGATCAGCTCGCCGTCGAAGGAGTAGGTCCAGGCGTGGTACGGACACTGGAAGGACCGCCGCACCTCTCCCTTCTCCTCGGTGCACAACCGCGCCCCGCGGTGCCGGCACACGTTCAGGTAGGCCTTGATCGCACCCTTGCGGTTGCGGGTGACCAGCACGCTCTCCCGTCCGATCTGGACGGTTTCGAACTTGCCCGGGCCGGTCAGGTCCGCGCTGAGCACGGCGCAGAACCAGCCGGCCTCGAAGATCGTCGCCTGCTCCAGGCGGAAGATCCCCGGGTCGGTGTAGTAGTGCCCCGCCAGCGTCTCGCGCAGGCTCTCGGGCAGTGGGGACTCGGACAGCTGGGAATCGGTGGTGGGAAGCTCACCGGTGGTCATGGGCAAGAACTCCTCAACGCAGAAGTGGGGTCAGGGAAACACGACGGTGCTGTTGCCGTTGAGCAGGACGCGGTGCTCGCAGTACCAGCGCACCGCCCGGGACAGCGCGAGCGCTTCGGCGTCCCGGCCGACGGTCTGCAGGGCTTTCGGGTCGTAGGTGTGATCGATGCGGATGACCTCTTGCTCGATGATCGGCCCCTCGTCGAGGTCGGGGGTGACGTAGTGGGCGGTGGCGCCGACGAGCTTCACGCCGCGGTCGTAGGCCTGGTGGTAGGGCTTGGCGCCCTTGAAACCGGGCAGGAACGAGTGGTGGATGTTGATCGCTCGGCCGTGCAGCGCCTTGCACGTCTGGTCGGAGAGCACCTGCATGTAGCGGGCCAGCACGACCAGGTCGGCGTCGTAGTCGTCCACCATCCGCAGCAGCCGCGCCTCGGCCTCCGGCTTGGTGTCAGCGGTGACCGGGACGTGGTGGAACGGCAGGCCGGCGGCCTCGGCCATCGGGCGCAGGTCCTCGTGGTTTGACACCACGGCGACGATCTCGGCGCCCAGCGCGCCCGCACGCCAGCGGTAGATCAGGTCGTTGAGGCAGTGGCCCTGCTTGGAGACCATCACCAGCACGCGGGCCGGCTGGTCCGAGTGGAAGGCGTAGTCCATGCCGAACTCCGTTGCCACCGGCTCGAATGCACGAGCCAGGTCGTCCGGGTCGACCTCGCCGGTGGCCTGCACGCGCAGGAACAGCCGACCGCGCACGGCGTCGTCGAACTGGCGGTACTCGCCGATGTCGCAACCGTGCTCGAACAGGAAGGAGCTGACGGCCTGCACGATGCCGGTCCGGTTCGGGCAGCTCAGGGTGAGGGTGAACGTCACGGGATTCTCCTCAGCATTCCACGATGTTGAGCGCGAGGCCGCCGCGCGCGGTCTCCTTGTACTTGTCCTTCATGTCGGCGCCGGTCTCGCGCATCGTCTTGATGGCCTTGTCCAGCGAGACGTGGTGCTCCCCGTCACCGCGCAGCGCCATCCGGGCTGCGGTGATGGCCTTGATCGCCGCGACCGCGTTGCGCTCGATGCACGGGATCTGCACCAGCCCGCCGACCGGATCGCAGGTGAGCCCGAGGTTGTGCTCGATGCCGATCTCGGCGGCGTTCTCCACCTGCTCGGGCGTGCCGCCCAGCAGTTCGGCGAGCCCGGCCGCGGCCATCGAGCAGGCCGAGCCGACCTCGCCCTGGCAGCCCACCTCCGCGCCGGAGATCGAGGCGTTCTCCTTGAACAGCGCGCCGACCGCACCCGCGGTCAGCAGGAACCGGACCGCGGCGTCGTCGTCGAAACCCGGCAGGAAGCGGTGGGCGTAGTGCAGCACCGCCGGCACGATCCCGGCGGCACCGTTGGTCGGGGCGGTCACCACCCGCCCGCCCGCGGCGTTCTCCTCGTTGACCGCCAGGGCGTAGAGGGTCACCCACTCCATCGCATCGGCGGTGTCGTCCAGGCTCGCCCGCAGTTCCCGGGCCCTTCGGCGGACCTTGAGCCCACCGGGCAGCACCCCGCCGGTGCGCACGCCCTGCTCGACGCACTCGCGCATCACCTGCCAGATGTGCAGCAGGTGCGCGCGGGTCTCGGCCTCGGTGCGCCAGGCGGCTTCGTTGGCCAGCACGACGTCGCTGATGCGCAGCCCGGTGCGGGTGGTGTGGGCGAGCAGTTCGGCGGCGGTGCTAAACGGGTGGGCCACCGGGGTGGCGTCCTCGACCAGCACCGGGTTGCCCGTTTCGTCCTCGTCGAGGACGAAACCGCCGCCGACCGAGTAGTACTCGCGGTGCACGAGCCGCGCACCGTCCTCGTCGACGGCCTCGAAGGTCATGCCGTTGCTGTGGAACTCCAGCCGCTTCCTGCGGTGCAGCACGACGTCGGTATCCACGTCGAAGGCGATCTTGTGCTCGCCGCCGAGGCTGATCCGGTGCTCCTCCCGCACCGCGCGCACCTGCGGTTCCACGGCCACCGGGTCGACCAGGTGCGGCTGCTCCCCGGTCAGCCCGAGCACGACGGCCTTGACGCTGCCGTGCCCGTGCCCGGTGGCGCCCAGCGAGCCGAACAGCTCGCACCGCACCCGCGCGACCCGGGGCATCGCCCCGGACTCGCGCAGGTGGTCGACGAACAGGCTCGCCGCCCGCATCGGCCCGACGGTGTGCGAACTCGACGGCCCGATGCCGACCTTGAACAAGTCGAAGACGGACAGGCTCATGTGTGCTCCATCTGGTCGTGGACGGCGTTCGGCTCGGTGCTGGCGGTCATCGGCGGATGCGGTGCATCTCGGGGTCGACCAGCGGTTCTGCCGCGACCGTGGCCGAGACCAGGCGGTCGAAGTACTTGATCTGCACCTGCGTTCCGACCTCGGCTGCGGCCGGGAGCCAGGCGTAGGCGATCGGCGTGCCGAGGGTGTGGGCGAAGGCCGCCGAGGTGACGTAGCCGGCGGGCTCGCCGTCGAGGAACACCGGCTCGGAACCGAGGACCACGCTGCGGCCGTCGTCGATCGTCAGGCACGAGAGGCGCCGCGCCACCGCATCGGGTTCGATGCGCGCGAGGGCATCGCGGCCCACGAACTCGCCCTTCTGCGGCCGGACGGCGAACCCGACGCCGGCCTCGTAGGGGTTGTGCTCGGTGGTCATGTCCGATCCCCAGGCGCGGTAGCCCTTCTCGAGCCGGAGGCTGTTGAACGCGGCCCGCCCGGCGGCCACCACGCCCAGCTCCCGGCCGGCCTCGAAGAGCACGTCCCACAGCCGCTGGCCGTACTCGGCGCTGGTGTAGAGCTCCCAGCCCAGCTCCCCGACGTAGGACACCCGCATCGCGGTCACCGGGATGCCGGCGATGTGGATCTGCTTGCAGCGGAAGAACTTCAGCCCCTCGTGCGACAGGTCGTCGCGGCTCAGCGGCTGCACCAGGTCGCGCGCCAGCGGGCCCCACACGCCGATGCAGCAGGTGCCGCCGGTGATGTCGCGCAGCACGACACCGCCGTCGTCGGGCAGGTTGCGCCGCAGGTGCTCGTGGTCGAGGTTGCCGTTGGCACCGACCTGGAACAGCTGCTCCCCCAACCGCGCGACGGTGAGATCGCTGCGGACCCCACCGGCCTCGTCGAGCATCAGCGTGTAGGTCACCGAACCGACCGACTTGTCCACCTTGTTGGTGGTGAGTCGGTCCAGGAAGGCCAGCGCACCGGGCCCGCTGACCTCCAGCCGTTTGAGCGAAGTCATGTCGTAGAGCGCGACGGCGGTGCGGGTCTTCCACGCCTCCACCGCGGCGACGGGACTGTGGAACATCGCCGACCAGGCGTCGCGCGAGGGCGGCTGCCACTCCATCGGCAGTTCCTTGACCAGCGGAGCGTTCGCCTCGAACCAGTGCGGGCGCTCCCAGCCGTGGGCTTCGAGGAACACCGCGCCGAGCTCCTTCTGACGCGCGTGGAACGGGCTGACCCGCAGCTCGCGCGGCGAGAACTTCGGCTGCAACGGGTGCTTGACGTCGTAGATCTCGACGAAGTTGCGCGACGAGGTCTCCTCGACGTAATCGGGCGCTGTCTCCAGCTCGTCGAAGCGGTGCACGTCGCAACCGTGCAGCTCGACCTCGCTGCGGCCGTCGACCAGCAGCTGCGCCACCGACCGCGCGACACCGGCGGAGTGCGTGACCCACACGGCCTCCGCGATCCAGAACCCCTGCACGTCCGGGGATTCACCGACGAGCGGTCCGCCGTCGGGCGTGAAGGAGAAGACGCCGTTGAAGCCGGTGTCGACCTTCGCGGTCTCCAGCGCGGGCAGCAGCCGCTTGCTGTGCTCCCAGGAGGCGGCGAAGTCCTCCTCGGTGAACGGCAGCATCGATGGCATCGCCCGCTCCGAGGTCTCCTCGTCCTGCGGGAGGTCGCTCAGCCGCACCGGCATCGGGCGGTGGGCGTAGGTCCCGATGCCGAGGCGGTCGACGTGCTCGCGGTAGTAGAGGTCGCGGTCCTGGTGGCGCAGGATCGGCAGGTTGGCCTCGGTGCGCTCGTCGTTGCGCCCGGCCAGTTCGGGCAGCGGGTTGGTCTTGGCGTACTGGTGCGCCATGGGCAGCAGCGGCACGGTCATGCCGACCATCTCGCCGATGGCCTGACCCCAGAACCCGGCGCAGGACACCACGATGTCGGCAGGGATCTCGCCGTGGTCGGTCTCGACGCCGGTGACCCGGCCGTGGCTGTGGTTGATCCCGGTGACCGTCACCGCACCCCGGAAGCGGGCTCCCCGCGCCACCGAGCGCCGGGCGAGCGCGACGACCGCGCGGGCGGCCTTGGCGAGCCCGTCGGTGGGCGTGTGGAACCCGCCGAGGACCTTCTCGGCGTCGAGCAGCGGGTGCAGCTTCGCGCACTCCTCTGGTCCGATGACCTCGCCGGGAACGCCCCAGGAGGTGGCCCATCCCTGCCTGCGGTGCAGGTCGGCGAGCCGCTCGGGGGTGGTGGCGACCTCCAGGCCGCCGACCTGGTTGAAGCACCGGTCGCCGTCGTCGTCGAGGCCCTGCAGCTTCTCGACGGTGTAGGTGGCGAACTCGGTCATCGTCTTCGACGGGCCGGTCTGGTAGACGAGGCCTGGCGCGTGGGAGGTCGAACCGCCGGTGAGCGGCAACGGCCCCTGGTCGACGACGGTGACCTGGTTCCACCCGCGGCTCGTGAGCTCGTCGGCGAGGTTCGCGCCGACGATCCCGGCTCCGATGATGACGACGCGAGGGGTCGTGCTCATGGTGGTCTCCTAACGAGCGGGTGTGAAGCTGGGGAGACTCCGCCTGCGATGAGGCGGGATGCGTTGCGAGGGAGCAGTTCCGGCACCGAGCGGAGCCGCGCGGAGGTGATCGGCGCCCTCTGGCTGAGGACTGATATATCAACTGCACATCAAAATAAGCGCCGCCGGTTCCGCGGTCAACACGCGCCGCCGTTTTTTCACCAACGGACACGATCCGCTCCACGCGCGCCAACCCGTCCGAGTGCTCTCACCAGCCCCAACGCCCACACGGACGCTACGATCCCCACCCGGCCGAACTTCAGCCCTTGACCACGCGGCAGGCGCTGCTACCTTTGGTATCCATCTGATATGTCAGTTGTCCACCAAGCGCCTCTCCCCTGTCGAGCACTCGCTCACCGCACATCGAACGGAGGGCTCTCATGCCGCGCACTCCCGGCGCCGAATTGCCTGAGCACCCGGACTGGCTCTGGGGCCCCGCCGACCCGAGGCCGTCCTACGACGTGGTGATCGTGGGCGGCGGCGGCCACGGTCTGGCCACCGCCTACTACCTCGCGGTCAACCACGGCATCACCAACATGGCCGTGCTCGAGAGCGGTTGGCTCGCAGGCGGGAACATGGCCCGCAACACCACGATCATCCGCTCCAACTACCTCTGGGACGCCAGCGCAGGGCTCTACGAGCACGCGCTCAAGCTCTGGGAGGGACTGGAGGAGGAGCTGGACTACCCGCTGCTGTTCTCCCAGCGCGGCGTGCTCAACCTCGCCCACTCCCTGCAGGAGGTCCGCGACGGCGTACGCCGGGTGGGGGCGAACCGGCTCAACGGCATCGACGCCGAATGGCTCGATCCGCAGCAGGTGGCCGAGATCTGCCCGATCCTCAACACCTCGCCGGACCTGCGCTACCCGGTCATGGGTGCGACCTGGCAGCCCCGGGCGGGCATCGCCAAGCACGACCACGTCGCGTGGGGATTCGCCCGCGCGCTGGACCGGATGGGCGTGGACCTGGTGCAGAACTGCCAGGTCACCGGCTTCGACCGGGTGGGCGACAAGATCGTGGGCGTGCGCACCACGCGCGGTGACATCGCCACCGGCAAGGTCGCGCTGGCCGCCGCCGGGCACACCTCGGTGCTCGCCGACGAGCTCGGGTTGCCGCTACCGCTGCAGAGCCACCCGCTGCAAGCTCTGGTCTCCGAGCTGCTGGAGCCCGTGCACCCGACGGTGGTCATGTCCAACGCGGTGCACGTCTACGTCAGCCAGGCGCACAAGGGAGAACTGGTCCTCGGCGCCGGCATCGACGCCTACAACTCCTACGGGCAGCGCGGGTCGTTCCACACCATCGAGCGCGAGCTGACCGCCGCGGTCGAGCTGTTCCCGATGTTCGCCCGGGCGCACGTGCTGCGCACCTGGGCGGGCGTGGTGGACGTGACCCCGGACGCCTCGGCGATCATGGGACTGACCCCGTTCGAGGGCCTGTACATCAACTGCGGTTGGGGCACAGGTGGTTTCAAGGCGACCCCTGGGGTCGGCTGGTGCTACGCCCACACCATCGCCCACGACGAGCCGCACGAGCTCAACGCGCCGTTCAGCCTGGACCGGTTCACCACCGGTGCCCTGGTCGACGAGCACGGCGCCGCCGGCGTGGCGCACTGAGAACACCGTTTCCAGGCTCATCCTGCTTGGCGGTGCGGGTGGCGGAACCTCAGCGGTCCTCTGGGGCCGGGCGCCACTCCGCTGAGAACCCGCGGGGGTGCGAGTTGAGTCCCACACCTGAAACAGCGGCTACCGCCGCACCGCTCACAGCTCCGAGAAGGAGGCTCCCATGATGCTGATCCCCTGCCCGTGGTGCGGGCCGCGCAACGAGACCGAGTTCCACTACGGCGGCCAAGCCGACGTCGCCTACCCCGCCGATCCGCAGGCGACGTCCGATGTGGACTGGGCTCGTTTCCTCTTCTACCGCGCCAATCCGAAGGGCGCCTTCGCCGAGCGGTGGAACCACCAGGCGGGTTGCCGGCGCTGGTTCACCCTCCGCCGCGACACCAGGACCAACGAGATCCTCCACGATGACCGGGCGGTGACGAGGTGAGCAACGAGTTCAGGCTGGCCGAAGGCGGCCGGATCGACCGGGACCGCGTCCTCCGCTTCAGGTTCGACGGACGGGAGTACGAGGGCTTCGAAGGCGACACCCTCGCCTCAGCGTTGCTGGCCAACGGCGTCCACCAGGTCACCACCAGCATCAAGCACGGGCGTCCGCGCGGGATCATGGCCGCGGGCCCCGAGGAACCGAACGCGCTGGTGCAGATCGACGAGCCGTTCCCGGAGCCGATGCTCACCGCGACCACCGTCGAGCTGCGCGACGGCCTGGCCGCCACCGGACTGCCCGGCCAGGGCCGGCTGGCGACCGAAGCCGACCCGGCCCGCTACGAGACGACGCACGCGCACTGCGACGTCCTCGTGGTGGGTGCCGGACCCGCCGGTCTCGCGGCGGCGCTGAGCGCCGCGCGCAGCGGAGCCCGGGTGATCATCGCCGATGCGGGCACCGAGTTCGGCGGCCAGCTGCTGGGAAGCGGTGAACAGCTGTCGGGCAGGCCGGCCGACAGATGGGTCCAGCGGGTCGTGGCCGAGCTCGACGCCACCCCCGAGGTGACCCGGCTGCCTCGCACGACCGTGTTCGGCCACCACGACCACAACTACCTCGTCGCCGTCGAGCACCACGGCGATGACTTCTTCGTCCGTCAGCGGACCTGGCACATCCGGGCTGGCGAGGTCGTGCTGGCGACCGGTTCGCACGAGCGTCCGCTGGTGTTCCCCGGCAACGACCGTCCCGGCACGATGCTGGCCGGAGCCGCCCGCACCTACCTGCACCGCTACGGGGTGCTGCCGGGCGAGCGCGCGGTCGTGTTCACCACCAACGACAGCGCCTACGCCGCCGCGATCGACCTGCACGACGCCGGGGTCACCATCGCCGCGGTGGTGGACGTCCGGCCGGTCGTGTCGACGGTGTGGGCCTCGCGCTGCGTGGAGCGCGGCATCCCCATCCGCAACGGCTCTTCCCTGATCGGCACCTCGGGCACCAGCCGCGTGAGCGGTGCGACGGTGCAGCGGCGGGGCGAGGAAGCAACCGTCGAGCTGGACTGCGATCTGCTGCTGGTCTCCGGTGGCTGGAACCCGGCGGTGCACCTGCACAGCCAGTCGCGCGGAAGCCTGCGCTACTCGGACGAGATCGGCGCGTTCGTGCCGAACCGCAGTTCGCGCGGCGTGCGCTCGATCGGCGCCGCGGCAGGGGTTTTCGGCACCTTCGACTGCCTGCGCACCGGTTCCGAGGCGGGCAGCGACGCGGCGCGCGAAACCGGGTTCGACGCCGACTTCGCCGAGGTGCCCGCGGTGGCGTCTCCCCCGGTCGTCGCGCCGCAGCCGACGTGGCTGCTCACCTGCGCGTGCGAGGACGAGCAGTACGTGGACCTCGCGCGCGATGCGACCGTGTCCGACGTCCGCAAGGCCGTCGGCGCCGGCATGGACTCGGTGGAGCACATCAAGCGGTTCACGACCATCGGCACTGCCCATGACCAGGGCAAGACCTCCGGCATCCTGTCCTCCGGGGTGATCTCCCAGCTGCTGGGCGTCGAGCTCTCCGAGGTCGGCGCAACCACGTTCCGCCCGCCCTACACGCCGGTGGCCTTCGCCGCGCTGGCCGGCCGGGACCGGGGCGATCTCTACGACCCGGTCAGGGTCACCGCCATGCACGACTGGCACGTCGAGCAGGGCGCGCCGTTCGAGGACGTCGGCCAGTGGAAGCGACCCTGGTACTACCCGTTGCCTGGTGAGGACATGCAGGCGGCGGTGCTGCGCGAGTGCGACGCGGTGCGCACCGGCGTGGGCATGCAGGACGTCTCGACGCTCGGCAAGATCGACGTGCAGGGCCCGGACGCCGCCGAGTTCCTCGACCTCGTCTACACCAACAAGATGAGCACCCTCAAGATCGGCCGCATCCGGTACGGGTTGATGTGCACCGCCGACGGGATGGTCTTCGACGACGGCACGGTGATGCGCACCGGCGAGCACCGCTACCTGATCTCCACCACCTCCGGTGGTGCCGCCGGAGTGCTGGAGTGGCTGGAGGACTGGCTGCAGACCGAGTGGCCGCACCTGCGCGTGCACCTGACCTCGGTGACCGAGCAGTGGGCCACCATCGCGCTGGCCGGTCCCCGCTCCCGCGACGTGCTGGCCGCGGTGTCCTCCGGCTTCGAGCTGGACAACGAATCGTTCCCGTTCATGGCTTGGCAGGACGGCCTCGTCGCGGGCCGCCAGGCGCGGGTGTGCCGGATCAGCTTCTCGGGCGAGCTGGCCTTCGAGATCAACGTGCCGCGCTGGTACGGCCGCGAGGTGTGGGAGGTCCTGCACGACGCGGGCGTGCCGTTCGGCATCACCCCGTACGGCACCGAGACGATGCACGTGCTGCGCGCGGAGAAGGGCTTCCCCATCGTCGGCCAGGACACCGACGGCACGGTGACCCCGCACGACCTCGGGATGAGCTGGGCGGTGTCGAAGAAGAAGCACGACTTCCTCGGCATGCGCTCGTTCACCCGCGCCGACACGACCCGCTCCGACCGCAAGCACCTCGTCGGCCTGCTCCCGCCCGCCGACTCCCCCGTCGTGCCGGAGGGATCGCAGCTGGTGGCCACCGATGAGCTGCCGGAGCCGCCGGTGCCGATGCTGGGTCACGTCACCTCCAGCTACCGCAGCGCGGCTCTGGGCCGCCCGTTCGCGCTCGCGCTGGTCGCCGGCGGTCGCGACCGCATCGGGCAGACGATCTACAGCCACGTGGGCGACCAGCTGGTGCCCGTGGAGATCACCGAACCGATCTTCTACGACAAGGAAGGAGCCCGCCGCGATGGCTGAGCCCTACGGCGAATCCCCGCTGGCCGCGCACGCCGACGTGCTGACCGACGCCTCGGTCCCCGGAGCGCTGCACCTGTCCGAGGTGTCCTTCACCGCCCAGGTCGCGCTGCGCGTCGACCCGAAGAGCCCTGCGGCGGAACGCATCGGCACCGCGCTCGGCACGATGCTGCCCAACCAGGCCGGGCAGGTGTCGCGCACCGAACGACTGCTCGTCGCCTGGCTCGGACCGGACGAATGGCTGCTGGTCGGCCCGGAAGGCGAGGCCGACCGGATCCAGACGGCGGTGGGCGAGGCACTCGGCGACGAGCACGGCTCCGTCGTGGACGTCTCGGCGCACCGCACCATCATCGAGGTCGCCGGGCCGAAAGCGCCTGAGCTGCTGGCGAAGGGCTGCGCGCTGGACCTGCACCGGCGCAGCTTCGGCCCGGACCGCTGCGCGCAGACCCTGCTGGCCCGCACCGGCGTCGTGCTGCTGTGCCGCGACGCCGCACCACCGAACTACTGGGTCTTCGTCCGCGCCTCGTTCGCGCGTTACCTCGCCGACTGGCTCCGCGACGCGGCCGCCGAATACCACCAGAAGCGATGAACAGGGAGCGTTGACGTGACCGAAGCGCGTGCAGTCGTGTCCACCGGCAAGGGCAAACCGGTCGAGGTGACCACCATCCACGTGCCCGACCCGGGCCCGGGTGAGGCCGTCATCCGGGTGCAGGCGTGCGGTGTCTGCCACACCGACCTGCACTACCGCGAGGGCGGCATCAGCGACGACTACCCGTTCCTGCTCGGCCACGAGGTGGCCGGGGTCGTCGACTCCGTCGGAGACGGGGTGCACGACCTCGAGCCGGGCGACTTCGTCGTGCTGAACTGGCGGGCCGTGTGCGGGAGCTGCCGCGCCTGCAAGCGCGGTCGTCCGCAGTACTGCTTCGCCACCCACAACGCCTCCCAGCCGATGACGCTGGCCGACGGCACCCCGCTCTCGCCGGCGTTGGGCATCGGCGGGTTCGCCGAGCGCACGCTCGTCCACTCAGGGCAGTGCACGAAGGTGGACCCGGCGGCGCGGCCGGCCGTGGCCGGGTTGCTGGGCTGCGGTGTGATGGCCGGGATCGGCGCCGCGGTCAACACCGGGCAGGTCGGTCCGGGCGATTCGGTGGCCGTCATCGGCTGCGGCGGCGTTGGCGACGGGGCCATCGCCGGGGCGGCCATGGCGGGTGCGCGGCGGATCATCGCCGTGGACAGGGACCCCGAGAAGCTGGCGTGGGCGCGGGAGTTCGGCGCCACCCACACCGTCAACGCCTCCGAGTCCGACACCGTGGAGGCGATCCGCGAGCTCACCGGTGGTCACGGAGCGGATGTGGTCGTGGACGCCGTGGGGGTGCCCGCGACCTACGAGCAGGCGTTCTACGCCCGCGACCTGGCGGGCACGGCCGTGCTGGTCGGCGTACCGGACCCGTCGATGCGGCTGGAACTGCCGCTGCTGGACGTCTTCGCCCGCGGCGGCGCGCTGAAGTCCAGCTGGTACGGTGACTGCCTCCCCGAACGGGACTTCCCGATGCTCACCGAGCTCCACCTGCAGGGCCGACTGCCGCTCGAGAAGTTCGTCAGCGAGGAGATCTCCCTTGATGACGTCGAAGCGGCCTTCGCGAAGATGGGCCGCGGCGAAGTGCTGCGTTCGGTGGTGACGTTCCCATGAGCATCCGGGTCGACCACGCCACCGTCGAGGGCAAGTTCTCCCTCGACGGCGAGGTCCACGAGGTCGAGAACAACCTGTGGGTGGTCGGTGACGACCACCAGTGCCTCGTCATCGACGCGCCGCACGACATCGACGCGGTCCTCGAACTCGTCGCGGGCCGCGAGGTGGTCGCGGTGCTGGCCACCCACGCCCACGACGACCACGTGCGGATGGCTCCGCAGCTGGCCGACGCCGTCGGAGCACCGCTGTACCTGCACCCGATGGACCGGCCGTTGTGGGAGCTGACCCACCCGGACCGGCAACCGGACGGGCGCCTGGTCGACCGACAGACCTTCCACATCGGGCGGTTGAGCCTGCAGGTGGTCCACACCCCCGGCCACACCCCCGGGTCGGTGTGCTTCTACTGCCCGGACCTGGCGACCGCGTTCACCGGCGACACCCTGTTCGCCGGTGGGCCGGGTGCGACCGGGCGCTCGTTCTCCGACCGCGACGCGATCATCGACTCGATCCGGGACCGGTTGCTGCCCCTCCCCGCGCGGACCAAGGTCCATCCGGGGCACGGACCGAGCACCACGATCGCCGAGGTCGTGGAGCAGTTCGACGAGTGGGTGTCCCGGTGAGCGCGGTGCTGGCCGCTGCGCTGCGCAACGCCTCCTACGAGGTCCTGCCCTTCGGCAGCACCGAGGAGGAGGTCCTCGCCCACGTCCCCCGGGACGTGGTGCTGACCGTCACCACCACCGAGGCCAGGGGGCTGGAACCGACGGTCGACCTGGCCGTCCGGCTCAGCAAGAACGGCTACGCCACCGCCCCGCACCTGGCCGCACGGCTGGTTCGCGACCGCGCCGAGCTGGACGAGATCGCCGCGCGGCTGCTGGAGTCGGGCGTGGACCGCGTGTTCGTCGTCGGCGGTGACGCCGCCGAGCCCGCCGGCGAGTTCTCCGACGCGGAGGGCCTGCTGCTCGCCCTCGCCGAGGGCGGGCGCGACTTCTCCCACATCGGCATCGCCGGATACCCGGAGGGGCACGGCACGATCCCGGATTCGGTGATATCCGAAGCGTTGCGGCGCAAGGCCGTTCACGCGCACGAGATCGTCACCCAGTTGTGCTTCAACCCCGCCACGACCACCGGTTGGGCCGGGCGGCTGCACGATTCCGGGATCACCACGCCGGTCCGGGTGGGGGTCCCGGGCAGCGTCAACCGGCAGAAGCTGATCCGGGTCTCGGCGGGTCTCGGCCTCGGTCAGTCCGCGCGGTTCCTCGCCAAGCAGTCGGCGATGTTCTGGCGCTTCTTCCTGCCCAGCGGCTACCGGCCGGACAAGCTGGTCGCCGGCCTGACCGACCAGATCACCTCACCGGGCAACGCCATCAGCGGATTCCACCTGTTCACCTTCAACGACCTGGCCAGGACCGAGCGCTGGCGGCAGGACCGGCTCGCCGCGCTGTCCTAGCGCTCCTGCTCGCCGCGGCGCTGATCCTCGCGGTAGCCGTAGGCGGCCTGGCGCACCGCCTGATCGGATTCGAGGCTCGACCCCAGCGCTCCGGCGACCACCCCCATGGTGGTGAATCCCCAGGCCAACGCCAGGTAGCGGGTGAAGTCGGCGGGGTGGCCGAGGGTGCTGGCGAGCAGGTGAGGCGGCACGAGGAACAGCGCCACCACCAGGTTGACCGCGAACAGCCCGAAGTACATGACACCGATCCCGATGGTCAGCGTCGCCACCGTGGAGGTGTTGTAGAGCAGCACCTGGTCGCGATCGTTCTCGCTGCTGTTGCGCCGCTTCTCCCACAACCCGTGCGCGAGGATCATCCAGCCGACCAGGAGTGCCACCGACAGCACCGCGGCGGTGACCTGCCGGAACGCTCCGAGCTGATCGCCGATCTGCCAGATCGTGCTGGACGACAGACCGAAGGCGCTGGTGGCCAACGCCGCGGCCAGCGCGCTGCGCAACCCGAAGATCAGCTGCGTGGGCTCGTTGGAGCGCACCATCCCGCTGAGCAGCCTCAACCGGCCGCGCCTGCGAGTGGTGGTGTAGCGGACGTCCGCCTCGTGCTCGCCGTTGTGCTCCTGGCGCTGCACCGGCGCCAGGAGCCTGGAGAGCTTGCTGTCCAGGCCGTAGCGGTTCTCGCCACCGTCCTCGCGGCCGATCAGCTCGTCGACCATCAGCAGCATGACCTGCTTGGACCGCCGGTACACCTGGGTACCGCCCAGCGCGGGCAGCGACACCACGGCCACGTCGCGGTCGAGGTCGGCCTCGGCCACCACCGGGCGACCGTTGGCGCGCACCGGGAGGTCGGTCAGGCAGATCGCGAGGTCCCAGTGGTGGTGGTCCATCCGCTCACGGGTGGAGGCCAGGATGTCGCGGGTGTTGTGCCGTCCCGCGGTCACCGGGTCGACGTCGACCTCGACGGCCCACGACAGCTCCTCGTCGCTGAGCAGTTCGGGCAGGTCGCGGGCGAGCCGCCGGGTAACGCGCTCGGGCATGTCCGGGTCGGCCACCAGCCCGAGGCGTCGATCGGGAGTCTCCGACTCCGACTCCGACTCCGGCTCACCGCGTTCCGCGAGCTGTTCGGCTTCCTGCTGGTCCTCGGAGCTCTCGTCGTGCTCTTCCCCGCCCGGGTCGCCGGCTTCACCGGAGGCCTCACCCCGGTCCCGCTCGGCCATGCTCGGTCCCCTCTCGGTGCTCGTCGCGTCTGGAACGTCGTGCTCGACCTCGCGGACTACCCGGAGGATCGCTCCGGTACACACGTCGGCGCAGGTCGTTTGAACGACGGCAGTCGCGACGTTACAGATCGTCCTCACCGCTCGCAGGGATGCACCGCCGGGGGGCGGAAGGGTCGGTGGCCCGCACGACGGCCTCGGCCACACCACCTGCGGCGCGGTGACCGGCGTCCACGAGCTCCAGTTCGGCTCCCTGCCAGGCGGCCTCGAGCTGCCGCGGGGTGCCAGCAGGTTGCCCAGGTCCAGCACGCCTTGGAGGAACTTCGCGGGAATGCCCGCCAGAGCGCCGGTTCCGCTCAGGAGCTGCTCCTCGCAACCAGGAGCCGTGACGCCAGAAGTGGGTGACGACGCGCGCGAACCAGAGGGCGAATTCCGGGTCGTCGAACCTCGTGTCAGGCGCCGAGCCCGGGCCCAGCGCCTCATTCAAGCGCACCAGTCCCGCGCGCTCTGCGGTGCACGGCGGGGTCGGGTCCATGAGCAACGTGGTAGGCGTCGGCGAGATCGCCATCGCAGCCGGATTCGGGCACGCCGCCGCGGGAGCGTTCCCACGCCTGCGGGAAGATCGCGCCGAGTCCGCTTGTGAGCAGGTCGGTTTCGGCGCGCCGTCCGGTGGCCAGGGCGCAGAGCACCATCTCCGGCACCCGGCCCGGATGTCGCTGGGCGTAGGCCAGCGCCAGCACGCAACCCGACGGCGTGCGGTGTCCTGCGACCCGACCTGCGCTGGGGCAGCCCGAGCCGGGACCGCCGTGCAGCACCAGCGCCGGTTTGCCCACCGGGTTCCCGCACACCTAGATCGCCGCAGGAGTCGACACCACCGACGCGGTGGCCGCCCTGACCCCGCGACGGGAGCCGCGACGGCCGGGGCCGGTGGTCCGCAACGGGCGATCTGGCCCGAACAGGTCCGTGATCGATGTCCGCCTCGGCCGATCGGTTCGGACCAGTGCTGGCCGTGGTGGACTCAGTCGTCCAGGTGGCGGGCCAGGTTGAGGATTCCGAGCTCGTCGATGGTGTCGGGGTCCGGGTCGACGCAGGACTGGAGTCGGCGGGTGAGGTCCTCGGTGTCGAGGTCGGTGCCGATGAGGACGAGGCTGGTGGCCCGCGGACCCTTCCACCTGGTCTTCTCGAACGCGGCGTAGACGCCGACGGTGTGGAGCACGAAGCGCCGGTCGTCGCCGGACGGGCCGAAGTCGATGGGGCCCTTGATGCGGTAGACGCCCCGGCTGCGCTCGTTGAGGAAGCGCAGGAACGCCGAGGGGTTCAGCGGCCGGTCGGCGATGAACTCCATCGACTCGTAGGCGGCGTGCATGTGCCGGTCGTGGTCGTGATCGTGCTCCTCCAGGTCGGCGAAGGACAGCTGCCTCGTCCCGAAGTCACGCGCCTCGACGTCGTCGAAGAGGATGCCCGGGGAGATCCTGCCCCGCTCAGCGGGCAGCACGGCACCGTCGGCGATCTCGCGGACCGCACCGATCACCCGGTCCCGGTCGGCCTCACCGACGCGGTCGACCTTGTTGACGACCACCAGGTCGGCGAGCCGAACGTGATCGTCGAGCTCCGGGTGCCGGGCCCGGGTGTCGTCGAACTCGGCGGCGTCGACGACCTCCACTAGCCCGCCGAACTCGATGTGCGGGTTCTGCGAGGACAGCACCATCCGAACCAGCTGGCGAGGTTCGGCGATGCCGCTGGCCTCGATCACGATGACGTCCAGCGGGGCGCCCGGGTAGGCCAGCCGCTCCAGCATCCGGTCCACGCCGTCGGCGTCGACCGCGCAGCACAGGCAGCCGTTCTCCATCGACATCGCGATGTCGACCTGCCCGGCGACGTTCATGGCGTCGATGTTGATGCTGCCGAAGTCGTTGACCAGCACACCGATCCGGCGTCCGTCGTCGTTGCGCAGCAGGTGGTTCAGCAGGGTGGTCTTGCCCGAGCCCAAGTAGCCCGCCAGCACGACCACCGGAATCCGCGCCGTCACGGCTCCCCCACGTTCATCATCTCGCTCACCAGCGGTCATCCTCGCACGCCACCGCCCGCAGGTCGCGAAGGCCCTGGCAGGACTCCCCGCTAGCGGAGCGGGATGTCGAGGCCGCGTTCCGCCTCCGGGCGGGGACCCTGGACGCGGCGGTCGGCCTCGTCGATGGCGACGTCGTTGATGCTGGCTTCGCGGCGCCGCATCAGGCCGTGCTCGTCGAACTCCCAGAGCTCGTTGCCGTAGCTGCGCCACCACTGGCCGGCGGCGTCGTGGCACTCGTACTGGAAGCGGACCGCGATGCGGTTCTCCTCGAAGCTCCAGAGGCTCTTGCGCAGCGCGTAGTCGAGCTCGCGCTCCCACTTGCGGGTCAGGAAGGCGACGATCTCCTCCCTGCCGCTGACGAACACGTCCCGGTTCCGCCACTGCGAATCGGGCGTGTAGGCCAGCGACGCGCTGCGGATCGCGCGTGTTCCAGGCGTCCTCGGCCGCCTGGACCTTCTGCAGCGCGGTCTCGCGGGTGAACGGCGGGTAGAGCGGGCGATCCTCCGGCACGGCGACCTCCTGAAGACGGGGAGTCCCCATTCTCGCCCCAGCGCCGGAGGAAGTGGGGCGAACACGCCCGCAGATCAGCCCCGCGTGAGGCGGAGGTGGTGGCGGGGCCGCAGGTCGACCTCCACCACCGCTCTCCCGGTCGCGTCCGCGGTGACTTCCCGCGCTGTGGCGCCGTCCATGGTGTAAGTGCCGTGCGGAACCAGGTGGTCGAAACCGAGCCGGTGGCGGCGCAGGGCGCCGCCGGTGCCGCAGCGGAGGATCGCGTAGTGGGATCTGCCGTCGGTGGTCGCGGTGACGACCGTGATGTCCGGCCAGGGCACTTCGGTGAGGCGCGGGCCGGTGTGGCGCGACGGGGTGAGCAACATGTTCCGCCAGGCGCTTTCGTCGGTGACCGCGCCCAGGCCGAGGATCCCGTTGGCGTGCACCGACGCGTCGAACATCCGGAATTCCGCGGGCGGGTTCTCCAGGTTCCGCGCGGCTTCGCGGAGCCGGCGGTACCAGGGCGCGCTGCGAGCGCGGGCGAGGAACATGGTCCAGCCCAAGGCGTTCGCGCGGTTCGCGCCCCCGCCCCAGTCCGCGTCGGTCGGGGCGGGACTTCCCGCTCGGTCGGTTCGCGCGTAGCGGCCGGAGTCGAGCTCTTCGGCGACGAGCAGCTGCCAGGTGCGCCAGGCGAAGTCCGGGTCGAGCGGCGACAGCAGCGCGGCGATGGCCGCGGTGTTGGTGATGCCACGGGCGGAGCGGGCCGTGATCCCGAACCTGCTGGCCTGCAACGCGCAGATGTCGCCGTCCGGCGCGGTGAACTCGGTGCGCAACCGGTGCAGGAACTTCGGTGCGATCAGCTCAGCGTGGCGGGTCCCGGCGCAGGTGACGTACATCCGCAGGCCCGCCAGGGCCACGGAGTTGCAGAACGGGAACACCAGTCCCGGCTCGCACGGCCACAGCACCAGCGGCGAGCGGCGGAAGTTCGCGGTGACCCGCTCGGCGACATCGGTGTGGCTGTAGGCGAATTCGGTCCGGTCGTCCCAGCGGAACCGGAGCGCGCCGGGCCGGTCGAAGCTGTCGTCCCCGGTCGCCTGGCGGTACGCCGAGAGCATCAGCAGCAGGTACCCGGAGTACATGACGTTCGCCGGACCACCGATCGGATCGGCGCTGTCGCGCAGCATGCCCCAGCGGTTCTCCCGCAGCCAGTAGCGCCAGACCGGCTTGTCGGTCATCCGCAGCACGAGCGCGCGCAGCGCGTCGTCGCGATATCCGCAGTACGCCGGCGTATGGGTGTGCCGCAGGCTCGCGAGCATCAGGAACACCGCCCAGACGCGGTAGCGCATGGCCGGGAGGAGGTACTCGTCGCCGAACGCGCCGAAGTTGTTCCACTCGTGCGCGGGTTGCAGCGCGAGGGTTTCCGCCCACCGCGCCAGCCGCGCCCGATCGTCCTCGTCAGCGCGCTCGTCCCGGCCTGGCCGCCATTCCTCGCGCGCAGCCGCGTCCAGGCGGCCCTGGCGGGCGTCACCGACTCGGCGCGCGGACCGCCCCCGGCGCCGCTCCCGGATCAGCAGCGCCGCCGGGGTGCCGATGACCGCGAGCACCTCCGCGACCGGCACCCACTCCTGCTGCGCGTGCCCGTGCCCGTCGTGCACGGCCGCGAGGATCGCGGCCAGCAGCATCGAGGCGATGACGACGGCTGGGAGGGTGAGGTGATCGCCCTTCGTCATGATGCGCTGAAGGCCCGTCAGCAGGCCCGCTCCGACCGCCAGCAGGACGATGAGGTTCAGCAGCACCCACGCCACGAGCTCGACCGACCAGGTAGGCGTGGGCGTCGCGTAGACGATCCCGAAGCCCGGGACGAGCCCCGCGGCTCGCAACCACACCGGGCCGCCGAGCAGGGTGGGCAGCAGCCCCAGGAGCACGAGCGAGCCGCCGAGGGCGCCAGCCCGCACCAGGCGGCGCTGCGTGAGCGGGCCGCGCAAGCCCGGTGGCCGAGGCAGAGTGGTCCCCGTGGAAACGCGCGCCATCGCGTTGCCCTCCCCCAGGAGTTGTCCGGCGACTCGTTCGAAGCCGCGTTGACGTGACGCCCCGCGTGCGCCCCACTCGGTTCCATGTGCCCCGTGTGCGCGGCGATCGCGGTCCCCTCACTCACGGTGGTGTGGTGGCGCTGGAAGCGGCACCGCCGTGCGCGTGAAAGCGATGACGACGTTCCGCCGGTCGCCCTCTCGCGCCCGGCCAGGCTCGGCGAGCACAGATCCTGATGTGGAACGCAGGAGGCCCGCCGATCGGACGTCGGCGGGCCCGCTCCCGGCGGAGCAGGTGCGGGCCACGTCGGTGAGGACGTCGCGCGCAGCCACCCGCGTCCGGCGGAGCTCTCTGACCCGCATGTTGACCGGATCACGGTCCAGCCTCTAACTTGTTCTGCGGCTCCGCCCGGACATTGTCCGGTATACCGAACATTCAAACCCGGAGACGTGCGTGTCGCGAACCGAACGCTGAACCGAGGAGCGAAGATGGCGAGAGACGTCCCCCTTCCGTCGCGCAGGTCGAGGATGCGACCGAGAGCCGTTCCCGCCGTGGGCGTCCTGCTCGCGACCGCGCTGATCGCCCCGCACGCGGCGAGCGCGCAGGACTCCGCCTACACGCTGACCGTTGACCCCAACGCCACCGGACCGATCGTCGACGACACGATGTACGGGGTCTTCTACGAGGACATCAACCGCGCCGCCGACGGCGGGCTCTACGCCGAACTGGTGCAGAACCGGTCGTTCGAGTACGACCCTGCCGACAACGCCGACTACGTCCCGCTGACCTCGTGGGAACCCGCCGCGTCGGGCGGGGCGACGGGAACTGCGGAAGTGGTCGACGACGACGGTCGGCTCAACGAGCGCAACCGCCGCTACCTGAGGCTCCAGGCGGACGTCCACGGCGATCCGCAGGCGCGGTTCGGCGTCACCAACACCGGCTACAACACCGGAATCGCCGTTGAGGAGGGCGGTCGCTACGACTTCTCCGCCTGGGCGCGCACCGACCAGGAGGCCGGCACGCCGCTGACCGCGACTCTTCGCGACCCGTCCGGGAAAGCGCTCGCCAAGCCGCTGGAGCTCACCGTCCGGGGCGACGGCTGGGCGAAGTACTCAGGAGTGCTGACCGCGACCGCCACGAGCACGACCGCGCGCTTGGAGGTGGCCGCAGGTGGTACCGGAACCCTCGGACTGGACGTCGTGTCGCTGTTCCCCGAGGACACGTTCAAGGGCCGCCCGAACGGGATGCGCCGGGACCTGGCCGAGAAGGTCGCCGCGCTGGAGCCCGGTTTCCTGCGCTTCCCGGGGGGCTGCCTGGTCAACACCGGCAGTCACGAGGCGTACGCGGCGCCGGACTGGCCGCGCCGCAGGTCCTACCAGTGGAAGGACACCGTCGGCCCGGTCGAGCAACGCGCCACCAACGCCAACTTCTGGGGCTACAACCAGTCCTACGGGCTCGGCTACTTCGAGTACTTCCAGTTCGCCGAGGACATCGGGGCGATGCCGCTCCCGGTGGTGCCTGCGCTGGTCACCGGGTGCGGGGAGAACCAGGCCACCGATGACCCCGAGCTGCTGCGACGCCACGTCCAGGACGCGCTCCACCTCATCGAGTTCGCCAACGGCCCGGTCACGTCGCCTTGGGGCGCGAAACGCGCGGAAATGGGACACCCGGAGCCGTTCGGGCTCACCCACATCGGGGTGGGCAACGAGGAGAACTTGCCGGACGAGTTCATGGCGCGCTTCACCGCTTTCCGCGATGCGATCAAGGCCCACCACCCCGAGATGACCGTGATCAGCAACTCCGGGCCGGACGACAGCGGACCGACGTTCGAGCGGGCGTGGGAACTCAACCGGCAGCACGCCGTCGACATGGTCGACGAGCACTACTACAACGACCCGCAGTGGTTCCTGGACAACAACCACCGCTACGACACATACGACCGCAACGGCCCGAAGGTCTTCCTCGGTGAGTACGCCTCCAAGGACGATCGCTGGGGCAACTCGCTCGCCGAGGCCGCCTACATGACCGGGCTGGAGCGCAACGCCGATGTGGTCGAGATGGCCTCCTACGCACCCCTGCTGGCGAACGAGGACTACGTGCAGTGGCGTCCGGACATGATCTGGTTCGACAACCACCGGTCGTGGGGGTCGACCAGCTACGAAACCCAGAAGCTGTTCATGAACAACGTCGGTGACCGCGTGCTGCCGAGCACGGCAACCGAGTCGCCGACGTTCCGCCAGGTCGTGACCCTCGACGACGCCACGGGCGAACTCATCGTCAAGGTGGTCAACGCCCAGTCCGCACCCGCCCCGACCACCGTCGAGCTGGGACGTGAGGTGGCCCCGGTCGCGCGGGTGACCACGTTGCAGGGCGATCCGGCGGCGGTGAACACGCCCGACTCGCAACCGATCCGGCCGGTCGAGGCGACCTTCGACGGCGCCGCCGACACCTTCACCTACACGTTCCCGCCGAACTCCGTCACGTTCCTGCGGATTCGTCCCACCCAGCCCTGATAGCCCCGGCGTCGCGCGGGAGGTCTCGCGCGACGCCCCACCTCCCACCAGGAGCACAACGATGAGCAGTCCTCTGTTCTCCCGCCGCAGCGCGCTCGCCGGTGCGCTGGCCGCCGGTGCGGCGGTGGCGCTGCCAGGTTCGGCGTCGGCGGCGCCGAACTACTCGAACCCGCTGGCCCGGCAACGCGCCGATCCGCACATCACGCGGCACTCCGACGGCTTCTACTACTTCACGGCCACGGTCCCGGAGTACGACCGGATCGTCCTGCGCCGGTCCCGGACGCTGCGCGGCCTGGCCACCGCCCCGGAGGCCGTGCTGTGGCGCAGGCACGGAACCGGCGAGATGGGCGGGCACATCTGGGCGCCGGAGATCCACCACATCGACGGCCGGTGGTACGTCTACTTCGCGGCCGGGCGGGCGGAGGACTTCTTCGACATCCGGATGTACGTGCTGGAGAACGACGATCCCGATCCGTTCGCCGGGACCTGGAGCGAGAAGGGGCGGATCGTCACGGCCTGGGACACCTTCTCGCTGGACGCCTCGACGTTCACCCTCGGCGGAGACCGCTACCTGGTGTGGGCGCAGCAGGAGCCCGGGATCGACAACAACAGCAACCTCTACATCGCCAGGATGAGCAGTCCCTGGAGCATCGAGGGCTCACCGGCGCGGTTGTCATCGCCGACCCTCGAGTGGGAGACCCGGGGTTACGCGGTCAACGAGGCTCCCGCGGTCATCCAGCGCAACGGCCGGGTGTTCATGACCTACTCCGCCAGCGCCACCGACAGCAACTACTGCCTGGGACTGCTAACCGCCCGCACCGACGGCGACCTGCTCGACCCGGCGTCCTGGACGAAGTCCCCGGAACCGGTGTTCACCAGCAACGATGCCACCAGCCAGTACGGGCCCGGGCACAACAGCTTCACGGTGGCCGAGGACGGCCGCACCGACGTGCTGGTCTACCACGCGCGTCAGTACGAGGAGATCGAGGGCGACCCGCTGTTCGACCCGAACCGGCACACCCGGGTCCAGGCCTTCGGGTGGACACCGGAGGGGACGCCGGAACTCGGCTTCCCCGTCGCGGATTCGCCGTGATCTCGTCGTCGAGCTCCCTCGAACGAGGTGGGAACCGCACGTCGGAGGTCCGGACAACGGTGTCACGGAGGTGGGATTGGTGAGCGGACGTGGTGTGAGCCGCAGAACCCTGCTCAGCGCAACTGCTCTGGGCTGCGCGGGGTTGGCGGGCGGGTGCGGTTTCGCGCGGGGCGGTGACTCGCTGCGGTACTGGAACCTCTTCAGCGGCGGTGACGGCGAGACGATGAAGACGATGCTCGACGGCTACCGCGCCACGCATCCAGGTGTCGTGCTGGAGGACGTGACGCTGGAGTGGGGAGACCGCTACTACACCAAGCTCGCGATGGCCGGCGCCGCCGAACGCGCACCCGACATCGCCATCCTGCACCTCGGGCGGCTACCCGCGTTCGCACCGGGCGGGCTCATCGACGAGATGCGCCCGGACCTGCTGCGGCAGTCCGGGATCGGGCCCGAGCACTTCCCGCCGGGCCTGTGGAGGCGGTCGATGCACAACGGCAGGCTCTTCGCGATCCCGCTGGACACCCACCCGTTCGTCCAGTACTACAACACCGACGTCTGCGGAGCGGCCGGGCTGCTCGACGAGCACGGCCGCTTGCCGACCCTCACCGGCCGCGACGAGGTCCGGGAAGCGCTGCGCGCGGTCAAGGGCGTGACCGGCTCCACCGGGCTGCTGCTGGAGACCACCGGGGACGGCGTGGGCCCGTGGCGGCTGTTCTGGAGCCTGTACCGGCAGGCAGGCGGTGAGCTGTTCACCCCGGACGGCACCCGCTCGGCGCTGGACGAGCGCAAGGTCGCAGACGTGCTCGGGTTCGTCCAGGGTCTGCACGAGGAGGGCCTGGCCGCAGGTGAGATGGACGCCGATGGGGCGATCGCGCTGTTCAGCAGCGACCGGGCGGGCTTCTTCTGGTTCGGCGAGTGGGAGGTGCAGACCTTCCTCACAGCGGAGATGAACTTCGGCATGACCCGCTTCCCCGGCATCTTCGGCCCACCGCTCGCCGAGGCCGATTCGCACGCCTTCGTGCTGCCGCACCGGGACCGGACCGACCGCGACCACCTGCTCGTCTACGACTTCATCACCACCCTGCTGCGCGACAGCACGAGGTGGGCGGAGGGCGGGCACATCCCGGCGTACCTGCCGGTGACCAACGGCGAGGCCTACGCGCGGATGCAGCCGCAGTCCGAGTACCGCTCGGTGATCGACGACGTCCAGCTCGACCCCGACGTGTGGTTCGCCGGTTCGGGCTCGCGGCTGTGGACGGAGCTCAACGCCGTGCTGGGACCGGCGATGGACGGCCGGCTGCGGATCGACCGGGCGGTGGCCCAGATCCGGTACGTCATCGAGGACCTGCTCGCCACGCCCAATCCCACGGCATGATCGGAGGCAGCATGTCCACGCGCAGAGCCGGCTCGGGTTTCGCGTTCGTGACGCCGTTCCTGGCCGCTTATCTGCTGTTCTTGGTGCTTCCACTGGGAATGGGGCTGGTCGCGAGCCTCACCGACGCCGGGTTGACCGGTGCGAGCACCGAATTCGTGGGGCTGGCGAACTACGCCGAGGCGCTCACCGATCCGGCGATGTGGCGGTCCTTCGGCGTCACCGTCGGTTTCACCGCCGCCAGCACTCCCCCGCTGATCCTGGTCGGGCTGGTGATGGCGCTGCTCACCCACCACCTCGCCCCGGCGCGCTGGTTGTGGCGGCTGGCGTTCTTCGCGCCCTACGTGCTGCCGTCCTCGGCGATCGCGCTCATCTTCGTGTGGATGTACCAGCCCGAGTTCGGGCTGGCCGACTCACTGCTGTCCTGGCTCGGGATCGGGCCGGTGGGGTGGCTCTCGCACCCGGTCGCGGCGATGCTCGGCGTGGTCGTGGCGACGGTGTGGTGGACCGTCGGCTTCAACTTCCTGCTGTACCTGGCCGCGCTGCAAGCGATCCCGCACGACCTCTACGAGGCGTCGTCGCTGGACGGCGCGGGCGGGTGGCGCCAGCTCTGGCACATCACGCTGCCGCTGCTGCGGCCGACCACCGGACTGATCGCCGTGTTGCAGGTCTTGGCCTCGCTGAAGGTCTTCGACCAGTTCTACCTGATCACCAACGGCGGTCCGCAGCACAGCACGAGACCGGTCCTGCAATACGTCTACGAGTCCGGGTTCACCAACTACCGCACGGGATACGCCTCGGCGGTGTCCTACGTGTTCTTCGCGGCGATCCTGCTGTTCACGCTCGCGCACTTCAGCATCCAACGCCGCCGGGCGGGAGGAGACCGACCATGACCGCGCGATTCCGCTGGGGCACGGCTGTTCTGGGCGTCGTGACTGTGGCGCTGGCGGCGCTGTGGTCGCTGCCGTTCGCGTGGACGCTGCTGACGTCGCTGAAGCCGGAGTCCGAGACGACCGAGGTACCGCTGCGCTGGCTGCCCAGCGAGTTCACGCTCGAGGCCTACCGCAGCGTGCTGGCGACGGACGACATCTGGATCTGGTTGTTCAACAGCGTCCTCACCGCCGGCATGGTGACGGTGCTGGTCGTGCTGCTCTCCAGCATGGCCGCCTACGGGTTCTCCCGAACGGATTTCCGCGGTCGCAAGGCGCTCTTCGGGTTCGTCGTCGCGGGAGTGCTGGTGCCCACCGAGGTGCTGATCGTCCCGCTGTTCCACGAGATGGTGTTCCTCGGCATGGTGGACACGCCGTGGGGTGTCATCCTCCCCCAAGTGGCGCTTCCCGCGATGGTCTACATCCTCAAGGTGTTCTTCGACGGCGTTCCGCGCGAGCTGGAAGAGGCGGCGATCGTCGACGGCGCGAGCCGCTGGCGGATCTACTGGCGCATCGTCATGCCGCTGTCCCGCCCGGTGTTGGCGGCCGTCGCGATCTTCACGTTCATCACGACGTGGAACAACTTCCTGTGGCCGTTCATCGTCACCGCCGACCCGGGTTCGATGACCCTGCCGGTCGGGTTGGCGACGGTCCAGGGCAGCTACGGCGTCCGCTACGCCGAGGTGATGGCGACCGTGGTCATCGCCGGGTTGCCGTTGTTGCTGCTCTTCGTGCTGTTCCAGCGCCACATCGTGCGCGGCGTCGCGCACACCGGTTTGGCGGGACGATAAGGAGGGGACCTGAACATGACCCACGGCGAGAGCGCGCGTGCGAGCCTGACGATCGACCCGGCCTTCGCGGTCGGCGAGGTGAACCCGCGCTTGTTCGGCTCGTTCGTCGAGCACTTGGGCCGGTGCGTCCACACCGGTATCCACGAACCGGGGCATCCGGCGGCGCGAGAGGACGGGTTGCGGCAGGACGTGCTGGACCTCGTGCGCGAGCTCGGTGTGACGCTGGTCCGCTACCCGGGCGGCAACTTCGTGTCCGGCTACCGGTGGGAGGACGGCGTCGGTCCGCTGGCCGAGCGGCCGAGGAGGCTGGATCCGGCGTGGTGTTCGGTGGAGACCAACGAGTTCGGGCTCAACGAGTTCATGCGCTTCGTCGAGGTCGCCGGGGTGGAACCGATGATGGCGCTGAACCTGGGCACGCGCGGGCCGCAGGAGGCCCGCGAGTTGTTGGAGTACTGCAACCACCCTGGCGGCACCGCGTGGTCGGACCTGCGGCGCTCGCACGGTCACGACGAGCCGCACCGGATCGGCTTCTGGTGCCTGGGCAACGAGCTCGACGGCCCGTGGCAGATGGGGCACAAGTCCGCCGAGGAGTACGGCCGGATCGCCGCCGAGACGGCACGGGTGATGCGCATGGTCGACCCCGGGGTGGAGCTCGTGGCCTGCGGCAGCTCGAACTCGGCCATGCCGACGTTCGCCGCGTGGGAGAGCACCGTGCTGGAGCACACCTACGAGCACGTCGACCACATCTCCTGCCACGCCTACTACGAGGAGTCCGGCGGTGACGTCGACAGCTTCCTCGCCTCAGCGCAGGACATGGAGCACTTCATCGACTCGGTGGTGGCCACCTGCGACCACGTGCGCGCGAAGGTGCGCAGCACCAAGCGGCTGGAGCTCTCCTTCGACGAGTGGAACGTCTGGTACCGGGGCCTGCGCGATCCCGCCACCGAGCCGGAGTGGGAGGTGGCGCCGCGGCTGCTGGAGGACAACTACACGCTCACCGACGCGGTCGTGGTGGGCAGCCTGCTGGTGACCTTGCTGCGGCACTGCGACCGGGTCACGGCGGCGTGCCTGGCCCAACTGGTCAACGTGATCGCGCCGATCATGACCGAGCCTGGTGGGTCGGCGTGGCGGCAGACGACGTTCTTCCCGTTCGCCGACGCAGCCCGGCACGGACGTGGCCGCGTGCTGCGCGTCGAGCCGCGCTCGACCAGGCACGACACCGCCCAGTACGGCGAGGTCGACCTGCTGCACGCCACGGCGGTGCAGGAGGACGAGGACACCGTCGTGGTGTTCGCGGTCAACCGCTCTACCGACCTGCCGCTGGAGCTGGTCGCCGACGTCCGCGGGGCGGGCAGCACGCGGGTCCTGGAGCACCGGGTCCTCGCCGATCCCGACCGCCACGCCCGCAACACCGCCGCCGAGCCCGATCGGGTGCGGCCCCGGACGCTCGACGGTGCCGTGGTGGAGGGCGGCGCGCTCACCGCGACCCTGCCACCGCTGTCCTGGAACGTCCTCCGGCTGCGGCGCTGAGACGGGCCTTTCCCGCTTCGACCGGGACGAGCAGGCCTTGCGCATCGACCGGCGCGAAGGGCGACGGCCGCCGCCCTTCGCGTTCGCGGGAAGATCCGCCGCTAGTGCTGCCTGATCACGTCGGTGATGGCGTCGTCGAGGATCGACAGGCCGCGGTCGATCTCGGCTTCGGTCGCGGTGAGCGGTGGTGCGATGCGGAACGTGCCGCCCATGCCGGGCAGCTGGACGATGTTCATGTGCAGCCCGAGTTCGGTGCAGCGACGGGTGACGGCGGCGCCGAACTCGTCGACGTCTCCCCCGGTCGGCCCGGCGCTCAGCTCCAGGCCGACGAGCAGCCCCCGGCCCCGGACGTCGCCGATCACCGGGTGCTTCCCTGCAAGCTCGTGCAGACCACCGGCCAGCCGCTCCCCCAGCTCGCGGGCACGCAGGTCGAGGCGGTCGCGGGTGAGCACGTCCAGGACGGTGTTGCCGACGGCGGCCGGGAGCGGGTCGTTGACGTGGGTGGTGAAGAACAGGAAGCCGCGGTCGTGGGCCTGCTGTTCGATCTCAGCGCTGGTGAGCACCGCAGCCAGCGGCAATCCCGCCCCGAGGGTCTTGGACAGGGTCAGGATGTCCGGGACGACACCATCGCGCTCGAAGGCGTACCAGGAGCCGGTGCGGCACAGGCCGGTCTGCGCCTCGTCGAGGATCAGCAGCATCCCGCGTTCGCGGCACTTGTCCCGCAGCGCGGCCAGGTAGCCGAGCGGCAGGTCGATGACGCCGCCGGAGCTCAGGATGGGCTCGACGATGCAGGCCGCGAGGCTGCCGACCGACTGCGCGTCGATCAGGTCGAAACCGAGGTCCAGCTGACGCCGCCAGTCGAGGTCGCCGTCCGCGTCGACGATGTCGGGGTGGGAGGAGTCGGGAACGGGCAGCGCGAAGTTGCCCGGAGCCGCCGGACCGTAGCCGACGCGGCCGGCGCTGTAGGTGGCGTTGGCAGCGGCAAGGGTCATGCCGTGCCAGGAGCGGGCGAAGGAGACGATCTCGTGCTTGCCGGTGACCAGCTTGGCCATCCGCAGCGCGGCCTCGTTGGACTCCGCGCCGGTGCTCAGGAACATGGCCTTCTCCAGCGGTTCCGGCAGGGTCTCGGCGAGGCGCCGGGCCAGGTCGATGACCGGGCGGCTGAGCATCCCGCTGTAGAGGTGGTCGAGCTTGGCGGCCTGCTCCCGGACGGTGCTGACGATCTCCGGGTGGGAGTGGCCGAGGATCGCGCTCATCTGCCCGGAGGTGAAGTCGAGCACCTCGCGCCCGTCCTCGGTGAAGACCGAGGCGCCCTCGGCGCGCTCGATGATCCCGGGGCTGAAAGCACCGTGCCCGGCGTAGCGGATCAGATCACGTGTGGCGAGGTCGTCCATGCCCCGAAGCTACCAACGATGCTGTGCCATGCTCCGTCCTCCAGGGTGCGGTGAAGCCCGCACGGCGGAACTCGCCGCGGTTGAGCGGTTCTCCTGCCAGTGGTGCCGTTCCAGCTCGGGGCGATCGTCGCGCATGATCCGGCTGGGGAAGACACCTCTGGGACCGCCGACCAGCTTCGACCCACCCGTTCGAGCACAGCGCGGTGGAGCAGGAACCACCGAACGACCCGACGAGCACGGACACCCGTGGGTCGGTCGCTTTAGGATCAGCGGTCTCCGGCCAGTGAGGAAGTCGAGATTTCCACACCCGTGAACGGGAGCCCCCGCGGAGGGTGGTGGCGGTTCCCGGTGGGAGCGCCACCACCTCCTCGTCGGGATCAGGAATCGACGGGTCGGTCGTAGACGGAGAAGCGCAAGTACATGCCGATGTCGGCGGCCTCGTCCGGGGACGTCGTGCGGAACGCCAGGAGGTCCTGGAGGCCGGTCATGGTCGACGGGTGCTGGGGCGCGAGAGCGTTGATCATCGACAGGTAGGGCCGCGGGTCGAGGCCTTCCTGTCTCATGAGGACGGCAGTGCGTTCAGCCGCGTCCTCATCGGACACCGCGTTCTCCGGCAACCGGAGGTACAGGTTGGCTTCCTCCGGCTGCGCCGAACCGCGGCGAAGAGCGAGGCAGACCATCGGTTCCTCACCCTCGGCCTTGTCCTGACCGTGATACAGCGAACGCCACACCCGGGACGCTCGCCCGGAATCGTGTCCGGCTGCGAGAGCGGCCACCGAATTCAGGTCTTCCCACGCGCGACTGGTGATCCGGAAATAGACCTTCACCCGCGCATCATCCGAATCGGTCAAATCGAGAGCCGCGAATTCAACCTCATTTCCCCGGTCCATCATCTCCGGCATCCACATTCGGACCGAACTCCACGGGCGCTCCAATTCAAGTCGTCCCATCGCCTCGGTCATCGTGTTCAGGACGTCGACCGGATCCGTGCTCTCCGACTGCGGGTTGAAGTACGCCTTGTACCGCGTGGATTCACCCGGGCGCCATGCCAGCGAATGCCAGATGGTGGGACGGTTCACCCGCGGATCATCGCTGACGAAGAGGTCTTCCACACGGTGGTAGCGCCTGAGGTCCACGCCCGGCAGATCGGCCAACCGCTCGGTGAGCGCGCGTCCGGCGCGCTGGCAACCCGCAGGTGTCGGCTCTTCTCCGAGGGATTCGAAGAGGATCCGGAGTTCGGGTCGCCGGGCTCGCCAGCTGATGGACATCTCGGCCGGAAAACCGTCCGCCGAAACAAAAGAGGGAACCTCCGGACAAGAGCTGATCGGGTGATCACCCCAGGGGTTCAGGGCAACGCTGAGTTCTGTGACGAGGGTCTCCACTTCGGATTGCGAGAACCCGAGGTGTTCGGCAACGGTTCGGTACTGGCTGGTCAGGAACTGTGTGAATGACACGCCGTGCGTGGGGAAGACTCCCCACCGGCGAACGGACGACGATCCCGCTCGTGAACTAGGCACTACCCCGACCTTCCGCATCGCGGTTACTCTTGATCGCGGCACGGCGCCTGTCAGCAACATCAACACGATCTCATCCAGACGACGAAATGGGAATGGTCTCCACGCGGAGAGGGTTCGATGAGCATTGTGGACGGTCGCGAGAACATGACATCTCCCCAGGTTGGAACCCGTGATGTGTGCGTGATCGGAGCCGGCATATCCGGATTGGCGATGATGAGTTCGCTCCGTCGCCGCGGGATCGACTTCGTCGGCCTGGAACGCGATGACGCCGTGGGCGGGGTGTGGAACTTCGGCCCTGCCAGTTCGCAGAGCTCACACCCGGCCTACGGCTCCCTGCACCTCAACACCTCCAGCAAGGTTACCGGGTTCACCGGGTTCCCCGTGCCCGATGACTTCCCGCGCTACCCGCGCCACGACCAGGTCGCCTCCTACCTGGAGCGCTTCGCCGATGCGCACGACCTGACCGGCCGCATCGAGTTCGGCACCCAGGTCCACCAGGTGGAACCGTCACCCGGCGGCGGGTGGATGGTCACCAGCCGCAGCGGGGGGAACACGCGGACGCGGCACTTCCGCGAGGTCGTGATGGCCTCGGGTCATCACTCCGCGCCACGACTTCCCGACCCGGCGATCACCGGTTCGGAGGTGTTCCGGGGCAGGCGACTGCATTCCGCCGACTACACCGACCCCGAACCGTTCCGCGGCAAGGAGGTCACGGTCGTGGGCTTCGGGAACTCGGCCTGCGACATCGCCGTCGAGCTCTCCCGCGTCGCGGCCCGCACGGTCCTGTCGATCCGCCGGGGCGCGCACGTGGTGCCGAAAACCCTGATGGGGCTGCCGATCGACGAGATCGCCGCGAGCCGCTGGTGGTCGTTCCTGCCGTTCCGGGTGCAGCGCAAGCTCATCGAGGTGCTGCTGCACCTCTCGCGCGGGCGCATCGCCGACTACGGCCTGCCGGAGCCGGATCACCGGGTGATGGACGCGCCGATCACCATTTCCGACGAACTCCTCAGCCGGCTCTCGCACGGCGAGATCGCCATCAAGCCCGGCATCCGGGAGTTCACCTCCGACCAGGTCGTCTTCAACGACGGCAGCGCCGAAGACGCCGACGCGGTCATCCTCTGCACCGGCTACGACATGTCACTGCCGCTCCCCGACGACGTCGCCTTCGACGGCGACGGCCGGCTCTCGCTGTTCCAGCGGATCGTGCCGCTGGGCCACGACGGGCTCTACTTCGCGGGATTCCTGCGCCCGGTGGGGGCGCTGACCCGGCTCGCCGAGCTGCAGGCGGAGTGGATCAGCGACCTCATCACCGGCCAGGCCAGGCTCCCCGGCCGCGACGAGATGGCCGCGGAAGTGCACGGCCACCTCGACCGGATCGCCAGGCGCTACGGCGCGCAGCGCCCCGAGGACGCCCTCAACGTCGACGTCGGCAGCTACGTCCGGGGGCTCAAGCGGGAGCGCCGCCGGGGCGCTCACCGCCCGGCGGCTGACGCTCATCCGCACAACGGACTCACTGACCTGCGCCGACGGTCTGCTGAGTGGTCATCAGCCTCTTGACTGGTATCCACCCCGGTCGCGAGCACTCCGCCGACGCTCGATGGATTTTCCTGCTCCTCCGCAGGTCGCACCACGCGAGGAGGTGCGGGCTGGTGGCCTTCTCCCCGGTCGACAACGTGAGGAGGGATGTGACACCGCTTCCCGGACGCACCGAAGGTTCGCAGCAGCTCCTGCCGCCGCTGCACCACAGTCAGGTGAGAGCGAAACTCGTCGGCCCGCCCTACCTGGTCCTCGCCACACCTCCAAGGACAGCTCCCCGATCTGAAGGCGCCAGGCACTCACACGCCGGATCTGCTCCTCGCACGCGCCGAAGTTGCCGCTCCAGCGGCAGTTTCGATGACGTGCTCCAGCAGCCGGGCCAGGACGTCCTTGACGTCGGTGCGCTGGCGCGCGTCGAAGTTGATCACCGGGACCTTGGCGGTGTCGATCTGCAGCGCGTTGGCGACGTCCTCGGGCTGGTAGCGCTTCGTGCCGTCGAACTCGTTGACCGCGACCAGGTACGGGATGTTGCGGTCCTCGTAGAAGTCCAAGCTGGAGAAGCAGTCGTCCAGCCGGCGGGTGTCGGCCACGACCACAGCGCCGAACGCGCCGTGGGTGTGGTCATCCCACACCGACCAGAACCGGGACTGGCCGGGCATTCCGAACAGGAACAGCGGCGTGCCGTTGCTGAGGTTGATCCGGCCGAAGTCGATGCTGACCGTCGTGGTCGTCTTCTCCGGAACACCGGTGAGCGCGTCCACCGAGGCGCTCGCGTCGGTGATCGGCTCGTCGGTGAGCCGGACGTACCGGTCCGGGTCCGCCACGCTCTTGATCAGGGTCGTCTTCCCGCAACCGTATCCACCGGCGATGACGAGCTTGACCGGCGGCCGCTCAAAGCTGTTTAACACTGTCCAGAACCCCCTGTAGGTATTCCAGTGTTGCATCGGAAACGGTTTCTTCCGGGGTGCTCTCACCGTCGAGGACGAGGACTCCGCGGCGGAGCAGCGCACCCACGAGGGCGCGGGCGGTCAGGACGGGGGTGCCCAGGCTCCCCGCCACCTCCGCTATCGCGACGGGGTTCCTCGCCAGCTCCAACGCGGCGCTGTCGCTCATCGACAGGTCTAGGTGCCCCTCACCACCGGGCTTGGCGACCACCTGGGTCGCCAGGTCCAGGTCCAGGTCGGACTTCTCCGGGGCGCCGGCCACGATGAAGGGCCGGACACCCGCGACGGGGTCCTCCGCGTGGACGTGCTGATCGGGCATGGGTTACGGCCTCATCCCGGTCAGCGGGCCCGCGGAGCCACCGCGACCCTCGGTCACCAGGTGCTCGCCGACCTGAGCGAGCAACCGGTCCAGCTCGACGTTGACGATCAGCGGGTCGGCGGGGGTGTCGACGACCACGGTGATCCCGGTGCGCTCCGCGGCCAAGGCCAAGATCACGAACCGGTTCGCGCCCTCGATGACCGTCTTGCTCGGATCACCGCCCCCACCGATCACGCTGACCCGCTTCGACGAGCTGAACGCCGACGCCGACATCGCGGCGAGGTCTTCAGCCTGCTCCTTGGACACACCTTCGGAGGCCAGGCGTGGGAATCCGTCCGACGACCACAGCACGACGCAGTCCACGTCCGCGACGCGCTGTGCGAAGTCGGTCAGCACCCAGCTCAAGTCATCCCGGCCATCGCTCATTGTGTTCACCCCTCACCTGTGTCGCTGCTGTGGTTCTGGCGTCCGGACACGAAGCCCATGGCCCCACCGCCCGCGCTGCGGCGGGTTCCGGTGCTCTCGTCGGCGGCACCGGCCTGGGCCTTCTTCTCCTCGTCGAGGGCCCGGCCGACCGCTGAGGCTCCCCTGCGCCGCACCGGGAGGCCCACCGAAGAGGTCTCCAGCGGCTCCTGCTCGACCGGCTCGGCACGCGGCCTCGGCGGTTCCGGTCGCGACTGGGCGCGGGTCTCGACGGGGTCGGCCAGCAGCGCGGTCGCGCCGCTGAGCCTACCGCGCGCGCCGGAAACGCCCACCGGAGCGGCCCTTTCGATTTCGGCTTCGCGCAGCAGCTCGGACGGGATGGACACCTCGGCCCTGATCCCGCCGGATTCTCCCGCGGCCAAGGTGACCTCGATGTTCCACTGCTGGGTGATCCGGGAGACCACCGGCAGGCCGAGCTGCATGTGCCGCTGCACGCTGCCGAGCGCGAAGTCGGCCTCGGTGCCCAGGATCGTGTTGGCCTCGCCGAGCTTCTCGGCCGGCATGCCCAGACCGCGGTCCTCGACGATGACCACCAGCGATCCGCTGCGCTCCTCGGTCCAGACCCGGGCCTTGCTCTGCGGGGAGCTGTAGTTGGCGGCGTTGTCCATCAGCTCGGCGAGCGCGCGGATCAGGTACGGCGCGGCCTGACCGTCGACGGCCACCGCTCCCGGCTTGCGGGTGTGGATGCGGCCGTAGTGCTCGATCTCGGCTCGCGCGGATTCGAGGATGACCTCCATGGGCGTCGGACCGCGGTGGTAGCGGGCGAGCCGGTTGCCCGACAGCAGCCGCAGGTTCTCCGCCAGCCGGCGGGCCCGCAGCAGGAGGCTGTCGAGGACCAGCAGCGCGCGGTACCGGGGGGCGGCCTCGCCCGCTTCGCGCTCTTCGGTGTCGACGATCTGCATGGCGCTCTGCACGATCTGCTGGACTCGCGCGGCCATGCCGACCACGACGCGGGTGAACGCGTCGCTCGTCTGCTTCTGCTTGATGCGCTCCTGCACGGCGACCTGGTAGGCACCGGCGAAGGCGTCCGCCACCTCGCCGATCTCGTCCTTGCCGAAGTCCAGCGAGCGCAGCGACGCGGAGGCGTCGACGTCCTCGCCGCGCTCCACCCTGCGGAACAGCTCCGGGACGTCCTCGTCGGCGATCTTGCGCACGGTGTCGCGCAGTTCGACCAGTCGCTGCGGCACCAGAGCGACCAGGTGACGTCCGGCGAACCACCACATCAGCAGGGCGGCACCGGCGGTGGCGATGAGCGCGAGGCCGGCGAACAGGGCGGTGCGCAGCAGCGCGGCGCTGCCGTTGTTCAGGCCGAGTTCCGCGCCGTAGCGGGCCTGCTCGACGGCGATCTCGGTGAGCTGCCCGCCGACCTGGTCGCTGATCTGGTGCCACTGCTGGGTCGTCACACCGTGCACCTGGCCGTGCGCGATCAGCTGCTGCTCGACGGCCTGCAGCTGCTTCCAGCTCTGGGAGCGGGTGAGCTCCTCGTAGCGCTGCTTGACCAGCGGCGATGCGTTGGCGATCTGCTCCTCGAGCTGGTCGTGGTAGGAACCGACCAAGACCGCGACGTTGACCTGCTCGTCGGGCTGCAGCCGGGTGACCACGCCCCGGGACGCCAGCAGCGCGGTCTGCGCCATCTGGTCACCGGCGCGGAAGAACTCGGTGGCGGTGATCCCGGCCTGCCCGGCCTTGGCGTCCTCGACGGCGCGGGCCTGTCCGTCGAACAGGTCGGCACCGGCGTCGAGGACCTCGTTGTAGTGCTCGAGGGTTTCGCGCTTGCGGGCCGGGTCCAGCGGGAAGCCGGGACGGGATTCCGGCAGCCGCCCGATCAACGTGTTGACATCGTCGACCTTGGCCTTGAGGTCCGGTGGCGTCGCGGAGCTCTCGGACAGCTCGGTGAGCTTGCCGGAGAGTTCGGCGATGGCCTGGTCGGTGGCGGCGTATCGCCGACCGAGGGCGTCGGGGGCGGATTCCCCGTCGAAGGTGCGGGCGACCAGCTGGCGTTCGGACTGCACGGCGGCGAAGGTCCGCACCGCCGGGATCGAGGTGTCCTGCACGGTGACGGCGACCGCGCGGACGATGAGTGCGTCGACGAACGCTGGCGCGAAACCGGCGGACACCACCACGAAGAACAGCGCGACGATCGCGATCAGGATGTTCCTGATCCGCCGCCGGAGACTCGTCCTGTCCGGCTCGCGCGTTCTGTCCCTGGTTGGCTTCACGTCGACCGCGCTCCTTCGGTTGTGCTCTCCACGAGACAGGCCCGCCCCCGGCAGCCTCGGCGCGGATTCGCGCGGAGCACGAGCTCCGCTGGGCCCCCCGGCATTGGGCGATGTCACCGATGCGAGCGGGCGCGCCGCAATCCCGATCCCGTGATCATCCGCGCTCGGCCGGGACAGTACCAGCACGGTTTCCGCGGTTGATGAGTGATCCGAAGAGGTCTTCGCTCCAACCGAAATGCGCAGCAGCGCTTGATCTCGGTCACGTTCTCCTGTCGACCACCGCACGGAGAAGGCGGGAGTGCGGCGGTCATTCGCGCGCCCCCGCATTCACCCTCGCTTGTCCGGTTGTCATCTTCGCCCGACGTTGCACGGCGTCGGACTGATCGCTACGTTGGGAAGATCCTGGTCTAGACAACGTTGTCAATCGGGAGGTCTTCCTTGCGACGCCAGCACGACGTCAAGATTGTTCGACGCTCCCACGTTCCCGGCCGGCTCGCGGCCCTCGCGGTCGCCGCCGCGACCGCGCTCGCCATCACCCCCGCCGCCGAGGCTCGAGACCGGATCGACGATCCGGCCCAGTACGTCAACCCGTTCGTCGGGACCAAGCCCGGCGGGCCTGACTTCGGCCACGGCGGCGGAGCGGGCAACACCTTCCCGGGCGCGGTGGCGCCGTTCGGGATGATGCAGTTCAGCCCGGACACCGCGACCTACCAGCACGGCGGCTACGCCTACGACGACAACCGGATCCGCGGGTTCAGCCTCACCCACCTCTCCGGGGCGGGGTGCGGGGACTTCGGCAACGTCCCGTTCATGCCGGTCCTCGGCGACTCCCCGGTGGCCGACTACTCCTTCTCGCACGACAACGAGGCGGCCTCCCCCGGCTCCTACGACGTCACCTTCGACAACGGGCTGCGGACCGAGCTCTCGGCCACCCCGCGCTCCGGCATCGCCCGGTTCACCTACCCGCAGGGGCAGCAGGCGGCGTTGTCGGTGGACGCGGCCAAGGCGTTCAACGACGCGAGCGGAGCGCTGCGGATCGGGCCGAACAGCATCAGCGGCTACAGCGACAGTGGCGGGTTCTGCGGTGCCGACAACACCTACCGCGTGCACTTCCACGCGACGTTCGACCGCGACTTCACCTCCCGCGAGGTCAACGGCGGGCAGGCGTTCGTCAAGTTCGACACCGCCCAGTCCCCGCACGTCGTCGCGCGGATCGGGATTTCGTTCGTCAGCGCGGACAACGCCAGGGCCAACGCCGAATCCGAGCAGGGCGGCCGCGGTTTCGACGAGGTCCGCGACGGCTCGCGCGCGGCCTGGAACGGCATGCTCAGGCGCATCGACGTCGGTGGCGGCAGCGACGAAGATCGGCGGCGGCTCTACACGGGGCTCTACCACTCCCTGCTGCACCCGAACGTCTTCAGCGACGTCAACGGCGAGTACGCGGGTTTCGACGGCCAGGTGCACGCCACCGCCGAGGGGCACGCCCAGTACGCCAACTACTCCGGGTGGGACGTCTACCGCTCGCAGTTGCCGCTGGTGGCGCTGATCGCACCGGACATCGCCTCCGACATCGCGCAGTCGGCGGTGAACCAGTCCGCGCAGGGCGGCTACTTCGACCGCTGGACGGTTGCCAACGGCGGCACCGGGGTGATGGTCGGCGACCCGCTGCCCATCATGGTGGCGAGCGCCCATGCCTTCGGCGCAACGGACTTCGACACCGCGGCGGCGCTGCGGGAGATGCGAGCTGGCGCCACCAACACCGCCGAGCGGCCCGGCCACGAGGAGTACGACTCGCTCGGCCACATCCCGCCGGGTGTGCAGGGCGTGTGGGGATCGGCGGCCACGACGCTGGAGTACAACAGCGCTGACTTCGCCGTGTCGCAGTTCGCCGCACGACTCGGTGAGACCGGCGTGCACGACCACTTCCTGGCCCAGGCGCAGAAGTTCAAGAACCTGTTCAACCCCGCCAACTCCTACCTCCAGCCGCGCAACGCCGACGGTTCGTGGCCGCCGTTCGACCCGGTGCAGACCGAGGAGTACACCGAGGGCAACGGCGCCCAGTACACCTGGATGGTGCCGTTCAACCACCGGGCGCTGTTCGACCTGATGGGTGGCGACGACCAGGTGGTGCCGCGGTTGGACGAGTTCTTCACCGAGCTCAACGGCGGCCCCGACAAGCCCTACGCCTACCTGGGCAACGAGCCGTCGCTGAACACCCCGTGGGCCTACGCCTACGCGGGTCGGCCGGACAAGACCCAGGACGTCGTGCGGCGGGCGCTGACCTCGCTGTTCAAGTCCACACCGGACGGTGAGGTCGGCAACGACGACCTCGGGCAGATGTCGTCGTGGTCGGTGTGGGCCTCGATCGGCATGTACCCGCAGGTTCCGGGCAGGTCGGAACTGGTGCTGGCCAGCCCGATCTTCTCCTCGGTGACCATCGACCGCGGCAACGGCACGAGCATCACCATCAACGCGCCGGGGGCCTCCGAGAACACCAAGTACGTCCGGAACCTCGAGGTCAACGGCACCGGCAGCACCAAGCCGTGGGTGGGCGAGGACTTCGTCGCGGCGGGCGGCACGCTCGACTTCACCCTCAGCGACCGGCCCGACCCCGCCTGGGGCAGCGCCCCGCAGGACGCGCCCCCGTCCTACGACGTCGGAAGCTGAGGTCATGCGTCGGCGCCGCGCCAGCGCAGCACTTCCAACGCGGCGCCGACTCCCACCACGTCTTCGGCCAGCGGGCGAGGCAGCAGCTCGTCGGCGCGCGCCAGCCGCCGCAGCACGGTGTTGCGGTGGGTGTAGAGGCGTTCGGCGGTGCGGGAGGCGTTGCACTGCTCGCGGATGTAGGTGCGCACCACCTGGCGCACCTCGGGGTCGGCGTCGCGCAGCGCACCGAGCGCTTCGGCGACGAACTCGTCGGCGTGGGCGGGGTCGGCCGTCATCAGGGCCACCAGCTGGACGTCCTCGTAGCGGGCCACCTGACGACGGGAGCTGAGCCGGGCGAGCATCCGCTGCGCGGTCAGCGCGTCGAGGTGGCTGCGGCGGAAGCCGTCCACCTCCCGCCCCGGCCTGCCGATCGACACGCGCACGTGCGGGCGCGAGCTGAGGTGCTCGGTCAGCTCATCGGTGCCCACGGTGGTCGCCACCGGCAACCAGACCCACAGCGTTCCTGCGGTGGCCACCACGGTCAGCCGACGGCGAGCACCGGTGAGGCCCACCAGCTCCTCGGCCGCGCTCTCCAGTTCCTCCAGCCCGACGTGGGCGGTGCTCCACACCACGGCGGCCGTGTGCGGCCCGGTCAGGCCGTACCCGAGCTTGAGCTCGGCCCTGCGCGCGCTGATCGGGGAACCTTCGAGGATGAGCGCGACCGCGGCGCGTCGATCGGCGTTGGTGCCGCGGATGAGTGTGTCGAGTTCCGCCTGCATCCGCTCGCTGATGCAGGCGATGGTGTCGTTGACGTAGGTCGAGATCGACAGCGCCGTGACGTCGAGCAGTTCCCGCAGCTCGTCGGGGTCGGAGGTCAGCGAGAAGCAGATCTCCATCCAGTACTGCCAAGCGACGTTCTGCCCTGCCCGGTAGGTGTCGAGCGCGTGGGCGTCGAGTCCGCGGCGGACCAGGTCCCGCGCGGTGTCGAGCGCCTGCCTGCCGAGGTGCGGTGGGACGCGGCAGCCGGGGTCCTGCACGTTGGCCGCGGCCCAGTGCACGACGTTGTCGACGTTGGTCTGCCGCAGCCCGTCGGCCAGCACGGGATCGGCCGCGATGGCCTGCGTTCGGTCGGCGTCGAGCACTGCGGCGTGCAGCTCCTCCGCCCAGCGCTCGGACGGTTTGAGCGCCGTTTCCGCGCCGAGCCGGATCAGTTCCCGAACCCGAGCGGACGGACAGGGCCACGATCGAGTCACGGCAGGCACTATGCCCCAGATGGTCTCTCTTGTGGAGTGCCGGCGAGGAGAGCTCTCTCCGGGGGTTGCTTCGCTTGGCGGTGCGGGTTGCAGGACCTGCGGCGGTGCCAGCTGAGTCCCACACCTGGAACTGGGCTCCGCCTCTTGCGCACATGCTCCTAGGGGGTGTCCTCAAAGCCAGATGAGGAGTGTGGCTAGTCGATCATGGCTTGGTAGGACTGGGCGGTTTTGTCGTAGCGGGTGGCGATAGCTCGGTGTTGTTTGAGCTGGTTGAAGCAGCGTTCGACAATGTTGCGGCGCTTGTAGATGCTGGCCTCGAAGGCG
>NZ_SMKV01000017.1 GCF_004348445.1 Saccharopolyspora aridisoli | reverse complement strand
GGCCTCGTCCTGAGTGGAGAAGATGTTGCACGACACCCACCGCACATCCGCACCCAGCGCAACCAGGGTCTCGATCAGCACGGCGGTCTGCACGGTCATGTGCAGGGAGCCGGCGATGCGGGCACCCTTGAGCGGCTGAGAACCGGCGTATTCCTCCCGCGTGGCCATCAGACCCGGCATCTCGTGCTCGGCCAACCGGATCTGGTGCCGACCCGCCTCGGCCAGACCCAGGTCCTTCACGGCGAACTCCAGGCCGTTGACCTTCTGCAACTTGACGCTCATGACTTCCCTTCTGTTTCTTTCTGATCAGCAGCTGATGGACAGCGGAATCAGGTGTTGAAGTACTTGGCTTCCGGGTGGTGGGCGATGATCGCGTCGGTCGACTGCTCGGGGTGCAGCTGGTACTCCTCGGAGAGCACGACCCCGATCCGCTCCGCCTCCAGCAGGTCGACGAGCTTGGCCCGGTCCTCGATGTCCGGGCACGCGCCGTAGCCGAAGGAGTAGCGGGCGCCTCGGTAACCGAGCTTGAAGAACTCGCGCACGTCGGAGGGGTCTTCCTGCGCCACGTTTCCGCCGTTGGCCCAGGCCATCTCGCGCCGCACGCGGCGGTGCCAGTACTCGGCCAGCGCCTCGGTGAGCTGCACGCCCATGCCGTGCACCTCCAGGTAGTCCCGGTAGGCGTTCTTGGCGAACAGCGCGTTGGCGAAGTCGGCGATCGGCTGGCCCATGGTCACCAGCTGGATCGGCAGCACGTCGACCTGTCCGGTCTGCTCGGCCTGCTCCCGCGTGCGGAAGAAGTCGGCCAGGCACAGCCGGCGATCGCGCTTCTGCCGGGGGAAGAAGAACCGGTGCCGCTCCTGGGCGTCGGGCTCCTCCTTGTCCAGCACGACGAGGTGGTTGCCCTCGGTGACGCACGGGAAGTAGCCGTAAACCACAGCCGCGTGCTGCAGGATGCCCTGCGTGGACAGCTCGTCGATCCAGTGGCGCAGCCGTGGCCGCCCCTCGGACTCGACGAGTTCCTCGTAGGAGGCACCCTCGCCCTTCTTGGCGCCGCGCAGACCCCACTGCCCGAAGAACGTGGCCCGCTCGTCCAGCAGCTGCAGGTAGTCGTTGACCGCGACTCCCTTGACCACCTTCGAGCCCCAGAACGGCGGAGTCGGGACCTCGACGTCGGCGGCCACGTCGGACCGCGTCGTGTCGTCGTAGCCCGGCTCGTCACCGGCCTCGGCCTTGCGCTTCTCGGCGATGCGCTGGGAACGCGCGCGGCGTTCCTTGCGCTCGGCCTTCTTGGCCTCCTCGGCGGCGTCCTCCTCCGGGGAGTCACCGCGCTTGATGGCCATCAGGCGGTCCATCAGGTGCAGGCCCTCGAAGGCGTCCTTGGCGTAGCGCACGTCGCCCTCGTAGACCTCGTCGAGGTCCTGCTCCACGAAGGAGCGGGTCAGCGCCGCACCACCGAGCATCACCGGGTACTTGTCGGAGATCCCGCGGGAGTTCATCTCCTGCAGGTTGTCCTTCATGATCACGGTGGACTTCACCAGCAGACCGGACATGCCGATCGCGTCGACCTTGTGCTCCTCCGCGGCCTCGATGATGGCGTTGATCGGCTGCTTGATGCCGATGTTGACCACGTCGTAGCCGTTGTTGGAGACGATGATGTCGACCAGGTTCTTGCCGATGTCGTGGACGTCGCCCTTGACCGTGGCCAGCAGCAGCTTGCCCTTGCCGCCGGAGTCGTCCTTCTCCATGTGCGGTTCGAGGTAGGCCACCGCCGCCTTCATGACCTCGGCCGACTGCAGCACGAACGGCAGCTGCATCTGGCCGGAGCCGAAGAGGTCACCGACGACCTTCATGCCTCCGAGCAGGTCCTCGTTGATGATCTGCAGCGGAGCCTTCTCCTGCATGCCGGCTTCGAGGTCTTCCTCGAGGCCGTTGCGCTCACCGTCGATGATCCGCTTCTGCAGGCGCTCGAACAGCGGGAGCTTGGCCAGCTCCTCGGCGCGCGATGCGCTGGAGGACTTCGCGGTCTGCCCCTCGAAGAGCTCCATGAGCTTCTGCAGCGGGTCGTAGTCCTCGCTGCGCCGGTCGTAGACCAGGTCGAGGGCGACCTTGCGCGGTTCCTCGTCGATCTTGTTCATCGGCAGGATCTTCGAGGAGTTCACGATCGCCGAGTCCAGCCCGGCCTCGCGGCACTCGTTGAGGAACACCGAGTTGAGCACCTGACGCGCGGCCGGGTTCAGACCGAAGGACACGTTGGACAGACCCAAGGTGGTCTGCACCGCCGGGTGGCGCTGCTTGAGCTCCCGGATGGCCTCGATCGTCTCGATGGCGTCCTTGCGGACCTCTTCCTGACCGGTGGTGATCGGGAAGACCAGGCAGTCGATGATGATCGCGGACTCGTCCAGACCCCAGTTGGTGGTCAGGTCCTCGATCATCCGCTCGGCGACGCGCAGCTTCCAGTCCTTGGTGCGCGCCTGCCCTTCCTCGTCGATGCAGGTGACCACGACGGTCGCACCGTGTTCGCGGACCATCTCCATGACCCGCTCGAACCGGCCGCCCGGCTCGGTGCCGTCCTCGTAGTTGACGGAGTTGACCGCGCAGCGCCCGCCCAGGTGCTCCAAGCCGGCCTCGATCACATCGGGCTCGGTGGAGTCGACCATGATCGGCAACGTCGAGGCGGTGGCCAGCCGCGAGGCCAGCTCACGCATGTCGTGCGTGCCGTCGCGGCCCACGTAGTCCACGCACAGGTCGAGCATGTGCGCGCCCTCGCGGGTCTGGGCCTTGGCGATCTCGACGCAGTCCTCGTAGCGCTCCTCGAGCATCGCCTCGCGGAACGCCTTCGACCCGTTGGCGTTGGTGCGCTCACCGACGTTGAGGATCGAGGCGTCCTGCTCGAACGGGACGGCCTGGTACACCGAGGACACCGACGGGATGAGCTCCGGCGTGCGCGAGGTGGGGGCGGTGCCGCCCACGGCCTCGGCCACCGCACGGACGTGCTCGTTGGTGGTGCCGCAGCAACCACCGACCAGCCGTGCGCCGTAGTCGCGCACGAAGCCCGACAGCGCCTCGGCCAGCTCCTCGGGCTGCAGCGGGTACACCGCACCGTTGGGGCCCAGCTCCGGGAGGCCGGCGTTGGGCATCACGGACAGCGGGATGCGCGAGTTCTGCGCCAGCACCCGCAGGTGCTCGCTCATCTCAGCCGGACCCGTCGCGCAGTTCATGCCGATCAGGTCGATGCCGAGCGGTTCCAGCGCGGTCAGCGCCGCGCCGATCTCGGAACCGACCAGCATCGTGCCGGTGGTCTCCACCGTGACCTGCGCGATGATCGGCAGCTTCTGGCCGGTCTGGGCCATCGCGCGCTTGGCGCCCACGATCGAGGCCTTGGTCTGCAGCAAGTCCTGCGAGGTCTCGACCAGGAAGACGTCGATGCCGCCATCGAGCATGCCCAGCGCCTGCTCGTAGTAGGCGTCGCGCAGCTTCGCGTAGGGGGCGTGCCCCAGGGTGGGCAGCTTGGTGCCCGGTCCCATCGAGCCCAGCACGAACCGCTTGCGCTCCGCCGTGGAGAACTCGTCGGCGGCCTCCCGGGCCAGTCGCGAGCCCACCTCGGCCAGCTCCCGGATGCGCTCCGGGATGTCGTACTCGGCCAGGTTGGCCCAGTTGGCGCCGAAGGTGTTGGTCTCGATCGCGTCCGAGCCCGCTTCCAGGTACCCCCGGTAGATCGAGGACACCACGTCGGGCCGGGTCACGTTGAGGATCTCGTTGCAGCCCTCCAGGTTGGCGAAGTCGTCCAAGCTGAGGTCGTAGGCTTGCAACGCGGTTCCCATGCCGCCATCGGCAACGAGCACGCGCTCGTCGATGGCGGTCAGGAACCCGCTGGGATCGTGGTCTGACATGCCGCTACTCCCCGTTCGTCAGCGCAGCTTCGGCCCGACCTCGGCGGCAGCCTCGTCGCCGTAGGCCTCGGCGATGCGAGCGAGGAACGAATCCCGCTCGACGTCGTATTCCTGGGGGCCGTCGGTCTCCAGCGAAACTGTCGCCAGCGTGCAGCCCAGCTGCAGCGAGCGCTCCAGGTCCAGGCCGCCCTCGAGTCCCGCGAGGAAGCCGGCGCGAAGCGCGTCGCCAACACCGGTCGGGTCGCCCTTCTGCTTCTCCTTCGGGGGCTCGACCAGCAGCGTCGGCTCGCCCTTGGCCTCGACCTGGACGCCCTTCGCGCCGAGCGAGGTGACCCACTTGCCGACGCGGCCCAGGACGTCGTCCTTGGTCCAGCCGGTGCTCTGCAGCAGGAGGCCGTGCTCGTACTCGTTGGTGAACAGGTACTGCGCGCCGTCCACGAGTTTACGGATGTCGTCGCCTTCCATGCGGGCCAGCTGCTGGCCCGGGTCGGCGAGGAAGTCGTAGCCGCGGTCCCGGCACTCCTCGGTGTGGCGCACCATCGCCTCGGGGTCGTTGGCCGAGATGACGACGATGTCCAGACCACCGAGGCGCTCGGCGACGGGCTTGAGCTCGATCTCACGGGCCTCGGCCATCGCACCGGCGTAGAACGAGGCGATCTGGTTGAGATCGGTGTCGGTCGTGCACAGGAAGCGCGCCGTGTGCTTGGTCTCCGAAACGTGCACGGACTCGGTGTCCACGCCGTGCCGGTCCAGCCACGCGCGATAGTCGTTGAAGTCCTGCCCGACGGCGCCCACCAGCGTCGAGGTCACACCCAGCTTGCCGAGGCCGAAGGTGATGTTGCCGGCGATGCCGCCGCGACGCACCTCCAGCTCGTCCACCAGGAACGACAGCGAGACCTGCTCCAGCCGGTCGGCCACGAGCTGGTCGGTGAACCTACCGGGGTAGGACATCAGGTGGTCGGTGGCGATCGAACCGGTCACCGCAATCCGCACTTCAATAACTCCTTCACCAGGGCAGGCTGCGGGGAACTGCCATGTGGGCGGCGCCCCGCAGCCTGCGACAGCTTCGTCGGTTGTGCCCGGAGGACACGTGGAATGGCTCGCGGCCCTGGCAGGCGGCGCAACCGCCGCTCGCCCGGCCACCTGAGCAGCTCGCACCGTCGCGGGCCCGGAAGCCGGTTCTCCTGCGAGGACGCCTCGACGTCGTGCATCGACGTGCATCCGTCGGGGCGTCCGGGTGCAGGAGGACCGCCTCAGGTGCCCGCCGGCACCGCTGCGTTCGCCGTTCCGCTCTTACAGACCGGCAGCGCTCTTGAGGGCCTCGGCGCGGTCGGTCTTCTCCCACGGCAGGTCGACGTCGCTGCGCCCGAAGTGACCGTAAGCCGCGGTCGGGGCGTAGATGGGCCGAAGGAGGTCGAGGTCACGGACGATCGCGCCGGGGCGGAGGTCGAAGACCTCGTTGACCGCGGCCTGGATCTTGACCGGGTCGACGTTCTCGGTGCCGAAGGTCTCCACGAACAGCCCGACCGGGGCGGCCTTGCCGATCGCGTAGGCGACCTGGACCTCGATGCGGCCCGCCAGACCGGCGGCGACCGCGTTCTTGGCCACCCAGCGCATGGCGTAGGCCGCGGAGCGGTCGACCTTCGACGGGTCCTTGCCCGAGAAGGCGCCACCACCGTGGCGGGCCATGCCGCCGTAGGTGTCGACGATGATCTTGCGGCCGGTCAGACCGGCGTCACCCATGGGGCCACCGACGACGAAGCGACCGGTCGGGTTGATCAGCACGCGGGCGTCGCCCGAGTCCAGACCGGCCCGCTCCAGCTCCGGCGCGATGACGTGCTTCTGGATGTCGCCGACCAGCTGGCCTTCGAGGTCGATCTCCTCGGCGTGCTGGGTCGAGAGCACCACGGTGTCCAGGCGAACGGCCTGGTCACCGGCGTACTCGATGGTGACCTGGGTCTTGCCGTCGGCGCGCAGGTACGGCAGCGTGCCGTCCTTGCGGACGTTGGTCAGGCGACGCGACATGCGGTGCGCCAGGGTGATCGGCAGCGGCGCCAGCTCGTCGGTGTCGTTGCAGGCGTAGCCGAACATCAGGCCCTGGTCGCCGGCACCCTGCTTGGCGATCTCGTCCTCGCTGCCCTCGACGCGCTTCTCGTGCGCCTCGTCAACACCCTGGGCGATGTCCGGGGACTGCTGACCGATGGCCACGTTCACACCGCAGGAAGCGCCGTCGAAGCCCTTCACCGACGAGTCGTAACCGATCTCCAGGACCTTCTCGCGGACCAGGGTCGGGATGTCGACGTAGGCCTTCGTGGTGACCTCGCCGGCGACGTGCACCTGGCCGGTGGTGACCAGGGTCTCCACGGCGACGCGCGAAGCCGGGTCCTGGGCCAGCATCGCGTCCAGGATCGAGTCGCTGATCGCGTCGCACATCTTGTCCGGGTGGCCCTCGGTCACCGACTCACTGGTGAACAACCGGCGGTTGATCTCACTCACGACTGCTCCTCACCTCACAAGCTTTGCAGCTTTAGATCCTTGCGTACGGTAGTCAGGTTGTTTACCCGGGGGACCTCACACTCGGGCGTGAATGATGCCCCACGCGAGGTTCCCCGCCTTGCCCCCCGACACCCAGTTCTTGAGGCCGGTCTTCATCTTGGTGCGGTAGGTGTCACTGATCTTGTCGGCGAGATCACCCTCTCGCGATTCCAGCTCCTGCAGGACCCGGCCGTAGTGGATGGCCAGGTACTCGGTCAGGTCGTCGAACTCGAAGCTCTGCAGACCCAGTCGGGCCAGCTCACGGCGGTAGAAGCCGGGCGACCCCATCGTGTCCAGGCTCAGCCGATCGAGGATCGGGCCGAGCTCCGAGCGCTTGGCGGTGTCGGCAGCCATCGGGTCGGTGAACAGGAAGGACCCGGTCGGCTTGAGGACGCGGCTGACCTCCTCCAGCACGCGCGGGCGGTCACCGCTGTGCAGGATCGCGTCCTGGGACCAGACGATGTCGAAGGCGTTGTCCTGGAACGGGATGTCCTCGAAGGAACCGTCCTTGACCTCGATGAGCTCGTCGAGCCCCTCGGCCCGGTTGAACTCGATGTTCCGGGCGTTCTCCACCTCGGAGAGGTTCAGGCAGGAGACCTTGCAGCCATAGGTCTTGGCCAGGTAGCGGGCCGCGCCGCCGTAACCCGCGCCGATGTCGAGGACCCGGGTCTCCGGGGTGATCTCGACCTTGGACGCCATCCGCTCGACGGTGCGCCGGGAGGCGGTGTCGATGTCCTGATCCGGGGTCTCGTAGAGGCCGACGTGGATGTCGTTGCCGCCCCACACGTGGTAGTAGAAGTTGTCCGCGTCTTCGGAGTTGTAGTAATCGCGGGCGGTGTGGACCGCGCTCGAGTAGACGTCGGAGAGCTCCTCGTCGGGGCGGTACTTCTTCTCCGCGACGTGGATGTAGAAGTCCGGCTCACCTTCCTGGTAGGTCTCCTGGAAGTCGCCGTAGGTGTCGATCCGCTGGAAACCGACCTCGCGCATGAGGCGGCGAACGTAGTTCTTCCGGAGCGGGTACATGTTCAGGAAGAATTCAGATTTGTCCGGGAAGGTGTACTTGAACCTCGCCAGACCCTCGTCGACGTAATCCGGCTCGGCGGAAACGTCCTCACCTGCGTAGTAGTAGGTGTGCTTCGAGCTGAATCCGTCGTCCAGAATTGAATCGTAATTCCGCTGATCGATGATCAGAACGCCGTCGTGCTTCAGCATGGCGTAGAACTCGGCCAGGGTCTTGCGCCGGTCCCGCTCCGAGAACAGGTGCGTGAACGAGTTCCCGAGGCAGATGATCGCGTCGTACTCACCGTGGACGTCACGATTCAGCCAACGCCAGTCGGCGTGCACGACGCGCAGGATGTGCCCACCGTACTCGAGCCCGTTCTGGAATGCTTTGGCCAGCATCTGCGGGCTGCCATCGGCGGAGACGGCTTCGAAGCCCTCTTCCAGCAGCCGGACCGAGTGGAACCCGGTCCCGGTGGCCACATCCAGGACGGACTTGACTCCACGAGCTTTGAGCTGGTCGATGAAGAAGCTGCCCTCGCTCTCGTAGCGCTTCTTCCAGTCGATCAGATCGTCCCACTTCTCCACGAATCCACCGACGTACTCGTGGGTGTAGTGATCCGACTCGCGGACCTCCAACGGATTTTCGCCGAAAACCTGCTCTTCACGTGCCACCAGATCGGCCGTGTCAGGCGAACCAGCCTCGTCAGAAGTCAAGTCGTCCACGCTCTTGGCCATTTTCACTCCCACCACTCACGTTGGTCATGCGCCAGCCCACGCACTTCAGGCATGCGCAAATCCGTGCCGCGAGCATGTCGTCTCGCGGCCGTGCGGGTCGCCACTGCGAAAAAAGGCAACACCTCCGACCGGCGCGGGCAGCCGAGAAATTGCTCAAGGCCGCAGCACCAACGCCGATCGCACTCGGTCGGCACCCTTGCCAACCGGCGTGACGCATTTCCGTGCGTCGCTTAACCAACCTAGGCGAAGGAGATCACGAAGCAAGCGTACAAACGTGTGATGGTAATCACCGCAATGCGATGAATGCGTGATTCCCATTGTCACCCTGGGTGAAAAAATGCGCGACCACCAGGGAATATTGGACATCATTTTGGGGCCGATAACGATCACGCGAGTGCGATAAAACCTCAGGGGATGTACGCTTACGCGCGCCCGATATAGCACAATGTTCGCGCCATATCAAGTGTTCCGATCGACAAAGATCTCATGAATAGCCGATGCGGCGGTTGACTTTTCGCTCCCCGCAACCCTTGCATCGAAGAGCGGAGCACGGATGTTACGGCTTTCCAGTCCGCAGCGCCATAACTTTTCCCGGACTGCCCGTCAATCCGTGCACCGCCCTTGGAACGCCGAACCGATCCAGCGCCCAGCTGCCTCGCAACTCCACCCGCCATTGCCGGGGATCGTCTTGGGCAGCTCGTAGAACTCCAGCCTCCGCACCCGCTTGCACGGCGCGAGGTACTCCCTGGTGAACTGCAGGATGGACTCCGCCGTGCGCTCGTCGGGCTCGTGACCTGCGGCGAGCAAGCACCCACGAGGCCTCGGGCACCGACGACCGGAACGCGTGCGGCGCCGGCCTCACCGCCGCCTCGGCGACCGCGTCGTGCTCCAGCAGCACGCTCTCCAGCTCGATCGGCGAGATCCGGTGGTCGGACGACTTGAACAGGTCGTCGGTGCGCCCGACGTAGGTGATGCAGCCGTCCGCGTCCCGGGACCCGACGTCCCGGTGTGGCAGTGACCGCTGCGTTGGCGACCTGGACGCTGGTCGGTCTGGCCGAAGCCGTTGCGGATGGTCACGCCCCAGGCCTGGCGCGCCTGCTCGATGAACTCCGGGTTCAGCGGTTCGCCGGCCCCGACGACTTCACCGGCGGGGTGTCCAGCGAAGCCGAGATCGGCCTGGATGACCATCCCGCCACACTGTTGGCGGCGCGCAGGAGCTGGTGATGGCGCAGCGCTGCACCCGGCTCCAGCAGACCGGCCGGGTCGAAGCACGAGCAGTTGTAGATGACCACCGTCGCCTCGGCGTTCCACGGCGCGAGACGTTGCTCGGGCGTGCTTGGCCCACCCCGGTGAGGAGATGTTGAGGTGGACGTCCCCGGACTCCACACCGATACAGTACATCGTGGACAGGCCACTCACGAGGTACGAGACGTGCGCGGGCTGACCGAGTTTCGGATTGGGCGTGGTACCCGAGGTGCAGACGGGAGCATCGGGACTTCGGCACCGGTCGCGGCACCCTGGGACGGAACTCACCGCTGAACCATCGATTTGGTCGTCAGGGCGCCGTCCATCCACGTTGGACCCGACGGCGCGGACGGTGCGATCGCCGGAGATGCCAGCCGAATTCACCACATCGTCCGATGTGGTCACCACGTGCCTCGCCCGGCCGCGGTCCCGGCGTTCGGGTGCCCCGTCGCGCAGGCCGCCGGGCCCGGCAGCGGGGCCGCAGGGATGATCTCCGCGCCCAACTTCATCGCGGCCCGGATCGTCTCCCAGCTCGACCTGGTCGCCCAGCATCAGGATCAGGCCGGTCGCCGCGCGACGCCGAGCTCGCGCAGCCAGTTGGCGACCTGGTTGGAGCGGCGGGTCATCTAGCAGGGGTCGCGTGCGGTCAGCAACGCCTACCAGGCGTACTCGCCGTCGCTTCGCCGAACACTCCGGCCCCTCCTCGTCTCGGCTCCGCTGCCCGGGGCGAGGAGTGAGCCATGTCCGCGACTGGTTCGGCCACTCCCGAGCCGAACCGATTGCTCCGATCTGCGGGTCTCGGCTCGTCGGCGTTGACTCCTCGTGCGGTTGTGGTCATTGTTGTTGATTACTGGTGATTTCTTCGGAATTTCCGGCGTCAAGGAGGACACCGTGTTCCGACCTGTCACAACGATTGCCACCGCTGTCCTGCTCACCTTCTCCGGAGTACCCGCTTCGATGGCCGCACCCGAACCAGCCTGGCAACCCGAGGCACCACCTCTGACCACGCCGTGGACCGACCAGGTCGGCCCCGACAACGCCCTGCCCGAGTACCCGCGCCCGCAGCTGACCCGCGAGCGCTGGCTGAACCTCAACGGCCTCTGGGACTACACCGGCGGCGACAACGCCACCGAGCAGATCCTGGTTCCCTACCCGCCCGAATCCGGTCTTTCGGGCGTGCAGCGCCACGACGACCAGATGCTCTACGAGCGCACCTTCGACGTGCCCGCCGACTGGACCGGACAGCGGCTGATCCTGCACTTCGGCGCCGTCGACCAGCGCGCGGAGGTCTCGGTCAACGGCAAGCAGGTCGCCGTGCACGAAGGCGGCTACACCGCCTTCTCCGCCGACATCACCGACGCCGTCAAACCCGGTGCGCCGCAGCAGCTCACCGTCGCCGTCTCCGACGGCAACGAGACGCAGCCCTACCCGGTGGGCAAGCAGCGCAACGATCCCGGGGGCATCCTCTACACCGGCGCCTCCGGGATCTGGCAGACCGTCTGGCTCGAACCCGTCGCCCCGGCGCACATCACCGGGCTGGACATCACCCCGGACCTGACCGGCTTCGGCATCACCGCCAACGCCGCCGCCGACAACGGCGAGCAGGTCGAGGTCGCGGTGCGCGACGCCGAGGGCAACGAGGTCACCAGGACCAGCGGCCCGGCCGGCGAGCCGGTGCGCGTGGACGTCCCGCAACCGCACCTGTGGACCCCGGAAGACCCGTACCTCTACGACCTGTCGGTTCGGTTGCTGGGCGCTGGCGGAGCCGTGCTCGACGAGGTCGGCAGCTACACCGGGCTGCGCACGACGGGCCTGGTCAACGACGAGCAGGGCCGGCCGCGGATGGCGCTCAACGGCAAGATCGTGTTCCAGCACGGTCCGTTGGACCAGGGCTTCTGGCCGGACGGCATCTACACCGCGCCAACCGACGAGGCGCTGCGCTTCGACCTGGACAAGACCAAGGAACTGGGCTTCAACACGGTCCGCAAGCACGTCAAGGTCGAACCTGCGCGCTGGTACTACTGGGCCGACAAGCTAGGCCTGATGGTCTGGCAGGACATGCCGTCGCTGCCGATCGACCTGGCCATCCCGCCGGAGGACAGCCCGCCTCCGTCGCAGGAGATGAAGGCCAACTACCGAACCGAGTGGGTCGACATCATCGACCAGCTGCGGAGTTCGACCTCGATCGTGGCGTGGGTGCCGTTCAACGAGGGATGGGGCGAGTTCGACACCGCCGAGATCACCGACCTGACCCGGCGGACCGACCCCACCCGGTTGATCAACCCTTCCAGCGGGGTGAACTGCTGCTACTCGCTGCCCGACAGCGGCGCGGGCGACATCTACGACGACCACACCTACGTGGGCCCGGGTGCGCCGACGGTCAAGGACGGCCGGGCGATCGTGGACGGCGAGTACGGCGGGCTGGGCCTGGCCGAGGAAGGCCACCTGTGGCCCGGCGAACCCAGCGCGTACGAGATGACCGAGAGCAGGGAGCAGCTGACCCAGCGCTACGGCGAGGTCAGCGTCGAGCTGGCGCGCATCATCAGGGCCAACGGCCTGTCGGCGGCGATCTACACGCAGACCACCGACGTGGAGAACGAGGTCAACGGCTTCCTCACCTACGACCGGAAGGTCATGAAACCGGACGTGGCCTCCGTGCGCGCGCACAACGCAGCCGCCATCGAGGCGGGAAGCCGGTGAGGAGTCCGATGAGGTCAGCGAAGATCAACAGACGTGGTGCCCTGCTCGGTGCCGCAGGAGCGGCCGGTGCGGTGGCGGCCCTGCCCGGGGTCACGCAGGCCGCGCCCGGCGGTGTCCCGACCGCCAGCGGGCACCTCTACGACATCGGCTCCGGGAAGCATCAGGTGGTCGTCGGTGGAGTGGCCGCCTCGATGCTGTCCTGGAAGGCCGACGGCCAGGAGATGCTGCTGACCCACGACCCCGACGACGTCGGCGAGGGCTACCAGGGCAAGACGATCCTGCCGTGGGCCAACCGGATCGACCACGGCGCCTACACCTTCGAGGGCCAGGAGCTGCAGGTCGCGATCAACGAGCCGGAGCGCGACGCCGCGCTGCACGGGCTGATGAGCTTCGTGGAGTGGTCGCCGGTGCACCACCGCGCCGATTCGGTCGTGCTCGAACACGTCCTGCCGCCGGACTACGGGTACCCGTTCCAGCTGGCGTTCCGCATCGAGTACCGGGTGGACGACCGCGGATTCTCCAGCACCCTCTCGGCGACCAACGTCGGCCGCGGCCCGGCGCCGTTCGGCACCGCCAACCACACCTACCTGGCGGCAGCTCCGGGCACCCGGATCGACGACATCGCGCTGGAGATCCCGGCCGACACCCACTACGTGGTCAACGACCGGCTCATCCCGACCGGCACCGCGCAGGTGGAGGGCACCGACTACGACTTCCGCACCGCGCGGCCGATCGGCGGCACCAAGATGGACACCGCCTTCACCGGCTTGCACCACTCGGGCGGTGAAGCGGTGGTGCGCTTCGGGCGGCCGGACGTCGACGTCGAGCTGTGGGTCGACGAGACCCACCGGTACCTGCAGGTCTACACCGACGACGATCCCAGCACCGACCGGCCGGGCCGGGCGGGGCTGACCGTGGAACCGATGACGTTGGCGCCCAACGCTTTCGTCACCGGTGACGGGGTGATCGTCCTGCAGCCGGGGCAGACGCACACCGGGAGCTGGGGCTACCGCCTCGCCGGGTGACCGCGTGCCGTTCGGGGGTGGAGGTTTCAGCGGGAACCTCCACCCCCCCGGTGACCGTTAGGGTGGTGCCCGTGGCCGAATACATCCAGATCCCCACGCCGGCAGGCAAGTTCGACGCGTTGACCGCGGGCCCCGAGGAGGGGCGCCCGGTGCTGCTGCTGCACGGCTTCCCCGAAGCTGCGGTCGAGTGGAGCGAGCAGCTGGGCGTCCTCGGCGGTGCCGAGTGCTTCGCCGTCGCACCCGATCAGCGCGGCTACTCCCCCGGCGTGCGCCCGGAGCAGGTCGCCGACTACCGCATGAGCGAGCTGGTCGGTGACGTGCTGGCCATCGCCTCCCACTTCGGCTGGGACCGCTTCGACCTGGTCGGGCACGACTGGGGAGCGGCGGTGGCCTGGTCCACCGCGGCGGAGCACCCCGACCGGATCCGCACGCTCACGGCGGTGTCGATCCCGCACCTGGACGCGTTCACCCAGGCGGTACGCGAAGACGAGGACCAGCAGGAGCGCTCGGCCTACATGCAGGCGCTGCGATCCTCCACGGCGGAGAAGACGCTGCTGGCCGACAACGCCGCCAAGCTGCGCCGCATCTACTACCCCGGCGTTCCCGAGCACCACGTCGACGACTACGTGCAGCGGCTCACCGAGCCGGGCGCGCTCACCGGTGCGCTCAACTGGTACCGGGCGTCGCGGTTCAACGAGGAGATCGGCCCGGTCACCGTGCCAACCCTGTTCGTGTGGAGCACCGAGGACGTCGCCGTCGGGTCGACCGCCGCGCTGGCCACCGAGCAGCACGTCACCGGCCCCTACCGGTTCGAGATGTTGCAGGAGGTCTCGCACTGGATCCCCGAGGAGGCCCCCGAGTCGCTGACCCGGCTGTTGCTGCAGCACCTGCTCGCGCACCCCGAGTGACGTCTTGCCGGTCACCGTCCGGGCGGTGAGCATGAGATCGGTCCGGGTTTCCGACGCGCCGTAGGAGTGCTCGTGAAGGGTTCCGAAGGTTTGCTGGCCACCGCAGCCGCCGCCGGTGTCGACACCTGCTTCGCCAATCCCGGCACCACCGAGATCCCGCTGGTCGAGGCGTTCGACCAGCAATCCGGGGTGCGCGCGGTGCTGGGTCTGTCCGAGGGCGTGGTGACCGGTGCGGCCGACGGCTACGGCCGCATGACCTCCAAGCCCGCGCTGACGCTGCTGCACCTCGGGCCCGGATTCGCCAACGGCATCGCGAACCTGCACAACGCGCGTCGCGCTCGCACCCCGATCATCAACCTGATCGGCGAGCACGCGTCCTGGCACCAGTCGGCCGACGCGCCGTTGAACAGCGACATCGAGTCGTTGGCGCGTCCGGTGTCGGGCTGGGTCGGACGGACGACATCGCCGTCGACCGCTCCGGGCGAGTTCGCCGAGGCCTACCTGGCGGCGTTGCGGGACCGGCTGCCGGCGACGCTCATCGCCGCGGCCGACCACATGTGGAGGCAGGGCGCCATGCCGGTCGAGGTGCCCGCCGCGCCCGCCCGCCCGCAGGTGGACGAGCAGCGGGTCGCCGAGATCGCCAAGGTGCTCTCGTCCGGGCGACGCCCGGTGCTGCTGCTGGGCGGGCAGGCGCTGGAGAACCCCGAGGGCATCCGCACCGCCGTGCGCATCGCGGCGAAGGCCGGCGGCGAGGTGCTCGCCGAGCGCGGCAGCGCCCGCGTGGAACGCGGTCCGATGATTCCTCCGGTGCGGACGCTGCCCTACTTCCCGGAGGCCATGAGCGCCACTTTCGAGGGGTTCTCCGATGTGATCCTCGTTGGGGCCCGCACGCCGGTGTCGTTCTTCGGCTACAAGGGCCAGCCCAGCCATCCGCTGCCCGACGACGTGAAGGTGCACGAGTTGGCCGATGCCGACTCCGACGCGCTCACCGCACTGGCCGCGCTCGCCGAGGCGACCGACAGCGCGGCCGAGAAGCTCCCGCAGGCCAAGCGTCCTCAGGTCACGGCGCCGACGGGCGCGCTGGACGCGGATGCGATCGCGGTGGCGATCGTGCTGACCCAGCCAGAGAACGCGATCGTCGTCAACGAGGGGGTCTCGTCCTCGGCGGCCTATCCCGCGATCGCCGACGCCGCACCCGCGCACTGCGAGCTCTCGCAGACCGGCGGCGCCATCGGCATGGGGATGCCGGTGGCCACCGGTGCCGCGATCGCCTGCCCGGACCGCGCGGTGATCAACCTCCAGGCCGACGGCAGCGCCGCCTACACCGTCCAGGCGCTGTGGACCCAAGCGCGCGAGGAGCTCAACGTCACCACGGTGATCTGCTCCAACTCGCGCTACCGCATCCTCGACGAGGAGCTCAGGCGCGCGGGCATCGACGATCCCGGCGCCGCCGCGGCGTCCATGACCAGCCTCGCCGACCCGGCACTCGACTGGCTGCAGCTGGCCCAGGGCTTCGGCGTGGAAGCCACCCGCGCCACCACCGGCGAGCAACTCCGCACCGCCCTGAGCCGCGCCCTCACCGAACCGGGCCCGCACCTCGTCGAAGCGGTCCTGTGATCCGCTGAAGACCGCGAACCTCGGCATGCGAAGGGCCCCACCGCGCGGTGGGGCCCTTCGACGTCGCCGGGCTCGCTCAGATGGTCCAGGTGTCGTTGCCGTTGAGCAGCTTCTGCAGGTCCGCGGGCTTGGAATCCGCCGCCTGAGCGACCTGCTCGCGAGCGAGGTCGTCGTAGGTCGGGCGCACGGTGTTGCGGAAGACGCCGGTGATCGCCGGGCTCAGGTCCTGACCGCCGAGGCGGGACAGGGCGAAGGCCAGCGACGGGTCCTCGCGCTCGGCGTCGTGCACCACGACGTCGGCGGAATCCACCTCGGACAGCTTGGCGACGCGGAGCCCGTCCGGGCCCTGCACGACGCCGTAGCGCTCGTCCTCCGGTCCGAACACGATCGGCTCGCCGTGGGCGAGCGAGACGATCCGGCGTTCCTTCTCCTCGTTGTCCTTGAGGACGTCGAAGGCGCCGTCGTTGAAGATCGGGCAGTTCTGGTAGATCTCCACCAGCGCACTGCCCCGGTGCTCGGCGGCGGCCCTGAGCGTCTCGGTCACGCTCGCGCGATCGGAGTCGATCACCCGTGCCACGAACGACGCCTCCGCGCCCAGGGCCAGCGACACCGGGTTGAACGGGTAGTCCAGCGAACCGGCAGGGGTCGACTTGGTGACCTTGCCGACCTCGCTGGTCGGCGAGTACTGGCCCTTGGTGAGCCCGTAGATCCGGTTGTTGAACAGCAGGATCTTCAAGTTCACGTTGCGGCGCAGCGCGTGGATCAGGTGGTTGCCGCCGATGGACAGCGCGTCGCCGTCACCGGTGACCACCCACACCGACAGGTCCGGCCGCGAGGTCGCCAGACCCGTCGCGATGGCCGGGGCACGTCCGTGGATGGAGTGCATCCCGTAGGTGTTCATGTAGTACGGGAACCGGCTGGAGCATCCGATGCCCGAGACGAACACGATGTTCTCGCGCTTGAGCCCCAACGACGGCAGGAACGACTGGACCGCGTTGAGCACGACGTAGTCGCCGCACCCCGGGCACCAGCGGACCTCCTGGTCGGACTTGAAGTCCTTGGCCTTCTGCTGCGCATCGGCGGCCGGCACCCCGGCCAGCCCGCCGAGCGACGGCATTCCCAGCTCGGTGGCGGTCACGCGGACACCCCCTGCAAGACATCGGTGAGCACGTTCTGCAGTTCTTCGGCCTGGAAGGGCAGACCGGCGACCTTGGTGTAGGACTGCACGTCGACGAGGTAACGGCCGCGCAGCAGCATCGCCAGCTGACCGAGGTTCATCTCCGGGACGATCACCTCGTCGTAGCCGCGCAGCACCTCGCCGAGGTTGGCGGGCATCGGGTTGAGGTACCGCAGGTGCGCCTGCGCGACCTGCAAGCCCTGCGCCCGCACCCGGCGGCACGCCGCGCCGATCGGGCCGAACGACGACCCCCAGCCCAGCACCAGCACCCGGGCTTGCCCGCTCGGGTCGTCGACGGTGAGGTCGGGGACGGTCACCCCGTCGATCTTGCGCTGCCGCAACCGGACCATGTGGTCGTGGTTGTCCGGGTCGTAGGAGATGTTGCCCTTGCCGTCGGCCTTCTCCAGACCACCGACCCGGTGCTCCAGCCCCGGCGTGCCCGGAACCGCCCAGTCGCGGGCGAGGGTTGCCTCGTCACGCACGTAGGGCCAGAACTCGCCGGAGCCGTCGGTGGCGTTGGGTTCGGTGGCGAACTCCACGCTCAGGTCCGGCAGGGATGCCACGTCCGGGATCAGCCACGGCTCGGAGCCGTTGGCGATCGCCCCGTCCGACAGCAGCAGCACCGGCGTCCGGTACTCCAGCGCGATCCGCACCGCGTCCAGCGCGATCTCGAAGCAGTCCGCGGGCGAGCACGGTGCCAGCACCGGCACCGGCGACTCACCGTTGCGCCCGTAGAGCGCCTGCAGCAGGTCGGCCTGCTCGGTCTTCGTCGGCAGGCCCGTCGACGGGCCGCCTCGCTGGATGTCGCACACCAGCAGCGGAAGCTCCAGCGCGACCGCCAGGCCGATGGTCTCCGACTTCAGCGCCAGACCAGGACCCGACGTGGTCGTCACGCCCAGCGAACCGCCGAACGACGCGCCCAGAGCGGCGCCGACACCGGCGATCTCGTCCTCGGCCTGGAAGGTGGTGACGCCGAAGTTCTTGTGCTTGGCCAACTCGTGCAGCACGTCCGAAGCCGGGGTGATCGGGTAGGTGCCCAGGAACACCGGCAGCCGACTGCGCTGACCCGCCGCCACGATCCCGTAGGCCAGTGCGGTGTTGCCGGTGATCTGCCGGTAGGTGCCCCCCGGCAGCTTGGCCGGGGCGACCTCGTAGGTCACCGCGAACGACTCGGTCGTCTCGCCGTAGTTCCAGCCCGCGCGGAAGGCCAGCACGTTGGCCTCGGCGATGTCGGGCTTCTTGGCGAACTTCTCCCGCAGGAACCGCTCGGTGCCCTCGGTCGGCCGGTGGTACATCCACGACAGCAGACCCAGCGCGAACATGTTCTTGCAGCGCTCGGCGTCCTTCTTGCCCAGACCGGTGTCCGCCAGCGCGCCCTGGGTCAACGTCCCCATCGCCACGCGGTGCACCGCGTACAGCTCGTCGAGGACCTCGCCCTCCAGCGGGTCGCCCTCGTAGCCGACCTTGGTGAGGTTGCGCTTGGTGAACTCGTCGGTGTTGACGATCAGGATCCCACCATGCGGGAGATCGCCGAGGTTCGACTTCAGCGCGGCCGGGTTCATGGCCACCAGCACGTCCGGCCGGTCGCCGGGAGTGAGGATGTCGTAGTCGGCGAAGTGGAGCTGGAAACTCGACACACCCGGGAGCGTGCCTGCAGGGGCCCGGATCTCCGCCGGGAAGTTCGGCAGCGTCGCGAGGTCGTTGCCGAAGGCCGCGGCCTCCGAGGTGAACCGGTCGCCAGTCAGCTGCATCCCGTCACCGGAATCACCGGCGAAGCGAATCACGACCCGGTTGAGCTTCCGGGCCACGTTCGTCCGGTGTCCGTTCGTCGCACCCAATTGATCCGTTCCCCTTCAATTGCAGGCAACGTTCGTCCTTCGGCGAACGATACAGGTACGGGAGTGGCCGCGATCACGGAGTCGATCTTGGCGACCACCGCGCGTCATCCTCTGCGCGGAACGATCCAGTTCCAGATCTCCACGCAGGCAGGAGCACCTGTATCGATGGTGCAACCAGGAGGTGAACGAACGCTACTGGCCGCCGGTCGGTGAATTTGTGATCTGCCACACCATGGCGGCTTCCCGGAATGCGGGAAAACGATCGCTCAACTGGCCGATGCCCACCCGGGGCCGGGTCGGATTACATCTCAAGCCGGACTACAAGTCCGCTCGAGCCTGCCCGTGGAGGACACCATGCCGCTGCATCCGGAAGCCGAATCCTTCGTCGCACAGGCGAAGCAGCTGTTCCCCGACCTCGGCGGCGAGGTGACCGACGCCGCGACGGCGCGCAGGCTCTCGGCGGCGAGAGGCGATGACCGGCCGCGACCGGAGGTCGAGCGCGTCGAGGACCGGTTGATCCCGGGGTCCTACGGCGTGGAGGTCCCGGTGCGGATCTACTGGCCGAGCACCAAGACCGGGCTGCCTCTGCTGGTGTACTTCCACGGCGGCGGCTGGGTCTTCGGCGACCTGGAGTCCCACGACGGCTTGGCGCGCTCGCTGGCCAACGCGGTCGGGGCGGTCGTGATCTCGGTGGACTACCGGCTCGCACCCGAGCACCGCTACCCCGCGGCCGTCGAGGACGCCTACTCAGCGACCGTGTGGGCCGCCGCCCACGCCGCGGAGCTCGGCGCCGACGCGTCCCGGCTAGCAGTGGCCGGCGACAGCGCAGGCGGCAACCTCGCGGCGGTGACCTGCCTGCAGTCGCAGGAGCGCGGCACCCCGGACCTGGCCTTCCAGCTGCTGCTCTACCCGGTCACCGACCACGACTTCACCACGCAGTCCTACGTGGACAGCGGACCGGACTGCCTGCTGACCAGGCAGCACATGATGTGGTTCTGGGACGAGTACGCCCCCGATCTGGAGGTCCGCGACCACCCCCACGCCTCCCCGCTGCGCGCCGACGACCTCACCGGTCTGCCGCCGGCGCACGTGCTCACCGCCGGCATGGATCCGCTGTGCAGCGAGGGCAGGCGCTACGCCGAGCGGCTCAAGGAGGCCGGCGTGCCGACCTCGACACAGCACTGCCCCGGGCTGTTCCACGGTTTCGCCCCCGACGCCGGAGCGATACCGGTCGCGGCCGAGGCGATGCGCGAGGTCTACGCGGTGCTGCGCACAGCGCTCGGCTAGCGTTCCCGCGCCTCCAGTGGTGCGCTGGGAGCGAAACGAGTGCGGGGGGTGGGCCAGGTGGCCGACGAGGTCGATGTCGTGGTGATCGGCATGGGGCCGGGTGGCGAGGACGTGGCCGCCCGGCTCGGACGTGCCGGGTTGTCGGTGGTCGGAGTCGAGTCGCGCCTGGTGGGCGGCGAGTGCCCGTACTACGCGTGCATCCCGACCAAGATCATGGTGCGCGCCGCAGACGCGCTGGCCGAAGCTCGCCGCGTGCCTGAGCTGGCCGGGTCGTCGACAGTCCGGCCGGACTGGGCCCCGGTGGCCGCCCGCATCCGCGACGAGGCCACGACAGGCTGGAACGACGAGATCGCGGTCCGCCGGTTCGAGAGCACCGGTGGCCGCTTGGTGCGCGGAGTCGGGCGCATCACCGCTCCCGGTGAGGTGACGGTCGGCGAGCAGGTGCTGCGGGCCCGGCGCGCCATCGTGCTCAACCCCGGATCAGAACCGGCCATCCCACCGATCCAGGGACTGGCGGGCACGCCGCTCTGGACCAACCGCGAGGCCGTGTCAATCGAAGAGGTCCCGGAGTCCCTCGTCGTGCTGGGCGGCGGCCCGGTGGGGCTGGAGTTCGCGCAGGTCTTCGCCCGGTTCGGCAGCGAGGTCACGGTCATCGAGGCGCAGTCGCAACTGCTTCGGCTGGCCGAGCCGGAGGCCGCCGAGGTCATCACCGATCGCCTGCTGGCCGAGGGGGTGCGCGTCAGGGTTGGGAGCGCCGTGCAACGGGTGTCCCACGACGGGCGCTTCCAGATCTTCACCGAGGGGGAGCAGTTCGAGGCCGATCACCTGCTGGTCGCGACCGGGCGACGCACGGATCTGGGCGCGCTCGGCGTGGCGGCCGTGGGCCTCGACGACGCCGCTCGAACGATCTCCGTGGACGGCCGGATGCGCGCCACCGACGGAGTCTGGGCGATCGGCGACGTGACCGGGCACGGGGCGTACACCCACACCTCGGTCTACCAGTCGCGGATCGCGGCGGCCGACATCCTCGGCGAGCAGGTCACCCCCGCTGATTACCGCGCGATGCCATCGGTGACGTTCACCGATCCGGAGGTGGCCACGGTCGGGCTGACCGAGACCCAAGCCGTCGCGGAGCTCGACCGGGTCCGCACCGCGATCTCCCGGATGCCCGAATCGTCCAGGGGCTTCATCCACAAGGTCGGCAACGAAGGCCTGGTGAAGCTGGTCGCCGACGGCGATCGCGGTGTCCTGGTCGGCGCCACGGCCGTCGGCCCCTTCGGCGGTGAGATCATCGGCGCGCTGGCCGTCGCGGTGCACGCGGAGGTCCCGATCGCCCGCCTCAGCGACATGATCTTCGCCTACCCCACGTTCCACCGGGCGATCGAACCCGCTCTCGACGAGCTCGCCGCCACCTAGTCGCGGGCCGTGCCTCGGCGGCGCTTGCGTTCGTACATGTCCTGGTCGGCGGCGTGCACCAACTCGTCCCGGGTGGCGTTCGGGTCGGTGGTGATGGCGAGTCCGACGCTGGTGCGCAACCGCAAGGGCCTTCCGCTCACCGTCACCTCGGTGTTGAGCCGCTGTTCGATGTGGTCCCGCAGAGCGGCGGCTTCGGCTTCGCTGTCGACCCGGCCCACCACGACGAACTCGTCGCCGCCGAGGCGCGCGACCGCATCGCCTCCGGGGACGGCCTCCTGCAGCTCGTGGGCGGCGGCGATGAGCACCTTGTCCCCCACCAGGTGGCCGTACTGGTCGTTGAGAGGTTTGAGCTCGTCGAGATCGGCGACGATGATGGCGAGCATCCCGTCTCCCCGGGCGATCCGCTTGAGCCCCAGGTCCATCAGGTCCGCCAGCAGGGTGCGGTTGGCCAGCCCGGTGAGCGGGTCGTGCAGCGCCAGCTGCGCCAGGCGCGCGTCGGCGAGGCGGCGCTCACCGATGTCGTCGTACTGGCTGACCACGAAGGCCGGTCTCCCGCTGGCCCCGGGAACGGCGGTGGCGCGGATCAGCATCCAGATCGCTTGGCCGTCCTTGCGCCGGTAGCGCTTCTCGATGTTGACGCTCTCCACGGTGCCGTGGACGAGATCGTCCATCGCAGCGCGGCCCCGTTCGTCGTCGTCCTCGAAGGTGACCTCGCTGAAGTGCTTGCCGAGCAGCTCCGCACGGGTGTAGCCGAGCATGTCGCAGAGCGTGTCGTTGACCTCGGTCCAATGCCCCTTGAGATCCAGCAGCGCCATGCCGATCGGTGCGTTGGCGAAGCTGCGCTGCCACAGCAGTTCCGCCTCGCGGCGGCGGGTGATCTCCTGGCTCTGGGAGAGGAAGTAGACCGGGACACCGAGGGCGTCCCGGATGAACGAGCGCGATACCAGCGCCCAGATCACGGTCCCGTCGGAACGGATGTAGCGCTTCTCCAGCGGTACGTCCGCCGCCATGGGACCACCCGCGTCGATGTCATCGGGGTGCGTCACGCTTCGGTAGTCGCGACCGACCAGCTCCTCCGGGCGGTACCCCAGCATCGCGCAGAACGCGTCGTTGACGTGCAGGTACTTGCCCTGCAAGTCGATGATCGCCATGGCTGCCGCAGCCTGTTCGAAGAGCGGCTGCCAGGGGTTCGGCGCGGCGTCTCCGCCCGGTCGTGGAGAGGTGGACATACGAAACGCACGATAGCCGCCGCGCACCGAGCACGCATCGACTGACGAACACCACAGCTCCGCGTAAGACGCCGAACACGGTGCGTTACTATCCCGTCACTGATCCAGTCGAGCGCGGAGCGTGTGCAATGGCGGGAACGTCGGTGGGGCGCGCCGTCGATCAGATCCGGCGGATGCTGCGCAGTCAGGAACTGCTGCCGGGACAGCCCCTGCGGCAGGAGGCGCTGGCCGAACGGCTGGGCGTGAGCCGGGTTCCGATCCGGGAGGCCCTCAAGTCGCTGGAGGCCGAAGGCATCGTGCGCCACCAGCCGAACGTGGGCTACACGGTGACCCGGCTGTCCTCCGACGAGCTGCAGCAGTCCTACCTGATGCGCGCCGCGCTGGAGTCGACGGTGCTGCGCCGGGTTCCGCAGTTCAGCGACGCGCAGCTGGTCGACCTGCGCGAACTCAACCGGAACATCGAGGCCGCCGCGGAGGTCACCGACGTGCTGCGGATGACCGAGCTCGACCACGACTTCCACTTCGTGATCTTCCGGAGTTCCCGGCTCGACCTGATCGTCGACGAGATCGAGCGAATATGGACCATGACCGAGCCGTACCGCTCGGTCCACTTCTACGACCAGGGAACCCGGCGACGACTGGTGCGCGAGCAGCGCATGTTGATCGACGCGCTGCGCAAGGGCGAGACAGCCACCGCGATCTCGATCATGGACGCGCACCGCAACAGGCCGGCACTCCCCTCCCCGGCCACCTACGGCGCAGCGATCCCCTCAGCGCGCTGACGGCTTCGCGCGGTGCTGGAGCTGTTCGATGCGGGCGGCGATGCCGTCGAGGACGCGTTGCAGGCCGTACTCGAACGGAACCTCGGTCTTGCGCGGGCGACTTCGCGACACTGCGGCCATGACCTCGCAGACCGTCGGAAAGGTCTCCTGCTGGCCGAACTCGGCCAGCTTCGTCGCGCTGATCATCTGCGGGTCGGAACGCCGGTCAGCCGGGAGCGGGGCGCTGCCCCGCACGAAACCGTTGACCAGCAGCACGATGTTGAGCATGTCGGCTGGCCCGAGGCCGGTACCGCGCAGTGCCGCCAGCCCCGCTTCCAGGAAGCCGACCTCGTTCGGCCCCATCACCCGCGGCCGGGTCACCAGCGCCAACGCCCACGGGTGGCGCTCGAAGACGCTGACGTTGGCGCGTGCCCAGGTTTCCAGCGCGCTGCGCCAGCCGGTCCGCTTGCCGATGTCCGGTGGAGCGCCGATGGCCGCGTCGAGCATCAGGCTGGTCAACGCCTCCTTGCTCGGCACGTAGCGGTAGAGCGACATGGTGCCGACGCCGAGTTCGGTGGCGAGGCGTTGCATCGACAGCGCTTCCAGCCCTTCGGAGTCGGCCAAACCTATGGCCGCCTCGACGATTCGCGGGAGGCTCGTGGTGGGTTTCGGCCCGCGCGGTGGGCGGTTCCTGTCGCCCCAGAGCAGTTGAGTGCCACTGGTCTGGACGTGTCGATCGGTCATCGCTGTCCATCCTCGTGCTCGACGTCGGCGTCTTCGTCGCGCGTAGAGGTTACGCCGAACGGGTTAACAACCCGTGTCTGCACGGCGTGTTCGGAGATCTCGCGAGTCCGGTTCGGCGGCATCACCCCCAGCCGATGCCGCCGAACCGCCCCGACCCCATCGCTTCGCAATCTTATTGCGTGCGGCGTACGCATATTACCGCACGGCATCAACGGCGAGATCTAGAGGAGCTCTTCGGGCACGTCTACCAGCCGGGCGCGCAGGAACTCCCCCACCGCCTTGCCTATCGGGTCGACCCGCAGGTTGCTGGAGCCACCGGTGCCCAGCAGTCCGCGCAGCACGAAGTGGACGGCGCGCAGGCTCGGGAACTCGTGCCGCACGATCTCCAAGTCCTCGACCTCCGGCATCAGCCGGCGCAGCTCGTCCGCGGTGAGCAGGCTCCGCAGCCACGGCCAGGCGTCCGGATCCGACACCCACAGACCCACGTTGCTGTTGCCGCCCTTGTCACCGGCCCTCGCGTGCGCGACGCGTCCCAGGGGCACACGCCGAGAATCGCGCGGTTCCAACGCCGGCGGCTCGGAATGCTCCGGTTGGAAGGGTTTTTCGACGAACTCGGAGGGTTCGACCTCGATGCGCGATCCGTCGTCGAGGACCACGACGTGCCCGACCACGCCCACGTCCAGCAGCGCCGGCCAGTAGTCGATCCGCGTGCTCGGAGTCGCCGCCTGCCGAGCGGCGGTGTCGGTGAAGAAGCCCGGGATGCTCGACAGGTACAGCTGGCCCACGCCGGAGACGAGCCGTTGCAGCGGTTCGCGTTCTGCCGCGGTGGCCATAATCCTCACCTGCACGGTGGCGTCCCACTGCCGCTGCGGGTCCTCGGCCACGGCACCGATCGCGGAGACGTCGAGTTCCGCCTCGGTGTCATCCAGCAGCGCCGCGGCCTGCTCTCGGATCAACGCCACCTTCTCCTCGATGTCGAGACCGGTGGCGTAGAGGGTGGTGACGATCTGGTGGCCGATCGGCGCGAACAGCGCCACCTTGGTCGTCGGTGGTGGCGGCGAGCCGGTGGTGCCCGACAACTGCACCCGGTCCGGCCCGAGCTCGCTCAGCCGCACGGTGTCCAGGTGCGCGGTGACGTCAGGGTTGAGGTAGCGCGGGCCCTGGATCTCGTAGACCAGCTGCGCGGTCACGGTGTCCACTGTGACCGCTCCGCCGTCTCCGGAATGCTTGGTGATGACGGTCGTTCCGTCGGAGTCGATCTCGGCGATCGGAAAACCGGGGGCGACCACGCCGGGGATCTCGGCGAAGCCTGAGAAGTTGCCGCCGGTCGCGTGAGGCCCGCACTCGATGATGTGCCCGGCGACGACGGCCGCCGCGAGCTCGTCGAAGTCGGTGCGCTTCCACTCGTGCCACCAGGCGGTGGGGCCGACGGTCAGGGAGGCATCGGTGACCCGCCCGCACACCACGACGTCGGCCCCGGCTCGCAGTGCGGTGGCGATGCCCCAGCCGCCGAGGTAGGCGTTGGCCGCGACCGGTCTCCCCCGCCAGCTCGACAGCGGTTCGCCGGTGTCCATGCTGGCCAGGTCGTGCCCCTCGGCATGGAGCTCGTCCAGCCTCGGCAGCACGTTGTCGCCCTCGACGTGGGCGACTCGGAGGTTCACCCCGACTTCGGCGACGAGTCGCCGGACCGCTCCGGCCAACCCTGCCGGGTTGAACCCACCCGCGTTGACGACCACTCGCGTGCCGCGCTCGGCGAGGGCGCTCAGGTGCGGTTCCAGCTGCGTCAGGAAGTACTCGACGTATCCGCGCGACGGGTCGTCGCGGTGCCGTGCCGAGAGCATCGCGAGGGTGAACTCGGCCAGGTAGTCACCGATGAGAACGTCGACCGGATCTCCCGCCATCGCCTCGTCGAGCGCGCTGCGCCTGTCTCCCAAGTAGCCCGAGAACCCTGCGATCCGAATCGGCCCAGCCATAGATCCCACCTCATCCGGGGTCGGCGAACTCGTCGGTGACGCTAGGCACAGTGAGGCGACCAGCACAAGCACGCGCCCGGCGTCCGATCTTGACTGCGCGCACGCACGGCCCTTAACGTTCGCTAAGTTCCGCCGTGCGCGGTTTCGCCCTGCAGCGCGCGGTTTTCACAACCCTGCCTGGAGGAAGAGCCCGTGTCGACAGCAGAGCGGATCAGCTGCACCGTTACCGATGGAGTGGCCGACGTGCGGTTGAACCGCCCCGACAAGCTCAACGCCATCGACCAAGCGATGTTCGAGGAACTCGTCGCCACCGGCGAGCGGCTGCGCTCGGATTCCAGCGTGCGCGCGGTCGTGCTCTCCGGCGAGGGGCGCGGGTTCTGCGCCGGCCTGGACTTCAGCGTCTTCGGCGAGATGGCCGAGGGCGCCCGCCCGGCACGCCTTGAAACCGACGGCCCGGCCAAAGCTCTCGCGCAGCAGGCCGTGCACATCTGGACGCTTCTGCCGCAGCCGGTGATCGCCGCGGTGCACGGCGTCTCCTACGGCGGCGGCCTGCAGATCGCGCTGGGCGCCGACATCCGGCTGGTCGCCCCGGACGCCCGGCTCTCGGTGCTGGAGATCAAGTGGGGCATCAACCCGGACATGACCGGCACCCAGGTGCTGCCAGAGCTGGTGGGCCGTGATGTCGCCAAGGAGCTGACGTTCACCGGCCGCGTGGTCAGCGGCGAGGAGGCCGTCGCACTGCGGCTGGCCACCCGCGTGGAGGAAGACCCGCACGCGGCAGCCCTGGCGCTGGCGCGTGAGATCGCGGGAAGGAGTCCGCAAGCCATCCGCGAGTCCAAGCGGCTGCTCGACCTGGCCGGGCGGATCTCGCTCGACGACGGTTTCGAGGCAGAGCAGGTCGCGATCCACTCGCTGATCGGGACGCCGAACCAGCTGGAGGCCATCTCGGCGAACCTGGAGAAGCGCACCCCGAAGTTCGCCGACCCGGCCTAGCGGCTGAGGAGTCGCTTCTGCTCGGCGGTGCGGGTGCCCCGACTCATGCGTGCCCGGTGCGCGGCGTCGCCATTCACTCGCCACGAGACCGCTGAAGAACCTGCGGTGGTGCGAGCTGAGGCCCACACCTGGAACAGCGGCTCACCCGCATCTTCGAACAGGTTCAGCCCAGGTCGGTCACGGCACTGGCCTGCACCGCGTCCGCGACGGCGGCCAGCGCGGGCGAGTCGAGCTTCCACTGCTGCCAGTACAGCGGCACGTCCACGCCGCGGTCCGGTGCGATGTCGACCAGCGCACCGGACCGCAGCAGCGGCTCGGCCTGCACCCGCGGGACCATCCCCCAGCCGAGGCCGACCACGATGGCCTCGACGAACCCCTCCGAGGATGGAACGAAGTGCCGGCGGCCACCGGCGCCCCGACCTCGGGTGATCGTGCGGGCGAAGGCGTCCTGCAAGTCGTCGTGGCTGTCGAAGATCAGCACCGGGACCTCCTCGAGGACCTGCGCGAGCGACCGCTCCCCCTTCCGCGCCGGTGCCACGCACGCCAGGTAGCGCATGTGCCCGAGCCGACGCGCAGAGCAGCCCTGGACAGGGTCCGGCGTCGAGGTCACCGCCGCCATCACCCGCCCCTCCCGCAGCAGCGTCGTGGTGTGCGACTCGTCAGCGCGGTGCAGCTCGAAGCAGATTCCCAGGTCCTCGCGAACCCGCGCCAGAGCCGGCACGAACCAGGTGCTCAGCGAATCGGCGTTGACAGCGATGGGCAGCGTGTTCGGTGCACCGCTGCCGGACAGGCCGAGCTCGGCGGCCACGTCGCCCTCCATCCGCGCCAGCTGCCGGGCGAAGCGAACCACGACTTGGCCGGAGTCGGTGAGCTGCACCGGCTTGCTGCGGATCACCAGGACGCGTCCGGTGCGCTGCTCCAGTGCTTTGAGCCGCTGGCTGACCGCCGACGGCGTCACGTGCAACTCGGCGGCAGCGGCGTCCAACGTGCCGCCGTCGACCACGGCGAGCAGCGTCCGGACGTGCTCCAGCGGCAGATCGAAATTCACATCTCCTAATGGTACTTCAGAATCCTTAGCTGTACTGTTCACCGACCAGCGCCTAGCGTCGGCCGCATGGCAAACGCCCTGCTCCCGATGTCCGCTGGTTTCGCGACGTGCATGTCCCTGATCGTCTCGATCGGAGCCCAGAACGCCTTCGTGCTGCGCCAAGGACTGCGACGGCACGCCGTGCTGCTGGTGGTCACCATCTGCGTCGTCTCGGACGTCATCCTCATCGCGCTGGGAGTGGGTGGCTTCGGAACGCTGGTGACCAGCTCGCCGGCGTTGCTCACCACCTGCACGGCGGTCGGCGGCTGCTTCCTGCTCGGCTACGGAATCCTCGCCGCCCGGAGGGCGCTGCGCCCCGCATCCGGCCTCGAGGCCGGCACCGGCGAGACGCGCTCACGTCGGCGGGCGGCGCTGACTTGCCTGGCCATGACGTGGTTGAACCCCCAGACCTACCTGGAGACGATCCTGCTCATCGGGTCAGTGGCAGCCGGTTATGGCGCGACGCGATGGGAGTTCGGAGCTGGTGCGCTGGCGGCCAGCTGCGTGTGGTTCGTGGCCTTGGGCTTCGGAGCGCGGTTGCTGACCGGCTTCTTCTCCCGCCCGAGTTCGTGGCGCGTGCTCGACGGCGTGATCGCGGTGATGATGGTGTCGCTGGGGACGAGCCTGCTGGCGGGTGCGTGACCTGCGGATACGTCCAAGATGGTCACTTGATCGTGTTGTCTTGCAGCGGTTTTGACACCTGATCGCCCGATCGTGTAGGCACTTTTCGCTCGCATTTTCGAGTGCCGAGGTGCACGATTGGCACATGAGTTCGACAGGGATCAACCAGTGCTCGTCGCCCACCTCCGATGAAACCCTCTCCCGCTCACCAGTGTTCGACCACCCGAACGCGGACTCCGCGACCGGAGCGCGGTATTCGTTCCGGCATGGGACTCGGGCCTTGGCCGGGCAGCGCTGCCCGGCCAAGGCCCGAGAGCCACCACCCGGCACGCGCTGATGCCCAGACAGTTTCGACCTCGCCGATCCTCAGATGGCCGGTGCTCCCGGCGACATGGTGCTTGACAACTGCAGAGTGGGAGAAGCGGGCGCTCACACCCCCTCCGGGCGAGCGGGCCACTCCGGCATGAACTCGGGGTAGTCCTGGCTCACCCGGAGGGGGAACTCCGGAGGGCGCTTGGCAAGGAACGAACCGATGCCCTCGGCCGCGTCCGCCCCGGCGCCGAGCACGTTGATCCCCTTGGAATCCAACCGGTGTGCCTCCCACGGCGACGCCGCGGAGAGCATTCCCCACATGAGCTGGCGGGCCACCGCCACCGACACCCCGGAGGTGTTCTCGGCGATCTCACGGCAGATCGAACGCGCGGTGGGGATCAGCTCGTCGTCGGCGACCACCCGGGACACCAGGCGGCCCGACAGCGCCTCCGCCGCGTCGAAGAGGCGCCCGGTCGCGGCCCATTCCATCGCCTGCGAGATACCCACCACCCTCGGCAAGAACCAGGACGAGGCCGCCTCCGGGAGGATTCCCCGGCGGGTGAACACGAACCCGAACTTGGCGCTCTCGGCGGCGATGCGGATGTCCATCGGCAGCGTCATGGTGACTCCGACGCCCACCGCAGCACCGTTGAACGCACCGATGACCGGCTTGCGCATCGCCGCCACCCGCAGCGCCACCGTGCCACCGCCATCACGCGGTACCCCGTCGACCTCGCCGAGTTCGCGGTGGGCATCGGCCCGGACGTCGTTGGACTCGCCGTTGAAGGTGTCCGCCCCCGCGCTGAGATCCGCGCCCGCGCAGAAAGCCCGGCCCGCGCCCGTCACGATGACCGCGCGGACCGCGTCATCGGCCTCCGCGGTGTCGAAGGCCGCGATGAGCTCGCCGCGCATCACGTGGGTGAACGCGTTGAGCTGCTGCGGGCGGTTCAGGGTGATCGTGGCGATCCCCTCGGAGACCTCGTATCCGATCTCGGTGTACGTCATCGCACCATCCGTTTCGCGGGTTTGAAAACGACCTTGCGCAGTGGAAAAGTCCGGTCCGCAAGCACGAGCGCAGAAAGCGGGGCACCATGTCCGACGTCGAGTACCGGCAGTCCGCGTTCACACCGCCCGCCGGTGCCACCGACATCCTTCTGGTCCGGCACGGCGAGTCCGCGCCCGCGGTCCCGGGCAAGCCCTTCGACCTCGTCGATGGGCAAGGCGATCCGGAACTGGCCCCGGCGGGCCGGGTGCACGCCGAGCGCGTGGGCCGGCGACTCGCCGACGAACGACTGGACGCCCTCTACGTCACCAACCTCCGCCGCACGACCGAGACAGCCGCTCCCCTGGCCGCCAGGCTCGGGCTGGTCCCGCAGGTGGAGAAGGACTTGCGGGAAGTGCACCTCGGCGAGTTCGAGGGCGGGCTGTTCCGGCAGAAGGTCGCCCAGAACGACCCGGTCATCCAGCGGTTGCACAGCGAGGGCCGGTGGGACGTCATCCCGGGCGCCGAACCCGCCGAGGCCCTGCGCGGTCGCGTCGCCGGAGCGATCGGCCGACTTGCCGCCGCCCACCCCGACGAGCGCATCGCCGTGTTCACCCACGGCGGCGTGATCGGCGAGATCATGTCCATCGCCAGCGGCAGTCTCCCGATGGCGTTCCTCGGGGCGAGCAACGGTTCCGTCTCGCAGATCGTGGTCACCGCCGGACGCTGGATCGTGCGGCGGTTCAACGACACCGCGCACCTGGACGGCGGGCTGGACGAGCAGCCCGCCGCCCTGAGCTGACGCCGCGGCCAACGCGCGCTACTTCAGTCCCAGTGCCCGGACGGCCTCGGTCGGGTCACCCGGCGCGACGAGTGCCATCGCCGGTGTGGTCACACCGTTGTCCACGTACTGCTGGACTCGTTCGCGGCAGTGCTCGGCCGGGCCGTGCACCACCAGATCGTCGACCACGCTGTCCGGAATCGCCGCGAGCGCGGCCTTGCGATCACCGGCGTCCCACGCGCGCCACATCGGGGTGAGCTCGTCGCGACCCAACCACTCGTGGAAAGCGCGGTAGACCGGCACGTTCATGTAAGCGGCGATGTGCCGACGAGCCAGCGCCCGCGCGGTGTCCGGGTCGGTGTCGGGCATGACGAAGATCCGCGCCACGACCTCCTTGTCGGGGCCCCCTTCCCGAACGTAGGGCACGACGGTGCGCACGTCGTCCGGGGACAGCCAGTTGATGATCGCGCCGTCGGCCTCCCGACCGGCGAGCTTCAGCATGCCCGGGCGCAGCGCGGCGACCAGCACGGGCGGCACCGGATCGGCCACGAGACCGGCGGTGAAACCCTTGACCTCGAAGGTGTCGTAGGACTCGGTGACCTTCTCACCGCCCAGAGCGCGGCGGAGGAACCGCACGGTGTCGCGCACACGCTTGTACGGCTCGTCGAAGGGGATTCCGTTCCACCGTTCCACGATGACGTTGGACGAGGTGCCCACGCCCAGTGCGAATCGGCCCGGGGCCGCCGCGGCGAGCGTGGCCGCGCTCATCGCCAAGGTCGCCGGGCCGCGGGTGTAGACGGGCACGATCGCCGTGCCCAGCCGCAGTCGCGGGGCCCACGTGGCGGCCAGCGCCAACGGGGTGAACGCATCGGCGCCGTTGGCCTCCGACGACCACACGTCGGTGTAGCCGAGGTCGGGCAGTTCGGCGATGAGTTCGCGCTGCTGCGGCAGCGAGAGCTCGGGCAGAGGAACGGAGATGCCCCAACGTCGATCCACGGATTTCCCTTCAGTTCAGTTCCCGTAGCGGGCTTTGAGCTTGCCCTTCACAAGTTTTCCGGTCGGTGTGCGCGGCATCTCGTCGACGAAGTCCACGCTGCGCGGCACCTTGTAGTGGGCGACCCGCTCGCGCGCGTGGTCGATGATCTGCCGTTCCAGCTCCGGTCCCGGTCGCACACCCGGTGCGGGTTGCACGACGGCCTTGACCGCTTCGCCCATCTCGGGGTCCGGAACGCCGAAGACGGCCACGTCGAGGATCGACGGGTGCAGCGCCAGCACGTCCTCGACTTCCTGCGGGTAGATGTTCACCCCGCCGGAGATGATCATGAATGCCTTGCGGTCGGTGAGGAACAGGTACCCGTCCTCGTCGAGGTACCCGAGGTCACCCGTCGTCGCCCAGTTCAGGTGGGCGGGATGTTTGGCCGAGCGGGTCTTCTCGGGATCGCCGAGGTACTCGAACTCGATCTCGTCGCGTTCGAAGAACACGGTGCCGACCTCACCGGCCGGCAGTTCGTCGCCCGCGTCGTCGCAGACGCGGACCACGCCGAGCAGCGGACGCCCCACCGAGCCCGGCTTCTCCAGCCATTGCGCCGAGTCGATCATCGTCATGCCGATGCCCTCCGTGGAGGAGTAGTACTCCTGCAGGATCGGGCCCCACCACTCGATCATCGCCCGCTTCACCTCGATCGGGCAGGGCGCGGCGGCGTGCACGGCGTTGCGGTGGCTGGAGAGGTCGTGGCGGTGGCGGGTCTGCTCGTCGAGCTTGAGCATCCGCACGAACATGGTCGGCACCCACTGGCTGTGGGTCACCTCGTAGCGCTCGATGGCCCGCAGAGCCTGCTCGGGGTCGAAGCGCTCCATCATCACCACGGTCCCGCCGATGGCGTGCACCGTCGCGCAGTAGCGCAGCGGAGCCGCGTGGTAGACGGGCGCCGGGGACAGGTAGACGGTGTCCTCGTCGAAGCCGTAGAAGCCGCGCAGCAGGTCGACCAGGATGTTCCCCGGCTCGTGCACCTGGCGGTCGGGCAGTTCGGGCCGGATTCCCTTGGGGCGGCCGGTGGTTCCCGAGGAGTACAGCAGGTCGGCGCCGCACGGTTGAACCGGCGGAACTTCGGTGGAGGCGGTGGCCAGAGCCTGCTCGTAATCTCCGTACCCGGCCACCGGCCCGCCGTAGGCCAGCCGGAGGCGCACACCCGAGGTCAGTTCGGCGACCTGCTCGGGCAACGCCCCCAGACCGGCCGAGACGACGAGCGCGCTGGCACCGGAGTCGTTGACGATGTAGGCGACCTCGTCGGGTTGCAGGTGGCTGTTGACGGCGCAGAGGTACATGCCCGAGCGCACGGCGGCCCAGTACACCTCGTAGGCGTGCAGGTCGTTGTCGGAGAGCACGGCGACCACGTCGCCCTTGGACAGCCCGGCGGCGCGCAGCGCGTTGGACAGCCGCAGCGAACGCTCGTCGAGTTCTCGATAGGTCAGCACCTCGCCCGAGCCGGCCATGATCAGGGCCGGTTTGTCGGGCGTGGTGACGGCGTGGACACCTGGGTACATGCGGCTCCTCCTTGAACCTCGCGTACCGACTTCGATTACCTCACTTGACCAATCCCTCGACCTTCCCGAAGAGCCGGCTGGACTGCTCGGCGCTGGGCACCACGAACTTGCCCTCGGCCTCCACCAGAACCGTGTCCGGTGCCTCCGCGGTGCAGATCGTGGCCTTCGACTCGGTCCAGCGACCATCGACCCGCTCGACGCGGCCGACGATCCGCAGCGCGGTGGTCAGCGGCACCGGCCGCCGGTAGCGCAGCGACAGGTGCACCGTCATACCGGGCGGCGCTCCGCCTGCGGCGTGGGCGTGCCCGAGGATCTGGTCGAGCAGCATCGCGCTCATGCCTCCGTGCACGTAGCTCGGCGGTCCCTCGTAGGCCAACCCGAGGGTGCAGGTGCCCACGGCGGCACCGTCGACGATCTCCACCTGCATCGGAGGGGCGATCGGGTTTCCCGGACCCACGGCCGGGCTGTAGAGGCGGCGCGGGCGCCGACCGTCGTCCACGGCAGCCAGCTGTCCGCGCTCGCGGCGCACCGCGTCCAGCGGGGGCACGAGCGCCCTCACCTGCGAGGTGATCTCACGCAGGGTCTCGGTGTCCGCCTCGGTGGACACGGCGGCGTCGGTGAGGTCGCGCAGCGCGGAACCGAGGTCTCGCACCGCCTGCCGGCGTTCCCGCAGTTCGTCTTCGCTCTCGGCGGTCACGTTCGCTGATCCCTCCGGGGTCCCGATCAGATTCGGCCTTCAGTTAAACCCGTCGCCCACCCTTCAGTCCAGACAGACCGGCCGGTCGGTATGAGTTCCTCCCGGTGCTGCACCGGATAGGCTTCGCAGGAAGCGAGTCGGGAGGTGTCGTGCCGCAACAGCGTGGAGAGCACTTCGTCCGCGCAGTCGAGCGGACCATGTCCGTGCTGCGGGCGTTCACCGCGGAGCGGGCCGAGCTGTCGCTGACTGAGGTCGCCCAGGCCGCGGACCTGGACAGGGCCGGGGCCCGGCGCATCCTGCTCACCCTGGTGGAGCTCGGCTACGTGCAGCAGAATGACCGCCGCTACGCGCTGACCCCCCAGGTGCTGGAGTTCGGCCACGCTTACCTCACCAGCCGTTCGCTGCCGCAGATCGCCGAGCCGCACCTGCAGGACCTGACCCGGCAGGTCCGGGAGATGACCGCGATGGCGGTGCTGGAGGGCACCGAGATTCGCTACATCGCTCAGGTGCCGAGTCCGAAGCTGCTGTCGGTGACCATCCCGGTCGGCACCCGGTTCCCCGCGCACGCGACCTCGATGGGCAAGGTGCTGCTGGCCGCCGTCCCTCCGGAGCGGCTGGAGGCCAGCCTCCGGTCGGTCGAACTGGCACCGGTCACCCCGCACACGGTCACGACCCGCCAAGAGCTGCTCGCGGAGCTCGCTGCGGTGCGCAGGCACGGATTCGTGATCGCCGACGACGGGTTGGAGGAAGGGCTGCGCGGCGTGGCGGTCCCGGTCCGCGATGCCGACGGCAGGGTTTTCGCCGCGGTCAACGTCTCCCTGTACAAGCACAGCTCCACCGAGGAAGGCGTCCAGCGCGAGATCGTGCCGCTGCTGGCGCGCACGGCGGCACGCATCGAGGCCGACCTGCGGGTGCGGCCCGGAAACCGCTGAACACCGGTTTCCGGGCCGCGCCGGGCGTCCCCGTGGCGGGTCTAGGAGCAGGACCCTCAGGCGTCGGGGCCCTCGACGTAGGTCTTCTCCGCGACGTGGATGTAGAAGTCGGGCTCCTCGACCGGGTTCTCCTGGAAGTCGCCGAAGGTGTCGATGCGCTGGAACCCGACGTCGTGCAGCAGCCCGCGCAGGTACTCCCTGCGCAGCGGATACATGTTCAAGTGGTACGCGCTCCCGTCGGGGAACTCGTAGCGGTACCGGGCCAAGCCGTCGTCGACGTGGTCGGGCACCGCTTCGACCTCGGTTCCGCAGTAGTAGTAGCTGCTCTTCCCGCCGGTCTTGCCGTCCAGCAGGGCGTCGTAGTTGCGCTGATCGATGATCAGCACGCCGTCGTGCTTGAGCATCGCGTAGAACTCGGCGAGCGCCTTGCGACGGTCGTGCTCGCTGAACAGGTGCGTGAACGAGTTGCCCAGGCAGATGACGGCATCGAACTCACCGTGCACGTCGCGGTTGAGCCAGCGCCAGTCGGCGTTGACCACGCGCAGCAGGTGGCCACCGTTGTCCATGCCGTTGCGGAACGCCTTGGCCAGCATCTGCGGGCTGCCGTCGGCGCTGACGGTCTCGAACCCGGCCTCGATGAGCTGGACGGAGTGGAACCCGGTTCCGGTCGCCACGTCCAGCACGCTGCGCACTCCGCGGGCCTTGAGCTGGTCGACGAAGAACCGGCCCTCCCCCGCGGCGCGGCGCTCCCAATCGATCAGGTCGTCCCACTTGTCGACCATGCCGCCCACGTATTCCTGGGTGTAGTGGTCGGTTTCGCGGACTTCGATCGGATCGTCGCCGAAAGACTGCTCACGAATTCCGGTCAGGACGTTCTCGGTCATGCTCCCTTTTCCTCACATCGTTCGACAGTGGTGCGGCGCGCGCGATCGCCGAATTCAGCAGCGGAATTCCGATGCACCCGACGCTAGTCGGATAGATCCGGACGGCAAGACCCCGTTGTCAGCCCAGCCCGGCGAAACCACCGCGGGGAGTTGGAGGAACGCGGCGAAGAAGAGCGCTTCGACCAGTGCGTTCACGCGAGATCACCCCGGTGCTCGGCTGGTGGGTCCACGCCTCCGTTCCGGTTCGCCCACCGAACCCGGCGGTCGCTGGGCGAATTCCCAGCCTCCCCGGAACGGGGTACCCTAGTGATCTCGAATGCCACGCCGAGGTGCGAAAATCGGTCCGCCCCGGCCGCATTCGAAGGACGGTGAGCACAGTGCGACAACGATCAGCTCCCTCCCGCAGAACCTTGCTTTCCGGGGCACTGGCCACCGGAGCGCTCACCATGACCGGCAACACCACGGCCTGGAGTTCGCCCACGCACTTCGAGAACCCGCTGGCGCTCAGACGTGCGGATCCGCACATCTTCCGCCACACCGACGGCACCTACTACTTCACCGCGACGGTCCCGACCTACGACAGCGTCGTGCTGCGCAGATCGGCGACGTTGCGGGGGCTGGGCGCGGCCGAGGAACACCTGCTCTGGTGCAAGCACGACAGCGGGGAGATGAGCAGGCACATCTGGGCGCCGGAACTGCACCACGTCGACGGACGCTGGTACGTCTACTTCGCTGCGGGCAGTTCCGAGGACATCCAGTCGGTCCGGATGTACGTGCTGGAGAACTCCCACCCCGATCCCCTGGCCGGAACCTGGGTGGAACGAGGGCGCATCCGCACCCCGTGGGACACCTTCGCCCTCGACGCCACGACCTTCGAGCACCGAGGGGTTCGCTACCTGGCCTGGGCGCAGCGCGAACCCGGTGTCGAGACCAGCTCGAACCTCTACCTCGCTCCTATGGACGATCCGTGGACGCTGGGCGACGAACACGTGCGCCTGTCGATGCCGACCCACGACTGGGAGACCCGCGGGTTCCGGGTCAACGAGGGGCCGGCGCCGCTCGTCCTCCACGGCAAGGTGTTCCTGACGTTCTCAGCCAGCGCCACCGACAGCAACTACTGCCTGGGCCTTCTGACCGCGTCCGCCGACGCGGACCTGCTCGACGCCGCGTCGTGGGAGAAGAACCCGGAGCCGGTGTTCGTCACCAACGCCGAGACCGGCCAGTACGGGCCGGGGCACAACAGCTTCACCGTCGCCGAGGACGGCACAGACGTGCTCGTCTACCACGCGCGCCCGTACGACGCCGAGGTCGGCGACACCAACCGGCACGCCCGGCTGCAGACGTTCGAGTGGAAGAACGACGGATCGCCGGACTTCGGCGTGCCGGTCCCGGACTGAGAACGCGAGAAGCGGTGCCCGGCCGAAAGCGGGCACCGCCTCACGCTCATGAACTCAGACCATCGGGCGTTCGGTCGGCTCGATCGGAGCCGGCAGCACGTCCCGGCCGACGAGGTAGCGGTCCACTCCGGCGGCCGCCGAGCGGCCCTCGGAGATGGCCCACACGATCAGCGACTGGCCGCGACCCATGTCACCCGCGCTGAACACGCCGTCCACGCTGGACATGAAGTTCTCGTCGCGGGCGACGTTGCCACGCGCGTCGAGTTCCACGCCCAGGTCCTCCAGCAGACCGTGCTTCTCCGGACCGACGAAGCCCATAGCGAGCAGCACCAGCTGCGCCGGGATCTCCCGCTCGGTGCCCGCCACCGGCTCGAAACCGGAGTCGGTGCGCTGGACCTCGACCAACCGCAGCGACTGCAAGCGGCCCTGGTCATCGCCCACGAACTCCTGGGTGTTGACCGAGTACAGCCGCTCGCCACCCTCCTCGTGGGCGGAGGTGACCCGGTAGAGCATCGGGTAGGTCGGCCACGGGTGCGCCTCGGAGCGTTCCGCCGGCGGCTGCGGCATGATCTCCAGCTGCGTCACCGAGGCCGCACCCTGGCGGTGCGCGGTGCCGACGCAGTCGGCACCGGTGTCGCCACCGCCGATGACCACGACGTGCTTGCCCTCAGCGTGGATCGGCGAGCGCTCGAAGTCGCCCTCCTGCACCTTGTTCGCCAGCGGCAGGTACTCCATCGCCTGGTGCACGCCGTCCAGCTCCCGGCCCGTGGCGGGCAGGTCGCGGGCCTGGGTGGCCCCACCGGCGAGCACCACCGCGTCGTAGTCGGCGCGCAGCTGCTCCACGGTGACGTCGACGCCGACGTTCACCCCGGTGCGGAACTCGGTGCCCTCGGCGCGCATCTGGCCGAGCCTCCGGTCGAGCCGACCCTTCTCCATCTTGAACTCGGGGATGCCGTAACGCAGGAGTCCGCCGATGCGGTCAGCCCGCTCGTAGACCACGACGCTGTGGCCCACGCGCGTCAACTGCTGCGCGGCGGCGAGACCGGCCGGGCCGGAACCGATGACGGCGACCTTCTTGCCGGTCTGCTTCGCGGGCAGCTGCGGCTTGACGTACCCGGCTTCCCAAGCCTTGTCGATGATGGAGATCTCGACCTGCTTGATGCTCACCGGATCGCTGTTGATGCCGACGACGCACGCGGCTTCACACGGCGCGGGGCACAACGTCCCGGTGAACTCCGGGAAGTTGTTGGTCGCGTGCAACCGCTCGATCGCGGACTCCCAGTCGTCCCGCCACACCAGGTCGTTCCACTCGGGAATCAGGTTGCCCAGCGGACAACCCTGGTGGCAGAACGGAATCCCGCAGTCCATGCAGCGGCCGGCCTGCTTGGCCAGCCGCGGCTGCTCGAATTCCATGTAGACCTCGCGCCAGTCCTTGATGCGCACGTCCACCGGGCGACGCTGCGGAGTCTCCCGCGGCGTCGTCATGAACCCCTTGGGATCAGCCATGAGCCGCCTCCATGATCGCCTCGTTGACGTCGCGCCCTTCGCGTTCGGCTGCGCTCCGCGCCTCCAGCACCCGCTTGAAGTCGCGAGGCATGACTTTGCCGAACCGCTCGACCGCGGTGTCCCAGTCGGCCAGCAGCTCGCGGGCCACCGCCGACTCGGTCTGCTCGTAGTGCCTGCGCACCCGGTCGTGCAGGAACTCGCGGTCTTCGTCGTCCAGCGCTTCCAGGTCGACCATCTCGGGGTTGATCCGCTTGGGGTCGACGTCGAGCACGTAAGCGATGCCGCCGGACATGCCGGCGGCGAAGTTGCGGCCGGTCGTGCCGAGGATCACCGCACGACCACCGGTCATGTACTCGCAGCCGTGGTCGCCGACGCCTTCGACGACGGCGATCGCACCGGAGTTGCGGACGCAGAACCGCTCGCCGACGATGCCGCGGACGAACAGCTCACCGCTGGTCGCACCGTAGAGCAGCACGTTGCCCGCGATGATGTTCTGCTCGGCCACGAACGGCGCCTTCGCGTCGGGCCGGACCACGATCCGGCCACCGGAGAGGCCCTTGCCGACGTAGTCGTTGCCGTCGCCCATCAGCCGCAGGGTGATGCCCCGCGGGACGAACGCGCCGAAGGACTGCCCTGCGGAACCGGTGAAGGTCACGTCGATGGTGTCGTCCGGCAGGCCCTCGCCGCCCCAGCGCCGGGTCAGCTCGGAGCCGAGCATGGTGCCCACGGTCCGGTTGACGTTGCGCACCGGCAGGTCCAGGCGGACCGGAGTGCCTTCCTTGAGCGCGCCTTCGGACAACTGGATCAGCGTGTTGTCCAGCGCCTTCTCCAGACCGTGGTCCTGCTCGGTGGTCTGGTGCAGCGGTGCGCCCGCGGGCAGCTCCGGGACGTGGGTGATCGGCGCGAGGTCCAGTCCCTGGGTCTTCCAGTGCCGCACCGCCTCGGAGGTGTCGAGCAGGTCGGCGTGCCCGATGGCCTCCTCCAGGGAGCGGAATCCCAGCTCCGCCAGGTACTCCCGCACTTCCTGCGCGATGAACTCGAAGAAGTTCACCACGTACTCGGCCTTGCCGGAGAACTTCTCGCGCAGCTTCGGGTTCTGCGTGGCCACGCCCACCGGGCAGGTGTCGAGGTGGCAGACCCGCATCATGATGCAACCCGAGACCACCAGCGGTGCGGTGGCGAAGCCGTACTCCTCAGCACCGAGCAGTGCGGCGATCACGACGTCACGACCGGTCTTGAGCTGACCGTCGGTCTGCACCACGATCCGGTCGCGCAGGTCGTTGGCCAGCAGCGTCTGCTGCGTCTCGGCCAGGCCCAGCTCCCAGGGACCGCCAGCGTGCTTGATCGACGATAACGGCGAAGCACCGGTGCCACCGTCGTGACCGGAGATCAGCACCACGTCGGCGTGCGCCTTGGACACGCCCGCCGCGACCGTGCCGACGCCGACCTCGCTGACCAGCTTGACGTGAATGCGCGCCTGGGGGTTGGCGTTCTTCAAGTCGTGGATCAGCTGCGCCAGGTCCTCGATCGAGTAGATGTCGTGGTGCGGCGGCGGAGAGATCAACCCTACGCCCGGCGTGGAGTGCCGCGTCTTGGCCACCCACGGGTAGACCTTGCCACCGGGCAGCTGCCCGCCCTCACCGGGCTTGGCGCCCTGGGCCATCTTGATCTGGATGTCGTCGGCGTTGACCAGGTATTCGCTGGTCACGCCGAAACGACCGGAGGCGACCTGCTTGATCGCCGAGCGCCGCGAGTCACCGTTGGCGTCCGGGGTGAACCGGTCGGCGTCCTCGCCGCCCTCACCGGTGTTGGACTTGCCGCCCAGCCGGTTCATGGCGATCGCCAGCGTCTCGTGCATCTCCTGCGAGATCGACCCGTAGGAGATGGCGCCGGTGGCGAAGCGCTTGACGATGGACGAGACGGGCTCGACCTCCTCCACCGGAATGGGCTTGCGCACGCCGTCGCGGAACTTGAACAACCCGCGCAGCGTCATCAGGTCGCGCGACTGGTCGTCGACGGCCTGGGTGTACTCCTTGAAGACCTCGTAGCGCCCGGAGCGCGTGGAGTGCTGGAGCTTGAACACCGTCTTGGGGTTGAACAGGTGCGGTTCGCCCTCGCGGCGCCATTGGTACTCGCCGCCCACGGCGAGCGTGCGGTGCGGCGCCTGCACGCCGTCGACCGGGTAGGCCCGACGGTGCCGTTCGGCGACCTCCGCGGCCAGCACGTCGAAGCCGACGCCGCCGAGGCGGGAGGTGGTGCCGGTGAAGCAGCGCTGCACGACCTCTTCGCCCAAGCCGATGGCCTCGAAGATCTGCGCACCGGTGTAGGAGGCCACAGTGGACACGCCCATCTTGGACATGGTCTTGCGGACACCCTTGCCCAGCGCCTTGATCAGGTTCGCGGTGGCCTGCTCGGCCTCGGTTCCCTTGATGACGCCCGTGGTGACGAGATCCTCGACAGTGGCCATCGCCACGTAGGGGTTAACAGCAGCGGCCCCGTAACCGATGAGAAGAGCGACATGGTGCACTTCGCGGACGTCGCCAGCCTCGACGATCAAGCCGACCTGGGTGCGGTCCTTCTCCCGCACCAGGTGGTGGTGCACCGCACCGGTGGCCAAGAGCGACGGGATCGGCGCGCGCTCGGCGTCGGCCTGGCGGTCGGACACCACGAGCACGTGCGCACCGTCGGCCACGGCAGCGGAGACCTCGTCGCAGATCTCGTCCAGCCGCGAGCGCAGCGCCGCTCCCCCACCGGCCACCCGGTAGGTGGCGTCGATGACCGCGGGCTTGAGGTCAGGCCGGTCACCGTCGTCGTTGATGTGCACGATCTTGGCGAGCTGGGCGTTGTCGAGCACCGGGAACGGCAGCACCAGCTGGTGGCACGCTTCCGGGGCGTGATCGAGCAGGTTGTGCTCGGGTCCGACGTGGGTGCCCAGCGAGGTCACCAGCTCTTCGCGGATCGCGTCCAGCGGCGGGTTGGTGACCTGCGCGAACAGCTGGGTGAAGTAGTCGAACAGCTGCCGCGGGCGCTCCGACAGGGCGGCGAAGCCGGTGTCGTTGCCCATCGAGCCGATCGGCTCGGCACCGGTGGTGGCCATGGGCTGCAGCAGCACGCCCAGCTCTTCCTGGGTGTAGCCGAAGACCTGCTGCCGGTGCACGAGCGAGTCGTGCGAGGGCAGTTCGCGCTCGCGCTCGGGCAGGTCGCCCAGCCGCACGACGCCCGCGTCCAGCCACTCCTGGTACGGGTACTCGTCGGCGAGCTCGCCCTTGATCTCGTCGTCGTCGATGATCCGGCCGGCGTCGGTGTCGACCAGGAACATGCGGCCCGGCTGCAGCCGACCCTTGCGCACGACCTTGTCGGCCTCGAACTCCAGCACGCCGACCTCGCTGGCCAGCACGACGAGCCCTTCCTCGGTGACCCAGTAGCGACCGGGGCGGAGACCGTTGCGGTCGAGCACGGCGCCGATCTGGGTTCCGTCGGTGAAGGCGACCAGCGCCGGACCGTCCCAGGGCTCCATCAGGTAGTTGTGGAACTCGTAGAACGCCTTGCGCTTGGGGTCCATCTCGGCGTGGTTCTCCCACGCCTCCGGGATCATCATCAGCACCGAGTGCGGCAGCGACCGGCCGCCGAGGTGCAGCAGTTCGAGGACCTCGTCGAAGGTCGCCGAGTCGCTGGCCTCGGGCGAGGCGATCGGGTAAAGCCGCTTGAGCTCGCCGGGGATGAGGTCGGTGTCGAGCATGCTCTCGCGGGTCCGCATCCAGTTGCGGTTGCCCTTGACGGTGTTGATCTCACCGTTGTGCGCGATGAACCGGTACGGGTGCGCCAGCGGCCAGGACGGGAACGTGTTCGTGGAGAACCGCGAGTGCACCAGGCCGATCGCGCTGGCGAAGCGCTCGTCGCCCAGGTCGGGGTAGAACGCGCCCAGCTGCGCTTCGGTGAGCATGCCCTTGTAGACGATGGTGCGCGCCGAGAGGCTCGGGAAGTACACGTCGGCTTCGTGCTCGGCGCGCTTGCGCACGCAGAACGCCCGCCGCTCGAACGCCAGCGCCGTCTCGGCCTGCTGCCCGTCCTGGGCGCCGATGAACAGCTGCCGGAAGTTCGGCATGGTTTCGCGCGCCGAGGTGCCCGCGCAGTCCGCAGCGATGGGGACCTCGCGCCAGCCCAGCAGACGCAGCCCTTCCTCGGCCACGATCCGCTCGATGACGGCCACGGCTTCTTCGGCGGCGGCGTCGTCGGCGGGCAGGAACGCGGTGCCGGCCGCGTAGGTACCGGCTTCGGGGAGCTCGAACGGCACGACTCCGCGGAAGAACGCGTCCGGGATCTGGGTCAGCAGCCCGACACCGTCGCCGGTCTCGGGATCGGCGCCCTTGGCGCCGCGGTGCTCCAGGTTGCGCAACGCTGTCAGTGCTTTGTCAACCAGGTCGTGACTCCGCCGACCGCGAAGGTCAGCGACGAACGCGACACCGCAGGCGTCGTGCTCATTGGCCGGGTCATACAGACCACTGGCTTGGGCGCTACGCTGCGCCACGCTTCTTGCATGGTGGGATTGGGGCATCGGACCTCCCGTCGACAGGTCGCGGCGTGCAGCAGGGCATGACTCAGCCACTGCGAACCGCGGAACCTTTGGGGGCACTGACGAATAAGGATGCGCCGTTGCACTCTCGGTCAGTTTGAGGCACTGTACAGACCCAGCGGCTCGAAAGCTACCGCTAGGTAACTCGACGTTAAGGAAATGTGACGGCTCTCAGACTGTGAGACGTCGTTGTCGCAAAGGCCGGGAGCCCGAGAATTGTGCACCACAGATCTGTCCTAAGGCGACAGCTGGGGGCCATCAGTGGTGTTGTTCACGATCTTCTTGCGCAGCACCGAATGCAGTCCGAATCGCAGCTCATACCATTCGGATTCGGTTCAGACCCGCACTTTTCCGTAATTGTTGGTACACGGTCCGCAGCCGCAGGCGCAATCACCCGAATGCGAACGCGTTCTCACACGCCAGCCGGTTCCGGCAGCGGAGAGGGCTGCGGCGCGGAGCTGACCTGCTCACGGCGGGCGTAGCGCACCAGCAGGACGACGAGGACCAGCCCCAGCGCCGTGTAGGGGTTCCCGAACAGGTGCGCCACCACGTCCCACGGTGGGCCGGCGGGCATCCAGTTGAACGCCGCCGCCAGCAGCGTGACCAGCGTCCACGCGGCCACCGCCAACCAGGCGAAGCTGCGCCGCCGAACGGCGAAGGCGAGCAGCACCAGCAGGCCAGGAGCGCACCACACCCAGTGATCCGACCACGACGTCGGTGAGATCAACAGCGCCAGCAGGGCGTTCGCCGACACCGCGAGCACCGGTTCCACCCGTCGGATGGCGAACGCGACCGCGATCGTGGCAGTGACCGACAGCACGAACCACAGCCCGTTCTGGGCGACGGCCGGGAGCTCCAGGCGGACCAGCGCACCCATGATGGACTGGTTGGTGTGGAACGCCGACCCGCTCACCCCGTGCGCGGGCCCCTTGCCGAACCAGTACTCGACGGCCGCGGAGAAGTTCAGCGCGAAACCGGCCAGTGTGGCCAGTGCCGCGGTGAGCACGCCGACGACCGCGGCGCGGTAGTCCTTGCGGAAGACCAGGAACAGCAGGAACGCGGCCGGGGTCAGTTTGATGGCCGCGGCCAGCCCGATGAGCAGCCCGCGCGGCCAGCGCGGTGATTCGGCTAGGCAGTCGGCCATGACCAGGCCCATCAGCAGGATGTTGACCTGGCCGAGCCCGAAGGACGAGTAGACCGGTTCCAGGAACAGCGTCCAGGGCAGCAGCACCATGGCCACGGCCAGCGCACCGCGCTTGCCCACGGCGGGCCACAGGTGCCGCGTCACCAGGTACAACGTGCCACCGATGGCGGCCAGGTCCAGCAGGTACAGCGCGATGAGACCGGCGCTGAAGGGCAGCAGCGCCAGCGGCGCCAGCGGGGCCAGCGCGAACGGCGGGTAGACCCACGGTAAGACGCGGCCGATGCTCACCGTCGGCGCGGTGTTCATGATGTCGCCGCCGGCAAGCCAAGTGTGCACCGCCCAGCGGTAGACCTGGTAGTCGATGGCCGATTCCTCGCCGATTCCAGCGCGAGGGGTGAGCAGCAGCAGACCGAGCGAGGCCAGCACGAGCGGAACGGATATCAGCGTGATCGCGCCCGAGTTCGCCACGACGAAGGCGCGCAAGCGGCCGGGCAGACCGCCGAGGTCCAGATCAGGAACGGTGCCGATCCGTACCGTGGCCACCCTGTGTCCTCTCGTCCGAGCGGCACCGGGCGTGGTGCGTGATCACCCGATCACAGCGAGTTCGCCGAGCCGCGGGATTTCCCCGGTGAAGCCGGAAAACCTTAACCCACCTCGCGCACGCTCCGGCATTCGCCTCGCCGGGCACGACCGAAGATCAGCTGACCAGATCCACCGGCTCCAGGACCTTCGCCAGCAGTTCACCCAGCCGCGCCCGCTCGGCCTCGCTGAGCGGCTCCAGCAGCGCTCGCTCGCGCTCCAGCTGAGCCGGGAAGACCCGGTCCATGATCTCCCGGCCGCGATCGGTGAGCCGCACGTCGACCTCACGCCGGTCGCGGGCGGACGGACTGCGGGTGATCAGGCCTTCCTCCTCGAGCCGCGCGAGGCGCTTGGTCGTGGCGGCACCGGACGACAGCATCTCCCTGGTGAGCTGGCTGGGGCGCAGACCACCGCCTGCCCGGCGCAGGGCGCTGAGCACCTCGAGCTCCATCCGGGACAGCCGCAGGTCGTCGAGGACCGCATCGTGCCGCTGGTTGGTCAGGGCCGCGAGCCTGCGCACCCGCCCGATGACTTCGATCGGAGACAGGTCCAGGTCCGGGTACCGCTCGCGCCATTGATCGCGGATCCGTCCGACGACGTCCAACGTCACACTCCTTCACCAGTAAAACACCTAGTAACATTTTACTAGTGAACGGTTTCTCGCTCCAGGCCTTGCGCACCAGGGACGCCTTGCGCATCACGCCGAACTTCGGCGGAGTGCTGGCACCCGCTCTGCGAGTCGGCGTCTCCTACGCCCTGCCGATCACCGCGTTGCTGGTGGCAGGACGTCTGGACCTCGCACCGTTCGCGGCGCTGGGCGCCTTCACCTCGCTGTACTGCCGGGTCGACCCCTACCCGCGCCGGGCGTGGCTGCTGCCGGTGGTGGCCGCAGGCCTGACCGCGGGCGTGGCGGCCGGGGCGGTGACCTCGGCGTTCGACGCCGGTGGCGTGGTCAAGGTCCTGGTCCTGACCCTGGTGGCGACCTTGGCCAAGCTGCTGGCCGACGTGGTGCGGCTGGGTCCGCCCGCAGGACTGATGTTCGTCTTCGCCGCAGGCGCTGCCGCGTACTCGCCTCAGACCTGGAGCGGTTTCGCCGAGGTCGTGGCGATCACCGGGGCCTCAGCGGCGCTGTCCTACGCGCTCAGCATGGTGGGCGGTGCGCTGCACCCGACGGGTCCGCACCGGCTGGCGACCGCGCAAGCACTGCTGGCGGTCGCCGACCACCTGGAGGCACCGAACGCAGTCGCCCGCCGCCGAGCCCACACCTGCCTGCACCACGCGCTCACCGCGCTGCCCGCAGGTGAGCGCCCGACGACGCGGCTGCTGCGCGGACATCTCGCGCACGCGCTGCACCTGCTGCACCACCCGGCCGACGCGTCCGCGCAACTGCGCACCGCCGCCAAGCGGATGCGTCGCGGTCGCGTTCCGGCGCCGGCCCAGGACCGGCCGCTGCCCCGGCCGGTGGTCGCCGAACGCGCCGGTCTCGCCGAGTTCCGCACCAACGCGCTGCGGATGGCGGTGGCCTCACTGGTCACTGGGCTGCTCGCATCGACCTTCCAGCTCGACCACGCCTACTGGGCGGTGGTCTCGGTCAGCTCCGTGCTCCAGTCGCACAACACCGCGACGACCTGGCAGCGCGCGGTGCAGCGCACCGCAGGCACCGTCGCCGGATCGTTGCTTGCGCTGGGCATCTTCGCGGTCGATCCCTCACCGGCGACGATCCTGGTGGTGATCGTGGTCTGCCAGATCGCCGCGGAGCTGGTGGTGATGGCCAACTACGGGCTGGGCCTGGTCTTCGCCACCCCGCTGGCGCTGTGCTTGGCAGCCTTGAACCAGTCGGCCGATCGCCTGCAACTCGTCGCCGAGCGGGTCGGCATGACGTTGTTCGGCGCGCTGCTGGGCGTCGGGGTCTGCCTGGTGCTGACCAACAGGCAGGCACGCACGCGGTTGCGCGCGGCGCTGGAGCACTGCAGCCGGGCGGCTCGGGACCTGCAGCGCTCCCCCACCGATCCGCACGCGCGCGAGCACCTGCTGCGCGCGGTCTTCGCGCTGCGCGAGGCGCATCAGATCGCGGCGGGCGAGCCACTGCACCCGCACCACGGCGACCAGGAAGTCCTCGACACCGAGCACGAGGCCTACCAGCTGCTGGCCGCCACCACGGCTCCAACCGGGCGGTCCCTGCCCAGCTGACCACCCCCACCTCAACCGATCGATCATCCGACGCCGAGGCGGGCGAGCAGCTCCGCGCGATCGCGACGAACCACGGGTCGCCGACCTCGCGCGGGCGCGGCAGGTTCAGGACCTCGTCATAGCCGATGCGGCCCTCGTGCATGACCAGCACGAAGCCTGAAAGCCCAACGGGGATGGGCGATTCGCGGGGGCGGTGCGGGTGCGCACCTTGGTGTCGGCTGTGTGCTCACCCGTGCGCAGGGTTCCGGGTGTGTGGTGATGAGGGCTCCAGCGGACATGCGGGAGCGACCGCCGGAGACGGTTCAGCACGGTGGTGAGGGGAGGGGGAGGAGACCAGCGTCAAGCGACACACCGCCGAGGACCCGCGGGAGGATTTCACGCAGCCCCGGATCGTCAGTGGCACCGACGGGATCACGGTGATGGCGCTAGACCGCACGTCGTTGGCTGTGAACGGCGCTCCACGCACTGGGACGTCGCACCGTCTTCCCAGGTCAGGTAGCGGATGAGCTAGGTTGTCCGGGTGATCGAGGAGCTCCTGCCCGCAGTGGTGGCCACCGCCGAGACCTTCGACGACCCACCCGAGGCGACGCTGTTCGACGCCGAAGCGGTGGAGATCGAGAAGGCGGTCGCCAAGCGCCGCCGCGAGTTCACCAGTGGCCGCTGGTGCGCACACCGGGCGATGCGCGCGCTGGGGGTTCAGCCGGTGCCGCTGCTGCGCGGCGAGCGCGGTGCACCGCAGTGGCCCTCCGAGGTGGTCGGCAGCATCACGCACTGCGCCGGCTATCGCGGCGCGGCAGTGGCCCGGCGCCGACAACTGCGTTCGGTGGGCATCGATGCCGAGCAGCACGAACCCCTTCCCGACGGCGTGCTCGACGTGGTCTCGCGGCCCGAGGAGCGCGAGCACATCGCGGAGCTCAGCGTCCGCGATCCAGGCACCTGCTGGGACCGAATCCTGTTCAGCTGCAAGGAATCGGTTTACAAGACCTGGTATCCGGTGACCGGCGAGTGGCTGGGTTTCGAGGACGCGGAGCTGGAGTTCGGCGCGGGCAGCTTCACCGCCCGGTTGCACAAGAGCGCCGGCGGGCTGACGGGTTTGCGCGGTCGTTGGCTGGTCCGCGGCGGAATCGTCCTCTCCGCCATCGCGCTGGAGGGGTGACCGAAACGCGTCCTCCCGCCACCTGGAGGTGCGGGAGGAGCGGGAAGACGTCGATCCCTGAGCCGTTTCGGTGCGGTCGCGCTCAGGGCGCGGGCGACCTTGACCACGCGGTGGGCTGGACAAGCGCGGCGGCGCGGGTGCGTCGTCGACCTTGTTCTCGCCCCGCGCGTCGTGTGGCTGGTGCCGCAGGGGTTCCCGTCGACGAACTTGCTGCCGCCGTCGGTGCAACCCGGTGCGACCACCATGCCGCCGAAGTGGTTGATGGTGGCGTGCAGCGCCAGCAGCGTGGCTCCTGCCCGCCGTGGGCGGTCGAGCCGGGGGTGAAGCCGCTGCAAGACCTCGTCGGCGAGCCCGGCCCTGCGCCCACTCGCCGCCGAGGGTGTCGATGTACTGCTCGAGCTGGCGGCGATGTCGCCGAAGCGCGTCGGCGAACCGAAGATCACCGCGCCACCCCACACGACGTCGTCCGGGGTGGCTTCCGGCACCGAGCGGGTGGCTTCGACGTTGGCGCGCCCGGTCGGACCGCTGTCGATGGCCGAGTCGAGGGCCAGTCGGCACTCGGCGCAGCCTCACCTCGGCGCCGGATGCGTCGCTTCGACGGCCAGGGCGTGGCGACTCGGCACCGGTCCCCGGTCCGGTGGACGAGCAGTAGCTGACGCCGCCTTGACGGCGCTGCTCACAGCCAGAACCCCTGTCCAGCGGGAGACCCGACCGCATCGGTCGATCTCCCACGAGGAAGGCAGCAACCTCTTCCACGCAAGCGACTTTCCGGAAAATGTCTTTCATGTAACATCGGACGGCACGAACTGCAGTGGAGGAGCGTTGCGTTGAACGAGGCGATCGGTCCGGACAGCGCCGTCGATGACGACGAGATCGTCACCTGGTGGGGCCTGGTCATCGAGGGCTACCACGTCACGGCCGCCAAGCTGGCCGCCGCGATCATGGACGGGTACGGCCTGCCGATGGCCTCCCTCGACATCCTTCTCCGGCTCGTGCGCTCCCCCGACGGCAGGATGCCGATGACCAAGCTCGCCCGAGAGGCGGCTTTGAGCAGCGGCGGGTTCACCAAGGTCGCCGACCGACTGGCCAAGGCCGACCTGATCCGACGCGTACCCAGCGAGACCGACCGCCGGGTCACCTACGCCGAGCTGACCGACCACGGCCTGGACGTGGCCAACCGCGCCCGGGAGACCGCGGCTCGGGTCCTGCGCGAGCACGTCCTCACTCCTCTGGGACAGGAAGACTCGCGCGCCCTGGCCCAGGCCATGCGGACGCTGCGCGAGGCCAACACGCCCGAAGACTAGAACCCGATCAACGATTCGGCGTGGCTGCTGTTGCAAGGTGCGGGACTCAGCTCGCACCGCCGCGGGATCTTCAGCGGTGACCAGTGCCGCGCCGCCGTGCACCGGCATACATCAGGAGCGGCGCGACGAAGCCGCTGCGCTTCTCCTCCGGGGTTTCCGCCACCCGCACCGGCTAGCAGAGCAAGGATCTGAGCACTCTCAGGTGACGTCGGTTACCGCGGTGCCGGTCTCGTCCAGCGCCAGGCCGAGTTCGGCGCGTTCGACCAGCCAGCGGCTGGGCCGGTAGCGCGGGTCGCCGGTGGCGGAGTGCAGCGCGTGCAGGATCGTCAGCACCCGGCGCGCTCCCACCTGCTGACCCCACTCCAGCGGTCCGCGCGGGTAGCCCAGCGCGAGGCGCACGGCGGTGTCGATGTCACCCGGGGTGGCCAGGCGCTGCTCGGCGATGAAGCAGCTGGTGTTGACGATCGCCGCGAGAAGTCGCTGGGCGATCATCCCCGGGCCGTCGCGCACGATGGTCACCGCGCGTCCGGTGGCGGCCAGCGCCGCCCAGGCCGCACGGGCCACGTCCGGGTAGGTGGCCGGGTGCACGGTCAGCGTGCAGCGGGTGGCGTTGCTCAGCGGGTCCACGCCGCAGACGCGCTCAGCGGGCAACCGGGCCGACAACGCCGCCGAGGCCGCACTGCTCCCGTAGGGCGTGATCAGCACGATCTCCGCCGAGGACGGCTCGTCACCGCGCTCGACCGGCACACCCGCCTCGGCCAGCGATTCCAGCAGCGCGGTGTCGTCGGCCCACACCGTCGCGCCGGTCACCCCGGGTGCGACGGCCTCGGGTCGTTCCTGCTTGACGCCGTCCTCGTAGCGGTAGAACCCCTCCCGCGTCTTGCGGCCGAGCAGTCCTGCCTCCAGCCGAGCGCGGGTGATCGGCGACGGGCGCAGCCTGGGGTCGCCGTAGTAGCCGGTGAAAATGCTCTCCATCGCCGGGTGCGTGACGTCCAGCCCGGTGAGGTCCATCAGTTCGAACGGCCCCATCTTCAGCCCGAGCACGTCCCGGGCGATGCGGTCGACGTCCTCCGGCGTAGCCAGGTCCTCGGCGAGGACCTGCAGCGCTTCGGTGACCAGACCGCGCCCGGCGTGGTTGACCAGGAACCCAGGCGTGTCGGTGGCCCGCACCGGCGTGTGCCCAAGCCGGCGCACCAGTGCGGTGAGCGCGTCCGGCAGGTGAGCGGCCGTGCGAGCACCGGGGATGACCTCGACCAAGCGCATCAGCGGCACGGGGTTGAAGAAGTGCAGACCGGCGAGCCTGCTCGGGTCCTGCAGAGCGGTGGCGATCGAGGTCACCTGCAGCGAGCTGGTGTTGGTGGCGAACGCGGTGTGCTGCGGGCAAGCCCGTTCGAGCTCGGCGAAGAGCTCGCGCTTGGTGTCGAGGTCCTCCCGGACGGCTTCGACGACGAGGTCGCAGTCGGTTGCGCTCAGCGGGTCGGAGATCGGGACGAGCCGACGCGTCGCGGCAGCGGCTTCCTCGACGCTCATGCGGCCTTTCCCCGCGAGCTTGTCGTACATCCGGCCGATCTCGGCCACCGCGGTGTCTACGACCTCCGGTCGAGCATCGGCGAGTTCGACGGTGATGCCGGCAGCCGCGCAGATCTGGGCGATGCCGCGCCCCATGACACCGGTGCCGATCACCCGCACGGTCTTCACGCGCTCCGCCCACTCGCCCGGCAGCATGGTCGACTCCATCCGTTGACGGCACCGATTCCCGGTCAGCTTCGCATGCCTCGCCGAGAGCGTCCAATACCGAATTCACACCCCGGTGAGACGCGTTGCGACATAATCGGCGCTTCTTACGATCCGCGCTGAAGCTGTGCTACCAACGAGGGAACGACGTCCGAAACGGCGGCGTGCCAACGCGAAGGAGCAAGTGATGCGCGAAGCGGTGATCTGCGAGCCGCTGCGGACCCCGATCGGCCGGTTCGGCGGAGTGTTCAAGACGGTGTCGGCGGTGGAGCTGGCCGCCACCGCGATCAAGGGCCTGCTGGAGCGCACCGGGCTCCCCGGCGAGGAGATCGACGAAGTCATCCTCGGCCACTGCTACCCCACCTCGGACGCACCTGCGATCGGCCGCGTCGCCGCGCTGGACGCCGGGCTTCCGGTGGAGGTCGGCGGCACCCAGATCGACCGCCGCTGCGGGTCGGGGCTGCAGGCCGTGGTCGACGCCGCGATGCAGGTGCAGACCGGGGTCAGCGACGTGGTCCTGGCCGGTGGCGCCGAGAGCATGAGCAGCGCGCCGTTCTACACCACCGAGGCCCGGTGGGGCATTCGCGGCAGCGGTTTGGAGCTGCACGACTCGCTGGCCCGGGGCCGCACGACGGCGGGCGGCAGGAACCACCCCGTTCCGGGCGGGATGCTGGAGACGGCCGAGAACCTGCGGCGCGAGTACGGCATCGCGCGGGAGGAGCAGGACGAGCTGGCGGTCCGCTCGCAGCAGCGCGCCGCCGAGGCGCAACAGGCGGGGCGTTTCGACGACGAGCTGGTGCCGGTGCCGGTCCGCTCCCGCAAGGGCGAGGTCGTGGTCGACGTCGACGAGCACCCCCGGCCGGAGACCACGTTGGAACAGCTCGCCGGCCTCAAACCGGTTCTGGGCAACAACGACCCGGAGGCGACCGTGACCGCGGGCAACGCCAGCGGCCAGAACGACGCCGCTTCGATCTGCGTGGTCACCACTCCGGAGAAGGCCGCCGAGCTGGGACTCCGTCCCCTCGTGAAGCTGGTGTCGTGGGCGAGGGCCGGCGTGCCGCCGCGGACCATGGGCATCGGTCCGGTGCCGGCGACGGCCAAGGCGTTGCAGCGCGCCGAGATCGGCCTGGCCGAGGTGGACCTCATCGAGCTCAACGAAGCCTTCGCGGCGCAGGTGCTGGCCTGCACCCGCGAATGGGAGTTCAAGCCTGCCGACTTCGACCGGCTCAACGTCAACGGGTCCGGCATCTCCCTGGGGCACCCGGTGGGCGCCACCGGTGGCCGGATCCTGGCGACGCTGTCGCGCGAGATGCAGCGCCGGGAAGCCCGCTACGGGCTCGAGACCATGTGCATCGGGGGTGGACAGGGCCTGGCAGCCGTCTTCGAGAGGGTCTAGACGCCGTTCGCGGCGACGATCCACAGTGGAGAGCGGCGGTCGCCGGCGGCGGGTACTAGGCTGGACGGCGTTCTCAGCGATCTGTTCCGAGGAGTCGTTCATGGCGATCGCCACCGCTGACAAGGTCGACCGCGACGCGCTGCTGGAGTTCCTGCGACCGAGGCACAAGGGCGTCCTGGTCACCACCCGAGCCGACGGGCGGCCGCAGATGTCGCCGCTGACCTGCGGTGTGGACACCGGAGGACGGCTGGTCATCTCGACCTACCCGGAGCGGGCCAAGACGCGGAACCTGCGCCGCAACCCGGAGGCTTCGGTGTGCGTGGTCTCCGACGAGTGGAACGGTCCGTGGGTGCAGGTCGACGGCACCGCGGAGGTGCTGGACATGCCCGACGCGCTGGACGGCCTGGTCGAGTACTTCCGCTGCATCTCCGGCGAGCACCCGGACTGGGACGAGTACCGGGAGGCGATGGCCCGCCAGGACAAGTCGCTGATCCGGATCACCATCGACCGCTGGGGTCCGATCGCCACCGGGGGCTTCCCCGCTCGACTCGCCCAGGACTGAACCAGTTGCACTGACGCCCCGGCCCGCGCGGGCCGGGGCGTCAGGCCGTCCCGACCCGGACGTTGAAGGCCCGGGAGGAGCGAGCGCCGCGCAGGAACACCGAGAGCAGCACCAGCCACCCGAACCCGAGCCACGGCATGATGCGCTGGTAGAGCCCCGCGTAGGGCTCGAAGTCGGGAAGCCAGGCGAATCCGAGCACGGCCAGCGCGAATAGCACCGCGCAGGCGACCGCGGTCGCGAAGCAGCAGGCGGCCACCAGGGGTGCTTGATCGACCGGGACATCCGGCCCTGCAACCAGCTCGCGAACGGGAACCCCCAGGAACGCGCCGATCGAGAAGTACTCGTGGAGCACACCGGTCGCGGTGATCTCCCCCCACCTCACCCGGCGGGTGATCGGGTCGGCGGTGAAGGAGCCGGCACCGATGAGGCCGACGCCGATCACGATGATCAGTCCTGAGATCGACCAGTCACCGCCCGAGCGCAGCAGCAGCGCGAGCGCACCCGCCAAGGTGACCACCGGCACCCGTGCGGGGACGTCTCCGCGCTGCCGAGGAGGTTCGGCAGCAGCACGCACACCAGGTCGCCCACGATCAGCACGAACCACACGACCGCCACTACCCCGCGGTCGAACGCCGGGTTGAGCCGTTCCGCGCAGACGTCGTTGATCTCGTCGAGGGCCTCGGACTCGCGGTCCTCCTAGGACTCCCCCTCGTCCGGGGCGTTGACCACCACCGTTCGGATTCGGTCCAGCCGCACCAGGTGGCCGATCAGTGCGGCACCCACCGATGCGCCGAGCACCCATCGGCTCCGCTGAGAACCAGGCTCATTCCGCGATCCTGGCGGTCGTTTCGCGCACGACGTCGGGTTGTCGCGGTGCGGGCACCACCGGCGCTTCGGGCTCCAGCAGATCACCGACCTCGCAGCCCAGCACGCGGCAGATGATGTCGAGATCGTCCAGCTTGAGGCTGGCTGGAGTCTTCGACCACAGGCCGGACATCTTGCCGGCGGAGATCACCAGACCGTGCTCGGCGAATCTCCGCTGCAGGTCGGTGGCCTTCCAGATACCGCGCTGCGCCGCGACCAACCGCAGGTTCCACTTCACGCGAATCGCCTCCTGGAGAGAAGAGCTAACCGGTTCGCCGATTCTGATGGTCTTTCAGCTATCTCGACCGAACCCGGGAAACACCCGGCAGAACCACATCCCGAACAATACGCCCAAGATCGCCGCGAATCGGATAACCCGATTCGTGGAATTCGAGTTCACACTTCCGTCGCCCGGGTGGAGCAATGCGGTCTCGAGATCTGCCGTTCCAGCACCCCGCATTGAGGCACCCGGCTGATCAGAGCCCGGAAACGAGTAGCGCTGCAGGAGCTGCGCGCCACCCTGCGTGGCACGATCGGAAGATCAGGTGATCGCGACGATCCCCTGCGCTGACCACCGCGTATAGCGCCGTTCAGCACTTTCGGGTGACTGTACGGCCCAGTTGCCTGGTGCTAGCGTTCCATCCGGAAGCAACGCCGAGGCCATCAATCCGACTCGGACAACAATTTCTTCCATCCCCCTCGAATTCCTCGACGACATTCGCCGATCCAACTTTCGCGTCCGCCTTCGCGCCCGGACCGAACCCCTCGAGCGCTCTCCCGACGATTGTCAGCACTATGATTGGTGGTATTTCTGTCGTGACTGCGACCGATCCGAACCCCGCCGACACCGAAGCGCCGCAGTCGAGCCTGACCACCGCCGCGGCCAAGAACCTCGCGACCACGACCAAGTCGGTCCCGCAGATGCAGGGCATCACCTCGCGGTGGCTGCTGCGGATGCTGCCGTGGGTGCAGGCGGCGGGTGGCGTGTACCGGGTGAACCGCAGGCTCAGCTACACCCTCGGGGACGGCCGGATCACCTTCAGCAACACCGGGGCCGATGTCCGCGTCGTCCCCCAGGAACTCCAGGAACTGCCGCTGTTGCGCGGTTTCGACGACGAGGCGGCGCTGCGAGCGCTCGCCGACCGGTTCGTGCAGCGCCAGTTCGAACCGGGCGAGGTGATCGCCAACGCCGGTGAGCCGGCCGAGGAGGTGGTGCTCATCGCGCACGGCAAGGTCAACAAGGTGGGCACCGGGGAGTACGGCGACCAGACCGTGCTGGAGGTGCTCGCCGACGGCCAGTACTTCGGAGCGCAGGTGCTGGCGGGCGAATCCGGCGAGTGGGACGCCAGCTACAAGGCGGTCACGCCCTGCACCGTGCTCTCGCTCGGCCGGCGGACCTTCCAGGAGCTCAACGGCTCGTCGGAAGCGTTGCGCGAGCACGTCCGCGAGGTTCTCGCCGGACCCGGTCGCCCGCACAACCCGCACGGCGAGGCCGACATCGACATCGCATCGGGTCATTCCGGCGAACCTTCGCTGACCGGCACGTTCGTCGACTACGAGCTGGCACCGCGCGAGTACGAGCTCAGCGTGGCCCAGACCGTGCTGCGCGTGCACAGCCGCGTCGCCGACCTCTACAACCAGCCGATGAACCAGACCGAGCAGCAGCTCCGGTTGACCATCGAGGCGCTGCGCGAGCGCCAGGAGGAGGAGCTGGTCAACAACCGCGACTTCGGCCTGCTGCACAACGCCGACCTGCGGCAGCGCATCCCCACCCGGACCGGGCCGCCGACCCCCGACGACCTGGACGAGCTGCTGACGCTGGTGTGGAAGGAACCCGGCTGCTTCCTGGCGCATCCGCGCACGATCGCCGCGTTCGGCCGGGAGTGCAGCAAGCGCGGCCTGTACCCGCAGAGCATCGACCTCGGCGGGCACCAGGTTCCCGCCTGGCGAGGCGTGCCGATCCTGCCGTGCGACAAGTTGCACATCAGCGACAAGCGCACGAGCTCGGTGCTGCTGATGCGGCTCGGCGAGCAGAACCAGGGCGTGGTCGGTCTGCACCAGACAGGTCTGCCCGACGAGTACCGACCCGGCTTGTCGGTGCGGTTCATGGGGATCAACGAGCAGGCGGTCATCTCCTACCTCGTCAGCGCCTACTACTCGGCGGCGGTGATGGTTCCGGACGCGCTCGGCGTGCTCGAGCACGTCGAAGTGGGCCGCGAGAGCTGAACGTGCGGGCCGGTCACGCACGCCGGCCCGCTCCTCTCCCCGATCAGAGGAGTGAAACACCTTGACCGCCACCGAGAACCCGGCCCTGAGCCTGAGCACGCGGGCTGCGCGCAGGCTTTCCACGACCACCAAGACGCAGCCGCAGATGCAGGGCAGGACCTCCCGCTGGCTGCTGAGGATGCTGCCGTGGGTCGACATCGAGGCAGGCACGTACCGGGTCAACCGACGGCTGACCTGCGCGGCAGGTGACAACCTGATCACCTTCACCAGCACCGGCGACCAGGTGCGCGTGATCCCCCGAGAACTCACCGAGCTGCCGCTGCTGCGCGGGTACGACGACGATTCGGCGCTGAGCGCGCTCGCCGACCGGTTCGTGCAGCGCCACTACGAACCGGGCCAGCTGATCTCGGTCGGCGGGGAACCGGCTACCGAGGTGGTGCTGATCGCGCACGGCAAGGTCGACAAGATCCGCAGCGGGGAGTACGGCGAGGACACCGTCACCGACACGCTGGCAGGCGGCAGGTTCTTCGGCTCCCAGGTGCTGGCGACCGCGCAGTCCACCTGGGACAGCACCTACCGCGCGGTCACGCCCTGCATCGTGCTCGCCCTCGACCGCGCGGCGCTGCACGAGGTCACCAGGCAGTTCGACGAGCTGCGCGCGCACGTGGCCGCCGAGTACGCCTCGCCGGCACCGCCGACCAACAAGCGCGGTGAGGTCGACATCGCGCTGGCGTCCGGTCATTCCGGTGAAACCGCGCTGACCGGCACGTTCGTCGACTACGAGCTGGCACCGCGCGAGTACGAGCTCAGCGTGGCCCAGACCGTGCTGCGCGTGCACAGCCGCGTCGCCGACCTCTACAACCAGCCGATGAACCAGACCCAACAACAGCTCCGGCTCACCGTCGAAGCGCTGCGCGAGCGCCAGGAGCACGAACTGCTCAACAACCGCGACTTCGGGCTGCTGCACAACGCCGACCTCCACCAGCGGCTGCACACCCGCACCGGGCCGCCCACCCCGGAAGACCTCGACGAACTGCTGTCCCGGCGCAGGAAGTCGCGTTTCTTCCTGGCACACCCGCGCACCATCGCCGCGTTCGGCCGGGAGTGCAGCAAGCGCGGCCTGTACCCGCAGACCACCGAGGTGCAGGGACGCGCTGTCCAGTCCTGGCGCGGCGTGCCGATCCTGCCGTGCGACAAGATCCCTATCAGCGCCAAGGGCACCACCTCGATCCTGTGCATGCGCACCGGCGAGGACGACCACGGAGTGGTCGGGCTGCGCCAGACCGGGATCTCCGACGAGCACGAGCCCGGGCTCTCGGTGCGCTTCATGGGCATCAACGAACGGGCGGTCCTCTCCTACCTGGTCAGCGCCTACTTCTCGGCCGCGGTGCTGGTCCCGGACGCGCTCGGCGTCCTGGAGAACGTCGAAATCACCCGCTGAGCGAAGGGAACCCGCAATGACCACGATGCAGCAGGACGCGAACCGCGCCGGTCAGGCCTTCGAGGCGCTGACCAGCAGCCGGACCATGGTCGAGCCTGCGCTGCGCGCGGCGGTGGACCGGCTCCCGGGCCGGATGCGCCAGGTCGCCGGTTACCACCTGGGGTGGCTCGACGAGCGCGGGAACCCGGTGCGCGCCGACCGCGGCAAGGCGATGCGGCCGACCATGGTGCTGCTCAGCGCCTCGGCCGTCGGTGGCGATCCGGCCGACGCGGTGCCGGCCGCGGTGGCCGTGGAACTGGTGCACAACTTCTCGTTGCTGCACGACGACGTGATGGACGGCGACGTCACGCGCCGGCATCGACCGACGGCGTGGACGGTGTTCGGCAACGCCACCGCGATCCTGGCCGGGGACGCCTTGCTGACCTTGGCCTCCGACGTGCTCGCCTCGTCGCAGCACCCGGAGGCGGCGAACGCGGTGCGGATGCTCAGCAGCGCGGTGCTCGCACTCATCGACGGGCAGAACTCGGACCTGGAGTTCGAGATGCGCGCTGACGTGGACCTCGCCGCGTGCCAGCGGATGGCCCGCGACAAGACCGGTGCTCTGCTGGGCTGCGCGTGCGCGCTCGGCGCGCTGCACGGCGGCGGCTCGCCGGAGCAGATCACCAGGATGCGCAGCTTCGGAGAGCGGCTGGGCCTGGCGTTCCAGCACATCGACGACCTGCTGGGCATCTGGGGCGATCCGGCGATGACCGGCAAACCGGTGTTCTCCGACCTGCGCACCCGCAAGAAGACGCTGCCGGTGGTCTCCGCGCTGACTTCGGGCTCCAGCACGGGCCAGCGGCTTGCGTCCCTCTACTACCGGGAGCAGCCGCTGGTCAGCGGCGAGCTCGCCCAGGCCGCCGAGCTCGTCACGCTCGCCGGCGGCCGGGCGTGGAGCCAGGCCCAGGCCGATGAACTCCTCGCCGCGGCGTTGACCGATCTCCGCAGGGCGGAGCCGGAGGAGGACGCGGCTGAAGCGCTCACCGCACTGGCCCACCTGGTGACGCGCCGGGACCACTGATCCCGGCGCCCGGAAACGACGGCTCCAGCCACCACCGCCGCCCCTCCTGGCTGGGGCCGTCCCCGGTCCCCGGGCGGTTCGCCTCGACGCGCAGCGAACCGCCCGGCCTAGGCCTTCCGGCGGCTGCCGGCGAGCAGGCCGATGATGCCTGCTGCCACCGCGGAGATGACGAACGAGGTCAGCGCCGCGCTCATCCAGGTGGGAACGGTGAATCCGATGGTCTCGCGGGCGCCGGTCCACAACGCGGTCCACCAGCCCAGTTCGCCGGGGTTGATCAGCTGGAAGGCCGCGAAGCCCAGCAGCCAGGCGATCAGCATCCCCCACCGGGAGGGCGCCTGCGCAGAGACGTCCCACTCGCGGTTGCGGGCGTTGTAGAAGTAGTCCACCGCCAGCACGCCGAACATCGGCACGAACACCGATCCGATGAGCAGCAGGAAGTTGGAGAACTGCTCGATGTCCATCGTCAGCGCGGCCAGGGTGCTCACCACACCGACGATCAGGCTCAGCAGGCGCCGATCGGTGCTGGGGCGCAGGTTCTGAATGGACACCGCGGTCGAATAGGTGTCAGCGAAGGACTGGTCGACCTCGCGCAGGACCAGAACCGCGAAGAACAGCACGCCCAGCGGCGCCGCCAGCAGCGGATCGAACGCCTTGTCCCCGTCGAACCCGACCAGCGCCAGACCGAGCAGGCCAAGCAGGTAGCAGGCGATCTGGGTGACCGAGTAGCCGACGGTCGCCGCGGTGAACGCGCCGCTCGCCGACCGCGAGTGCCGCGAGTAGTCCGAGGCCACCGGCAGCCAGGACACCGCGACGGCCAGCGCCGCGTCAGCGCCTGGCCAAAATCCCTCCCAGGACCCGTCGTTCATCGGCGGCAACGGCTGGAGGAGCAGCTGCACGAAGAAGTAGACCATGGCGATGAGCACCGCGATGCTCACGTAGCGGCGCAGCAACCGCAGCGCACCCAGGGGGCGCAAGGTCAGCGCGGTGGTGAGGGCTCCGGCGATGAGCACGTACAGCCACTGCGGTCCACCGCCGAACAGCGCCTCGGCGCCTTGAGCGATCACCAGCAGCTCGAACGTCCCCCAACCGACCAGCTGGAGGATGTTGAGCACGGTCGGCACGTAGGACAGGCGGGTGCCGAACAGGCCGCGCAGCAGCATCATCGCCGGTGCTCCCGTGCGGGCACCGGGGATGGCGGCGACGCCGACCATCAGGCTGCCCAGCACGGTCCCGACGACGGTGGCCGTCACCGCGGCCGCGAAGGACAGCTGCGGCACCCCGGCGGGTGCGAGGACCGCGAGCGCACCGCTGAAACCCAGCAGGCTCACGCCGAGGTTGCCCCAGAAGGCTCCTTGGTCGAGCACGGCCAGCGTTCTGGGTGCCGGTTCGTCCAGGGTGTTCGGAACTTCGGACCGTTCGACGTCAAGCGCCATCGACAGCTCCCTACGCCGGCATTACCCGGACAGGTTCTGCGGTCGGTGGCGCGCTGCGTGCCACCCTCTCAGCCCGATCCGCCCGAGCTCCCGCGTGGACAAGTCGGGCAGACCCTACCTGATCGAGTGACGCGTGGTGAGTTCGCGGACTGCCCTCCTGCGCGGCGGGCTCGACGACCTCCTGGGCGAGCTCCTCGTAGGCGGACTCGCGATCGGTCGTCTCGGAGTACTTGGCGTGCAGGTCGCAGGACTGGGCCGAGGAGCGGACGCCCGTCCCCACCGCGATGGCGCCCATCAGCGAGCGCGGCGGACCCAGCCGCGTCCAGGCCACCGGTGTGGGCTCCGGTCTCCGACAGCACCGTCACGATCGCCTCCCCGATGCTCGTGGAGCTGGTAGTGCTCGTCCCCGCCCTGGTCCTTCAGTTCGACCGCGCCCGCAGGACCACCCTGGCGCTGGCGGCCGGGACACCACCGATGCCCTCGAGGTCTTCCTCGCCTTCGTCGCCGGTCAGGTTGGGCAGCGTTGGTGCCGGTCACCGCGGTCTCCTGCCGTCGGCACGTCCTCTTCGAGAGAAAGGTCGATCCGGCCGCCGAGCCGGGGCACGCCACTGCGGTCGAGCAACATGCGGGCGCGTCCGCACTAGCACCCCGAACGAGCCGCCAGAAGGCTCGTTGACCACCGGAAAGATCTCCCCCGACGGCATGGGATGCATCGCTCGATGGAGTTAGAGTCTGGTCGGACCACATGGCTGTGAGCGAGCGTGCGTGAGGAGTGCGTCGTGACCGGATTGGACCGCCTGCGGGCCCGCGTCAGAACCGAGGAATCCCTGGTCGTGGCGTTCTCCGGTGGCGTGGACTCGGCGTTGCTGGCCGTGGTGGCGCACCAGGAGCTGGGGGCGCGGATGCTCGCGGTGACCGCGGTGTCCCCGAGCCTGGCCGCCGAGGAGCGCAGGCGGGCCAAGCGCTTCGCCCGCGAGCACGGCTTCGCCCACGTCGAGGTCTGCACCGACGAGGCCGATCGGCCCGAGTACGCCGCCAACGACGGGAACCGCTGCTACCACTGCAAGTCCGCGTTGTTCGACGCGGTGGAGCCGCTGGCGACGACGATGGGCGCGAGCGTCGCACTGGGCACCAATGTGGACGATCTGGGAGATCACCGGCCGGGTCAGCGCGCCGCCGCGCAGCGCGGCGCGATCGCGCCGATGGTCGACGCCGGGCTCACCAAGGCCGACGTCCGCGGGGCCAGCGCCGAGCTGGGACTGTCCACTGCGGACAAACCCGCGGCCGCATGCCTGGCCTCCCGCGTCGCCTACGGCGATCCGGTCACCCCGGAGGTGCTGGCCCGCGTCGAGCGGGCGGAGGCCGCCGTCCACGCCCTGGGGTTCCCGGTGTGCCGGGTCCGCGCGCACGGTCAGGGCACGGTGGCGCGCCTGGAGGTTCCCGCCGAGGACATCGATCGCGCGGCAGCGCACCACGCCGAGCTCGACGCCGCGGGCCGACAGGCGGGCTTCGAGTTCTGCGCGCTGGACATGGCCGGTTTCTCCAGCGGCCGGATGAACGTGCTGCTTCCGCTGCTGCCCACCCGGACGGCGTCATGACCGGCTTCAGCGATCTCGGCTACGCCAGGGTCGACACCGACCGGGAATCCCGCCAGGGTCTTCCGGAGGTGGTCTACGGTCCCGGCAAGCGGCCGGAGGAGATCACCGGCATCGTGACCGAGCTGTTGGCGCGCAGCACGGGCCCGGTCCTGGTCACCAGGGTGGAACCCGAGGTCGCATCGGCGGTGCGGGTGCCCGGGGGCGATTACGACGAGACGGCGCGGCTGCTGGTGTGGCGCCCGGCGGACAAGCGCGATTTCCGGTTGTGCGTGGCCACGGCGGGCACGTCGGACTGGCCGGTCGCCGCGGAGGCGGACGCGGTCGCATCCGCGATCGGTCTGCGCACCCACGTGGTCCGCGACGTCGGTGTGGCGGGCATCCACCGGCTGCTCGCCGCGAGCGAGGACCTGAGGGGGGCCGACGCGGTGGTCGTGGTGGCGGGCATGGAAGGCGCCCTGGCCAGCGCCGTCGGCGGCCTGGTGTCGTGCCCGGTGATCGCGGTGCCGACCTCGACCGGGTACGGCGCCGCGCTGGAAGGCGTGACGGCGCTGCTGGCGATGCTCACCTCCTGCGCGGCCGGGTTGGCGGTGGTCAACATCGACTCGGGTTTCTCCGCCGCGATGGCCGCGCACCGGCTGGCCACGGTGGCCCGGCGATGATCCTCTGGCTCAACCCCGCGACCGGGCTCTCCGGCGACATGCTGCTGGGCGCGCTGCTCGGACTCGATGCCCCGCTGGAGGAGGTGCGGGCGGCGATCGGGTCCACCGGCCTGCGGGGGTGGTCCCTGGACGTCGAGCGGGTCCACGTGGACGGGATCGCGGCGACCAAGGCGGTCGTGACCGCGGACGACGACGTGCCGGAGCGGCACGCGGCGGACCTGATCGAGCTCGCCTCCCGCGCGCGACCGGAACCCGTTGCACGGATGGCGGTTTCCGCGCTCCAAGCGATCGCGCGGGTGGAGGGCCTGCTGCACGACCGCGATCCGGCGGAGGTGCACCTGCACGAGGTCGGCGGGCTGGACACCATCGTGGACACCGTCGGGGTGGCGGCGGCGTTGCACGAGCTTTCGGTCACCGCCGTGCATTCCGCTCCGATCGCGCTGGGATCGGGCACGGTCCGCTGCGCGCACGGAGTGCTCCCCGCGCCCGCTCCGGCGACGTTGCGCCTGCTGGAAGGCGCGGCGGTGGTCGGCGCGGACCTCGCCGGGGAAACGGTCACCCCGACGGGCGCGGCGCTGGTCTCGGCGATGGGCACCCGGTTCACCCCTGCCCCGGCGATGACGCTCGGCGCCACGGCCTACGGGGCCGGGAGCAAGCGCTTCCCGCAGCGCCCGAACGTCCTGGCGGCGTCGCTGGGGTCCTCCCACGCCGAGGCGGAGATGATGGTCGTGGTGGAGTGCAACGTCGACGACGTCACCGGCGAATCCCTGGGCCACGTCGTCGAACGGCTGCTCGACGCCGGTGCGGCCGACGCCTGGACGAGCCCGGTGACGATGAAGAAGTCCCGCCCCGCCCACGTCCTGCACGTGCTGTGCGCCCCCGGTGTCGAGGCGGAGCTGACCGAGATCGTGTCGGCGGAGACCGGCACGCTCGGCACCCGTCGGCACGAGGTCCAGCGCACCGCGCTCCCCCGCCGCACCACGACCGTTTCCGTGCGGGGACATCGGATCCGCGTCAAGCACGGCCCACACCGCAGCAAACCCGAGCACGACGACGTCGCAGCAGCGGCGAAGGCCCTCGGCCTCCCGCTGCGCACCATCGCCGACATCGCCCTGGACGAGGCGCGCGACTGAGTACGCCCGAACTCGTCCAGTCGAGTCTGGTTCGTCACCGGAGACGGCCAGCCCAGCTCAGTACCATCCGGTGCATGACCATCAAGTTCGAGAACGTCGGCATCGCCGTGCGCGATCTCGAAGCGACTGTCTCATTCTTCACCGACCTCGGTCTCACCGTCGTCGGCCGCACCACGGTCAGCGGTGAGTGGACCGACACCGCCGTCGGCCTCGACGGCAACCACGCCAACGTCGCGCTGCTCCAGACGCCGGACGGCGGGCACCTCGAGCTGTTCGAGTACATCCACCCCGAAGCGATAGAGACGACGCCCACTCGTCCCAATGAGATCGGCATGCACCGCGTCGCCTTCTCGGTCGACAACATCGACGAAGCCCTCGTGATCGCGGCGGAGCACGGATGCCGTCCGCTGCGCGGCGTGGCGACCTACGAGGACGTCTACAAGCTCACCTACGTCCGCGGCCCCAGCGGCATCCTCGTGATGTTCGCCGAGGAGCTGAAGAAGAGCTGACGGCCTGGGACGACCCGGCCGGCCGCCGGACCGCGCGCAGGAGCCGCCGGTGTGGGCCCGCAGCGGTCGTGGTCGTTCCGTGGTCGCGACCGCGTTCGCGCTGCGAAGTCCGGCCGCAACTCGTCACCGAGATCGACCGCTTCCCGGTCGCCCGGCGATGGTTCACATCTTGCCGACGAGCTTGTCGGGTGTGATGGGCAGGTCTCGGACGCGGACGCCGGTGGCGTGGTGCACGGCGTTGTCGATGGCGGCCGCGGTGCCGCAGATGCCGATCTCGCCGATGCCCTTGGTGCCCATCGGGTTGACGTAGGGATCGTCCTCGTCGATCCAGTCGACCTCGATGTCTCCGACGTCGGCGCAGGCCGCGACGTGGTACTGCGCCAGGTCCCGGTTGATCACGTGCCCGTAGCGCGGATCGACGTGGGCCTCCTCGTGCAGGGCCATCGACATGCCCATCGTCATGCCTCCCATGAGTTGCGAGGCACCGGTCTTGGCGTTGACGATGCGGCCGGCGGCGAAGATGCCGAGCATGCGCGGCACCCGCACCTCGCCGGTGTCGACGTTGACCCGCGCCTCGGCGAATTGGGCGCCGAAGCTGTGCATCGCGAACGTGGCCCGATGCGGGTTGTGGGGCATCCGACCGGTCACCACGACGCCTTCCTCGGGCACCGGCTCGTCTTCGGGCAACTCCATGCGCAGTCGACGCGCGGCGTCGACGATCGCCGAGCCCCAGCAGGTGATCCCGGTCGAACCGCCCGCCCCGGAGGCCCAGGGCAGGTCGGTGTCGCCGATGCTGAGCACGACCCGATCGACGTCGGTGCGGAGGGCGTCGGCGGCGATCTGGGTCAACGCGGTCCAGGCGCCGGTGCCGATGTCGGCCGCACCGATCAGCACCCGGTACCGGCCGTCGGGCCGGGCCTGGATGGTGGCCTGGGTGCCGGGCTGCGAGTTGACCGGGTAGGTGGAGGCGGCGACACCGGTGCCCACCAGCCACTCACCGTCGCGGCGCGCGCCCGGAGCCGGGTCGCGGTCGGCCCAGCCGAACCTGCGGGCACCTTCGCGCAGGCAAGCCACCAGGTTCCGGCTGGAGTACGGCAACCCGGTGTCCGGGTCGGTCTCGGGTTCGTTGCGGATGCGGAACTCGATGGGGTCCAGCCCGCAGGCGATGGCCATCTCGTCCATCGCCGCTTCCAACGCGTACATCCCGGGGCACTCGCCCGGTGCCCGCATCCACGTCGGCACCGGCAGGTCCAGCTGGTCCAGCCGGTGGGTGATCCGCCGGTTCGGTGCGGCGTACATCGTGCGCGTGGGTCCTCCGGCCAGTTCGGGGAAGCTCTTGAGGCGGGCGTCCTGCGCGATCACGTCGTGGCCGATGGCGGTGAGGCGTCCACTGGAGTCGGCGCCGAGCCGCACGCGCTGGATCGTGGCGGCGCGGTGCCCGACGACAGGGAAGACCTGTTGGCGGGTGAGCACCAGCTTCACCGGGCGCGGTTCGACGCGCTGGGCCACCAGGACGGCGGCCACCAGGTGCGCGTGCGCGGGCCCCTTGGACCCGAACCCACCGCCGACGTGCGGCGCGACGACGTGCACGTTCTCGGCGTCGACGCCGAAGAGCTCGGTGAGCGCGTCGCGCACCCAGTGCACGCCCTGCGTGGAGTCGTAGACGGTGAGCTCGCCTTCGGTCCACGCGGCGGTGGTGGCGTGCGGTTCCATCGCGATGTGGTGCTCCTGCGGCACGGTGTAGACCGCGTCGTGCGCCATCGCCGCCCCGGCGAGCGCGGCATCGAGCTCGCCCTGGTCGACGTCGTCGTCGGCCGGCACGAGGTAGTCGCGGTCGGCGTCCAGGTCCGCGTCGTGCTCCTCCTGCTCGTACTCGACGCGCACGAGACCCGCTGCGGCGCGCGCGATTTCGGAGGACTCGGCGAGCACCACGGCGATCGGCTGCCCCCGGTAGCCGACCTGCGGTGATTGCAGGACCGCGAGTTCGGCGTCCTCGGTGGAGGCCAGCTCGGGAGCGTTGCGGTGGGTGACCACGTCGAGAACGCCGGGCTCGTCCAGCGCCGCGGTCGCGTCGATGGTGGTGATGCGCCCGCGCGCGATCTGCGACTGCACGAGGTGGGCGTGCACGGGTTTGTCTACCGGGTGCTCAGCTGCGTAGAGCGCGCGACCGCGCACCTTCGCCTCCCCTTCGATGCGGTCGAGGGGGGCTCCGAGGATTCGGGTGGCGGTGCTCATCGCGACACCCCCGCCAGGTCCGCGAGCGCTCCCGTGATCATGTTGCGCACCAGCTGCAGCTTGAAATCGTTCCCGGGCAGGGGATTCGCCGCCTCCAGCTCGGCGTCGGCGGCACGGCGGAAGTCCTCCGCGGTCGCGGGGTGGCCCCGCAGCACCTGCTCGGCGGTGGTTGCCCGCCATGGCTTGTGCGCGACCCCGCCCAGCGCTAGCCGCACGTCGCGGACCGCGCCGTCGGCGACGTCGAGGGCGGCCGCCACCGAGACCAGCGCGAACGCGAACGAGGTGCGGTCTCGGGCCTTGCGGTAGCGGGATGTCACCGCGAAGTCCAGCGGCGGCACGTCCACGGATGTGATGAGCTCACCGTGTTCGAGCACGGTGTCGCGTTGCGGTTCGTCGCCGGGCAAGCGGTGCAGGTCCACCAGGTCGATGCGGCGAGTTCCGCCGGGACCGACGGTGTTGACCACGGCGTCGAGCGCGGCCAGCGCCACCGCCATGTCCGAGGGGTGGGTGGCCACGCATTCGCGGGAGGCGCCCAGGATCGCGTGCTCGCGGTGGAAGCCCTCGCGCGCCGAGCAGCCGCTGCCGGGTTCGCGCTTGTTGCACGGCGTGGTGATGTCCTGGAAGTAGCCGCACCGGGTTCGTTGCAGCAGGTTCCCACCGGTGGTGGCGAGGTTGCGCAGCTGCGGGGAGGCACCCGCGAGCACTGCCTGGGACAGCACCGGGAAGCGCTGCCCCACCAGCTGATCCGCGGCCAGCGCGCTGTTGGTGACCGAGGCGCCGATGCGCAACGCGCCGTCGTGGTCCTCGATCTCATCGGAGGTCAGCCGACGCACGTCGACGAGCACTTCCGGTGCGGCGACCTCCAGCTTCATCAGGTCCACGAGGTTGGTGCCACCGGCCAGGTACTCGGCTCCGGGCGTCTCGGCGAGCACGCTCACCGCCGAGTCCACGTCTGCGACGCGCTCGTAGTGGAACGGCCTCATCGGGTCACCGCCTCGGTGACCGCGCGAACGATGTTGGCATAGGCGCCGCAGCGGCAGATGTTGCCGCTCATCCGCTCCCGGATCTCCCCGTCGAGATCGGCGCCCTCGGCGGTCACCGCGCTCGGCTCTCCCGCCTTCAGCTCTTCGACGGCGGCGACAGCCGAGACGACCTGGCCCGGCGTGCAGTAACCGCATTGGAAGGCGTCGTGCCGGATGAACTCGCGCTGGACCGGGTGCGGCTCCCCGAGGCCGTCAGCGGTGCGCAGGCACGCGCCGTCGTAGGCCACGGCGGGCATCAGGCAGCTGTTGACGCGCCGGTCCTCCAGCAGCACGGTGCAGGCGCCGCACTGGCCGTGGTCGCAGCCCTTCTTGGCGCTGGTGATCCCGAGTCGTTCGCGCAGCGCGTCGAGCACGGTCGTGCGGGTGTCCACGGTGAGCCGGTGCTCGGTGCCGTCCACGAACAGCGTGATGTCGGCGTCCACGATTCCTCCAACGTCGTGCGTCCACCTCGCTTACCCGTACCCGCGCCGACCCATGCACGACCGATCAGTGCAGGTCGTGCCAAGGGTCGGATTTCTGGGCGAGGCGGCGGGCCATGTTGCTCAACCCGTACGAGCGCGGATTCGCCCGGCCGAGCTCGTCGAGGTCGAGCGGGGTGGCCGCCGGTGCTCCGGGGCGTGCCCGCAGCGAGTAGGGAGCGATCATCGTCTGGCCGTAGGCGTTGCGGTTGGTGTCCAGGAAGATCCGGTCGCCGCGCTTGTTCTTGCGCTGCTCGGTGGTCAGCCGCTGCGGATCCTCGCGCGCCGCGCGCTCGGCCAGCTCGCGCACCTGCGAGCGGACCTCGTCGAACGCTCGGTCTCCGCTCAGCGGTGCCGCGATGTGGAACCCCTTGCCCCCGGTGGTCTGCAGGTGCGGAACGAATCCCTCGTCGGCGAAGCGCTCGCACATCGTCCGCACCACGTCCCGCAGCGTGGCGATGCCGACGTCCTCCGGCGGGTCGAGGTCGAGCACCGCCAGCACCGGGCGCTCCAGGTCTTCCACTGTGGACAGTGCGATGTGGAGCTCCAGGCACGCCTGGTCGGCGAGGTAGAGCAACGTCTCCTCGTCGTCGATGAGCACGTGGTGCACCGGAGATCCCTCGCCGCGCTGCGGAACCGAAGCGCGCGGAATCCGCTCCGGGAAGTGCCTCGACGCCTCCTTCTGGAAGAATCCCTCCGCCCCGATCCCGTCCGGGAACCGGCGCAGCGTCACCGGTTTGTCCCGCGCGTGCGCGATCAGCTGGCCGGACACCGCCCGGTAGTAGTCGAACACGTCCTGCTTCCGGAAGGAGTCCTGCGGGTAGAGCACCTTGTCCGGGTTGGACGGTCCGGTGCGGTCCTGCGTGTCGTTTCGCGGCATGGCAGTGCTGTACCCGGGCACCGGAAACCCTATTCACCTGGTCGTGAGCAGCATTCGCAGCACATCGTTAAAACATTCGGGTGACAGCGGGAACCGTTCGCCGTTCTTTTTGTTCCTATTGGCTGTAAGCGAGTTGCGGCGAACGCCGAACAAGGAGACCTCGATGGAGCAACACGTGCACGCAGAACTCATCGGCGGCCCGGAGGACGGCCGGTCGTTCATCATCCCCGCGGTCGACGCGGACTTACCCATGGGCGAGTTCGCCTTCCCCTCGCCCCGCGACGGGGAGGACCCCTGCTCGCCCTACGCGTGCTACAACCGGCGTGACCAGCGCGCCGACGGCGTGTGGCGCTACCAGTACGCCGGCGAGCAGAACGTCGCCCCCTAGCCCGTCCGAGCGTCAGTGGGCTGTGCCAAGCTGCGGCCATGCGGATCGCCACGTGGAACGTCAACTCGGTAGGAGCCCGGCTGCCCAAGCTGCTGGACTGGCTCGGCACGGCCGAGCCCGACGTGCTGTGCCTGCAAGAGCTCAAGTGCGCCGAGGACACCTTCCCGTACGACGAGGTCGGCGATCTCGGCTACGAGATCGCCGCGCACGGAACCGGCCGCTGGAACGGCGTGGCCGTGCTCTCCCGCGTCGGCCTGACCGACATCCGCCGAGGACTGCTCGACCAGCCCGGCTTCCAGGCCGACGGCTCCATGTTCGAAACGCCCGAACCCCGCGCGGTCGCCGCGACCTGCGGCGGGGTCCGCGTCTGGTCGGTCTACGTGCCCAACGGACGCGAAGTCGGGCACGCCCACTACGACTACAAGCTGCGCTGGCTGGAGGCGCTGCGCGGCACCGCTGTCGAGGAGCTGGCCGCCGACCGCCCGTGGGCGGTGCTGGGCGACTTCAACATCGCCCCCAACGACGAGGACGTGTGGGACATCGCCGCCTTCGATGGCTGCACCCACGTCACCCCGGATGAGCGCAAGGCGCTCACCGCGCTGATCGAGTCCGGCCTGGCTGAGGTGTACCCGAGGGCGCTGAAGTACGACGTGCCGTTCACCTACTGGGACTACCGGGCGCTGCGGTTCCCGAACAACCAGGGCATGCGCATCGACCTCGCCTACGGCAACGAGGCGTTCACCAGCGCGGTCACCGACTCCTACGTCGACCGCAACGCCCGCAAGGGCAAGGGCACCTCCGATCATGCCCCGTTGGTCGTCGACCTCGACCTGAGCTGATCCACCCGGCACGTCCGAGCGGCTATCTTGCGTGGCGAACCACGCTGCGAGGAGGAGCCACGACGTGCCGGATTCGCTCTGCCACCACACCGCCACCGAACTGTCCGCGCTGATCCGGGCGCGGGAGGTCTCGGCGCGCGAGGTGGTGCAGGCCCACCTGGACCGCATCGAGCTGCTGAACCCGAAGGTCAACGCCCTGGTCTCGCTGAACCCCGAGCGAGCGCTGGCCGCTGCCGCCTCCGCCGACGAGCGGCTGGCCTCGGGTGCCCCGATCGGTCCGCTGCACGGGTTGCCGATCGCGCACAAGGACACCCACGACACCGCGGGCATCCGCACGACCTACGGCTCACCGCTGCTGGCCGGCAACGTCCCGGACCGCGACGAGCTCGTCGTGGAACGGCTCAAGGCAGCGGGCACGATCGCGATCGGCAAGACGAACGTGCCCGAGTTCGCGGCCGGTTCGCACACCTTCAACCCGGTCTTCGGCACCACCTCCAACCCCTACGCCCTCGACCGCTCGGCTGGCGGCAGCAGCGGCGGCGCCGCGGCCTCGCTGGCCTGCCGGATGCAGCCGCTGGCCGACGGCAGCGACATGGGCGGTTCGCTGCGCAACCCGGCGTCGTTCTGCAACGTCGTGGGTCTGCGGCCGGCACCGGGCCGGGTCCCGACCTGGCCGGACCTCGCAGCCTGGTCGACGCTGTCGGTGCAGGGCCCGATGGCGCGCACCGTCTCCGACGTGGCGCTGATGCTCTCGGCGATCGCCGGGCCCGACGATCGCAGCCCGATCGCGATCAGCGAGCCCGGCTCGGTGTTCCAGGGCTCCCTGCAAGCCGACCTGTCCGGGCTGCGGGTGGCGTTCTCGCTGGACCTCGGCGGCGAGCTGGTGGTGGACCCGCAGGTGCGCGCGGTGCTGGAACCGGCCGCGCAGGTGCTCACCGACATCGGTGGTGTCGTGGAGGAGGCCGCACCCGACCTGACCGGCGCCGACGAGGTCTTCCGGACGTTGCGCGCCTGGCAGTTCGAGCTGGCCTTCGGCGAGCTCCGCGACGCCCACCCGGACCGGATCAAGCCGAGCCTGCGCGACAACATCGACGCAGGACGGGCGCTGACCGGTACCGACGTGGGCCGCGCCGAACGGCTCCACACCGAGCTCTACCACGAAGTCCGCGAGTTCTTCGGCCGCTACGACGTGCTCGCGCTCCCCGTGAGCCAGGTGCCGCCGTTCGACATCGACCTCGAGTTCCCCACCGAGATCGGCGGTGTGGCCATGCCGTCCTACCTCGACTGGATGCGCTCGGCGTACTGGATCTCGGCCACCGGCTGCCCGGCGATCTCGGTCCCGGCCGGCTTCACCCCGCAGGGCCTCCCGGTCGGCCTCCAGCTCGTCGCCCCCCACCGGGGCGAACGACGGCTGCTGGAGATCGCCCACGCCTTCGAGCGAGCGACTCAGCACGCCGCCGTCCTCCCCCAGCTCTGACCGGCCGCGGCAACCGCATCAGTCGCGGTCGGCGGCTGTGGCGTGGTCGTAGTAGCCGAGGACGCCGGTGGCGCCGTGCAGGGCGAATCCCGCCTCGGGCGTGGCGGGCTCACCCGCGGTCTCGATGATCCGACGCATCGTGGTGTCGACGAGCGCGTCGAGGTCTCGCCAGCGTCGCGCCGGGTCGCCATCGGCGGGTGCGCCCTCGGCGAAGTCTTCGGCGCACCGGTCGAGCCCTTCGCGCAGCAGGCGCGCGTTGTCCATGAACGCACCTCGGTCCCAGCCCGGCGCCAGGTCCTCGGCGTGCGCAGCGAGCAGGCCCGCCATGTGGACGATGTCCTCGACGTGGTTGCCGAGCCACTTGCGGCGCCTGTGGATCGATCCCAGCTCCGGCCACCGCTTGCGCGCGGCCTGCCGGGTCCTGCCGGTCACCGCGCTCAAGTCGGCCAGGCTCGCGCCCAGCCACACGCTCTCGGCCGACGCCGCCTCGGCCTGCTGGGCCGCGGCCTGGGCCACGAGCTCTTCGGTGGTCAGCGCCGCCCGCAACCGCGCGAGCGAAGCCGCCCGCCGCTCCTGCTCATCGCCCACGTCGGAGCCCTTGCGGCCGGGATCGTGGACCTGCGCGACGACCTCCGCGGCCAGGTGCTCGACGAGCCGAGCTGCTTCTCGTACCGACACGACTCCCCCTTTGTGAACCTGAGGTTCACAGTAACAGTGTGAACCTCAGGTTCACAACCTGGCCGGCTCCGGGGTTCAGCCGAGTGACGCGTCGATCGCGGTCCACTGTGGACGGCACTGGGGTGAATTTTCGTGACTGCCACGCGGAATCGGACACCCAGCGCCTTGCGTCCACTGGTGAACACAGGTTTACTCACCAGGTGAACACGAGTTCACGCCGGGAGTGAGGAGTCTGATGAGCGTCGCCAGGTCCGCTTCGTCCGCAACGCGCAGTTCGAAAGTGGTCATCATCGTGCTCGCCTCGTGCGGGATCGCGGTATCGCTGATGCAGACCCTCGTCGTCCCACTGCTCCCCGAGTTCCCCCACCTGCTCCACACCACGGCCGCCAACGCCGGCTGGCTGGTCACCGCCCCGCTCGTCGCGGGCGCGGTGTGCGCACCGGTCACCGGACGGCTGGGCGACATGTACGGCAAGCGCCGGATGCTGCTGCTATCGCTGGCCACGATGGCGGTGGGCAGCGCGATCGGGGCGGTCAGCGACGACTTCACCGCGGTCCTCGTCGGGCGCGTGCTGCAAGGCGCGGCCGTCGGCGTGGTGCCGCTGGGCATCAGCATCATGCGCGACGAGCTGCCCGAAGAGCGCGTGGGCTCCGGGGTGGCGCTGATGAGCGCGACGCTGGGCATCGGCGGCGCGGTCGGACTGCCGATCACCGGCGTGGTCGCCCAGGAGCTCAACTGGCACTGGCTGTTCGCCGGAGCCATGGTCTTCGCCCTCGTCGAGATCGCCCTTATCCGGTGGGTGGTCCCGGAATCCTCGCTGCGCACGGGCGGGAAGTTCGACTTCATCGGCGCCCTGGGGCTTTCCGCGGCGCTGACCTGCTTGCTGCTGGCCATCTCCAAGGGCAACGAGTGGGGTTGGTCGAGCGCCCTGGTCCTCGGCCTGCTCGCCGGAGCGGTCGTGGCCCTGCTGCTGTGGGGCGCCTACGAGCTGCGGACCGCAACTCCGCTGGTGGACCTGCGGGTGTCGGCTCGGCCGACGGTGCTGCTGACCAACATCGCGTCCGTGCTGGTGGGCATCGCGATGTTCACCGGCTTCCTGGTCGGATCGCAGCTGCTGCAGGCCCCGCCGGAGACCGGCTACGGATACGGCCTGTCGCTGGTGGTCGCGGGTCTGGTCCTGCTGCCCATCGGTGCCGCGATGGGCCTGTTCTCCCCGGTCTCGGCCCGGATCTCCCGCCGCTACGGTCCGCGCACCACGCTCATCCTCGGAGCCTGCGTGCTGGCGCTGGGCAACCTGGGCGGTTCGCTGCTGCACGACCCGCTGTCGGTCGTGGTGGTGAACCTGACGATCGCCTCGATCGGCGGCGCCCTGGCCTACGGCGCGCTGCCCGCGCTGATCATGCGTTCGGTGCCCACCACCGAAACCGCCGCCGCCAACGCGCTCAACAGCCTCGCCCGGTCGATCGGCACCTCCGGGTGCAGCGCGATCGTGGTCGCGCTGACCACGGGGTCCTTGGTGCACGTGGCCGGTGGGACCTACCCGTCGATCAACGCCTACTCCTGGGTGTTCGTGGTCGCCGGCGGCGCCGGTCTGGTGGCCGCGCTGATCGCCGCGGCGACCCCGGCACCACCTCGGTACGAGGCTGTTACCCATCGGGTGGCCTTGGCGGTGGGGGGCTCGCGCTAGCCTGAGGTGCATGCCCACCACGGGGTCGATCGAGGAGCAGCGCCGCGACGCGTGCGTCACGCGGGAAACCATCCTGAAGGTGGCGAGGCGGCGCTTCTCCTCCTGCGGTTACGCCGACGTGACGCTGCGCGACATCGCCGCGGACGCCGACGTCAGCGCCGCGCTGGTGGTCAAGTACTTCGGCAGCAAGGAAGACCTGTTCGCGCAGGCCTCGGGTTTCGAGCACGACGCCGAGAGGCTGCTGGACTGCGATCTGCCGCACCTCGGCGAACACCTGGTGCGCACGCTGCTGGACTACCACGAGCGCACCCAGGGCGATCCGCTCGTGCGCGCGGTGTTCACCTCGTCGCGCCCGGCGGGCGGCCGCTTCCGCGACAACTTCGAGTCCCAGCTGGTCACCCGGCTCGCCGATCGGCTCGACGGTCCGCGCGCGCGACTGCGCGCCGAGCTGGTGTGCAGCCACCTGATGGGGCTCGGCGCCGCGCGGCTGGTGCTGCGCACCCGGGCGATCAGCGCCGAGCCCGCCGAAGAGCTCGTGGCCCTCACGGCCCCGCTGATCCAGCGGTGGATCGACGGTCCGCTCTAGGCCGAGCGACCCAGCACCGTGGCGTGCGGGATGCCGTCGAGGGCTTTGCTGAACTGCTCGATCACATCGGCCAGCGGTCCCGCGCTGTCGTCGTGCACGGCCAGCTCCTCGCCGACCGAAGAGAGGTGCTTGTCGAGCAGGAAGAAGCTCTGCACGGCGTGCCGGGCGCCCAGCGAGTGCACCACCGGGCGCAGCGCGTAGTCGATGGCCAGCACGTGCGCGACGCTGCCGCCGGTGGCCAGCGGCAGCACTGCCTTGCCCGCGAAGCCGAACTGCGGCAGCAGGTCCAGGAACGACTTCAGCAGACCCGAGTAAGCGGCCTTGTAAGTGGGCGTGGCCAGCACGATGCCGTCGGCCGCCTCGACCTGCTCCACCGCCGAGGAGATCGCCGGGTCGGAGACGTCGGCGTTCAGCAGCGCCTCGGCGGGCAGGCTCCGAACCCGGAGGTGTTCGGTGGTGCGCCCGGCCGCAGCGAGCCGCTGCGCGACGTGCTCGCCGATCTTCTCCGTCTTCGAGGTGCGCGACGGACTTCCGGAAATGACCAGGACGGTGGACACGAGCTGCTCCATGGTTGTGGCCCTCTGCGACCGCTACCGGGTTCGACCGGATGCGGCGTCTCCCCTGACTTCGTGGTTTCGTCAGGAGCGACAGCCCTGCGCCGTCACGCGCCGCAAGTCGACGTGCATCCGCTTGCTGAGCCTCGGAGTGGTCACCAACCCATCGTCTTGGCGGTGCGCTTGCGATGTCAACGAACGGTCGCCGGATCTCATCTGGCGGACGCCGGCAGCCGAACTCCCCGCCCTCACCACTGGCCATCGAGGTGCCCGGGCGACGAAGCTGTCGGAGAACTACGAAGGAGGACCCATGTCATTGAGCCAGACCGCGCTGTGGCACCCGTTCGCGGACATGTTCGAGGTCAAGAGCAGCAGCTTCTGCGTCACCAAGGCCGAGGGAGTCTGGATCTACGACGACTCCGGGCGCCGCTACCTCGACGGCACCGCGAGCCTCTGGTACGCCAACGCCGGGCACGGCCGCACCGAGATCGTCGAGGCCGCCGCCGCGCAGATGCGGGAGCTGGAGTCCTACTTCGTCTTCAACGACTACACCAACCCGCCCGCCGAGGCGCTGGCCACGCGACTGTCCGAACTCGCCCCGATGCCGGGCGCCAAGATCTTCTTGACCACCGGTGGCGGTGAGGCCATCGACACGGCGGCGAAGCTCGCGCGGCAGTACTGGGCGCAGCGCGGGCAGCCCCAGCGCACCCACGTCCTCAGCCGCAGCAACGCCTACCACGGCACCAACGGCATGGGCACCAGCATCGGCGGCATCGAGGCCAACCAGGCCGGGTTCGGTCAGCTGGTCCGCGAGACCGGCCGCGTCGCGCACGACGACGCCGAGAACCTGCGGGAGGCCATCGACCGAATCGGCGCCGAGAAGGTCGCGGCGTTCTTCGCCGAGCCGGTGATGGGCGCGGGCGGTCTCTACCCGCCGGAACCGGGCTACCTGGAGGCCATCGCCAAGATCTGCGCGGAGCACTCGATCCTGTTCGTCGCCGACTCGGTGATCTGCGGCTTCGGCCGGGTGGGCACCTGGTTCGGCGTCGAGCGCTGGGGCCTGCAGCCCGACATGATCACCTTCGCCAAAGGCGTGACCAGCGGTTATCTTCCGCTGGGCGGTGTGGTCGTGGCCGAGCACGTCGCCGAGCCGTTCTGGGAGGAGCCGGGCCGGGTGTTCCGCCACGGCGCCACCTACTCGGGGCACCCGACGGTGGCGGCCGCGGCCATGGCCAACCTCGACATCCTGGAGCGCGAGAAGCTCATCCAGCGCTCCGACGAGCTGGAGCAGCCGTTGCACGACGCGCTCAACAGCGTCGCCGACCACCCGGCGGTCGCGGAGGTGCGCGGTGGCGTCGGCCTGCTCGGAGCCGTCGAGCTCACCTCGGAGGCGCTGCAGGCGGGTGGCCTGCCCAAGCTGCAGAAGAAGATCCGCGAGCTCGGGGTGATCGTCCGCCCGCTCGGCAAAGCCCTCGCCGTCTCGCCGCCGTTGATCATCACCGAGGACGAGATCGGCCTCATCGGCAAGGCGTTCGCGGAGGGTCTCGACTCCCTGGCCTGACGCGCAGCAGTTGTCGGAGCGGCCTCGACACGCCGCGGCCGCTCCGACACGCGCGGCGCCCGATCGCCGTTCACGCCCTCGGTCATTACAGCGTCCATCCGTCTGGAACTTCCCCGTTGTGGAACCGATACGTCCGAAGGTGGTCCCGACCTGCTTTCGTCACGTACGTTTTTCACCAGATCGCGTCGTCGCAGATGGAGAAGGCTGTCGGCGGCGATTGCGATGTTCTCGGCGGCCCGCCGATCCCGGGCCGACCGGTGAACGGCAAGGCCGAAAGAAAAAGGGGCCCCTGCGTACAAGCCACCCAGCAGAGTTGGCAAAATGCGGCTTCCGGGTGATCGAAAGCGCAGTGGGGGCGGACGGAGGAACTCAACCAGGTGAACACTCAGACCGCACAAGTCGACGACCTTCGACTGATCGCGCTTCCGAGCGCGGTGAACTGCACCGAGATGTTCGTGCGGTTCTCCCTGGCCGAGTGGTCTCTGCGCGAGATGACCGACATCGCCACGCAACTCACCGGCGCCCTGGTGACCGCCGCCGTGGACGCCGCCGACCACAAGAACCCGGGTTTCATCACCGTCCGCCTGCGCTTGAGCGGCGAGAGCCTCGTCGCCGAGGTCCAGGACGAGCAGGCCACCGTTCCCCCGCAGCTCGCGCCCGGGTTCGCGGAAGGCCGCTGCGGTGCGACCGCGCTGCGCACCGGCGGCACCTTGGTGTGGTGCGAGATGCCGCTGCCCAGCGGTGTGAAGGCCGACTCCGTCCCGCTGCCCCGCCGCTCCAGCAAGAAGAACGCGATGGCGCCGCAAACCACCGAGGAGACCGCCGAGGTCGACCCCGAGGTCATCAAGCGCCTGCTGTCCGGACTGAGCAACGGCGCCTTGGACTGACCGCTTCGATCGCAGGCGGGCTGAGCCGCGCACCTGAGGTCGCAGCTGCGCCGCCTCCCCGAACATCCCCACCGCGGCCGGGTTGACCTGGCCTTGTTTCGCACGGCCGCACCCCGGGCACCTTCCGGGGCATGGACCAGGCAATGTTCCGCTCCGAACTGGCGCAGCAGCTGCGGGTGGACTCGATTCGGGCCAGCACGGCCGCAGGTTCCGGGCACCCCACCTCGTCGATGTCGGCGGCCGACCTGCTGGCGGTGCTGCTCGACGGACACCTCCGGCTGGATTTCGACCGTCCGGACAACCCGGCGAACGATCACCTGATCTTCTCCAAGGGCCACGCCTCGCCGCTGCAGTACGCCGCGTTCAAGGCGGTCGGCGCCGTCGAGGACGGCGAGCTGCTGACCTTCCGCAAGTTCGGCAGCCGGCTCGAAGGTCACCCGACCCCCGTGCTGCCGTGGGTGGACGTGGCGACCGGGTCGCTGGGCCAGGGTCTGCCCATCGGCGTGGGCCTGGCGCTGGCGGGCAAGCGGCTGGACCGGCTGCCCTACCGGGTGTGGGTGGTCTGCGGCGACAGCGAGATGACCGAGGGCTCGGTGTGGGAAGCCCTGGAGCACGCCGGGCACGAGCAGCTGGACAACCTGATCGCGATCATCGACGTCAACCGCCTCGGCCAAACCGGGCCCACCATGCACGGCTGGGACCTGTCCTCCTACTCCGCTCGAGCGCAGGCGGCCGGTTGGCGCACCATCGAGATCGACGGCCACGACCTCGACGAGATCGAATCCGCGCTGAGCCAGGCGGAGGACGCCGATGGCCGTCCAGTCGCGATCCTGGCCGCCACCCAGAAGGGCAAGGGGGTCGCGGAAGTCGCCGACAAACCCGGTTTCCACGGCAAACCGCTGGCGCACGCCGAGGAATCGATCGCTGAGCTCGGTGGCCTGCGCGATCTGCGGGTCAAGCCCGCCAAACCCGACGCCGACGCCAAGCCGCACGTGTTCGACACCGGAAGCGGCGGACTGCCCGCGTTCGAGCAGGGCACCGAGCTTGCCACCCGCAAGGCCTACGGGCAGGCGCTGGCGGCGCTGGGCGATCGGCGCGGGGACGTGGTGGCCATGGACGGCGAGGTGTCGAACTCGACCTTCGCGGAGCTGTTCCGCGATGCCCACCCGGACCGCTACTTCGAGATGTACATCGCCGAGCAGCAGCTCATCGCCGCAGCGGTGGGCATGCAGGTACGCGGGTGGTGCGCGTTCGCCTCGACCTTCGCCGCGTTCCTCTCCCGCGCCTACGACTTCGTCCGGATGGCGGCGGTGAGCCGTGCCGACCTGCGGCTGATGGGTTCGCACGCCGGCGTGGCGATCGGCGAGGACGGCCCGTCGCAGATGGCGTTGGAGGACCTGGCGGCGTTCCGCGCGGTGCACAGCAGCACGGTGCTCTACCCGTGCGACGCCAACCAGACCGTGCAGCTGGTGACGGCGATGGCGGACCTGCCCGGCATCAGCTACCTGCGGACCAGCCGCGGTACGATGCCGGTGATCTACCCGCCCGGCGAGCAGTTCCCGATCGGCGGCTCCAAGGTGGTCCGCGACGGCAACGACGTGACGCTGGTCGGTGCCGGGGTCACGCTGCACGAGGCGGTCAAGGCCGCGGACGTGCTGGCGCACGAGGGCATCGAGGCGCGGGTGATCGACCTTTACTCGATCAAACCCGTCGACGCCGGCACGCTGCGACGCGCCGCGACCGAGACGGCGGGTCTGGTCACCGCCGAGGACCACTGGCCCGAGGGCGGTCTCGGCGAGGCCGTGCTCAGCGCGCTGACCGACCAGCCCGCCCAGGTGCGAATGCTCGCCGTGCACGAGATGCCCGGTTCAGGTCAGCCCGCGGAGCTGCTCGGCCAGGCCCGCATCGACGCCACGGCCATCGCCGAGAAGGCCCGCGAACTGGCCTCCTGAGGGTTTCAGCGCGTTCGGCCTGGGTAGTTGGTGGGCGAAGTGGCTGAACGGAGGAATCATGGTGCTGGCCGATCGCGCGGACATGCTGCGGGTTCTCTGCCACGTCCGGTTCCCCGCTACCAAGCGGGAGATCGTGCAGCAGTGCGCGGAGCTCGGGGCCGGTCCTGAGCAGATGGACCGCCTCGACGAGCTGCCCGAGGGCACCTACGTCGAGGCCGACACGGTGCTGCAGGCCCTGCCGCACCCGCTGCACGACTGAATGATCACGTCTCCTCGTGCTGACGCCCGGTGAAGCACGCCGCGATGGCGCCAGCTGTAGTGATCATGCCCAGCGCCACCGAAGCCCACACCAGGCCGCTGGCCAAGGACAGCAGCGACAGCATCGCGGTCAGCGTGAGCGCGGTGAACACCAGGACTCGGCGCATCAAGCCCCAGCCCCGCTCACCTTCGAACCGCTCGAACTCCTCCGCGAGCTCGGGGTCTGCGGACTCCAGCGCGGTCTCGATCTCGGCGAGCATGTCCCGCTCGTGCTTGCTCAACATGACGAGCTCCTAGTGACGTCCCCTTTGACCCCAACGAGGTACTCGCTCCTCAACTGCCGCACGCGGCCCGTGGAGCTCATCCAGGCTCGCACGTGATCGCCTGCCGCCCCTACGCTGCAGTCGGGTGATTTCGGCCCGTCCATGGACCGCGCGGCGATCACTCTCCGTTGCCGAAGACTACGAGTAGTGCAGAACTCCTCCGACGCGCTGCGCGCCGAGCTCGTCCTGCAGCACCAGGACGTCCAGGTGCGCGGCGGTTTCCAGCACCGCCATCATCTGGTTGAACACGTCGAGATCGTCGAAGGCTCGCTCGCGACGGGTCCAGGTCAGCGCCCGAGCTGCCTCGTAGGCCGTGCTCGCACCGGCCGCGACGACCGCGGCGGTGGCCACCAGGCGCGCGTCGTGGTGGGCCAGCAGCTCGTCGACCCGATCGTGGACGCTGTCGGTGACGGGCCCGTGAGCGGGCAGCAGTCGCATGTCGGGCAGGCCGCGCACCAGCCACAACGAGGCCAGGTAGTCGCGCAGCGGGCTCGCGGTGGGTGCCTGCTCGAAGCCGATGGACGGGGTGATGTGCGGCAGCACGTGATCACCGGCGAACATCAGCCCGGCCTGCTCCTCCAGGAACACCAGGTGGCCGCGGGTGTGCCCGGGCGTGGGCAGCGCGCGCAGCCGCCGGTCCGCCAGGCCGAGGTCGGTGGCGGCGTTGATCCACGTGTCGGGCTTCTCCCAGACGTGGTTGCTCGGAGCGTCCGAGCGCAGGCTCAGCAGCGTGTCGCGGACCGGTTTGGCGCCGTGCTCGGCCAGGAGTTCCAACTGGCGGTCCATGGACCGGTGCTCCGGGGACATCAGCCGGTCGAGGGTGTGCCGCTCCTCCTCGCCGAGCATCACCTCGGAGCCGAACTCGCGGCGCAAGGTCAGCGCCTGCGTGTAGTGGTCGCGGTGCGCGTGGGTGACCAGGAAGCGGGTGATGTCGCCAGCACCGGCGCCGATCTGGGCGAGCGCCGCGTCGAGCTGCTGGCGGGATTCGTCCAGGGCCCAGCCGCCGTCGACGAGGGTCAGCGAGTCACCGTCTGCGATGGCGTAGACGTTGACCGCGCGGAGGCCGTCGTTGGGCAGCGGCAACGGGATCCGGTGCACGCCCGGTGCTACCTCGAACGCCCCAGGCTCCATCCACTCGTACCGCGACTCGAACATGGCGACACCTCCAGAGACCCGATCTACCAGCTCTACCACACATACCAACCGGTTGGTGTGTGGCAACGCTCACTGGTGCAGTACACTCCCCGAATCCGGATCACCCGTGCGTCCACTGTGGACGCGGGAGCGGACCTTGACCTTGTTGGCGCGAGCACCGCGGGTTCTCGCGGTGTTCAGATCGAACGGGCGGTGACCGCGTGTCGTTGCCGGAAGAGCTGTCCGAACAGCTTCTCGGGTCGATCATCGACGAGACCTACCCGCCCGGCGCCGCGCTGCCCTCCGAACCCGAACTCGCCGAGCTGTTCTCGATGAGCCGGCTGACCGTGCGCGAGGCCGTCAAGGCGCTGCGGGTGCAGAACGTCGTGCGCATCGAGCGCGGACGCGGCACCTACGTCAATCCGCCGGCCGAGTGGACCTCGCTTCACCCGATGATCCGCGCGGCGACGTCCCCCGGCGCTGATCCCGAGGTCGTCGCCGGGATCCACGAAGCGCGGCGGGTGCTGGAGTCCGGTATCGCCGAGCTCGCCACGGTCAAGCGCACCGACGCCGATCTTCGGCGCCTGCGCGAGCAGCTGCGGAACATGCGCGAGGCAGGCACGCCCGAAGCGCACGTCACCGCCCACATCGCGTTCCACCAGGCGATCGTGCGCGCCACCGGCAACGCCTTCGTCCCGCTGCTCTTCGAACCGTTCATGCGGCTGCTTGCCGAGCTGCCGGTGGAGAGCGGCCGCGGCGCGGTCGCGCGCCACGAGCGGCTGCTGACCGCGATCGAAGCCGGTGACCCGGCCCAGGCGCGTCGAGCCATGGCCGCTCACCTGCGTTCTCAGCAGGACCGACCGCATACCGCGTAACCTCGGCTGCGCGTGATCGTTGATCTTCCGGAAATCCCGGGAGGTTGGAATGCGTCGCTCATTGCTGGCCCTGCTCCTCGCCCTGCTGACCGGGCTCGCTGGCCTCACCGCCGCCGATGCCGCGCCGACCTCCGGGTGGACGGCCCGAGCCGAGGACCACCCGGGCTCGGTGACCGAGACCGACGTCGAAGTGCCGATGTCCGACGGCACCGTCCTGCGCGCCGACGTGCGACGTCCGGCCGACTCCGAGGGCAACCCGGTCGAGGGCCGGTTCCCCGTGCTGCTGACCATCACCGCCTACAACAAGTCGGCCATCGACGGTCCCGGCGCCGCGGCGATCGGCAGTGACCCGGGCTTCTTCGTCAAGCGCGGCTACGTGCACGTCACGGTCGACGCGCGCGGCACCGGCTCCTCCGGCGGCGACTGGCAGGCGTTCAGCGCGCGGGAGAACACCGACTCGGGCGAGATCGTGAACTGGGCGGCCTCACCGGAACGGCCGTGGAGCAACGGTTCGGTCGGCATGCACGGCGCGTCGTACATGGGCATCAGCCAGCTGTTCGCGGCGGGCAACCGGCCACCCGGGCTCAAGGCGATCTTCCCACAGGTACCGGCGGTGGACACCTACCGCGACGTGGTCGCCTCCGGCGGCGCGCTGGACGTCGGCTTCATCCCGCTGTGGCTGGGCCTGGTCACTGGAACCGGGCTGATCCCACCGGCTTACGGCCCCGCCGAGCCCGACAACGCGCTGCAGATGTACCTCGACCGCGTCCAGGGCGCCACCAGCTTCACCGCGCCGACGCTGCTGGAGGCCACCCTCGGCCTCAACGCCGCCTTCGACGGCCCCTTCTACGCCGAGCGCTCCCCCGCGAGCGTCCTCGACCGCATCGACGTCCCGACCTTCCTGGTCGGCGGCGAGTACGACCTGTTCCAGCGCGGCACGCCGATGGTGTTCGACAACCTCCAGCAGCGCGGCGTCCCGGTGAAGATGATCTTCGGCCCGTGGGACCACCTGCAGGGCAGCGGGGACGGAGTCGCCGAGGCCGGGTACGGCACGCTGCAGGACCTCCAGCTGCGCTGGTTCGACCACCACGTGCGCGGGCAGGCCGATCCCTCGCTGGACACCGACATCCCGCCGCTGACCTACCACGAGATCGGCTCCGGGCAGTGGTTCGAGGCCGACCAGTGGATCGGTGAGCAGCGCGCCCGAAGGTTTCAGCTCTCCGGCACCTCGATGCCCGGACTGCCCGGCGGGCTCGTGGATTCCGACCCGCGACCGGGCCGGAGCACCGTCGCACCGCTTCCCATCTCCGGGCTGTGCACGCGCTCGACCAACCAGTGGACCGCGGGAACGCCCAACGCCATCGGCATCGCCCAGCTGTGCCACGACAACCGGTGGAACGACCTCTCCGGTGCGGTCTTCGAGACCGGGCCGATGAGCGAGGCGATGCGGATGCGCGGGCCGATCAACGCCCACCTCCACGCCTCCACGCCCACCGGCAACGGGATGCTGTCGGTATCGGTGTCCTCGGTGGCACCCGACGGGACGGTCGACCGGCTCACCGGGGGCTGGCAGGTGCTCTCGCACCGATCCCTGGACGAGTCCCGCTCGCGCTACCTCGACGGCGAGCTGATCCAGCCGTTCCACCCGTTCACCGAAGATGCGCAGCGCACGATGGAACCCGGCGAGGTCGAGCCGGTCGACGTCGAGGTGTTCCCGACCGCCGCGGTCATCCCGCCCGGCCACAAGCTGCGGATCTCGGTGCAGGCGTTCGACGTCCCGCACCTGCTGCCCACGGTGCGCGACCTGCCCGCCGCGCTGTCGCCCGTTGCCATCCACAACTCCCCGGAGCATCCTTCGGAGATCACGCTGCCCGTCATCCCGGCCACGGAGGGAAACCGATGACCGTTGCGGTCACCGACATCGTCGACACCGCCCGCTACCCGCTCCACGATCCCGGCGGCGAAGGCTGGGTCCGGGCGGTGGAGTCCGTGCGCGCGGAGCTGCGCGAATCAGGGTGCAGCGTGCTGCGCGACTTCGTGGCCGCCGAGCACCGGGAGGCGCTGCGAGCCGAGTGCGCGAGCATCGCCGATCGCGCGTACTACGAGGAGCAGACGGTCAACGTCTACAACACCGCGCCCGACGACTCGCTGCCCGACTGGCACCCGGCGAGGCGGACCACGTTGCGCGGCAACGCCTTCGTGGCGCGCGAAGACATCCCGGCCGAACACCTCATCCACCGGCTCTACACCGACGAGCTGTTCCACCGCTTCCTCGCCGACTGCCTGGAACGGCCCCAGATCCACCCGCTGGAAGACCCGCTGGCCGGGCTCGTGGTCAACATCGTCAACCCCGGCAAAGAACACCCGTGGCACTTCGACACCAACGAGTTCGCGGTCAGCATGCTCACCCAGCAGCCCCGGTCCGGCGGGGTCTTCGAATACTGCCCGCACATCCGCTCGGCCGAGTCGGAGAACTTCGCCGACGTCGGCGAAGTGATCACCGGCGGCGGCCGGGACCGGGTGCGCGAACTCCCGCTGCGACCGGGTGATCTGCAGCTGTTCCACGGCCGGTACTCGTTGCACCGGGTCAGCGCGGTCGCAGGGGAAGTGGCGCGGCACTCGGCGATCTTCGCCTACAGTGATCGTCCAGGGGTGGTGGGATCCGCGGAACGCACCCGGCAGCTGTTCGGGCGGGTGACCGCGGCTCACGGGACCACTGCCCGCACCGACGACCTGCTCGACTGAGGCGTTCGTCGAAGCCCCGGCGGTGCGAGCCGCTCGGGGCTCACCAGGACGAGGGAGTGGCTCCGCCACTTCGAGACAAGACCTAGACACGATCGAGGTTGCTTTGCGCACCAGCACTTTCGGCAACGAGGACGCGCTCCCCCGGGTTCCGCTGCCCACGCTCGCAGACAGCGGCGCCAGGTTCCTGCAGTGGTGCGCGCCGCTGCTGAGCGAGGACGAGCTGTCCGCCACCCGGCAGGCCGTCGAGGAGTTCCTCGACTCCGCCACGGCCAAGGAGCTGCACGACACCCTGTCGGCCTACGCGGGCCAGGAAGACGTGCACAGCTGGCTGGACGAGTTCTGGCGCGACCGCTACCTGGGCCGCCGGGACCGGATCGCGCTCAACGCGAACTTCTTCTTCCTGTTCAACGACACCGACGATGACCAGATCGCCCGCGCGGTGCGGCTCATCGCGGCGTCGGTGGACCACAAGCTGGCGCTGGACACCGAGTCGGTGCCCCCGACGGCGCGGCGGGGGCAACCGCTGTCGATGCAGCAGCACCGGTACCTGTTCTCCACCACCCGCATCCCCCGCGCCGAGCGCGACGGGGTGCGGGCACCCAACACGCCCGAGCAGCCCGGTCCCAGCCAGGCCCGGCACATCGTGGTGTTCTACCGCGGCAACGCCTTCCGCCTCGACGTGATCGGGCAGGACGGAGTCCCGCACACCCTCGACGAGCTCGCCGAAGCGCTGCGCCAGGTCATCGCCACCACCGACCGCGGACCCGGAGTCGGCGCGCTGACCAGCCACGACCGCGCTCGCTGGGCGGCCAACCGGGAGGCGCTGCTGGTCGACAACACCGCCTCGGTCGACGTGATCGAGACGGCGCTGTTCTGCCTGGCGCTGGAGCACGAGCTGCCCGCCGACACCGACGGCAAGTGCAAGCAGCTGCTGGCCGGAGACCCGACCGACCGCTGGTTCGACAAGGGCGTCACGCTCATCGTGTTCCCCGACGGCTCGGCGGGCATCAACGGCGAGCACTGCCTGCTGGACGGCACCACCATCGTCGAGTTCGTCGACTCGCTGATGTCGGGCACCGCCGAGTCGCACTCGCAGTCCTCGGGCGCGGCCCCGCAAGGCGCGCCCGAGCTCCGGGCGCTGGAGTTCCGCCTCTCGCCCGAACTCTCCGGCGAGATCGAGGCGGCTGCGAAGGACTACACGGCCTACGCCGACGCCACCGCGACCCGCACCGCGCGCTTCGACGACTTCGGCTCGGAGCGTTCCAAGGCGCTCGGGGTCTCCCCGGACGCGTTCGTGCAGATGGCCTTCCAGCTAGCGCACCGGCGTTCCAAGGGCTTCACCGGCGCGACGTACGAGTCCATCGCGACCCGCCACTTCCACCACGGCCGCACCGAGGCGATGCGGGTGGTGACCCCGGAGGTCCTGGAATTCGTCGCAGTGATGGAGGACCCCGACGCCGACCGCTCCACCCGCGAGCAGGCGTTCCGGCGCGCGGCCGACGCGCACGTTACGCGCGCCAAGGAGTGCCAGGCCGGGGACGCCCCCGAGCAGCACCTGTGGGAGCTGCAGCTGATCGCCGGCCGCCGGGGACAGGACTTCGCACCCGCGCTGTACTCCTCGCCGGGCTGGCAGAAGATGCGCGACGACTACCTGAGCACCAGCGCCGCGCCGTCGGTGAACATCCAGTACTTCGGTTTCGGCGCCACCAGCGAGCACTGCATCGGAGTCGCCTACGTGCTGTTGCCGCAGAGCTTCAACGTGCACCTGAGCACGCCGCGCACGGTCGGCGAGCAGATGACCGCCTTCGCCGACCAGCTCGCCCGCGCGATCGACGAGCTCACCGACCTCGTCAGCACCGGATCATGAGCCTGATCGGAGAGCGCAAGGCCGACTTCAGCGACATCTACGCCCAGCCGGACCCACGGGCGTACGTCTCGACGCTGGACCGGTTCGAGTACCAGATCCCGCAGCGCGCCACCCCGATCTTCCGCGAGGTGATCGGGGCGGCGCGCCCCGGGCGCGTCCTGGACGTCTGCTGCTCCTACGGCATCAACTCGGCACTGCTGAAGTCCGCTCAGGACCCGCGCGAGGTCCTCACCCGCTACACCGATCCGTCGGCGGCGCGGTTGACACCGGCCGAACTGGCCGAATCCGACCGGCGCGACCTCACCGACGACCTCGACATCGTCGGCCTGGACATCTCCGAACCGGCGATCTCCTACGCCCGCGAAGCCGGCCTGCTGACCGACGGCTGGGCCGAGGACCTCGAGACCACCGACCCGTCCCCCGAGCTCACCAAGGGGATCGCCGACACCGGCCTGATCATCTCCACCGGCGGCGTCGGCTACGTGGGCCGCAACACCTTCGCACGCCTACTCGACGGGATCGACCGGCCGGAGGAGCTGTGGCTGGCGATCTTCGTCCTGCGGGTCTTCGACTACTCGGACATGGTCGAACTCCTCGCGGACCACGGGTTGGTCACCGAGCGCCTGCCGGAGACGTTCCAGCAACGTCGATTCGCCGACGCCGAGGAGCAGCGGGCAGCCGTGCACGACGTCGAACTCCACGGCCTCGACCCCGCGGGCAAGGAAGCGGCGGGCTGGTACCACACCCACTGCTACCTCACCCGCCCCCGCAACGCCCCACGCCCGAACGTCCTCCGCTGAGGACCAGGCCCGTGGAAGGGGAACGGCGTGCCAACACCGCAGCGTCGATCCCCTCCGACGTCGCCTGACGAGGCGAGGTGGTTCCGCGCCCAGCACGGCCACATCGAGCACCCCAGCGGCCGTGCTGCGCGCGGAACCGGCCTGCCTACCCTCGTCGGGTCCCTGCGCGGCGGCTTCGTTGGCGCGGTCGATCTCGCTCCTCCACCCAGGTCCGAAGCCCCACGAGCGCGTGCGCACGTCTTCCAACTGCCGCGGTCCCTCACCGGGGTGGTGCTTCCGATTTCAGTGGGAATCGGGGTCCCGAATTCCACTGGAATCGTGCGAACCACTGGTGAGGTGACCGTTGGTGACAGCCGGGGCCGGAGCGGGTGGCAGGTATTACTTGATCTCGCAGATCGTGGTGCCCTGGGTGACGGAGTCTCCGGGCTTGGCCGTGAGGCCGGTGACAGTGCCCGCCTTGTGCGCGGTGACCGGGTTCTCCATCTTCATGGCCTCCAGGACGGCGATCTGGTCGCCCTCGGCGACCTCCTGGCCGTCCTCGACCGTCACCTTCACGATGGTGCCCTGCATCGGCGCGGCGACCGCGTCGCCGGACGCCGCACCAGCGGCCTTTCCCGAGGCGCGCTTGCGCGGCTTGGCCTTTACCGCAGGAGCAGCCGAGGTCGCCGCGAACGCGGCGGGCAGCGAGACCTCCAGGCGGCGTCCGCCGACTTCGACGAGGATCGTCTGCCGCTCCTCGGGCTCCTCGCCCGCTTGGGCGGCACCCGCGAAGGGATCGATGGTGTTGTCGAACTCGGTCTCGATCCACCGGGTGTGCACGGTGAAGCCGTCGGTGCCGACGAACGCCGGGTCGCGCACGATCGCCCGGTGGAACGGCAGGACCGTGGCCATGCCCTCCACCTGCATCTCGTCGAGGACTCGGCGAGCGCGCTGCAGCGCCTGCTGCCGGTCGGCGCCGGTGACGATGACCTTGGCCAGCAGCGAGTCGAACTGGCCGCCGATGACGCTGCCGGTCTCCACGCCCGCGTCCACGCGGACGCCCGGGCCCTGCGGGGCGACGAACTTGGTCACGGTGCCGGGCGCGGGCAGGAAGTTGCGGCCCGCGTCCTCACCGTTGATGCGGAACTCGATGGAGTGGCCACGCGGTTGCGGGTCGGCGCCGAGGTGCAGCTTCTCGCCGGAGGCGATGCGGAACTGCTCGCGGACCAGGTCGATTCCGGTGGTCTCCTCGGAGACCGGGTGCTCGACCTGCAGGCGGGTGTTGACCTCCAGGAACGAGATCGTGCCGTCCTGGCCGACGAGGAACTCCACGGTGCCCGCGCCGTAGTAGCCGGCCTCGGAGCAGATCGCCCGCGCGGCTTCGTGGATCCGGCTGTGCTGGTCCTCGGTCAGGAACGGCGCCGGGGCCTCCTCCACGAGCTTCTGGTGGCGGCGCTGCAGCGAGCAGTCGCGGGTTCCCACCACGACGACGTTGCCGTGCTGGTCGGCGACCACCTGCGCCTCGACGTGGCGCGGTCGGTCCAGGTAGCGCTCGACGAAGCACTCACCGCGGCCGAAGGCGCTCTCGGCCTCGCGGACCGCGGAGGCGAACAGCTCCGGGATCTCCTCGATGGTGCGCGCGACCTTCAGGCCGCGACCACCACCGCCGAAGGCGGCCTTGATGGCCACCGGCAGCCCGTGCTCCTGGGCGAAGGCCACGACGTCGTCGGCACCCGGGACCGGGTCCTTGGTGCCGGGCACCAGCGGCGCCCCGGCGCGGGTGGCGATGTGCCGGGCGGTGACCTTGTCGCCGAGGTCGCGGATGGCCTGCGGCGACGGGCCGATCCAGATCAGACCGGCGTCGAGCACGGCTTGGGCGAAGTCGGCGTTCTCCGACAGGAAGCCGTAGCCGGGGTGCACCGCGTCCGCGCCGGAGCGCTTGGCGACGTCGATGATCTTGTCGATGTTCAGGTAGGACTCGCCGGGCGTGGAACCGCCCAGCGCGAAGGACTCGTCGGCCAGCCGCACGTGCTGCGCGTCGGCGTCCGGCTCGGCGTAGACCGCGACGGAGGCGATGGCCTCGTCCTGGCAGGCGCGGATGACCCGCACCGCGATCTCACCGCGGTTGGCGATCAACACCTTGCTGATCGGCGTCACGTCCACAGTGGTCAACTCCTCATGTACCCGGCGCGGCGCCGGAGCAGGCGGAAAACGTCAAGTCTGGGAACGAGGTTCAGCCCGGTAGGGCCGAGGCCCGCCACCCGTGCGGTCCCGGCCGGAGCGGGCGGCGTCCCGCCGGGTGGCGCACCGCCGCGACCGGGTCGCCCCACATCGACATGGGCTCGGGCGCGTCCTCGGGAGCTCGGGCGGCGGCCGCGCCGGCCAGCGCGGCTGCCACGGCGGCGATCTCGACGTCGTCGGGATCGCCGCGCACGATGCGCAGCACCGGCCGCTGCGGGGTTCGCTCGCTCATCGGATGGCTCCTTGCTTCGCTGATCACAGCGGGATGTTGCCGTGCTTCTTGGCCGGCAGGCTCGCTCGCTTGTCGCGGAGCATGCGCAGCGACCGGGCCACGTAGCCGCGGGTGAACGACGGCGGGATGACCGAGTCCACGTAGCCGCGCTCGGCGGCGGTGTAGGGGTTGCACAGGGTGTCCTCGTACTCCTGCTGCAACCGGGCGCGCAGCGCCTCGATGTCCTCGCCGGCTGCGGCGGCGTCGGCGAGCTGGCGCCGGTAGAGGATGTTGGCCGCGCCCTGCGCGCCCATGACCGCGATCTGCGCGGTGGGCCACGCCAGGTTGATGTCGGCTCCGAGGTGCTTGGAGCCCATCACGTCGTAGGCGCCGCCGTAGGCCTTGCGGGTGATCACGGTGACCAGCGGGACGGTGGCCTCGGCGTAGGCGTAGAGCAGCTTGGCACCGCGTCGGATGATGCCGTTCCACTCCTGGTCCGTGCCGGGCAGGAACCCCGGCACGTCGACGAAGGTCAGCACGGGGATGTTGAAGGCGTCGCAGGTCCGCACGAAGCGGGCGGCCTTCTCGCTGGCACCGATGTCCAGCGTCCCGGCGAACTGGGTGGGCTGGTTGGCCACGATGCCGACCGGCTGTCCCTCGACGCGCCCGTAGCCGGTGATGATGTTCGGCGCGAACAGCGAGGAGACCTCCAGGAACTCCTCGTCGTCGACCACGGTCTGGATGACCTGGTGCATGTCGTAGGGCTGGTTCGGCGAGTCCGGCACCAGCGTGTCGAGCGCGCGGTCGGCGTCGGTGATCGCGTCCGCGATCGCCCCGGTGCCGGTGTCGGCGCCCTCGAAGACCGGGGCCTCGGAGAGGTTGTTGCTCGGCAGGAACGACAGCAGTTCCTTGACGTAGCCGATGGCGTCGTCCTCGTCGGAGGCGAGGTAGTGCGCGTTGCCCGAGCGCGAGTTGTGGGTGTGCGCGCCGCCGAGCTCCTCGAAGGTGACGTCCTCGCCGGTGACGGTCTTGATGACGTCCGGGCCGGTGATGAACATGTGCGAGGTCTTGTCGACCATCACGGTGAAGTCGGTGATGGCCGGCGAGTACACCGCACCACCCGCGCACGGCCCCATGATCAGCGAGATCTGCGGGATGACGCCGGAGGCGTGGGTGTTGCGCTTGAAGATCTCGGCGTAGAGGCCGAGCGCGGCCACGCCCTCCTGGATGCGGGCGCCGCCGGAGTCGTTGATGCCGATCAGCGGGCAGCCGGTCTTGAGCGCCATGTCCATGACCTTGACGATCTTCTCGCCGAAGACCTCGCCGAGCGAGCCGCCGAAGACGGTGAAGTCCTGGGAGAACACGCACACCTTGCGGCCGTCGACGGTGCCGTAGCCGGTCACCACGCCGTCGCCGTAGGGGCGGTTCTCCTCCATCCCGAAGTTGGTGGAGCGGTGCCGCGCGTGCTCGTCGAGCTCGACGAACGAGCCCTCGTCCAGCAGCATGTCGATGCGCTCGCGGGCGGTCTTCTTGCCCTTCTCGTGCTGCTTGGCCACCGCGCGAGCCGAGCCGGCGTGCACCGCCTCGTCGTTCCGCCGGTACAGATCCGCCAGCTTGCCCGCGGTCGTGTGGATGTCGGGCACATCAACCGGCGGCTGACCGACCGGCTCCGTCGCGCTGCTCATGCAACCAACCTGTCCTCGTTACCTGCTCGGTCCCAGTATCCGCGGGTCTGCGCGCAGCCTGTCGCCGTCGGTGCGGCGGGCGGATCTGTCTCGCCGGAGATTAATTGCCCGAGGTTGATCGAGTCAAACGCACAAGTGACCGACCATTAGCCGCACTGAGGCGTTCCAGTCGGGTTCTCCTGGCTCTTCTCCCTCTAAGTGAACGGCCGGTAGCGCGCCGGTTCAGCCTTCGACCGGCGTTTCCAGCATCAGCGCCGAGCCCAGGCGCAGCACGGCGACGGCGTCGCGGATCGGGCCGGTGCGGGCCATGTCGTTGGCGGCGGTCAGCGCCGCCTGCACCAGTATCCGGGAGCGCACCGGGTCCAGCTCCGGACGCGCCTCGCACAGCAGCCCGACCCACTCGGCGACGTAGGAGTGCTGGGTCTGGCGCGCGCGGTGGCGTTCGGCGGCGGGCAGGTGGCCGACCTCGCTGACCAGGATGTCGATGAACCCGCCGTGGTCGAAGGCGAAGCGGATGTAGGAGCGCAGCAGGGCACGCAGGGCCTCGGCGGGGTCGGCCTTGGTGGCCAGGGTGCGTTCCAGCTCCACCTCCAGCCACGCGTTGCCCCGGGTGATCACCGCGCTGAGCAGCTCCTGCTTGCTGGCGAAGTAGTTGTACAGGCTGGGCCCGGCGATCCCGGCCGCAGCGCCGACGTCCTCGGTGGTGACCTTGGTGTATCCGGCGTCGGCGAACAGCCGGGTGGCCGCGGCCAACAGCAGTCGACGCCGCGAGGCCCGCCCGGCAAAGCGTTCCAGCTGGTCGGGACGGGCTTCCGGGCGCGGCGCGAGCTCCTGCGGCGGGCGGGTGCCGATGATCACCACCAACTCGCCGAGCAGCCGTTCGAACTCGCGGCGCCCCAGCTGCACCTGGTGGTAGGAGGGACTGGTCAGGACGCTGAACATGCACCAGGCGCGGAACCGGGCGTCGGCGTCGTCGAGTTCGGGGCGGAAGGCCCGGGCCAGGCCGGTGAGCCCGCGCGCGACCTCGCGCAGTTCGCCGCGCAGCACGTCGCGACGCTCCTCGGGCAGCCGCCGGGATTCGCGCTGCCAGAGCACCCCGAGCTGCCGGTGTTCGAGCGCGGTCGCGGCCAGCCGGGCCACCACGTCCTCGACGTCGCCGGGCTCGGCGGTGATCTCGACGAACGGGTGCAGCTCGTCGAGCACGACGTGGGTCAGCAGCTGCTGCTTGCCCGCGAAGTGCCGGTAGAGCGCGGAGGACCCGACGCCGACGGCCTCGGCGATGTCGCTCATGCCGACCTGGTCGAAGCCGTCGCGGTGGAACAGCTCGGCCGCGGCAGCGGTGATCAGCGCTCGCCGGTTCCGCGGCCGCGTGTTGCGCGCGGGCGGACTTCCCACCTCGGCCATCACCACCTCCGTTCGCTCCGGGTGCCGTGTTCAGCTGAGGCTATTTCGCCACTCGAAGCGGAACAACCTCGGCTCATCTCCGCGAGGGGGCACCGAGGTTCTCGCCCGCACGGTTCCCGCTCTCCCGCTCTCGTTGCGAGGGGGTGGTGGCCGGCCGGTGCTCGCCCCGCGCCAACTCGGGACGGCCGGTATCGCACCAGGGGTCCGCTTCGTCCTACGTGGATGGCTTGTCGTCGTCGAGAACCCCAGAACCTTCGGATAATCTGCGATCGCCTCCTTTGTCACTACTGCCCACAGTGGACGGAATCACATGTCCGAGCTCGCTCGAAGCCTCGACGTCACCGACACCGACGCCCGCCGGCGATGGATCGCCGATGTCCTCGTCGACTCCTTCTCCGAACTCATGGAACGCGACCCGACGGCGTTCCGCACCAAGTTCCGCAAGATGGCGGCCGACCCGTTCGCCTTCTACCGGGGCACCGCGTGCTTGTTCTACGCCGACGTCAACCGGCTGCCCGACCCGTGGGCCGACGAGCGCACCAACAGGGTGTGGATCCAGGGCGATCTGCACGCGCAGAACTTCGGCACCTACATGAACGCCTCCGGCGTGCTGGTCTTCGACGTCAACGACTTCGACGAGGCCTACCTCGGGCACTTCACCTGGGACCTGCAGCGCTTCGCCGCGAGCCTGGCGCTGCTGGCTTGGAGCAAGGCGCTGCCCGACGCCGACATCGTGGCGTTCGTGCGGCGCGCGGCGACGTCCTACCTGGACCAGGTCCGGTCCTTCGCCACCCAGAGCGGCGATTCCGACTACTCGCTGCGGCTGTCGACCACCGACGGCACGATCCACGACCTGCTGCAGCAGACCCGGCTGCGCAGCCGCCCCGGGCTGCTCGACCGGCTCACCGAGGCCGAGGGCTACGACCGGCGGATGCGGCGAGGGCCGAACATCCGGCAGCTCGACGACGCCGAGCGCGGCAGGGTCGAGGAGGCGTTCGCGCGCTACCTGGAGACCATTCCGCAGGAGAACCGGATGCGGGAGGTCGCCTACACGGTCAAGGACATCGTCGGTTCCAGCGGTTTCGGCATCGGCAGCGCGGGGCTCCCCGCGTACAACGTGCTCATCGAGGGGCCGACCGAGGCCCTGGAGAACGACATCGTGCTGTCGATGAAGCAGGGCAACGTGGCCGCGCCGTCGCGGGTGGTCACCGACCAGCGCATCCGCGACCACTTCGAGCACCACGGGCACCGCACGGCCCTGTCGCAGCGCGCGCTGCAGGCCCACGCCGACCCGATGCTCGGCCACACCGAGATCGGCGGTGTCGGCTACCTCGTCGACGAGCTCTCGCCGTACGAGTCGGACCTGGAGTGGAACGACCTGACCGAGCCGAGCGACATCGTGCCGGTGCTGGACTACCTGGGCCGCGCGATCGCGAAGATCCACTGCGTGTCGGACGCGCAGTCGGACACCCAGCTGGTCGACTTCCAGGTCGAGGAGGCGATCCTGCACGCCGTCGGTGACCGGGAGCAGGAGTTCGTCGACTGGCTCGTCGAGTTCGCCCTGCACTACGCCGACGTCGTTCGCGACGACTACCGCCTGTTCGTCGACGCCTTCCGCAACGGCGAGATCGGTCGGGTCACCGCCACCGCCGGTTGAGCCTCACCCGGCTGCCCGCAGAGCCTGGAACACCGGACGGAGGTGGGTCCGGTGGATGGACCCCACCGACTCGTAGAGGGCGATGGCTCCGGTGTTGGTCGTGACGGCGTGCAGGAACGGCTGTTCGTCGCGCGACGGATGTCCGCGAGCCAGTGACCGGACCAGGCGGGCCGCCAGCCCCTGGCCGCGGTGGGCCGGGTCGGTGCAACGCGGCGCTGATCTCGGTCCACCCGCCCAGGCGCACCCGCTCACCCGCCATCGCGATCAGCGCGCTGTCGCGGCGGATTCGCACCAGGCCCCGGAGCAGGGCTCGGTGGGCAGCGCCGCGAAGGGCGAGACTGGCGCGCGACCTCGCCGGGATCGCTCGGTGAAGTCCGCCGCCGTTGGGCGCGTGCCGCACCGGGTCGTCCGTCGTTCCGAGCCGTTCGGCACAGCAGTCCCCGTGTTCGTTCGTCGCCGACGACAACCGTCCGCACGACGACGTTGTCCCCTACCAGGTCCACCGGGTGGCGGCGGCCACCTCGTCGGGGGTGGCTCCGCCGAAGCGGGCGGCCTCTCCCCTGCGGACGGTGAGAATCGCGTCGTGCAGCTCCGGTTCCAGCGCCTCGGCGAGCACCTCCGAGCCGGCGAGGGCGTCGGCGGCCTCCCGTGGCCCCGCCGGGAGGCGTTCGATGCCGGCTTCGGCGCGGTCGGATTCGGCCAGCAGCGCCGGATCGCCGGTGATCTCGTCGGGCAGCGTGAGTTCCTCGCGCACACCGGCGAGCCCGGCGGCGACCACCGCTCCGGCGGCCAGGTAGGGGTTGGCGGTGGCGTCGAAGCACTTGATCTCGGCGTTGGCGGCCCAGGACTGGGTCTGTTCCGTACCGGTGATCAGGCGCAGCGCGGCCTCCCTGGTCTCGCGCCCCCAGACCTGCCAGATGCCGGCCCAGCGGGACGGACCGAGTCGCAGGAAGCTCGCCGGATTGCCGGCACCGATGGCCACCAGCGCGGGCAGTTCGCGCAGCACACCGGCCAGGAACGCTTCTCCGCGCCGTTGCAGGCCGTAGCGTCCGCGGCCCCCGGCGAACAGGTTCCCGCGCGAATCGTGCACCGACAGGTGCAGGTGGGCGCCGGAACCCGCGCCCTCCGGGACGAGGCAGGGCGCGAAGCTCGCGCGCCAGCCGTGGCGGCGGGAGAGAGCGCGGATGGTGTGCCGGGTGAGCACCGCGTCGTCGGCGGCGCCCACCGGGTCCTTGGCCGCCACCGACAGCTCGGCCTGCCCGAGCGCGTACTCGGGGTGGAACTGGAGCACGTCCAGCCCCTGCTCGCGCAAGGTCCGCACCAGCGCCAGCCCGTAGTCGGCGAGCGCTTCCAACCGCACCTGCCCGTAACCGGATCCGCTGACGGCGGGCACGAAGTCGTCGGCGCCGGGCTCGGCGAGAGCCCATTCGTGTTCGAAGGCGGCCGATACCGTCAGGCCCATCGCGGCGGCCGCCGCGACCTGCCGGGCGGCGAAGGCCCGCTGGCAGGCCACGAACCGCGGCCCGTCCTGGGTGTACTTGTCCGCTGGCGCCCACGCCCACCCCGGCATGGCCACCAGCCTGGTGAGCCGGGCGATGTCGGGGATCAGACGCAGGTCACCGTCGGGGCCGCCGAGGTGGGTTCCGCGCAGCATCACGTCGTCGAAGGTGAAGGTCTCGAAGCACGGCGAGGCGCCGAGCCCGTACCGGGCCAGCTCGGGCAACCGGTCCAGCGGTGCGGTCTTGACCCGCACGATGCCCGCGTTGTCCACGAAGGACAGTTCCACCAGCTCCACGCCTTCGGCCCGCAGCCGCGCCGAGGCGGGCACCAGCTCGGCCGGCTCCGCTGCCGGGATCCGATCACCGCTCATGCACCCACGGTAGTGGCCGCAGCGCACCCGCCGCAGCGGATTCCAGCCCGCGCAGGCCCCTCCCCTCGCGATCGGCGGTGGGAGGGGGCGTGCGCGGGGCTTCAGTGCTGCTGTTGCGCCAGGAGTTGTTCGAACGGGACCGGCTCGTCGAACGGGTCGGCGGCCCGGACCGCCGGTCGCTGCTCGATGAGCGCCGCCAGCTCACCGGCCGCGCGCTCGACGCGGTCGGCCAGCGTGCTCTCACCACCGGTGGCCCAGTCTTCCGAAGCCGCGTACACCGAGGTCGGCGCGACCACGGCGTGCAGGTAGGCGAACATCGGCCGCATCGCGTGCTCCAACGCCAGCGAGTGCCGGGCCGAACCACCGGTCGCACCGATGACCACCGGTTTCCCCGCCAGTGCGTCCTTGTCGAGCACGTCGAAGAAGGACTTGAACAGCCCGCTGTAGGACGCCTGGAAGATCGGGGTGATCGCGATCAGGCCGTCTGCCTTGCGCACCGCTCCGAGCACCTCCTCCAGCTCCGGGGCGGCGAACCCGGTGACGAAGTTGTTGGCGATCTCCGTGGCGTGGTCGCGCAGCTCCACGACCCGGACGTTGACCGGGGTGTTGCGCGCGGTGGCCGCGGCCAGCCGGTCGGCCAGCATCCGCGTCGAGGACGGGGTGCTGAGCCCGGCCGAGACCACGACGATGTCGTGCTCGCTCATTCTGCGACCTCCTGCTGCTCTTCCCCGTCCTGTCGCTTGGCGGCGAGCAGGGACTGGTGGGTCGGGGCGTCCGGCACGTGCGCGGGCTTGAGCTTGGCGAACTCCTCGCGCAGCACCGGCACGACCTCCTCGCCGAGGATGTCGAGCTGCTCCAGCACCGTCTTGAGCGGCAGACCGGCGTGGTCCATCAGGAACAGCTGGCGCTGGTAGTCGCCAACGTTCTCGCGGAAGCTCAGCGTGCGGTCGATGACCTGCTGCGGGCTGCCGACGGTCAGCGGGGTGGCCTGGCTGAAGTCCTCCAGCGACGGTCCGCCGCCGTAGACCGGGGCGTTGTCGAAGTAGGGCCGGAACTCGCGGACGGCGTCCTGGGAGTTCTTGCGCATGAACACCTGGCCGCCGAGGCCGACGATGGCCTGGTCGGCCTTGCCGTGCCCGTAGTGCTCGTAGCGCTGCCGGTAGAGCCGCACCATGCGCTTGGTGTGCTCAGCCGGCCAGAAGATGTTGTTGTGGAAGAACCCGTCGCCGTAGTAGGCGGCCTGCTCGGCGATCTCGGGCGAGCGGATCGAGCCGTGCCACACGAACGGAGCCACGCCGTCGAGCGGACGCGGGGTCGCGGTGAACGACTGGAGCGGGGTGCGGAACTTGCCCTCCCAGTCGACGACGTCCTCCCGCCACAACCGGTGCAGCAGCGCGTAGTTCTCGATGGCCAGCGGGATGCCCTGCCGGATGTCCTGGCCGAACCACGGGTAGACGGGCCCGGTGTTGCCACGCCCCATCATCACGTCCACCCGGCCGCCTGCCAGGTGCTGCAGCACCGCGAAGTCCTCGGCGATCTTCACCGGGTCGTTCGTGGTGATCAGCGTGGTGGAGGTCGACAGGACGAGGTCCTTGGTCTGGGCCGCGATGTAGCCGAGCATCGTCGTCGGCGAGGAAGCCACGAACGGCGGGTTGTGGTGTTCGCCGGTGGCGAAGACGTCGAGTCCGACCTCTTCGGCCTTGAGCGCGATCCGCACCATCGCCTGAATCCGCTCGGCCTCGGTCGGGGTTCGGCCGGTGGTCGGGTCAGTCGTCACGTCACTGACCGAGAAGATCCCGAACTGCATTGTGAACTCCCTACTGAACCCGAGCCCGCGCCGTTTTGTACGAGCTTCAACTACTCGCGAGAACGAGTCTTCCTTACGAAGTATTCCAGGGGAACCGCGGCGCTCCCCCAAGGCGACGCAGGTCACATCCGGACACGTCCCCGGGCCTGTCCACCGGGGGCGTGTGGGCACCCGGAGACGTCCGACCCGCTGCGTAAGATGCCCGCCGTGGCGTCTCCTGAAACCGCGACCGACCAGACCACCGAACCCCTGCAGGTCCTGCGACGAGTCTTCGGCTACGACTCCTTCCGGGGCACGCAGCAGGAGATCATCGACCACGTGGTCGCAGGTGACGACGCCCTCGTGCTCATGCCGACCGGCGGCGGAAAGTCACTGTGCTACCAGGTCCCGGCGCTGGTGCGCCCCGGCGTCGGCGTCGTCGTCTCACCGCTGATCGCCCTGATGCAGGACCAGGTCGACGCGCTCGCCGCGCTGGGCGTGCGCGCAGGTTTCCTCAACTCCACGCAGAGCTACCAGCAGCGCCGCGACACCGAGGACGCCTACCTCAACGGCGAGCTGGACCTGCTCTACCTCGCCCCCGAACGCCTCAGGCTCGACTCGACGCTGGAACTGCTCGCGCGTGGTGAGGTCGCGCTGTTCGCCATCGACGAAGCGCACTGCGTTGCCCAGTGGGGTCACGACTTCCGGCCCGACTACCTGGCGCTGTCCGTGCTGCACGAGCGGTGGCCCGACGTGCCGCGCATCGCGCTGACCGCCACCGCCACACCCGCCACCCGGCAGGAGATCGCCACCCGCCTGCAGCTGACCGAGGCGCGGCACTTCGTCTCCGACTTCGACCGGCCCAACATCCAGTACCGGATCGCACCCAAGAACGACGCCCGCAGGCAGCTGCTGCAGCTGCTGCAGACCGAGCACCCGGGCGAGTCCGGCATCGTCTACCGGCTCTCCCGCGCCGAGGTGGAACGCACCGCCGAGTTCCTGACCGCCAACGGCGTCACCGCGCTGCCCTACCACGCGGGTCTGGACAAGGCGGTGCGCGCGGAGCACCAGTCCCGGTTCCTGCGCGAGGACGGACTGGTCATGGTCGCCACGATCGCCTTCGGCATGGGCATCGACAAACCCGACGTGCGGTTCGTGGCGCACCTGGACCTCCCCAAGTCGATCGAGGGCTACTACCAGGAGACCGGTCGCGCGGGCCGCGACGGCCTGCCCTCGACCGCCTGGATGGCCTACGGCCTGCAGGACGTGGTGCAGCAGCGCAAGCTCATCGACAACTCCGATGGCGACGAAGCGCACCGCCGCACCCAGAGCAGGCACCTGGATTCGATGCTGGCGCTGTGCGAGACGGTGCAGTGCCGCCGTTCGCAGCTGCTCGACTACTTCGGCCAGCCGGAATCGAACCCCTGCGGCAACTGCGACACGTGCCTGAACCCGCCGGAGTCCTGGGACGGCACGGTCGCCGCGCAGAAGCTGCTGTCGACGGTCGTGCGGTTGCAGCGGGAGCGCAACCAGAAGTTCGGGGCCGGGCAGATCATCGACATCCTGCGCGGCAAGAAGACGCCGAAGGTCGAGCAGTTCCGCCACGAAGATCTCAGCGTCTTCGGCGTGGGCGTCGACATCAGCGACAACGAGTGGCGCGGTGTGATCCGTCAGCTGCTGGCCCAAGGCCTGCTCGCCGTCGAAGGCGACTACGGCACGCTGGTGCTCACCGACAGCAGCTCCGAGGTGCTGCGCCGCGAGGAGCCGCGACAGGTGTGGCTGCGCACCGAGCCCGCGAAGAAACCCGTGGCCAAAACGAAGGCGAGGGATTCCAAGCGGGTGCCGCAGGACATGCCACCCGAGGTCGAGCCGGTCTTCCAGAAGCTGCGCGCGTGGCGGGTGGAGGTGGCGCGCGAAGAGGGCAAGGCGCCGTTCATCATCTTCCACGACTCGACCCTGCGGCAGATCGCCACCGTCGCACCGTCGACGTTGGACGAACTGGCGACGATCAGCGGCATCGGCGAGGGCAAGCTCAACCGCTACGGCCAAGGCGTGCTCGACGCCTTGGCCGCTCCGGAGGAGTGACCGGACGTTGGGACTTCGCCTCGAGGAGCGGTTCTTCGGAGGAAGCAGCAGATGAGCGACTGGACGGCTGGGGCTCCACTTCGGGGTGTGAACACCACGGTCGCGCACAACGCGCGGGTGTGGAACCACTGGCTGGGCGGCAAGGACAACTACGACGTCGACCGCGAGGTAGGCGACCACATCCAGGGCATGTTCCCGCTGATCGCCGACGTGGCCCGCGCCGACCGCGCGTTCCTCGAGCGCGCGGTCGTGCACCTGGCCGGTGAGGCCGGCATCCGCCAGTACCTCGACATCGGGACCGGACTGCCGTCGGCCAACAACACCCACCAGGTGGCGCAGCGGATCGCCTCGGACTCGCACATCGTCTACGTCGACAACGATCCGCTGGTGCTCACCCACGCCCGTGCGCTGCTGACGAGCTCGGCGCTCGGCCGCACCGACTACATCGAGGCCGACGCCCGGCACCCGGGCGAGATCCTGCGGGCTGCCTCGCGGACGCTGAGCTTCGAGCGGCCGGTGGCCGTGATGCTGCTGGGCATCCTCAACTTCATCCCCGACACCGCCCAGGCCACCGACATCGTCAGGCAGTTGGTGGAGGCGATCCCGTCCGGCAGCTACGTGGTGATCAGCCACCCGACGACCGAGCTCGACGGCGAGGCCAACCGCGAGGCGATGGCGTTCTGGAACGACAACGCCACTCCGCCGATCACCGCCAGGGGCGGGGACGAGATCGCCGCGTTCGTCGACGGCCTGGAGGTCATCGAACCCGGGATCGTCTCCTGCGTTCGTTGGCGCAACCCGGACGCGTCCGAGCCGAGCGTCCCCCAGTACGGCCTGATCGCCCGAAAGCCCTGACGGCAGGTCACTTCTCGCTGTCGAGCTGAGCCATGAGCGCGGTCGGATAGCGGTCGCCGCGCACGGCGCCGCGCGGGATGAGTTCGTCGATCCTGGCGAGGTCGCCCGCATCGAGCGCAACGGCGTTGCTGCCGATCATCGAGTCGACCTGCTCCAGTCGCCGCGCACCGACGACGGGCAGGACGTCCTCGCCCTGCGCGGCGACCCACGCGATGGCCAGTTGCGCGACGGTCGCGTCCTTCTCGGCCGCGACCTCGCGCACCCGAGCCACCAGCGCCTCGTTGTGCTCGCGGTTGCCCTCCTGGAAGCGCGGCATGAACGACAGCCCGCCGCCGATGGCGCCGCTGCCGCCGATGAGGCCCCGGGAGAGCACGCCGTAGGCGGTGATGCCGATGCCGAGCTCCCGGCAGGTCGGCAGGATCTCGTCCTCGATCGTGCGGGTCAGCATCGAGTACTCGATCTGCAGGTCGCTGATGGGCGCCACGGACGCGGCGCGGCGGAGGGTGTCCGCGCCGACCTCGCTGAGGCCGATGTGGCGGACGTAGCCCTTGTCGACCAGCTCGGCCATCGCGCCGATGGTCTCCTCGATGGGGACGTCGGGGTCGAGCCTCGCCGGCCGGTAGACGTCGACGTGGTCGACACCGAGGCGCTGCAGGGAGAAGTGCAGGAAGTTCTGCACCGCTTCGGGACGCGCGTCGATGCCGAGCGAGGCGCCGTCCGGCCCGCGCATGGCGCCGAACTTCACCGATAGCACGACCTGATCGCGATCGCGATCCCTGAGCGCGCGGCCGATGAGCATCTCGTTGTGGCCGTGACCGTAGAAGTCGCCGGTGTCGAGGACGCTGCCCCCTGCGTCGAGGTAGGCGTGAATGACCTTGAGGCTCTGGTCGTCGTCGGTGTGCCCGTAGACGCCGGACAGGCCCATGCAGCCGAGTCCGGGCGAGGAGGCGTTGGGACCGGTGGCGCCGAGGCGGCGGGTGTTGAGCTGAGCAGTCATGCCACCACTGTTGCCACGCCCGCGGGCCCCGCACAGGCCCGCTTCATCCAGGGACGCGCGCTCCCTGGCTGGCGGGCGCGGTCGGGCCGAGAATGGGTGGCGTGATCGACCGACCAGGGCTCGCCGACTTCCTGCGCCGCCGTCGCGCGCTGCTGCGCCCGTCCGACGTCGGCTTGGCCGAGGGGCTCCGCCGACGCACGCCTGGCCTGCGACGCGACGAGGTCGCCCAACTCGCAGGGATCTCCACCGACTACTACACGCGCCTGGAACAGCAACGGGGTTCCCACCCGTCCGAGCCCGTCGTGGCAGGTCTGGCGCGCGCGTTGCGGTACAACCTGGACGAGCGCGACCACCTGTTCCACCTGGCCGGCCTGACACCGCCGCCGCGCCGCGCAGGCGGACACGTCCGGCCGGGCTTGATCGACCTCGCCGACCGGCTCACCGACGTCCCGGTCGTCATCTGCACCGATCTCAACGAGGTCCGGTGGCAGAACCCGCTGGCGATCGCCCTCATGGGCGACCACCGGTTGTACCGGGGACGGCATCGCAGCGTCGTGTGGCGCTGGTTCACCGAACCCGAGGTGCGGGCCGGGATGCCGGAAGAGGACTGGGCGCACAACTCGGCGGCCCAGGTCAGCGACCTCCGCGCGACCTACTCCCGACGCGCGGGTGAGCAGGACATCACCAGCCTGGTCGAGGACCTGCTGGAGTGCAGCGAGGAGTTCCGCGACCTCTGGGAACGGCACGAGGTCGGAGTCCGCCACCTGGACCGGAAGCGCTTCGTCCACCGCGAGATCGGCGTGGTCGAGATCAACTGCGAAACGCTGCTCACCCCGGACGCGGACCTCAAGCTGCTCGCCTACTTCCCCGCGGAAGGCACCGACGCCAGGGAGAAGCTCGACCTCCTCCGGGTCATCGGCACCCAGGACCTCCACCTCAGCCCGTGAGCCGGGACTTGCCCGAGCCGAGCCCGCAGTGTCCCCGCTCACGCGGTAACGCGTGCGGTCGAACACGGACGCGACCGAGAAGGCGCTCTGACCAGGGACTTCTTGCTCTTGTGCCGGATGTCACAGGCGCTGGTGCCGGAAGGCGTTTTCGCTGGTCGCACATGAACACCATCGGTTACCCTCCGCAATCGATCAGGCGTAGCTGGCCTGCTCATCCCTCGTCCGCGTGAAGACATCTTGAAGCTACGACTACCCCTGGTTACCTTCGGTGAGGCGAGCACGGAACGGTCCGGCGGCAGCCGTCCCCGAACGCAGCCGAACCCCCGAACGGTTGGGACCGCTTCCGTCTCGCACTCCCGGACAAGCCCTGCGCCCTGAAAGGAAAGTCGTGTTCCGCCAGCGTCTTCTCCACGTGCTCCCGGAGTCCGTCCGCGAGGACCCGACCCGCCTGACGCATGGTCTCGCCGCTGCCGCGGTCCTGGCCATGGCCACCATCGCCCCGACCACTCAGGCACTCGCGGCACCCACCCCCGAACCTGCGCCTGCCGTCGCCCCCGCGGCAGTGTCGCAGACCCTTCCGTAACAACCCCGTGATCCGAGGTGGACCGGAATGCCACCCCACTTCCGGTCCACCTCTTCCCAACTCAGCTCACCGACGCCGACGCTTGCCGTGGAACGTGTAGCGCCCCGGTCCCGGGGTGTCGATGGTCGTCTTGCCGTGCGTCATGTTCCGGCTGAACCGGCCGAGCTTGAACCCCCACGACGTGATGCGCGTGTTGTGGACGTTGAGGTAGATCGGTCCCAGCCTCACCCTCCTGTGCAGGTGAAATCCCATTCCTCGCACCTCCGCAGTACGTCGTTCACCGCTCGCGAGCGAACCCGCGGCGAGCCGGGCACAAGCCCCAGCAAATCACACGTCGGACACCTCCAGCCACGAGATCGATCTCCGCCGGCCACTCGGCGCGAATGGCCGGCGACTTCGGCGGCGAGTCCGGCAGCGGGCAGTTCTGGTCTGGACTGACCGCAGTTGCGGGACATGGAACGAGGACGGTTCGTACCGACACTGACGCCTGTCCACGCTCATGAGCGCCAGTCCAGGTGCGGGGAGCGCTGGAGCACCCCGGCGACAGGTGTTCGAGGGCCGGGGCGGAGCCGGTTACGGTAGCTTTCCTACCGCTGGGTAGGGCTTGCTCGTGTTGGAACGCGTCGTTGTTCGAGGTCGACAGATGAACCGTTGGATGGGCCGGCTGACGCGGGCTTGGTGGCGGTGGGCGCGCAGGGGCGCAGCCATCACCGCGCGGACCCGGGAAGGCCGCCGGTTCGGGTCGATGGGGGCCCGCAGCCACCTGGCGTTCCCGCAAGGGGCGCTGACCGGGGCCGAACGCATCCACATCGGCGCGGACTGCATCATCAACGAGCACTCGGTGCTCTCGGCGGGCTTGCCCGGAGCCGTTCTCGGCGACGGCGAACCGATGATCGTGCTGGGTGATCGCTGCGTGCTCGGTCGCAACTCCGAGATCTTAGCCATGTCGTCGGTGGTTCTGGGTGACGACGTGTGGACCTCCAGCCGGGTGACGATCGTCGACCACCACCACCGCCATGACCTCACCGACGTGCCCGTCGCCGCGCAGTGGCCGCTGCCCGTGCGACCGGTGACCATCGGTTCAGGCACCGTGATCAGCACCGGATCGGTCATCCTCGCCGGGGCGCAGATCGGCGAGAACTCGATCGTCGCCTCCGGAGCCCAGGTGACGGCCGGGGTCTACCCGCCCAACAGCGTGCTGGCCGGGGTTCCCGCGCGCGTCATCCGCACCCACACCGCCATCGAGGCCGACGCCGTCTAGCTCGTGAGGGCGCGGGTGCAGGTCAAGTAGGGCGGCCAGGTGCGCAACGCTTCCGTCCTAAACGCCCAACGAGTTTCGAACCGCTGAGCCAACGCGCATGAATTGGCGCGGTAAGTCCATTCATCGTGATCGAGGCTCTCCTGGCACCGCGGAAATTCGACATCCATTGCGGTTGTTCGGGTCTGCCGCCGCACGAGGTACTCGGCGCACCGACCAGCACGCCGAAATCGCCACCGCACGTCTCCCGGATCCCCGCCACCAGTTTCAAGCCCAAGCCCGCCTTGTCGTGGGCTTGCCTGGCCTGCTGGGTCTGCCGCCGACCGCGGTGGTAGAGCTCGGCGGCTTGGTCGCCCAGCATCTGGGTCAGCTCAGGCAGTTGGCGTGGCTCTCGAGGACCTGGCCGCCGTAGGCCATCGCGTCGCCGAGCTTGAGCCGCTCCGGCCACTGGTTCGCGTCGTCCTCGGCACAGGCCTCATGTGCCTGCACCGCCCACGCGCCGGTGTCGATGCGTTGTGAGAGCTTCGGCGTCGGCGATCACATCGGTCGCGCGGTCCCGCTCCCAGCAGCAGGTGGGTGTTCGGCGACAGCACCGCGACCCGTTCACCGGGTTCGCCTCCCCCGCGCGCCCAGGAACAACACCGGACTCAGTTCCCGAAGAGACGCCGGGCGACGCGAAACCTCCCTCTGCGCCCGTCGTCGGGCGCGCGGAGCTCAACCACCCGGATCGACCCGGGGCGAGGGATCAGAACTCGAAGCCGCCGGGTTTTCCGTTGCGGTCTGCGATGAGTCCGGCCAGCGTGGCGATGGCGATCTCGGGGGGTGTGCGCGAGCCGATGTTGAGCCCGATGGGCCGGTGCACCCGATCGATCTGGGAATCGTCCACGCCGAGATCGCGCAGGGCCTGGACGTGCGGGCCCTCGTGGCGAGGATTGCCCATGATCCCGATCCAGCGGGCCTCGTGCCGCAGCGCGTCGCGCAGCACGGGGCCGAGCTCGGCGCGGTGGTGGTCGGTGACGACCAGGTCCGTGCCGGGGCTCAGCTCCGGCACCTCCGCCAGGGCGTCCAGGCCCGCTGCACGTTCCGGATCGGGTTCGACGAGCATCGTGGCATAGCCGAGGTCCCGGCCGTAGCGCAGCAGGTGTTCGGCGACGGGCGAGGCGAAGACCGCCGCCAGCACTCGCTGCCCGGAATCGGCTGGCGCTTCGCCGTGCGCGACCGCGCACGCGGCATCCTCGGTCATGGGTCCAAGCATGCCAGCAGCGCCCGGGCCGGGACCACCACCGCTACAGCCGCGTGGCGGTGGCCAGCCAGGCCGGGACGTCGACCTGCGTGCCCTCGGCGACGCCGTGGGCTACGGCGTGGTCACCACGCGCCACGCCCCGGTAGGTGCTCGGGCGGACGCGCTCCAGCCGCCAGCCGTCGGTGAACACGCGCGGGAACACCGATTCGGCGACGCGCGGCCCGAGCGCGGGCTCGGCGTCGGCCAGCGCCAGCACGTGGACCGTCGCTCCGGGCCGGCACACACCGTGCAGGCTGCGCAGGTAGCGCAACTGGTCCTCCTCCCCGAAGACGTGGAAGAGGGCGCTGTCGACGACCGTGCCGAAGGGCCCGCCGGTCAGCGCCAGCGCGTCGGCGGGCTCGAAGCGCGCGGGTACGTCGCGCGCGGCGGCGTTGGCCCGGGCGAGTTCGATCGCGTGCGGCGCCGAGTCCACGCCCAGCACGTCGTAGCCGAGTTCGGTCAGCAGGATGGTGTGCTCGCCGGTTCCGCAACCGGGGTCGAGCACCGCTCCCCCGATCTCACCGCCGCGTTCGAGCTCGACGATCGCCGGCTGCGGCGCACCGATCACCCACGGTGCGGTGCCCGCCACATACGCCTCGTCGAATAATGAGCGGTCCACAGACGTTCCCATGAGGTGTCCCTTTCATCCGAGCTGGTCACCTCAGCCTGCGACCTCCACCTAGCTGGAGGTCAACACCTCGGCGAGTCGCGACTGCGCGATCTCCCGCGCCGGGACCACCACACCTGCGGCACCGCAGCGGGCTGAGCACGTTCGACCCGTGCTCGGAATGCACCTGACGTGACGTGAACCACTCCGCGATCATCTTGGAATTACGGCGCGGTCACTTATGTTGGTTGATAGTGACAGACTCAAGTAGATGGCGGCGATGCTGAGCAACACCGCCACGAGGAGGTTGAGAATGGCGACGTTCTTCGGACCGGTCGGTGGCCCGTTCGACGAGTACTTCGCGCGCTTCTTCGGGGCCGAGAACTCCACGGGCGGCTCGCGCCGCGTCGACATCAGCGAGCTGATGACCGAGCAGGCGCAGCAGCTGGTCGGCGAGGCCGCGAAGTTCGCACGTGACCGCGGGCAGAGCAGCCTTGACGCCCTGCACCTGCTGTGGTCGGCCGCCAAGCACGAGCCGACCCGGGCGCAGCTCGGCCAGGTGGGCGTGGACACCGAGTCCTTCGCCAAGCAGGTCGAAGGCCACCTGCCCGCTGCGGGCAGTCCGGTCGACGAGGAGTCCGTCTCGCTGACGCTGGCCGCGCGCACGGCGCTGGCCGACGCCCACCGGGTCGCTCGCGCGCTGGGCTCGACCTACATCGGTCCGCAGCACCTGCTGCTGGCGCTGTCGGCCAACCCCGAGACCGAGGCCGGCCGCCTGCTGGCCGGTGCCGGTGCGGGCCCCGAGGCCCTGCGCGACGCCGGGCAGCGCCCCACCCCGCAGCAGGCGCCGAAGTCCAGCCCGAGCGGCGGTCAGACTCCGACGCTGGACGAGTACGGCCGCGACCTCACCGAGCAGGCCCGCAACGGCGGTCTGGACCCGGTGATCGGCCGCGCCGACGAGATCGAGCAGACCATCGAGATCCTGTCCCGCCGGACCAAGAACAACCCGGTGCTGGTCGGTGAAGCCGGTGTCGGCAAGACCGCGATCGTGGAGGGACTCGCCCAGGCCATCGCCTCCGGTGATGTGCCCGAGGTGCTCACCGGCAAGCGGGTCGTGCAGCTGGACCTCTCGGCGATGTTGTCCGGCACCCGCTACCGGGGTGACTTCGAGGAGCGGATGACCAAGGTCATCGACGAGATCGCCGAGCACAGCGCCGAGCTGATCGTGTTCATCGACGAGCTGCACACCGTCGTCGGCGCCGGTGGTGCCGAGGGCGCGATGGACGCGGGCAACATGCTCAAGCCGCGACTTGCTCGCGGTGAGCTGCACGTCGTCGGTGCCACCACGCTGGAGGAGTACCGCAAGAACATCGAGAAGGATTCGGCCCTGGAGCGCCGCTTCCAACCGGTCCAGGTTCCCGAGCCGAGCGTGACCGACACGATCTCGATCCTGCACGGGCTTCAGGAGCAGTACGAGGAGCACCACAAGGTGAGCTACACCGAGGAAGCCGTGCAGGCCGCCGCGAAGCTGTCCGACCAGTACATCAACGACCGGTTCCTGCCGGACAAGGCCATCGACCTGATCGACCAGGCCGGAGCCCGCAAGCGGCTGGGCGCCGGCATCGCCGACGACGGCGAACTCCGCGCGCGCGTCGAGCGGCTGGAGCAGCACAAGAACGAGGCGGTCGCCGCCGAGGACTACGAGCGCGCCTCCGCGCTGCGCGACGAGATCACCGCCGCGCAAGCACGGCTGGAACAGGGCGTCTCCGGCGTGCTGGAGGTCGGTCCGGCCGACATCGCCGAGGTCGTCTCCCGGGCCACGGGTGTTCCGGTGGCGCGGCTGACCGCCGAGGAGAAGGTCCGGCTGCAGAACCTGGAGTCGGAGCTGCACGAGCGGGTCGTCGGACAGGACGACGCGGTGCGGGCGCTGTCCCGCGCGGTGCGGCGCTCGCGCAGCGGACTGGGCGACCCGACCCGTCCGGTGGGCAGCTTCCTGTTCCTGGGCCCGACCGGTGTCGGCAAGACCGAGCTGGCCAAGGCGCTGGCGGAGTCGCTGTTCGGCGACGAGCAGCGGATGATCCGGCTGGACATGAGCGAGTTCCAGGAGCGGCACACCGCCAGTCGGCTGGTCGGCGCCCCACCTGGGTACGTCGGGCACGGCGAGGCCGGTGAGCTGACCGAGGCCGTGCGGCGGAACCCCTACTCCGTGGTGCTGCTCGACGAGATCGAGAAGGCGCACCCGGACGTGTTCAACACCCTGCTGCAGGTCCTCGACGACGGCCGCCTGACCGACGGTCAGGGTCGCACGGTGGACTTCAGCAACACGGTGCTGATCATGACGAGCAACCTGGCTTCGGAGATCGTCTCCAGCGCGGGCGGCAAGATCGGCTTCACCGCCGGCAGCCCCACCCAGGACCTGGAGGAGCGGGTCATGCCGAAGCTCAAGGACGCCTTCCGACCGGAGTTCCTCAACCGGATCAACGAGATCGTGGTGTTCAAGCGCCTCGACGGCGAGCAGCTGCACACCATCACCCGTGCTCTGCTGGTGACCACCACGAAGCGGCTGGCCGATCTGGGCGTCGATGTCGTCTTCGACGACGACGCGGTGGCTTGGGTCTCCGACCGCGGCTACCAGCCCGAGTTCGGTGCGCGGCCGTTGCGGCGGGCGATCGAGCGCGAGGTCGACGACCGGATCAGCGACCTGATCCTGGACGGCGAGCTCACCGAGGGCACCCGGCTGCGGGTCGGCACCCGTGACGGCGGGCTGGACTTCCAGGTGGAGGCTCCTGTCGGCGCGTGAGGACCGAACGAGACGACAGGCGGGCACCTGCGGGTGCCCGCCTTCCGTCGTGAGATGCGCTATCGCTGGTCACAGAGTTGTGGGTTGCTGCGGAAGTCGCCTGGATTGACCCTTCACAGCACGTTCCAACGTTGCGATACTTGTTCAACAGGCGGTACTACCCGGTGGAGGTGGGCCATGCTTCCCAGGGACGAACGGCGCCGCCTGCGCGAGATCGAGCAGCAGCTCGTCGACGAGGACCCCAAGCTCGCACGCAGGCTGAGCCAGACCAGCACCTTCGGTTACCTGCGCGCACGCGTCTCCGCCCGGATGGCGCTGGCCGCCGCCGCAAGCGTGCTGTCGCTCATGTGCCTGTTCCTCAACGAGGGCGCGGCGGCGTTGACGGCCGCGGCCCTGACGGGGTTCTTGGTGATCTCCCGCACCTGGCGGATCGAGCTCCACTGATCATCCACTGTGGCCGGTTCGTCCCGTTCCGGCCGGGCAATGCCCTGTGCCTGCGCGCTTTGCGCGCGCCCAGCACCAACACACCGGTGGTGTGTTGGTTTGGTGCGCCGAAAAGCGCGCGGGGAGAATCGGCGGCGAAATCGAGTTCTCTGGGTTGGGAGATTTCGCCATGACCACAGTCGCCTTCCTCGGCACCGGCACGATGGGTGCGCCGATGGCGCGCAACCTCGCCGCCGCCGGATTCGACCTGCGGGTGTGGAACCGCACGCGCAGCCGGGCCGAGCCACTGGGCGAGACCGGCGCGGTCGTCGTCGACTCCCCCGCAGAGGCCGCGCGAGGTGCGGACGTCCTGGTCACGATGCTGCTCGACGCCGAATCGACGCTCAGCGCCGGCCGTGAGGCCGCCGCCGCGCTGAACACCGGTGGCGTGTGGGCGCAGATGGGAACGATCGGCCTGCCGGCAACGGAGGCGGTGTGCGCGGCCGCGGCCGAGATCGGCGGCGTCACGGTCGTGGACGCCCCCGTGCTGGGCACGAAGGTCCCAGCCGAGAAGGGGGAGCTGGTGGTGCTGGCCGCTGGCGCTCCGGAGGTGCGCGAGCTCGTGGGGCCGCTCTTCGACGCGATCGGCTCCCGCACCCAGTGGGTCGGCGAGGACCCGTCGCAGGCGGGCGGATCGCGGCTGAAGCTCGTCACCAACAACTGGGTGCTGACGCTGACCAACGCCGTGGGCGAATCGATCGCGCTGGCCGAGGACCTGGGAGTGGACCCGTCGGAGTTCCTGGCCGCGATCGAGGGCACCGCGACCGACTCGGCCTACGCGCACCTGAAGGGCGCCGCGATCATCAGCGGCGAGTTCCCACCCTCGTTCACCCTCAGCGCCGCCGCCAAGGACGCTGGTCTCGTGGCCCAGGCGGCCAGCGACGCCGTGCGACTCGACCTGGCCGAGGCGGTCAGGGCCCGGTTCGCCCGGGCCCTGACCGCGGGCCACGCAGACGAGGACATGGCCGCCGTGTACTACGCCTCCAAGCCCTGATCTCGAGCAGCGCGACTGCGCCTCTTCACCGGACCCGGCGTTCGGCGGCGACGGTGAAGGTGCCGTCGCCGCGGATGTCCCGGGAGGATTCGCCGACGTGGACCCGGTACTCCCCGGCCGCGACGGTCCAGCCACCCGTCAGCTCGTCCCAGTAGGACAGGGCCGAGTCGGTGAGGGTGAACTCCACCGACGCCGAGCGACCCGGATCGAGGGTGAGCTTGGCGAAGCCCTTGAGCTGCCGGGGCGGCTGCGGCACGTCCTCGCGCGGCGAGGGCAGGCCGAGGTAGAGCTGCGGTACGGCGTGCCCCGTCCGGTTGCCGGTGTTGGTGACCACCACGCTCACCGCCGCACCGGAAACGCGCAGCTCGGAGTAGTCGAAGGAGGTGTAGGACAGTCCGTGGCCGAACGGGAACGCGGGTTCGATCTCTTGGGCGTCGTAGTGCCGGTAGCCGACGAACACGCCTTCGGTGAAGTGCACGTCCAGGCCCGCGCCCGGGTAGCGGGCGATGTCGCCCGCGGTGGGCACGTCGTCATCGCTGTCCGGGAAGGTCAGCGGTAGCCGGCCGCCGGGGTCGACGTCGCCGAAGAGCACGCGCGCGATCGCGGTTCCCGCGTTCGCGCCCGGGTACCAGGCCTCCAGCAGCGCGCGGGTGCGGTACCGCCACGGCGTGGCGACCGGACCACCGGTTTCGAGCACGACCACGGTGTTGGCGTTGGCGTCGAGCGCGGCCTCGATGATCGCGTCCTGGTTGGCCAGCGGGTTGCCGAGCGCGGGCGGCGGAAACTGGGCGATGCCCGAGTCCAGGTCGAGGTTCGGCTTGTCGAAGAACTCCGACATCATGTCCGAGACCACCACCACCGCGATGTCGGCGTTGCGGGCGGCCTCGGCCGCCGCGCCCGGCGTCGTGCCGGGTTCGTGGACGACGGTGATGCCGGCCTCGGCGCCACGCTGCCGGATGCCCTGCAACGGGGAGATGAAGTGGTACGGCGTGGTCGAGGACGAGCCACCGCCCTGCACGAACTTCTCGGCGGCCTCACCGATCACCGCGATCGTCTTGCCGCGCAGCGCGGCCGGGTCGAGCGGCAGCAGTCCGTCGTTGCGCAACAGCGTCATGCCCTGCTCGGCGACGTGCCCGGCGGTGTCGAGGTGGGCCGACTTGTCGATCTGGCTGTCGTCGTTGGGGTATTCGGGGCGGTCGAAGATGCCGTGCGAGAACATCGTGCGCAGGATGCGGCGAGCGTGTTCGTCCACATCGGACGTCGCAGCCTGACCGGTGGCCAGGGCGGTGCGGATCGCGGTCGGCGAGTACACCAGCGCGGGCCACGGTTCGAAATCCATCCCGTTGGCCAGCGAGTTGCCTGTGGAGTGCATCGCGGCGTAGTCGGCGATGGTGTAGCCGGTAAACCCCCACTCGTGCTTGAGCAGGTCGTTGAGCAGCCACTGGTGCTCGCAGGCGTACTGGCCGCCGACCCGGTTGTAGGAGCCCATGACCGCGCCGACGCCCGCTTCGCGCACAGCGGCCTCGAACGGCGGCAGGTAGATCTCGCGCAGCGTGCGCTCGTCCACCACGGCGTTGTAGAGCATTCGCGAGCCGACGACGCCGAGCACGCCTTCCTGCGTGTAGGCGGCGAAGTGCTTGACGCACACCATCACGCCTTCGGAATGCGCTCCGGCCGCCCAGCCGACGACGATGCGCGAGGACAGGTACGGGTCCTCGCCGAAACCTTCGAAGGCGCGGCCGGAGGTGGGCACGCGCAGCACGTCGACGGTGGGGCCGAACACCACGTCGTTGCCCTTGCACCGCACCTCGTTGGCCACCGTGGCGCCGTAGGTCTTGGCCAGCTCGGGGTCGAACGAGGCCGCCAGCGACACTCCCGAGGGCATCGAGGTGCCGCTGCCCTGGCGGGAACCGACGGGGCCGTCGCCGTAGTAGACCGGCGGAATCCCGAGCCGTTCGACGCCGTGGCCGGTGCCGGTGTGCCCGGATCCGGCCGCACCGGCCAGGTCGTCGCCGCCGAGCAGCGAGATCTTCTCGTCCAAGGTCAGCTCGCGCAGCACCATCGCCGCTCGTTCGTCGGGCGAGCGCCCGGGGTCGCACCACGCGTGGTCTCCGCAGCGACCTCGTGCGGCCGCGGCCGTCCCGGTCGGCAGCACGGTGGCCAACCCGGCGAATCCAGCGGCGGTCATGAGCGTCCGACGATTCACTTGCTGCATCTGGCGCAGGGCCCCTCTCACTCCGTACGTCGTACGTTTTCGCCCAGTTTCCGCCAGAGAACGCGGTGGATCATCGTCCAGATGCAGTCATCCGCTGCCTCCGATGCGCGGCCATGCGGACCGGAGCGTTGGCCACCCCGTACCCCGCGTAGTCGTCGACCCGTTGGACGAGTTCGAGGAACACCCGCGAGCCGAACAGCTCGGTGAACAGGTGCAGGAACTCGCCGCCCGCGTCCCGGTCGTAGAGCACCGAGCAGCGGCGCAGGGTTTCCAGCAGCTCCGGACGGAGTCCGAAGCGGGCGTCGAGGTCGTCGTAGTAGTTGTCCGGGATCGACAGCACCGGCGCGCCCGACGCGCGCAGGTGCTCGGCCGCCGCGATCACACCGGTGCAGGTGAAGGCGATGTGCTGCGGGTCGCGGACGGCCGGTGCCCACTCGCCGCGGCGGACCAGGGTGCCGTTGAGGGCGATGCGCACCGAGCACGTGGCGTCGACCATCCCGCGGTTGCGGACCATGCCGAACGGCGCGGCGTACTCGGTGATCTCCTCCGGTTCCAGGCCGAGCACCGAACGGCAGAAGAGCGCGGCCTCGTCGAAGTGGTCGAACGGCTGGGTCAGCGACACGTGGTCGATGCCGGTGACTCCCAGCCCCCGTCCCGGCGTCGCGGTGTCGCGGAAGTCCGACAGCCAGCCGTCGGGTGCGGCGGTGTCGCAGAAGAACACGCCGGTGCCGTCGGGTGCGGCGACCGAGGAAAGGCCCGCTTCCTGCGGACCGCGCTCGCGCGGCAGGATCGGCGAGCTCATCGCCTCGGCCCGTCGCGCCGAGCGCAGCGGGTCCGAGCTCTCCACCGCCAGCGCACCGATCTCGGCGGTGTCCGAGGTGGACGCGGTGGTGTTGATCAGCACCCGCGCGCCACCCTGCTCCCAGCGCCGGACGGGTTTGCTGCGGTGCTCCCCGGTCTCGGTGAAGCCCAGCGCGGCGAGCCCCTCGGCCAGCCGGGTGGCGGTGGCCGGGTCGGCGACGAGTTCGGTGAAGGCGTATCCGTCGAGGTCAGGCGCGGGTTCGGCGACCGGGATCCCGAGCTGCTCCTCCAGCATCCGAAGCGACCGCATCGCGTCCACGGCAGCGGGTTTCGGATCGGCCTGCCGGAAGACGTCGTTGAACACCTCCAGCGACAGCGGCCCGGTGTAGCCGGCTTCCAGGACGTTGCCCGCGAAGGTCGCCAGGTCGAACGACCCCTGGCCGGGGAAGAGCCGGTGGTGCCTGCTCCACTGCAGCACGTCCATGTCCAGCTGCGGCGCGTCGGCCAGCTGCAGGAAGAACAGCTTCTCGCCGGGGATGGTGCGGATCAGCGCCGGATCGCCGTCGCGGGAGAGCACGTGGAAGGTGTCCAGGCACAGTCCCAGCGCCGGGTGGTCCGCGCGGCGCACGATCCGCCAGGAGTGCTCGTAGGTGTTGACGAAACGCCCCCAGGCCAGCGCCTCGTAGGCCACCCGCATCCCGCGCGCTTCGGCGCGCTGGGCCAGCGTCCGCAGCTGCTCGGCGGCCAGTTCGTCGTCGTCGACGGCGTCCGGGGACACCGTCGAGCAGACCAGGACCAGGTCGGCGCCCAGCTGTTCCATGACGTCGAACTTGCGCTCAGCGCGGCGCAGGTTGTCGCGCAGCCGAGCGGGCGGGACGGCTTCGAAGTCGCGGAACGGCTGGTAGAGGTCGACCGACAGGCCCAGGTCGCGGCATCGGACGCCGATCTCGGCCGGGGACGCGGCCGAGGCGATCAGGTCGTTCTCGAAGATCTCCACACCGTCGAACCCGGCCGCAGCGGCAGCGGCGAGCTTGTCCTCCAGGGTGCCCGACAGGCAGACCGTGGCGATGGATCGTCGTGGCTCAGACATGCGCTCCCTCCAGTTCGGCGAAGTGCCGCAGCATCCGTTCGGCGTTCGGTTCCAAGCCGGTGAACAGCCGGAACGCGTCCACCGCCTGGAACACCGCCATGCCGCCGCCGTCGAGCACCCGGCAGCCGAGTTGGCGCGCGGCGAGGACGAGTCCGGTGGCCAGCGGTCGGTAGACGACGTCGGCGACCCACATCTCCGGCCGCAGCAGCGCCGCGGGCACCGGCAGTCCCGGGTGGGCGGCCATGCCGGTGGGCGTGGCGTGCACCAGACCGTCCGCCTTCTCCAGCTCATCGTCGAGGTGCCCGCCGGTGACCGCGCGTTCGGGCAGGGAGGCCGCCAGCGCGGCAGCGCGTTCGGCGTCGAGGTCGACGATCCGGACTTCTCCCGCTTCCAGGCCGAGCAGCGCGTGCGCGACGGCGGCCCCGGCACCTCCGGCGCCGAGCAGCAGGACCCGGTCCAGCGCGGCGTCGGGCAGTCCGCGCCGGAGGCTGCGGGCGAATCCGGAGTGGTCGGTGTTGTGGCCGACGGCGCGCGGGCCGTCGAAGACGACGGTGTTGACCGCGCCCAGCGCTGCGGCGTCCTCGTCGACCTCGTCGAGGTGATCGAGCACGAGCTGCTTGCAGGGGTGGGTGATGTTCAGCCCCCGGTAGCCCTCCGCGCGGGCGCGGGCCAGCAGCTCGCCGACGGCGCTCGGCGGTTCGCCGAGATCGTCGAGGTCCCACCGCCGGTAGCGGTAGTCCAGGCCGAGTTCGGCGGCCTCCCGCTCGTGCAACGCCGGGCTCAGCGACGGGCCGATGCCCGATCCGATGAGCCCCACCAGGTAGCCGTCGTGCACTCCGCACTCCCCATTAAGTAACGAACTAGCTAGTTAATTATAGCCACACGAGGCGCTCTCCCGGAAGACTCCGTGCACTAGAGTGGCGCTGAAGTGCAACAACCGCAGGGGAGCATCGTGGCCGCACCGACGTCCGACACCGGAGCGATCAAGCAGCGCGACGCCGACCGGACTCGCGCCGAGATCCTGCGGGTGGCCACCGAGGAGTTCGCCGACAAGGGGTACGCCGGCGCCCGGGTGGACGAGATCGCCGCGCGGACCAGCACGACCAAGCGGATGATCTACTACTACTTCTCCGGCAAGGAGCAGCTCTACCTGGCCGCGCTGGAGAACGCCTACGCGGTCATCCGAGGCCTGGAGAGCCAGGTCGACGTGGACGAGCTGGGACCCGCGGAGGCCATCCGCCGGCTGGCCGAGCTGACCTTCGACCACCACGAGTCGCACCCGGACTTCCTGCGGCTGGTCAGCATCGAGAACATCCACCGCGCTGAGCACCTGACCAAGTCGGAGCTGCTGCCCGGACTGGCCGGACCAGCGGTGCAGGTGCTCGACGGCGTGCTACGACGCGGGCGCGACGCCGGGCAGTTCCGCGAGGACGTCGACGCCCTCGACGTGCACATGATGATCAGCTCGTTCTGCGTGTTCCGCACCGCCAACCGCTACACGTTCCAGGCGATCTTCGAGCGCGACCTGCTCGACCCGACGCGACGCGACCACTACCGGCGGATGCTCGGCGACATGGTGCTCGGCTTCCTGTCACAGGACTGAAACACGGCCTTGACACACGTTCGCGGGCGCTTCACAGTCTTGAGAACTAACTAGATGGTTCATAAGTCACCGCGCAACGGTGCACGGACTTCCTGGAGCAGACAGTGACCGACGGCCCGAGAGCCACGCAGGGCAAACCACGCAAAGCCGCGATCGCCGCGTGGATCGGAAGTGCGCTCGAGTACTACGACTTCTTCATCTACGGCACCGCCGCAGCGCTGGTGTTCAACAAGATCTTCTTCCCGACCTCCGACCCCGCGACCGGCACCCTGCTGGCGCTGGCCTCCTTCGGCGTGGGCTACCTGGCGCGGCCGATCGGGGCGTTCGTCCTCGGCCACATCGGCGACGCCTTCGGCCGCAAGCGGGTGCTGGTGTTCACCGTCCTGCTGATGGGGATCTCCACGGTCCTGGTCGGATGCCTGCCCACCTACGACCAGATCGGCCTGGCCGCACCGGCACTGCTGGTCGCGCTGCGCCTGCTGCAAGGCTTTTCGGCAGCCGGCGAGCAGGCCGGGGCGAACTCGATGTCGCTGGAGCACGCGCCGGCGCACCGGCGCGCCTACTACACGAGCTTCACGCTCAGCGGAACGCAGGCTGGGCAGATCCTGGCCACGGCGGTGTTCCTGCCGGTCGCCGCGCTACCCGAGGAACACCTGGTCAGCTGGGGCTGGCGAGTGCCGTTCTGGCTCAGCGCGGTGGTCGTGATCGTCGGACTGGTGATCCGCAGCAAGCTCGACGAGACACCGGTCTTCGTCGACGAGGTCGCCGACACCAAGCGCGAGAAGACCCCGCTGCTGCCGTTGTTCCGCGACCACTGGGCCGACGTGCTGCGGGTGGTCATCGCATCGGTGATCGCCGCGGTGAGCACCATCTTCACCGTCTACGCGCTCAGCTACGCGGTGAACACGGTGGGTCTGGCCAAGACGCCGATCCTGTGGGTGGGAGTGCTGGCCAACATCGTTGCGCTCGCGGCGATCCCGCTGTGGGCCGGACTGGCCGACCGTGTCGGCCGCAAGCCGGTGTTCATCGGCGGCTCGGCCGGGTGCGCGGTGCTGATGTTCGGCTACCTGTGGTCGCTGTCGGTCGGCAGCTGGGCGCTGATCTTCACCTTCGGCATCCTGCTGTTCGGCGTCGTCTACAGCGCCACCAACGGGATCTGGCCGGCCTTCTACGGCGAGATGTTCCCGGCGAAGGTGCGGCTGTCGGGCATGGCCGTGGGCACCCAGATCGGTTTCGCGCTGGCCGGGTTCTCCCCCAGCATCGCCGAGGCCATCGGTGGTGGGCGTGAAGGCTGGGTCTACGTCGCGCTGTTCACCGCGGGCCTGTGCGCGCTGAACATCATCGCGGTGGCCTCCGCCCGCGAGACCCACCGGGTCCCGACGCCAGAGCTGGGCATTCGCAAGTCGCCCGCAACCGTCTGACCCGCCCGACCCCACATCACCTCTCCCCCCGATCTCAGCGGAAGCCGCGGTTTCCGCTGAGGTCGGGGTTACTGGTCCGGCTTCCCCGGCAATTCGGGATGGAGGAATTCCCGCTCGGTGGGACCGGGAGCCCTCACGTTGACCCCAGTCCGGGGCGAACATCCGTGGTCGTCGTGTTCACCCGGAACACCTTCCCCTGGCTCCTGCCCGTCGATCTGGAACGGCAGGCCAGCCCCACCTGCCCGGCCCCTCGAGGACCTTCGGGCGGTTGTCACCAGTAACCCGCCCCACGCTTGATGCCCGGTCGGGTTTCGAGCAGAACCGACCCTCCCCTCGCGCGCCCGCTGACCTGGAGTCAGCGCGTGGGTTCGTCGTGCCCCGCAGACCGACTCGAACACCTTGCGCCGTCGTGAATTCCTTCACGACTTCCCGTACCAGGTCGAGTGGGCGAACTCCACCTCCGTCCACCGCTGCTGGGAGCGCTGTCGGCTGACGCCGTCGACATCGGCGGCACCGGCAACACTCCCCCGGGACTGGAGAGGGGAGTTCGGCAGGACGACGAGGGCGTCAATCGGCGAGGTGTTCTGCGAGGCGGCGACGATCTCGATGTGCTACCTCGCAGGTCGAGATCGCCAAGACCGAGGCCGTCAGGCAGCAGGAGAACGGCATCCCAGCGCCCGCGACCTGGGGATCCACCCGGGATGTGGGCGGGGGTCGGGTGCTGCGCGGCGGGGCCGGAACCGCGCTGGTGGGCGGTCACTCCTCGCAGACCTCATCCAGGAGTACCGCTCGGTGGGAATCGACGAGTTCGCTGTCGGGATACCCGCACCTGGAGGAGTCGTACTGGTCCGGCGAGGGGGTGCCTCCCGAGCTCGCCCGGGTCTGCGCGAGGGGAGCTCGCCCGGAGCCGGACGCGAGCTAGGGGCCCCCGCCGCACTGACCCGGGCACGAGATCGGCCCCGGCCTGAACTGGCCGGGGCCGATCTCGTGCGTCAGTAGCGGTTGCCGCCGGGTGCCGGTCGCTGCGGAGGGCGACCGCCCGGGGCGCCAGGGCGACCCGGTCCCGGAGGCTGCGCACCAGGACGACCGGCGCCGGGCGGCGGACCGCCAGGCGGGTTCCCGCCGGGACGGCCCTGGTTGGGGGCGCCGGTGGGGCGACCCTGACCAGGAGCTGCCGGACGGCCGCCCTGGTTCGGCGGGTTCCCCTGCGGACGCCCCTGGTTCGGGGCGGGACGACCGGCGCCTGGCGGCTGTCCCGCTGGGCGGCCCTGCTGACCCGCTGGGCGGCCCTGACCAGCCCCGGACGGACGGCCCTGGTTGGCTCCCGGTCGCGCACCGGCCCGACTGGCGGGTGGCTGGGCGCCACGCTCCGGACGGGAGGTCTCCGCTCGCGACGGCCTGCGGTCGTCGCGGTCGAAGTCCATGTCGAAGTCGTCGTCATCCCGACGCCTGCGACGGGGCATGCGCATCGGGGCCTTGCCCGCCTGCTTGCGACTGTTGATCCACAGGTCGAAGCCGAAGATCACCAAGGCCATGATCAGGAGCATCAGGCCGAGCAACGGCACTTCCAGGACCAGCGCCGTCACCAGCGCGAGTACCAGCATCGTGATTATCGGTACCCACGCGAACGGATCGATCCGGTTCAGGATCGCGGAGACCCCGCCGGAATCGCCGTGGTCCGCGTCACGTGCCATCGAGACTCTCCAACTTCACTCTGCGCCCGGCCGCGGAAGTGTACCGGAGAGCAACCCCGGACCCGCGACCGTCACCCGACCATGCGGGCCCGATCACGCCTGTTGTACGCCATCACTGACCGGCCAGGCGGACCTGGACGCCCCAGGAGCCCACCACGCCGGGCGCGGCGCGAACGCGCTCCCGCGTCTGGCCGCGTCCGCCGCGCGGACCCCTCCAAGATCATACTCACGAAGCGGTTTCCCTTTGTTCACACCTGCACCCTTCCGGCGCGGCAATGCGAACGCGGGCGGCTGACCAGGCATGGGGTTGATTTTTACCGGTAGTCACCGATCAACCGAGTCGCCAACCGCTGATTTCCACAGTCCACTGTGGCCTCATTGCCAAATGAACAGTATTCCCGTCACGCACTGTTGATCATCGGTCGGCTGCGCGATCACAGTGGATGATCTGCGCAGTTCGACTGCACAGCAGCCGCTTTCACGCCACCGAACGTCGTTGTGAAGATCTCTCGGCTACCTTTGATCATCAAGATCACGGGGCACTGCTGTGCCCGCCAGTCACTTTCCGGCGAACACGGAGCCGGAGTCGTAAGCAGGATTGATCGAGGCTGCAATGAGCACTGCCGACACGACCCTCGGCGATCTCACGAGAAGGCAGTTGCACAACCTCTGCCGCGTCGTGGGAATGGACCGGACCGATCCACTCCGATTGCTGGGAGAAGTCCTGGGCGCGGCCCGCGACCGCCCGTTGTCCCGGCCGCCGCTGTGGCCGTCGGACATCGCCGACGACGCCACCCCGATCGAGTACTCCGTCCAGGTCGACGACGGTGGGGGCCGCCACCTGCGGATCCTCGCCGAAACACTGCCCGCCGCACCCGGACCCGCCGCCAACCTGCGCGCCGCCCAACACCTGGTCACCGCCCTCGCCGAGCGCTACGACCTGGCGCTGGACCAGTTGCGCGCCGTCGAGGACCTGTTCAGCCCGGAAGAACCCCAGGGCAGGTTCTCCTGGTGGTTCTCCTTCATCTTCGACGCCGACGGGCGCCCCCGGTTCAAGATCTACTTCAACCCCGACGTGCGCGGTGCGGACCACGCCGGGGAGGTCGTCCGGGAAGCGTTCAACCGGCTCGGGCTGGACGGCGCCCACCCCACCGTCGTCGACTACGCGCTGCGCCGCGAAGCCGACCGGCTGACCTTCTTCGCCCTGGACCTGGACAACAGCCCGCAGTCGCGGGTCAAGCTCTACGTCTCCCAGCACGACGCGTGCGTCGACGACGTCGAGCGGGCCGCCTCCGCGGTTCCCGGCATCGATCGCTACCAGGTCGGGGACTTCTGCCGGACGCTGGCGCCCGGTGTCGAGCGCTTCCCCGGCCGCCCCCTGGTGTCGAGCTACTCCTTCGTCGAAGGCGACCGCGAGAAGCCGAGCAACTACAGCATCTACCTGCCACTGCGCGACTACGTGCCGGACGACTCCGTGGCCCGCGTGCGCGTCCGGCAGCACCTGCGCCGCCACCGCATCGACCCGGCGATGCTCGACGAGGTCATCGGCGCGCTCACCGACCGCGACCTGGCGGCCCGAGCCGGGTTGCTCGCGCACGTCTCGGTGCGGTTGAGCCCCGATCAGACGGGAACCACGATCTACGCCTCCTCCGAGGCGTACGCCGGTACCGCGCCCGAGAACTAGGTCACCACGACGACATCGAGGAGCACACCCCATGCCGCACTTGCGCCCCTACGTCTCCGCCGTCGTGCGCCGAATTCCCATCACCACCCGCGAGCGGCGCATCGAGGCGCTCGACCTCGCGGGCCACAACCCGTTCAACCTGCCCGCTGACGAGGTGAGCATCGACCTGCTGTCCGACTCCGGGACCGGCGCGGTTTCCACCGACCAGCAGGCCTGGGCGCAGCGCGGCGACGAGCGCTACGCAGGCGCGGAGTCCTACTACCGCTACCGCGATGCGTTGCAGGAAGTGGCGCCCTACCGGCACCTGCTACCGGTGCACCAGGGACGTGCGGCCGAGCGCGTCCTGTTCACCGCGCTGCTCGGCGAAGGCCGGATCAGCTTGAGCAACACGCACTTCGACACCACCCGCGCCAACGTCGAGCGGCTGGGCGCCGAAGCGAGGGACCTTCCGAACCAGGAGTTGTTCGACCTCGACAGCGACCACCCGTTCAAGGGCGACATCGACGTGGCGGCCGTTCGCGAGGTCCTCGACGGTCCCGACGGGCACCGGGTCGGGCAGATCCTGGTGACCATCACCAACAACGGCGGTGGCGGGCAACCGGTGTCGATGGCCAACCTCGAGGAGGTCAGCGCGCTAGCGCGCGAGCGCGGGGTGCCGCTGATCCTCGACGCCGCGCGGTTCGCCGAGAACGCCTGGCTGGTCATCCGCCGCGAAGCCGGGTACGGGGACAAGACTCCGCTGCAGGTGGCGCGCGAGGCGTTCGCACTCGCGGACGGGGCCGTGGCCAGCCTGAAGAAGGATGGCCTGGCGCCGGAGGGAGCGTTCATCGGCCTCAACGACACCGAGCTCGCCGACCGGTGCGAGGTCGACGTGATCGCCACCGAGGGATTCCGCACCTACGGCGGGCTGACCGGGTCCACGATGGAGCAGCTGGCGCAGGGCCTGCGCGAGGTCATCACACCCGAATACCTCGCCGACCGCGAGCACGAGGCGGCCTACCTCGCCGAACGCGCGCACCACGCTGGCGTGAACACGATCCGCCCCTCCGGCCTGCACGGCGTCTACCTCAACGCCGGGCGACTGCTGCCGCACCTCTCGCCGGCGCAGTTCCCGGGGCACGCGCTGGCCTGCGCGCTCTACCGCGAGGGCGGGATCCGGTGCGCCGAGCTGGGTTCGCTGTACCTGGGAACGCTCGACGAGGACAACGAGCTGACCTCGCCCGCGCCGTTCGAGCTGGTCCGGATGGCGCTGCCGCGACGGGTCTACGACCACAGCCACCTGGAGTACGTGGGCGAGGTCCTCGCCGAGATCGCCAAGGACCCCGAGTCCGTGCCCGGCTACCGGATCACCGAGAACCCGCCGATCCTGCGCCACTTCCGCTGCCGGACCGAGCCGCTGGGTTGACCACCCGCCCCTGGTACCCGCCGCGGGGTGCCAGGGGCAGGTGGTCAGGTCAGTCCCGACGGGGTCCGGTCGATCGCGTGGCGCACCAGCGTCACCAGCGCGTCCTTGCACAGCTCGCGCTCACGGGCATCGCAGATGACGATCGGGACCTCGGCCGGGATCACCAGCGCGTCGCGCACTTCCTCGGGTTCGTACTGGTAGCCGCCGTCGAAGATGTTGACTGCCACCACGAACGGGATGCCGCGCCGCTCGAAGAAGTCCACCGAAGCGAACGCCTCCTGCAGCTTGCGCGTGTCCACCAGCACCACGGCACCGACCGCGCCGAGCGCGAGGTCGTTCCACAACGGCCAGAACCGGTTCTGGCCGGGGGCGCCGAACAGGTACAGCACGATCTCGTCGGAGATGGTGATGCGTCCGAAGTCCAGCGCGACGGTGGTGGTCTCCTTGCGCTCCACCCCGCTGAGGTCGTCGATCCCCTCGCTGGCGACCGTCATCTCCTCTTCAGTGGTCAGCGGCGGGATCTCGCTCACCGCGCCGACCATCGTCGTCTTGCCGACACCGAAACCACCGGCCACGACGAGTTTCACGGGCATCGGCGCGGCGGTTGCGCCACGAACCCCGTCGTCCCGGCCGGACTGATCCGGAACATTTTGTCCTGACCGGACTTTCGCCTCGGTCACCTTAGAGTTTGCAAAGCCCACGGTACACCTGCTCCAGGATTTCTCGGCTGACTTCAGTACGAGGCGTGCGCACGAAGACCGCACCGTGATCGAGCAGGTCACCGCACAGGACCCGGACCACTCCCATCGGCTGTCCCAGCGCGACGGCGAGCTCCGCCAGCGACACCGGGCGGTGGCACGCTTCGAGGATCGCTCGGTGCTCGGGCGTGAGTTCCAGCCTCGAAGTCTCCGGTGGCGGTTCGACGGTGACCACCTGGGTCGCCGTGTCGAGCCGGTGCTTGTGCTGCCCAGGGGTCCGGCCGCGCGTGATCGTGTACGGCCGGACCATGGGCCCGGCTTCATCGTCGTACCACGCCTCGTCCACTGTCAGGTCCTCTCTGCCGCCAGCCCGTGCAGGTCTCGCGGCGCGGCCGACAGGAACGATCCGACACGGGTGATCAGACGGCCCATCTCGTAGGCCACCAGCTCGATGTCGGTGTCGGCCGCCGACAGCACCGCCAGGCACGCGCCGCTGCCCGCCGCCGAGACGAACAAGAACCCGTGCTCCATCTCGACGTGGGTCTGCGCGACCTGACCGCGACCGAAGTCCTTGCTGACGCCCTTGCCGATGCTGCGCATGCTCGATGCCGCCGCGGCGAGCTTGTCGCCGGCGTCGCGGTCCAGCCCGGCGGACTTGGCGATGACCAGGCCGTCGTTGGACAGCACCACGGCGTGGTCGGCTCCGTGCACGCCGTGCACGAAGTCGTCCAGCAGCCAACTCAGTTTCGAAGCTGTCTCGGTCATGCCCACCTCACACGCGCTTGCTTGTCGTTTGGTCTGGTCACGAGTCGCCGCCACCGGATTCGTCGAAACCGCCACGGAACGCCCGGCGGAAACCCGCCAGCTTGCTCGGCGAAGCGATCATCGCCCGCTCTTCGGCATCCGGGTCGTCCTTGAGCCCGTCGGCCAGGTGCGTCTGCGGCACCCGCTTGGGCAGTGAGGGGCGATTCGCCTTGCCGCGCTCGGCCTCCGGTTCGCGACCGGCCGCTGAAGCGGGCGATCCCTCGGCCGGCCACTCGTGGTCGAGCGTCTCGGTGGCCCTGCCGGGTGCGGTCGACTGGTCGGTCATCGTCCCATCCCAGCTCAGTTCGCGCGGCTGCGGCACCAGCGTTCGTTCGGGCCGCGCACCGCTGACCGGCTGTTGCTCGAGGTTCCCCGCGAGCGCGCGGCGGCGGTCCAGGGCGCTGACCGGCACCTGCACGGTGTCGCCGTCGCCGCTGCCGCCCACCTCCAGGATCCGGTCGGGCAGCAGGACCGTGGCGCGGGTTCCACCGTAGGCCGACACGCCGAACTCCACCGAGATCTCCCGGCGCGAGGCCAGACGAGCGGCGGTGAACAGGCCCAGCTGCTCGGCCTTGTTGTTCTCCAGCACGAGCCGGTCGAACTCCGGGGGCTCGTGCATCATCTCGTTGGCCCGCTGCCGGATACCGGGATCCATGCCCAGGCCCTGGTCGGCGATGTCGATGGCGATGCCGCGCGCGACGTCGTTGGCCCCCACGTGCACCTGGGTGTTCGGCGGCGAGAACGCGGTGGCGTTGTCGATGAGCTCGGAGATCAGGTGGATCGCGTCGCCCACCGCGGCGCCGTGCAGCATCACCTCCGGCACGTGGCCGATGACCACGCGCGAGTACTGGTCGATCTCGGAGACCGACGAGCGCAGCACGTCCATCAGCGCGACCGGGCGGCTCCACCGGCGACCGGGCTGCTGGTCGCCGAGGACCAGCAGGTTCTCCACCGTGCGGCGGGCACGGGTGGTGGCGTTGTCCAGGTCGAACAGCCTGGCCAGCTGCTGGGAGCTGTCCTCGTTGCGCTCCAGCTGGTCGATCGTGGTGTGCATGCCGCGCAGCAGCCGCTGAATGCGGTGCGCCATGCCCACGAACACCACGCGGGCGCCCTGCCTGGCCCGCGTCTCGCCGACGGCGGCCTGCACCGCTTCCTGCTGGAACAGCTGGATCGCGTGGGCGACCTCGCCGACCTCGTCGCTGCCGTAGTGGCCCAGGGCCACCAGCTCGGCGTCGACCTCGACCGCTTCGCCTTCGCGGAGCCTGCGCACCACGTCCGGCAGCCGCTCGGCCATCGCCAGCGATTCGGTGCGCAGTCCCTGCAGCCGCGTCAGCAGCGCGTCGTCGACGACCGTGCGGTAGACGCGGCGGGCGAAGAAGAACGAGCCCACCGATACCGCCAGCGCCGCCAGGCTCCCGATCAGCACCGTCCACAGCGTGCCGGTCGCGCGGCTGACCGCACCGTTGGCGACCTGCTCGCTCTGCGTGCGCACCAGGTTGGACATCTCGGCGCCGACGTTGTTGGTCATCCGGCGCCAGTCCTCGACGCGCAGCTGCGGCCGCTCGCTCGGCCCGAACGCGCCGTGCTGCACGAGCTGGTCCTCGGCGGCCACCAGCTGCTTCCAGTCCGGGTTGGCGATCATCGCCTCGTACCGCTGGCGCACCTCGGGCAGCATCGTGGTCATGTTGGACCGCACGATGGCGTGGTGGCTGACGATGTAGCCGGTCAGCTCGCGGTGCTCGGCGGGGCTCAACTCACCGCTGGTCAGGATGGTGCCGACCATCGACGACTCGCGGGAGAGCGTGTCGGACGCGCGGAACAGGCCAACCGCGGCCAGCGAGCCCTGGCGTGCCTCGGCGTCGGGCGTGATGCGCGACTGGATGTCGAAGAGCGTGGTCGCGGCGGCGAACATGTCGTCGTAGAAGGCGTTGAGCTCCTCGACGGTCGCCTGGCGGCTGTTGATCCGCTCGCGCAGGTCGGGCAGCCGCTTGAAGTAGCCGTTGAGCTGGTTCATGGGCGCGACGACGTCGGCCGGCGCCGATTCGAGCACCGGGGCGGCCTTCTCGTTGAGCGCGTCGAGCGCGCTGTCGGTGGCGCGCTGCTGACCGGCGAGCTCGTTGATCCCCGCGCCGGGCTGGCTGATGACCTCGAGGCTGCGGAGCCGTTCGCGTTGGACCTGGTCGAGCGCGTTGACCGCGGGCAGCGACATCGACTGCACGCCGGAGGCGATCTGGCGGGCGAAGAACGCGTCGAAGGCGAACAGCGAACACCCCACCGACCACAGCACCGCGACGACGATCCACGGGACGAACACCGCCCAAGTCAGCCGCGACCGGATCGAGGAACCGCCCGGGCGTTGTCTTCCTGGGCCTGGCGAGGACAGGGAATCGTCTTGGGTCGTCACTTCCACGTTCTTTCCATCGATGATCTTTCGCCCACGCCAGGACGCATCCCGGCGATCCGAACATCGCGTGCCCTCGATACGCCGGGCACCTTATCGATGATCTTCACTCATCGTGGAGGTTGGCGGGTATTCCCCACCACAGCTGGACGGACGACACTTCCACCGGGATTTTTCCCACTGAACCGTGATCTTCGGGAAGAGGTGTGAAAAGCCGGGCAGCCGTCCGGTGGAGAAGCTTTTCGAGATCACTCGATTGGAGTCCTGCCCCCTCGCCGGGCGGAATTCACCGACTATTCTCGCGAGCACCCCGGAAACGGGCCGAGACAGCAGGTTCAGCTGCCGCGGCGGGCCTCGTCGGCGGCTTCCCGCAGCAGCGGGGCTCGGGCTGGGCCCGCCAGACCGAGGTGGTACAGGTGCAGCTCGTCGGCTCCGGCCGCGCGCAACCGGCGGACGTGGTCGGCCAGGTCGCCGACCCGCGGTCCGACGGCGTTGACGTAGGCGCCGACGTTGTCGATCCCGGCGGCCTTGGCCGCCGCGACCTCCTCCGGCCCGGTCGGGTCCCAGCAGGGCACGACGACGCCGTCGACCTCGTCCCCCGCGCGCCGCGTCAGTCCCGGAAGGGCACCGGTCGCCCAGGCATCGGCGCTGCCGTGCAACAGCACCCGACGACCCGTGCCCACGGCATCCAGCACCGCGCGGCGCAGCAGATCGGTGGCCGCAGAACGAGCCGCGAGCAGGGTCTCTCGAAGTTCAGCGGGCAGTGCGTCGTCCACCGCGCTGAGATCGCCGGTGGCGATGATCCGGCGGAACTCGGTGCACAGCACCTCGCGCACCCGCTGGGCGTCCAGGCCGGTCCAGCCACGCGCGCACGCAGCGCAGCAGCAGACCGACAGCAACCGGGCCGCCGCGGGCGACCAGACCGCGTCGGTCTTCTCGTGCTGGTGCTGGTGCACCGCACCGAGCTGACCGCACGCCTCCAGCACCACCGACCGCACGTCGAGACCGTCCAGCGCGGACCGGGTGAGCCGCACCGCGTAGTCGCGCACCTCGGCGTGCGACGGGCACAGCGCCCACGGGTAGACCTCGTCGAAGCAGTTGCGCACCGCGACGTCCGGGAACCGCCCGCCCAGCACGGAGTTGTGGGTCAGCACCAGCCACGCGGCGGCGTCGACACCGCTGCGGTTGAGCTCCGCGACTGCCTCACCGGCGCTGTCGGGTCCCACCCAGTCCGGTTCGGCCGGGCGCAGCCTGCCCCAGCCGGTCCCCACCGGGCGGTAGAGCGCGGCGTGACGGGCCACCACCGCGCTGCGGGTCCCGTCGAACGGCGTCGCCGCGCGAGCGCTGTGGTACGCGACCGCGACGGCGACCTCGTCCACCCCGGACGCCGCGACCCGGTCCGCGAAACCGGGCCGCACGTCCCAGGAGTAGGCGTAGCCGGTGACGTGCGCTCTCACCGCGCGGCCGCCGCTGTGGTGCCCTTCGCAGCCCGGTCCAGCACCTCGAGCATCTCGTCGACCTCCGCGGTCCGTTCCGAGGCGACCGCCCCCAACCCGATGAACAGGGCCAGCGAGACCAGGATCGGCGTCGCCACGGTCGCGGTCTGACTGGCGTCCACGCCGTAGTAGAGCACCGCGTAGGTGATCAGACCACCCGCCCACGACACCAGCGCCGCCCGCGAACCGCAGCGGCGGAACCACGGCAGCATCCCCAGCAGCAGCGGCACCGAGATCGGCCCCATCAGCGCCGCCACCCACGACACCACGATCGACAGCACACCACCGAGGCTGTCCGCCTGCGTGGCCACCAGCATGCTCAGCGCGATGAAGCCGAACGTCGCGATCCGGCCGGCGCGCAACCGCTGCACCTCGCCGAACTCGCGGGCCTTGCGCCACAGCACCGGCAGCATGTCCCGGGTGATCACCGCCGAGATGGCATTGGCATCGGAGGCGACCATGGCCATGGTGTGGGAGAACATCCCGGCGAGCACCAGCCCCACCATGCCCGCGGGCAGCAGCTTCTCGGTCATCGCGGCGTACGAGGTCGTCGGGTCCTCCAGCCCCGGCACGAACAGCGGTGCGGCGAACATCGGCAACATCAGCACCAGCGGCCAGACCAGGTACAGCGCCGAGGACAGCAGCGCGCCCCGGCGGGCGGCGTGGTTGTCCGGCGAGGCCATGTAGCGCTGCGCCAGGTTCCACATCCCGCCGTTGTACTCCAGGGTCTTCACCAGCACGTACACCAGCAGGAAGACGGTCGTGTAGTCCTCGGTGACCGGCGATAGGTGCCCGGCGGGCAGCCGGTCCCACATCGTCCACAGCCCCGAGATGCCGCCGAGCGAGGACAGCACCGCCCAGATCATCACGATGCCGGCCAAGCCCTGGATCACGAACTGCCCGAAGTCGGTGAGCGCGTCGGCCCACAGCCCGCCCGCCGTGCAGTACAGCAGCGTGACGCCGCCGGTGACCAGGATGCCCACCAGGATCGGCACGCCCGCGAAGGACTCCAGCAGGATCGACACCGCGAACCACTTGGAGGCCACGTCGAAGACCTTCAGCGAGGCACCGCTCCAGGCCAGCGCCTGCTGGGTGGGGATGTTGAAGCGACGGGCCAGGAATTCCAGCGGCGAGGCCACGCCGAACTCGGCGCGCAACTGGTTCCAGCGCGCGGCGAACAACCAGGCGCCGATCGCCACGCCGATGCCGATGGAGGCGAATCCCCAGAAGTAGACCGTGACGCCCTGGCTGTAGGCCACGCCCGCGTAGGCGACGAACAGCACCGCGCTGTAGCCGGACATGTGGTGCGAGATCCCGGCCAGCCACCAGGGCATCCGACCGCCGGCGATGAAGAAGTCCTTGTCTGTCTTGACCCTTCGGTGCGACCACCAGCCGATGCCGACCATCAAGCCGAAGTACCCGATCACCATGACCCAGTCCAGCGCGTGCACCGGCCCACCCCTTCACATCCGATGGCTTGGAACTCCGCGGCTTTCGAGCTCGCTGCGGGGCTCGTCGTCGACCCGGGCGTGCTCCGGAAAGCGCTTCCCAATTGGGCCGTACGGACCACACGGAAATCCCGCGCAGCGATGAACAATTTGTTTCGTAAAGTTCCGGAGCCGGACGCTAGTATGGCGTCGATCACATGTCAACCAGCGTTCGGCGCGGCAACACGCATCCGGAATTCACTGATGCGAAGGGGAAACGCCTTGTCGGAACGCATCTTGATCACCGGTGCCGCCGGCGGCATCGCAACGTTGATGCGGCCTCGGCTGCGCCGCGAGGGCCGGGCGCTGCGATTGCTGGACATCGTTCGGCCCGCGCCCGCGGCGGACGGCGAAGCGGTCGAGATCGTCGAAGCCAGCGTCACCGACCCCGAGGCGATGGCGCGGGCCTGCGCCGACGTCGACGCCGTGGTGCACCTGGGCGGCCACAGCCGCGAGAGCAGCTGGTCCGAAGCGCTTTCGGTCAACATCGACGGCACACGCACCGTGCTGGACGCCGCCCGCCGAAACGGCGTCCGCCGGGTGGTCCTCGCGTCCAGCAACCACGTCGCCGGATTCCGCTCCACGTCGGAGGCCGCGACGTTGGCGGCGGACTCACCGCCGCGGCCGGACACCTACTACGGGGTGAGCAAAGCGGCGATGGAGGCACTGGGCAGCCTCTACCACTCGCGGTTCGGCATCGACGTGATCTGCATCCGCATCGGTGCGTGCTTCGAGACGGTGGGCGACGAACGCGGGTTGGGCCTGTGGCTCTCGCCGGACGACTGCGCGCGGATGCTCGAAGCCTGCCTGTCGCACCCGTCTCCGGGTTACCGCGTCATCTGGGGCGTCTCGGACAACGCGCGACGCCCGGTTCCGCTGACGGAGGCCGCCGAACTCGGTTACGCGTCCCGCGACGACGCGGAGGTCGTCTTCGCCTCCGGCGTCGCCCCGAACACCTCGCACGAACTGCTCGGCGGCCCGTTCACCTCGGCTCCTCTGGGAGAACCGAACTAGGACTGCTCGCGGGCCTTCTTGGCGGCGCGGCGCATCTGGATCATGCGCGCCGTGCCCGCCAGCCACACCAGCACGCCACCGATGATCGCGGCGAACAGCAGGGCGAGGCCGATCGGCAGGCTGAACTCCAGCCCCAGGAAGTGCACGGTCACCGCCGCGAAGTTCTGCGCGACGAAGATCAGCAGGAAGACCAGCACCACGCCCGCGATGGCGAGCGCGGTCCAGAGCACGCCGGTCCGGCTCCGCGTCGCGAGCTCGTGCTTGCCGCCTCTGGATCGCTCGACGGGCTCTCTCGTCTTCTCCGCGACCCCGCTGCCGGCGGCGCCCACCCCTTGGGCGTCCTTGCCGTTGGTGCCCTTGGCGGTCACGTCCTCGGCCGCCGCACCGTTCGCGCTCGGCTCCACTGCCCCGGGCTCCCGCTCCGACCTGGCTCCAGCGTCCTTCGACCCGTTCTCAGACATACCGATCATCATCGACCGCCCCCACCCC